>NZ_CANMOO010000014.1 GCF_947499585.1 uncultured Allomuricauda sp. | reverse complement strand
GCCCGCTGTCGCTTACAAAGGCGACCGTGATGTTCGCCGCCAGGCTACAGTTGTCAGCCTCGTCCGTGACCACCGTGGTGTCCGCCGCTGGCACGTCACCGATGCATTCCACCGTGATCCCACCTGGGTCGCTAGCAGTCGGGTCCACCGTATCGTTCACCGTGATCGCCTGGGTAACATTGATCGTGTTCCCGGCCGCGTCCGT
>NZ_CANMOO010000013.1 GCF_947499585.1 uncultured Allomuricauda sp. | reverse complement strand
GGTCCTTGTGGTCCTTGGTTTCCATCGGGTCCTTGTGGTCCTTGGTTTCCGTCAGGTCCTTGGTTTCCGTCAGGTCCTTGGTTTCCGTCAGGTCCTTGATTTCCGTCAGGTCCTTGTGGTCCTTGATTTCCGTCTGGTCCTTGGTTTCCGTCAGGTCCTTGATTTCCGTCTGGTCCTTGGTTTCCGTCAGGTCCTTGTGGTCCTTGGTTCCC
>NZ_CANMOO010000012.1 GCF_947499585.1 uncultured Allomuricauda sp. | reverse complement strand
GGGTTGCTGCCCACAAGCCCGCTGTCGCTTACAAAGGCGACCGTGATGTTCGCCGCCAGGCTACAGTTGTCAGCCTCGTCGGTCACTACAGTGATGTCCGCCGCTGGTACGTCACCGATACATTCCACCGTGATCCCCGAAGGGTCGCTAGCCGTGGGATCGGTCGTATCGTTGACCGTGATGTCTTGCGTGACGTTGATGCTGTTGCCCGCCTCGTC
>NZ_CANMOO010000011.1 GCF_947499585.1 uncultured Allomuricauda sp. | reverse complement strand
GGACCTGACGGAAACCAAGGACCTGACGGAAACCAAGGACCACAAGGACCCGATGGAAACCAAGGACCACAAGGACCTGACGGAAACCAAGGACCACAAGGACCCGATGGAAATCAAGGACCTGACGGAAACCAAGGACCCGATGGAAACCAAGGACCTGATGGAAACCAAGGACCTGACGGGAACCAAGGACCACAAGGACCTGACGGAAACCAAGGACCAGACGGAAATCAAGGACC
>NZ_CANMOO010000010.1 GCF_947499585.1 uncultured Allomuricauda sp. | reverse complement strand
CCTGGAATTATCACAAGGACCTATAGCGTAACGGACGCGGCCGGGAACACGATCAATGTTACCCAGGCGATCACGGTGAACGATACGACGGACCCAACAATTGTTTGTCCATCAGATATTACCCAGAATGTAGATTCAGGATTATCCACGGCAGTAGTTACGTATACGGCACCAGTAGGTATTGATAATTGTGGAACAGCTACTACGGTACAGATAGCGGGACTAGCTTCAGGAGCAGCATTCCCAACAGGGACCACAACGAATACTTTTGAGGTAACAGACGGTGCAGGCAATACGTTTACATGTAGTTTTGATGTTACAGTAGTGGATAGTGAAGCTCCTGTAATCAATTGTCCTTCGGATATAGTCCAAGATACGGATGCAGGAGTATGTGAAGCAGTAGTTACATATACTGCACCGGTAGGTACCGATAACAGCCTAGGAGCAGTTACGGTTCAGATAGCAGGACTAGCTTCCGGTTCAATATTCCCAATAGGGACCACAACGAATACTTTTGAAGTGACCGATTCATCAGGGCTTACGGCTACCTGTAGTTTTGATGTGACAATAGAGGACAACGAGGA
>NZ_CANMOO010000009.1 GCF_947499585.1 uncultured Allomuricauda sp. | reverse complement strand
AATACTTTTGAAGTGACCGATTCATCAGGGCTTACGGCTACCTGTAGTTTTGATGTGACAATAGAGGACAACGAGGATCCCACGGCGAGCGACCCTTCGGGGATCACGGTGGAATGCATCGGTGACGTGCCCGCGGCGGACACCACGGTGGTCACGGACGAGGCGGACAACTGTGGCACTGCGACGGTGGCCTTTGTAGGGGACAGCGCCCTTGTTGGCAGCAACCCTGGGATCATCACAAGGACCTACAGCGTAACGGACGCGGCCGGGAACACGATCAATGTTACCCAGGCGATCACGGTCAACGATACGACCGATCCCACGGCGAGCGACCCAGGTGGGATCACGGTGGAATGCATCGGTGACGTGCCCGCGGCGGACATCACCGTGGTCACGGACGAGGCGGACAACTGTGGCACTGCGACAGTGGCCTTTGTAGGGGACAGCGGGCTTGTTGGCAGCAACCCTGGAATTATCACACGGACCTATAGCGTCACGGACGAGGCGGGCAACAGCATCAACGTCACGCAAGACATCACGGTGAACGATACGACGGACCCGACTGCTAGCGACCCAGGTGGGATCACGGTGGAATGTATCGGTGACGTACCAGCGGCGGACATCACTGTAGTGACCGACGAGGCTGACAACTGTAG
>NZ_CANMOO010000008.1 GCF_947499585.1 uncultured Allomuricauda sp. | reverse complement strand
ACGATACCGACAACGACACAACTTACACCGCCGGAACTGGGCTCACTCTAACGGGGACAGCTTTTTCTGTGGACAATTTAGCTGGAGATGTAACAGGGCCATCTAGTGCAACAGTAATTGCAAACAATGCTGTAACTTCAGCAAAAATATTTGATGGAGCAATCACCAATGATGATATAAATGGTGCTGCTGGTATTCTGGGAACCAAAATAAATCCAGATTTTGGTCTGCAAGATGTACTTACAAACGGAGATTTTATTGATACTGGAGTTATCATAAATGCTCCTGACTTTGTATTTGAAAAGTACTATAATGGGTTTTCCAATCTTAACAAGGATTATGAATTTAAAAGCCTAAAGGCGGTTGAATCATTTATCAAACAACACAATCACTTACCTGGAATAAAGTCAGCATATGAAATAAAAGAGTCAAGAGAGTACCGTTTGACAGAATCCTCGCTAAATCATCTCGAAAAAATAGAGGAATTATTTCTGCATACTATAGAGCAGGAAAAGAAGATTGAGAAACTAAAATCTGACAACGAAAAACTGACAGAGGAACTTAATTCTCTAAAAACTGATATACAACTCATTAAGAACATGCTTTTAAAAAAGAATGAGGATAACTAATGAAAAACCTCCTTTACATATCATTTTTTTTATTCGTTGCCTTTGGTCAAGCGCAAACAGCTCTATATAACAGTGGGAACATTCGTATACATCCAAACGGGAATCTAGGTTTTCACACCAACTTGATCAATGAGGTGACCTTTGATCAAAATCAAGGATTGGCAGGGTTTTATGGAGATAATGTCATTCAAGTTTCGGGGAGCATATCTCCTATCTTTAATGATATTGAGGTAATGGCTCCCAACAATGTTTTTTTGCAGAATTCGGTCAATGTCCTTAACAATGTAAATTTTGTAGATGGCGATGTTCTTTCCCCGCTTAATGATCAAACAACCTATCTTAATTTTTCAAGCAATGGATTTTTCACAGGTGAAAATGACACCTCCAAAGTAACCGGTTTTGCTGCAATAACAAACCGAAGTGTTTTCTCTTTTCCAGTAGGTGACCAATTCCAATTGAGGCCTTTACTTTTAGAATCTCAAAATGAAACAACTCTAGCCATATGTGCTTATTTTTTTGAAAACCCTTCTAATCCATCTTCTATTTTAGAAAGTTATGATATAGAAGAAAAAGTAAGGGATATTGGTACAGTGACCAATCGAGAATTTTGGATCATACAGAGTGATGAAACAGCGACAGTAACCATTAGTTGGAACGAACGAAGCGCTTTAAGTCTAATTCCAAACACTACGGCAGATGCAATTATTGTAGTTGGTTGGAGCAAACAAGCGAACCAATGGGTCGTTATTGGTAATTCAGCTTTAAGCGGCGATATTTCTCAGGGGTTTGTTACCTCTCAACCCTTTGTACCCAGTGATTACGAAGCCATTACGTTTGGCACTACCCCATTACCAACAGCAACGTTCGCGGTAGACAATCCCACATTGGGTAATTATTTTTTGAGTCCAAATGGTGATGGCACCAATGACTTTTTGGTAATTGAAGGTATGTCCGAATCTCCAAATAATAGCTTAAGATTATTTAATCGCTTTGGCCAAAAGGTTTTTGAAAAAATCAATTATGTTGATGAATTCACAGGAATTTCAAATACAGGAAGTCTTTTGCTAAGTCAGGATATTGGCCTTCCCGAAGGCGTCTATTATTATCTCGCCACCTTGGATGATTTAGAATTGGAATATCAAGGATTTCTTTTTCTGGACCGATAAAGCGTAAGAATAATACTTCAAATATATCGGTTTAAATCATTATAAATTAGCCTTTTGACACGCTATATTTCATTTTACAACATTCCTATCTAACTACACAACATTTACTGGTAATTCCTAGGGTATGCTCTTATTTTTAGCCAGTTATCAAATGTGTAGCGATGAGATTGAGAAGAATTTTACCCTTTTTTGCCCTATTATTTTCTGTTTTTGTTTTTTCTCAGGTTAAAGTTGGAACCAATCCAAACGTAATTGACCCTTCGTCAATTATAGAATTGGAAAGCAACAACAAGGCTTTAGTCCTAACCAGATTGACATCCGCACAAATGCAAAGTATTGACCCATTGCATGGTGCTTTAATTTATAATATTGAAACATTATGCGTGCACCTTTACAATGGAGTACAATGGGTTAATCTTTGTAGTTCTTCCAATACAACAAATCTCACATTTGTCGATAATAATGATGGAACTTTTTCTATTCTTGATGACGGCTTAGTAATTTTCACATCACCAGATTTAACAGGAACCGTAGGACCACAAGGACCCGATGGGAACCAAGGACCTGACGGGAACCAAGGACCACAAGGACCCGATGGGAACCAAGGACCCGATGGGAACCAAGGACCACAAGGACCTGACGGAAACCAAGGACCCAATGGAAACCAAGGACCTGACGGGAACCAAGGACCACAAGGACCTGACGGAAACCAAGGACCACAAGGACCCGATGGGAACCAAGGACCCGATGGAAACCAAGGACCCGATGGAAACCAAGGACCACAAGGACCCGATGGGAACCAAGGACCACAAGGACCTGACGGGAACCAAGGACCCGATGGGAACCAAGGACCACAAGGACCCGATGGAAATCAAGGACCCGATGGAAATCAAGGACCCGATGGGAACCAAGGACCACAAGGACCAGACGGAAACCAAGGACCACAAGGACCCGATGGAAACCAAGGACCTGACGGAAACCAAGGACCAGACGGGAACCAAGGACCACAAGGACCTGACGGAAACCAAGGACCAGACGGGAACCAAGGACCACAAGGACCTGACGGAAACCAGGGACCAGACGGGAACCAAGGACCACAAGGACCAGACGGAAATCAAGGACCACAAGGACCCGATGGGAACCAAGGACCACAAGGACCCGATGGAAATCAAGGACCTGACGGGAACCAAGGACCCGATGGAAACCAAGGACCAGACGGAAATCAAGGACCACAAGGACCTGACGGAAACCAAGGACCACAAGGACCCGATGGGAACCAAGGACCACAAGGACCAGACGGGAACCAAGGACCAGACGGAAATCAAGGACCTGACGGGAACCAAGGACCCGATGGAAACCAAGGACCAGACGGAAATCAAGGACCACAAGGACCTGACGGAAACCAAGGACCCGATGGAAACCAAGGACCCGATGGGAACCAAGGACCACAAGGACCTGACGGAAACCAAGGACCACAAGGACCCGATGGGAACCAAGGACCTGACGGAAATCAAGGACCACAAGGACCCGATGGGAACCAAGGACCACAAGGACCCGATGGAAATCAAGGACCCGATGGGAACCAAGGACCACAAGGACCTGACGGAAACCAAGGACCAGACGGAAACCAAGGACCAGACGGGAACCAAGGACCCGATGGAAACCAAGGACCACAAGGACCCGATGGGAACCAAGGACCACAAGGACCTGACGGAAATCAAGGACCACAAGGACCCGATGGGAACCAGGGACCTGACGGAAACCAAGGACCACAAGGACCTGACGGGAACCAGGGACCTGACGGAAACCAAGGACCTGACGGAAACCAGGGACCAGACGGGAACCAAGGACCACAAGGACCTGACGGAAATCAAGGACCCGATGGGAACCAAGGACCTGACGGGAACCAAGGACCACAAGGACCCGATGGAAATCAAGGACCCGATGGGAACCAAGGACCTGACGGAAACCAAGGACCCGATGGAAACCAAGGACCTGACGGGAACCAAGGACCCGATGGAAACCAAGGACCTGACGGAAACCAAGGACCACAAGGACCCGATGGAAATCAAGGACCCGATGGGAACCAAGGACCCGATGGGAACCAAGGACCCGATGGGAACCAAGGACCCGATGGAAACCAAGGACCCGATGGAAACCAGGGACCTGACGGAAACCAAGGACCCGATGGGAACCAAGGACCACAAGGACCAGACGGAAACCAAGGACCACAAGGACCAGACGGAAACCAAGGACCACAAGGACCAGACGGAAACCAAGGACCACAAGGACCCGATGGGAACCAAGGACCTGACGGGAACCAAGGACCACAAGGACCCGATGGAAACCAAGGACCCGATGG
>NZ_CANMOO010000007.1:2500-5379 GCF_947499585.1 uncultured Allomuricauda sp. | reverse complement strand
TATATTTGCACCCGCTTAGCTGATAAGGCTGGGTTGAAAAAGAGGGGAATATGGGCCTTTTTTAGGGTTTATTTTTTTTCTTTTTGATTTAGAGAAGTTCATTAACATATTGTATAGACAGCGTAAAAGAGAATAACAAAGAACCATTTTGATGTCAAGGACTTGGTTGTTGTTTGGGAGTTGAATAGATATTTAACGATAGACAATGAAGAGTTTGATCCTGGCTCAGGATGAACGCTAGCGGCAGGCCTAACACATGCAAGTCGAGGGGTAACGGGGAAGCTTGCTTCCGCCGACGACCGGCGCACGGGTGCGGAACGCGTATGGAACCTGCCCCTGTCAGGGGAATAGCCCAGAGAAATTTGGATTAATGCCCCATGGTATCGCGAAGACACATGTTTTTGCGATTAAAGATTTATCGGACAGGGATGGCCATGCGTACCATTAGTTAGTTGGTGAGGTAACGGCTTACCAAGGCAGCGATGGTTAGGGGCCCTGAGAGGGGGATCCCCCACACTGGTACTGAGACACGGACCAGACTCCTACGGGAGGCAGCAGTGAGGAATATTGGACAATGGTCGGGAGACTGATCCAGCCATGCCGCGTGCAGGATGACTGCCCTATGGGTTGTAAACTGCTTTTATACGGGAAGAAACGCACCTACGTGTAGGTGTCTGACGGTACCGTAAGAATAAGGACCGGCTAACTCCGTGCCAGCAGCCGCGGTAATACGGAGGGTCCGAGCGTTATCCGGAATCATTGGGTTTAAAGGGTCCGTAGGCGGGCCATTAAGTCAGGGGTGAAAGTCTGCAGCTCAACTGTAGAATTGCCTTTGATACTGGTGGTCTTGAGTCGTTGTGAAGTGGCCGGAACATGTGGTGTAGCGGTGAAATGCATAGATATCACATAGAACACCGATTGCGAAGGCAGGTCACTAACAACGTACTGACGCTGATGGACGAAAGCGTGGGTAGCGAACGGGATTAGATACCCCGGTAGTCCACGCCGTAAACGATGGATACTAGCTGTCGGGACTTCGGTCTCGGCGGCCAAGCGAAAGTGATAAGTATCCCACCTGGGGAGTACGTTCGCAAGAATGAAACTCAAAGGAATTGACGGGGGCCCGCACAAGCGGTGGAGCATGTGGTTTAATTCGATGATACGCGAGGAACCTTACCAGGGCTTAAATGTAGTATGACAGGACTAGAGATAGTTTTTTCTTCGGACATATTACAAGGTGCTGCATGGTTGTCGTCAGCTCGTGCCGTGAGGTGTCAGGTTAAGTCCTATAACGAGCGCAACCCCTACCGTTAGTTGCCAGCATGTAAAGATGGGGACTCTAACGGGACTGCCGGTGCAAACCGTGAGGAAGGTGGGGACGACGTCAAATCATCACGGCCCTTACGTCCTGGGCCACACACGTGCTACAATGGCCGGTACAGAGGGAAGCCACCCCGTAAGGGGGCGCGGATCTATAAAACCGGTCACAGTTCGGATCGGGGTCTGCAACTCGACCCCGTGAAGCTGGAATCGCTAGTAATCGGATATCAGCCATGATCCGGTGAATACGTTCCCGGGCCTTGTACACACCGCCCGTCAAGCCATGGAAGCCGGGAGTGCCTGAAGTCCGTCACCGCAAGGAGCGGCCTAGGGCAAAATCGGTAACTAGGGCTAAGTCGTAACAAGGTAGCCGTACCGGAAGGTGCGGCTGGAACACCTCCTTTCTAGAGAAAAGACGACCGGACATTATCCGGGTCCGTCATCGAGGTGGTCCTTTTTTCTTTTATGCTGTCTTATAATATGTTTTTAAAATACTGGCTACAGTCTCATAGCTCAGCTGGTTAGAGCGCTACACTGATAATGTAGAGGTCGGCAGTTCGAGTCTGCCTGAGACTACAGATCAAGCCAATGGCTTGTGCATGGGGGTTTTGGGAACGGGACTTTCAAACGTTCATTAAATATTGAAGGAAATTTTAGAAGTTGGGTATCCCAAGTTGACGTATAGGTCATCAATTAACTGATAACTGTTAACTGATAGCCGGCTACTGAAAAACAGGGGAATTAGCTCAGCTGGCTAGAGCGCCTGCCTTGCACGCAGGAGGTCACCGGTTCGACTCCGGTATTCTCCACAACGGCGTAAAAGCTGTCCACGGCATATTTTTTTTTGCCAGTGGCGGCCCGCCACAAGTTCATTGACATATTGGGACGGAGCGTGATGGTTTACACCATCATGGCGAAGTCAAAAAAGAAACACGAAGTAGAATAGAATATAATAAAGGATTACGAGGGCATTTGTACTTAGGTACGAGTGCGACAAGCAAAAGAAGGGCGTATGGGGGATGCCTGGGCTCTCAGAGGCGAAGAAGGACGTGATAAGCTGCGAAAAGCCACGGGGAACTGCACACGAGTGTTGATCCGTGGATATCCGAATGGGGCAACCCGGCTGGTTGAAGGCCAGTCACACCGCAAGGTGGGCAAACCCGCTGAACTGAAACATCTAAGTAGGCGGAGGAAGAGAAAACAAAAGTGATTCCGATAGTAGTGGCGAGCGAAATCGGATTAGTCCAAACCATTGTTGTTTCGGCAACAATGGGGTTGTAGGACCACGACATTTGGTGCGCAATGAATTAGAACCCTTTGGAAAGAGGGGCCGTAGACGGTGACAGCCCGGTACAAGTAAAGCGCGTTACCAATAGTGGTATCCTGAGTAGTGCGGGGCACGTGAAACCCTGTATGAATCCGGCGGGACCATCCGCCAAGACTAAATACTCCTGAGAGACCGATAGTGAACCAGTACCGTGAGGGAAAGGTGAAAAGAACCGTGAATAACGGAGTGAAAGAGATCCTGAAACCATACGCCTACAAGCGGTCGGAGCCCT
>NZ_CANMOO010000006.1 GCF_947499585.1 uncultured Allomuricauda sp. | reverse complement strand
ATCCCCGAAGGGTCGCTCGCCGTGGGATCGGTCGTATCGTTGACCGTGATGTCTTGCGTGACGTTGATGCTGTTGCCTTCACCATCTGTAACACTGTAGGTCCTTGTTATAACGCCTGGGTTGCTGCCCACAAGCCCGCTGTCGCTTACAAAAGCAACTGTCGGTGTGCCACAATTATCGGCCTCATCGGTAACGACCGTGATGTCCGCCGCTGGTACGTCACCGATACATTCCACCGTGATCCCCGAAGGGTCGCTAGCAGTCGGGTCTTCATTGTCCACTGTTATTGTTGTAACTCCTGTAATGCTTAAAACAGGGTCACCGGCAGTACCTCCATATTCAACTACATACCCCTGTGCTTGATATGGTCCAGAGGTAGAAGTTGTATTTGGTAAATCATTCCAAGATCCGGGAGATGAAGTTACCGAATTGTCTGTAATGTGGGCATAGTCCTCGTTTCCTGATTGGTTAGGTTCTCCAGAATTCCAAAAAGCAAAAAAATCCGGTGCAGTAGTTGTACCTCCTGCAGTTCCAGACCAAAAAGGAGTTCCTGCACCTGCATTGGCAAGGCCTTCTGGACCCGTAACCCATCTCCAATCTCCTTCAGTCGCAGCGTCACTACCACCAATCCAGCCTACACCTAAAGCTTGTGAACCTGAAAAATCTGCTTCCGCTTGGGAAGTTAGGGTCGCTAAATACCCTTGTAAACCAAAATATGTTCTTAAAGCAGCAGCATCTCTTGCCGCTGTCCATGTGATGTTAGGACTGGAAATAAATTCATAATAGTGACTTGTGGGGGGTAAAAAGTTTGCACTACCCGGAGTAATTGAAAATTGTCTAGTTCCTGTTGGATTTACTGCACTGCTAGAATATTCAACAGCTAAAACAGCTGCTTCAAATTCCGCAAAAGTAGTGGGTCCTTGTAAGGTGAGTTCACCTTCGGTAGCATCCCATGTGGCCGTGATATTTGGATGTGTTCCAGTAAGTGTCAATAAATCTTCTCCATTTATATATCCTGAAGATATTTGGATATAAATGGCATCTGTAGTTGTATCGTCCGGATCAGTTAAACTAAATGTTTCTGCTATGGGAAGTGAAGTCCCTGGGCAATACGCCTGATCACCGGTTACTGTTAAAACCGGCGGTTGATCTGTTGTTGGAACAATTGATTCACTTAAATCATCTGTGGTTGCATTACTATCTGTTTGATCTGCTGTTACCGAAGTAATTGTATTTGTAATAGTTGAACCACTTGTACCTCCGTCCACACTAGCGGTAATATTTAAAGTGGCTGTATTTCCGTTATTCAAAGTACCAATAGTCCATACTCCAGTCCCAGAATTATACGAACCATCATCGCTTACATACGATACTCCAGCTGGTAAAATATCTGTTAGACTTACATTGGTTGCGTTTGTTGGTCCATTATTTACAACACTCAAGGTGTAAACAACATTGGATCCTTCTGAAGGTGTGCTATTATCAACAGTTTTTGAGACTGCCAAATCTGTTGGAGCAGCTGCCGTACAAACCTCAATTGAAAAGCTGTTTAACGTCCCTGTATCTCCATTAAAATCATCAAATATTATTAAAGTCCAGGTTCCACTTGGGTCTTCCCCATTAAAAGCGGAAAGGCTTCCTTCAGGGCTAAAAGTACCTGTAAACGGTGCTGTTCCAGCGGTTATTGCGGTTCCTGCGGCATCATCAAAAACCGTGTTTGTATAATTATCTCCACTACCTCCATTATCATCAGATAAATTCACGGTTGTACCTGCAGGACTTCTAAGGCTTATATCTAAATCTGAATCCCAAGTATGGGTAATGTTTATGGTAACATTGACATCGGTAATTGTTCCTGATGCCAAACCACTCACATTTGAATTCAAGGTTGTAAGGTCAAAAATTGTTGATCCTGGTGAAGAGGAAATTGAGCTACAGCTCGATGCGGTTCCTTGTACCAAGAAATTGTCAATTTCAAAAAACTCGCTGCCACCAGTATTGTACATGGTAATCCTGAAGTCTATCGTCCCTCCCGACAAACCAGTTACACTGTATGAAGATTGTATTGGATCAGATGGCGAAGTATCTCCAGAGGCATTTTCAATTTCTATGTAGGTTCCTCCGTCAATTCGATATTGAATTCTAAAAACATCTATTCCGAAGTCTAATCCTCCTCCAGAATTAGCATCGAGACTGAAAGATACATTGGTATAACCAGTAATTATTATTGGGTTTGTAGTCCAGTATGCCGTAGTATTATCTGTATTCTGACCTCGTAAAACTTGAGATCCCCCGGATGTGCGGACATCCACATCTCCATCATTAGTGGACCACGTGGCCGTACTAGTGCCTGTTCCGGCCCCTGTTTGAGTACCGTTGGCATAACTTTCAAAATCTTCTGACCAAATTGTAGTCTGGCCAGAAACGGCAAAGGTTCCTAGAAAAAGAATAAATAGGATTAAACTTTTATTATTGAGGTTTTTCATGTACAAACACTAATTTGGAAATTGACGTATCATTTCCGCATCATCAAAATCTCAATAAAAATAGATTGCAAGCCCTTGGGTGCCCAAAAAATGTTGTCTAGACCTCCATTACGCTAGTGAAGACAGCAAATAATGGTGTATGCCTTTTCATTAATCCCCAAAAAATGTTAAAATTCGGGTATTTTATCGATAAGGGCTTTAAAACAGAAATCTGACAGAGGGTAGAAACCCAATTTTTCTGCTATTTTACTAGGTAAATTCTTGAAGTAAATGGGGAGAAAATTATTCAAAAATGATAAACTCGGATCGTCTATTTAGCTGATGTTTTTCTTTGGAACAAGGAGTCCCATTTGCGCAGTCATTTACCAATCTAGTTTCTCCATAACCTTCTCCTTGAAGTCGATTTGGTGAAATTCCTTTAGAAATCATATACGATACTGTAGATTCAGCTCTTTTTTGTGATAACCAGAGGTTATATGCATCGTTACCTCTACTATCTGTATGGGAGTTTACTTTTATCTTTAAACTTGGATATTTCTCCATTGCCACGATTACTTTTTGAATTTCAATCTCGGCATCTGAACGAATATTGAACTTATTTAAATCAAAATAAATGGTACTTAATTGAAGTAATTTGGCCAAATCATCACCAAAGCCTCCTGTTACCACATCTCGTTCTAAATAAAAGTCTACGATCCTAGGTTTACCATAGGACTTGTTCAGGTATTCTTCTGCAGGTACGTAGCCATCTCTAGAAGCCCTAACAAAGTTTCCTTTTGCACAATCAAGTCCTAATACGTAGTTGCCCTTAGAATCGGTAATAGTGGAAGATACTTCATTGTTTTCTTCATCAATAATTTTAACCGTGGCTCCAACTAAGATTTCATTGGATATTCTATCTCGCACCGTACCGGTGACATCCTGCAAACAATCAAGAACCAAAGGTTCTGTTTCTTCAAATTGATATATATCATCTTCTCCTAAACCGCCCGTTCTATTGGAAGAAAAATAGCCTTCTTTAGACTCGTTTTTTAGGATAAATGCAAAATCATCATAGTTACTATTAACCGGTTTCCCTACATTAACAACTGGTTCTTCAAAATTCCCGAAAGCAATTTTTGTAGCAAAAACATCTAATCCCCCAAGACCTTGATGTCCATCAGAAGAAAAATAAAGTACTCCATCTTGAGTTATAAAAGGGAACGTTTCCCGTGAACTTGTGTTTATGTTCTTTCCTAAGTTAATAATTGGCCCATAAGTACCATCACCAATAATTTCCGTCATAAAAATATCTGATTCCCCAACAGTTCCCGGCATATCGGAAACAAAGTACAACCTCTTCTCATCTGGACTCAATACAGGATGCGCCACTGAATAGGAATCGTTATTAAATGGAAGTTCCAATACGTTAGTCCACTCTCCATCTACCAACTCAGCTTGGTAAATCTTTAATCGGATTACTCCGTTTTGATCTTTATACTTTTTACCATCCAAGAAATTGTTTCTTGTAAAGTACATGGTATATCCATCTTTGGTAACTGCAGAAGTAGACTCATGAAGCCTTGTGTTTACATCACCTTCCAATTTAACCACAATATTGTTAGAAATACTGTCTGCATTTACTTTATATAAGTCAAGAAAATCTTTCGAATTCCAGGTATGTCTGTAACGTGCTAAATTTCCTGTATCTCTATCGGATGAAAAAATAAGGCCCTGCTCATAAAAGGATGCTGCAAAGTCCGAGTACTTACTATTATAGTCAAAAGGCTTAATATCATACCTTCCTGAATTTTCTTCTATTTTGGCAAGATAATCCTCGTCATAAAAATCATTATCATCACTAACAGAAGTCATTTCTTTAAACTTGGCCATCACTTTGGCAGATCCTTCATAATCTCCCAAAGTCTTTAAACTTTGGGCATATCTAAAGATGTAATCGGGCTCAGTTCCATCAGGAAATGCTTCTACTAATTTTTTGTAGACATTGGCTGCTTCTTCATACTTAGCATTAAAGTAATAGGAATTACCCAGACGCTTCAACAAATCTGAAGACACATAACCTTTATCCAGTACTTTTTTGTAGATATCTATTGCTGGGCTAAAAGAATATTCATCATATTGCTCATCTGCTTTTGCCTTTACTTTTGCCTGTTGTTTCTCATTCAGCTTCTCTTGCGCCAAGGTATTGGTTACATATCCTGAAAAAACAATTATGAGTATAAGTATTCTTTTTAGCATTTTAAACTGTATTAAAAGAATCTAGGTGATACTGTTTTTTGAAATGCTTTTAGCAACTCTAGTCTTAAAAAGACTTCAAAAGAACCATCATTAAACTGGGCTCCTCCTAATTCCGTTGTTTCCCTATCATATGCCAGACCAAGCATAATTTGATCTGTTATCTGAAATCCTGCCAGGGCACTTACCGCTGCATCTAACCTATATGCTGCGCCAAAACTGAATTTATCTGCAAAAAGAAAATTTGCAGAAATATCAACCTGCAATGGCGCCCCACCAACAGCCTTTGTCAACAAGGCTGGCTTAAATTTGAGGTCTGCATTCAAATCAAAAACATAACCTGTTATTAGATAGAAATTTATTCGTTCTGTGGCTAGAAAATTTACTGACTCTGGGTCGTTTGAACCACTATCAAAATACTCTGTTTCTAAAATACTTGGAGCAGAAACTCCCATATAGAATTTATCTGTATGGTAATATATTCCCAGCCCAAAATTTGGTGAAAACTGGTTATCAATATTATCTTGGTTCACTACTTCTTGGTCAAAATTCCGTAGGCCATTAAAGTCCAAGTTGAGCATATTCCCACCTGCTTTTAACCCAAATGAAAGCTTTGCATCTCTGGAAACATCTATGGTATAAGAAAGTACTGCGTCCAAATAGGTTTCTTGTACAACACCATCTCCAATATTATCATTTACTATGGAAACACCATAACCTAATCTACTATTACGAATAGGTGAATGAAGGTTTAGTGTAAAAGTTTCAGGTGCTCCATCCAAACCAACCCATTGGGAACGATACAATCCTGCAAAACTCAACTGTCCTCTTGATCCTGCATAGGCAGGGTTCACACTCAATGTATTAAACATATATTGTGTGTATTGGGCGTCTTGCTGGGCAACAAGACCCTGAAATATCATTCCAATAAATAAAAACGGAATTAAAAAATGCTTTTTAATCATTCTGTTTCAATATGTTACCTACTTATGTATATGTATTCGGAGTCTGTAAAACTTCCTTCATCCGTTTCGTAGTCAAATATATAAAAATATACTCCGGCCGGAAGATAATCGTTCGCACTCAAAGTTGATCTCCCTCTAGACCTCCCATCAAAGACATTGTTGACATTGTTGTAGTCTTTTCCTTCGTATACCGCGACACCCCATCTGTTAAAAATTCTAAGTGTACTTGTTTTAATATTTCTAACTCCTCTTATAAAAAGGAAATCATTTTTTAAATCTCCATTAGGAGTCAACATTTGGTTAACTAAAATACTTTCTAAAGACACTGTAACTGTAACTGTAGCAGTATCGCAGTTATCTAAATTAGCAGCCTCACAAATAGTATATTCAATAGTGTAAGTTCCTTCACGGGTTCCAGGAATTACACTTACAATTCCATCATCATTGATAATCAATTCACCTGTGGGGGTGGAAGTTAGAATCACATTTGATAGGGTGACCGATTCACCATTAAGGGTGTCGTTGGAAAGTACATCACTATCCAAAATAACTCCTCCTGAACTATTAGAGCTGTACGCATCATCCACAGCGTCAATCACATTCATGCCAGGACCAACTTCAACGGTAACAGTGCCCGTATCACAGTTGTCCACATCTGCAATCTCACAAATCGTGTATTCAATGGTGTAAGTTCCTTCAGGGGTTCCAGGTTCTAAGCTCACACTTCCATCATCATTGATGGTCAGTTCATCTGTGGGCGTGGAAGTCAGAATCACATCTGATAGGGTAACCGATTCTCCATCAAGGGTGTCGTTGGAAAGTACGTCACTATCCAAAATAACTCCTCCTGAACTATTAGAACTGTATGCATCATCCACAGCGTCGATAACATTCATGCCAGGACCAAATTCAACGGTAACAGTGCCCGTATCACAGTTGTCCACATCTGCAATCTCACAAATCGTGTATTCAATGGTGTAAGTTCCTTCAGGGGTGCCAGCTTCTACGCTCACACTTCCATCATCATTGACGGTCAGTTCATCTGTGGGCGTGGAAGTCAGAATCACATCTGATAAGGTAACCGATTCTCCATCAAGGGTGTCATTGGAAAGTACATCACTATCCAAAATAATCCCTCCAGAAGTATCAGAATTATATACATCATCCACTGCATCGATAATATTTAACATGTTGGGATCTAGGTAATCAGGTGTGCCGTCATCATTCGTATCATCGTTCGTTGGGTCGCCATCCCCATCTACGTCCTCATCTGGGGTGTCGATCCCGTCACCGTCATCATCAAAGTCGCGGTAGTTCACATCCTCCGTGCCGTCCGTATCGGGAAGGTCGTTAGCAGGATCGTCTATCTCATCGTTCACATCATAGCCATCATTGACATCACTGCCCTCGTAGCCATCGTCCAATCCATCATTGTCCGTGTCCGTTCCAGTGTATGTCTGGTCGGGGATGCCGTCAAAGTTGAAGTCATTACCCTCATTGTTGTCCGCCACCAAATCGTTGTCACTGTCATTGTCAAGGTAATCCGGAACTTCATCATCGCCATCCGTGTTCTCGGGGGTAAGACCGCCAAGGTAAGCAGAGTTCACCCCGTCGTTCGCGGCATAGGTCGCCTCGTCGTCAGCGTTGGGCGGAACATATCCGTTGGTGGGCTGCGCCTCTACATTGTCAGGGATACCGTCATCGTCACTGTCTATGTCCAAATGGTCAGGGCGACCATCACCATCACTGTCCAATGGATCTTCCCCATTATTAAGCCCTGGATCTTCGGTTGTATCAAGGATACCATCGTTGTCGTCATCTAGGTCGACACTGTCAGGTACGCCATCATCATCAGTGTCCACATCATCATTGGGATCTAGGTAATCAGGGGTGCCGTCTTCATCGGTATCGTCGTTCGTTGGGTCGCCATCTCCATCCACGTCCTCATCTGGGGTATCGATCCCGTCACCGTCATCATCAAAGTCACGGTAGTTCACATCCTCCGTGCCGTCCGTGTCGGGTAAATCGTTCGCAGGGTCATCTATCTCATCGTTCACATCATAGCCATCATTGACATCACTGCCCTCGTAGCCATCGTCCAATCCATCATTGTCCGTGTCCGTTCCAGTGTATGTCTGGTCAGGGATGCCGTCAAAGTTGAAGTCGTTCCCCTCGTTGTTGTCCGCAACAAGATCGTTGTCACTGTCATCGTCCAGATAGTCAGGTTCGTCAATACCATCGGTGTTCTCTGGCGTAAGTCCGCCGATATAGGCAGAGTTCACTCCGTCGTTCGCAGCATAGGTCGCCTCGTCGTCATCGTTCGGTGCTATATAGCCATTGGTCGGCTGCGCCTCAACATTGTCAGGGATACCATCATCGTCACTGTCTATGTCCAAATGGTCCGGACGTCCATCACCATCACTGTCCAATGAATCCGTCAACGGATCGTTGTCATTGTCAAGGTTCGGGTCTTCTGTCGTATCCAGGATACCATCGTTGTCGTCATCTAGGTCGACACTGTCAGGTACGCCGTCGCCATCCGTATCTGGATCTGGATTCATATCTGGGTCTAGGTAATCAGGTGTGCCGTCATCGTCCGTATCATCATTCGTTGGGTCCCCGTCCCCATCCACGTCCTCGTCTGGGGTGTCGATCCCGTCACCGTCATCATCAAAGTCACGGTAGTTCACATCCTCCGTGCCGTCCGTATCGGGAAGGTCGTTAGCAGGATCGTCTATCTCATCGTTCACATCATAGCCGTCATTGACATCACTGCCCTCGTAGCCATCGTCCAATCCATCATTGTCCGTATCGTTGCCCGTGTATGTCTGGTCGGGGATGCCGTCAAAGTTGAAGTCGTTCCCCTCGTTGTTGTCCGCTACAAGATCGTTGTCACTGTCATCGTCCAGATAGTCAGGTTCGTCAGTACCATCGGTGTTCTCTGGCGTAAGTCCGCCGATATAGGCAGAGTTCACTCCATCGTTCGCAGCATAGGTCGCCTCGTCGTCATCGTTCGGTGCTATATAGTCATTGGTCGGCTGCGCCTCAACATTGTCAGGGATACCGTCATCGTCACTGTCTATGTCCAAATGGTCCGGACGTCCATCACCATCACTGTCCAATGGATCCGTCAACGGATCGTTGTCATTGTCAAGGTTCGGGTCTTCTGTCGTATCCAGGATACCATCGTTGTCGTCATCTAGGTCGACACTGTCAGGTACGCCGTCGCCATCCGTATCTGGATCTGGATTCATATCTGGGTCTAGGTAATCAGGTGTACCGTCATCGTCCGTATCGTCGTTCGTTGGGTCGCCATCTCCATCCACGTCCTCGTCTGGGGTGTCGATCCCGTCACCGTCATCATCAAAGTCCCTATAGTTGACATCCTCAGTGCCATCCGTGTCCGGAAGGTCGTTAGCAGGATCGTCTATCTCATCGTTCACATCATAGCCATCATTGACATCACTGCCCTCGTAGCCATCGTCCAATCCATCATTGTCCGTATCGTTGCCCGTGTATGTCTGGTCGGGGATGCCGTCAAAGTTGAAGTCGTTCCCCTCGTTGTTGTCCGCTACAAGATCGTTGTCACTGTCATCGTCAAGGTAATCAGGCTCGTCCACTCCATCAGTGTTCTCAGAATCAAGGCCTTCATCTCCACTACCTTCATAAGCATTGTCAAGACCATCTTTATCATTATCTTCTCCTGTAGGAGGAACATAACCTACAGTAGGCTGCGCCTCTATATTGTCAGGTAAACCATCATCGTCACTGTCAATATCTCTAAAATTGGGAAGTGAATCATGATCACTATTAATAGGCGTAATACCCTCACCGGCACCAGGGTGAGACTCATAATGATCATCTAATCCGTTACCATCACTATCGACACCGCAAGGTGCTTGGAAATAATCTGTTGTTTGTGCTTCCACATTGTCGATAATGCCATCATCGTCACTATCTATGTCTCTAAAATCTGGGTGATGGTCAGAATCTGTGTCTATTGGTATTAATCCACCACAGCTTCCAGGGGTTTCTTCATACGCATCATCAAGCCCGTTATGGTCCTTATCCTTGCCAGATGGTGGAATATAACCCTGTGTACTTTGTGCTTCAATATTGTCAATGATTCCATCATCATCAGAATCAATATCCAAATAATCTGGAATCTTATCCCCATCTGTATCTATAGGTGTTAATCCGTCACAACTTCCAGGGGTTTCTTCATAGACATCATCCAATCCATTACGGTCTTTGTCTTTTCCAGATGGTGGGATATACCCATAACTAGTCTGTCCTTCAATGTTGTCAATGATTCCATCATCATCAGAGTCCACATCTAAATAATCCGGAATGCCGTCACCATCCGTATCCGTTGGATAAGTCCAATAGCAATCATCCCCATCTACATTCTGATCTTCAATGGTATTAATTATTCCATCTCCATCAATATCGATATCCTTGTTATCTGGAATACCATCTCCATCAGTGTCAGTAAAAATGACTGGCTCTGAAATAGTTAGAGCATCAGGTGCTTTATCAAATGAGGTAACGGTTAGATAAACAGCAAATCCTGATATTAAAAAAAGACTGTATGAAACCTTTTTCTTAAAATCTAAGAAAGTATTTTTTTCCATAAATGACAGTTTTGGTCAACTAATCACCATGGCTTGTAGTTCTCGTAAGTGTAAGAAAATGGGGCTTTTCTTATTTAAAAAAATGGTTATTTGTGTTCTCTACGCACCAAATAATCTCAAGCGCATAATTAATGCATTTAAAGCTTATCACCTATTTTTATCGATAAAAGGCTTATTCCTCATCATAATTTACCACTTATATTAATACGTAAGGTTTTCATAAAAAGATTACAGCGTAATAAAAAACAAAAAACTTAAGTACACGAAAAGTACTTCACTTTTTATTTTTAAAGGCAACATTTCTGCTTTTTTTGTGCCAATTGTATTAACAATTATTTATAAATCTTGTAATTAATTATAACAGGGATATTTACGTTATTTTTGCCGAAATTTTCGCTGATGGATTTTGATAAAGAGATAGCAAGACGAAGAACTTTTGGCATTATTTCTCACCCTGATGCCGGTAAAACAACTCTAACAGAAAAACTGTTGCTTTTTGGTGGTGCTATTCAAGAAGCCGGAGCAGTAAAGAACAATAAAATCAAAAAAACTGCTACTAGTGATTTTATGGAAATTGAACGCCAGAGAGGGATTTCTGTAGCTACATCAGTTTTGGCTTTTATTTATAATGATAAAAAAATCAATATTCTAGATACTCCTGGGCACAAAGATTTTGCCGAGGATACTTTTAGAACTTTAACTGCGGTGGATAGTGTTATTGTAGTTATCGATGTTGCAAAAGGTGTTGAGGAACAGACTGAGAAATTGGTCAAAGTCTGTAGAATGCGGAATATCCCCATGATTGTCTTTATCAATAAATTGGATAGAGAAGGTAAGGATGCCTTTGACCTTTTAGATGAAGTTGAACAAAAACTAGGCTTGTCTGTTACCCCTCTAAGTTTTCCTATTGGAATGGGGTATGACTTTAAGGGAATATATAATATCTACGAAAAAAACATCAATCTTTTTAGCGGGAACAGTAAGAAGAATATTGAAGAAACTATTGCCTTTACCGATATTGAAAATCCTGAACTTGATGACATTATTGGAGATTCGGCAGCACATGAACTTAGGGACAACTTAGAATTGGTCAGTGGGGTTTATCCTGAATTTGATAAAGACTCCTATTTAAAAGGACAGCAACAACCTGTCTTTTTTGGTTCGGCATTGAACAACTTTGGTGTACGAGAACTACTAGACTGTTTTGTTGAAATTGCACCTCCGCCAAGACCTAAAATGGCAGAAGAACGTTTGGTAGAGGCAAATGAAAAGGATTTTTCAGGTTTTGTATTTAAAATACATGCCAATATGGATCCCAAACACCGAGATCGTTTGGCATTCATAAAGATTGTGTCTGGTACTTTTGAGCGCAATAAGCCGTACCTGCATGTGAGACATAATAAAAATTTGAAGTTTTCCAGTCCAAATGCGTTTTTCGCAGAAAAGAAAGAAATCGTTGATATTTCTTATCCAGGTGACATTGTGGGATTGCATGACACTGGTAATTTTAAGATTGGTGATACGCTGACCAGCGGTGAAAAATTAAGTTATAAAGGTATTCCAAGCTTTTCTCCCGAGCATTTCAGGTATATTAACAACGCTGACCCTATGAAGTCCAAACAGCTGTACAAGGGCATTGATCAACTTATGGATGAAGGTGTTGCCCAGTTATTTACTTTGGAATTGAATGGTCGTAAAGTTATTGGTACTGTTGGTGCGCTTCAATACGAAGTCATTCAGTATCGATTGGAGCATGAATATGGCGCCAAATGCACCTACGAAAACTTTCCAGTGCACAAGGCTTGTTGGGTAGAAGCAGACGATGCGTCCAACGATGAATTTAAAGAGTTTAAAAGAGTGAAGCAGAAGTTTTTAGCTATTGATAAACGTGGACAATTGGTTTTTTTAGCTGACTCGCAATTCTCATTACAGATGACGCAACAAAAATACCCTTCGGTTAAGCTTCATTTTACCTCAGAATTTGACTAATACTTAAAGATTCTGAAGATGTTTACTAGGTATCCAAGTTTATGTATTCTGGATAGATCAGTCTTTTTTTGTACTTTATAAGCACATAACCAATAAATACTTTTTTATGACAGCTGATTCTATAAATAAACCACCAGTTTGGTTCTGGGTGGTCAGTGTTATTGCTTTACTGTGGAATCTTATGGGTGTAAGCGCATACTTGGCCGATGCCTATACCAGTATTGAACAATTGGAACAAATGAGCCAAGAAATAAGAGAACTTTATGAAGGTAGACCTGCTTGGGCAACTGCCGGTTTTGCGATAGCTGTTTTTGCTGGTGCCATTGGGTCAATCTCGTTATTGCTTCGTAAGAAATGGGCCAGACCTTTACTCATTTTATCTGTTTTGGGATCCATCGTCTTGAATATTCACACCTTTTTTCTGAGCAATGCCTTAGAGGTTATGGGTGCTAACATAGTGATTATGCCAATTGTTGTTATTGTTTTTGGCATTTACCTTATCTTCTTTGCCAAAAAGGGCATTCAAAAAGGGTGGCTTAGTTAGCCCGAAAAATACGTAGCAATAAAAAACCGACTATTGTCGGTTTTTTATTGTTCTTATGCTTCCCCAGTGGGTCCGAAATTTAGTGGAATTGAAGGCTGTTCATAATCCTTAATGGTACCGTGTGCTTTTTCAAACCTGGTCACATTATCATTTAATGCCTTCAAGAATTTTTTGGCATGTTGAGGTGTTAACACAATCCTACTTTTCACCTTAGCCTTGGGGGCACCAGGCATCATACTAATAAAATCTACAACAAATTCAGATACTGAATGGTTGATGATTGCCAAATTGGAATAGATCCCTTCAGCGGTTTTTTCATCCAATTCAATATTAATCTGTTTTTGGTTTTGATTTTTCTCAGCCATTGTATTTTATATATTAAAAAAGAAAACCCTGACGATATCGCCAGGGTTTGTTTATTAGAATTTGAATTCCTCTTTTCGAGCCATGATTTCATCGTATTCCTCTTTTGAGCCTACAATGATACTATCATAATCTCTCATACCGGTACCGGCAGGAATTTTATGTCCAACAATAACATTTTCCTTCAAGCCTTCCAAGGTATCAACTTTACCGCTTACAGCAGCCTCGTTCAATACTTTAGTAGTCTCTTGGAATGATGCTGCAGAGATAAATGATTTTGTCTGCAACGAAGCACGTGTTATACCTTGCAAGATTGGAGTTGCTGTAGCTGCTACGGCATCTCTTGCACTAACAAGAGCTTTATCTGTTCTTCGCAATACTGAATTTTCATCTCTTAACGCGCGAGCAGATATAATCTGTCCTGCTTTAAGGTTCTCAGAATCTCCAGGTTCTTCAACAACCTTCATCCCAAAAATCTCATCATTCTCACGGATAAAGTCATCTTTATGAACCAATTGATTCTCCAAGAAAGTTGTATCCCCTGAATCTTCAATACGTACTTTACGCATCATTTGTCTAACGACAACTTCAAAATGCTTGTCATTAATTTTTACACCCTGTAAACGGTAAACCTCTTGTACTTCGTTTACCAAATACTGTTGTACTGCTGATGGTCCTTTGATTGCCAAAATATCTTCTGGAGTAATAGATCCATCGGATAAAGGCATACCTGCACGAACGTAATCGTTCTCTTGCACCAAAATCTGGTTTGAAAGTTTAACCAAGTATTTCTTGATTTCGCCCAATTTTGATTCAATAATAATCTCACGATTACCACGCTTGATCTTACCAAATGAAACTACACCATCAATCTCGGAAACAACCGCTGGGTTAGAAGGGTTACGTGCTTCAAAAAGCTCTGTTACCCTAGGTAGACCTCCTGTAATATCCCCTGCTTTTGCAGATTTACGTGGAATCTTAACCAAGATTTTCCCTTCTTTGATTTTATCACCATCATCCACCATTATATGTGAACCAACTGGTAGGTTGTAAGAACGTAAGGTCTCTCCCTTACCATCTTTAATCAATAAGGTTGGAATCAGTTTCTTGTTTCTTGATTCAGAAATTACTTTCTCTTGGAAACCAGTCTGCTCATCAATCTCAACTTGGTATGTAACTCCTTGCTCAATATTTTCATAGGCAATCTGACCAGGGAATTCAGAAACAATTACACCGTTATATGGATCCCATTGACAAATTACAGTTCCTTTCTTGATTTTATCTCCGTTCTTAACGAACAATTGAGAACCGTAAGGAATGTTATTTGTACTTAAGGTAATTCCTGTGGTAGCATCAACAACTTTGATTTCAGAAGTCCTGGAGATAACAATATTGGCCTTTTCGCCATCACCGTTTTCTCCAACAACTGTTCTTAAATCTTCGATTTCTGCAACACCATCAAACTTCACTTCTAACTTGTTATCCTCAGAAATGTTACCCGCAATACCACCTACGTGGAATGTACGTAAGGTCAACTGTGTACCTGGTTCACCAATAGACTGTGCTGCAACAACACCAACAGCTTCACCTCTTTGAACCATTTTATTGGTTGCAAGGTTTCTACCGTAGCACTTACCGCAAATTCCTTTTGGAGCCTCGCAGGTTAACGCAGAACGTACTTCAACCCTTTCAATTGGAGCTGCTTCGACCTTCTTCATATCAGCTTCAGAAATTACTTGGCCAGCGGTCAATAACAATTCCTCATTCAATGGATTATATAGATCGTGCAGTGATACTCTTCCAAGAATTCTTTCTCCTAGAGTTTCTACGACTTCTTCGTTCTTCTTCAAAGCTTTGACTTCAATTCCTCGTAACGTACCGCAATCTTCAATATTGATGATTACATCTTGAGAAACATCTACCAAACGTCTTGTCAAATATCCTGCATCCGCAGTTTTCAAAGCAGTATCCGCAAGACCTTTACGTGCACCGTGAGTGGAGATAAAGTATTCCAAAATAGACAATCCTTCCTTAAAGTTGGAAAGAATAGGGTTTTCAATAATCTCTCCTCCTCCTGCAGTGGATTTTTTAGGCTTGGCCATCAAACCACGCATACCGGTCAATTGACGAATTTGCTCTTTAGAGCCCCTTGCACCGGAATCCAACATCATGTATACAGAGTTGAATCCTTGTTGGTCCTCACGAATTCGCTTCATGGCCAATTCGGTCAACATAGCATTTGTAGAAGTCCAAACATCGATAACTTGGTTATATCTTTCATTATTAGTGATAAGACCCATGTTATAGTTCGCCATAATTCCATCAACTTGCCCATTGGCTTCGTTGATCATTTCATGCTTCTCTGGTGGAATGATAATATCACCTAAACTGAAGGATAGACCTCCTTTAAAGGCAAAATCATATCCCATTGACTTTATCTTATCCAAAAATGCCGCAGTAGCAGGTACATCCGTAACCCCAAGAATATCACCAATGATATTTCTAAGCGACTTTTTGTTCAATACCTCATTGATATATCCCGCTTCTTCTGGAACAACTGTGTTGAACAACACCCTACCAACTGTTGTAGCTATGATTTGGCTTACAAGCTCTCCTTCTTCATTAAAATCTTTAGCTCTAACCTTGATTCCTGCATTCAAATCAACTTTTCCTTCATTAAAGGCAATCTCAACTTCCTCTGCAGAGTAGAATGTTAATCCCTCTCCCTGGATTGGAACCTCCTTGGTTGATTTTCTTTCTTTGGTCATGTAATAAAGACCTAATACCATATCTTGTGAAGGAACGGTAATTGGAGAACCATTGGCAGGATTCAAGATATTTTGAGATGCCAACATCAATAATTGAGCTTCTAAAATAGCTTCTGGGCCCAATGGCAAGTGAACTGCCATCTGGTCACCATCAAAATCCGCATTAAATGCTGTACATGCCAATGGGTGCAAACGAATAGCCTTCCCTTCTATAAGTTTTGGCTGGAACGCTTGTATACCCAATCTGTGCAATGTAGGGGCACGGTTCAATAGTACTGGATGTCCTTTAAGAACATTTTCAAGGATATCCCAAACTACAGGTTCCTTTTTATCTATAATTTTCTTTGCAGATTTTACAGTCTTTACAATTCCTCTTTCAATCAGTTTTCTGATTACAAAAGGCTTGTAAAGTTCAGCAGCCATATCTTTTGGAAGACCACATTCGTATAGGTGCATTTCTGGACCAACAACAATCACGGAACGGGCAGAATAATCCACACGTTTACCCAAAAGGTTCTGACGGAAACGACCTTGCTTCCCTTTCAATGAATCTGAAAGTGATTTTAAAGGTCTATTTGATTCTGTTTTTACCGCTGAAGCTTTTCTTGTATTATCAAAAAGGGAATCTACCGCTTCTTGAAGCATACGCTTCTCATTTCTCAAGATTACCTCAGGAGCTTTTATTTCCATCAATCGCTTTAAACGATTATTACGGATAATCACCCTACGGTATAGATCATTTAAATCTGAAGTAGCAAAACGACCACCATCTAGTGGTACTAATGGACGTAATTCTGGTGGAATAACCGGAACTACTTTCATGATCATCCACTCAGGTCTGTTTTCTCTATTTTCTTGAGATTCGCGCAACGCTTCAACAACCTGAAGTCTCTTTAAAGCTTCTGTTTTACGTTGTTTTGAAGTTTCTGTATTTGCTTTATGTCTTAGACTGTATGAAAGTTCTTCCAAGTCAATTCTAGACAATAAATCAATTAGACACTCCGCACCCATTTTGGCCACAAACTTGTTAGGGTCTGTATCTTCCAAGTACTGGTTTTCAGCCGGAATGGATTCTAAAATATTAAGGTATTCCTCTTCAGTCAAGAAATCCATTTTGTTGATTTCCTCACCTTCAGGGCCTTTGGCAATACCGGGCTGGATTACAACATATCTTTCGTAATAGATAATCATATCCAACTTCTTGGAAGGTAATCCCAATAAGTATCCTATTTTATTTGGAAGTGAACGGAAATACCAGATATGTGCTACAGGAACCACAAGATTAATATGTCCAACACGATCTCTACGTACTTTTTTCTCTGTTACTTCAACACCACAACGGTCACAAACAATTCCACGGTAACGGATACGCTTATATTTACCACAAGCACATTCATAATCCTTTACAGGACCAAAAATACGCTCACAGAACAACCCATCACGTTCAGGTTTGTGCGTTCTATAGTTAATGGTTTCAGGTTTTAAAACCTCTCCGCGGGACTCAGCCAAGATTGACTCTGGAGAAGCCAGTCCTATGGAAATTTTATCAAACCTTTTTGGTGCGTTATTATCTTTTATTCTAGCCATAACAATATGGAGATGATATAATTAAAAATGCTTTTCTATAGTATTCTACTCTTCCAGTCTGATATCCAAACCTAATCCCTTAAGTTCGTGCATCAATACGTTGAAAGATTCTGGCAACCCAGGTTCTGGCATGGTCTCACCCTTAACGATGGATTCATACGTTTTTGCTCTTCCGATAACATCATCCGATTTAACCGTCAATATTTCTCGTAGTGTAGCTGAAGCTCCATAAGCCTCAAGTGCCCAAACCTCCATTTCACCAAAACGCTGACCACCAAACTGAGCTTTA
Source organism: uncultured Allomuricauda sp. (assembly GCF_947499585.1). Taxonomy (GTDB): domain Bacteria; phylum Bacteroidota; class Bacteroidia; order Flavobacteriales; family Flavobacteriaceae; genus Flagellimonas. Next base: position 96,922 of record NZ_CANMOO010000006.1, on the reverse strand, counting down.
CCACCCAATGGTTGTTGTGTAATCAACGAATATGGACCAATAGACCTGGCGTGCATCTTGTCATCTACCATATGCCCTAATTTCAACATATAGATAACACCTACCGTAGCTGCTTGATCAAAACGTTTTCCTGTTCCACCGTCATAAAGGTATGTATGCCCAAATCTTGGTACACCAGCCTCATCGGTTAGTGCATTGATTTGATCTAGTGTAGCTCCATCAAAAATTGGGGTTCCGTACTTTCTTCCCAATTTAAGACCAGCCCAACCTAACACCGTCTCATATATCTGACCAATGTTCATCCTAGAAGGTACTCCTAATGGATTCAATACGATATCCACCGGCGTTCCATCTTCCAAGAAAGGCATATCTTCTTGACGAACAATACGTGCAACGATACCTTTGTTACCGTGACGCCCTGCCATCTTATCACCAACCTTTAGTTTACGCTTTTTAGCAATGTAAACCTTGGCCAATTTCATTATACCTGCTGGTAGTTCATCACCTACTGAAATAGTAAACTTGTCCCTTCTAAGGTTTCCTTGAATATCATTCAATTTGATCTTATAGTTGTGCAACAAATCTGCTACTTGCTCATTGGTTTTATCGTCTGTTGTCCAGCTCCCACCCACTAAGTGAGCAAAATCATCAACAGCGTTCAACATTTTGATGGTGTATTTCTTTCCTTTTGGAAGTACTTCTTCACCAAGATCGTTCATTACACCTTGCGAAGTTTTTCCATTGATCAACCCAAACAGTTTTTCAATAAGAACATCTTTCAATTGTTCAAACTTCACTTCGTAATCCATCTCTAACCTAGAGATTGCCTCTTTATCTTCTGAACGTTTTCTCTTATCCTTAATAGAACGTGAGAATAATTTCTTATCGATAACGACACCTCTTAAAGATGGTGATGCTTTTAATGAAGCATCTTTTACGTCTCCTGCTTTATCACCAAAAATAGCACGCAACAGTTTTTCTTCTGGAGTTGGATCAGATTCACCTTTTGGTGTAATCTTACCAATCAAAATATCGCCAGGTTTAACTTCTGCACCTATTCTGATCATCCCGTGCTCATCCAAATCTTTGGTAGCTTCTTCAGAAACGTTGGGTATATCATTGGTAAGCTCTTCAGCTCCTAATTTGGTATCTCTTACTTCTAAGGCATACTCATCAATATGGATAGAGGTAAAGATATCTTCACGCACTACTTTCTCCGATATTACGATTGCATCCTCAAAGTTGTATCCTTTCCAAGGCATAAATGCCACTTTCAGGTTTCTACCAAGTGCCAATTCACCTTTTTCAGTTGCATAACCTTCACAAAGCACTTCTCCCTTTTTAACCTTATCACCTTTTTTAACAATTGGTTTTAGGTTAATACTTGTTCCTTGGTTCGTTTTTCTAAACTTAACCAAGTTGTAAGTTCTGGAGTCTTCCTCAAAGCTTACTAATCGCTCGTCTTCAGACCTGCTATATTTAATTGTTACTTTCTGAGCATCTACATATTCTATAACCCCATCTCCTTCTGCATTAATCAATACTCTAGAATCAGTGGCCACTTGTCTTTCTAAACCTGTACCTACAATTGGAGATTGTGGTTTTAACAATGGAACTGCCTGACGCATCATGTTTGACCCCATCAAAGCCCTGTTCGCATCATCATGTTCCAAGAATGGAATCAAAGATGCAGATATAGAAGCAATTTGATTTGGTGCAACATCTGTATAGTTAACTTCACCTGGATCAACTACAGGGAAATCACCTTCTTCACGCGCGATTACCTTATCATCCAGAATTTTTCCTTTCTCATCCATTGGGATGTTAGCTTGGGAAATTTTCATTCCTTCTTCCTCTTCAGCGCTCAAATAGGTAAATTCCTTGGTATCAACAACGCCATTTTCAACCTTGCGGTATGGAGTTTCCAAGAAGCCCATTGGGTTTACTTTTGCAAATACTGAAAGTGAAGAAATCAAACCAATGTTCGGTCCTTCTGGTGTTTCAATAGGACATAATCTTCCGTAGTGCGTATAGTGAACGTCACGTACCTCAAATCCTGCTCTTTCTCTTGAAAGTCCACCAGGTCCTAGTGCTGATAATCTTCTTTTGTGCGTGATCTCTGCCAATGGATTTGTTTGATCCATGAACTGAGACAACTGGTTTGTTCCAAAGAATGAATTGATCACGGAAGACAAAGTCTTTGCATTAATCAAATCTATAGGAGTAAACACCTCGTTATCACGAACGTTCATACGCTCACGAATAGTACGAGCCATACGTGCCAAACCAACACCAAACTGAGATGATAGTTGCTCGCCCACGGTTCTTACACGACGATTGGACAAGTGATCAATATCATCAATCTCTGCTTTTGAGTTAATTAACTCAATCAAATATTTGATGATAGTAATGATATCTTCCTTGGTCAAGACTTGTTTGTCCATTCCAATATCCAACTGTAATTTTTTATTCATTCTATAACGACCAACCTCACCTAAGTTGTATCGTTGATCAGAGAAGAACAACTTATCTATAATACCACGAGCTGTTTCCTCATCTGGCGGCTCAGCATTACGCAATTGTCTATAGATATGCTCCACCGCTTCTTTCTCAGAATTGGTAGGGTCTTTCTGCAATGTATTATGAATAATTGCATAGTCTGACTGTGCATTGTTCTCTTTATGAAGCAAAATCGTTTTTACATCTGCCTCTATAATTTCATTAATATGGTCTTTTTCAAGAATGGTATCACGATCTAGAATAATCTCGTTTCTTTCAATAGAAACCACTTCACCTGTATCTTCATCCACAAAATCCTCATGCCAAGTATTCAATACTCTTGCAGCCAATTTGCGTCCCAATACTTTTTTAAGACCTGCATTAGAAACTTTCACCTCCTCAGAAAGGTCAAAGATTTCCAAAATATCTTTATCTCTTTCAAAACCGATTGCACGGAAAAGTGTAGTAACCGGTAATTTTTTCTTTCTATCAATGTAAGCGTACATAACCCCATTGATATCCGTAGCAAATTCAATCCAAGAACCTTTGAAAGGAATTACTCTTGCAGAATATAGCTTTGTACCATTTGCATGAAAAGATTGTCCAAAGAAAACCCCTGGAGATCTATGCAACTGTGAAACCACAACACGCTCAGCACCATTGATAACAAAGGTTCCACTAGGAGTCATGTATGGAATTGTACCCAAATACACATCTTGAACTATCGTTTCAAAATCTTCGTGCTCTGGATCGGTACAATATAATTTTAGGCGTGCCTTTAAGGGAACGCTATAGGTAAGTCCACGTTCTATACATTCTTGTATGGAATATCTTGGTGGATCTATAAAATAATCAAGAAACTCAAGTACAAACTGGTTTCTAGTGTCTGTAATTGGAAAATTTTCCATGAAGGTATTGTAGAGCCCTTCATTTCCTCTTTCATCAGATTTTGTTTCAAGTTGAAAAAAGTCTTGAAAAGATTTAATCTGAATGTCCAAGAAATCCGGGTATTCCGGTATGTTCTTAGCGGATGCAAAATTTACTCTTTCAGTATTGTTTGTGAACATCTATGGACAAATTTTGATAGTGAATTCTCTAAAGGGTAACGTGTATCATCACACGCTGCTATAAAAACAGGCTAAGGTCTAACCATTATTATGGAAAGACCTTAACCAATATTTGTATGGTAAAAGCTACTATTTAAGCTCAACTTCCGCTCCTGCTTCTTCCAATGATTTTTTGATACCTTCCGCCTCATCTTTGGCAACACCTTCTTTAACAGCTTTTGGTGCACTGTCAACGATGTCTTTAGCATCTTTCAATCCAAGACCAGTTAATTCCTTAACTAGTTTTACTACTGCCAATTTAGAACCACCAGCAGCTGTAAGGATTACATCAAATTCTGATTTTTCCTCAGCAGCCTCAGCTTCACCACCACCGGCACCGCCAGCAGCAACAGCTACTGCAGCAGCAGCAGGCTCAATACCATATTCTTCTTTTAAAATGTCGGCCAACTCATTTACCTCTTTTACTGTAAGGTTTACCAACTGTTCTGCAAAATCTTTTAAATCTGCCATTTTTCTATCGTTTAATCAAATTTTTAAAAATATACTTAGTTTATTGTGCGCGAATTATTTTTCAGATAATGTTTTAAGGATACCGGCCAATTTACCGCCACCAGATTTAAGACCAGAAATAACATTCTTGGCTGGTGATTGTAACAATCCGATAATTTCCCCAATAACCTCTTCTTTAGACTTGATGTTTACAAGCGAATCAAGGTTTTCATCACCTATGTAGATAGCTTCTGCTATAAAAGCTCCTTTAAGTAATGGTTTATCTGATTTTTTTCTGAAATTTTTGATAAGTTTTGCCGGAGCATTTCCTGTTTCGGATAACATCAAAGATGTATTTCCTTTTAAAACATCAGGAAGTTCTCCAAACTCCTTATCAGAAGCTTCCATTGCTTTTGCAAGCAAGGTGTTCTTAATAACTGCAAGTTTAATATTAGCCTTAAAACATGCCCTTCTTAAATTTGAAGTGGCAACGGCATCCAATCCTGAAATATCCGCTAAATAAATATTAGCGTTATCAGCTAACTGTGCAGTCAAATCTTCTATTACGGTTGCTTTTTCTTCTCTTGTCATAGTTAAAATATTGACTACCAGTTACGAAACTGCTTTTGGATCTAATTGAACACTAGGACTCATTGTACTGGACAAATAGATGCTCTTCATATAAACACCTTTTGCAGCAGCTGGTCTCATTTTTACCAAAGTATCCAACAATTCTTTGGCATTACCAGCAATCTTATCTGCAGAGAAAGATGTTTTTCCAATTGCAGCGTGTACTATTCCAGTCTTGTCCACTTTAAAATCAATCTTACCGGCCTTAACCTCAGATACTGCTTTTGCAACATCCATAGTTACTGTACCTGTCTTTGGATTGGGCATTAAACCTCTAGGTCCTAAAACCCTACCTAATGGTCCTAATTTTCCCATAACGCTTGGCATAGTGATGATAACATCAACATCTGTCCAACCGCCTTTTATTTTATCCAAATATTCATCTAACCCTACAAAATCAGCACCGGCTGCTGTAGCCTCTGCTTCCTTATCTGGGGTCACCAATGCTAAAACTTTTACGTCTTTACCTGTACCGTGAGGTAAGGTAACAACACCACGAACCATTTGATTTGCTTTCCTTGGATCTACACCCAAACGAATCGCAAGGTCAATGGAAGCGTCAAATTTTACATTAGTTATTTCTTTTACTAAAGCAGATGCCTCATCCAAAGAATACAATTTATTCTTATCTATTTTGGAATGGGCCTCCTTTTGCTTTTTTGTCAATCTTGCCATTATAAATTGCTTTAAGATTTTAAAAAGGTCTTTTGCCTGCTACTTTTAAACCCATGGATCTAGCAGTACCTGCAACCATACTCATTGCAGACTCTACTGTAAAAGCATTTAAATCGACCATTTTGTCTTCAGCGATTTGCTTTACTTGATCCCAGGACACAGAACCATTTTTAACTCTGTTAGGTTCGCCAGATCCTTTTTTAATCTTAGCTGCTTCCATCAATTGAACTGCCGCTGGTGGTGTCTTTACAACAAACTCGAAAGATTTGTCTTTGTAAACGGTGATCACAACAGGTAATACTTTACCCGGTTTGTCCTGTGTACGAGCATTAAACTGCTTACAGAACTCCATGATGTTAACACCTGCAGCACCTAAGGCGGGTCCAACCGGTGGCGACGGATTCGCAGCACCTCCCCTAACTTGTAATTTAACTACCTTATCTACTTCTTTTGCCATTGTTTTTAATTAAATTGAAAGTGTGTCAATTGGAAGCAACACAACTTTATATGTAACAGCTCTATTTATTTTTCAGTTTTCAGCTATCTGATATCAGACTTCTGATTATACTTTTTCTACTTGCATATAGCTCAATTCCAATGGTGTTTTTCTTCCGAAAATTTTCACCATGACTTCAAGTTTACGCTTCTCTTCATTGATTTTCTCCACAGTTCCATTGAAACCGTTGAAAGGACCATCAATAACCTTTATTGTTTCACCAAGCACAAAAGGAATAGCAACGTTATCTGTATTAACAGCTAGCTCATCCACTTTTCCTAACATTCGGTTGACTTCTGATTTCCTTAAAGGAACTGGATCACCGCCCTTGGTTTCACCCAAGAAACCAATCACGTTTGTTATAGAACGAATGATATGTATCATTTCTCCTCCCAAATTGGCTTTTATCATTATATATCCTGGAAAGTAAACTTTTTCTTTATTGATTTTCTTTCCGTTACGGATTTGCACTACTTTTTCAGTTGGAACAAGAACATCTTCTAGGTAATCACCGAAACCATTACGCTCCACTTCACTTTCGATATAGCCTTTGATCTTATTCTCTTGGCCACTCACCGCTCTCACTACATACCACTTTTTCTCCAGAACCTCAGACATACTCAACTATCCTATTACGTTATCAAAATACAATCTAATCAACTTACTGAACAGGGAATCTACTCCCCATGTGGCCAATGCAAACAAAATTGAAAAAACAGCAACTATAATCATCAAACTAGAGGCTTTCTCCCTATCTAACCAAGTAACGTTACTCTTTAACTCCTCGAATGATTCCTTAATGTAAGTGAACATATTCTAATTGTATTTTTCTAGCACGGGCGGAGAGGCTCGAACTCCCGACACCTGGTTTTGGAGACCAGTGCTCTACCAACTGAGCTACGCCCGTAAAATATGGCGTCTTACTGTCTCAAATCTCAGAGACGAACTACACCCGCTTCTATTTACATCGAAAGGTATCCGTCAAATGACGGACACCCTTTAACGTAAACTATGATTATATAATAATTTTAATCTAAAATCTTAGTAACCTGACCGGCACCTACTGTTCTACCACCTTCACGGATAGCGAAACGTAGACCTACACTTAGCGCAATTGGCTGAATCAGCTCTACTGTAATAGTTAAGTTATCTCCAGGCATAACCATTTCAACTCCACTTGGAAGTGCAATGTTACCTGTTACATCCGTAGTTCTAACATAGAACTGAGGACGGTAGTTGTTATGGAAAGGAGTGTGACGACCACCTTCTTCTTTCTTAAGGATATAAACCTCAGCTTCAAATTTAGCATGTGGCTTAACAGAACCTGGCTTGCAGATTACCATTCCACGGCTAATTTGAGATTTTTCAATACCTCTTAACAAGATACCTACGTTATCTCCAGCTTCACCTCTATCCAATATTTTACGGAACATCTCAACACCAGTGATAGTAGAAGCCAATTTCTCAGCACCCATACCAATAATATCAACAGAATCTCCAGTATTAGCGATACCTGTTTCAATACGTCCTGTAGCAACAGTACCACGACCTGTAATTGTGAATACATCTTCAACTGGCATCAAGAAATCTTTTTCAACATCTCTTTTTGGCAACTCGATCCATTCATCAACAGCTTTCATCAATTCCATTACAGTATCAACCCATTTCTGCTCACCGTTAAGTGCTCCTAAGGCAGATCCCGCGATTACTGGTCCATTATCACCATCATATTCGTAGAAAGAAAGTAATTCTCTTACTTCCATTTCAACTAATTCAATAAGCTCCTCATCATCAACCATATCCACTTTATTCATGAATACAACGATTCTTGGAATACCAACTTGACGACCTAAAAGAATGTGCTCACGAGTTTGTGGCATAGGACCATCTGTAGCGGCAACCACCAATATAGCACCGTCCATTTGAGCGGCACCGGTAACCATGTTTTTCACGTAATCCGCGTGACCAGGACAGTCAACATGAGCATAATGACGATTTGCAGTTGAATATTCAACATGCGATGTGTTAATGGTAATACCTCTTTCTTTTTCTTCAGGAGCGTTATCGATAGAATCGAAACTTCTCATTTCAGAAAGACCCGCATTAGCCAATACTGTAGTAATAGCCGCAGTTAATGTTGTTTTACCGTGATCTACATGTCCAATAGTGCCAATATTTAAGTGCGGTTTGGAACGATCAAAAGTTTCCTTTGCCATTTTAAATAATTTTAATCTTAGTTTATATTAGTGTACAAATCGTTTTGAGCCAATGACGGGAATTGAACCCGTGACCTCTTCCTTACCAAGGAAACGCTCTACCCCTGAGCTACACCGGCGTAAAGTGTTGAAACAACTACTTTAAAATAGTCCTCCCATTAATTGGAAGAGATTCTTGTCTTCACAAGAATGACTTTAGAGCGGGAGACCGGGTTCGAACCGGCGACATTCAGCTTGGAAGGCTGACGCTCTACCAACTGAGCTACTCCCGCATTTTTTTTTGGTTTAACCCAAAAGTTTTCAATATTTCAAAAAAAACTACCCAATTCCAGTTGTTCCGCTAACAACTTTTGTGGGGAGAGCAGGATTCGAACCTGCGAAGACGTAGTCAGCAGATTTACAGTCTGCCCTCGTTGGCCGCTTGAGTATCTCCCCTTCCTTTATTTTCAATAACTTACGAGCCGATGGAGGGACTCGAACCCACGACCTGCTGATTACAAATCAGCTGCTCTAGCCAGCTGAGCTACATCGGCTTTTCATAGCCTTTTTTCCATAAAAAAAGCCCGCTATTTCTAACGGACTGCAAATGTATATATTTATTTATTTAATCAAAATAAAATCGCAAAAATTTTATTCAAGCTTTTGCTCTTAATTTTTCTTTCTTTTTCACCAATTTTCTTTCAAGGGAATTACAAGCAGAATCTACTGCTTCCTCAAATGATTTGCATTGTTTTTTTACAATGAGCTTATCTCTAGGCACCAATAACTTAATCTCTACTATCTTATTTTCTTTTGCACTTGTGTTTTCAACTTTTAAATAAACGTCTGAACCGATGACCTTATCATAAAAAACTTCTAGCTTATCCATTCTTTTTTGAATAAAATCTATAAGCTTGGCGTCCGCAATAAAATTTACCGATTGTGCATTTACTTTCATAAGATGTAGTTTTTAGGGCTACCAAATATGGTAGCTAGGTTAAACGATACAAGAAATATGCTATTCCTTGTTTCTAGGATGGGCCTTTAGGTGAACCTTTTTTAATTCAGCTATGCTGTTATGCGTATATACCTGTGTAGACGCTAAACTTGAATGACCCAATAATTCTTTAACAGAATTTAAATCCGCTCCCCTATTAAGTAAGTGTGTTGCAAAAGTATGTCTTAAAATATGTGGACTCTTTTTTACCTTTGGGGATACCAAACTAAAATACCTATTTATAGTGCGATAAACAAGTGTTTCATAAATTTTAAGACCGCTTTTTGTTAAAAACAGATATGAACTATCTGCTATTTTTTCTAGTTTAGACCGGAGCAATACATATTCTTGCAGCATAGAAATCGTGGATGGCAAGAGAGGCAGAATACGTTCTTTATTTCTTTTTCCCAATACTTTCAATGTACTATTTGAATCATTGATGTCCTTTAATTGAAGACCCACTAATTCCGCTCTACGAATACCAGTGGTATATAACAGCTCTATAATGAGTTTATCCCGTACGCCTTCAAAATCATTATCAAAAGGTATTTCTGATAATATTTTTTCCATTTCCTTTTCAGAAAACGGCACTTCTATTTTCTTATTGGTTTTTAGGGCTTTATGTTTAACTAAAGGTGAAACACTTATTTGATTGATCTTTTGTAAAAACCTGTAGTAAGCCCGCAATGATGATATCTTTCTGTTTATAGTCCTATTGCTGACCTCTTTATTGGACATAAAAACAATCCAACTTCTTACAATTGTATAGCTTACCTCAGCAATAGATGGGAGGTTATATTCAACTGAACAGAATTCAGAAAATTCGGTTACATCCTTTTCATAAGCTTTTATAGTATGGCGGGAATAGTTTTTCTCCAGCTGTAAATATGATATAAAGGATTCTATAGGCATTATCCAAAGTTACCCAAATCTATAATATGGAGTTATAAGCAAAAAATCCCGTTCCAATTAAATTGGAACGGGATTTATAAATATCTTGGTCAAGAACCTTAAATTTCTTCTTGGTCTCTTAGTCCTTGTATATATTCAGCTTTTTGAATTTCAGCTCTTCGTTTTACTGAAGGTTTGGTAAACTGTTGCCTTTTTCTCAATTGGCGCATAGTGCCCGTCTTATCAAACTTACGCTTGAAACGCTTTAAAGCCCTATCGATGTTTTCTCCTTCTTTTACTGGTATTATTAACATTGGCTACAACCTCCTCTCTTTAAAATGATAACCCGTATTAAACGGGGGTGCAAATATACAAATGAAATTTATCTATAAAAGTATTATTGCAAAATATTTTTTTTCTTATTGACTTGGCGGTCGATATTCTTTCTTATCGATGACGATCTTGGCCACAATCTCTCTTAAGATTTCTGAAGTTCCCCCTCCTATTGGGCCTAACCTGCTATCTCTTAGCAAACGAGCCATAGGGTAATCCTCTATGTATCCGTAGCCTCCTAAAAACTGTAAGCAATTGTAGATTACCTCATCTGCCATCTGGGTTGACTTGAGTTTAGATATAGTGGCTTCACGAACCACATACTCTCCTTTATCCATATTGGACACTACTGCATAGTTGTATTGCTTGCACAAATCCATATCTGCATGCAGATCAACAAAACGATGGCGTAAGGCTTGATATTGGTTTATGGGTTTACCAAATGTTTCACGTTCAGACATATATTGAATTGCATAATCCAATGCCCACTCAGCTCTTGCATGGGCGTTAATTCCCATAATCAGGCGTTCCAATGAAAAAGCTTCCATAATAAAGCCAAATCCTTTTCCTTCTTCACCCATTAAATTTGAGGCCGGTACTTCCACATTGTCAAAAGCAAGTTCTGCAGTATCAGAAGCTCTCCAACCTAACTTATTGAGCTTGTTTGCAGAAACGCCAGGACTATCCAAATCAACAATAAAGATGCTAATACCTTTATTGCCTGCTTTTGCATCCGTCTTTGCCGCTAAAACAATGTAATCACCATAAACCCCATTGGTAATAAAGGTCTTTGATCCATTTATTATGTAGGAATCACCTTTGCGTGTGGCAGTGGTTCGCATACCGGCTACATCGCTACCTCCAAAAGGCTCGGTTACCCCTAGACATCCTATTTTATCTCCAAGTACGCTAGGAATCAAATACGCCTTCTTTTGTGCCTCGTTCCCATTTTTATTTAAATGGGTCATTGCCAAATAAACATGTGCCCAAATAGCTGCGGCAAAACCTCCAGAATTTATCTTTTGCAGTTCTTCAAGTAAGATTACCGTATAGAAAAGGTCGAGACCCAGTCCTTCTTCAGTTTCAGGTGTTGCTAGGCCAAAGTAGCCCATATCCCCAAATTTTTTCCAAATAAAGCGGTCTATTGTACCCGTTGTTTCCCATTTTTCTATGTGTGGGACTACATCTTTTTGTAAAAAATCTTTAAGACTTTCTCTAAAAAGTTGATGTTCTTCTGTGAAGTACATGCTGTTCATAGCTATTTTTATTAAAGCGACAAATATAGCGTTATTCTATCTAGTTTTTTAGATGGAAAACCTTCAATAGTTGTCAATTCGTCAAACGAATTAATTCTTCCGTTAAGCTCCCTGTACGCTACAATTTTGTTGGCCATAGTATACGATATGTAGACTAGTTCCGAGATTTCAGAGGCACTTGAAGTATTGATATTGAATTTTGATATTTTGGGCGGTTTAATCACAGTAAAATCATTAAATACTCGTTGCACCACATTAGGTTCTAATCCATAAACATCATACAATTGCTCATCAACCAAAAACCCTCCCAATCTATCTCTAAACTTTATAATACGTTCCGAAAGTTTATCTCCTATTCCTCTAATAGTTTTCAAATCTCCCGCAGTAGCCAGATTTAAATCTTTGACCTTGTCAACTTTCTTTTCTTTGGACATGATATTCGAATCACTCCGAGTATATCTTGGTTTATTCTTTTGAGTCCATTCAGGGAAAACAAAGTATGGCGAAATAGTATTTAAAAGTGAATCTGAAACTTTGGTGACCTTTTTAAAATCTTCCGCAGAGTTCACAAATTTTTTCTGCTTTCTAAATACAAACAACCTATCCAACTCTTTAGGAGACATGCCCAAAGTATATCCTTTATAATCTGTAATATAATTTGGGTTGAAGGGAAAAATTCTTATTGAATTTTTTTGCAATGCTAGCGTTTTAAGACTATCCAATTTGGATTCAGCCAACACATTTACTGCAACCTTTGGTGATTTGCTAGAGGGATTTACCTTCACATAAAAATATACTCCTTGTAAGACTATAACAATAAGGAGCAAAAAGAAAATCCCACTTCGTTCTTGTTTATTGAACTTAAAGTGGGACTTCATATATTTAAAAGATATTTTTATTTGGATGCTTTTATTGCCTCCATGTAGCGAGCAAGTTGTTTTTTCACAACTGGGAACAAGAAGTACAATCCAACCATATTTGGGAATACCATGGCGAATATCATAGCATCTGAAAAAGCCCAGATAGAGTCCATGCTAGCAGCAGCACCTATGATAACGAAAATGCAAAAAAGGAATTTATAGGTCAAATCCATTTTTTTACCTCTTCCAAAAAGAAATTTCCAAGATTGAAGACCATAATAAGACCATGAAATCATAGTTGACACTGCAAATAGAACCACAGCAATGGTCAAAAAGACATTGGAATATGGTATATATTCTGCAAATGCTTTAGAAGTGATACCTGCGCCTTCATACGGCATACCATCGATCATTACGATACCAGATCCATCACCACCATAGTCAAAAACACCTCCAAAGTTGAAAATTATTATTACTAAAGCCGTCATGGTGCAAATTACAACGGTATCAATAAAAGGTTCCAACAAGGCAACCAAGCCTTCGGATGCTGAATATTTGGTCTTCACTGCTGAGTGGGCGATAGAAGCAGAACCTGCACCGGCTTCGTTTGAAAAAGCAGCACGTCTAAATCCAACTAATAGCACTCCTATTACACTTCCTACACCTATTGCAGTAGGGTTAAATGCCTCAGTTATTATTAAAGAGATGGCATCATCAATTAAGCTAAAGTTTCCAAAAATGATGTACAAACAGGCTAATATGTATAGTACTGCCATAAACGGAACAACTTTCTCCGTTACTGAAGCTATCCTTTTAATTCCGCCTATTATAATAACACCTACTAAGATTGCTAAAATCAACCCTATTACAGCTCCAGCACTGGTACTTTCCAATCCCATTAATTCCTTTACAACAATAGTAGCCTGATTGGATTGTGCAGCATTTCCACCACCAAAAGATCCTCCGATACAAAATATTGCAAACAAAACAGCGGCAAATTTACCAAGTGTTTTAAATCCACGCTCTTTAAGTCCTTTACTTATATAGTACATGGGGCCACCATATACGGTACCATCTGGTCCAACATCTCTATATTGAACTCCTAAAGTACATTCCACAAACTTTGTTGACATTCCCAACAAACCACAGATAATCATCCAAAAAGTAGCTCCAGGACCCCCTAAGGCAATTGCTAAGGCAACACCTGCAATATTTCCATTTCCTACAGTACCGGAAACCGCAGTAGCCAGTGCTTGAAAATGACTTACTTCCCCTTCATGACTCTCATCTCTAATTGTATCCGGTAAATCTCCATCTACTATATTGACCTCTGCTTTTTCAACTCCATGACCTTCTTCACCTTCCAATTCATCATATTTACCTCGAACCACATTTATAGCTGTCCAAAAATGTCTAACATTTGGGAATCCAAAATAAAGTGTAAAAAACAAAGCACTACCTACCAATAGAATCAATACAAATGGCGTCCCCATAATTTCAAAGAAAATTACAGTATTGAAGAAGTCAGAAACGGGAGCAAATGCTTGATCTATTCTTTTATCTAAGCCAATTTCTGCTGTTTCTTGTGCAAAGGAAAATACTGGAATCAACATTGAGATAATCGCAAGAAGTCTATACTTCATAATATGTTATTTGGTTATGTTAATTTGATGTAAAAGGGGCAATATCCTAAAAAAATTCAACGGAATCAAATTTAAAGGTTGTTAAACTATCCTATCTGAAACATTTCATTAAGCTTTCTAATTTGCTCTGGTCTTCCCAAAACTATGACTTTACCTTTGGGTTGTAACACTAAATCCGCCTCTGGGTTAATAATATAATTCCCGTCCGGTTCAATATAACCTATTATCGTACAACCAGTTTTCCTGCGTAAATCTAAATCACGTAGCGAATTACAGTCTATTTGATCGGTAAAGTCCTCAATTTCCACTTCCTCTAAATTTGTGGTATGTTCACCCTCCATGGAGAGTTTGTCCATAAAAGTTATCAAATCTGGCATTACAACCAGTGAGGCCATATGGTCTCCTCCTATTTTATCTGGCATAATCACCTTGTTGGCACCTGCCAACCGCAATTTTGCCTGCGAGGTAATTTGTGATGCCCTGCTAATTATAAAAAGATTCTTGTTTAATTGACGGGCGGAAAGCACAATGAACAGGTTTGTAGCGTCATCTGGCAAAGCAGTAATAAGGTATTGTGCCCGTTCGATTCCCGCGGCATAAAGAATCTCATCTTCATTGGCGTCCCCTTCTACAAAAAGAGCATCATCCTCATGGTGTTCTACCACTTCCTTGTCCCTTTCAATTACGACAAAAGGCATCTTGTACTCTTTTAGTCTTTCCGCAGCTTGCATTCCATTTCTTCCATATCCGCAAACAACAACATGATTGGATAAATTATCTATTTTCTTTTTCACTTTTTTCTTTTTTAATATCTGAAGCGAATTTCTTCCTAATAAATATTCCGTAATTACCGATAAGGCAAAACCAAAAATGAAAACACTTGTTACGATTAAAAATACAGTAAAAATCTTTGCATCTGGATCTAGAGGCCTTACCTCAGAAAAACCGACTGTGGTCACCGTAATAATGGTCATGTAAATGGCCTCTACCCAGGTAAAGTCTGAAATGAACTTATATCCTACTACTCCAAACAGTAATACAAACAACATCAAAGAAAATGCCCATACTATTTTAGAACGTAATAATCTTATCATAGTTAGAGGTCAAATACTGAGGTTCTCTTAGTGTATACTAAATCTTTGATTCGTAACCAAAATGCCATAAAAAGGTAAAGGGCAAAACCAAAGCCCAAAGTTGCAAACGTTAAATATATGAAGGTAGTTCGCACTACTCTGGCTCTAATTCCCAAACGTTCAGCAATGCGCCTACAGACCTCAAAGCCCCTTTTTTGAAAGTAATAGAGTGTATTGTAAAACAAACTCATATTTAAAAATATGTATTTCTGTTCAATAAATACCCTCCCAAACTACACTGTAAGCATTTATTTTTTGAACAATAGTTGTTGTATAGCTGAATTTTAGCTTGGCTTTGCAAGGCATTTTTAGTTTTGGAGCCTAGGTTTTTAAAACCAGTGACTATCGAATTTTCCTCTTTTTTTATTTGTGAAATCAACGAAATTAAATCTTCGTTCCAATCCTTTCCCAAATGTTTAGCGTAACAAAACTTAATGGGAATAATAGTATTGATTATCAACAAATCTATAAAACTATTGGAAAGTTTCTTTTTACTTTTTTTGGAAACTTTTCCAAAAGTAAAATGATTGTCCCAATAAGAACTTGCCTCTGTTTCAAAAATTGCATAAATATCTTCAAGCTTGTCCATTTCCATTAATGCTGCAAACAAATTTTCGTGCCTTCCGTATAAATTGGCCAATTGTGATAAGCGAACCGTAGGAAAATTTGACGGTCGTAAACCAAAGAATTCAGGTTTTCCAATAGCAGGTGATAATTGAAACTTTTTGGAAAGATACTTGTATTCCTTTTTTAATTGTAGATAGTATACATCCCTGCAATCCTCATTTTCTAATAATCCAAAATAACCAAACAACAGACTTTCTAATTGATTTAAAGAATTTCTTGTTTTACGGACAATTGGAAAACTAAGTAGTTTTGCTCTTTCCAAAAAGAAAGCACCATTTACTTTAGAACCAAAATTCTTCATCAACAGAGCAAAAAGAACACTCTCCCAATCATTCTTTGATGTCTTGAGAAGCTCAAAGATTAAACTAGACTTTTGTTCCAAACGCTCAATATAAAGTCGGTCCAGCCAATTTTCAAGTAAAAAATCATCAACCGTCTTAAAATCCTTTTCGCAATTAATAAAGGATGATTTAGGGTTATTAAATAGATTTTGATAGCTATTTAGAAGCTCTAAAGGAACATAATCTTTTAATTCCAATGTTGGAATTTTGGAGCCATCTTTTCTAAAAATCTCCACGTCATCTTCCCAAACCACATGAAGTATTACATTGTTGTAGTTTGAATCGGTCTCGTGATGATGTGCATACCAATCAGATGATTTAAGATGTATCTCTATGTTGCCAGCCCATCTTTGTCCATCAATCTCAACCACGGCATTGAAAAAATCAGGACCAGAAAACCGGTTCAGAGTTCCAGAATTCTCGATTTTTACGGATAGATGGGTAGAGGTAACAAGTTGTTTTCTTTGGAGCTTATTATGCTTCCAAATAAAATGAAGTAGGTTTTCTCGCATGATTTGGGCAAAGTTTATGATACCAAATTAATATTGTGTAAAAGTGGGGTCTTCTTCAACAAATCAATTCAAAATCATCATTCACAATTTGAAAAGTAGCCGTTGTGAATGAAATTTCCAAGAGAAATATTTTTTTTGTAGTTTGGTCCTTCCTCATACAAATATTGTTGCATTTCTTCACTACAATCTCTTTTCTAATGAGATGCAATTAATGTTCAGCTTTAAAAAGTGTGCTATACAGTAGCATATTGTTTCAACCCAAAATGAAATAGTAATTAAAGCGGAGCAATGAATTTCCCAGTCATTCATTACATTAAAAAAATATTCTTTTTACTCTTCCTCTATTCTCTAACTTCTTGTAATCCTTCAGAAATAATTGCACAATCAGCATTGAAGGAAGTGTATTTTCCAAAGGGTGTAAATACGGCCTCAAGAACTATTTCCTTTCAAAACAAACAAATATTTAAGCTAAGCGACATTGGCGTTTATGCCAGTAACGAATTTCATGGAGCACGCCTAAATGCTTTTGAAAAACTGAATGACAGCACCGTTTCTATATCAATCAATCCTGAAAATGAACCCATTAACAATAGTGCGTATTACTCCTTTTTGATATGGTCAAAGGACAAAAAAGAAATTTACCTCAAGTTTGAGTATCCATCCAAATATAAGCATAGGTACGTACCAAAGATAAAAAGGGTAGACCGTGGTTGGGAGCAACTAAAAAATGAAGATATCGTAAAAGAGGGAAATGGAGCAACAATAAGATTGGGTATAGACAAAACACCAATTTTGATATCTGCCCAAGAATTATCGACATCAACAGATACAGAAAAATGGATTAACTCACTGATAGCTGGAAAGGAAGAATATGTAAGGTTATTATCAGCAGGGAAATCTAAATTTTTTAGGGACATCCCTGTTCTGGACATCTACAAAGGCACAAAGCATAAAAAACCAATAGTAGTTTTAATGACACGCCAACATCCACCAGAAGTTACAGGTTTTTTTGCATACCAGTTCTTTTTGGAGACGGTACTGAACGGATCGGAACTATCTGATGTTTTTTTGGAGAACTATAGAGTATTGGCATTCCCCATAGTAAATCCGGATGGGGTCGATTTGGGGAACTGGAGACATAATGGCGGGGGCATTGACCTTAACAGAGACTGGTCTACATATAATCAACCAGAAATCAGAAATGTGGCAACTTTTATAACCAACGCCCATAACGAAAGTGGTGGTGAAATTACGCTGGGATTGGATTTTCACTCCACATATAAAGATGTGTTTTATACAAACAAAACGAGAACAAAAACGACAATGCCAAATTTTATCCCGAATTGGTTCAATGCTTTGGAGAACAATATACCGGGTTATATTGTTAATGAGAAAAGTAGTGACAGCAGGACACCAAACTCCAAAGGCTGGTTTCTTTACGGCCATAATGCCGTAGGTATTACTTATGAAATTGGAGATGCTACGCCAAGAGAGCAAATAGAACTCGTAGGAAAAGTTTCTGCTAAAGAAATGATGCGGATTTTAATGGAGCGAATAGAATAAATAATCTGTATTTACCTAATAACAATTCCCACTAAATCAAACAAACCCATGACCCCTAAATCTAACCAAAACCTACTCTATGATTATGCTAATCAAAAAATTATCTCCATTTGTACTGATATTACTATCAGCCGGTATATATGCACAAAAAACAGTTTCTGGCACTATATCAGATGATTTTGACACCTTGCCCGGTGCAAGCATTGTTATAAAAGGTACCACTAAGGGTGCCATCTCAGATTTTGATGGTAAATATTCCATTGAAGTCCCAAATAATGAGGCGATACTGGTCTTCAGTTTTTTAGGCTACGTTGATAAAGAAGTGGTTATTGGGGATAAAATCTTGCTAAATATTAAGCTAGAGGAAGACGCCCAAGTTCTTGATGAAGTGGTAGTGAATGCTTTAGGTATAGAAGTGGACAAAAAAACGCTCGGAACTACTGTTTCTAGAGTTAAAGCTGAGGACCTGGCTACGTCTGGAGAGGTCAATATCATAAACGCTCTGCAGGCAAAAGCATCTGGTGTGCGGGTAGCACGATCTAATGGCGATCCCGGTGCCGGTGCAACCATTCAAATTCGCGGAGCCAATACCATTTCTGGAAGTACCCAGCCATTGATTATTCTGGATGGAGTTCCCATAAGTAATGATAATCTAAATGGTAGCAGGAATCCAGATAGCGGAACTTCACAACAATCCAGATTAAATGATATCAACGAAGATGATATTGAATCAATAGATATTTTAAAAGGAGCATCGGCAGCCGCAATTTGGGGTTCACAAGCAGCCAATGGTGTTTTAGTAATCACTACCAAAAGAGGGAGGAATACTGGTAAACTAAACATCAGCTACAAGACAAGTGTCTACGTGGATAAGATAGCCAATTTACATCCATTACAGACCACCTATGGACAAGGCAATGATGGAGTTTATGGTAATGATCTTGAGAACAATGCCTCATGGGGAGATAGAATATCATCAAGACCAAACGCCCAAGATGAATTCTATACTAAAGAAGAAGAAGGTTTTTTTACCGATCAAAGGGGCCAGGAATGGCTGCTCATAAAGTCTAAAAATTCTAGGCAAACTTTTATAAAGAGTAACATGGATAAAGTCTTTCAAGAAGCCTTTTCTCAAAGACATAATTTGAGCATCAATAACGCCAATGAAAATGGGAGGTATCGTTTTAGCTTGGCTGTATTAGACCAGCAAGGTGTTATAAGGGAAAGTGATTACAAAAGAATCAATTTAGGGTTTAGCGGGAAATACGTTTTTAACGACAAACTAAGTGTTCGTTCTAAAGTAAGGTATACCAATACAAAATCTATCAGAATACAACAAAATTCCAATACTGCTGGATTGTTGCTAGGCCTATTGAGAGGGGCTCCTGATTTTGATATTTCCGGATATAGTGGCACTTACACAGATGAGGATGGAATCCAAAATTTGAATAGACATCGTTCCTATAGAAATTCAATTGGTGCTTCCACCAACCCTGGCTACAACAACCCACTTTGGACCCTTTACAGACAAAAAAGCCCAAATATTGTCGATAGATTAATCACCTCTGCCGACTTTGATTACAAATACAATAAATGGCTACGGTTTAAATTAAGAGGAAGTTATGATGCTTATTTTGATGAGCGGAGGTATTTCTTTCCAGTTCACACGGCTGGAAGGGGCACGGGCAGGTTTAATCTGGATAACATCAACAACAAAATCCTGAATTTTGATTTCATTGCAAGAACCAAAACATTAAAAATTAATAAAAGCATAAATGGGAACCTTTTGGTTGGCTATAACTTTAATGACAGAAACAGAAAATCCGTTTACAATGAAGGTGCAAATTTTCTGGTAGATACAGATGCGCAGGTTTTTTCAAATTCTACAGAAATTGAAACTCCGCGACATTTTATAACACAAAGGCGCAAGTTCAGGATTTACTATACTGCTGGAATAGCGATTAAAAAACAACTCTTTCTAAATACTTCAGGTGCAATGGAAAGAGCTTCTACCATCAACGGCGCATTTTTTTATCCCTCAGTTGATGCTTCTTGGTTATTCACAAATCTTAAGGCACTTGAGAATAGTTTATTATTGACTTCTGGGAAATTAAGGTTGGGCGTAGGTCAAGTAGGTGTTGAGCCTAGAGCACACAGAGCCCAAACAACTTATGAAACACCAACTTATTCCGATTATTCAGACCCGTTACAGCTCGAAGATTTTGGAGGCGGGTACAGATTCAATAACAACCTGGGCAATTCAAATCTTAAACCTGAGATTAAGACAGAATATGAAGCAGGTTTAGACCTGAAATTCTTTGATAACAGGTTGTCCTTAAACGGAACATATTATTACAACACAGTAAAAGACATTCTTATATCTCTCCCAAAATCCCCTAGTACAGGAGCCGATAATCTTTATGCAAATGGAGCGAGTTTGGAGAACAGAGGTATTGAATTGGATTTCAATTATGATCTTATCAAAAATAATAAAGGGCTAAAAGCATCATTGTACGGAAATTTCAATAACAACAGAAATAAAGTACTATCCATACTAGGCTCCAATTCCATAGCGCTTACAAACAATTCCATCAGCTCTAGGGCCATTGTTGGGTATCCGATGGGAACGTTATGGGGTTCAAAGGCCATGAGAAATGCCGATGGATCTTTTGATTTGGACGAAAACGGATTTCCCCAATTAGCACCAGAACAAGGAGTATTGGGAGATCCTAATCCAGAATGGAGAGGTGGTCTTGGGTTACGTATTAAATACAGAAGCTTTTCTTTCAACACCTTATTTGAACATTCACAAGGAGGAGTATTTGCTGAACGAACGCGTTTTATCCTTAGAAATTTTGGAACCCATAAAGATGTTGGTAGAACCGTGGTACCCACTACGGAGCTATTGGACAGAGCAGGAAATTTATATCCAATTGGAATCCCTGTACGTGGAAACATAAGAGATTTTGGAGGAGGCCCAGTACTCCTGAACGAATCTTACTACACCACAATAGGTGGTGGTTTTGGCTCTTCCGTTATAAATGAATTTGCAATTAACCAAGATGCAACATGGACACGTTTAAGTGAACTTTCCTTTGGTTATGCTTTAAACTCTGAACGGTTTAGGCAAAAGACCAAACTGGCGTCCATTTCTTTTACCCTTACCGGAAGGAATCTATATCTATGGACAGATATTTTGGGGGTTGATCCCCAAACCAACCAAACGGGAGTTGACAATGGTTTTGGTATAGACTATTTCACCAATCCGGCATCCAAAACTTATTCACTCACATTAGAAATTAAATACTAAAAATATGAGAACAAAAATACTTATCGGAATGTACTGTACTTTCTTAATGTTTTCATGTAGTGAATCATTTGAAGAATTGAACCGTAACCCCAATGCTATAACAACAGAAGAACTACTACCTCCAAACTTGCTGGTAAAAGGAACTATGTTAGCAAATATATCCCTGAACATGAGTCATCTTCAACGTATTTCAGGGATGTGGTCAGGACAGTACCGAGGTGAGATAGCATTATATCTAGGACTGTACAATTATGATTTTTCATCAGAAGAATCAAACAGTGGTTGGGGATATCTGTATAATGGCATTATAAAACAGAACAGAGAAATAGGCAGATACTATAATTTAAACGGAATTGACGGTAAAGGCATACTCATAACGGCAATTGCCCGTATCATAGAAGCTCATGCAGTTGGGACCGCAACTGTAATTTGGGGAGACATCCCTTACTCCGAAGCTGTAGTGGAAACCATAGAGGATCCCAAATTTGATTCTCAAGCCGAAATATATCAGTCTTTACAAATCGTGCTGGATGAAGCGATTATTTTATTGGAGAGTAATCTCATAGATGATGATTTATCAGAAGATATCTTCTTTGAAGGCGATAAAGAAAAGTGGAAAGAAACAGCATATACACTCAAAGCCAGATATTACTTACAGACCAAACAATATGATTTAGCTCATGAAGCTGCAATGAAGGGCATATCCGTCCATGAAAATACAATGAAGTTCGCACCATTGGAAACAAGAATATTGGGCACCGAAAATCTATTATATCGTTTTATGATTGGTGGGCGAAGAGGTTATATGAGTGCAGATGACACCTATTGCAGAAATCTTTTAAGCACCAATGAAGGCAATAGAAATAATGCAAAAACCAATGAAAAAGCAAGAAGAAACTATTTAAATGCTGGCGCATCCACAGGCACTGGAAGAACAAACATTATAAACGGCGAACTTACACCTATGAATTTGGTAAGCTACCAAGAAAATTTATTGATATTGGCCGAAACTGCTGCAAGAACCGTTTCTTTTGGAGAAGGACTTTCTCAATTGAACTTGGTCAGGGTTTTTTTAGAGTCTGAGAATTCTTTTGATTTAAGATTTTCTTCCGATGAGGACGACAAAGTATATCAACCCTATGAAGAAATCGATTTTGAAATTGATGGAATGGAAAACCCAGATGGCATTGATAAGAACCGGGCCTTATTAAGAGAAATAATAGAAGAACGTTACGTGACTGGTTTTGGCACCTTTATCCCATGGAACGATTTAAGAAGACTACAGACCGAACAAGATATTGCCGTACCTGTTCCATTCAATAAATCAGATATTTCTATCCACCCTCAGCGCTTTATTATTTCACAAAATGAATTTGAGTCGAATTCCAACAGCCCAAGCGGTCTATCTATTTTTGACCCCATACCCATAAATCAATAAACTATTGAGGTTTGTAGTGAACGCCAAAAAAATGCAGCCTAATTCTTATCAAAAATAAGCACCGTAAAAATATATTGACTGTTCAGTATGTTCCAAAGGGATAGGTGCTAACCAACTGTTTCACCTTCCCAATTCATAAACCCACCTTCTAGGTTAAACGTGTTTTCTATTCCAACACTGTTCATGATAGCACAGGCTTGAGCACTTCTGTTACCCGATCTGCAGTACACATAGAAATTTTTTGACTTGTCCAGCTTTTCAATTTCATTCAAGAATTCTTGTCCTAAATAAATATCTATATTGGTAGCATTTTGTATGTAACCTTCCTCTACTTCTTCTGGAGTGCGCACATCCAATACAAAGGCGTTAGGATCATTTTTTAACTGATCCGCCCATTCTTCTTGTGATAAATCTGACATTTTTAATAATTTAAGTTCTGCAAAAATAAAAATCCGGAGCATTACTCCGGATTTAAATCGTTGTATTCTTCTAATTAAACTTTTATACTGCATCCAATAGCACGCGTAGTAGTGGTTTTTATCTCTTTTCCGGCCAACATGGAATCCACAGCATTTTCAACAAATTTCTCTTCAACTTCGGATGCATCTCTACTATTGTCGTCAATAGCACCTATATATTTAACTACATTACCATTTGAAGTTTTTTCCAATAAGTACACATGTGGTGTTCTTGTTGCTCCATATTGCGGATATATTTTTTGACCTTCATCCAACAAATATGGAAAGGTAAATCCTTTTTCAGCAGCTCGGGTTTTCATAGCTGCAAAACTATCTCCAGGTTTTTTCTCTGGATTATTGGGGTTTATGGCAATAACCGGAACACCCAATGGCTTGTATTTTGCATCCAAAGCATTAATTCTATCCTCATAAGCAACAGAATACGGGCAAGTATTGCATGTGAAAATGACTAAAAACCCTTTTGCATTTTCAAAATCTGAAAGAGAAACCATTTTACCATCAACATTTTTCAATGAGAAATCTGTAGCGGTATCCCCAATGCCA
The DNA here is from genome assembly GCF_947499585.1 of uncultured Allomuricauda sp. Lineage (GTDB taxonomy): Bacteria > Bacteroidota > Bacteroidia > Flavobacteriales > Flavobacteriaceae > Flagellimonas. The sequence continues at coordinate 72,945 of NZ_CANMOO010000006.1, read as the reverse complement.
TAACCTGCATCGGTACTAGTAAATTTTGAAGAAAAAGCACCTAATAAAACTACCAGAGCCAAAAGGCCCAAAACTTTAAGCGTTTTCATATGATATCAATTTATGAATTTGTTCAGCTCTTCATTTAGTTCTTCATACGTAAGCCCTTGTTCATAAAAACTACGCTTGTCTTTATTATATATTAAAGTGGCAGGTATACCCCCACCCCATTCCTCAGCAACTTTTGGAATCCAATCATTTTGTTTGGGATCATCCAGAATTATCACCTTTGATTTAAGGTCTTTCTTTTCAACAAAGGGTTCCAACTTAGATTTCCACATAGAAGGCATATCAAGACTCACTAAAATAACCTCAACATTATTATTCTTTTGTTCAACATTTACTTTTTCAAAATAAGGAAGTTCTACAATGCAAGGTTTACACCATGTTGCCCAAAAATTAATAATGTAAGTTTTGTCATCTTCTTTATACAACAAAGGTTCAAAACTTTCAAAATCATAAATAGGGAATTTCACCTGATCACCTAGTTCAGATTGTACTTCAGCATATTCAGGTTGTGCATCTTTCTCTTTATTATCAGTCTTGGTCTTACCATTGCAACCAGATGTTATAAATAACATTAGCATTCCAAAAAACATCAAGTATTTCATTCTCTGCATTTTATGTCATTAAAAGTAAATAAAGAGATTTTCCACAATCTACTTTTAACAAAATTTTATCTGTTAAAGATAAGGACAATGTAGTTTATCATTATATATTTGTATATACAATTGTTGTACTAACATGAATGTAGAAGAAATCATAAAAACGGATATAGAGCTCCCTTTAAAGACAAGGACTATAATCCACTTTGCTTTGGTGAGCAATAAAATAAATGAGCAATTTGCTCTTGCTCTCAAGCCCTATGAAATTTCACAACAGCAATTTAATGTGTTGCGAATTCTACGGGGACAAAAAGGCAAACCGGCAAACTTATCTACTATTAACGAGCGTATGGTGACTAAAATGAGCAACACAACGCGTTTGGTGGATAAGCTTATAATGAAAGATTATGTGAAGAGGTGGGTTTGCGAATCCAATAGACGCAAGGTGGAAATCTTGATTACGGCCAATGGTAGAAACATTCTGGAGAGAATTGACAAAACTATGGAAGGTGTGGAAAAAGAAGTACTTCAGAATTTTACCAAAAAAGAACTTGAAGAATTAAATGTATTACTAGATAAATTTTAACAATGAACAACGTTTTAGAAAATAGGACATGGCGTTATGCCACAAAAAAGTTTGACAGCACCAAAAAAGTATCGGATAGTGATTTGGAAGTACTGCTTGAAGCCACAAGATTAAGTGCTTCTTCCTATGGATTGCAACCGTACCATGTTTTTGTTATTACCGATAAAAAAATTAGAGAGCAGCTGAGACCTGTTTCATGGGGGCAATCCCAAATTACAGACGCTTCTCACTTAATCGTTTTTGCCAATATTACAGATTTTGGAGAAGAGCTAATGGATGATTATGTCAGCAATGTCAGCACAACCAGAAATATCCCCTCGGAAGGTTTAAAAGGTTATAGTGACTTTATGAAATCTAAATTACTGGATTTATCCACAGACACAAAAAATGTTTGGACAGCAAGACAAGCTTACATTGCCTTTAGTAATATGATGCAAGCTGCCTCAGAATTAAAAATTGATACATGCCCAATGGAAGGTTTTGAATCTGAAGCATACAATGAAATTCTAGGGCTTTCAGAGAAAAACCTTAATGCTTCTGTAGTATTGGCAGTTGGTTATCGTTCAGATGAAGATGAAACCCAGCATTATGCAAAAGTTAGAAAATCAAAAGAAGAATTATTTACCCATATATAAATATTAAACCTTAATTAAAACAAGAATTTAAACACAAAATCATGAAAAAGACAATTTTAAGTTTAGCGTTGACAGCAGTATTCGGACTCACTGCAATTGCCAGTCCAATTGATGGCGAAAAGAAAGCCGTAAAAGTTGATGAAAGCACCGTAACCTGGAAAGCTTATAAAGTAACAGGGTCGCATACAGGAACCATTGCCTTAAAATCAGGTGCTTTAGAATTTGAAGGAGACAAGCTTACAGGTGGAGAATTTGTGGTAGACATGACCTCTATTGCAAATACAGACCTAGAAGGTGATTACAAAGGCAAACTTGAAGGGCACCTTAATTCTGATGATTTTTTTGGAACGGCAACAAATCCAACATCAAGTTTAGTCTTTACCAAAGTTGAAGCATCCGGGAAAAACTCTTATAAAGTTACTGGCGATTTAACTATAAAAGGTATCACCAAGCCTGTAACTTTTGATGTTTCCATTTATGGAAGCAAAGCAACTGCTACATTAAAAGTAGATAGAGCTGCTTATGATGTAAAGTATGGTTCTGGAAGTTTCTTCGATAATTTAGGAGACAAAACAATTTATGATGAATTTGATTTGGTAGTTGATTTGCAACTATAATCAATGCTAGTTTAGTGTTTTGAAAATCCCGCTTTGGTTTATCCTAAGCGGGATTTTTACTTGTAGATTTTTAATTAACTTCAAAAAAAGAAACCCACAAAATCATTGGTCAAATTTAATACCTACCATTTCTTAATGATGTTACATAACAATCCAACGTATTGATTTGTTGAAATTTACTTGTATTTTTTAGAGTGAAATATGTATCTTCACTGAACCTATTAATGCTAGAATATTTTCCGCCCCAAGAATATCCTAATTAAAAATTTTACCATGAAACTAACAACAAAAGGACTCTTGTCCTTCCTTGTCACGGCTATCATAATGCTGTGCACCAATTCCTGTAACAAAGAAGAAAATAGTATCGCCGTTACGCAAGTTGAGTTGAACAAATCGGTCTTGGGTATCATAGTCGGAGAAACCTACAAACTGGAAGCCACTTCCGATTTAAAAAACACTACAATAGAATGGAAGAGCAATAAAACAACCGTTGCTACTGTCAGTAATGAAGGGCTTGTTACGGCCGTATCTCCAGGCACAGCAATCATAACAACAGAAGTAGGCAATGGAAAAGCCATTTGCACGGTAGTGATAAAAGAGAAGGAATTAATTCTTGAACTTAATAAGGAAAACCTAACCTTATTCTCTTTCCCAACATACAAAGAAACGCTCCAAGTCATAACAGATATAGGAGATAATAACGTTACTTGGGAAAGTAGTGATGAAAGTGTTGCCACCGTAAATGAAAATGGGGAAGTAGTTCCTCTAGCAGTTGGCGAAACGATGATTAGCGCAAGTGTGAACGATGTCACTACAGTTTGTATAGTTACTGTGATTGAAGGTCCTGTGACCTTACTCGAATTGGATAGGGCGGAATTGAAAATAGATAAATTCGATACCACCAAACTAAATATCTCATCAATAGAGACACAAGCTGAAGAAACAGGGCCCGAAGTATGGCAAACCAGTGACGAGAATTTAGTGAGCGTTGATGATGAAGGTAATCTAACTTCTTATGGATTGGAAGGTACCGCAATAATAACATTAACAATAGACAATCTTACTGTCGAGTGTTTAGTTACGATAGGCCCAACAATATATGTAACTGGGGATGATGGCGATATAGTTAGTTTGTGGCAAAACGAGATAAGTACAACCTTTACCGATGAGAATAGTGATTCTAATGGAAATTTTGTTTATGTGGACGGCGAAGACGTTTATGTAGCAGGTTATACCAGTAATGGTGTCGAACGAATTGCTACGGTATGGAAAAATGAAGAGATTTTGTACAGTTTAACTGATGGTACTAAAGATGCCAAAGCAAAAACTGTAATCATTGATGGCTTAGATGTCTATACAACGGGATATGAAGATGATGAACAAGGTGATAAAATTGCCAAGGTCTGGAGAAATGAAACGATTTTATATGAATTGACCGATGGAAGCAATGACGCTTTGGCCTATTCTACCTATATAGATTCTGGAGACATTTATACAGTAGGGTATGATAAAAATTTGAACGATACCCTTGTCAGTAAAGTATGGAGAAATGGGTTATTGCTCTACACCTTGACCAATGGTGATTTTGACTCCATTGCAAATTCAGTACACGTGATTGCAGGTGATGTATATGTAGCAGGATATGAAAAAAATCCTAACAACACTCTTGTAGCAAAGGTTTGGAGAAACGATGCTGAACTTTATGCTCTAACAGATGGTCAAAACAGTGCCAACGCATATTCGCTTTATCCAGATGGTAATGATATTTATGTAGCAGGGTATGAAAATGATAATCAAGGAGGTAGGGTTGCTAAGGTGTGGCTAAATGGTAATCAGTTCTATGACCTTACTAGTTCTACAGATGAAGCACGTGCATATTCCGTATATATTTACGAAGACGATATATATGCGGCCGGATATGAAGAAAACGATGAAGGAATTGAGGTTGCCAAGATCTGGAAAAATGGTGAAGAACTCTATGAATTAAGTAATGGTAGTGTAGATACAAGGGCCTACTCGGTTCATGTAGAATAACAGAAGGATAAAAAATGAAAGTCCCACTTTAGGCTATCTTCAGTGGGATTTTTAATTTTAAAGCTCAAAGTTTGCAAGTTTAAATTTCATTTCTATCTTTGAGGTAATGAATTTAAGAACAGTTAATACTTGGTGGTGGATGAATTTACGTCGAATGTCGTGAACTAGTCCCCCATTGTAATCATATAGAGGCTTGTCATCACGACAAGCCTTTTTTAATTTATCACTATTTTGAAATGACCTATAAATTACAAACACACTATAAAAAAATTCTAGCCGACACCATCACACCGGTTAGTGTTTACCTAAAGATTAGGGATAAGTTTCCCAACAGCATTTTGTTGGAAAGTAGCGACTATCACGCCAATGACAATAGCTTTTCCTATATCTGCTGCAACCCCATTGCTTCTATCAAGGTTCAAAATGAAGTTATCACCCAAACCTTTCCAGATGGTTCAAAAGAAGAATCTTTAATTTCATCCGCCACGGATGTACCAGAAATCATTCATGGGTTTGCCAAAAAATTCTCGATCTCCAGCAATGGCTTTAAGTTTATAAACAACGGTCTTTTTGGGTATATGTCTTATGATGCCGTTCGTTATTTTGAAGATGTGGAAATTTCATCAAAAGAAGACTCCATTCAAATACCGGATATTTATTATGCCGTGTATCAAAATATCATCGCAATAAACCATTTTAAAAATGAAGCATACCTCTTTGCTCATTGTTTTGAAAGCGAAAGCAATGTAGATGAAATAGCACAGTTGTTCAATGTGAGGAATTTTGCTTCCTACAACTTTTCAAAAGAAGGAGACCCAAAATCCAACTTAAAAGATGAAGAATATAGGGAACATGTAAAGTTGGCAAAAAAACACTGCCAGCGAGGTGATGTATTTCAGTTGGTTTTATCTAGAAGATTCTCCCAAGCATTTAAAGGAGATGAGTTTAATGTGTATAGGGCATTGCGTTCCATAAATCCATCACCATATCTCTTCTATTTTGACTACGGAGATTTCAAAATTTTTGGAAGTTCTCCTGAGGCACAGTTAATCGTAAAAGATGAGAAAGCAGAAATCCACCCCATTGCAGGAACATACAAAAGAACAGGGAATGATGAGCAAGATGCCGAACTGGCAAAGCAACTAGCACAAGATGATAAAGAAAATAGCGAACATGTAATGCTCGTAGATTTAGCTCGAAACGACCTTAGCAGAAATGGAAATACTGTAAATGTTGAAACCTATAGAGAAGTACAATATTTCTCTCATGTGATTCACTTAGTATCTAAAGTAACGGGGCAAAAGAAAAAAGACATCTCCACAATGAAAGTTGTTGCAGATACCTTCCCGGCAGGTACCTTAAGTGGTGCGCCAAAACATATGGCCATGCAACTCATTGAAAAATATGAAAAAACTAGTCGCGCCTATTACGGCGGTGCTATTGGCTTCATGGATTTTAAAGGCAATTTTAACCATGCCATTATGATCAGGACATTTTTGAGCAAAAATCATGAATTACATTATCAAGCAGGAGCTGGTCTTGTGGCTGCATCTGACCCTGAAATGGAATTACAAGAAACCTATAATAAATTAGGTGCTTTAACAAAAGCATTGGAAATAGCGGAAACTATCTAAGCATGGGAAGAAAGATTTTAATGATTGATAATTACGATAGTTTCACTTATAATTTAGTGCACTATCTGGAAGATTTAGATTGCGATGTTACGGTAAAACGTAATGACCAATTGACCTTGGAAGATGTTGAAGCTTTTGATGAAATTGTACTGTCTCCTGGACCAGGAATTCCAGATGAAGCTGGTTTGCTCAAAGAAATCATTAAAACGTACGCACCTACCAAACGGATTCTTGGTGTGTGCTTGGGGCAACAGGCTATTGGGGAGGTTTTTGGAGGCACGTTGGTTAACTTGGAACAAGTCTATCATGGAATTGCAACCACTATTACAGTTACCAAAGAAGATGTCATTTTTGAAGGTATGCCAAATACAATTGAAGTAGGCCGCTATCATTCTTGGGTAGTCCATCCAGACTTGCCAGAAAGTTTAGAAGCTACATCAGTAGATGAAAATGGGCAGGTAATGTCCCTAAAACATAAAACATACGATGTTACTGCAGTCCAGTTTCATCCAGAATCCGTTTTGACACCAGAAGGAAAACAAATGCTAAAAAATTGGTTAGAAAATGAAAGAGACACTCAATAGACTCATCAACCACGAAATCTTGGCAAAGGAAGAAGCCAAGCAAATTTTGGCAAATATTGCTAAAGGTGATTACAATACATCGCAAATAGCAGCATTTCTTACAGTTTATATGATGCGTAGCATCACTATAGAAGAGTTAGAGGGTTTCCGGGATGCCCTTTTAGAACTTTGTCTGTCCGTAGACCTATCCCATTACAACCCCATTGACCTATGTGGCACGGGAGGTGATGGGAAAGACACTTTCAACATTTCTACATTGGCATCATTTGTTACTGCTGGAGCAGGAATAAAAGTGACCAAACACGGAAACTATGGAGTTTCTTCTAAATGCGGTAGCAGTAATGTCATGGAATTTTTGGGCATCAAATTCAGTAATGAAGCAGATTTTCTTAAAAAATCCATTGATGAAGCTGGCATTTGCGTTTTGCATGCGCCGCTTTTTCATCCTGCCATGAAAAATGTGGCACCTATCCGAAAAGAGCTTGCGGTAAAGACCTTTTTTAACATGTTAGGGCCTATGGTAAATCCTGCTTTTCCAAAAAACCAGATGGTGGGTGTATTCAACTTGGAACTGGCTAGAATGTATGGATATCTTTATCAAAACACAGATAAAAATTTTACCGTCCTGCATGCATTAGATGGATATGATGAAATTTCTTTGACCGGGGCAACAAAAACTATTTCCAATGATTCTGAAGGAATACTTACCCCTACTGACTTTGGTGTGAAAAGCATTTTACAAGAACAAATTACAGGAGGAGATGATGTAGCACAATCAGCGCAAATATTTCTGGACATTTTAAATGGTAGAGGTACTGAAGCTCAAAACAATGTGGTTTGCGCTAATGCGGGGATTGCCATTTCAACAGTTGAAGGTATAACTCCAAAACAAGGTTTTGAAAAAGCAAAGGAATCGCTCTTAAGCAAAAGAGGACTGGGGGCATTAAAAAAATTACAAGAGCTAAGTGCATAATGAATATTCTAGACAAAATAGTAGCAGATAAACGCAAAGAGGTTGATTTAAAAAAGTCGCTGATTCCTGTTTCGCAATTGGAGCAATCCATTCTTAGCAATCGAAACACTGTTTCTTTGGCTGCTGCACTTAGAAATAGTAGTTCTGGAATTATTGCAGAGCATAAGCGGCGCTCGCCTTCAAAATCAGTTATCAATCAAAATTTAAATGTCCAGGATGTTGCTGTAGGTTATGAAGAAGCTGGAGTTTGTGGTATGTCCGTTTTAACCGATGGCAAATACTTTGGAGGTTCATTGGATGATTTGTTACTGGCTAGAGCTGTTGCAAAAATGCCATTGTTACGAAAGGAATTCATCATTGATGAATATCAAATTTTGGAAGCAAGAGCAAATGGAGCCGATGTAATTCTATTAATAGCTACCATTTTATCAAAAAAAGAAATTAAAACTTTATCAGAAACAGCTAAAAATTTAGGATTAGATGTGCTTTTAGAAGTGCATAACGAAGAAGAATTGTATAAATCTATTATGCCTAGTTTGGATATGTTGGGGGTAAACAACCGGAACCTAAAAACATTTGAGGTAAGCTTGGAAACCAGCAAGAGTTTATCAAAACTGATTCCAGATGAATTTGTAAAAGTTTCGGAAAGTGGAATAAGTTCTATTGATGCCATTAAAGATTTAAAGCAATATGGATATCAAGGTTTTCTGATTGGGGAGAATTTCATGAAAACCGATAATCCCGGTAAGAGTGCCACTGAATTTATAAAAGCCATGGAATCATGAAACTAAAAGTCTGCGGAATGAAATACAATCCAGAAGAAGTTGCTCAACTGCAACCAGACTATTTGGGTTTTATCTTTTGGGAACCTTCCACACGCTATTTTGATGTTGACATGTTAGACATACCAAAATCCATTAAAAAAGTTGGAGTTTTTGTAGATGCCTCTATTGAAGAAGTACTTCAAAAAGTTGAAAAGCATGAACTGGATGCGGTCCAATTACATGGAACAGAAACTCCTGAATTCTGTAAAGATGTCATGCAGAGCTTGTCGAAACATAGACAAGATAAACTGGAAATCATCAAAGTATTTTCCATAAAAGATGATTTTGACTTTTCATGCCTTAAGGCTTATGAAGAATCTTGTGATTATTTTATGTTCGATACCAAAGGAAAATTGCCTGGCGGTAACGGCTATGCATTTGATTGGAACATCCTTAAAAAATATCCATCAACCAAACCTTATTTTTTAAGTGGAGGCATTGGATTGGAAGAAATGGACAGTTTATTGTCTTTTTTAGAAAGTCCAGCCTCAAAACAATGCTACGCTATTGATGTCAACAGTAGGTTTGAAATAAAACCAGGCTTAAAAAATATGGAACAACTAAAGAAATTTAAAAAATTGCTATTTGACTAGCATCAACTTTAAACTGTTAACCAGATATGAGTTACCACGCTAACGACAAAGGATATTACGGAGAGTTTGGAGGAGCTTTCATCCCAGAGATGCTCTATCCCAATACAGAGGAACTTCGCCAAAATTACATTCGCATTATGGAAGAACCTTCTTTTAAAGAAGAGTTTCATCAATTGCTCAAAGATTATGTTGGGCGTCCTACCCCACTCTATTTTGCAGAAAGACTATCGAAAAAATATCAGACCAAAATCTACTTGAAGCGGGAAGATTTATGCCATACTGGTGCACATAAAGTAAACAATACCATAGGTCAGATTTTAATGGCAAAAAAACTTGGCAAAAATAGAATCATTGCTGAAACAGGTGCAGGACAACATGGGGTAGCTACAGCTACGGTTTGCGCATTAATGGGTATTGAATGTGTGGTATACATGGGTGAAATTGATATTGCACGCCAAGCGCCAAATGTAGCCCGAATGAAAATGCTGGGTGCAGAAGTACGACCCGCTTTATCTGGCAGTAGAACTTTAAAAGATGCCACGAATGAAGCGATAAGAGATTGGATCAATAATCCGGTTAACACCCATTATATTATAGGTTCCGTGGTAGGCCCACATCCTTACCCAGATATGGTCGCGAGATTTCAATCCGTGATTTCCGAAGAAATCAAGGCACAGTTATTGGAAAAAGAAGGCGTTGAAAATCCTAATTATGTGATCGCCTGTGTTGGTGGAGGCAGTAATGCTGCAGGAGCGTACTATCATTATCTAGATACTCCTGAAGTTGGAATCATTGCGGTGGAAGCAGCAGGAAAAGGTATTGATTCTGGAGAAAGTGCGGCAACCTCAGCATTGGGTAAAGTAGGGATCATTCATGGCAGCAAAACCCTTTTGATGCAAACCAATGATGGTCAAATTACCGAACCCTATTCTATTTCAGCAGGATTGGATTATCCTGGTGTGGGGCCAATGCATGCACATTTGTTTAAATCAGGTAGAGGGGAATTTATTTCTATCACAGATGATGAAGCCATGACCGCAGGTTTGGAGGTTTCACAACTGGAAGGAATTATTCCAGCTATAGAGACTTCCCATGCCTTTGCCATTTTTGAATACAAAAAGTTTAAAAAAGATGATATCGTAGTCATCAACCTTTCAGGGCGTGGTGATAAAGATTTACAGAATTATATTGATTATTTCAAACTTTAATTTTTGTCATTCCTGTGAAAGCAGGAATCCATATGATGGTAAAAAATGTTCATCAATATTACGTTTACATACTTGCCAATAAAAAGAACGGTACGCTTTACATTGGTATATCCAATGATTTAGAAAGAAGAATTGCTGAACACAAGAACAAGCAAGTTAATGGGTTCACAAAAAAATACAGTCTTCACCAATTAGTCTATTTTGAAACCTATCAATATATAAATGATGCTATTTTGAGAGAAAAAAGATTAAAAAAATGGAAAAGACAATGGAAAATTGATTTGATCGAAGAAGATAATCATGAATGGAATGATTTAGCATCTGACTGGTTTGATTAATTGATTCCGCATCAAGTGCGGAATGACAAGAACATACTGATTATTATTCAGGAAAAGCACACCCGAAATACTTGAACAAATGAAAGAAAATAGAATAAAAACCAAACTAAAAGAAGACAAAAAACTTCTCTCCATATATTTCACGGCGGGTTACCCTAGTTTAAATGATACGGCTGAAATAATCCAACACCTTGAACAGAATGGTGTTGACATGATTGAAATAGGTTTGCCTTTTAGTGACCCATTGGCAGATGGTCCCACAATCCAGGAGAGTTCCACAGCTGCGCTGCACAACGGTATGAATACTGAATTGCTGTTTGACCAGTTAAAGAAAATTAGAAAGACCGTTTCCATTCCGTTAATCATGATGGGGTATTTTAATCCGGTGTTTCAATACGGTGTGGAGGCCTTTTGTAAAAAATGCCAAGAAATTGGTATTGATGGCATTATTCTGCCAGATCTGCCTTTGGATGTGTATCAGGAAGAGTACGAAACCATTTTCAAAAAATACGGTCTAATCAATGTCTTTTTAATAACCCCACAGACTAGTGAGGAACGCATTCGTGAAATTGATGAAGCTTCTGACGGTTTTATTTATATGGTAAGTTCTGCTAGTACTACTGGGGCAAAAACAGGTTTTGGGGAAAAAACCGAAACCTACTTTGAAAAAATCAATGGTATGAATCTTAAGAATCCTCAAATTGTTGGCTTTGGTATCAGTAATTCTGATACTTTCAATCAAGCTACCAAAAAAACAAAAGGGGCTATTATTGGTTCGGCATTTATAAAACATTTGACTCAAAATGGAGTTGAAAAAATTGATGAGTTTGTAAGGGGAATTCGCTAAATTGAACTCAAATTCAATTCAATGTTTTCAATCAAAAGATTTGTATTTCTATTTACCATAACCGCTTGTTTTTCAGCTTTCTCCCAAGATTCAATCGCTGTAAAATCTGAAGTGAAGGATGCAATAAACGAACTTAAAGATTTTGTTGCCATTCCAAATGATGCACTTAACGCGGATGATATCGATGATAATATTTTTTGGTTAAAGAAAAAGTTTGGCGAACGGGGGTTTAATACTACGGTATTGGAAACTGAGAACCTACCTCTTTTTTTTGCTGCTTTGCCTATGGAAGATTCCAAACCAACAATGCTTATATACATGCATTTGGATGGTCAGTCTGTAGACCCCTCAAAATGGGATCAGCCGAATCCATATGAAGCGGTTTTGAAAAAGCCGGCTGAGAATGGTTTTGAAACCATTTCTTTTGATGCTTTGGAGGAGGACATCAACTACGACTGGAGACTATTTGGTCGTTCAACCTCAGATGATAAAGGACCTATAGTCATGTTTTTGAATGCCATTGATCTGCTTAAAAAAGATAACAAGGAGATTCCCTTCAATATTAAGGTGATTTTGGATGGTGAAGAAGAAAAAAGCAGTAAGCCCTTACCTAAGGCAGTAAAACAATATAGAGAATTGCTTGAGGCTGATTTTTTGGTCATCAACGATGGCCCGGTTCATCCTTCAGGTGATCCAACAGTAGTATATGGCTGTCGTGGCATTACTTCTTTGACTCTTACCTCGTATGGTCCAATAACGCCACAACACAGCGGACATTATGGAAACTATGCTCCAAATCCAGGGTTTCAACTTGCCCAATTATTGGCGAGCATGAAAGACAAAGAGGGTCGTGTGACTATTCCTGGGTATTATGATGGCATTTCCTTGGACGATACTGTTCAGGAAGTTTTAAAAAGTGTACCTGACAGTGATGCAGCAATTTCGGAAAAACTTCAATTTAAATCTGCCGAAAAGGTAGGTGGGTTCTACCAAGAAGCTTTGCAGTACCCTTCTTTAAACATTCGAGGATTGGGTTCTGGTTGGGTAGGAAAAAAAGCGCGAACCATAGTGCCAGAAAGTGCAACGGCTGAACTTGATTTGCGTTTGGTTCCTGAAAGTGATGGAACCCGCTTAAAGAAACTGGTGAAGGACCATATTACCAAACAAGGATTTCATGTTTTGAACCATATTCCATCTAAAGAAGAACGTATGGCTCATGATAAAATCATTACGGTAACTGAAGGTAGTGTTACCGATGCTTTCCGCACCAACTTGGACAATTCCTACGGAAAATTTTTAGTTGAAACCCTAAGAACCTCTTTTGAAAAAGATGTGGTTCGAATTCGTATCATGGGCGGTACGGTTCCCATTGCTCCCTTCATCAATGAATTAAAAATACCGGCATTTATTGTTCCCATGGTAAATGCGGACAATAACCAACATAGTCCTAACGAGAATTTAAAAATTGGGCAGTTGGATTATGGAATTAGAGCATTTTACAGCATCATTTCCACTGCTACTAATTAATACAAAACTTTATATTCTCTCCTGTAAACGGCAATTAATATCGATGTAAAAAAGCTTGGTTTCCATAAAAATCATTGAAACCATTATTTTATCCCGATAAAAAAGTAGTACATCTCTATTTTTCTTCATAAAGCTGTAGGTAAAATTAACTTTGACATGAATTATTTTACCTACTCAATATGAAATATAGTACACTTGTTATTGATGATTCTTCAATTCAGCGCTTAGCCACATCTGTTTTGGTCAAAAACCACCCAAATCTTGAATTGATTGGTTCTTATGAAAGTCCGTATAAAGGTATCAAGGCCGTTTATGACCAAAAAGTAGATATTGTTTTTCTGGATGTGTTGATGGAGAACGTAGACGCTTTTGAGTTGCTTGACAATATTGAAATCAATTCAGCTATCGTTTTGAACTCCACATGGGAAAATTTTGCGGAGAGGGCTTTTGATTATGGGATAAATGATTTTTTAATGAAACCCATGCCTAAAAAGAGATTTGATATCGCAATTGATAAAATCATCAAACAAATTGAACAAAAGAAGGTCAAGCAAATCAAAACCTTTCCTTTTTCAGAATTGCTTTCCAATTTTGACCTTAACTAAGGTACATTTAAAAAAACTCTTTGTATTGCATCACCCTGAAATCTAGTGTATTGAATTTGGGGTTTTTAGCTTTTAAATCTTTATAAACTTGTAGACTTCCAACTGCCCTATTGGCAGCACCAGATGGTGCAGTCAATGATACGGTTTTCACCATTCTAGACTTCTCGGTTCCGCTCGATGTGATGGGTAGTTTAAATTGATGTATTCTCGGTACCTCGCCAGAAACCACATCTAATTGTATTCCATATTCTTTCAACTGTTTTCTAAAAAAATATTCAGGACCGTTCTTGCTGTTTCCTCCAGTGAATAACAGCGTATTTACATTTGTATATTTCTTCAAATACATTATCAAATCTCTAAGTTTAGCATTTTGCATTCCCAAATCAGATGCATCAATCTTATGCCTCTCTGCACTACCCACAATATCGCAAACACCTATTTTTCTTTTTAATAAGAACTTTTTACGTTGCTCTGCAGCTTCAGCGGTAGTTTCATACTTTAGATTTAAATCAAAAATTCGGTCCAAAATGGGCCAAAGCATTCCATTTCTACTACCATAACAAAAGTCAACATCGTCCTTTTTTAACTCACCAGTAGTAAATCTTGGGGGTGGCAAAGTGCCTACAATCAATTTTGTGGCCTCTGGAAAAAGAAATGGTTTATAGGGATGAATATGTTGAAACATTAGGCAAGTTCAGCTACTTCTTCTTTCGCTTTTTTAATTAAATTTCTATTCATTTTATTACCATGTTTAGACATATTTTCAGATTCTGAAATCATCTCATTGTAAATAATTTTCCCATCCTCAAGCTTTTTCTGTCTTATCAAAAACCGAGCAAGTTCTAAACGCTCCATAAAATTTGAGTAGGGAGCGTCAAATGTTCGCAACTGTTCCTCCGCCAATTCGGGAATATCCTTTTTATCCAATGCCATTCCATACAAAAATGATGCTTTAGATTTTTTGAACTTAGAATTACCTTCTATTCTTTTTGTATACTCAATTACTTCTTCAAAATTTGATGAGTAATAGTATGCTTCTATTACCTTAGAAATTACATAAAAATCATTTTTAAAAACGTCTTTCAAAGAAGATTCATAATGACTAATGGCATCACTGTACATTTCTTCTTCTAAATAAGCATCGGCAAGTGCAACCTGATTTTCAAAGGTCTCAGAAAATTTGAGTTTCTTTTCTAAATCGTTAATTTTCTTGGATGGATTAATTACTGTAACCAAATTCTCCTGAACTTTTTCAATATCCCTTTTTCTAAAAACATTCATAAAAAGATAAAGGAGAGAACCAATAAGGGGAAGAAAAATTATTGCAAAAATCCAATAATAGCTATTTCTATTGGTGTAACAATGATAAATACAGAATCCTTGTAACGCAATAATTAAATAATAATACATTGCCTAAAAATAAAAACAATCAATCAAAAAACAATTAGGAATTATATCAGAATAAAATTAAACTGAAACAAGGCCTACAACCAATAGAAATTATTCTATAAATTAGTGTTTATGCCGAATTTCTACTGGCATTAATGTTTCCGTACAATGACCTTGTAACTATTTTTTCGTACAATTCTTTGTATTCAGAATTCTGGGTAATATGATACAATGCGTTTTGCTGAATGACCAATAACGGAAGAACGATCTTTTCACGAATCTTTACGGATTCTCTTGAGACCGCCTCATCTTCCATCAAAATTTTATGTCCAGAAATCTGTAAAAGCATCTTTTTTGAAAGTTGATACTCATCATGGAGTATGTTCCAGAATTCTCCAAACTCCTGGTCTTCTTTCATATAACTGGTCAACTCAAAATTGGTCTTGGCCAACGACATCATACTGTTCATCATCAACGCTCTAAAGAACGGCACTTCTTTGAACAACCTTTTTACATCTTCCAATCTTCCCTGTTCTCTAAAAGCCTCAATCGCAGAACCTAGACCAAAATAACCGGGTACATTTTGCTTTAATTGGCTCCAAGAGCCTACAAAAGAAATTGCTCGTAAATCTGAAAGTTCCAACTGTTTTTTGCTGCCCCGTTTTCCTGGGCGACTACCGATGTTAGCTTTAGTATAATATTTTAATGTACTTCTGTTCTCTAAGTAAGGGATAAATTTTTCATGTTTTTTTAATGCATCGTACTTGGCAAAACTTAATTCTGACAACTCTTCTATCAATTTTCGCTCATTAGCTGAAATCACATGTTCCTTCCCATAAAGGTTATTGCTCAACCCAGCAGTAAGTAATTGTTCTGCATTGTGGATAAACTGCTCTTTGGTACCGTAGGTACTAGTAATTGTCTGGCCCTGAATGGTAAGCTGTATTTCGTGATTTGCCACATCTTTGGTCTGTGCAGCATAAAAACGGTGGGTTTTACCACCTCCTCTTGCTGGCGGTCCTCCCCTACCATCAAAAAACATGGCTCTTATACCGTTCTTTTTACAGACCTTACTCAACGTTTCTTTTGTTTTTAGAATGGACCAGTTTGCCTTTAGATAGCCGCCGTCTTTAGTTCCGTCTGAAAAACCGAGCATAATAGTATGATCGTTTCCTCTTCGCTCCAAGTGGTCGCGATAGCTAGGGATATCAAAAAGGGTCTGCATTACCTCTTCAGAAGCATCCATTCCTTTCATTGTTTCAAAAAGTGGAACAATATCAAAGGTGATCTCCTTTTCTTCCCAACCACACCATCTAAACAATCCAAATACAAAAAGGATAGAAAAAATATCCTCTGAATTACTAATGATGTATCGATTGCATCCGTCTTCACCATTGCTGTTCTGTATGCTTTTTAATTGTTGAATATTAATCAAGGTATCTTTTACAATATCTTCATCAAAATCGGCGGGGTCAAGTTTTAAATCTTTTTTAAGTAGCCATTCCAACAATTCATCTTTGCTCAATTCTTCAAGATTATCTTTAATGGCTCCATTCTTTTTTAGGACGGTCTCAACCGTTAAATAATGCTTGCTATGATCTTGACGAATGTCCAAAGTCGCAAAATGTGTTTTAAAAATATGAACCCTATCAATTAGGTTGTTCAGATCATCCAAATACAAGCCGTGATAACTCTTGTTCAATTTCTCCCGGATTTTGAGGAGCGATTCAATTATTTCTGGATAACCAATAACGAACTTGGCATCAAACATAGCCCTGTACAACTTATTGTTCAACTCTGTTAAGTCCTGTTGCAAGTCTTTAAATGTCAATTTTTTGCGCAATGCTTTTAGCTCATTGTAGTAGCATTTCATCAGTGTAAGCCTAAGCTCATCTGCTACTTGCCTAGTGATTTCAGCTGTTACAAAAGGGTTGCCGTCGCGATCTCCCCCGGGCCAAAAACCCAATTTCATAATATTGTAGTTAGAAAAGTCTTCAGCTCTAATATTACTTTTTACATACTGAAACAATTCACCAATAGCATCATAATAGGTGTGCCGTAAAATGTAAATAATGTTTTTTGCCTCATCTAAAGGTGTAGGCTTTTTTGCATTTATCAGAGAGGTCAACCCCAATTGTTGCAGGGTAACATCTATCTCATTGACTTCATCCTCATTGATCAACGATTGCATTTTTGAGATAATGTCCAGAACCGCTGGGGTATAAAATTGAGTGGGATGTGCCGTGAGTACGATTCTTGCACTAAATGTTGACAATTTCTTGGCTATTTTATCCCAGTTCTTGCTTTGGTCTACTAACTCAAAATAGTCTTTAATGGAAAGTGAATTGCTATATTTTTGCAGTTTGGAAAAGGCAGAATCTTCAACACTGTCATACAGTACAACCTGACGTTCAACATATTGAATAATCCTGAACATAAAATCCAATCTCTCCCGTTCGTCTTTGATATCCACAAAATTTGTGAAAAATATTTCTAGGATTTGCTGGGGAGTCTTT
Source organism: uncultured Allomuricauda sp. (assembly GCF_947499585.1). Classification (GTDB taxonomy): domain Bacteria; phylum Bacteroidota; class Bacteroidia; order Flavobacteriales; family Flavobacteriaceae; genus Flagellimonas. The sequence continues at coordinate 55,391 of NZ_CANMOO010000006.1, read as the reverse complement.
CCTTCTTTTAAACCTTTTTCACATTGGTCGAACAAAAGTGGAACCAGCATAATTACATTTTCTATGTTCCGATAGGGTAATGTTAAAAATAGGCTGTTATAAATATTGAATTTATTGGTTACCGATTTTTTAAACTCTTCTAAACGCTTTGCTTGTTGTACTGAATTCATCGGTGGAATGTGTTTCTAGATTATTTTTAAAGAATCAAAGATGATGATAAAAGTCAAAATTAACGACCTATTTTATCTACATCACAATTTAAAGCGTGACGAGGCATAAACCTAACATCTTTTCAAAAAACTTAGAGATGTCCGATAGAAATTACCTGATAAAAACAGGTTGATTTTCTTTTAAGGTATGTTCAGCACTAAACACGTAGCTATCATAATCAAAACCCTTAAGGTTCTCCAACGTTTGTGCATTAGTATCCAAAATATAGCGGACCATTGAGCCACGTGCTTTTTTGGCAAAAAAACTAATGACCTTTAATTTGTCATTTTTCCAGTCTTTAAAAATTGGCGTAATTACAGGTACCTTAAGTTTCTTTTCATCTACCGCTCCAAAATATTCATTACTAGCTAAGTTGATAAAAAGCTCTCCATCCTCTAATTCTGAATTTAGATGTTCTGTTAATTGTTTTTGCCAAAACTCGTAAAGGTTCTTTTTACGGGCCACTTTTAATTGAGTGCCCATTTCCAAACGGTAGGGCTGCATTAAATCCAAAGGCTTTAAAATTCCATAGAGTCCTGATAAAATGCGAAGCGTATCTTGAAGTTCATCCAACTTATTTTCAGGAATGGTATAAGCATCCAAGCCTTGATAAACATCCCCGTTAAACGAAAATACGGCAGGTCTTGAATTTTGTGGAGTGAACGGAGTTGAAAATTGTTGGTTTCTTTGCCAGTTAAGCTCTGCCAGATTATCCGATATGGACATAAGTTTTGACAATGCCTTCGGTTTCTTTTTAACCAATACACTGTTCAATTTTTTAGATTGCTCCAAAAACTCAGGTTGACTATATTTTGATGTAGGTAGCGTTGTTTCAAAATCTAGCGACTTGGCCGGCGAAATAACAATTTTCATAGAAAACTAATTTTTAGTAAAAATAAAGAGAAAATGGTTTTTTACACTATAAGTGTAAAAGGTGTTTTCAATCCTTCAATTGAAGAAAACTATTATTCACTATGCTTTGTATAATTCCGCCATTTGTCGATACAACTAACCATATCTTCAGGCAATTCGGAATTAAATCGCATAAACTCTCCTGTCTTTGGATGTTTAAAGCCTAAGGTTTTTGCATGAAGGGCTTGTCTTGGCAAAATTTTAAAAGCATTTTCCACAAACTGTTTGTACTTGGTAAAAGTGGTGCCTTTTAAAATCTTATTGCCTCCATATCGCTCATCATTAAATAATGTGTGCCCTATATGTTTCATGTGAACACGAATCTGATGTGTTCTACCAGTTTCCAGCCTACATGAAACCAAAGTAATATAACCCAATCGTTCAACAACCTTATAATGCGTGACTGCCTCTTTTCCTTGATCTCCATCCGGAAAGACAATCATTTGCAGACGATTTTTAGGGTTTCTGGCAATATGCCCTTCTACAGTTCCTTCTTCTTCTTGCAAATTGCCCCAAACCAATGCCAAATATTCACGCTCACTGCTTTTCTCAAAAAACTGTTTTGCTAAATGGGTCATAGCAGCTTCCGTTTTGGCAATTACTAAAAGACCCGAAGTATCTTTATCTATACGGTGAACCAACCCAGGACGTTCAGAACTGTTCTTGGGTAAATTATCAAAATGATGAACCAAGGCATTAATCAAGGTTCCTGAATAGTTGCCATGACCGGGGTGAACCACCATTCCGGCAGGTTTATTGACCACAAGAAGCGTTTCGTCTTCATAAACAATATCCAACGGAATATCTTCAGGAGTAAGTAAAAACTCATAAGGAGGGTGTTCAAATAAGACTTTTACCTCATCCCCAGCTTTTACTTTATAATTTTGTTTTACTATGGTATCATTTACCCAAATGTGTCCTTGTTTGGCTGCCTGTTGAATCTTATTTCGAGTAGCATTTTCTATAAAATTCATTAGAAATTTGTCCACCCTTAAAGGCTCCTGCCCTTTTGAAGCTACAAACTTATGGTGTTCAAAAAGCTCATCTTGTGAAATCTCGGTATTTTCTGAAGTATCCATAATTATTGGGAATCTGCCTGTACGCGGGCACTTCCCGTAATTGTTCCATTACCACAAATCAGCTCTATTTTAGATGTTTTGGGCAATTTATCACCAGGTTTCAAGTATTTCCCCTTGTGCTTCATTCTATAAACCATGTCCCTTCCCAACTCATCTATGTAGGTAACACGTTGCACGTCCAGTCCTACTGCTCTTAACATAGATGCTGCGTTACGTTGCGTTACTTGAATAATATCTGGAACCGTTACTTTTTTATATCCTGAAGGATTCACAGTAAAGTAAATCTTTCGGTTGGACTTTACTTTATTACCGGCTGGTGGGTCTTGGTCCAAAATGGAAAATCTGGGGTAATCTGGATTGTAATTGGAAGAATCCAAAACCTGATAGCGAAGTCCCGCATTTTCTACGGATTTGCGCATTTCCAAAACAGACATTTTTGAGAAATCTGGAACCTCAACAAACTCTCCGTGATTTGTAGAGCCTTTTAGCCACTGCAATACCAAAAAGCAAAAGAGCACAACCGCAACCAAGGCTAAACCTATTTGGATTAAGAAAATCTTACTTTTTAAAAAACTCAAAAAATGTTTCATGCATATGCCTTATCTGAACAAATATAGGAAAGCCAGTCGTTTTTTCTTTACTTTGACATAGTGATATTCGACAAGCTGATGAAAAAAAACATTGCCATCATTATGGGTGGTTACTCCAGTGAATATGAAATTTCAATTAAAAGCGGTAACGTGGTGTATCAATATTTGGATAAAACAGCCTACAATCCGTACCGTATCATCATCACAACTGAAAAATGGATTTATCTGGATGATGACAATACAGAATTTCCTGTAAATAAGTCCGATTTCAGTGTTAAACTGAAAGATAAAACCGTCTATTTTGATTGTGTTTTTAATGCTATCCATGGAACGCCGGGAGAAGATGGCATATTGCAAGCGTATTTTGAGTTATTGAACATACCGCAAACATCATGTGGCCATTATCAGGCTGCGCTTACCTTTAACAAAAGGGATTTGTTAAGTGCACTTAAACCATATGGTATTCATTGTGCCACATCTTTCTATTTAAATTTAGGGGATACAATTGATACAGATGCAATTGTGGACAAGGTAGGTCTTCCTTGTTTTGTAAAAGCCAACAGGGCTGGTAGTAGTTATGGTATTACCAAGGTATATGAAAAAGATAATCTAGGTGAAGCCATTACAAATGCTTTTAAAGAGGATAATGAGGTTATCATTGAATCTTTCTTAGATGGAACAGAGGTATCTGTAGGGGTTATTACCTATAAAAATGAGGTCAAGGTGCTCCCTATAACCGAGATAGTTTCGGAAAACGATTTTTTTGACTACGAAGCAAAGTATCAAGGAAAGTCACAAGAAATAACACCTGCAAGAATTTCTAAAATACAAGAAGAACGTGTTATAGGATGGGCGGAATACATTTATAAAACCCTTGGGTTAAAAGGTTATACGCGTAGTGAATTCATCTTTCTAGAAGACGAACCATATCTTTTAGAAGTCAATACTACACCCGGCCTTACTGAAGAAAGTATTTTACCGCAACAGGCAAATGCCGCAGGAATTTCATTAGAAGAGCTATTTGGCAGCGCCATAGAAGAAACATTACGATAGAAAATCTGTATTTTTAAACAAACTTTTCAAACATGAGACGTGCCATTTTCCCAGGTTCTTTTGACCCATTGACCTTAGGCCATTATGATATCATAAAAAGGGGCATAACGCTATTTGATGAGCTCGTAATTGCAATAGGTATAAATGCGGATAAAAAATACATGTTCTCTTTGGAAGAAAGGACAAAGTTCATTGAAGAGGCTTTTAAAGATGAGCCAAAAATAAAAGTGGTGACCTATGAAGGCCTAACGGTGGATTTTTGCAAAAAAATAGATGCCGATTTCATCTTGAGAGGGTTGAGAAATCCCGGAGATTTTGAATTTGAAAAGGCTATTGCCCATACCAATAGAAAACTTTCCGAAATTGAAACGGTATTTTTATTGACATCTTCGGGCAAATCCTATATCAGTTCGTCCATTGTAAGGGATGTTATCAGAAATGGTGGGGACTATACTGGTTTGGTACCGGATACAGTATTCGTTAAATCCTAACCTTGGTCTGCAAGAGATGAAATCTTGTAAAATTTGTAGTACTTCTAAAATGCTCCATCCCTAACCCTTCAAACCTCTCATTTCGTTTAGCAAACCACATATTTGTTGTAGTTCGCAACAATAAATGAGTGAATAATAGCAATACTACTATTTTAGTAAGAAATTTCTTATATTTTCAAAGAACCCCCAAATCTGAACCTTATTTTGAAAACAATTGAAACCGTTCCTTACCATTACTTATTAAAGCAATTACCTAAAGCCACCGCTCTTGTTGATACGAATTATTCTTTGATAGAAGCCTCCAATTCATGGTTGAACATTTTTGATTTAGAACATTTCGAACCAAAAAATACACATAACAGAAGCGTTTTTGATTTTTACGATAGCCATAAAGAGTTTTCAAGCAAAACACTAAAGGAATGTTTGTCAAAAAAGCACAAACAAGTAATTCGTCATAAAAAAAATGAGAAAGAAAATGAAAGATGGTTTGAAAGTACTTTTGCGCCTTGGTTTGATGAAAAAGAAAATATACTTGGAACAATAGTACAAATAGAAGACATAACTAAGGAAATTGAAAAAGAACTTGAACTTGAAAGAATCAAAACTTTACTTCAGGCAAAATCCGAGGTTGCCAAAGTAGGTAGTTGGGAATATGACATATCCACGGAAAATCTTACTTGGTGTAAAGTAACTAAAGAAATTCACCAAGTCTCACCCAACTTTAAACCCAAGATAAATCAGGGTATAGAATTCTACAAACAGGGATATAGCAGAAACAAAATTTCCATGTTGTTCCATAAAGCATTGGAAGATGGAACCCCATATAACGAGCGCTTAATCATAATTACCAATAAAGGGGAAGAGAAATGGGTAACAGCCGGTGGAAAAGCCATTAAGAAAAATGGAAAGATTGTTAAGCTCTTTGGAACTTTTCAAGATATTAACGATCAAGTTCTAGCTGAAATCAAGACAAAGGAAAGCGAACAGTTATTGACCACCTTAATTGATAATCTTCCCATAAATGTCTTTATAAAGGACAAGGAATCTAGAAAAATACTGGTAAACAAAACGGAGTGTGAATACTTAGGCGCTAATTCAAAGGATTTAATAGGCAAAACGGATTTTGATCTTTATGATGATAGAGTAGCGCAGATTTCAAGAGATGAGGATCTAGAAGTAATGCGCACATTAAAACCTATGATCGGAAGAGAAACCATTAATGTAAGAAAAGATGGTAGCGCAACTAATTTTCTAACCTCAAAGATTCCGCTTCTAGACATTAAGGGTAAAGCATACGGCCTAATTGGCATGAGTATGGATATCACCCATATAAAACAGAAGGAAGATCAATTACAGGATTTAATCAATGTAACCGCAATACAAAACAAAAAATTAATAAACTTCGCGCACATTGTTTCTCACAATTTAAGATCACATACAGCCAATTTTTCTATGCTTCTAGAATTTCTTATTAAAGAAAAAGAAGAAAAGGAGAAAAAAAGAATCATGAAAATGTTGTCCCATGCTTCTGATAATCTTTTAGATACATTGGAAAATTTAAATGAAGTTGTGGATATAAGTACCAATGTCAATCTAGATAAGAAATCTTTAAACCTCAACGAGAACATTCTTAAAGTTCAACAAAATCTAGCTGGTTTCTTGGTGAAAAACAAAGTGGAATTCATTAATTCCGTTCCAAATAATTTATCGGTAATGAGTGTTCCTGCATACCTGGAGAGCATTGTTCTAAACTTAGTTACCAATGCCGTAAAGTATTGCAAACCAAAAGAAAATCCCACCATTACCTTAAGTGCTCAAAAACAAGAAAAAAGTGTCGTTTTCAGCATAAGTGATAATGGTATGGGCATAGATTTAAATAGGTACGGAGGTAAAATCTTTGGAATGTACAAAACCTTTCATAACAACAAAGATGCTAGAGGTCTTGGTCTATATATTATAAAGAATCAAGTAGAGGCAATGGGTGGTAATATAACTGTAAGTAGTGAAGTGGATAAGGGGACTACATTCAATGTTTATTTTAATGAAGAAGATTAATAGCATATTTATTATAGATGATGACCCAATAACAATTTTCGGCATAAAAAAAATGCTGAAAACCACTGTCATTTGCAAAGACATTAAAGCCTTTGAAAATGGAAAAACAGCGTTGGAAGGGTTAACAAAAAGGATTGAAAAAGGAGCTTCTGTGCCAGAGGTTATTTTTTTAGACATCAATATGCCCATTATGGATGGATGGGAGTTTTTGGAAGAGTTTGTTGGTATGGATATCAAGGAAAAAATAATCATTAATGTGATTACATCATCTATCGATCCTTTAGATTATCAAAGATGGAATGACTTTAGGTTAAAGTCCCTACACTATCTTAATTTCAAAAACAAACCCATATACAAAATTGAAGCTACTGACCTGAACAGGGTCAATATAGCATCATAATTATTTTATTGCCTATTTTTATCGTAGGAAAGAAATTTTCCCAAGCCTATTTTCAATTAGCATTCCACGACCTTGAAGTATTTATTTTTTTTGATAGTACTAATATTCTTTTTATCCTGTGAAACACAAACACAAGATAAAATTGCCTCCTACCAAACATTTTTTGAAACCTCACAAGGAAAAGAGACTCCCACATATGAAGAAACCATTGCTTTTTATATCAAATTGGCAAAGGATTTTCCTGAAATCAATATTCAAACTTTAGGACAAACAGATAGTGGGTATCCCTTGCATATGGTCACCTTTAATCCTGATGGGGATTTTAATTTTGAAAACGTGCGTAAGGAAAAGGCCATTATCCTAATTAATAACGGCATACATCCTGGAGAAAGCGATGGTATTGATGCCACCATGCTTCTTTATCGTGATTTGGCAACAAAAAAACTATCTCACCCAAAAAACACAATTTTAGTAACCATTCCTATTTATAATATTGGAGGAGCTTTGTATAGAAATTCTACCACCAGAGCAAATCAAAACGGGCCATCTGAATATGGTTTTCGCGGAAATGCATTGAATTATGATCTGAACAGGGATTTTATAAAAATGGATACCAAAAACGCAAAAACCTTTACACAGATTTTTCATTTAGTGCAACCCGATGTTTTTATTGACAACCATGTGAGCAATGGCGCAGATTATCAATACACATTAACACATCTTTTTACGCAGCACAATAAGATGGGTGGAAAACTTGGCAACTATCTTCATAAAGAATTTATGCCCAAAGTAGAAAAATCATTAGCAGATAAAGATTTGGATATCACCCCATATGTTAATGTATTCAATAGGCCTCCAGAATTTGGTTTTAGCCAATTTATAGATCATCCTAGGTATTCAACAGGTTATACCACCCTTTGGAGCACTTTAGGTTTAATGGTGGAAACCCATATGCTAAAACCATATAAAAAGAGGGTTGAAGGCACTTATGAACTTATGCATAGCATGATATCCGTTGCTGAAAAGGAATACGATACTATAAAAACGATGCGTAAAGAGACTTTGGAAGAAAATCCCAAGGCTTCAGCGTATTACTTCAACTGGCATGTGGATACCACCCAAACATCAACATTGAATTTTAAAGGGTATGAGGCCGAGCGAGTACAAAGTCAAGTTACTGGTTTGTGGAGGTTAAAATATGATCAAACTAAACCTTTTACCAAAGAGACTACTTATTATAACTATTACGCGCCACAAGATACAATTACGGTTCCTGCCGCGTATCTAATCAAGCAAAGCTGGCAAAAAATAATGGATAGATTGGATGCGAATAGAATTCAATATTTTGAGATAGAGAAAGATACCGTTCTATCAGTGGAATCCTATAAAATTGTAGATTACAATACCAGAGAAAACCCATATGAAGGGCACTACCTTCATTATGATACTGAAGTTGGAAAAAGTATGATTAAGGTTGCTTTCAGAGCTGGTGATTATGTAGTCCCAACAAATCAGCATGGTATTAGATATATATTGGAAACCCTTGAACCCCAAGGAGCAGATTCCTTTTTTAATTGGAACTTCTTTGACACCGTTCTTCAACAAAAAGAGGGGTTTTCCCCATATGTTTTTGAAGATGTAGCCTTGGATATGCTGAAAAAAGATTCTGTACTTCGTGGTAATTTTTTACTCAAAAAAGAAATTGATATAGAATTTTCTAAAGACTGGTATGCACAACTAGACTGGATTTATCAGCGCTCAAAACACAAAGAAGAGCCCTATTTAAGATACCCGGTCTATCGCATTGTAAAAGGCAGTAGAGCTGCAACTATTCTTGCTCAGGATTAAACCAACCTTCAAATAAAATTTTAATATTGAAGTATGAGTTTTTTAAAGCTTTTTTTGCTTTTTTAGGGCCTTTCCACTTCACTTTCATAATCCCCTCTTCTTTCTGCCCAATTAACTTACCATCGTATGTTGTGTACATGGCAAACCAATGTACTTGCTTTAAACGGTATTCTCCGCTTCTTCTAAAGACATGATATGTAGTTCGTAGAAACTTGTCAATAACCAAGTCTCGTACACCTGTTTCCTCTTCTACCTCTCTAATAGCTGCCTTTTCAATAGATTCGCCTTTGTCAACCTTACCTTTAGGCAAGTCCCATTTATCATTTCTATAAATGAATAAAATCTTGCCTTTTGGATTTGTTACAAACCCTCCTCCTGCTACCACTACCGGAAGCTTATGCATAAAAACATCAAGCATTTTTTCTTCATCAGGATGGTATATGTAAGCTTCTTTCAACCTACCCTTAGACAAAGAATCTATAGCCATTAGTATAGAATCACCATCCAAAGAAAAGAGGTTTCCATTAGAATTCTCTTGACGCTCATTTGTTAAAATCAGTGGGGACTCATTAACAAAAACTTTATACATTTGCGCAATGGTTTTAAACAAGGACACTGCAAAAAAAACAGCCGAACTTCTGCTACAAATTAATGCAATTAAGTTGGAACCAGAAAATCCATTTACTTGGGCTTCTGGTTGGAAATCTCCTATCTATTGTGATAATAGAGTTATGCTCTCCTATCCCAAAATAAGAAATTATGTAGGAGAAGAGATGGCAAAACAGGTGGAAACATTGTATGGAAAACCAGATGTTATTGCAGGAGTTGCTACAGGAGCCATAGGGATTGGCATTTTAGTTGCCGAGGCAATGGGACTGCCATTTATCTATGTTCGCCCAGAACCAAAATCGCACGGTAGACAGAATCAGATTGAAGGCTATTTGGAACCAGGGCAAAATGTGGTGGTCATTGAAGACCTAATAAGCACAGGTAAAAGCAGTCTAAATGCAGTAAAAGCATTAAAGGCCCAACAAGCCAACGTGCAGGGTATGATTGCCATTTTTACTTATGGATTTGCCACTGCGACCGAAAATTTTTCAAATGAAAATGTGAAGCTTCATACTTTATCAGATTATGACCATTTGATTGAGCAAGCTTCTGAAACCAATTATATAAAAGAATCTCATCTACAAACCTTGTTGCAGTGGAAATCAAATCCGCAGCAATGGAAATAATTTTACAATATGCATATTGAAGTCTCTAAAAAGAAAGTGGCCAAAAGTGATAAAGAAGTTTTTGATTTTTTAAGCGACATCAAAAATTTTAAGACTTTAATGCCTGATAATATTGACAAATTTGAGGTTTTAGATGAAAAAACTTTCAAGTTTGCTTTAAAGGGCATGCCAGAAATAATCCTAAGATTAAAAGAGCAGTTCCCAAACGAAAAGGTTGTACTTGGGGCAGCAAGTGATAAATTACCATTTACACTGACTGGAAATATAGAGGCTTTAAGCGAAAATGAAAGTGAAGTAGGTCTTAGTTTTGAAGGGGAATTTAACGCCATGATGGCCATGATGATAAAAACTCCGATTACCAATTTCATGGAGACGCTCTCGTCAAATTTGGATAAAATAAGTTAGTACAATAGCGATACTTCTTTTAATCCATATTCTTTAAATATATTATCTTCTAATTCCAAGACCAGTTTTCCTTCTGGTGAGATGCCGCGGATAAATCCCATAAACAATTGCCCTTCCTTATTCTTAAAAGTTGAAGGTTTATCCTTTCTAAAAAGCAACTTTAAGTAAGAAGGTAATAGTTGGGAAACTGATTTCCCTTCAATTTCGATAAGATAGAATTTCAATCTTTCTAAAATTTTGTTTAGCAGTTCATCAAGATCAAAAAACTTTCCCGTTAACGACTTTAACGATGCAACTTTTTCTAAGTTTTCATAATAAGTTTGATTCACATTTAGGCCTATTCCAATGATGGAATTATGAACCAACTGCCCTTTAAGAACATTTTCAATCAAAATGCCGCAAATTTTAGAAGAACCTGACATAATGTCGTTGGGCCATTTCACCTTTAAATCAGGTATGGACAATTCCCCTAAAGCATCACAAATTGCAAAGGAAATACAAATATTCAAGTTAAACTGGTGAACGACTTTAAATGAATTAAAATTCTTCAAGACACTAAAGGTCAAGTTTTTACCCTCTTCAGACTGCCAAGTCGTTCCCATTTGCCCTCTGCCTTTCAACTGACTCTTGGCAACAACCACAGTAAAATCATTTAAGGTATTTGATTGCATCAAATCTTTTAAATAGAGATTTGTAGAGTCCGTGGCATCAAGTTTGATTATTTGTGATAGTTCCCCCAAAGTGGTGCGTCCAATGTTATGTTAAAAACTAGGGCTAAGAAAACAAAAAAAATATAACTTTGTAGAAATTAAAATTTTTGAATGCAGAAAACGAAAGCTAGCGCAGATGAACTGATTGCCTTAATATTACATGGAATAGAAGAAGTTAAAGGAGTTGACATAAATCTACTTGATCTTAGGGAAATTGAAAATACAGTTTGTGACTATTTTATTATCTGCAATGGTACTTCTAACACGCACGTAAACGCAATTGTTTCATCAATCCAAAAAACTGTCAGCAAAGCTATACAAGATAAACCTTGGCATGTTGAAGGTTCTGAAAATGCAGAATGGATTTTGATGGACTATGTAAATGTTGTTGTTCATGTATTTCAAAAACACATTAGGGAATTCTACGACATAGAAGGGCTTTGGGGTGACGCTAAAGTAACCATGGTGGAGAGCAGCTACAATTCTTAAAAAAAAATGGCAAAAGACAACAACAATTCTAATACTCCTAAGAAACCTCGTTTTAGTTCTTGGTGGATTTACGGTGTGGTAATCGCATTAATTATCGGTTTTCAATTTTTTGGAGGAAACAGTTTCTCCAGCACAGAAAAAACCACAACCTCGGAACTGCAAGAGTATTTAAGAAATGGAGACATTTCCGAAATCCTGATTATAACGAATGCAAGACAGGCAAAGGTCTTCTTAACCGAGGAAGCACTTCAAAAAGATGTGCACAAAAATGTTTCGGAGAAACCTTTTAATTTTTCTGCAGGAAAAATTCCACAGTACATTTTGGACTATGGAGATCTTCAGAATTTTGAGGACGAAATAAAAAGCATCAAAAAAGAAAACAATCTTGATACGATTGTTGATTTTGATACAGAGTCAAACGTTTTAGGGGAGTTATTGCTCTCGCTACTTCCATTTGCATTGATTATAGGTATTTGGATTTACCTGATGCGAAGAATGTCTGGCGGTGCCGGCGGCGGTGCTGGAGGTCAGATTTTCAATATAGGAAAATCAAAAGCGAAACTGTTTGATGAAAAAACAGATACCAGAACCTCATTCAAAGATGTTGCAGGACTTGAAGGAGCAAAAGAAGAGGTTCAAGAAATTGTAGAATTCCTTAAGTATCCAGATAAATACACTTCTTTAGGAGGGAAAATACCCAAAGGAGCCCTATTAGTAGGACCTCCTGGTACAGGTAAAACCCTTTTGGCCAAAGCAGTAGCTGGCGAAGCAAAAGTTCCATTTTTCTCACTATCTGGTTCAGATTTTGTTGAGATGTTTGTGGGGGTGGGCGCATCGCGTGTACGAGACCTTTTTAAACAAGCCAAGGATAAATCACCAGCAATTATTTTTATTGATGAAATTGATGCCATCGGTCGTGCTAGAGGTAAAAACAACTTTACAGGTTCTAATGATGAGCGTGAAAACACACTGAATCAATTATTAACTGAAATGGATGGTTTTGGCACCAACACCAATGTTATTGTGCTAGCTGCTACCAACCGTGCAGATGTATTGGACAAGGCATTAATGCGTGCAGGTCGTTTTGACCGTCAAATCTATGTAGATCTTCCAGACATAAGAGAACGAAAGGAAATCTTTGAGGTTCACCTTCGTCCTATTAAAACTGCAGAAACGCTTGATTTGGATTTTCTTGCTAAACAAACACCAGGTTTCTCTGGAGCTGATATTGCAAATGTTTGTAATGAAGCCGCATTGATCGCTGCGCGAAAAGAGAAAAAAGCAGTAAACAAACAAGATTTCTTAGATGCTGTTGATAGAATTGTAGGCGGTCTTGAAAAGAAAAACAAAATCATAACCGTTGAAGAGAAGAAGACCATTGCATACCATGAAGCTGGCCATGCTACGGTAAGCTGGATGTTGGAGCACGCTGCACCTTTGGTAAAAGTTACCATTGTTCCTAGAGGACAATCCCTAGGAGCTGCTTGGTATCTGCCAGAAGAACGCTTAATTGTTCGCCCAGAGCAAATGCTGGACGAGATGTGTGCAACCATGGGAGGAAGAGCTGCAGAACGTGTTATTTTCGACAAAATATCAACTGGTGCACTTAGCGATTTGGAAAAAGTTACCAAACAAGCAAGAGCTATGGTCACCATTTATGGGCTTAATGAGCAACTGGGAAATATTACATATTATGATTCTTCAGGGAACAATGAATATGGTTTTACAAAGCCGTATAGTGAAGAAACCGCTCAGAAAATAGATGAGGAAATATCAAAAATGATAGAAGAGCAGTATCAGCGAGCGATAAAACTTTTAGCCGATAACAAGGATAAACTTACAGAGCTAGCAGATAGACTTTTAGAAAAAGAGGTTATCTTTAAAGATGATTTAGAGAAGATTTTTGGAAAAAGACCATTTGAAAAAGCGGAAATGGAACCTACTGATTAAATTCAGTTTCCAAAAACAATTTCGAATGATTAAATGTTGTTGATAGCATAGCATAAATGGGAGTTTTTGACAAGCTTTTTGGAGGTGGCAAAAAGGTTTCCAAGGAAACAGTGGAGACTCGTGGAGATCATATGCCCGACTTAAAAATTCCCGTTGACGAAAAGTTTACCATATACTTCAAAAAAAACGGGGGTAAGTTTATTTATTGCGAAGATGACTCTGAAATTTCTGAGGCTTTAAAGAGTATTATTTCTGAGAACGATTGGCAAAGTCATCTCTTCTATACTCTTGACCAACGACTACAAAGTCGTTTTTCTTCTGAAAAAATCGAATTTACGGACAACCGAAAAGAAAGTGATATTTTCTTTACCACCTGCGAGCATTTGATTGCACATAATGGTTCTATTTTGGTTTGTTCAAATCAAATCAAAGAAAAAAAACTGGATGAACTCCCTTCTAACTTGATCGTCTTTGCCACCACTAGCCAATTAGTGGATTCTATAAGTGAGGCATTAAAGGTTATCAAAGAGAAATATCAAAAAAATATTCCTAATAATATTACAACACTAAAACACTTCCAACCTACCCCAGAAAACAAAAATGATTTCCTATCCTACGGAAGTGCCTCAAAAAATGTATATCTTTTACTCCTAGAAGACTACTAACCTCATGAAAGAAATTCTAAGGCGCTCTATTACAGGGGTCATCTATGTGGTGCTCCTAATGGGAGCTGTTTTTTTAAGCTCAGATGCTTTTGATTTTCTCTTCATGACCTTTGGTTTGGCTTGTCTATATGAGTTCAAAAAAAATGTTCGCCTAAAAGGGTATTATATTTTTGTAGCCTATTTGGCTCTTTGGTGGGCTTTCATTTATCTAGTTCATGATACCACCATTATCACCATACTCATGTTACTCACCATTACGGTAGATTTAGCCCTTTTGGTGTTTTTATTCTCCAAAAAAGCAAAACAGTTTAGTGAGTTTCAAAAGTTTATCATTGCTGTTTTTTACATTGGTGGCGGGTGCATATTTTTAACTATGATTCCATACAAGCAAAATGATTTTGCCAAGTTTCTTATTATGGGCATTTTTATTTTGATTTGGGTTAATGACACTTTTGCCTATTTAGTTGGGCGGTCAATCGGGCGAACAAAATTATATTCCGCAGTTTCTCCAAAAAAAACCATTGAAGGTTCTTTGGGAGGTCTTATTTTTGCATTGGTAGCAGCATACATTTTATCAGAATATGAAACTAACCTTAAGACATTTGAATGGCTAATTCTTGCCGTCGTAATAGTAGTAGCTGGCAGCCTAGGGGATTTATTGGAATCCAAGTTTAAAAGAATTGCCGGTGTAAAGGATAGTGGTGCAATATTGCCAGGACATGGCGGTATTTGGGATAGATTAGACAGTTTGGTATTTGCAGCTCCATTTGCATATTTAGTACTTAATATATTTTCGTATGTTTCATAAAGAGGGTCAAAAAATTATAATTACAGCCTTTTTCATAGTGGTTGCCATTATCCTTTCTGCACATTTCTATATAGCTATTGAATGGGTTAAGTTGGCGGTTCAAGTTGCCTCACTTACTCTATTGATTTTAATATTGCAATTCTTCAGAAACCCCAAAAGACCGGTAACCCCGACTTTTGATGAAATACTTGCTCCTGTTGATGGTAAAGTTGTTGTAATAGAAGAGGTTGAAGAACCTGAATATTTTAAGGACAAGCGCAAACAAGTTTCCATATTCATGTCTCCTCTAAATGTACATGTTACGCGCTATGCAGCAAGTGGAACGGTGACATATTCAAAATATCATCCTGGTAAATACTTAGTGGCCTGGCATCCAAAATCCAGCACCGAAAATGAACGTACTACAGTAATATTGCACACTCCAAAATTTGGAGAGATAGGCTATAGACAAATTGCCGGTGCCGTTGCGCGCCGCATTGTAAATTATGCGGAGGAAGGCGAACAAGTTTCACAAGGACAAGATGCAGGTTTTATTAAATTTGGTTCTAGAGTAGATTTGTTTTTACCATTGGATTGTGACGTTGCGGTAAAATTGGACCAAAAAGTAGTCGGTGCAAAAACTTGTATAGCATCTATTCGGAAAAAAGATGACTGATAGAGCCAAATTACATAAACAGTTTGAAGAAGCAGTAGCTTATGTAAATAGCTACACAGAGCCTATGCCTGCCGATCTTTTGCTAAAACTATATGCGTACTTCAAGGTGGCAAATAAGAATTTTGGTAATCCCGGAAGTAAAACTCCACTTATTAATGCATTTAAAGCCAATGCCATGATTCAAGCCCAAAACATAGGCATTGAAGAAGCTATGCAAGGCTATATTGATTTGGTAAATAAAGAGATCAAGAAATCTTAAGATGCCAAATTTTAAAGTATATCTTTATTTTCAAAGTAAGCAAAATACACCCCACCAAAGATTGTAATTACAAAATAGAGGCCCACCAAGTAGCTTCCTATCGAAAAATAACTGTTCAAACCAAACCAATCATCCGTTATAAAAATCAATGTTAGTCCGGCGATACTTCTAAAAACTTCAATCCAAACAGCATAGGTTTCCTTATCCATCAAAGTTGAGTATCCATAAATTCCAATAAATATATACGCCCCAAATAAAAGGAGACCACTAAAACCTATTTCAGAATAATTATAGAACATAAACAACATTAATATGGTGTTTACCAATAGTTGAAAAATTGAATAGCCCTTCAGGTCTTTGGAAGCTTCAGGCTTATATTTTTTGAAGTTATAAACATCTTGAATAATTTGAATTGGATACTTTTCCTTCACATCTTCTGGCCTCCATCCTGTTGGCATAAACCAAATTCTTAGTTTATCCCAATAGCTATTGGTACGCCATGCATCTTTTATTAACCTCCAAATATGTTGAAAATTGATAAGTATCGGATTCCATGTACCAGCTGGTTTTAAGACACCATATTGAGGCGGAACTTCTGGTAGTTCTTCTTGAAAAGTCCCAAACATTCTATCCCAAAAGCTAAAAATCTGACCCAGATTCTTATCTATATATTCTGGATTGATTGCATGATGCACTCTATGTTGTGACGGTGTTATAATAATGTATTCTAACCATCCCATTTTACCAATGTGTCTTGTATGATACCAGAATTGGGCAAATAAATGAATAGGGGCCAAAATGGCGATTACCTTATGTGGAACACCTAACAACGCCGCGGGAATCAATAATAATGGAAAATACCCCAACAAATTGGAGATAGATTGCCTTAGCGCGCAGGCCAAATTGAACTCTTCACTACTGTGATGTATTACATGTTGGTTCCAAAAAAAATTGATGCTATGACTTAAACGATGGTTCCAATAACCTGCAAAATCAAGAGCAAAAAAGGCCACAATCCAGACCAACCAAGTCTCTTTTATTTCAGTTAATGCAAAAAAATCCAATAGAAAAGGATACGTAACAATAATAATCCCAAGGCCTAATGAATCTTTAACTACGTTGGTAAGTCCGGAGCTTAAACTGCTTATGGTGTCCATTACATTGTGCATCTGTTTTTTTACAAAATGCCCATATAGAACTTCAAAAAGTACAAGCCCTATAAAAAATGGAGTAGCATATAATAAAGCTGTGGCATAGGTTTCCATGTTTCTAAAGATAAAAAAATCATCTAAAGTCATCGATTACCAATCGATAAAGGCGTTCTCTCAATAAATAGGATAGATGACTAAACGGACTGTATCTTTACAATAATTGATTTACTAACCGGAGTATTACTCTTATCTGCATACAAATCTATAGGCACCAGTACATTGGTTTCTGGAAAATATGCACATAAATTCCCAGAAGGAATATCATAAGGAATTAGCTTGAATTTTTCCGCTCGCCGCTCTTTTCCATCATAATTGCTCACCAAATCCACCACTTGTTGAGCGTGTAGTTGTTGGTTTTTCATATCACTTGGATTCATAAAAACAATCCTTCGTTCTCCATAAATGCCACGATACCTATCATTCATACCATAAATAGTCGTGTTAAATTGGTCATGACTGCGAACGGTCATCAATACAAATTCATCAGTTTCTAAATTATGTTGCGGAAGTTTACATACTGAAAACTGGGCTTTGCCATCTGGTAATTTTGAAAAATCCGCCTCCCTAGTATTATTGGGCAAGTAAAATCCAGAGCCTTTTGATCTATTGGAATATTCTTCATAACCATTCAAAACCATGGAAATTTTATCCCTAATCAAATTGTAGTCAGTTCCTAAAGTCATCCAATCAATCTGAGCATCTGCACCAAAATATGCCTGAGCCATGTTGGCGATAATTTCTGGCTCGCTCATTAGATGGTCACTAGCGGGTTCTAACCTACCTTCGCTTTGATGTACCTTTCCCATACTGTTCTCTACGGTTACAAAGCGCTTCTTGTCCTTCTCTGTCCTACCCAAAGTGGGTAAGATCAAAGCTATTTTACCAGCAGTAAGGTGCGTGCGATTTAGTTTTGTACTAACTGAAACCGTTAAATCACAGGCCTGGAGTGAATCCGAAGTATATATGGTATCTGACGCTGCAGAAACAAAATTTCCACCTAACGCGATAAAAACCTTGGCCTTTCCTTTGTGCATTGCTTGTATAGCATTCACTGTATCCAAGCCTTCTTTATTTGGTGGTTGAAAACCAAATACGTTCTGAATGGATTTGTTCAAAGATTCTGAAACATGGTGCATAATTCCCACGCTTCTATCTCCTTGCACATTACTGTGTCCGCGAACAGGACAGGTCCCCGCCCCTTTTTTGCCTATACTTCCTTTAAGCAATAACAGATTTACACACTCTTTTATATTTTCAACTCCATTTTTATGTTGCGTAAGTCCCATGGCCCAGCAAATAATGATTTTTGATTTTTTAGCAAGTAGCCCAACTGCCAAATCAATTTGTGCGGAATCTACCCCACATAATTGGAGTAATTGGTCTTCATCATGGCTCTCCAAATCATCCAATAGCTCTTGATACCCACTTGTTTTCTCTGAGATAAATGCATCATCAAATATCCTTTCCCCTTCTTTATGGCGCTTTGCCAAACGCTTCATAATAAGTTTTAACAAAGAAACATCTTGATTGATTTTCACTTGAAGAAAAATATCAGTGAGTTGGGTTCCTCCACCTAATATTCCACTGAGTTGTTGTGGATTTTTAAATCTGTTCAATCCACTTTCTGAAAGAGGATTAATGGTAATGATCTTACCTCCATTTTCTTTGCATTTTTGCAATGCAGTCAGCATTCTAGGGTGATTAGTGCCCGGGTTTTGCCCAATGACAATAACAACCTCAGCCTCCGGAAAGTCTTCTAAAACAACAGAACCTTTGCCTATTCCCAATGTTTCAGAAAGTGCCACTCCACTAGATTCGTGACACATATTGGAACAATCTGGCATATTGTTAGTGCCAAAAGCACGCACAAAAAGACCATATAAAAAGGCAGCTTCATTGCTAGAACGCCCAGATGTATAGAAAATGGCCTCATCTGGAGAATGAAGAGTATGTAGATTTTCCGCAATAATTTTGAAAGACTCCGCCCAGGAAATAGGCTCATAATGAATCGAATCTGGCCTTAAAATGAAAGGTTCAGTAATTCTGCCACTTTTTCCGATGCGATAATCTGTCCATGTAGAAATTTCCTCAACAGAATGTTTCTCAAAAAAATTCCTATCTACCCGTTCCAATGTAGCTTCCTCTGCAATCGCTTTAGCCCCGTTTTCACAGTATTCACCCAATTTAGAAGGCTTTTCCGGATCTGGCCATGCACAACCTGGACAATCAAAACCTTCCTTTTGATTCATATGGGAAAGGGTTTTTAAAGATCTAAACAAGCCAGCTTCCTTACTTACATGTTCCAAAGCTGCCTTTATTCCAGGAATCCCGGCAGCATAATCTGAAGGCTCTGCAACCTTTAAATTTGAAAATTCTATAGTTCCGGTGGCTGAAATGTTACGTTTTGGAGCTTTAGGCATATGCTGAAATTATAATTATTATAAAGATACAGATTGCAAAAAACATTGACCGCATATACCTCCTTCTCCAAAAAAGGAGAGGGAGGCATAAATCGGCTATAAACATAAAGCGCTCCTATAAATTAAAGGTCTCCTTAATGCTTTTAGTAGAAAGTAATTTTCTAATAGACTCCAACTTGTCCGGACATTTTAAAAATGGATGTTCCTGATAGAGTTTTAAATAATCTGGCAAAACCTCGTTGGAATAGGCTTCTACTTTCTTATCTATCACCTCATTTATCTCACTGATAACATCTTTTTGAAAACTAAGCTCCACTGGATCTACATAACCAATTTTTATAAAACCAGCTGTCTTACGATGGCATCTACAGGGGTTGGATTTATTAAGGAGGCCACATTTATGATTCATAAAATTATATAGCTGCTTTTTAGCTCTATGTAATTTTACCCTGAAGTTTTCCTTGGAAATTTCCATAATCTCGCTCCCAACAGAATCTGGGAACTCAAATAACTCCCCAATAATATATATGAGCCTTTGCTCTCGATCAAGGCACAAGAGCATTCCTTTCATACAGCTAATTTTAGCCTCTTTTACCAATAGTTTTTCCTCTACTTCAAAGGAATAATCAGAAAGGGATTCATCTGGTAACTGATCTAATCCATGACCAAATTGTTCAAAAGTTGGTGGATTTACCTCATGTTTTCCTCTTTTCATATTCAAAAAGTGGTTTTTTATGATACGATACATCCATGTTCTAAAACTACTGTTCTGTTTAAAATTTTCCAGTTTTGTAATGACCTTGATCAATACTTCCTGAGTCAAATCTGCCGCCTCATTTGTATCACCAACAAAGGTCAGCGCCACATTGAAAATCCAATCTTGATTCTTTATAATCAGAAACTCCAAAGCAGATTTATCACCAGAAAGGGCTTTTTCAATAAGAACTTCATCAGATGTATTTTCATTTAGTTGTGAGTTCATCTTTTACTTATTCATTAAAAAACTTCCATGCGGATTATCAAACGTAAGCAACCATTTACCATTCTTCTGCTTTTTAAGATTTGCCATGGAAAGTCCACTTTGTTTGATTATGGTACCATCTGGTGCGGTTCCGGTCATAGTCCATGGGGCAATATGGGTTGCGGTATCACCATTTATAAAAACCTCGTGACCTTTGGGATACTCAAATTTTGGATTGATCGAAAAAGCACCCAAAAACATTTCTTTTAAAACTTTGAAATCGGTTACCCTAGTTTCTGGTTCAAAAATCACCAAAGCACCGGTTTGATAACTAGACATAACGCCATCAATATCCTTACTGTTAAAGGATTGAGTCATAGACTCGATTGCGTTAAGAACATCTTGTTGGTCTTCTGAAATTGTTTTGGTTTGCATAACTTTTTGTGTTTGAGAATTCATATTAGTGGTCATACCTAAGCAGATGACTAATGCTGCGTAAATGCATCTTTTGTAAATCATAATAATTGCTTTATGATTTAGACACATCTCAAAACACGACTGTTACAGTAATTTTTAATTTAATTCTCACACAGCTTAAAGCCAAGAGATTAGATAAGCTCAGGCAACAAAATAACCTCAAAGTAAACCAAGAATTATTTTTGCCGCTTATTTCATGTTATCTAAATTCTGAAAACCCTACCCCAAACTCGCCAAGCTTTTCTCCAATGTCTCAATTTTGGCTTCTGCATCTGAAGCTTTCTTTTTTTCTATGGCCACAACTTTTTCAGGGGCATTGCTTACAAAGCGTTCGTTACTAAGTTTCTTTTGGACAGATTGCAAAAATCCCTTGGTATAATTAAGCTCTTCTGTAATCTTTTTGATTTCTGCCTCAATATCAATGGCTCCACCAATAGGAATAAAGTATTCATTGTTTTTTACTCTAAAACTCAAAGCGCCATCTAATCCTTTATCCACAGTTTCTATATGAGTAATATTGCCCAATTTGGTGATAATGGCATCCATCTGGGCACTTATTTTTCCGCTATTTAAAATTGAAAGTTCCAGCCCTTCTTTTTGAGCAATGTTTTTCTCCTTTCTAATTGTGCGTATACCCGAAATTACCTCAGCAGCAAAATCAAAATCAGAAATCAAATCAGTATTTACTTCGGCTACTTTTGGCCAATTGGAAATAATCAGTGCTTGTTCCGGTGTTCTCTGCGCAATATGCTGCCAAACTTCTTCTGTTAAAAAGGGCATAAACGGGTGTAACAGTTTTAGATTTTCTTCAAATAGGTGAATCACTGCATTTAAAGTCGTCTCATCAATAGGCTGTTGATAGGCTGGCTTAACAATCTCCAATAACCAGGAACAAAAATCATCCCAAACCAGTTTATAAATGGCCATTAAAGCATCTGAAATACGATATTTAGAAAAATGGTCTTCAATCTCAGCAAGAGTTTGATTAAACTTGGCAGTATACCAATCAATTCCAATTTTTGCAGCCTCAGGCTGAGGTAAATCTGCAACCTCCCAACCTTTTACCAATCTAAAGGCATTCCAAATCTTGTTTGCGAAGTTTTTTCCTTGCTGACATAAAGCTTCATCAAACATTAGGTCATTTCCTGCTGCTGAGCTTAACAAAAGTCCTACACGAACTCCATCAGCCCCAAAATCTTTCATGAGTTTGAGGGCATCAGGTGAATTCCCTAATTGTTTGGACATTTTTCTACGTTGCTTGTCGCGCACCAAACCTGTTAAGTATACATTCTCAAAAGGTCTTTTTCCTTGATATTCATAACCAGCAACAATCATCCTTGCCACCCAGAAGAACAAAATATCTGGTCCTGTTACCAAATCACTTGTTGGGTAATAGTAGTTTATTTCTTCGTTATCAGGGTCCAAAATTCCACCGAAAACGCTTATAGGCCATAACCAAGAAGAAAACCAAGTATCTAAGGCATCTGGATCTTGGCGTAAATCTGACGCTTGGATTTGTGGATTCTTGGATTTTGTTTTTTTAAGTGCTTCTTCTTTACTTTCTGCTACCACAAAATCGTTTTTACCATCTCCGTAGTAGTAGGCTGGAATCTGTTGTCCCCACCATAATTGGCGAGAAATATTCCAATCCCTTATGTTTTCCATCCAATGACGATAAGTATTTTCAAACTTTTTAGGGTATAGCTTAACATCACCATTTTTTAGAACTGCATCTAGAGCAGGCTTGGCCAAACCTTCCATTTTAAGGAACCATTGATCCGACAGTCGAGGCTCAATAACCGCCTTTGTGCGCTCAGAAGTACCTACTTTGTTCATGTGTTGCTCGGTTTTTACCAAAAAACCATTTTCTTCAAGCTCTTTTGAGATTTCCTTTCTCACTACAAAACGGTCTTTCCCTTGATACTGAAGGCCATAAGAATTAAGCGTAGCGTCTTCATTAAAGATATCTATAACCTCCAGACCATGCTTATCTCCTAAGTTCTTATCATTTTCATCATGAGCAGGGGTCACTTTTAAGCAACCCGTACCAAATTCAATATCCACATATTCATCCTCAATAATGGGAATAACTCTATTACAAATGGGAACAATCGCTTTTTTTCCCCTTAAATGGCGATATCTTTCATCGTTTGGGTTAATACAAATAGCGGTATCACCTAAAATAGTCTCGGGTCGTGTTGTTGCGATAGTGACTTTTTCATCGGAACCTTCAATTGAATAAGCCAAGTAATATAAGGTGCCTTGACGTTCTTCATGTATTACTTCTTCATCAGAAAGAGTGGTTTTAGCTTCTGGATCCCAATTCACCATCCGATAACCCCTGTAAATCAGACCTTTTTCATATAAATCCACAAAAACTTTGATAACCGAGGCTGACATATCGTCATCCATAGTGAATTTTTTACGCTTCCAATCCAAGGAACATCCCAGTTTTTCCAACTGTTTAAAGATAACTCCCCCGTACTCATGGGTCCAATCCCAAACATGCTTTAAAAATTCCTCCCGGGTCAAATCTGACTTTTCAATCCCTTCTTCCTTCAATTTAGCCACCACTTTTGCTTCAGTGGCAATTGCCGCATGATCGGCCCCCGGAACCCAACAAGCATTCTTCCCCATAAGCCTTGCCCTTCTAATAAGCACATCTTGAATAGTATTGTTGAGCATATGGCCCATGTGCAACACTCCCGTAACATTAGGTGGTGGTATTACAATTGTATAAGGCTCCCTATCATCTGGTTTTGAGCTAAAAAAATCATGCTTCATCCAGTAGGTGTACCAGTGCTCTTCTACCCTATTAGGGTCGTATTTTGATGGAATTTCCATTTTTCGGTATAGTTTTTGTCTTTTTGTACTCGGATTGGGTTTTTGAAGGAGAGACGTAATGTTAATTTAACGCTATTCTTCGGCTGAGAACCAATCCCGAAATACGAAACAAAAATAAGTAACGTTATTACATAACAAAAGAATTTTGGATGCAGGTGTGAAAACATTTAAATTTGAAGTTCACCCAAAACTAGAAATGATGAAAAAAACTGTACTCATGTTGTTCGTTGGACTTTTGTCTTTAGGCGTTTTTGCCCAAGAGTCTACAGCAAAAATTGAATTTAAAAGTGAGACCGTCGATTACGGTGAAATTGCAAAAGGCAGTGATGGAGTTCGAGTTTTCGAGTTTACCAACACCGGAAGTATTCCGTTGGTAATCAGTAATGTTAAATCCAGTTGTGGATGTACTATTCCTAAAAAGCCAGAAGAGCCTATCTTACCTGGTAAAACTGGCCAGATTCAGGTTAAATATGATACCAAAAGAGTTGGTCCAATTAGAAAAGCAATTACAGTAACCTCTAACGCGGATACTCCTACTAAAGTTCTTAAAATTAAAGGAAACGTTAAGGCTGAAGGAGCCAAGTAGAAGAAAATAATATTGAAACTAAAAGTCCTATGAATTTTTATTCATGGGACTTTTTTATTTAGAATACTTTTTTAAGTACAAATGAGAACAGCAAATCTTTGTTATAGCGCTCTATTAATACACGTATGCGTTTTCCTTCTTTGTCATTCAACATTTTTAGGACTTCTTGCAGTTTATAACGGTGTATTTTTTTTCCATTAACTGCCAGTATTACATCACCCGCTTGCAATCCGGCCTCGGCTGCAGGGCTTCCAGCCCTA
Source organism: uncultured Allomuricauda sp. (assembly GCF_947499585.1). Lineage (GTDB taxonomy): Bacteria > Bacteroidota > Bacteroidia > Flavobacteriales > Flavobacteriaceae > Flagellimonas. The sequence continues at coordinate 30,818 of NZ_CANMOO010000006.1, read as the reverse complement.
ATACCAGAAACGATAATTTCTGGCACTAAACTAAGTCTGGTCTTGTTTTCCAAAAGAATTTGAACATTTCCAAAAGAGCCTTCTTCACTTTTTACCACGCCATTAAAACCAGCTATACTCTCCGCTATATACCTAAGTCCATTATGCTGTAATTCTATACCGGCCATGTTATATTGAAATGGGGCCCTAAAATTTCCATTCTTTTTAAAAGTAACCTGTCCCTTGGCGTAATCAAAAATGATATTAAACCGCTTTAAAATCTCTCCACCCACGCTTCCGTTGCGATCTCCCAAGTTTTTAATAAATCCAAAAGATTCTCGATACGGAAAAGCCGCTTTTGCATCTTTTAACTCAAAATCTCCAATTTTAATACCACTTACCTTTGTACGTTTACCAAAAATATCTCCGCTTAATCCGCGTCCTAAATAGTCCTCATAATGCTTCTCTGGTATCTCTAATCCTTTTTCTGGCTCTCTAAAAAGCCATAACGCATCACTACTTCCTGTATCCACTAATAGCTTAACGGGAATGTCTTCGGCACCTTCCATTAAAACTGTACCCTCAACATAGGCTTTCCGTCGTTCTATAGATAGGTTAAGGGTCTGAGATTTACTATGGGGGTCATGTCTGTACAAATCAGGATTATGTAGTTTAATGTTCCTTGCATTATAGTTGATCTCTACTTTAAAATCCCTAAACAGTTCATACCCCAGAATACCATGTACCGGTATCCCCAAAGATGTCGAAAAATTAATTTCTTTGTCCAAAACCACATATAAATCCTGGTTGTAGTTCTTGACCTTCCCCAGTTTAAACACATTTCCCTTGGAACTCAAGGCTTTCATTGGTTCACCATCCCCTAGCCCTCTAATTGTAACCTCCGAAACATTGTTGATTTGTAGCGAATCTCTATCTGAAATGTTAAAAAGAATAGGCTTGCTTACTCCAGAGTCTAATACAAAAGTGAGTTCTTCACCATTAATTTCGATAGGAATGATGATGAGGTTGTTAATCAGTTCAAAATTGATTTTTTGAAACTTTTGGTTTTTGGGCAACTTGAAGCCCTGTGCCGAAATCAAAAAGGGAAGTGACACAAAAAGAAGCGTAAAAAGATGTAGGTTTTTTTTCAATTTGCTTACTTCTAAAAGGTTATGTTATTCAATATACAAAATAATAACCGACTCTAACTTTAATTTAACATTCCCATAACCCCTCAAATAATGTAATAATGTGTTGTTTCCAAGAGTTGGTTTTACCATTTTTGCTTAAAATTTAAAGCATGCCAGGTATATCTAAAAAAGGGCTACAAATGCCAGCCTCCCCTATACGTAAATTGGTTCCATATGCCGAGGAAGCAAAAAAAAGGGGTACCCATGTAATTCACTTAAATATTGGGCAACCGGACATTAAGACCCCAAAAATAGCGTTGGATGCCGTAAGAAACCATACCATTGAAGTTCTTGCGTATAGCATGACAGAAGGTTCCGAGCAGTATAGAGAAAAAATTGCCGATTATTATTCCAAAAAAAACATAAATGTCTCGGCCAAGGACATTATTGTAACCACAGGAGGGTCCGAGGCACTTTCTTTTGTAATGGGAACAATTATGGATGGTGATGACGAAATCATCATACCTGAACCTTTTTATGCCAACTATAATGGCTTTGCAACTGCTTCTGGAGTAAATGTGGTGCCCATAGCATCTTCAATTGAGAGTAACTTTGCACTACCCCCAATAGCTGATTTTGAAAAATTAATAACTCCAAAAACAAAGGCAATCCTTATCTGTAATCCGGGAAACCCTACCGGATATCTGTACAGTAAGGAGGAAATTAAACAACTAGCAAATCTGGTTAAAAAGCATAATTTATTCTTAGTTGCAGATGAAGTATATAGAGAATTCACTTATGAAGGGCGTGAACATTACTCTATTTTACAAGAATCAGGGCTTGAAGAGCATGCCATTATTGTAGATTCTGTTTCTAAAAGATATAGCATGTGCGGGGCGCGTATTGGCTGCTTGGTTTCCAAAAACAAGGAAGTTATTCAAACTGCAATGAAATTTGCCCAAGCACGATTATCCCCACCAACATTTGCTCAAATTGCCAGTGAAGCTGCTTTGGAAACGCCGCAAAGCTATTTTGATGAGGTTATTAAAGAATATGTGGAAAGAAGAAATATTCTTGTTTCCGAGCTACAAAAAATAGAAGGTGTTAGGATTGCAATACCTCAAGGAGCGTTCTACTGTGTTGTTGAACTGCCTGTTTCTAATTCTGATGATTTTGCCCAATGGCTTTTAGAAAAATTTGAAGCGGACGGAAATACTGTGATGGTCGCTCCAGCTGCGGGATTTTATGCCACCGAGGGATTAGGTGAAAATCAAATAAGAATTGCATATGTTCTTGAAAAAGAACAACTTATTAAGGCTGTTCAAATATTGGGAAAAGCCTTGAAAACATATAACACCAAGTGAACATTCAAGAAAACATATCGTTAAAAAGCTACAATACCTTTGGTATTGACGCAAAAGCTCGCTTTTTTATTGAAATAAATGGCCTTGCACAGCTCCAAAAGGTACTTGAACTTGAAGCGTATCCAAAAAAGTTTATCATAAGCGGCGGAAGCAATATGTTGCTTACCAACGATATTGATGCCTTAGTGATGCATATCAATTTAAAAGGTATAACGGTTGTTGAAGAAAATGAGGAGGAAGTTGTGGTTAAGGCCATGGCAGGAGAAAATTGGCATGAACTGGTACTTTGGAGTTTAGACAATGGTTATGGTGGATTAGAAAACCTTTCGCTTATCCCAGGAAATACTGGAACTGCACCCATTCAGAACATTGGCGCATATGGTGTGGAACTCAAAGATGTGTTTGTAAGTTGTTCCGCTATGGAAATAGAAAGCGGCAATTTAATCGCCTTTGATGCAAAAGATTGTGAATTTGGTTATAGAGATTCTATTTTCAAGAATGATGCTAAAAATAAGTACATCATAACATCAGTAAGTTTAAAACTAACCAAGAAAAATCATGATTTAAACACAGGTTATGGTGCCATTGAAGGTGAACTTAAGAAAAATGGTATTGTTTACCCTACTATACAAGATGTATCCAACGCTGTAATAGCAATAAGACAAAGCAAATTACCCGACCCTAAAGAGCTTGGAAATAGTGGTAGTTTCTTTAAGAATCCGGTGATTTCCAGAAAAAACTTAGAAAAGCTTAAAAAAATACATCCTGACATTCCCTCTTATAGCATGGACAAGGATCAATTTAAGATTCCCGCGGGTTGGTTAATAGAACAATGTGGATTTAAAGGAAAGCGATTTGGAGATGCCGGTGTACATGAAAAACAGGCCTTGGTGCTTGTAAATTATGGGAATGCCACTGGTGGGGAAATACTGGAACTGGCGCAATTAATTCATCAAGAAGTGGATAGTAAATTCAAAATTCGCATTCACCCAGAAGTTAATATAATAAAATAACCCCCGCATTGAATCAATCACAGGGGTTATACCAAACCAAACTAACCAAAATTGTATGTACTTATCTAAGTATTCTTTCTTTATCTTGCATTTAAACGCTAACAAATAATCCTTTTCCTAATTTAGCGTTGTTGTATATACGATATAAACGTTATTTTAGATTTTAGCCCCCTAAAATTTTACCCTAACGACCCATAAATGAGTACACTAATCGAGAAACATATTGTTTCATTACTTGCTGAAAAAGATGATAAAGCAATATCACTTTTATATGATAACTATGGAGATACTCTTTTTGGTGTGGCCTATAAAGTTGTTAGAGATGAGGATTTGGCACAAGATGTTCTTCAAGAAAGTTTCATAAAAATCTGGAAAAAAGCAGATTCTTACGATCCATCCAAAGCAAAACTTTTCACATGGCTGTTTCGCATTACAAGAAACACAGCGATAGATAAGTTAAGAAGTGTTAACAATAAATCAGACAAAGAAGTCCAAATAGACGTTTCAGACGTATATAATCTAGGAGTAAACGGCATAAGGCCAGAATTTATGGATGTCCAAGATAACTTGGAGAAAATAGAGTCAAAATATCAAATCGTTTTGGAAGCTCTTTTTTTTCAAGGAATGACGCAGCAAGAAGCAAGTGAAGAGTTGGATATTCCACTGGGAACAGTTAAATCAAGATTAAAAATTGGTTTAAGGGAACTTGGTAAGATTTACGGTACAACAATGACTATACTTCTATTGATAATTTTATTACCATGAAAGAAAAAGTAAAAATATTCTTGGATTCCGATATACTGGAAAAATATCTTTTAGGGGATACTTCTAAAGAAGAAAACCTTAAAGCAGAAAGGTACATCACTATGTATCCTGAAGTAAGGGAAACTTACAATGAGCTTCAAGATAACTTGGAAGCTTTTGCTAAGACATATGCTAGAAAAACACCTGAAGGTCTTAAGGAGATTATTCTTCACAGTGCTAGAAAAGAGCAAGTTGCAAGTAAAAAATTCTTCCGTTATGCAATTGCGGCCAGTGTGGCCATAATGATATTTGCTGGCTCTTCATACTTTTTCTGGAATCAAAGCAAAAGTCTTCAAGAAGAAAATACTTTGGTTACCAACCAAATGAAGTCTTTGGAGGAAAACATGAAAAATCAACTGGAAGATGTTAGAAACCAGTTTATCGTTCTTAACAACCCAGGTACTAAAAGATATAATGTAAAAGGTAAAATGGAAGCTAAAGAGCTTAAGGCCGTAGCTTACATAAATCCAGTAAAAAAACTTTCCTATATCAATGTTAGCAATGTGCCCAATCTTCCTGAAAACAAATGTTTTCAAATGTGGGCAGAAGTAAATGGAGAGTTGGTCAATTTGGGTGTCATCAAACAATTTGATGATAAAAATAAACTCTTGGCGCTTCCATATGCAGAAAATGCAATAGGATACATTACCATTGAACCAGAAGGAGGCAATACCTCACCTACAGTTCAAAATATAGTGGCCAATATCACTTATTAAACACTACCTCTAAAGTATCCTTAAACTTCAGTTCCTTTAGACAGGTATTTTGTAACTTTGTCCAAAAGTTGGAATATGAAGCTCGCATTATTGACCATAGGTCTATTAGGACTTGCATTTGCCGGAATTGCCATTAAAATATGGTCTAAAAAAGATGGTAAATTTGCTGGCACCTGTGCAAGTCAGAATCCTTATTTAAATAACGACGGAGAAGCTTGCGGGTTCTGTGGAAAACTTCCATCTGAACAAGACTGTAAAAAGGACTCTGTTCCAGAATTACAATAGCTCATTTTTAATACCCACTCTGCAAAATAAAGTTTTTGAACAAAGTTGAGCAGTCCATACAGGAGAACATAAAAAAGGCAATAGATGGTAATCAAATTGCCTTTAGCATACTTTTGGATACTTTTTGGAACGATGTTTATGGATTTCAGCTCACTAGGACTAAAAACGAAAATGATGCCGAGGATATTACAATCAGAACCTTTTCCAAGGCTTTTGATAAGATAAATACCTACGATGATGCCTATGAATTTAAGACGTGGCTCATTACTATTTCCAAAAATCTTCATGTAGACCTTATCCGAAAAAGAAAAAGAAGCCTTTTAGATGAAATGGATACCCATGGTGACGTTGTAAAAAAGGTTTTGGATGAAACACCTTCTGTAGAAGATCAATTAATTATAGAACAAAATCTTGCCAATCTTTTACAAGACATTAAAAAATTAAAACCTCACTATCAAAAAGTCATCAACCTTAGATATTTTAATGAATTGAGTTACGCAGAAATAGCAAAAGAACTCAATGAACCCATAAACAATATCAAAGTAAAACTTTTACGGGCCAAAAAACTTTTAGCAGAGATTATCAAAAAAAAGTGAGGCCATCACAAGAAGTTCTTTCCTTCCTAGTTTCGTATCTTTGTAAATCAAATTTCTTTTATGAGCACAGCTGTTATAGACAATGTTCTACCACCAAAAGGAAAACCAAAATGGCTTAGGGTAAAGCTCCCAACTGGTAAAAAATATACGCAGTTAAGAGGCCTTGTGGACAAGTATGACCTGCATACTATTTGCACCTCAGGAAGTTGCCCTAACATGGGAGAATGTTGGGGTGAAGGAACAGCTACTTTTATGATTTTAGGAAACATTTGTACTCGTTCCTGCGGATTTTGTGGAGTTAAAACGGGAAGACCAGAGAGTGTTGACTGGGCAGAACCTGAAAAGGTGGCTCGTTCCATAAAAATTATGGAGATAAAACATGCGGTGGTCACCTCGGTAGATAGAGATGATCTAAAAGACATGGGATCTATTATATGGGCAGAAACCGTAAAGGCCATTAGAAGAATGAACCCAGAAACCACTTTGGAAACTCTTATTCCTGATTTCCAAGGAATTGAAACCCATTTAGATAGAATTCTAGAGGTTTCTCCTGAGGTCATTTCCCATAATATGGAAACCGTAAAGCGGCTTACAAGAGAAGTACGCATTCAAGCTAAGTATGAAAGAAGTTTGGGTGTTTTGGATTATCTCAAGAAAAATGGTGCCAGCAGAACTAAATCTGGTATCATGCTGGGTCTTGGCGAAATGGAAGAAGAGGTAATACAGACCATGAAGGACCTAAGAAAGGCTGATGTTGATGTAGTTACAATAGGTCAATATTTACAGCCATCGAAAAAACATTTACCGGTAAAGGAATTTATACTACCCGAGCAGTTTAAAAAATATGAGGAAATAGGTTTAGAAATGGGCTTTAGACATGTAGAAAGCGGTGCCTTGGTTCGATCTTCCTACAAGGCTCATAAGCATATTCACTAGCCACATACCCTACCTATTATTATCAAATGAAACATGTTAACATTGGCATAAACGGCTTTGGACGTATTGGAAGAACACTGTTTAGGTTACTTCAAAACCACTCCAATATAAATGTTGTGGTCATTAATGATTTGAGTGATGCCAGAACATTGGCACATCTTTTAAAATATGATAGTATTCATGGTACTCTCAATGTCAATATAGGTTCTAGTGAAAGTGACATCATTGTTGATGGCAAAAAGGTCAAGGTATTAAACCACAATAATCCGCAAGAGATTAATTGGAAAGCATACGATGTAGATATCGTAGTTGAAGCATCAGGGAAATTTAAAAAGAGAGCGCATTTAACACAACATCTAGAAAATGGTGCTAAAAAGGTCATCCTGTCCGTTCCGCCTGAAGATGACGACATTAAAATGGTGGTAATTGGAGTAAATGAAACACAGATTGGACCAGATGACCATATCATCTCCAATGCTTCATGCACAACCAACAACGCAGCTCCCATGATAAAGGTAATTGACGAGTTATGTGGTATAGAACAAGCCTATATTACCACGATCCATTCCTATACTTCCGATCAAAGCCTTCATGACAGACCACATAGAGATTTAAGAAGGTCTAGAGCGGCCGGACAGTCCATTATACCCACAACAACAGGTGCTGCAAAAGCGCTAACAAGGATTTTTCCGCAACTATCAGATGTCATTGGAGGATGTGGCATTCGCGTTCCCGTGCCAAACGGCTCATTGACAGACATAACGTTCAATGTTAAAAAAGAGACCTCAATTGAGGAAATAAACCATACTTTTGAGTATTATGCTAATAATCAACTGAATAATATACTTCAGTATACCGAAGACCCCATTGTTTCCATAGACATAAACAATAGTTGTTATTCTTGTACGTTTGATTCATTAATGACCTCCGTTATTGGAAAAATGGTGAAAATCATTGGATGGTATGATAATGAAACTGGATATTGCTCCAGAATTGTTGATTTAATAGCTTTACTTATAAAGAAAAACTACGTTTGACGTCAAATACAATATATAAATGTGTTTGCAGCATAAAGTTAATTGTGCTGTACATTTTCCTTTGCACCCAAGTCTCTTATGGGCAAAAGGATATTAGTTCTACCACAAAAGTACAGTCCATCTTTGATGAGTTCATGGTCTACAGACATCAAAACAAAGTAGATAAAGCCCTGGAAACTTTAGATCAAGCCGCAAAAATTGCGGAAAACAATGAAGATGCAAAGCTTCTGTTGGATACCTATCATCAATACGCAAGATTGTTTTTGGAAGAAGGCGATAGAGAAACCACAATTTTCTATTGGGATCGAGCAAGTATTCTGTTAAAAGACCTCTCCTATTCATTTGGGCAAGCTTTCCACAATTATTTGGAAGCCGCGGTACGTTTTGATGAAGGAAACAATTTTCAGTCCCTAAAGCTTTTAGAAGAATCAAGAAAGTTGAGCAACAACAGGAATTTAAGCAACAATATTCTATTACTTGAAGCATACATATATACCAATATTGAAAAATATGAGGATGCCATTAAGAACTTACATGCGCTTATAGTTAATTCAGACGATAAAGAAAGAGCATATCTAGCCACCAAGGCAAACCTGCAGCTTGCAAAAATAAGCCTCGACTTAGATGACTTGGAAGAAGGAATTATTCATTCTAAAGCTGCACTTGAGCTTGCTGAAAAACATGGTTATTCCAAAGAGATAAAAATAGCCAACGAGAGACTTTCCATTATCTATGAGAGAATTGGCAGCTATGATGAATCACTTCGTTATAAAAAGAGCCTGCAACAGATTAAGGATTCTATTTTCAATATTGAGAAAGTAAAATTAGAGGCCACAACTGCAGATAGAATTAGGTTTGAGCATCAAATGACCGAAATAAATAAGCTTACTGCTAAAAATGAGGAGTTAAGTGAATCTAAAAATCGTTCAGAGATCACTGCCATACTTACTTCCGCTTTCTTAACTATTATCTCATTATTGGCAGTATCCCTTTTTAGAAATAATCAAATTAAGCTTAAAACAAACGATTTATTATATACAAAAAACAAAGAGTTGGAGTTGGCAAGAGACTCGGCGGTTTCTGCTATGGAAGCTAAAACCAATTTTTTATCCACGGTTACGCATGAGTTGCGCACACCACTATATGCAGTGACTGGGCTTACGCACTTGTTGTTGGATGAAGACCCGGCAGAACATCAAAAAGAACATTTAAAATCTTTAAAGTTTTCAGGTGACTACCTTTTAAACTTCATTAACGATATTCTACAAATCAACAAAATAGATGCAGAAAAACTTGAACCCTTGAACATTGAGTTCAAACTGCAAAAAGTTCTTACAGATGTTGTGGATTCATTAAGACAGAATGCAAATGAAACTAATACCAGCTTAATTTTAGATTACGACACAAAAATTCCGAAGCACCTTCTAGGTGACCCCATAAAATTATCTCAAATATTCATGAACCTTATGGGTAATGCGCTAAAGTTCACCAAAGACGGAAAGGTAGAAGTTATAGCCAAATTATTGAACAAGGACGAGGAAAACGTAAAGCTATACTTTGAGGTAAAAGATAATGGTATTGGGATTTCCGAAGATCAACAGAAAAATATTTTTGACAGTTTTGAACAAGGTTCTGTTCAAATAAATAGAGAATACGGCGGAACAGGTTTAGGACTAACCATTGTAAAGAGTTTGCTAGGTCTTTTTAATAGCAAAATAAACTTAGAAAGTGAACTTGGCCACGGAAGTTCCTTCTTCTTTGAAATGGACATTAAATGTGATACCAATGCAATGGATGAGGTTTCTTTTGAATTAGATCCGGAAGAATTTGAATTTAAGGGATTACATATTTTGATTGTGGAAGACAACAAAATAAACCAAGTAATCACCAAGAAAATGTTAACCAAAAAGGAGATTACCTGTGATATTGCAAACAATGGCAACGAAGCTATAGATATGGCCAAGGCAAATACCTATAATGCTATTCTAATGGATATCCATATGCCCGGAATAAGTGGTGAAGAAGCTACCCGTCAAATAAGAAAATTTGATGAAGAAATTCCCATTATCGCCTTAACGGCTATTTCTTTGGACGACAGTTTGGACAGCTTTTATGAAGCTGGCTGTAATGATGTAGTAACCAAACCATTTAAGCCAGAGGTATTCTACCAGAAAATTGGAGAGAACATCTTTAGAAAAAAGATGGAGGGTCAAGTCTAAATCAATTCAATCACGGCCTTTTTCAATACCTTATGATCTTCATCTGAAAAATGATGGGCCACTTCCAAATAATAAAGATTCTCAACTTTACCTTCTAACCTAACAAAGTCTTTTTCAGTGGTCAGCACTACATCATAGTCTTTAAATTGACGTATTTCTTGATCCGAGAAATAATGATGATCGCTATACTCAAAATGTTTGAATTCCAAACCAAGATTGATTAGATAAGAAACTAAGGGTTTGGGAAAAGCTATTCCAGTGACCAATGCAACCTTTTTACCATTTAGCTCAGAACGCTCAACACTTCCCTCTGCATTTTTAAAGCTATTGGCATACTTAAAATGGCAAAAAAGCACTTTTTGATTATTTGATGGTTTCAACTTTTGTGAAATGGAGGTTTTTTCATCTTCCAATAAAGATTCAGGGCATTTTGTAACAATAATGATATCTGCTCGCTTTGACTCCTTTTTACTATCTCTAAGGTTTCCTGTTGGCAAATACCAATCGCTGAAAAACAAATTGTCATATGCCGTTAATAAAATAGAAAAACTAGGTTTTACCTTTCTATGCTGAAAAGCATCGTCCAAGAGAATAACATCTGGCTTGACGGTACTTTGAAGTTTAGTAATGCCATTTCTTCTATCCGCGTCAACCGCTATTATGGCCTGCGGAAATTTTTTAAACAACTGAAAGGGTTCATCACCCAAATCCTCTACTGAGCATTTTTTATCAGCAAGCAAAAAACCTTTAGACTTTCTTTTATAGCCCCTACTTAAAACCGCTACCTTTTTATCACCAATTAATCGAATTAAATATTCTATCATTGGTGTTTTACCAGTGCCACCAACACTCAGGTTACCCACGCATATAGTAGGCGTTTTATAAGTTATGGATTTGAAGAATCCAATATCATAAAGAAGATTCCTCACATAAACGACCAATGCATAAATAAAAGAAAATGGAAATGCTATTTTCCGAAGCAGTTGCAGCATATAGCGAAAATATAATATTTTATCTTTAGCAACATTAAGAAACATCAAATGACCGTAAAGGATATTACAAAAATACTGGAAGAACTTGCTCCATTGTCCCATGCAGAAGAATTTGATAATGTAGGATTACTGGTTGGCAATTATAACATGAATGTAAAAGGCGTCTTAGTTACTTTGGACACACTTGAAAATGTTGTGGATGAAGCTATTAAGAAGGACTACAATATGATTGTGAGCTTTCATCCCATCATATTTAAAGGACTTAAAAAACTAACTGGAGCTAATTATGTGGAAAGAGTAGTTTTAAAGGCTATAGCCCATAATATTGCCATTTACAGCATGCATACGGCCTTGGACAATAGCAATATGGGGGTAAATGCTAAAATCTGTGAGGTCTTGGGCATCCAAAATCCAAAAATTCTTATACCAAAAAAAGGAACAATCAAAAAATTGACCACTTATGCCCCAATAGCTAATGCCGATGCTGTTAAATCTGCTTTGTTCAACGCTGGGGCCGGAGAAATGGGGAAATACAGTAATTGTAGCTTTAGCACCAATGGTGATGGTAGTTTTAAGGCAGGGATTGATGCCAATCCAACAATTGGTAAAATAGGAGAAACCCATTTTGAAAAAGAAGTGCAAATCAATATGATTTTTTCCTTTGAAAAAGAAAAATCCATCGTATCAGCCCTTTTTGAAGACCATCCTTATGAAGAAGTAGCATATGAAATAGCCACTTTAGAAAATACCAACCAAAATATTGGTATGGGAATGTATGGGGTTCTTGATACGGAAATGGATGAAAGCACTTTTCTTCAAATGGTTAAGAAAAGAATGAATGCTTCCGTTGTTAGACACTCCAATTTGCTTGGCAAAAAGGTAAAAAAGGTAGCGGTACTAGGTGGTAGCGGTGCATTTGCAATTTCCACGGCAAAAAAAGCAGGTGTTGATGTTTTTATTACTTCTGATCTAAAATATCATCAGTTTTACGAAGCGGAGGGTCAATTGGTACTAGCAGATATTGGGCACTTTGAAACTGAGCAGTTTACAAAAGACTTATTAGTTGATTATCTTATCAAAAAAATTCCTAATTTTGCAATCTCGTTATCGGAAAGTATAACAAATCCCATCAAGTATTTATAATTTATGGCGAAAAAAAAGGAAAACACCGTTGAGGAAAAATTAAGAGCGCTGTATGATTTGCAGTTAATTGATTCTCGGGTTGATGAAATACGCAATGTAAGAGGTGAATTGCCTCTAGAAGTTCAAGATTTGGAAGATGAAGTATTGGGTCTTAAAACCCGTATGGACAAATTGAAAACGGATGTAGAAACTGTAAATTTTGAAATTGCAGCTAAGAAGAACCTCATTGAAGAAGCCAAGACGCTTATTAAGAAATATGCTGAGCAGCAGAAGAATGTAAGAAACAGTCGTGAATTTAATTCTTTGAGCAAAGAAGTTGAATTCCAAGAATTGGAAATTCAATTGGCTGAAAAAAATATAAAGGAGTTCAAGGCCCAAATAGATCAGAAAAAAGAGGTCATAGCAGACACCAAAGAGAAATTATCAGAAAGAGATGGCCACCTAAAGCACAAGAAAAGTGAGTTGGATGCTATTCTTGCCGAAACCGAAAAAGAGGAAAAGGCACTTTTGAAAAAATCTGAAGAGTTTGAAGAAAAAATCGAAGAGCGTTTGATACAGGCTTACAAGAGAATTCGCCATAACGTAAAAAATGGTTTAGCTGTTGTTCCTGTAGAGAGAGGAGCATCTGGTGGTTCTTTCTTTACTATACCTCCGCAAGTGCAGGTAGAGATTGCTTCAAGAAAGAAAATCATTACTGATGAGCATAGTGGAAGGATTTTGGTAGATCCACAGCTTGCAGAAGAAGAGCAAGTAAGAATGCAAGGAATGTTCGCTAAAATCTAGAAACATTTTTTCTAAAAAGTATAAGCCACCTTTTCAGGTGGCTTTTTTTATTCTATTTCCTATGAATTAAGTTTAGGTACTGGAAAGTAATTCTATCATTTTTTTCTCTACCTCCTCAGAATCCCATTTCGTTTCAATATCTGATAACTTCATGATTTCTTGCATGATTTTCTCTTGCTCATCCCCTATTGCCAAAGCCTCGGCATAAGGTCTTTCTGAAAATGTGACCCTACTATACACGGGAATCCATTTATCTGGATGCTTCGCAGCAAATCTTTTTTCAATTTTCTTTTGCAATAGAAAGTTTGGACTAGCAGTCTTACTGCTCATTTCAATAAAATTTCTATAACTAAGTTCCGCTATTGCATCAGCATTGGGTTTTCTATTTGTCTGGTATTTACTAAATATAACCTCCCAATCATCTCCATAGGTTGTCATTAATTCATCCAACTCATAAATGTCTTCAAAGCCAGCATTCATTCCTTGCCCATAAAAAGGAACAATGGCATGTGCAGAATCACCTACTAAAGCCACCTTATCCCAATAAGTCCAAGGATAACATTTCATGGTAACCATCGCACTTGTTGGGTTCTTAAAAAAATCTCCCGTCAAATTCTCAATCTCCTTTTTAACATTGGGAAAATAAGTTTTAAAGAAAGCCTTTGCCTCTTTTTCAGTGGTAATATTTTCAAAAGAAACTTCGCCCTCAAAAGGTAGAAACAATGTACAGGTAAAACTGCCATCAATATTGGGCATTGCGATAAGCATGAATTTTCCTCTAGGCCAAATATGGAAAGAGTTTTTATCCAGTTTATGGGAACCGTCCTCATTTGGGGGAATAGTAAGCTCTTTATAACCAACATCTATAAAGTCCTGAGAATAGTCAAACCTACTTCGACGTTGCATTTTATGCCGTACTCTGGAAAAAGCGCCATCACAACCAAAAATTAAGTCGTATTGGTATTCTTTCCATTCGCTCTTTTCTGATTCTCCCGTAAATATCTTAGCATCAGATAGGTTAATATCCCAAACTTTTTCATTGAATCGAAAAATAGTTCCAGCTTCTTCAGCCAAATCAATCATTTTTCGATTTAAAATACCTCTTGAGATAGACCATATGGCTTCTCCTTCTTTGCCATATTTTTGAAAATAAACCGGCTTATCATTTACATGCATGGCCCTTTTGCTTAAAGGAATTGCAATGTTTTTGATGCTGTCCTCCAAACCTACTTTTCTAAGTGATTTCCAGCCCCTATTACTCATGGCCAAATTAATGGAACGTCCAGAAAAGTCAATTGTCCTAATATCGGGCCTTCTGTCAAAAACAGTAACGGAATGCCCATGTCTTTTTAAATAAATGGCTAAAAGCGAGCCCACCAATCCAGAACCGATGATGGCAATATTTTTAGGAGTTTGTGTCATACATGCCCATAAGGCCAATTCTAGTTAAATAGTAAAAATAAGAAATTTCAAAACTTGCTCATTAGTCCTTAGTAAATAACAAAATAGGAGTTTGCAGTCCTAACTTTATGGTAAACAACAAAAAGGGCGTTAAAAACTTAAAACTTTTTGGTTTTTTTAACAGTAGATCGTAAGCTTTTGGTACTAAAGTTGACGTATATAAAGTAAATATTCCGCTTAGGCGTCCATATATATGCAAAAAGTCCTTCACAAAAATTGTGAAGGACTTTTTCCCTTTTATAATATGTTTAATGATTATTCTAAAATTCCATCTACAATACCATACTTGACAGATTCCTCTGCTCCCATCCAGTAGTCGCGATCAAAATCTTTCATTACTTTATCATAATCTTGTCCGCAGTTATCCGCCAATATTTTTGCCCCAAGTTCTTTGGTCTTGATAATTTCTTTAGCTTGGATTTCAATATTGGAAGCCTGCCCCCTCGCACCGCCACTTGGCTGGTGAATCATTACACGGGCATGAGGCTGTATAAATCTTCTACCTTTCTCGCCTACTGATAACAAAATAGAACCCATAGATGCCGCCAAACCAGAACAAACGGTAGACACTGGGCTTTTTATCTGCTTTATTGTATCATAAATAGCGAAACCAGAGGTTACATACCCACCAGGACTATTGATAATTAATTGAATTTCCTTATTATTTAGTAAATCCAAATAGAGTAAACGGTCAATAACGTGCTTTGCGGAATCATCATCTACCATACCCCATAAAAACACCTTACGTTCCTCTAATAATTTTTCTTGGACTAACTCTTGAACCTTGCCTTTTTTTGAACTCATTTTTTATTTGTTGAAAGTTTCAAAATTAATCAAATTCTAAGGAAGTTATAGTCTTCATGAATCTACTTGTTCAAATAAAATTATTTTGTTTTTATCTCAACCTTTTTTGATACCACCTCTTTAATAGGAATTACAAATTTTCCAGTTTTGGTTAACAATGTCAATGTATTATTTTCTATTGCTTCTATTGTCCCTTCATTTTTGCCAATTACAACTTTATCACCCACCGCATACGTTCTTCTTGTATAAAAAGAACGCAACAGGTCTGTAATAATATCTCGGGAACCCAGCCCCAATCCGATTGCGAATGCCAAAAGGAACGACCCCAAAATTAAGGTGATGTTGTTGGTAATAATTGTAGTGTCGATACCCGCTTGATTCAAAGCCGTAATGGAAATAAAGATTACAATGATGTAAAACAGCATGTTACTTACAAGATTGGATCCGCCAAATTCTAGGGAATCAAACAACTTCTTGACAGTTGTCTTGATAAAGTTTCCAATGTAAAGCCCTATCATCATTAAAGCAAGTGCGCTAAACAGTCTAGGCAGATAGCGCAAAAGATTCCCTATTTCTGTAGAAATTATTTCCCAACTGAGTATATCTGCTGCAACTATCAAGAACACTAGGAGCAACAACCACTTAACAAAACCAAGAATCACTTTAATAATATCAATTTTAAAATCTCCCTTTCCAAAAAGGTCCATCTCATTGATTTTATCACTAAGCGTATCCATTTTAGCAAGTTTTAAAACCTTACCCAAAACAAAAAGAACAATTTTGGTAACTAACCATCCTACCAAAAGAATAATTAGTGCCCCAACAATTTTGGGCAACGCCAATGCCACATCTCTGCCCATTGCAGCTAGGGAATCAAAGGTCAAGTTCTTCCATTCGTTAATTGTTTCCATATCTATAGTTTTATACTGTTGTTTTTAATTGTTTCCTGATGTTCTAAAAAGCTTTCGCAAAGCTGACCCAATATTAAAAGAGAACAGGGAAGCCAAGTCCATAATCAACTTTGCTGCTGCAATATCGTTCATTACCTTTTTCTTCATTCCAGGAGGCACCTCTCTCAATGAGGCCTCTAACTCCCTAAACGGATTTCTTTTTTTCTTTGCCATCTATTATAAGGTATTATAGATTTCCAATAGTTTCTCTTTTGCCCTTTTTAAGCGCATTTTCACCGCACTTTCTCCAAGTTCCATCAATGTCACCAAATCTTTTATCGAGGCTCCATCTTGATATTTTAACAACAAAATGGATTTGTCTTCCGCAGATACCAGTTCTAGTGCTTCTTTTAGCTTATTAGCCTTCATTTCGAACAGGCTATCATCTCGCACTTCAACGATTAACTTATGTTCCGAATTTTCAACTGGAATAGACTTATCACTCATTTTGCGCTGCTTGTTCCTGTTTACATAGTTCACACAAAAGTTATATGTAAAGGAATATAGCCAGGTAGAAAACTTGGACTTTCCCTTGAACATTTTCAACTTAATGAACAATTGTAGAAAAACATCTTGAGTTAAATCCTCTGCCTCGTCCTGTGATCTGGCAAATCCATAGCATTTGTTATAGACCATTTTTCCGTAACGATCGTACAACTTACCAAATAACATAGGGTTGTTGTTTGCAACAATTCGTTCTACCAATTCCTCATCAGATAAATGAGCATATGGGTCATCTGCTTCCAAAGATTTCTTATCTAGGTTATTTATAAGAATTAGAAACAGCCTTTTTAGAAAAGTCACTTGAAACGTTTTTAAGGTCCTATTAAGTTCTTTGAAGAATTATTGAACAAGATAATTTAAAATGAGAGTATATTTGAACTAAAATTTATCATGAAAGCCACTTTTCTTTTTACGGTCTTATCTTTTTTCATCTTTTTGTCTTGTAAAACAGAGCCAAAGAATACAATATCAGAAGAAAAGACAGAACAAACGGTTCTTGAAAAAATAGCTTTTGCCCATGGTTACGAAAATTGGAAATCGGTAAAAGAGTTTACATTCACCTTTAATGTGGACAGGGATAGCTCTCATTTTGAACGTACTTGGATTTGGAAGCCAAAGTCAAACCATATTACATCCATTTCTGAAAATGATACCCTTGTATACAATAGGAAATCCATGGATAGCATTGCCACCAAAAGAAATGGTGGTTTTATTAATGACAGATATTGGGTTTTAGCTCCTTTTAATCTTATTTGGGATTCTGAAAATTTCACTTATAAACATGCTGAAGAAGAAAAATCTCCTATTAGTGGTGAACCTATGCAAAAACTGACCATAGTATATTCCAATGAAGGAGGATATACTCCAGGTGATGCTTATGATTTTTACTTTAAGGATGATTTTATTCTTCGTGAGTGGGTTTTTAGGAAAGCAAATCAAGCTGAGCCATCAATGACAACGACTTGGGAGAATTACATTGATATGGATGGTCTAAAACTGGCACAAGATCATAAAAAAGCTGAAGGAGTTTTCAATATAAACTTCACCAATTTGATGGTTCAAAAAGAATAGTCTAAAAACATTCTAAGACCTATTCTTTTTCAATAACATTGTTACTGCTAAAACAAGTAAAATACAACCTAAAAGGGCATAAAAGCTATGTTTTAAGGATGCACTCTCGGCTAGAAACCCCAAAATAACAGGACCTAACAAAAAGCCAGAGTAACCTGTACCAGCAATAAAAGAGACTCCTTGGGCAGAATCCACTCCTTTAACATTTCCACCGATTCTAAATAATTCCGGAACAATAACAGAGAAACCAAGACCATTGAGAGCAAAGCCCGTTATAGCCCAAATTGTATGTCCTGAAAGCACAAGTAGATAACCAAAAACTGCAATTAAAGAACCCAAGCCCACAATTTTTACTGAGCCTATTTTAGCACTAATTCCATCTCCTAAAAATCTACCTAAGGTCATTGCTGCAGAAAATGCCAAGAAACCTGAACCAATAAGTGCTTCTGGTGCCAAGGTTATTTCTTTTAAATAAAGTCCACTCCAATCTATGATTGCACCTTCACTGCCCATAGCCACAAAACCTATTATCCCCAATAAGAATAAGGGTTTAAACAATTTTAAGCTAAAGGGTTCTTTTTTAACAGGCGCAGCAACTATATGTTTATAGTTCTTATAAATAAGAAGATTGATTATAAAAACAAAGGCAACAGTGATACCCATATGCAATGCAGGGTTTCCAATAATTGGAATCAAAAAACTACCTAAACCAACAATTACACCACCTAGGCTAAAAAAGCCATGAGCAGCTGACATAAAATTTTGCTTGTCCTCTTTTTCAATTTCTGTAACCAAAGTGTTCATAGAAATATCTAAAAGTCCATTAGATGCTCCTAAAAAGAACAGAGAAATCATTAACAAGTAATAGTTTGGAACTAAAAGTGGAAATAGCGCTGCAATACTGCTTAAAACCACACCTGCCCAAGTAGCCTTTCCCACACCAAGTTTGTCAATAATCTTTGAAGCTATAGGAAATATGGTAAAAACACCCAGAGATAGACAAAAGATGGCAATACCCAAGTCAGCTTTATCAATTCCCAATTTATCTTTTATCGTGGGAATGTAAATGGCCCAAGTACCAAACCAAATATTGAGACTTGCAAATACCCATGCCGGTGCAAAATATCTAGGATTGGAAAAAATAAGACGAAGTGACCTCATAGTATCGAATATCCAGACAAAATAACTAAGGTTATAGCTCAATTTTTAACATAAAACATTCAGGAGATAAGACATTTTATTCTGAAATGCTTTTATGAGTCTTTTATTTGGGTAATTTTACTATATGAAACCAATGCTAGAAGCAATCAATGTTGACACAAACACCTCTTTGAAGGCAGAAGCATACACCAGTTCAAGTTATTGTGAATCAGCTGGTTGGCATATTCATCCAGAGTTTGAATTGGTCTATGTAAAAAATGGTTCTGGCCTTCTTAATATTGACTCTAAAAAGAAAAAGTATGATAATGGAGTGCTTGTTTTCTTGGGCGGCAACATTCCACATGCCGATTTTGGAAATAAAGATCATGATGATGGTCTAGAGGTAGTCATTCAATTTAAAAAAGAGTTTCTGGATGAAAAACTCAAAGTATTTCCTGAATTAAAAAGAATAAAACAACTTATTGAAAAATCAAAGCAAGTTTTAATTTTTGACCAAGAGAGCAAAAATGCACTCTGGAACAGTTTCAAAAATTTTGAACATATGGACAATCAAGGCAAACTGATAAACTTGTTATCCATTCTTGATTACCTATCCAAAAATGCAACTTATGAAAGCCTATTCGATACCATTTCGCTGAGTAATTATAAAAAAGATGAGATTTGGAGACTAGAGCAGACCTTTGAATACGTTAATACTAATTATCATAAAAACATTTCGGTTACAGAAATCTCTAAGAAATTAGGTTTTACCCCTAATTCTTTTTGCCGATTCTTTAAAAAAATGACCAGTCAGAAATTTATCAGTTTTGTTAATGAATTTCGGATTGGCAAAGCACTTGAATTCTTTAATGAGAACAATACAGTTATTGCAGAGGTAATGTACAAGTCTGGCTTCAATGATCCTTCCTACTTTACCAGACAGTTTAAAAAGTATCAAAATACAACACCTTCTGCCTATTTAAAATCAAAATATAATGAATCACTTTTATAAGATTCCTTGTATTAAAATCTGTTTAAAATCATACTTAAAAGAAAAGGAGAAATAACATTAGTAAATGCCTAGCTTACTTTATAAAAAAGACCGTCCCGAAGAACGGTCTTAGATTTTACAACTAGACAAGTTGCCTTAGTGTTAACCCCTGTTGTTATTAATTACATCTTGTTATAAAATTCCATCTGGTAAAATCCCTCTCGTACAAACTTCCACGATAGGTTACACGTTCTCCAACAAAATACCTCCTAGATCTAGACCATTCTTCAACACCATCACATGGGTCTGTTTCTCCCCCGGTATCTGGGTTACCATCTGTGGATGGGTATAAAGAATTTGTTCCTTCTACATCCAAGGTAGATATTCTCGCCTGTCTTTGCGGTAAAAGGTTTCCATTTAAATCTGTAATTGTAGGTCTTCCGTTTTTACTAAAAGTAAAGCTGCCGTACATCATGGTAGAGTTTATATCAAACTGACCTGTCAACAAGGTTGCCGAGTTACTTTTAAAAAACTGATCTTGTGCACCATCTTGTATATTCTCAAAATTGATCCTAATAAAACTATCTCTATCTGACCGATTTTGTTCATGAATATACCCCAAGGTATGTCCAATTTCATGTATGATGACCACAGCTGTGGCTCGAGTGCCCAATCGAATAAAACCTCTGGTTCCATTCATTCCAAGAGTTGCTACTCCAGAATTGCTATTAGATCCTGAAGAAGAAATAGTTACATAATTGGACTGATTTGTGCGTTCCTTGAACGTTACACTGGTTTTACTGGACCATTCGTCAAATGACTTTTGAAGCTCAGAACGTACCGAGGAACTAAGTCCATTGATCACATAATAGACAACGCCGTTAGTCCATTTGCGAACACCGCCTCCCAATCCTAGATTGGTTAAGCTTGCATCCGGAACCGGGTTTTCCACAAAAGAATCCGCAGTATCCGACAATTGTTCTTCAAACAATCTAGTGTCACTGCCTGCTAGACTGTAGGTGCCATCTTCTTCAAGCCTAACTTTTACTGGTTCTCCTAAAAAGTATTTGGTAATAAATGCAGTATCCTGATCTTCTATGGATACTTCTTCATCCGGGGTTATCGCATTTTGATCATCAACATCATTCTTCTCGCAAGAAGCAAAGCACATAACCATAATAGTTGTCAAAACCAGCAGTTTTCTTAAACTGATTTTGTGTCTCATTTTTTCATTTTTACGTTTCATGTTCATTTTAATTTTGGGGTTAAAACTTAAATATGTACGTAAGAAAAACTGAGATAGTAAGTGATTACTGCATCTTTTCGATGAACGGAAGGCAAATAGAACGATACTTGTACAATCAATAACAATCTGGAAAACGGAACTGGGAAATAAAAATCGCTATCCTGCTATAGTTTCTTTTTGGAAAGAATGCCCTGTTTTAAAATCTGTCCAAAACTATACATATCTGAATAAGAACAATAAAATGGTGCTGGAGCAAGCCGGATAACGTTAGGCTCTCTCCAATCTGTAATTACACCATTCTTCATGAGGTAATCGAACAAAGCCTTGCCTTCTCCATGTAAAAAAACGGAGAGCTGGCAACCTCGGTCCTTAGGAGTAATAATTTCAAAAGAACTTTCTACTTCTTTATCAATCTCCTTTAAAACAAATTCAAGGTAGGCCACGATTTTTTTCTGCTTTTCAATAAGAGCGTTCATTCCAACCTCATTAAAAAGTTCCAAAGAAGCCAAGTACGGTGCAATAGACAATATGGGCGGGTTGCTTAATTGCCATGCATCAGCAGTCTCAATTGGGTCGAATTCTGGCTGCATCAAAAAACGGGTTTCTTTTTTTGTGCCCCACCATCCTTCAAAACGCGGAATATCTTTCTTGGCCAAGTGTTTTTCATTTACAAAAATGCCCGAAGCATTTCCCGGGCCACTGTTCATGTATTTATAACTGCACCAAGCTGCAAAGTCAGCATCCCAATCATGAAGTTTGAGTTCCACATTGCCAACAGCATGAGCCAAGTCCCATCCTACAAAAGCACCAACAGATTTTCCTGCGCTTGTAATGGTCTTCATGTCCAGCACTTGTCCGTTATAATAGTTGACTCCCCCTATAAGTACCAAAGCCAACTCATCCCCTACTTCATTGATTTTTTCAATAATATCTTCTGTTCTCCAGGAATGTTCTCCATTTCTCTTTTTGACCTCAATTATGGCTTCTTTTGGATCAAGGCCATGGAATCTCACCTGGCTTTGCAGCATGTACTGGTCTGAAGGGAATGCTTTTTCCTCGCAGAGAATTTTAAAGCGTTTATTATTTGGTCTGTAAAAAGACACCATCAATAAATGAAGATTTACAGTAAGTGTATTCATTACCGATATTTCTTGAGCCTTAGCACCTACCACTTTGCCCAAACCTTCCGCCAAGCGTTCATGATAATCCCACCATGGTTTTTCTGCGTAAAAATGTCCTTCTACTGCAAGTTCCCGCCAATCTTTCATTACATCGTCTACAAACTTCTGAGTTCTTTTAGGCTGCAACCCTAAAGAGTTTCCAGTAAAGTAGATAACATCCCTGCCATTTACCTGTGGATGGTGAAATTCTTGCCTGTATTTGGAAAGCTCATCTTCTGCATCCAACTGTTGTGCAAATTCAAGGGAATTTTGGAAAGCCATAGTTTTGGTTTGTTTCAAAAATACAATTTGTGGGCTTATTTAATTTGTGTAATTCACTCTAATCGCATTTCAATAAGGTGTTTTTTAAAGCCTACTTTTTCATAAGCCTTTATTGCTGGAATATTATCTTCATAGACGGTCAACCTAACTTCTTTATATCCTTTTGATTTTGACCAATCTTTCAATTCTTCCACAATTTTTGCATTGATACCTTTTCCCCTAAAATCTTGATGGGTGAACATGAAGCCCAGGTATGCATAATATTCATGGTCAAGATAGTGTCTCGCTTTTTTGGGAACTGCATATCCAGATGCTACCACCCGTCCCTCTATTTCGACTACCAAAACACAAGAATTCTCATCTAGTACTATTTGTTTTAGGTCATAGTAACTAATAGGATCTTCCTTTAAAGTAACATCAAAAGGGCGTTCTGCCGTAATGAGTTCTTGTTCAAAATCCAAAAGAATTGGCAAATCCTCCAAGGTTGCATTTCTTAACTTAAAATCTGGTGATGTCATAATCATCCATTTAATTAAAAAGTGAAATTCTAATGTAGTTCTTTTCTATATTTTTACGAAAATTTAAGCATGCATTTCCTATCACCCATATTGGAAAATTATATCATTGAAAACTCTGAGGCAGAACCTGAAATTCTCACGGAGCTAACAAGGGAGACCCATTTAAAAGTTGTACAACCTAGAATGATCACCGGACACTTTCAAGGAAGGGTGCTGAGCTTGCTCTCAAAAATCACATCTCCCAAAAATATTCTTGAAATTGGCACCTATACTGGCTATTCTGCTATCTGCTTGGCTGAAGGGCTGCAACAAACGGGCGAATTACATACTATTGAGGTAAATGAGGAGTTACATGATTTACAGCGAAAGTATTTTGATAAAAGTGGTTATGGAACTCAGATTGTACAACATACTGGTGATGCCTTGGATATTGTTCCAACGCTAGACCTATGCTTTGACCTAATCTTTATTGATGCGCAAAAGGTAAATTATGATGCCTATTTTGAGGCAGCAATCAAAAAAACAAGATCTGGCAGTATTATTCTTTCTGATAATGTTTTATGGTCCGGAAAAGTTGTGGAGCCCTTAGCTAAATCTGATAAAGCCACTGCTGTTCTGATTGACTACAACCAAAAGCTAAAAAATGACCCTAGGGTTGAAACCGTTATTCTTCCGGTGAGGGATGGATTGACTCTGAGTAGGGTAAAATAAAACGGTTGTACAATTTGTAAAAAAGTAGTCCAGTTAAAATACCAACTAAAGCTCCTACTATGATATCTAGAGGATAATGAACGCCCACATATATTCTACTTATTGCAAATAGCAATGGCCATATAAAAAACAAAACCAACCATCTGACCTTTTTCCTAAGAAAAAGAAAGACCAAAACGGTTATTGAAAAAGAACTTGCAGCATGTCCTGAAAAAAAACTGTAGTCTGTAGGGCTTTTTAAAATACGGATCAAAGTATTAATTTCTTCTGCATTATTAGGTCGAAGACGTCCTACCCATGTTTTGGTCAAGTGCGTAACAATAATGATAAAAAATACCAATCCAAAAATGGTCATTAGCTTATAAAATGCCTCTTTCTTTGGAAATTTCAATATAAGAAGTACTATGAGCAATAGAAATAAGGGAATCCATGTGGTAATGTTGGTAATGGTTGACCAGAAAAAATCATACTCCTCAACACCTAATCCATTGAAGTAAATAAAGGTGTCCCTATCCCATTTAAGAAGTTTCTCTAACATGGGTTATTTAGTGCTTCTTTTAACGGCACCGGTAACCTCCTCTACATTTTTCTTGACTTCATTAATTTCTTTCCTGATATCTTTTGTGAAATCCGTGTCAATACCCTGCTTTTCAGCGCTTTTTTGAATTTCTCGCTTGATATCATCTGTGGCATCACGTAATTGACGCATTCCCTTACCCAGTCCTTTGGCAATTCCTGGGATTTTATCCGCACCAAAGACCATCACCACTATAAAGAGGATAAAAAAGATTTCTGCGCCGCTTATAAATAGAAAATGCATAGAACAAATATAATGAGAACTTGGTAGTAAAATAAAAAAAGCCCTGTGAAATCACAGGGCTCTTAACATTCATTTTGAGTTATTACTTGCCTTTAATATTTTCTTTGAATTTATCAAAGTCAGATTTCTCATCTTTAATTGGCCAAGAATTATTGGCAGTATCAATGTCTGCGGTCTCTAATTTTGGATCTACTACAATGCCAACCAATTCTTTTTGTGAAGAAATAACACGTTTTACTTCGGCATCATTCTTTCTCCAAATTTCGGCAGGGTATGTAATATTTTCCTTGCTTCCGTCTGCATAAGTGTATTCAACAATCAATGGCATTGGAATACCTCCCGGTTTGTCAAAAGTTACTTCGTAGAAATATTTAGGTTCCTCAACCTCTGCTCTTTCAGCTTCGGTCATGTTGTCCATCATAAATTCCTTCAAGTTTTGAGAAGTTTCTGTTGGTGACTTCCCTTTTAACTCCGGAGAAAAATCTTCACTGTCCTCTTCTGCTAAATATACCAATGGTGGCAAATCAGCTTCCGTTAAATTCCTGTCAGCCATATATTTTTCCATTTCTTTGGTAGGCTTATCAGAAACAAAGTATTTTTTCACCCCCTTAACACCAATATCCACATAATCCGTGGTGTAGAACCAACCTCTCCAATACCAGTCTAAATCTACTGCAGATGCATCTTCTAAGGTTCTAAAGAAGTCTTCTGGGGTAGGATGTTTAAATTTCCAACGTTGTGCATAGGTTTTAAATGCATGGTCAAACAATTCTTTGCCCATAACCGTTTCTCTCAAAATATTTAAAGCTGTAGCCGGCTTTCCATATGCATTTGGCCCAAGTTGATATACATTTTCTGGGTTCGACATAATGGGTGAAATATGGCTTTGATCCCCGCTCATGTACGGTACTATTTTAGAAGGTTCCCCTCTACGAGATGGGTAGTTACCATTGGGAGCGATCACTTCTGGATAGTTTTTACCGAACTCCTGCTCTGCTAAATACTGCATAAAAGTATCTAAACCTTCATCCATCCAACCCCACTGACGTTCATCAGAGTTTACAATCATTGGGAAGAAGTTATGACCTACTTCATGAATGATAACGCTGATCATCCCATATTTTGTTCTATCAGAATAAGTACCGTCTTCATTAGGACGTCCGTAGTTCCAACATATCATTGGATACTCCATCCCTTGATTTTTTGCATGTACAGAAATCGCTTTGTGGTAAGGATAGTCAAACGTGTGCTTAGAGTACGTTTTTAAAGTTTGTGCAACTGCTTTGGTTGATTGTTCTTCCCAAAGCGGGTTTCCTTCTTTTGGATATAATGAAACAGCCATTACGTCTTTACTGCCAATCTTTACAGCTTGCATATCCCAAACAAACTTTCGGGAAGTTGCAAAACCATAATCACGTACATTGGTAGCTTTAAATTTCCAAGTCTTTTTCTTTTCTGAAAAGCCTTTTTCTGCAGCTTCCGCCTCTTCTTGCGTTACTATGACCACTGGTTTATCATAAGACTTCTTGGCCATTTCGTATCGCTTCATCATATCTTTTGAGAAGACTTCTTTTCTGTTCTGCAATACTCCTGTGGCATCTAAAACATGATCAGCAGGAACAGTGATGTTTACATTATAGTTGCCAAATGGAAGTGCAAATTCTCCACTGCCCCAAAATTGGTGGTTCTGCCATCCTTCCACATCGCTATATACTGCCATACGCGGGAAGAATTGTGCAATTACATAGGCACGATTTCCATCTTTTGGAAAATATTCATAACCTGAACGTCCTCTTCCATTAACATGATCGTTAATATTGTACCACCACTTAATAGAAAAAGAAATTTGCTCCCCACTTTTTAGAGGTTGAGGAATATTCAACCGCATCATGGTTTGGTTTATGGTGTATGATAAAGGTCTGCCATTGGCATCTTTCACATATTCAATATTGAAACCACCATCAAAAGGTTCACTAACATAAGTATTTGCGAAGTTTCCAGTTGTATAAGCAAAGTTTACACCGTTGCCATCCCTTAATGGGGATTTAGAATCCTTAGCACGAACATTTTGATCCAATTGCACCCAAAGGAACTCTAAATTGTCCGGAGAATTATTAAAATAGGTAATCGTTTCTTCACCATATATTTTGGAGTTTTTATCGTCCAATTCAATATTCATATCATAATCTGCCCGTTGCTGATAATAATCTGGGCCAGGGGCTCCTGAGGCGGAGCGATATGTGTTCGGAGTAGCGAACTCCTCGTACAACTGTTTAAACCTGCTTTGATTGTAATGGCCTGGGTCTCGCCCTTCTTTGACTTCCTCCTCTTCCTGTGCTATGGCCATAGCGCCAAAAAGGAACAACATAGAAGCAAAATAATACTTGATTTTGTTCATTTTCTTTTTGATTTTAAAACGTTGAAAAATAACTTTTTTTTAACCAATTGTTAAGGATTAGTTATAAGTTTAACATTCCTTTATTATTCTCTTTGATCAGCACAAAACTCTTCTTTTGTCCATTCCATTTTATATGGACAACATTTTGCTGTTCTTCGAACATATCGGTTAGGATTTCATTTTGGACGGATATTGACTTTAGTTCAGAAAAATTTACATCGGTCAATTCTAAGTAGCAAAGTACCACATCATTATCGTACTCTTTACCTAAAAACGTATACTCTGCTATTTCCCCATTAAGTTCTATGGCGAATTTTGCTTTAAAATATTTTTTAATGTATTCATCAGAAACTTTGGTCTCATCGTTGGTGGCCAACTTAGCATTAATGTCGTAACGCTCTTTTAAAAGCTCCTCTAAATCATCAATAAAAATGCGACTCGTAATCTGAAATGAGTCATTTTTTTCTGAATACACCACATTGGTCACACTTACATAAAACTTATGTGCTACGGTAAAAGACAAAAATAGCCCTGCCATTATTGGCAAAACCATGTTTCTTACTACTTTCAAATTCATCATATCTTAATAGACTTGGTAACAATTATGATGTTACACTATTTTCCGAATAATTCTTTCAATCCAAACTGTACAAACCACATGCCAAATTATGAATCAATCAAGACTATTGTTTTTTCGATAGGCCCGACTCTTCAAAACTAGAAAATCCCACAACTTTAATTTATCCTTTGAATCCACCGTCTGCTGAAATTGCTCATCAACTTCACAGAAATACATAAAATCCTCAATTTTTTCCGAAGGAATTTTTAAGGTGACCACAAAAAGGGAGTCAACATAAAAATCTTGGACTCTTTGTGTTCTTGCATAGGCCTTATCTACCTTGACCCTATTCTTCAGCATTTTTGTCCGTCCAGTAATAGCATTGATGATAGGATCCAAAGGTGGGGTTAAAATCATACCCACATTAAATTTTCCAAAAGTAGCTTGTTGTAGTTTACGTTGACTTTGTGATGGTATTTTTTGATGGGCATTTGGCAGTCCCAACGCCTCCGCACTCACATCTTTTTCCAATTGTAATCCACCCAAATCTTGCCCTAAATCTCCAGAAAGATCATAAGGTTTCACCACTACTTCACTTAGCTCATTTACAAATTCTTCCAAAGGAACTGTTATAAAACTTGTATTGAAAAGCACTTCATTAACCGGTAAAATTTTTCTTTTAAACTGAACAGCGGAAAATACAAGGGTATCGTTCAGTTTTATCAAAATGGAAAAGTTTCCATCAATATCAGTGATTACCGCCTTTTCGGTAGTAATATTCTGCACAACAACCCCAACAACATCTTTGCCTTTGCTATAAACTTTTCCTCTTAATTCCTTTTGTTGGGCACTAACCGAAAAAGCAACCAAAAACAACAATGAAAAAAGGAGCTTAATCCTCATCCAACTCAGCTAAATATGTTTTACTATGGGTCACTAAAAAGTCAATCAACTGAAACTCGTTCTCCTTTCGCAAAAGTGTTTGAGAAGGTACTTTATCATCGCAGTAAATTAAAAAAGCATCTATTTTATCTTGGGGCAACTTTAGGTCAACCACAAAAAATTCATCTTCATACACTTGGCGCAATACTTCACTAACCTTTAACGGCGTTTTGTCCTCACCATCTTCCTTCTTGGAATTGAACATCGCCTTAAAAATATTCACAAAATTAATTCCGTCTCGCATTCCGCGTACACTGCGGGATTCAGCAACGTTTTCAACTTCTGTGGTACGGTCAATTTCATATTCAAAACCTTTAAAGTTTTCATTTTTTACTTCTAGAAATTTCTGCTGATTTTCTGGAGTTATAACTACTTCATCCAGTTGTGTCACTTTTTCCGTTACCTCTACGACCAATCTATTGTTATTTAAAATTTCTGGGGTAATCGTAACCACTTCCAACTGATAATTCACCGCAGTAAAAACAAGTTGATCACCTTCTTTAACCAAAATGACAAATTGCCCATCATCATTGGTAATTGTAGCGGTTTCAGAAGTGGAATTAATAACATTTTCATTGGGTACATTACTGCCCCTGTACAGTACTTTGCCTCGCAGAACTTGTCTGTTATCCTGCGCTAGAGCAGCAATTGAGAAAATAAAGGAAAATAAAAGTAGGATAGTGTTTTTCATAAAAAGCCATTTAGCTCAAGTTAAAGAAAACCCTTGAGAAGCATATAAAAAAATAAACCTATTCTAAACTTTTGTTAATTCTATAAAAAGAGCTGATACACAGTGTTGTCCGTTCATCTTTGAACTAGGGTATTTTGACGGTAATAATTAGAATAATCAGGTCATAGAGTTAGTTTTGCCATTTACGTTTTGAAATCCTCAAATACTCAAACACTGTGAAAACACAACTTCTTTATTTAGTCCTTGGCCTACTCCTAGCGACGACTTCCCTTAAAGGGCAGATTAAAATTGGTGACAACCCACAAACATTAGATCCTGCATCCGTTTTAGAATTGGAGAGCAACTCCCGGGTATTGGTCATTACCAGAATGACCACAATACAAATGGAAAACACATCTCCTTTAAGAGGGGCTGTTGTCTATAATACAGACACGCAATGTGTACATTTTTATGATGGAGCTCTTTGGATCAATCTTTGTGATCGACCAGATGAGCAAACCTTTACTACCGATGCCATCGTAAATTTTAGTCCAACCATGATTATAACCCCAGATGCCAATGGTACCAACTTTAATTTTGAAGTTGGAGAAATACGGGGCGAAAATATTGTAGATACATCCATAAATGGTTCTGTTGATATACAAGAAGGCTCTATTACAGGTCTTCAATTGCAAGATGCCACAGTATCCTTTAATAAGTTGGCAGATGGAACGGCTACTGGAGAACTTTTACAATGGAACGGGACCGAATGGGTTTTAATAGATGAATCTGCTATAACGGTAACCGAAATTGATGGGGTTGTTGGAAATGAAATTTTAAATGCAACTCTAGGAGGGTCTTTAGAGAGGTTTGGAGCAGGTTCCGATCTAGACCCCTACACATTAGATGTTTTGGATGGAGGAATAGATACCGATGAACTTGCTACAGATGCTGTCACAGCTGATAAAATAGACCTTAGCGTCGCAGGAACTGGGCTCAACCAGGCTGGGGATGGATCCTTGGAGGTAGACAACGTAAACATTACCCCTGACTGGACCAATATCATAAACATCCCTGCCGGCTTTGCAGATGATACCGATGACAATACAACCTATACTGCCGGAGCTGGTATCTTACTCGCTGGAACAGTCTTCTCCGCGGACAACGCAAACCTTACTCCCGACTGGACTAACCTTACCAGTATCCCCGCAGGATTTGCGGACGATACCGACAACGACACAACTTACACCGCTGGAACTGGGCTCACTCTAACGGGGACAGCTTTTTCTGTGGACAATGCCGCAATAGCAGCGGACTGGACTAACCTTACCAGTATCCCCGCAGGATTTGCGGACGATACCGACAACGACACAACTTACACCGCCGGAACTGGGCTCACTCTAACGGGGACAGCTTTTTCTGTGGACAATGCCGCAATAGCAGCGGACTGGACTAACCTTACCAGTATCCCCGCAGGATTTGCGGACGATACCGACAACGACACAACTTACACCGCCGGAACTGGGCTCACTCTAACGGGGACAGCTTTTTCTGTGGACAATGCCGCAATAGCAGCGGACTGGACTAACCTTAC
>NZ_CANMOO010000005.1 GCF_947499585.1 uncultured Allomuricauda sp. | reverse complement strand
AAAAAATAAACCCTAAAAAAGGCCCATATTCCCCTCTTTTTCAACCCAGCCTTATCAGCTAAGCGGGTGCAAATATAGAGAGGTTTAAATGATACAACAAAACAATTTCAAAAAAAAATCAAAAAAAAATATAAGCATTTGAAAATCATTTACTTAAAACCAAAAAAAGTGTAGTATTCATTATCTTACCCCGTTGTAATCTAAGTACGAAATACACTAAAGTCTTGATTGGAAGCCATCTATCGATTGAACGTCTTATGCTATTGTAAGCATCAACACAAGATAGTATCTTTGCGCACCATCTAAAAGAAGGAGAACAAATGATTGAGATTACATTGCCAGACGGCGCAATAAAGAAAGTTTCTGAAGGTACTACCCCAATGGAGATTGCGAAAGGCATTAGTGAAGGGTTGGCCAGAAATGTTATTTCGGCAAAATTCAATGATACTGTTGTGGAAACCATAACGCCACTTACCCATGATGGCACCTTAACCCTATATACATGGAACAATGATGAAGGCAAGAAAGCTTTTTGGCATTCTACTTCGCATGTTCTTGCACAAGCATTGGAAGAATTGTACCCAGGTATAAAACTAACCATAGGTCCTTCCATTGAAAATGGGTTCTACTATGATGTTGATTTTGGTGAGCATTCTATTTCTGAAAAAGATTTTCCTGAGATTGAAAAGAAGGCATTGGAAATTGCAAGGGGTAAACATGATTATAAAATGCGGAGTGTCTCTAAAGCAGAAGCAC
Source organism: uncultured Allomuricauda sp. (assembly GCF_947499585.1). Classification (GTDB taxonomy): domain Bacteria; phylum Bacteroidota; class Bacteroidia; order Flavobacteriales; family Flavobacteriaceae; genus Flagellimonas. The sequence goes on along the minus strand of NZ_CANMOO010000005.1, from coordinate 145,015 downwards.
TTACATATTATAAAAATCAGGATAATGAATATAAGGTAGAGCTTATTGAAAATCTTGAAGATGGCACCATTACTTTTTGTGACCATAGTTCATTTACGGATTTATGCCGTGGTGGACATATACCCAATACAGGAATCATCAAAGCCATAAAAGTATTGAGCGTTGCTGGTGCCTATTGGAGGGGAGATGAGAATAATAAGCAATTGACTAGAGTTTACGGGATTTCATTTCCCAAACAGAAAGAGCTTACTGAATATCTTGAACTTTTAGAAGAGGCAAAAAAACGAGACCATAGAAAATTGGGGAAAGAACTGGAACTGTTTACTTTTTCTAAAAAAGTTGGACAAGGGCTTCCCTTGTGGCTTCCTAAAGGTGCAGCTTTGCGCGAGCGTTTGGAACAATTTTTAAAAAAAGCCCAAAAAAAGGCTGGTTATGAAATGGTGGTAACGCCACATATTGGACAGAAAGAACTTTATGTAACATCTGGCCATTATGCAAAATATGGCGAAGACAGTTTTCAACCTATTCATACCCCAAAAGAAGATGAGGAGTTTTTGCTAAAACCAATGAACTGCCCTCACCATTGTGAAATCTATAATAGCAGCCCTTTTAGTTATAAGGACTTACCTGTACGCTATGCTGAGTTTGGTACTGTATATAGGTATGAGCAAAGTGGTGAATTACACGGACTTACTCGCGTTAGGGGTTTTACACAAGATGATGCACATATCTTCTGTACACCGGATCAATTAAATGACGAGTTTAAAAAAGTCATTGATCTTTCTTTATATGTATTGGGTTCCTTAGGTTTCGAAAATTTTACCGCACAGGTTTCTGTTCGCGATTTAGAAAAACCTGAAAAGTATATTGGCGATGTGGAGAACTGGGAGAAAGCAGAGCAAGCCATTATTAATGCTGCAGAAGAAAAAGGATTGAATTATGTAATTGAAAGTGGAGAAGCCGCATTTTATGGCCCAAAGCTGGATTTTATGGTGAAAGATGCTCTTGGAAGAAAATGGCAACTGGGTACTATTCAGGTAGATTACAACTTGCCTGAACGCTTTGACCTTACTTATAAAGGCAGTGATAATGAGCTACATAGGCCAATAATGATTCACCGAGCTCCTTTTGGAAGCATGGAACGTTTTATAGCATTGTTACTAGAACACACTGGCGGAAACTTTCCATTATGGCTCATTCCTGTGCAGGCTATTATATTACCCGTCAGCGAGAAACACGAAAAATATGCAGAAAAAGTTTTAAGTTCTTTAGAAAATCACGAAATTCGCGCGCTCATTGATAATAGGAATGAGACGGTAGGGAAAAAAATCCGTGAGGCTGAGCTTAAAAAAATCCCGTTCATGCTCATCGTTGGTGAGCAGGAAGAAGCATCTGAAACCATATCTGTTAGAAGGCATGGAGGTGAAGATGTAGGTAGTTTAAGCATAGGTGAATTTTCCGACTTGGTATCTACTGAAATAAATAGTACCTTAAAGTCGTTTTAACAAAATTTAGTTTAATTAAAAAACACACGTCATAGCAATACGAAGAAGATTTAGGCCCCAACCTAGGAGGGAAAATAAAAACCCTCACAATATCAATGAAAGTATTACAGCTCCAGAAGTTAGGCTTGTTGGAGATAATGTTGAAGTTGGAGTATATCCTACTCCACAAGCATTGGTAAAAGCTAACGAACTGGAATTGGATTTGGTGGAGATTTCTCCAAAAGCCATTCCACCAGTTTGTAAAATTATAGATTACAAAAAGTTTCTTTATGAGCAAAAGAAACGCGACAAGGCGATGAAAGCCAAGGCGACCAAAGTAATCGTTAAGGAAATACGATTTGGTCCACAAACGGATGATCATGATTATGAATTTAAGAAGCGACATGCTGAAAAATTCTTAAAGGATGGTGCCAAGCTCAAAGCTTACGTCTTTTTTAAAGGACGGTCCATTGTTTATAAGGACCAAGGTGAAATATTGTTATTAAAATTGGCACAAGAGCTTGAAGAATTAGGAAAAGTGGAACAGATGCCAAAACTGGAAGGAAAGCGAATGACTATGTTCTTAGCTCCCAAAGCCAGTAAAAAGTAAGCGGGATGCTGATTATTTTCAGCAGTAATATATAAAGAGGAGAAAATGCCTAAGATGAAAACAAAATCCAGTGCCAAAAAGCGTTTTAAGCTTACCGGCACAGGTAAAATCAAAAGAAAGCACGCTTTTAAGAGTCATATTTTGACTAAAAAGTCTAAAAAGCGTAAGCTTAAGTTAACACACTCTACATTAGTACATGAAGCTGATGTTAACAGTATTAAAGAACAATTACGTTTAAAATAATTGTTTGCAATTCGGTACATTAATTATTAACCATGGAGTTAGGCTTTTAAAAGTGTCAAAAATTGACCGCCTACTACAAAAAAATGAAACATTATGCCAAGATCAGTAAATTCAGTTGCTTCAAGAGCTAGAAGAAAAAAAATAATGAAGCAGGCCAAGGGTTACTTTGGAAGACGTAAAAACGTCTGGACAGTAGCCAAAAATGCGGTAGAAAAAGCAATGCTTTACGCCTACCGAGATAGAAGAAACAAAAAACGTAATTTCCGCGCACTTTGGATTACCCGTATTAATGCTGGAGCACGAATGCACGGAATGTCTTACTCTCAATTTATGGGCAAGGTAAAATCCAATGGTATAGAACTTAACAGAAAAGTTCTGGCCGATTTGGCAATGAACCACCCAGATGCTTTTAAAGCAGTTGTTGAAAGAGTAAAATAAGAGTTATTATAAACTTACCCCGCTTATTAAAATCCCGCTCAATTGAGCGGGATTTTTGTATTTTAAGGGATCAATATCTTTTCAATGTTCAAACGTATTCCGATATTACTCCTTTTACTATTGGGACCTATAATTTCAATTGGTCAAAATGAAAGTATTTCATTTTTGGCCTTAGGTGATAGTTACACTGCAGCTACCAGTGAATCAACCATTAATAGTTGGCCCGAGCAACTAGTTCAAATTTTAAAGAAAAAAGGAACTTCAGTAAATACTCCAGAAATTCTAGCAAAAGCTGGCTGGACCTCAACTGACCTTTTAAAAACTATTGAATCTCAGCAATTAGCCCCTTCTTATGGACTGGTTTCTCTTTTAATAGGGGTTAACAACCAATATAAAGGCAAAGACATCAATATATTTAAAGAAGAATTTCCCAAACTTTTAGACACCAGTATTGCGTTGGCACAAAACAATCCTAAAAATGTTTTTGTCCTATCCATACCAGACTGGAGTGTAACTCCTTTTGCCAGATTAAGGGACAAAAAAAAGATTGTAAAAGAGCTGAATAATTACAACACCATTATTGAAGAAGAAGCGAAAAAACGCAATGTTATGTTTATTGAAATAACACAGTCTTCCAGAAATGCGGCCGTAAATCCTTCGTTGATTGCTTCAGACAGTCTTCATCCTTCCAAGAAGATGTACAAAATATGGGCTAAAAAAATTAGCAAAAAGCTGTTTAAATAACGTTAAGATGGAAGTCCATTGAATACATCATGAACCAAATGCTGTCAATACCAATTTCCTTCCAGTCGCATGATTTCTGTGTTCACACAAATAAATTCCTTGCCAGATTCCTAGGTTCAATTTTCCATTGGTTATTGGGACTTGAACAGAACTTCCCAACAAAGATGCTTTAACATGCGCGGGCATATCATCCGGACCTTCATAAGTGTGAATAAAATATGGAGCGTCCTCAGGAACCATCTTATTAAAATGACTTTCAAAATCAACACGAACCGTTGGGTCAGCATTCTCATTTATCGTCAATGCTGCAGAAGTGTGTTTAATAAAAGCTTGCAACATACCTGACTGTATCTTCTCGATTTCTGGAAAAGAATCAATAATTATATCATTAATCAAATGAAACCCTCTAGCATAGGGCTTAAGTCTTATTTCAGATTGATAACATTTCATAATCTGTGAAATTAATACAAACTTTACATCATTCCTTATTCAACGCATACCTTTGCATTTCTAAAATACGTAATGGACTTATCAAAGATAAAAATGGTGGTATCCGATATGGATGGCACATTGCTAAACTCCAAGCATGAAGTAAGTAATCGCTTCTTTGAAATTCACAAAGAACTCAAACAGAAAAACATTCAGTTTGTGGCTGCAAGTGGAAGACAATACCACAGTATGGTGGATAAGTTAGAAACTATTCAAGATGATGTTATTTTTGTTGCTGAAAATGGGGCTTTCGTAAAAAGAAAAGAAGAAGTATTGTTGACTACTCCAATTGATAAAAATAATGTTGACACTATACTTTCTTTAATTACAACAACTATTAATGCGCATCCAGTATTATGCAGTAAAGACAGCGCCTATGTAAACGGCAACTCGGGTGAGTTTTTGGAAATGCTTCGGGAGTATTATACTGAATTTGAGATTGTAGAAGATCAAACTAAAGTGAAAGATGAAGTCCTAAAAGTTGCTATCTATCATTTTGAAAATTCTGAACAACATATTTATCCAGTAGTAAAACATCTTGAAGATTCTTTAAAAGTAAAAGTATCTGGTTCCAATTGGGTGGATGTTTCGCATAAAAACGCACACAAAGGATATGCGTTGGAAAAACTGATGCAAGAGTATGGGGTTACCTCAGATGAAATCATGGTATTTGGCGATTACAACAATGATTTGGAAATGTTACAGCTATCCAATTATAGTTTTGCCATGGCCAACGCACATCCCAATGTTCAAGAAATAGCAAAGTATATTACCTTGAGCAACAATGATTTTGGTGTAGAACATATTTTGGAAAAAATGCTATGACAAAAATTGAAGAAATAATTGAAAAATTTGATCTAAGTCCACACCCAGAAGGGGGGTACTTTAAAGAGACTTATAGAAGTAGCGGAGAGATAAACAAGAACTCTTTACCTCAGAGTTACCAAGGCAATCGTAACTATGCCACTTGCATTTATTTTTTATTGACGTCTGATACTTTCTCTGCTTTTCATAAAATAAAGCAAGATGAAATTTGGCATTTTTACGCTGGGGCACCCATCAAACTATATATTATATCAGAAGAAGGCGTGTATTCTGAGCAAATTATTGGAACCAATTTTTCTGAAGGCCAGATTCCACAATTTGTGGTTCCAGGGAATCACTGGTTCGCTGCTAAAACTATTACTGCCAATGATTATTCATTTGCAGGGTGTTCCGTTTCTCCTGGTTTCGATTTCAAAGACTTTGAATTGCCCAGCAGGAAAGAGCTAATTGCAAAATTTCCTGAACATAAAGAAATTATCACTGGGCTAACACATTCCTAAACCCAAATGGAGTTACTAAAAAACTGCATATCAAATCAAGTCACTATTGATAAAAGTTCTTTGGATGCGGTCTTCATAAATATTGGTATAACCCAGCTGTAAAGTCTTCTTGAAATTTCTAGGTCTTTTGTTTCTTTTTGCGCGCTGCAGGAAACAAGACGTTGTTTAAAATGAGTCGATACCCTGGAGAGGTTGGATGCAGTTCCAATTCTGTCTTTGGGTCTCCTACACGATGTTGGTAATCTTCCGGGTCATGGCCGCCATAAAAAGTAAAAAAGCCCTTCCCTTTTATTCCATGAAGATAACGTGCTTCTCCATTTATTTTGTTTTCTCCCAGAACCATTACTGCTGGTTTTACCTCATCTCTTGTAAATGATGTTGTCTGTCCCATAAAACCTTTTACCAAAGCCGTATGATTCTGTGTTAGCATTGTTGGAACCGGGTCCCACTTTGCAGAGAATTCCATCAGGGAAAAATAGTCTGACTCCTTAGGAACATTTCTTCTTTTATTTGTCATATCAATAGAAGAAAACTCGTACCGTAACGGATTGCGTTCAAGAATAAAATTAGTAAAGGCGAAAGTGTTTCCGTAATCTAGCTTGCCCTGATAATTTGCATCTGATGGGTCACCATCAAACATGGGCTCGCATATATCAACGTTTTCTGCAGCTAAAGCGATGTCAAAACTGTCTGTGGCCGAACACATGGCGAACATAAAGCCCCCTCCAATAACGTAGTTCCTAATTTTTAAAGCCACAGCCCTCTTCTCTTCAGAAACTTTGGAAAAGCCCAACTTTTGTGCTAAAGCTTCAGCTTCTGCCTTACCTTCAATATACCAAGGTGCTGCCCGGTAGGCACCATAAAACTTACCATACTGTCCCGTAAAATCTTCGTGGTGTAAATGCAACCAATCATATAAAACCAATTTATCACTGAGTACTTCCTCATCATAAATGGTAACATAGGGAATTTCAGCATAGGTAAGTACCATAGTAACAGCATCATCCCATGGTAAGTTTCCTTTAGGAGAATAAACCGCAATCTTAGGAGCTTTCTCCAGAATAACAGCATCCTGATTTTGAGAAGGACTGCTAATTTCATCTAAAATAGATTCCGCTTGGGCATCTGAAAGTACTTCAAAAGACACTCCTCTAATCTGGCATTCTTTCCTAATAACTTCTCCATCGGGCAGTAAAAAAGAACCTCCTCTATAATTCAACAACCATTGAACCTTTTGTTGTTTGGTGAGTACCCAATATGTAATTCCATATGCTTTTAAATGATTTTCTTGACTCTCGGAATCCATAGGAATAAGAATTGCAGAGCCAAAAGATTGAAAATAGAATAAAATAAAAAATATAAATACAAAACCTCTCGACTGCCCCTTCGACAAGCTCAGGGTCACTGGACAGGGTAATAAAAGAGAGATAGTTTTAAAAAGGTACGTCGTTATCATCTGGATCATCATCACTGTTCATTGCACTACCAAAAGCCTCGTTTGCACTTGGCAAATTTGGTGTTGCAAAGGGATTTTCTTCATCCGCATTCATCTTCGATTGAAATTCGAATGGGGAATCAAAGTCATCCAAGTTATCAAATTTACCCAGTGCACCCACAAACTTTAACCTAATATTATCCAATCCACCATTACGGTGCTTAGCTACAATGAATTCCGCTTGGCCTTGAGTTGGTGTGCGTTCCTCATCATCCCATTCGTCAATTTTGTAATATTCTGGACGGTAAATAAATGATACAATATCTGCATCTTGCTCAATTGCACCAGATTCCCTTAAATCTGAAAGAATAGGTCGTTTACTACCGCCTCTGGTCTCTACGGCCCTTGATAACTGAGAAAGTGCTATAACAGGAACACTTAGTTCCTTGGCCAATGCCTTTAGGTTTCTAGAAATAGTAGAAATCTCTTGTTCACGGTTACCTCCTTTTTGACTTCCACCAGCGGTCATCAACTGCAAATAATCAATTACAATAAGTTTTATACCATGCTGGGATGCCAATCTTCTTGCTTTTGCACGTAAATCAAAAATGGATAGTGAAGGTGTATCATCAATAAACAAAGGAGCTTTTTCCAATGCTTTTACCTTTACATTCAATTGCTCCCATTCATGCTTTTCTAATCTCCCCGTTCTTAATTTTTCTGATGAAAGGCCTGTTTCTGAAGAAATCAATCTTGTTATCAATTGTACGGATGACATTTCCAAAGAGAAGAAAGCCACCGGTATTTCTGAATTCACGGCTATATTTCTCGCCATAGAAAGCGTAAGTGCCGTTTTACCCATACCAGGCCTAGCGGCAACGATAATTAAATCACTAGGCTGCCAGCCAGATGTTAATTTGTCAACTTTATCAAAACCAGAAGGAATTCCACTTAAGCCTTCTTTGTTTGAAATCTCTTCAATCTTCTTTTTGGCCTGGATAACCAAATTTTGAGCGGTCTCTGCTGAGCGCTTTAGATTACCTTGGGTAACTTCATATAATTTTGCCTCTGCATTGTCTAAAAGATCAAAAACGTCTTTGGAATCACTATATGAATCCTCAATGATTTCGTTGGAGATTTTTATTAAGCTCCTCTGAATATATTTTTGAAGGATAATCCTTGCGTGAAACTCAATATGGGCAGAAGAAGCCACTTTCTGCGTTAGTTTTATCAGGTAAAAGTCACCTCCAACAAGTTCTAATCGTCCATCCTTCTTCAATTGAGAAGAAACGGTTAATAAATCCACTGGTTCGGAAGATTCGAACAATTTGAAGATAGCTTCGTAGATATAACGGTGAGCATCCTTATAAAAAGCATCAGGATGTAGGATATCTATTACTTCGTCCACACCTTTTTTGTCAATCATCATCGCTCCAAGGACAACCTCCTCTAAATCAACTGCTTGAGGAGGTATTTTACCTCTCTCTAAGCTAATGAGAGTCGACTTATCAACTTTATGACCAATAATTGGGCTAGGCTTGTCCATAGGTGCGAAAGTAGGTAATTAACCTTTAGTTAACTTTAAATTGACCAACCGCGATGTTCACAGGTGTTCAACAAAATTAATGTTGATAACTAAGAAAATCTGTTAATAACATGAAAATGTTTGAAGAAAAAAATTAACAAAAAGAAGTAAGAGCTAGTAAACAGTGATTACCCGTCAAAAACACCCATCTCAGCGTATTTTTCCATTCGGGTTTTTACCAAATCTTTTGGTGATAACTTTTGAAGTTCCTCAAAATGTGCTGAAATTTTATTCTTTACCGTCTCGAAAGTTTTTTCTCTATTGGTATGCGCACCGCCCAATGGTTCTCGTACAATCTCATCAACAAGCTTCTGCTTTTTCATATCTGTTGCAGTAAGTTTCAATGCATCAGCTGCTTGTTCTTTGTATTCCCAGCTTCTCCAAAGTATAGAAGAACAGGATTCTGGTGAAATTACAGAGTACCATGTGTTTTCTAGCATCAACACCTTGTCACCTACTCCAATTCCCAATGCACCTCCTGAAGCTCCTTCACCAATAATTACAACTATGATAGGTACTTTAAGGCGTGTCATTTCCAAAATATTACGAGCAATAGCTTCCCCTTGCCCTCTTTCTTCAGCTTCAATTCCTGGATAGGCTCCCGGAGTATCAATAAGGCAAACTACTGGAATGCCAAACTTCTCCGCTGACTTCATCAAGCGTAAAGCTTTTCTATAGCCTTCTGGGTTGGCCATTCCAAAATTTCTGTATTGACGGGTTTTGGTATTGTATCCTTTTTGTTGACCAACGAACATATAACTCTGATCTCCGATCTTACCCAAACCACCAATCATGGCTTTATCATCCTTTACATTTCTATCACCATGAAGTTCCAGAAACGTATCGCCACAGATAGCATTAATATAGTCCATGGTATACGGCCTATTTGGATGCCTGGACAACTGTACTCGTTGCCATGCGGTCAAATTTTTATAGATGTCCTTTCGAGTCTCACCTAACTTCTTTTCAATTTGCTGACAGGTTTCAGTAACATCAACGTCACTTTCTTCTCCAATAATCATACATTTTTGAAGTTGGTCTTCAAGTTCTTTAATGGGAAGTTCAAAATCTAAATACTCCATGGAAAGTTGGTTTCAGAAAAAATATAATGGGGACAAATATAAAACTTTAAAGGACACTCTTTAGCACTCGATTTACTAATTATCAAGTGAAGAAAAGATGTTTTGTTATCATCGTTTGGCCTTTATAAGTATGTAAACTGCAAAAACACCAAAGATTAGGTTGGGAATTACAACTGCCAATAAGGGTGAAAAACCAGATTGCTCAGCTAGCGTTCCAAAAACTTTATCAAAAAAGATGTAGATAAAGGCCACTCCAATACCAAACGCTAAATTTAAGCCCATTCCACCTCTTCTTTTTACAGAAGAAACCGCAACAGCAATGATTGTAAGCACAAATGCAGTTATTGGCAATGCCCATCTTTTATATTTAACCAAGATGTAGGCATTAATGTTAGATGCCCCTTTTTGCTTTTGGTCTTCTATGAACTTGTTCAGTTCGAACAAATTTTTAGTCTCCGCAACATAAGATACCGGGGTTAAATCTTCTATTTTAAAGGTAAAGAGGGTGTCTAGCCTTCTTTTAGTTTCCATAATCTCAACATCATTACGAAGTTTTCTTTTCACATAATTGGTCAGTCTGTAGATACTATCTTTCTCTATCCATCTAATATTCGTAGCGGAAATCTTGTAATCCAATTTTTTGATTGAATCAAAATGTTCGTATGTAAAATTGTAGCCAATCTTCCTATTTGGATCAAAACTGCTTACATAGATATAATCATCCTCATTTAGCTGATTAAAAATATTACTGGTGACCCTATCCTGTCGTCCTTTTTTAAAGTATTTATACTCAAATTCATTGTATCCTATACTAGCATGCGGAACAATAAACATACCCATCATAAAAATTAGGATTGCCACCAAAGTAGCACCTATAAAATAAGGTCTTAAAAAACGACCATAAGAAACACCAGAACTTAGAATAGCAACTATTTCTGTGTTACTTGCCAATTTAGATGTGAAAAATATTATGGATAAGAAAAGGAAAATTGGGAGTAGTAAATTGCCAATAACCAAAGTGAAGTTTCCATAAAACACAATGACTTCACTTAAAGGCGCTTCGTTGTCTATAATTTTACCCACCTTTTCCGCCAAGTTGGCCATTATACCAATGGGAACAAAGAGCAAAAGCATTCCTAGGAAGGTAACCAAATAGCGTTTTAAAATATATCTATCAAGTATGGTAAGCATTAGAGTCTTTTATCCATTTGTTGTACCATTCTGGTTTTCCACTCAAGAAAATCCCCTGCTAAAATACGCTCTCTTGCCGTACGCACCAACCAAAGGTAAAAACCAAGGTTATGTATTGTTGCAATTTGCTTGCCTAAATATTCATTAGCGGCAAACAAATGTCTTAAATATGCTTTGGAATATTCTGTATCCACAAAAGTGATTCCCATATCATCAATAGGGGAAAAATCTGCTTCCCACTTCTTATTTTTAATGTTGATCGTTCCATGTGCCGTGAACAACATTCCATTACGTGCATTACGAGTAGGCATTACACAATCAAACATATCAACACCCAAAGCAATATTTTCTAGAATATTTATTGGTGTACCTACACCCATTAAATATCTTGGTTTATCCTCAGGAAGAATATCGCAGACAATTTCCGCCATCTCATACATTTCTTCTGCTGGCTCTCCTACGGAAAGTCCTCCTATGGCGTTTCCTTCTGCACCTACAGAAGCAATGTATTCTGCGGATTGCTTTCTTAAATCTTTATAGGTTGAACCTTGAACAATAGGGAAAAAGCTTTGGGAATACCCATATTTATATGGAAGCTTTTCCAAATGCGAAATGCATCTATCCAACCATCTATGGGTCATATGCATAGAGCGTTTTGCATAATTGTAATCACAAGGATACGGTGTACACTCATCAAAAGCCATGATAATGTCCGCGCCAATGACTCGCTGTATTTCCATTACATTTTCTGGAGTGAAAAAATGGTTCGATCCGTCAATATGAGATTTAAAGTTTACTCCTTCTTCATTAATCTTTCTATTAGCAGAAAGGGAATACACCTGGTATCCGCCACTATCAGTCAAAATATTTCTATCCCAACCCATAAACTTATGCAGTCCGCCGGCTTGTTCTAAAATTTCAGTTCCTGGACGCAAGTATAGATGGTAGGTGTTACCAAGTATAATGTCTGGGTTTATTTCATCCTTTAACTCGCGTTGATGTACGCCTTTTACAGAAGCTACCGTGCCCACGGGCATAAATATAGGTGTCTGTATAATGCCGTGGTCAGTGGACAATTCGCCAGCCCTTGCTTTACTAAGATTATCCTTTTTCTCTAGAGTAAACTTCAATTGTTGCTTTTAAAAGGGCAAATATAGCCAACTCATTTCCACAAAGCCTTAACAAAAAAATAAAGTTTGTTTACGCAAAGCGTTTCGTAAAATAATCCACAGTCGCTTGTTTAACAAAGTGAATGCGGTTACTTTTGACACAATAAAATTAACACAATGCCAAGCACTCAAGAATTACAGAATTTAGTGACCCAGGTCCGAAGAGACATTTTAAGAATGGTCCACAAAGTAAACTCAGGGCATCCTGGAGGTTCTTTAGGTTGTACCGAATTTTTTGTTGCACTATATAACGAAATCATGGAGTTAAAAGATGGTTTTGATATGGATGGAAATGGAGAAGACCTTTTCTTCCTTTCAAACGGTCATATCTCACCCGTATTTTATAGTGTCTTGGCCAGAAAAGGATATTTCCCCATTGAAGAATTAAATACCTTTAGATTGATAAATTCTCGTTTGCAAGGTCATCCCACAACACATGAAGGGCTTCCAGGAATTCGCATTGCATCTGGTTCCTTGGGTCAAGGCATGTCAGTAGCTATTGGTGCTGCTTTAGCTAAAAAGTTGAATGGAGGCAATCATTTGATTTATAGCTTACATGGCGATGGAGAATTGCAGGAAGGTCAAAATTGGGAAGCCATTATGTATGCTGCCGGAAACAAGGTAGATAATTATATTGCTACCATCGATTTAAATGGACAACAAATAGATGGATCTACAGATGATGTATTGCCACTAGGTGATGTTGCTGAGAAATTTAGAGTTTTTGGATGGGATGTTTTGGAAATTGAAAATGGTAATGATCTAAAACAAGTCATAGCTGGTTTAAATGAAGCAAAAAGCAGAACTGGAAAAGGAAAACCTGTTTGTATAATAATGACTACAATGATGGGTAATGGCGTTGATTTTATGATGCATACCCACGCTTGGCACGGTAAGGCCCCTAGTGATGAACAATTAGAAACGGCATTGGCGCAAAACCCAGAAACTTTAGGTGATTATTAATTCTTAAGACAACAAACATGACAAAATATATAGATCAAGGAAAAAATGATACTCGAAGTGGATATGGTGCTGGAATGACAGAACTGGGAAGAACAAACCCAAACGTTGTTGCGCTTTGTGCCGATTTGGTGGGTTCTCTTAAAATACAAACCTTCATTGATGAGAATCCAGAGCGTTTCTTTCAGATAGGAATTGCCGAGGCCAACATGATGGGGATTGCTGCTGGTTTGACCATAGGTGGAAAAATTCCATTTACTGGAACATTTGCCAATTTTTCAACAGGTAGGGTTTATGACCAAATTCGTCAATCAATAGCTTATTCGGGTAAAAATGTAAAAATATGTGCCTCCCATGCAGGTATTACACTTGGAGAAGATGGTGCAACGCATCAAATTTTAGAAGATATTGGTTTAATGAAAATGCTTCCGGGCATGACCGTTATTAATCCTTGTGATTTTAACCAGACCAAAGCGGCAACTTTAGCCATAGCAGAACATCAAGGACCAGTTTACCTGCGTTTTGGAAGACCCAAGGTGGCCAACTTTACCCCTGCCGATCAAAAGTTTGAGATTGGAAAAGCATTAATGCTTAATGAAGGTACAGATGTAACCATTATTGCAACGGGACATTTGGTATGGCAATCTTTAATTGCAGCAGAAAACTTGGAAAACCAAGGAATATCTGCTGAAGTAATCAATATCCACACCATAAAACCTCTTGACAACGAAGCAATTTTGGCTTCAGCAAAAAAGACAGGTTGTGTTGTTACTGCTGAAGAGCATAATTATCTTGGTGGCCTTGGAGAAAGTGTTTCTAGAGTATTGGCTTCACATCATCCTACGCCTCAGGAGTTTGTGGCAACACAAGATACTTTTGGCGAAAGTGGAACCCCAGAACAGCTTATGGATAAGTATGGTTTGAACAATAAAGCCATTGAAGCTGCCGTTTTAAAAGTGTTGAAACGAAAATAATTTTTCGGTATCATCTTTGATATTCTTCAATCTATTAAAACGAAACACTTATGAAAAAAACACTTCTAATTGCAGTGTTGACCCTTATGGGGTCTGCTGTATTTGCACAAAGCGGCTCAGGATTTGGTATTAAAGCCGGGCTTAGTTACAACAAGAACGGAGATCTAATTGGGTCCGTTGGTGATGCCGGACAAAACATTTCTGAAGGCGCCGAAGGTAAAGCTGGTTACCACATAGGTTTTTGGGGGAAATTGGATTTTCCAAAGATTTACCTTAGACCAGAACTGGTTTATTCTAAAACCAAAAGCTCCTATGATGTGAACGGCGATTCCAATGACTATGATATTTCAAAATTGGACCTCCCAGTTCTTTTAGGGTACAAACTAATAGGACCCTTGCATATTTTTGCTGGTCCAGCTTTTCAATATACCCTAAAGAATGACCTAGGGGATATAGAGGTAGAAGATGTTGAAAATGATTTTACTGTGGGGCTGAATGCAGGTGTTGGTGTCAACCTTGGTAAAATAGGTGTGGATGTCCGTTATGAAAGAGGTTTCTCAGAAAATGAAGCAAGAATTATCTCCAATAATATTGCCGATATTGATGGTCGTGTGGATTCAAGACCATCACAGATAATCTTTGCCTTATCAGTTAAATTATAAGAAAATAGATTTATAAATAAAAAAGGCCCACTTAAAAGTGGGCCTTTTTTATTTTAATTATTATCTGGTGTTCGTTGAACATCTGGATTTAGATAATCTTCTATACCTCCCGTACTTGGATAGGGAAGAATAATGTTCCCATCTTCATCTGAAATTTCATTTCTAGTGGAAACCCCATCACCATCATCATCAGCATCTTGAAAGTTTGCAAATGATACATTGATTGGTTCATCATCTCCATCAGTATTGTCATCATATAAAAAACCATTCCCGTTTACATCTTCATCAATGGAAGGAATCCCATCCCCGTCATGATCAGTTCTATTCAATGTAAAAAGGTCTATGGTAAACATAAGTGGACTGTATTGAGGAATTATCCCATTTATTCTAGAAAAATTACCTAATCCCGATGGGAAGATTATAAGTCCAACACCATATCCTTCAACCTCCACAGTGCCATCTCCATTTTCAATTACACTTCCTCCTATTTTAAAGTTCGGAATACCTTCAGCAAACCCTCTAAACCCTTGTTGAAGATCCTGCAATCGTGCCAAATCAAACCAAACAGGGTTATTTAAAGAAGCGTCAAAAGAAGTTCCATCAAGAAGTTTCCCTTCATAGCGAACAAATACAGAATCCGCCACAGTAGGATTGGCACCTGTACCAACCCTAGCAGAAAGATAGTATATGGTATGTGGTATATCATTTTCTTCTTCAGTCAACCCATGTTCAGTAGATGAAACATCAATAGTAGCAGATTGAAGTTCATCCCTATCCCATAAAGAGGTTTTATCTGCATTTTCTCCGGCTATAGTATCTATTCTTATTCTAAAATCAAAACCCGCCGGAAGTGATTCAAATTCCTCGTAATTGTAAAAATGAGTTTCTAAAAACTCTCTGATTTCTTCATCATCTTCTGGGGAAACATCTGCCAACAATAAAGGTGGAACAGATTCAATATCTACATCATCATCATTTTTGCAAGAAAAAAGTAATACCACAAAAAACAAAGAAAGAAAAAACCCGTACCTCATCAAGTATATAATTTAGCTGCGCAAGATACAATTTTCCGCTATTTTTGCTTCTTTCGTTAACAAAGATTTGCAGAGTTTATGCGCATTGATAAATACCTTTGGTGTATTAGATACTATAAAACCAGAAACGTTGCTGCAGTTGCTGTTAAAAAAGGCCACGTAAGAGTTAATGGTGCCGTTATTAAGCCTTCAAGAGAAGTTTATCCTATGGATATGTTACTGGTGAGAAAAAACCAAATTGATTACCAGCTAACTGTTTTAGATATTCCTAAAAGTAGGGTTGGAGCAAAATTGGTGGATATTTATAGAAAAGATACTACCCCAAAAGAAGCTTTTGAACATACGGACCTTTTAAAATCTGCAAAAGACCATTACAGAAAGAAAGGATTAGGCAGACCTACCAAAAAGGACAGAAGAGATATTGATGGTTATTTGGATGAATCTGAATGATTGGTTTATTTATCTTTGAATCTTAGTATATTTAATTTATGGTGAACCGCATATTGACCCACGAGCAAATACAACATACAGTAAAGCGTATTTCTTATCAGATTTATGAAGCCAATGTTAATGAGAAGGAAATCATCATTGCTGGTATAGAAGGTGGAGGGCTAAATTTTGCAAAAAAAATAGCTGCGGTTCTCAAAAAAATTACCGATGCTCAAATTGTATTGTGTAAAATAAATATGGACAAGAAAAATCCATTGGCTAGTGGTGTCAATACTTCAATTGCCGAAGAAGCATATAAGGACAAATCAATTGTTCTTGTTGATGATGTTCTAAATTCGGGCACTACTCTGATATACGGAGTCCATCATTTTCTTAAAACACCTATAAAACAGCTCAAAACTGCAGTGTTGGTAAATAGGAATCATAAAAAATATCCCATCAAAGCTGATTATAAGGGTATTTCCCTCTCTACTTCGCTAAATGAACATATTAGGGTAGAATTTCAATCTAGAAATGACGCCGTATACTTAGAGTAAAAGGTCCTTTATTTCATCAACTAACACTTCGATTGATTTTTTATCCGCATTTACAGTGTATATGGCTTGCGAATAAAACTGTCTTCTTTCAAAAAGATGCTTTCCAACAAATTCCAGTAAATCATCATTTTTAATATTCTTTACCAAAGGTCTATCATCCTTTTCTTTGCTGATTCTATCTGCCAAAGTTGAAACTGGCAATTGCAGGTAAATTGAATGGTCAGCATTTTCGAGGATTGTTTTCATATTACCTCCATAACAAGGTGTACCGCCACCTGTTGAAAGAACTACCGATTCATTTTCATCTAGCACCTTGGACAACATCTCATGTTCTACTTTTCTAAAGTAAATCTCTCCTTTTTCTAAAAAAATAGTAGCTATCGATTTTTTCATTTGGTCTTCAATGTATTCATCCAAATCGATAAATCCCATATTTAAGTCACTGGCTAACAACCTACCAATAGATGACTTACCGCTTGTCATGTAACCAACTAAAACTACTTTCATTTATTAGATTTAAAAGTGATTTTAAAAAAACACAAATTTATCATTAAATCACCTTGTAAAATAAATTAATGATATTATATTTGCAGCCGCTTAGAGCAATATATAAGTGTTGTGTTAAGTAAGACCTGATAGCTCAGTTGGTAGAGCATCTCCCTTTTAAGGAGAGGGTCCTGGGTTCGAGCCCCAGTCAGGTCACTTTTAAGAGTCCATAATAATTCAAAAAGTCTGTAAATCGTTGATTTACAGACTTTTTTATTTTTCCTGATTTCATTTGATATCAAATAATGCCACTTTTCGAGGTGCGCAATTCGGTGCGCACTTTTTCAAATTCGTAAAGTGCGCACCGCGAAGCTGTTAAAATTTCTGATTATCAAGTTCTTACAAAGAAAATTTAACATTTTAAAAATCAGTAAAATCACAGTTATGGAAACAAATTCTTTCTCCGTTCTATGCTACATCCGCAAGAGTAGATTAAATCAACAAGGCGAAGCGGACCTATTTTTAAGGATTACAGTCAATGGTAAACGAGCAGAATTCAGTATTCAGCGCAAAGCAAAGCCCGATAAATGGTGCTCGATTAAAGGTAGGGTCAGAGGTTCAGGTATCAAAAGCAAAAGCCTTAATCACTATATAGATGAACTAGAGTCCAAAGCCTACAATATTCATTCAAAATTAGTTGTGAAAAAGAGACCGTTCACCGCCGATATCATTAAAAACAAACTCCTTAATAAAGAGACAATCAATAAAACATTGCTGGAGGTTTACGACGAACACAATGACCAAATTGAACAGTTGCTAGGTCTGGAATATTCCTATGGAGCATACCGAAGACATGTAAGAACCAGAGAGCACTTAGCTGATTTTGTGCAACGGGAATACAAAATCAAGGATATTTTCATCAAAGAAGTGGATTTAAAGTTCATCAATCGCTTCCACCACTTTTTAAAAACTCAAAATATTGGTAATCAAAACACCATCACCAAGTATGTTGTAAACTTTAAAAAAATAATGCGGATTGCTGTTGCCAATAATTGGGTGAACCAAGATCCGTTCTATCATTGGAAAGCGAAATGGAAAAAGGTAGAACGAGATATTTTAACGGAACTTGAGCTTCGTTCTCTTATCAAACAGGAATTTGATATCCCCAGACTGGAGCAGATTCGAGACATCTTTGTTTTTTCTTGTTTTACGGGGCTGGCTTATATTGATGTCAAGAAGCTATCTTCAAACCATATTGTTCTTGGGCTAGACGGAAAACGATGGATTAAAATAAGACGCTCGAAAACAGATTCAAGAAGCGTTGTACCCCTACTACCTACATCAGAATCAATTTTGAGTAAATACAAAGACCATCCTTTGACAAAGGAGCATGATTTGTTACTACCCGTAATCAGTAATCAAAAGACCAATGCATTTTTGAAGGAAATAGCCACTATTTGTAAAATTCAAAAAAACCTGACCTTCCATTTGGCCAGACATACCTTTGCAACAACAGTGACTTTGGCAAATGGTGTACCGATTGAGTCCGTTAGTAAAATGCTAGGGCACCAATCATTGAAAACAACACAAATCTATGCTAAGGTTATCGATAAAAAATTGATGGCCGATATGGAAGTTGTAAAAGCCAAATTCAAATTGGGTTCTTGATTTAAATGAAATATTGGCGAGCGAAACAGGGTTTCGCGCTGCAAGTCCCAATCTTACCAAAACAAACCTGCTGAGCGAGGCAAAAGCCCGATAAGCGTTCGTAGATTATCTATAGGTTTTTAAGTGTTCGTTTATAATTTTCCAACTCCCCTTCGGTGATTTCCAACTTCAGATAGGGTTTCCCAAAAGAAGGCTTTACCAAAGTGATATGCTCAACTACATATTGGCTCTCCCTTTTGAGCATTTCCATTTTGTCTGTTAGCCGCTCATAACGGATTTTGGGTACCGTGATTTCTATTTCTTCTTTTTTGTTTTCATGTTCTTTTTTGACAAGCTTCTTCTCTTTACGAATTGGTTTTTCTTCTTTTATACTTTCACCAAAAAGAGAAAGTAGCATGGCATTGTTGGGTCGAGTTTGATTAATTTCAATGTCTCTTAGAATGGCTATGTTCGCCTCAGTCCGTTTTCGATTCTTTCGGATCTCTTCCAAGATACTATCCACAAAGCGGTCATTGGGTTTGAAGCCATGCCACTCAAAAAAATCAATCATTTTCTCTAAAGCCTCAGATTGGGAACCTGTCATCTTTTTGGCAAACGAACGGAATCGTTTTACCACGGATGCCTTTAGGTTCAAGGCAAGATATTTGTACTCATATTTACCCTTTACACGCATTTTTCAACAAACTTTTTCAAGCTTTGCGTGGTCTCTGGAGTGTTTTTCAACAAACTTTGGGTTTACCCACATTTTGAAAACTTTTCCAAACCATTAATATTCAACTATTTGCGAAGCTAATTAAACCTGTAGCGTCGCTTCAGCGCGCTACCCTCTTGCTTCTCCGAATATTCAACAAAGTCGAATTCGAAGAACCTTTCCCTTAAGGTAAAGGCATCTTGAACAAATGAACTATAATGAAAAAATTTTAAGGAACTGAACAGGGATATTTTGCGAATAATGTATGGGAGATTTACGATTCATAAAAATCCATCAACCACGGTTTAGTATTAGTGTTTGGGTTTAAATCTAGGTTTTTGGTTTATCCTTTATTTGAACTTTAACAATAACGGTCTTGGGTATGATTTCGCAGCATTGTTGTAAACTATTGCCATTGTTAGCGGCTGTATTTTTTAATTTCCCTCAGCTAGCTCGATATGTAGCTCCCCATTTAAGGGAATTAATATTTCAGTCCAGTTCTCTGTTTTCATTGTCACTTTTTGACTTTCAAAAATCATATCTGCAGAAACCTTCTCTAAATAATTCAGCGGAATAGATTCTACAACTCCAAATAATAAATTGTCACCACCTTCACAATTTGTATTTCAGAGGCTTAAATTCTAATTCATAATTGATATTGCCTTCAGTATCATAGAATTGCCACAAACCGGTTCGATAGTAATAGTATTAATAATCCTCTTCGTCTTAATAATAATTATAACGTTAATTTTTTCTTTTTCCTCAGATTTTCGATTTTTGGTTGGATAAAAGTACAATGAGTATTCATCAATTTTTAAGCCTATACTCTGAAGGTGTCTTTCCAAACAATTCCTTGAATCTTTTGGTAAAATAGGAAAGATTGTTGAAACCTACCTGATAGGCAATTTCCGATATATTCCCAGCCTTGTTTTCCAACAATTGAGCGGCTCTTTTAAGTCTAAAATCACGAATAAAATCTTGGGGGGATTGATTGAGCAAGGCCCTCATCTTTCTGAACAATTGTGTACGGCTCATTCCTGTTCCCCTTGCAAGGTTCTCAACGCTAAAAGTGGAGTCATCCAAGCGTTGCTCCAGAATCTGTATTATTTTCTCCAAAAAGCGTTCATCGACCGAGGTTAAAGCCAGCGCTTTTGGCTCCAAAGTAAGTTGCCTACTATATTTTTCCCTTAATCGCTGTCGCTGATCGATAAGATTTTTTACACGCACAACTAATTCATCCTTATCAAAGGGTTTAACAATATAATCATCCGCACCGGTCTCAAGTCCTTCTACTTTTGAGATTTGCGAGGCCAATGCGGTTAGCAAAATAATTGGAATGTGACTGGTTTTTTCATCTTCCTTTAATCTTTTGCAGAGTGAAAACCCGTCCATGTCAGGCATCATCACATCGCTGATAATAAGATCTGGAACTAACTTTCGGGCCACTTCAAAACCTTCAAAACCATTAACGGCTTCTTTAATTGTATAGTTCTTAAGCAGATTTTTTTTGATATACGACCTGACATCCTCATTATCTTCAACAATAAGGAGGAGCGGGAAATCTTTTTCAGCTATTTCTTCAATACTTGCAGCCCTGGAAGGTTTAGAGGATAAGATATTCTTTAAAGCCGTAGGTTTTGCGGACACATGCGGGGTTATTTCCCTTGCGGTGAACTGTTCTTTTGAAATGGGGAGGGCTACGGTAAAAGTTGTGCCCTTTGCCTTTTCACTATCAACTGAGATATTTCCATGATGCAATTCTGTGAGTTCCTTTACCAATGCCAGTCCAATGCCAGTTCCGGTTTTTGGCTCGTTCTTGGATGTGTCAGCTTGATAAAACCTGTCGAAAACCTTGACCAAATCTGAAGTTGCTATTCCCTTCCCCGTGTCCCGTACCACAATTTTTATGGATTTCCTGTCAACTGTATTCCCACCGATTAATGTTGCATTGAAATGAATACTTCCACCCTTAGGGGTAAACTTAAAGGCATTTGATAAAAGATTATTTAGGATTTTTTCCAACGCGTCTACATCAAACCAAGCTTTTCCAATTTCGGGTGCAATGGCTATGTTGAACTCAATACTTTGATAATCAGCCCATGAACTAAAGGAAGCAGCTGTTGTTTTTAACAAATTATTCAGGTCGCCTCGTTCAACTTGCAGGGGCAAGGCACCCGCTTCCAATTTGGCCAAATCCAATAATTGGTTGGTTAAGCTCAATAGCTTTTCACCATTCATTTTCATGAGTTCATAACTCTCCTTGTGTGCATTGCTTTCTTTATCAGAGGACAATAAATCCTTTAGCGGACCTAAGATTAAGGTTAAAGGAGTTCGGAACTCATGGGAAACATTGGTAAAAAAACGAGATCGTAAGTTTACAAATTCTTGTTGCTTTCTGTTCACCATTTCTTTTGCTCGCAGTTTCACAAGGTAGTTTCTAAAAAGAAGTATTGAAATTATAAGGACCGAACCTATTCCGGCCAATAACAGGTTTCTTTGGGTTGCACTTTGTTTTAACAATGCTTCCTGGGTGGTAACTTCGGCCTGTTTTAGTTCCCGTTCCTTGGTCAATAATTCTATTTGCTGATTTTTTTTTGCGGTTTCATATTGTATTTCTCTGGCCACTAAATTTTTATTGGCCTCATCATCAAAAATACTGTCCTTTAACAGGTGATATTCTTCCAGATAGGAAAGTGCTTGGGTTTGGATCCCTATGCTTTTGTATAGTTTGTATAAAGCAAAGGACAGCTTGCTTTTCATTTCTTTGGAATCTGTCAGCCGGGATACCTTCCATCCCTCTTCCAAGCTTTTCTTCGCTTTGTCGAATTGATTTTCATTGGTTTGGATAGTCCCTAACTCATATAGAGAGGTCGCAATATTGAAATTGTCCAGCTCAATGGACTTTTTCAGGGAAATGCTCCTATTGAGCAATTCAATACCTTTTGAAGCATTTTCCTTCCCGTGCAAAACCCCCAAACTATGATAATTTAAGCTCTGTAGATCTTTAAAATCGCTTTCTTTTGACAGTCGGAGGCTTTTATCAAAATAATACAGAGCAGAATCCCGTTGCTCATTTTTGTCCATAACCACCCCCAAACTATGGTAATTGGAGGCCGTAAGCCTAGCGTCTCCTACCTCTTCACTGTTACGTAAAGAGGCCCGATAATATTTAAGGGCCCTTTTGTAGTTGTCCATATTTTCATAAACTCCTGCAATATTTTCAAAACAGCTGGCCAATAAATACCGATCTTCTTCCTGTTCAAATACGTTAAGAGATGCAAAGAAATCTTTTAAAGCGAGGTCATAATTGCTATAGTTCCACTGAATGGTACCTAGATTGAAGTTTACCTTGGCCACAGACAAATGATCTCCTGCATGTTCAAAATAAGGAATTGAGGCAGTAAGGTTTTTATAGGCCTTCTGATTATCCCCTTTGTAGAGATAAACCGCCCCTATGTTCAGGTAACCGTCAGCTATGCCAAGCGTATCCCTGATTTCATTTCTATAGGTAAAGTCTTTTTCATAAAAAGAAATGGCTTTGTCGTATTCGGCAATGGAGGCATGCAACAGCCCTAAATTGTAGTTAATGTCATGAACACCGTCCAAATCTCCCAGTTTAAGGAACAACTTTTGACCATTTTCATAATAAAAGATGCTGCTATCCATTACACCCGAATAAAGAAAGTATGTCCCTTTGATCTTGTCCGCCGAGGCCATACCATGATCATATGTGATGTTTGAAGCCAAGTTGAAAGCTTTTTTTGCATATAGATAAGAAGTGTCCAAACTAACGCCACGGTAGGCATTGGCAATATCCAACAGCAATTTAACGGCTATTGTATCCTGTTCACGTCTGTTTTCGAGTAAGTGGGTAAGGCTATCTATTTTTGATTCGAGCTGGGCATTTGTAACCCAATAATTAATACAGATAAAGCCAAAAAGGATAAGCTTTCTCATATGGTTAGGATGGGTTTCCAGTACTTCTACTAAGATAAGGTTTATATCGCTTTTATCTCAAGAATTAAAACTGATTTCACTGATAATAAGATGTATAGGTGTAACCTTAGTATTAAAAATTGAAACATGGGTAGTAAGGCAAAGGGAGGTCATCAAGTACTTTTAATCATATAAATAAATGAAGTTTTCCAATAACCCAAAAAATCCAATGACATGAGATATAAAGGCAGTTTTTCGATGATTAAACAAAGATTTTTCTACCCTATGCTAGCCCTTTTATGGGTCGGCTGTTCCTTGGTTTCATGCAGTGAAGACGATGAAGGGCCAGATTGTTCCATAGAGGGCACAAATTTTTCAGTTTCCGATATTTCTGGAAATTGGACGGCGACAGAGGCCAGGTTTTTTAATGTTTCCACAGAACCCATTCAGGTGGTGGATGTTGTGGCCGAAGGTGGAACAGTTACTCTCTCCATCCAGTCTAATGGCAACTTTACCCTTAACATTACAGAATCTGATGGACCCAATGCCCGGTCTTCTGGAGACTTGTGTTTTGATGAAGAACTTTTGGTTGTGCGTTTTGATGGGGATGCCCCTGATGATTATGAACTTTTTCAAATACAGCTCAATGGAGCAAACAATTTATTCATTGGTGGGCCTTCAGAATTTGATTTTAATGGTGACGGAACCCCTGATCCAGCTGATATCAGCCTAGCTTTGACAAGAAATTAATATGAAAGTTTCAAACAGGGTTGGGTTCATATCCGGCATTATTACTTTTGATGGATTACTTAAATGGTATGGGAGTGAAAAGCTGAGACTGGATAGCCTTTTTTCATACAATCCCATTCAATACCAAAGTTTTAAAAATGATTTGCTTAATCGTTTTTAATCCACAATGCAGCGTACGAACATAGGTTGATCTTTAATTTCGGCAAAGTTTCTCAAGGAATAGCAGTATCCATATGGAGGAAGATTTTTTATGTTATTGAAAACATCGAATCTCGCTTGTATAGGAAAAAAAACCACAGCCGATTTATCACCGTTCCAAAACGATAAGTTTAGCCTTAGATTTACTGGACCGAGAAAGAGTGGAACTTTGCCTCCCTCGGCAAGAACATGGTAGCTTTTCCAATCTTGGTCGTTTTCGTCCAGCCTAACTAGAAAGGGACCTGATTCGCCAGGTCCAAAAACGACGTATCTTTCCACCATTTCCACCCATTCCTTCCTGGTTGGCAAGTGTGTTCCCTCTGGAACGGAGCGGATTGCTTGATCATGGGTGTACTGTCTACCATAATTAGTTCCTTCAAAATTAGGATTTATGAGTCCTGAATACTTCTTTGTCCCTGCAAGATTATAATCCAAGTTTTCTACAAACCACTCCTTCCCGTCTTTAAGCTTTACGGTTCGATATTCTCGCCCATCCCTAACATCCAAATATTTACCAAATTCCATTTTCAAGGGTACCGGGTTTTATATAGGTTCAAATTAAGAAATACTTCAAGATTTTGTTTCTTTTTTAAAAGAATATAGAGATAAGCCGAGTCTTAAAGGAATTAATCCTTTATTCGAACTTTATGACTTTATCTGTTTTCACAAATTTAAAATCCTAATTAAGTTCATACCTTATTCCTGCATCGTAAGCGGTACAGCCATAATAAATGTCTCAATGGTTTTAATTTTAGAAAAAAGTGTTGACTTTCTGGCTTTACTCAACCTGTAAAGCGCAGGGTTCATGCCTATACCATGATGATACACCGTTTTGTTTTCAAAATCTATCAAGTTCCAAAGGCCGTAACTTTGATATATGGGCGATAAATAAGTGCGGCGTATTTTACCGCTAGGCAAGTGAATTAAACTCAAAGTCGCGAATTGATCGTTGCTACCGTGATACGCCATATGGGGTCTATAGATATATGCTGCTGACTGGGATCGGGAATACACGTCCAGTATGGATTTTCTAAAAAGCTCTTGCTTCTCAATGGATGCCTTGACCGCTGCAGCTTTCATCCCCTTTGCAATGGCGCCTCCCAATTCTGCAAGGGAAATGGCCATGGCTACGGTTGCCTGTGTTTTGGCCATCTCGTTAGAAATTCTATAGCGCGTATAACTATGTTGGCTTGAAGAATAATTTCCGGAGTTTTTATAGCTCAAATAATCGGAATAATGTCTGTTGGCCATCTGCTGATAGGATCGTGTTTCGGCATTTGCCATAGCTCCCAGTCCGGAGGAAGAACTCGCTTTCAGTTTACCCAGTTCTTCTTTGAGGTTCGGAATGGAAGCATCAAGACCGTTGAGGTGTAGGTCAGGGCCCAACGGACTCATCCCATGTTTATACTTTTGGATTCCAGTAGTGACATCATAAGCCGCGATGACCAGTTCTCCCACAAAAACAATACGCCCTGCTACCTCCCTAAGTGTAACGGGGTAATTTCTTCCGGTATCGGTGACCTTCACGGCCAGCATCTGATTGCCATTAGTACTGTTTAAGGCTATTAAGGAACTTGCCGTTCCAATGAACAATTTTCCCTCGTGTAGCACCAGGTTGCTCAGTAGTGGTTCGTCGGTCGTGTACCGCCAAAGCTCTTTTTTATCGGTTACGGAGAAAGCGATCAAATAATGCGATGCCTGCTCATCGAACCCTCGGAGATATAGGACGCCATCTTGGTGATATACATTGGTAAACGTAATCGTATCCGGTAATTGCGTGCGGGACATGATGGTTCCGGACGCCTTATCGACAATGGCCAGTTGATTGTATTTTGTGATGACATAGATATGTGAGTCATCAAATTCCAAGGGGGGCGATAGTGCATGCAATTGAAGTTCCGGAATGTTATATAAGACCGTACCCGTTTGGGATTCAAGCGCTTTTAGGCCGTCGAAAGTAGTAAAGACATACGGGGCATGGACAACAGGTAAAGACGAATTTTCTATTGATCCGGCCCTTTCCGATTGCCAAAGGATTTGCCCATCAATGATATTAAAACCGATAATCCGTACTTTTTTTGAAGTGTCGTGAAAAGCCCATATTTGCCCACTCGGAAGCACCGGTAAAAAGGACATGTTTTTACTTTTGAAACTTCGCCTCCATTTCTCAGTACCGTTTGCGGGGTCCAAGGCCAAGAAATCGGTCTTTTTTTCACCATTGACCCTTACCAATAACAAATCATCAAAAATCAAATAGATTTGATATTCTCCATTCTCCCGGGGATAACGCCAAATTACTTCTCCCTTGCGAGTATCTATTAAAAGGTAATCGGCGTTGGGAACGCCTTGAGCATCTTCACGCAATCCCACCAAAAGCCGATCTGGGCCAATTAATTGCATATTATCAATATGCGATGCTCCTGTCGGAATTTGGAATTTCGGAGGGGGTTGCCTTTGTGCCCGTTTACTTATATTGGCGTCAGAAGACGACATCCAGAGTTCTTTTTGTGCATGCCCTATATGTATTGTGAATACGACAAGGTATAAAATCCACCCTATTTTGGATCTGGTTTCCATGATTACATTATTCTACGGAATTAGCGATGGCCAACAGCTGCTTTTCCAAAGTGGCTATCTCTTTTGAGGGACCCAGACTAAATTGATGCAGGACACATTTACCGCCCCGATAAATGATGTTTACCGAACCCAGCTCCACCTCATTACCATTGGAAACCCCGGTTCCCGTATAAACCAGGACATTGGCTTTTTTATTGTTGGCCAATTTGGTTACGTGGCTTTTGATAAGTTCGGCGTCGGGCATGGCGGCCTTGACGGTTTTGTCGGCCGTTTGTGATATCAACTTTCGATTCCATATAATGCCCTGGTAACAGAATAACATCGAGTTGGCTCCGGCAATGGGTTCATAGTTGAACCAACCGATCATTTCCTTTTCCATGGCCCTGTTACCCTCTTGTTCATGCCACCCTTCGGGCAGGGTAATTGAAAATTCGTTGTGGGTCCAGCGTGTGGGAGCACTTTTTTTAGAAGGGCTATCTTCTTCATTAGCGGTTGTTCCATTGGTCATTGCGGTCTGGGAAACATCCGAATTATTGGTCGTCTCTAAGCTGCTGATCTCCTGGACACCACTTAGCTGTTCCCCTGGGAGTCGAAAACTTTGAAAGATGTTTTCAATAATGGCCTCCCATTTCTTAAGATCTTTTTCATTCAGGATCGCTATGGCGTAAAGACCCTGATCTTGCAGACCTAGACTCCCTACCAAGCCGTATAGGGTAACCGTAATGCCCGAAGCATTATAATCGGATTTGTAAATTCCCCACTTGGTCGGAAGGCCATTTATTTTCAGGTACTTTGTTTCAGTATGCGTTTCAGGATTTGATAGCCCAGAGGATTTTAAGGTGGCCAGACCGTTTAAAAACAATTGGTCAATATCATTATCATCTTCGTTGTATTCAACGATAAGTGATTTGTCTTTTCCTTTGAAGATATAGACTTTATCATTGGTTTGAGGTTCCAATGCCCAGCTTTTGGGCAGATCTAGGACAAAACGGCCTTGGAGGTCTTCATAGGTGTTTTGACCAAATACGTGATGGGAAATACTGATGAGCAGTAATGTAAAAATAAGATGTAAAATTGGCCGCTTCATAATTCTAAGATTTATATTATGGAATAAAATTATAGAATAAACCATGGATGCTTTGCCAGAGACGTTTCAAAAGCTAATACAGAGGTTACATGTGGTATTTTTGCTTATATGTTTTGGTTAGGGCTTTTTACAGAGGTTGGTTCCTAAATTTGTCGAGCAAAATTAAGCGTCCATCCTTTATTTAAACTCTACATTTATCCAATTTCCTTGGACCGTTTTTCAATGAGCCTTTTTTCAGCCTTTCTTTCACCTTTCCAGAAGAGGCGTTTGCCAAACTTTCTTAAATGCTTGGCCCATTCACCATGTGTTGTTAGTTGGCCTTTTCGCTTGTGAGACATTTTTATCGTTTTATTGAACTTTGATTCAGTACCGGCATAACTTAAAAGTGTTGCAGTGGGTGTTAATTTTTAATCTTTATCAGTATCCGTCTGTTCTTTATTTCCTGAAGTAATTGGTTTATTTTCTTCAAGTGCCCGTATTCATCTTTAGGAATCATTTCCTTATTGATCTTATAATTGGATTGAAGTGTAACTTCGTTTCCTCCCACCAATTTTAATTTAAATAGATATTCCCCATAATCATTTTTAAAATCAACGTCATACCCATCAATATCAAGAATTTCCACATCATTCGGAAACTTAAATATTGCCATCAAATAATCCGAATAACCATAATCGAGATAATAATTTAGGTCCGCCGTTTCCTGATCACTTTCAATTTGATTGTGTTGAATCAGTTTGTCCAGTGAAATACTGACCATTTGGCTATTTAAAAAGGACATGGCGCCATTCAAAGTGCCTTCCGCATTCATTGTATAGCTAAAAGGTTTGACGTCCTTAAAACTTGCCCCGGTAATTGTGTCGATTTCTATCAGGTCTTCGTCTCCCTCAAATTCATCCAATGCTTCATAAAAATCACTGGCTTCTTCATCTTGTGCCAGTAACTCAAAAAAACTTTTCAACTCGGTATACAGTCCCCCGGATACAGAAAATCTATATTTAACAGGTGTTACCTTTTTTTCCAGATCTACGTTGCTGTAAAAAACCTGTTTTACATAATTGTGATGCGAGCTGGGCCCCGGTAACTTGACCATGTTCACGGTAACTGAATCGGCCTCGGCCAGTTCAAGGTCATATCCTATAAATTTGTCCTTTTTCCTGATTTTCTTTATCAAATAGGGTTGAGCTATAACGGCATCTGTATTGTAAATTGAGGTGGGAATTTCGTTAATCTGGTATTTGTAAAGGGCCTCGTGGGGATAAAGTAGGTTCATTACGCCCTTTTCATCATTATAGGCAAAAAATATGTGATCGTACTCCCCTTTTCTAATATAATAAGGATCAATTTTTCCGCCACGTTTGCTTCGGGCAAACACGGCCCAATATTTAATCTCCAAGTCCTCTAATAATCGCCTATATAGTCTACGGATACTAAGTGGGTTAAAGCGTTTTTCCTTAAGGAAATAGCCACTGGGTTTCAATAATTCACCTTTTTTAGGTGGTTCCATTTTAATATTGTTCAGGACATCTTGGTGCAAAAGCTTGAATTTGTAATATTTGCTGCTATCCTTCGCTTCACCGATCACGTTCCTTTTCCATCTGCCGTAATACGATGAGTTTTTATTATCCAGGGAAACAGGTTGGGTAATGAAATTGAATTCCTGATTGTACACATCCTTCCATTTTCTAAGTTCGCTATCGCGTTTTTCCATGGAGTAATACATGTAAGGCAATTCACAAGGTGTACAGGTATTCTCGTTTTCCTCAAGACCCTTAATTTTCTCCATTTTAAATACACAGTAGATCAATGTGTCGTTTGATATTATTTGAGGTTCGGGAAATCCATTGTATGTTTTATACCTAACGAGGAGTTCTGGGTCGGACTTTATAGAATATTCACTATTCAGGCTTGGAACATTGGCATATAGATTCACAAAATCTATCATTTCATGCATCTTGGTGTATTTAGTATATGTATAGGAGGTTTCAATTGTGTCCCCGGGTTCAACCCCGGGAATGGGATAATTTATTGGCCCTAATTTCTTTTCGTTGGACTTTAGTTGGAAAACTTTACTGGAATCCAATTCTATAACAGTTCCGTCTGCTTTTAAGGTCTTAACCTCAATCTCGTACATGTTATTGCTCATATACTCCGTCAAGTTTAAGTAAGCAAACTTTTCGACTCCGGCCCTACTATTTACAACCAGTTTATTGTTTACCGAAACGAATCTTCTATAACTGCCCCAGTTTTTGGAATAGGTGACGTCGATGTATGAATATTTTAAATAAGCATCCGATTTTTTGCAATACTCAAGAAAGTTGGAATTGGGGATGCTATCATTAGCTAAAAGGCCGATTGGCAATGCAATTAAAATGTATAAAACAATATATGTTTCAACCTTTTTTCTTAAGAATAATGGGGTCATTTACAATTTTTTGAAAGGAGGTTAAAATCTCATTTATGGCTTTGGAGTTTTCTTTGTCAACTGAATTGTGGGCACAAATAAAGTCATAGTCAATGACAACGGTAGAATCGTTAGGGGAGGATACTTTCAATGTCAGAGAAACACCTTCGTTGGTAAAATTATGTTCAATTGGCTTGAAAACCTGAAAACCTGCTTTCATTTCAATCTTCAAACGCACTTTCTTGCTTAAATTACTTCCCAAATGTGTTCCTTCCAGTAGTTCACCTCGTTCTTGTGTTTCTAACGGCTGTGGCAAAAAATCAAGAAACAGAATTCGACTGTCCGCATCATTGAATATTTTTCCATTTATGGACAATTTCCCATTTGCTTCGACTAGTTTGGGTCTAGGGGTCACAGTAAAATCTTCAATTGGATGATTTCCAAAAACCAATTTGAAATGTTTTTTTATGGAAGCGTTGGTTTTTTCCTGGTCCAAGTGTACAAATTCACGGCGTAAAAAATTACCTGAAATCCCATTGTATTTTACTTCGAATCCACCTTGCATCAACATCTTATCAGAATCTTCCTTTAAGTTTATTTTATAATCAATCAAGTTCTGACCAGGAGTAAAACTTTGCGCTTTGTGCCACTCTCCGCCGTTGGAATTAACAATTAATATGGATCGGTCTTGTATACTTTGAACTGGTGTATTCGGAGAATGAATAGGGTCAGTGGGATCCAAAATTATGGGACTATCATTTAAATATGCCAAGCATACCACATGATTTGCAGCGCTCAATGAAGGAAAATCACAATCGCTAATATGATCATAGGTGGCCGCAAGTGCAATATGACTTTCTATTCCCTTATAATTTAAAGCTTCCGAAAGAAAATTTGATAGGTCTTTGCAATCCCCTTCTTTATTTGAAAAGACCTCATTGGCATGGGTTGGAATAAATGCTCCCATACCTATTTCAATGGCCACGTATTTAAAATTGTTCTTCACATAACTGTAAAGAATATCAATTATCTCCATGGGTTCAGATTTTCCCTTAGTTAGCTCATTGATTTTTTGGAGCACCTTGGGGTTCAGTCCTCTTTTAGTTTCTACTTTTTGTAGATACCAATCATTCATATATTTCATCTCATCGCCTTGGTAGGATGAGGGTATCACAATGGTTCTCATTAAAGGCGCCTTTTTATTTCTATATATGCCAAAGAGGGCCAAGAGATCAGGTTCTGTCTTTTCCGGTACAACTTCAATATTCCATTTGGTCATAGTAGCTGTACTTAAGGAGTCAATACGCATATACTCCAGCGAATCTTTGTAAATTGTATTATGAGCGAACTGGAATGTATTGGGAACAGATATGTTGTATTTTAAAGTATCTATTTTATTATTTGAAAAAAAGCGCAAATCCGCAAAGTACATTAGCTCCTTACAGTCAACGGTATAAGAAATCCTAGCTTCAGCACCTGGGGGTATAAAGACGGATTTTACTTTTTTGCTTGCTATGTATTCAAGTTCTACATCGTCTTCTATAACAACCTTGTCCTTTAAGGGTTTAAAACGACTCCCTTTTTTAGTATATACCTGAATATCTGATATTTTTTCAAGCTCACTATCATAAAAAATTGGATATAGAACAACTTGATCACTCTCCTTAAAAGTTACATTCACATGTTTTACAAAAGAAGTATCCTTTTTTATGATAATATCTTCTGTCCTATTCTCAATAGAAATATCTTGACAGTATACTTCGATTGAAGTAGCAAATGAAAAAAGTAAAAAAAACGATTTGATAAAAAAGCTTTTCAAAAACTTGGCTAATCAGTGGGTTAAGAATGTTGAATGAACAAAGTACAATTTTTTACTTTATGAGGAAATATTTTGTCGATGAATAGGGCAAGAAATAGCATGTTTGTATAGAATCGAAGAGAACTGTGCAGTTGGCATAATTCTAATCGTTTGCCTAATCTTTGGAAAAAAAGAAGTTCTGCCTTGACAATTAATTTTTCATTTTGTTATCTGCCAATGGTTAGTAAATAATTAGTTTTTTATTTTCCGTGTCAAAATTCACATTGCTAACTCTTCGAGTCTCCCCGTCAATAAAAATTTCTATTTCTCCACCATTCTGGCTGTAGTACCATTCGAGTCTTTCCATTAATTCTTTTAGATTCATATTAATCGTTTTTTTGAACTTTTAGAACGGTCACGAATAAGTGGTCGTTTTAATGCTGCTTATATTGTTGGCAACCGTTTTTATTTCTCGAGTAAGACTTTTAAATTTCCGCCTTTATTAATATCTCCCCATTTAAGCTTTTTAAATTCACCTGTTTTTGCATTGTAAACAAAAGGGGTTCCACCTGAGTAGAATGTAAGATGATATTCATCAGATTTTTCTTGACTTTCGGGTATTGTAAGTCCTAAACAACTCAATACTAATAGTCCAAATAATAAACCTTTACCGAAACTTTTTTTATTCTCAATAGACTTCATGTGTGTATATTTTAATTATGGTCAACTTGTTTATATAGATGTAAAATGCATCTATATACTTGCGAAATGGAATAATAATGATGTATTTGATAATCCTTTATTTAGACTTTAGCTGAGCAATCAGGTTTTCTAATATTTCATAAAAATCACTTGCGCTACTAAAATCATTATATTCTGCCTGAACTTGTGGTGTAACTCTACCGTAGTCCAAGTATTCTTTGAGATTGTTTTTAAAAATATACCTTTCGCAAACATCCCTTATATCGGTCATCTCTCTATTGATTCTAATATTTTTCTTCTTATTCTTACCATAATCTTTAAGAAGATTTTGGTGCCTTCTTTGAAACTCGGTTATCTTATCTATATGTACTTGTACCCCTTGAGTCATTATGAATCCCTAATTTGAACTTTCAACGGTCTTGTATATGAAAAGTAGCGGGTTTTATGCACTAGCTTTTCCGATTATAACTGACCTTTAATTTATTCATTTTCTTTCGATTAAGCGATTAAACCGCTATTTTTATATACGTTGTTAGGTGTAGTTATTGGTTAATTAATGGTTATTGCAATTGTATTTTTGTCTCCAATATGTTTACCAATTCGAATGATTGATTGTCCAATGTTAATTTCGTTTTCATCAAAATTCACTAAAGTATTATTGACATACATTTGACATTGAAGTCTAACTATATCCTCCTCAACATTGATTTTTAGAATCGAATTTATTTCATCGCTTTTAACTAAAAGAGAGTTTTTATTAAATTTAAAGTCAAATATTTTATCGTTTTCAACCCACCATCTATTCTTACTCATCCAAAAGACAAGTTTTCCTTCAGCATCATAGAGTTTAAGACTAACCAATAAATAATTATTTATACATTCTATCTTTAAATAATCTAAATCTTTATGTACAAGGATTCGTTCAATCCCACCTTCGTATCTAGTACCTCCTGCTATAAATGTTGGAGTTCCGCTTACCGAGATATTTCCCGCGGATTTATCAATTTTCCCGTTTAATTCTTTTTTCCTATTTAACAGCTCAACATTATCAATACCTCCATTATGAGCTTCGGTATGGCAAGTAGGGCAAAGTAGAATTAAATTATCAGCGGTATTTTCCCCACCTAGAGCATATTCTTTTAAGTGATGTCTTTCAAATAAATTAACCCCACACCAAGAACATTTAAATGAAGATTCTTTATCAACAATGTCTCTGACTTCCTTTTTTACATATCGGCTCATGCGGTTCAATTTAATTACACCTAACGGTCCCGGCTATGATTTCGTTGCGGACATTTCCAACGGAAATTGTCCGTTCGGAATCCAGCCGTATTAATGGTTTATAATCTTAAAGTTAGCAAGAAAACCGCAATGAATTATAGCCAATGTTGGCAGCTGGCTTTTTATTCCGTTCTTCTCCGTAATCTGTTTATTTCACTTTCCAAATCCGATTTCGCTTTTAATCTCCAATCAGTTATTTGCTTTTCAACCTCTGATTCCGTTTCTTTTTTATTCGGTGTGGGCGGCGGCGGGGGATTTGTGGCGGAAATATTGTTCTCGGGCTTAGTAAAGCTTCTTGTAAGTCCACAATGATTTATCACTATTTGATTCTCATCGTTGAAATTTCCATAGATAAGCCAATTCCCGGTTTCATCGATAATTGGGCCGCACATTTTGTCGTATTTTCCACTGTAAACCGTCCCAATTTCTTCTCCTTTAAAAGATTCAACAACTTTAAACTTGAAAATACTTCTATAAGAGTCAAGTTCTAAAACTTCTCCGATAAATATGCATTCTGAATTTTCAAATTCATAATCTTGGATAGCTTTTAAACTTTTTGGAACTGAGCAAGTGCACGCCACACCTCTAATAGAGACCAACATTAAGGTCCAAACCAATATTTTAAGTCCAGTTTTCATTCTTTATGCTTGCTGCCAACGGTCTCGTATAACCGTCAGTTACGGGTTAATATGCGTTAATTTTCGGTTTAGCACAGGCTTTAACAATTCCGAGTGGATTCGGACGTAGTCGAATCCGCCGTAATTGCGGTTATACATTGTTGGCAACAGTATTTTTAGCATTCCACATTTTTTTTAATTCAGTCAAATATTCATTTTCAGATTTATTTTCGGGTTTGAAATGTACTTGAATAATATTTTCGTCAGTCACGAATTTTATCATATTCCGTGTGTCTTTTAGAATATGTTGATATAAGAACGGTTTTCGTTTTTCATAATCCGTTATGTTAAACTTGAGCAATTTTATTTTATCGAATTCATATCGTTCATTTTCTAATTCGATAGACTCTTGATTTATATTAAAGTCATTTTTTATATGATGCCAAAAATATCCACCCGAAACAATGCGAGCGATTCGTCCAACTATGAGTGATAAAAATATTAGAATTCCGAATATCAAGAATATAGTTCCATTTTCAGGATTGTTTTTATCTGTCCAATAAAAAGTCAGTAGTATTAAAGTCAATAAAATTCCTATTCCGTATGAATAATTACTCAATCGGTAAACAATAGTGTTTGTTATGTAGGAATCTGCGTTGATTTTCATATTGTTGCCAACAATTGTATATGATCATTGATCATATATCCATTATACGTAGAGCTGTATTAATGTTACTATTCGAATATTATTCATTTGTAAATGGCTATCGTTTTTTTGAACTATTGAAAGAACTGGACTAAGGCTTTTCATAGGGCACTGTTTATTTTTTCTTCAACTTTTCGTTAAAAGAGCTATTTTCTGCCAAGATTTTTTTCTGTGAATAACCTCTAATTAAAAATGAGATCCCAGCTGTTAATATTATTACACCAAATAAAAGAGAGATAAACAATAAAACAAGAATTCCGGATACGGTTAGAAAAGCTCCATAATTAATGTTTTTCGCTGGTTTCAAAGAACCATTTTGGCTCCTAGAAGGTCCAGCAGCGTTAAGTTTAAGGTTTAATTTTCTTTCAGCTTCTTTTTCGTCTTTGATGAAAAATTCGCACTCATCTTCAAATTCAGGTTTTTGATTTGTTAAACCACAAACAAGTCCAATTTTAAAATCAATTTTTCGGTTTGTACATATTTTGCAAAAATCTAGTCTTTCTTCTAATGTCATATTTTCATTTCAATTTTCACATGGAGATTGATAAAATGTTGCACAACGTAGGGATATCATCAGTGTTCCTATATGTATTATGCGCTTAAGTTAATAATCGTTTATTTGAACTTTAGTTTACTTTAGTTCTTTCTGAGTAAATGTTATTTTTTTAGTGCTGCTTGTAAAAATCCGCCAAACACAATTGAATCATTTTCCATTATCATTAAATCTTCGGATTGATTAATGTCAAAAGTTAAAGTATCCAGATATTTCATGTTTTTGAAATATTTTGGTTCATTACCTAATAGCCCAATGGATTTGTCATTGTCTAATTTTAAGATTTCAACCCATATGTGTTCAGTTTTTTCATTTTCGGTGAGCTTTACTTTTGCAAAAAAATCAGATTTCGAACTTTTTTTAAACTCAGAAATAAAATAAGATAAATGCAATTTTGTTTCTTGTTTTATCTCTACTAAAAGCTTGTCTTCCGGTTCAATCTCCCTCATATTATTTTTGTCCCATTCAGTTTGAGTATTTTTAGTTTCGTCATTTTCTTTCGAAACAAAATTCTTAATTAGGAAAAATCCAATTACAGCTATAATTCCAATCATTAGAACGCTTGTAATTGATTTTGAAGTTTTATTCATAATATTTGGTAACAATTATATGATGTGTTTTACATTCCTTTTTTTGAACTTTGGTTTAATCCAGTGCTTTAAAGGCCTCGGTTATCAGTTATTATCAAACAAGATTTTTTCGGTAAAATCACCCTGAACCTTTTTGGTATTCTCATTTTCAATATACCAATCTTCTATTTTCTTTCGATTTACAGAAATTGTATCACCAATTTTAAATGAATCGGACCAATCGACTTCATTGTGAAGTATCCCTATAAACACTCCATCTTTTCTGTAATCAACAATTTTAAGCCAAATATGATTGATACCATTGGTATGTTCAAATCTTGTTTTTGCTGAAAACCAATAGACTGTATCATTAGAATGTTCATTAAACTCATTAATGAAATGGTCCAAACTATTTTGGGCTTTCTCAAAAACTAGTTTAAGTTTTTCGTTCTCCTCATCTGCAATAAAAGTTTCATCGTCAACAACAGTAATTTTATTTTTATCATCCTTACATGATGTCGTAATGACTAAAGTCGCAAGAAGAGCTTTTATAAACCTTGGCATCCTTTATTTAAACTATTTGTTTTTGCTCATACTCATCATAAGTAATAAGCTTGTCAATAAAAAACTCAAAACTATTAGCCACATGGATGTCCTCATTGCATTCAACATCAATCCACCGAACACTTGGTTTTTCTCCCTTTCTATAATCCAGGGTGATAAACCAATGTCCATCTCCAGAAATTGCCACTTGATTTTCAGGTAGGCCCCATTCTTTTATTAAATAAGAAGATTGTAGAATATTATGCCCTGATTCAAAAGATTTTTCTGTAACAATTCCAAACATCTCATTCAAGGGAACATGGTCCTCAGCCCATGCAGTTTTTTGATTCATTAGGTATGCAAAACCTTGGGTGTACCCACCATTTTGGAGATGTAGAAGCGAAATGAACAATTCTGGTAATCGAATCCTAAGTTCTTTTTCGGCAAGGTCAATCATACTCCTAGTCAATGGAGGATTGTCATAATAATTAGTGTCCCAGAACTCATCTTTATTAAATTTCATATTTCGATGTAAAATTCCATATTAAGAACAACGTTTTTTTTAACTTTTTTCGATTTATATCCTGATAATCGAAAATTCTTTTAAAACTTATTTTCCACCTTATAGTGCACTATTCCATTTAAAGGAATCATAGTTACAAGATAATCAGAGTGTTCATAAATTATTTTTTGAAGCTCATAAATCTTGTCATAAGTGATTTCTCCCCAATATTCTAATGGCACTTCTTTTACAATGCCAAATGACATCACATCTCCTCCTTCACAATTGGTTTGAACATGATGTTCAGTAGGCTCAAAATTGAGCTTGAAAGATACTTCTCCCATACTGTTGTAATAGATCCATTCACCGGTTCTATAATAGTAAAACTGTGCAACGGGGCCAACAGCGCTACACTCCACATACCTTCCAAGTCTATACATACCTTCGGACGAAATAATATCATTTTCATATTCCTTCCAATTTCCAACCTTAAGATGACTAATCTCACCTTCTGCCATGGCAAATTTGCCCTCTCCTAGTCTTTGTCCTTTCAAGCCTTTTAGTTGAATAAGGGTGTCATTTTCAGGAAATCCATTTTTTAAATTTCCATATTTATCGTGGTTCTCAATATAGATTGTTGGTGGTTTCACACTTGAACAACCAACTAACAGGATTACAATTATTATAAATTTCATGCTTACATAATACTATTAACTGACCTTTTTAAGTAAATTTTTGCTAGCAAAAATTTGAAGTACTATTAATGGTTTATTTGAACTTTGGTGTATGCCAGACCTTCGATGTAATTTCACTTATTCTATTTTGATTTCGGCAAGAACCATTTTGTCAGATTTTAACTCAACTATTTTGAACAATGTTCCATTTCGATTAATTGGTTCAGATGTTGTCAATATCCATTCGTCTTCGTCCAAACTCCATATCCCGTTATAATTATGGGTTCGAAGCATCGAGTCGTTCCCACAAGGTGCAGAATAGCGACTTCTAAATTCTCCGCTCTTCAAGATCTCAATCCATAATCCATATTTGCGCTCAGTTTCCACTTGTCTTTCAAAGGTCAACTCGGCTGTTCTATTATCATAGGTTGGACGCCATGTTCCAATTAACTCATCAGCATTAAAATCAAATATTGCATTTTCTTGACCAAAACTGAATTGAAGTCCAAACATGACCGTTAAGCTTAGCAAAAGGAATTTATATTTCATAATGTCGGTTTTCAAACTTCAATCAAATACTGTTCCTTTTATATTCTGACGAAGAATTGTGCATACATTATCCTTTTTTTGAACTTTGGTTACTCCTTGTTATGAAATTTACGAGTCTTCGTTGGAGTCATATTTTTCTTCCATATTAATCAATAACAAATATGTAATATTGAGTCTTAAGTCATCATCATTAAAATCAGTAAACAACATTAATCCATCCAATAGATTGTTATCATCAAAAGGCTTATGTACAAATTGATTGAACAAATACCTTTGCACGTAAGTGGGATTAAATTTTATGTCTTCAAAACTAGGGTCAATACTTGAGCATATCCCTAAGAATTTGAATCTATTGAATTTTAAATTAAACCCTTTTAAAGAAGTTTTTTCAAGTGAAAGATAGGACTCATAATAACTTTTCCATATTTCATCATTACCAAATAATGATGTAAATGCTTCGACATAGCCTTCTCGACTTTTGTTTCTTAAAGCCCCTATTTCTATAAAGCTATCCTCAACCAATGCTAAACTCCCGTAGAAATCAACACCTGTATTCTCTAGACTTTTGTCCATGCATTCCTTATATGAGGTAAATCTCTTTTGACTTTTACAGGACAATACTAAAAGAGCACAAACTATAATTAATGCTTTTCGATTCATAGTTATTATCATACAACTTTCATCTTCTAATGAAATCCTTTATTTGAACTATTAAATTGGATATTATTTTTTTAAGATATGTTACTCAATAAAATTTTTAATCCGATTCCAATAAAAGTAAAGATTATAGATAAGAGTGATATTTTAGAAATAATTTTTACTTTTTTCATATTTCTCGTGACAAAATGTAAAATAAGAGGTAAAATGGTCACCACCATAGGTCCTAAAAGAATCATGTATAATCCTTCATTTTCTCCATGAAATATTAACTTCAAAATAGCGTAAAGCGTTAAAGAAAAAATGAAACCAAATATTAAATCTTTATTTGAAACCTGCTTTAACTTTCGGAGCTTATGAACTTCAATAAAAGCGTAAATACTCGAGATTAAAACAAGCACCAAATTTATTAATATTAGCGGCGAAAAATATAGCGGTAATGGTTTTATCATCATGGAGTAAAATATCATTTTTTTGAACTTTCAACGACCCGGCTATGCGTAGTGTCCCGAAGGGCATTGCGTATAGGTTTTGTTGTACACAGTTTTTTATTTACAATTTATTTCGATTCTTTTCCGAACATTTTCATTCCCAAGTTCAAGGGATTTTTTCCAATTCTCACAAGCTTTATCATTGTCGAAATCCAATTTATACGCATTTCCAAGGTTTGCATAGACAACTGGGTATTTAGGATTGATTTCAATTGACTTTATGTAATCTTGAATAGCTTCCGAATTTTTACCAATCGCCATTTTCGCTACACCACGATTCATATATGCTTCGTGGTCATTTGGTTTAAATTCCAATGATTTGGTATAGTCGGCAATTATAAGTTCGTTATCTCCACCTATTGTCTGGCGACAATAAGCTCTTTGATAATACGCGTCCCCGTCTTTTGGGTTCGTGTCAATCGCTTTTGTAAAATATTCTATTGCCTTTTCGTACTCACCATTTTTAGCGTGAAAAGTTGCAATATTATAGTAGTCGTCTCCACCACAACTGGTTACGAAAAATGAAATTAAAAGTATAGCTACTAAGTTTCTAAGCATCGATTTTAAATTGTGTACAACAATTGTATATGATCATTGATCATATATCCATTATACGTAGAGCTGTATTAATGTTACTATTCGAATATTATTCATTTGCAAATGGTTATCCTTTATTTAAACTTTTAAAATATTCTTTAAATTTTAATCATTGACTTAAATTCGGTCAATTTCATCTTCTAATAAACCGACTATTTTCTTCGTTTTATTGTTACACCATAAAAGGAAGAGCCCTACAATGAAAAAATGTGCCAAATAAATTGAAAGAAATTCAACTCCATATTCTTGATAAATAATCTGTCCCAAACTTTTATATTTTGCAAAAACCATTAGTCCAGCTTCAATCCATACCAATGCCATATATACAAACCCTATTCTGGCTAATAGTGTTCCTAACTTTTTTAATTCTGTAGACGAATTCATCGTTTTATTGAACTTAATCTAGGTGTTTCAAAACAATTGCATCAAGGATTCATTTCCCTAATCAGATAATACGTGAATCCAGATAGAAACATAATCCCTACGAAGGATATATCAATGATTATGGATTTTTTGCCAATATGCATTTTTTTAGTTCTCATAATTTCCGGACCATTTCCTTTAACCACAAAATAATAATAATTGAGTCCATATAGACAAATAACCAAAAAGGTTCCTACATAATGAATTTTATAGAGCATTTTTAATCTCAAAAGAAGAAGAACAGAATTAAATCCTGTTATAAGAAGTGAAGTCATCAAGAATGCCATATACGATAAAACCGGAATTTCCGGAGAAGCATTTCGTTTTCGACTAACTCTATAAAGGTTATAGTAAATAAGATGGTAAATCCTCATCCTTTATTTGAACTTTAGTTAAACTCAATTGCTTGTTAGCTCTTACCTTTTAATTAGCTTTAAAAATCTTATAGAATAATTAATCTTTAGAATTCCATAAACTCCTATAATAACAAGGGTTGATAATCTTAATAATTCTTCTAAGGTAATTGGATTAATCGGGTAATATAATAAAATGTACAAAGCGAAAAAGGTCAATCCAAGTCCAACTATTAGATTGGAAATTGTTATGTATCTATCCAATCTAGAATTTGTTTC
This sequence comes from uncultured Allomuricauda sp., assembly GCF_947499585.1. Classification (GTDB taxonomy): domain Bacteria; phylum Bacteroidota; class Bacteroidia; order Flavobacteriales; family Flavobacteriaceae; genus Flagellimonas. Next base: position 103,513 of record NZ_CANMOO010000005.1, on the reverse strand, counting down.
CGACAATCCGGTTTTGACTAAATCCTTAGGAGATGGAGCATATGCTTTTTGCGTTTTGCGAACAAAATATAATGTCGAAATTAGAACATAAAGAATCAACAAATTAATTGGTATAGCTATCCAATTGTAATCCATTTTATCAATATAGTATTCATATAAACTTAATGCTAAACCAATAATCAGAAAAGCATTGAATAGGTATGTTAGGTATTGATATACTTTAAGCATATTTGTTTATAGTACTAAGAGATTAAACGTCTGCCTTAGATTTGGCATCCTTTATTTAGACTTTATGTGGTAATTCTTTTGTTTCCACAAGCAGCACATAGCTTTGCTTGCGGAGTCCTATATGGTTTACCGCAATTTTCACAATCTGGTCCAATTTGTTGAAGAGAATGATGCATTATAGCATTAGGTTCAGTTTCTCCAAATCCTGTTAGGTCATTATAATAATCTAAAAGCTCCTTAAATCTTATCTGTCGATCTTTATTTAGAGTTCGAATTCCTTGTGAATATAATCTGGAGGCAATGGTATGTTCTTCTTTATCTAACATAGGAACTTCCATTTTACATCTCCAACAATATTTTAACTCCATTCTTTTAATCGTTTATTTAGATTTCGTGTATCTCCCCTCTGTATTTATTGCCCTGTTTCTTAAAAACCTCTAAAGCATTTTGAGCTTCTTCAAAAGATTTAAAGTGAGTAGCCCTAATATTTTTAAGGGCAACCCCTCTAAATACATCAGGATAATGATGGGAAACCATTACCAAATTCCAAGCCTCATTGTTTTCATCAAAAAGTTTTACTCTACATCTTTTTTTCATCCTTTATTTGAACTTTTTGGTTTTGAATTGATTTCTAAAATGACGTGTCAATATAGTACATCAACAGAACAAGAAGTACTAAAAATATGATGCCAATATAAATTGGAATACTATCCTTATGGTGCTTCCAAATCAACTTTCTTAATTTTTCACTGTCGAACCACATGGAATCGTTTATTTAGACTTTAATTGTTCTAAAACATCTTCTTGAATTCTTAATGATTGTTCAATCATTAGTTTAGTACTGGTATCTAGTGTAGTAGCAAGTAAGCTTTTAAGAATTTCAACACTACTTTTTAATCTATTGTAGTTGTCCATAGTTTATTTGGTCTTCAGCGTTTTTAATAACCAATCCTTTATTGCCCCTTCTGGACATGGATATTTTACCCTTGTTTTAGATATTCTATTATTCGCTACTTTATGTGTCAAACCCAACTCCCTTTTGACATCAGCTATCCAACAGGTTTTAATTGACCTCCCTAACTCTTCTTTTGCTTTATCTTGAATATCCTTATATGTCATTGTTTGTTTAAACTTTACTCCTCATTTAGATGGTTTGGAAGACCTGTGGTAAATGGTGCTTCTAAAGCACTCCTTTTAAGCATTTTGAATTTAGATTGTTCAAATCTTGAATAAAGAACCCTATCCTTAATCTCCAGTTTATCGAGCATTTCACATCTAAGTTCATCTTTATTATCTGCTGAATCAAATTCCTCTTCGTCCACGATATAATATTTCCCTTCGCTTCGCTCTAGTACCAAAAGTTCACCTTTTAGGTTATTTATAGTTGCTGGAGTAAAATCATTAAACTTGTTTTTTCCTTCCATATTGAAAATCGTTTATTTAGACTTTAATTTAATGTAATTCAATTTCCCAGTCTTCATAGGGTGGTTCAACTTCAAAATCAGGATCACAGTATGAGCGCAAATAATCAGTTGCTCTTTTCTGGGCATACTCATCATTCTGAACAGCACCTGTTTCATCCAATTCAATCACATTAGTATAAATAGCGAATACCTTTTCAATCGCACTAGGCTCATTTCCATACAGCTCTAAATAATCTAGATTCTCTAACATTCGGTGTGTTCCACTAGCCATGAAATAAATGAACCTCCTTAGAGAGCTTTTAAATGAATTACTAAGTTTCATCGTTTATTTGAACTTTTCATATTTGATTTTAGGGCCTAACATCTTCCTTCATTCCCCAAACTTCATTATTTCTGTTTTGATGAGAAGTATCCAAAACAATCTTTTTCGAGTAGCTGCAAATAAACCTTATTCTATCCTCGGTAAGATTGTTATGACTGGCAATTGCTCTTGTACTTCTCCAGGTAACTTGCTCTTTAGTTCTGGGGTGGGTGTTCTCCAATAACCATTTTTCAACTTTTTTAGTATCGGTAACTTCCTGATACTTTTCCCTAGCAAGATCTAAGAGCCAAATAAACAAGCCCGCAATAGCTCCTCCAACTGCACCGATAATGATGCCTTCATAAATTGAAATCTCATTCATTTTGATCGTTTATTTGATTTTTGATTTCACTATTTGAGTATCGATACCTTCAGCTCTTAATTTTCCTTCAAGGTCGTTACGATCAAAATCGTCTAAATGCTTACCAACAAGCATATGAATAGAATGACCTTTTTCAACGTAAATCTCTATCAATTCGACTAATAATGCTTTTTTGTATTTTGAGTCTTTTATTACAGTCATCGTTTATTCAAAATTATTTTTACGGCTATTTCTTCAACCCTATTAAATTAGTCATAGTTTGTCAACTAAAATTACCCGAATTAATACGATCTATGACCATACGATCAATTGTTTTGCCGTCCGCCTTTGAAAAACAACTCATCAATCCGGCTTTAAAATTAATGACAGGATTCCAAGAGGTCAGAAGTTCACTTACGCTCTCATGGTCCCCAAAGGGAACTTTTGCATCGTTCATTCTGTTTGTGAGAAAAATTTCGGCTGTCCGTCGGTTCCTGTCGTTCAAATCAACATACCGAAGTGGCAGAACCTCGATACCAGGCCTTAACCAAAACGAAGGGATGTTGCCCTTACTTCCCGTTATGGGTCCAATTCTATGTCTGCCAAAATCAATTTCAAAATGCCGATAAAACAGGGAATTATCCTTGACAATTGTTTTGAGCTCATCTAGTATCAGTTGGATTTGGTCGAAATTCAGATAACTTGATGCCTGATGTATCCCAATACGTTTTTTTGGAACGCAGACGGCGCGCAAAGCATCTGGATAGTTCTCTAGAGTGCGCAAATGTTTGGAATCCGTTAAGTATTCCAATGAGCAACTGACAATACCAGGTAGTTCGAAAACTTTTTTTATCATCCTTTATTTGAACTTTCAACGGTCTTGTGTATGAAACGTAGCGTACAAAAAGACACTAACTTTTCGGATTAACACATAGCCGAATTTTTATATTTTGTTTTTAATATATCATTTTTTAAAGCCAAATTTAAAAATTTGGCGGTCTCTGCAAATCAGCACAAACCTTTTGGTTTAGCACTTGCTAGCTATGTTTTATACACGTTGTTAGGTGTAGTTTATTTTTCCATTACCATCGGACGTGAAGTTTCTCGGTTTTACAGAAGATTTCCCCCCTCTTTCTATCCATTCTTCTTCAATTTTGATTGGGTGTTTCGAATATTTTTTAGAATGGTCAGAAATTGTAATTTGGAAATCATCGATTTTACGAATCTCTTGAATTTCTTTAAATTCTAAAAGGAATAATGCGCTACCAGATAAAACACCATTTTTTTCAATTATTGGATGTTCTCCAATTTTCGTTCTAATGTTTTCCCACCCCATTATAACAACTTGAACATTGTCAACATATACGATTAAAGAATCTAGATCTTTTTTAGTCTGTGGACTGAAAACTGTCCCAGTGATAACTACATTCGAAATGACTGAATACTTTTTAGAGTTATAGGTGTATTCAAGTTTAACGTCTTTTATGGTAAATGAATTTTCGGATGCATTTACAATTTTAAGTCCATAAAACAATAAAGCAATATGCCCATTCATTTTACCACCATCCATATACTTACACAATAAAGTGTTTTCAGAATCAATTTCTAAAAAAGAATGATTAGAGTTTTGTTTAGTTTTTAATCTTCTATATACTTCTGTTATAATAAATGTAAGTCCAGAAACAGCAAAGGTAGGTTCATAAGGTTCAGTCGGATATATAATCCAAAGCACGCCACTAATTAAGCAAACACTTAAAGCTAATATCTCAATTATAAGAAGTACTTTCTTTTCCATTATTATCTATGAGTGTTTAATTACACCTAACGGTCTCGGCTATGAGTAGTTGCGTGGGTTAGCACTTAACTTTGCAAGTACGCACCAAGCTGAAAATCCTCGAGGATTTTCAGAAGTAGGCGGGAACAAGCAATTACTTATAGCCATTGTTGTGCTTTCGTTATTTTTTATTTAACTCACTTTTAATTTCACTTTTTAGTTCATTCATAGTATTAACTATTTTCTTTAATCTTTGAGAGGATCCTTTATCAGTTTCTAATTTTAAGTTCAGAAGATTGGTTAGTTCCAAATTATCAATTATATCTTCTCTTTTGATTAATTCAAGAGTATTATATTTTTCCGAAAACTTTAAGTTTTTCATTGTATATGGGGATATTAGATTTTGAAATGAATCAATCATATAAGTATGATAAACATCTAGAAACGTTAATTGGGATTTAAAGTCTTGAAGTAACTTTAATAGTTTTTTATTTTCAATTATTTCAGGATTTGTTTTTTCGATAAAACCTAAAATAACTGGGAAGTTATATTTTAATCGAGCTAATCTGTTAAATCCTTTGAGGTTAAAATTTAATTGATTTATTGAGTCGTAATTATTGTTTTCTAATAGTTTTAAAGATTTTTGAATATATATTATTGTTGAGTCATTTCTTGCATATTGATTTTCTATAATAGGGCTCACAAATGCAATTTCGTCTACAATGCTTTTATAAGAGTCAACTAATTTATTTTTTTCTTGATTCTTACTATTCCAATTATTTATCGAAAGCGCAATCAAAATTCCAATAACGACAAGAACAATTTCTCCAATAGCATACTTAAAATACTTTTCAGTTTTTCCTTCTGAAAGTAAGTTTTTTCTAATTTTTCTAAAGAATTTTATCATTGGTTAGCGGTTGGTCATAATGAAGCACAACAATTGTATATGATCAATGATCATATATCCATTATACGTAGAGCTGTATTAATGTTACTATTCGAATATTATTCATTTGCAAATGGTTATCCTTTATTTGAATTTTCATAAATGTAGGAAAATCCCATTTATTAAAAATTGGGTTTTCGGTGAAAGGAGAGTAAAACAGTCAATTGGATTTGATTTTCCTTTTGTGCATTTTACAATATGCCTTGTCCAAGTTTTGCTTCTTGTCCCAGAAAAGCGTTCCACACTCTAGACACTTTCGCCTTCCTTGGTATGCCAGATATTTATAGAGGGTCTTTTTGGATCCAACATCAATGAGCTTCATGATTTCCTCAACACTCAATTTATTGTCCCTATAGTACCGTTCCGCCAACATGGCTTTGTGCAATGCCTGATTGCTCAGACCAGGCTTCCGACCGATTTTCATCCCCCGTCGCCTTGAACTCTCCAGCCCTGCCCGTGTCCGTTCAATGATGATGTCCCTATCCAATTGGGCAACCGATGCGAACAGGTTGAATATGAACCTCCCGTGCGGTGATGTAGTATCAATAAAGTTTTCCTGAATGCTTTTGAAGTGGATGCCCTTTTGTTCAAAATCCTCAATGAGCTTGGTCAGATGTGAAAGGCTTCTGGCAATTCTGTCCAGTTTCCAAACCACAAGTGTATCACCCTCCCTCAAAATGGACAGCAGTTCATCCAGTCCCTTTCGTTCTGCTTTTGCACCTGATGATATATCCGCATAAATGTTCTTGGATTTGATTCCTTCCTTCAGAAAGGCATCCACCTGTAAATCGTGTTTTTGGGATTTTGTGCTCACCCTTGCATATCCGAACTTCATCTTAGGGGCAATAAAGGGTATATAAGGTAAACTATTTAAGTGTACGGAAAAAGTAAACTCCTTATTATCAATGAACTTGTGTTAGTGCAAAAGTTCAATTAAACGGTGGGTTATGTATACTAGCAAGCGTCCCATAAAAAGTGAATTAACGAGAATACTAAAAGAGACCAAGAATGGGACTCTAGCAGAATACCTTTAATTTTTAAAAAGGCGGTTTCATAAAATGGCCGTTTTTTAGCACTCAATTCAACTCAATTAATTTGAAGAGTTCTGACAAACGAATCGACAATATCTTCTGGTGTATCTGTCAAGGGACAATGATAGCCATAGTCAGGTGGTTCCAAAGCCTCGATTTGAGAATCTAGCATTTCAATCTTCATGAAATGGCCCAATCGTTTTTCGATTCTGGACTTAAGGACTTCCTCTGAACCATAAAGGTAAACCCATTTTATATCTTCCACTTTAGAGTTTAATATAGTACGGTAAGATTCCTTGAGCGCTGAACAAGCCAATACCGCACCCTTATCAGAATGCCACTCCAAAAGCAAATTGCTCAGTTCCTCAAGCCATGGAAGTCTATCTGCATCGTTCAAAGGAATGCCATTTGCCATTTTGTCTTTGTTGGCAGCGGAATGATAATCATCGGCATCATGGAAAGGGATGGATAATCTTTCCGCCAGCTTTTTCCCAACGGACGTCTTGCCCGACCCACTAACACCCATAACTACAGCGATCATTTATTCATAGACAAATTCGTCCGCCACATAAATCCAGGCTTTTTTGCCCGATTGGAATTTCTCCAATACCCTTTTGTAATTGCCGACCTCATATTTATCTGTTTCCTGTAGCTCTTCCTCTGTTATCTCATAAACATGGCCTTCAACCAGATTATAAATATCATTTGTTTTAATCGCGATAGGATGGAATTTTAAGTTGCTCTTCAATAGTACCTCTTGGTTCTTGATTTCTACCTCACCTAGCGAATATCCAGAAAGGGCATCCTTGGTTCCCATAAGCTTCCTTCCATAGGTCTCAAGCTGAACCTTTTCCATTTGTAGCGTACCATAGGAGAACAACAATTCAGTTTTGGGCTTCATGGAATATATTCCTTGGTCAATTGTTTCTTCCATTTAAAAAGTGAATGGCGATCAAGTACATTGCCTGGGTCCATAACAATGGCGTTGATACCCGGATACCCCACTTATCTATCCATTTCTGGGTATTTTCTGGATGTAATGGAATTTCATAATTATTCTCGGGGAAGTGGCCATTATCGTCCGCTTGGCCCTCAACCCAAAAAAGTAGTTCTTCGGCTTCATCGACCTCACCTATTTCGATTTTGTGCCAAGCCAAAAAGGAGTTGAGCAATGGCCAACGACCACCGCCGTAATAGGAATCTTCTGGATACCTATATAGCCCTCCACCCCTTTTTAAATTGGACTCCATTACCTCTATCGTTCTGGCCATCGCCGGAGCATCTCTGGGAATCACGTTGAATGGCACAGATAACCATATGTTGCTTGAGTCAATACCATATCCAGTAAGGAACTTTGGAAAAATCCCATCGGGGGTTATTGTTTTCAATATTTGGTGGTGAACTTTTTCCGCCAATTGCTCAGCATCTCGATTACCATACAATCGAGTTACGGAATTTAAGCCACCTGCCACACAGACGAGGGATGATGTATGTCTTCTATAATTGTGTTCCTCCCAACAATCAAAACAGGCAAAGGTCCATACGGTCTCAAGATAGGAAACCGTAAGCTCAACAGAAGTCCGGACTTCCAACAAAAACTCTTGGTCACCCGTCATAGCAACGTATTCCTCCAAACACCATAGCCATGCCCCATAGCAATCGATTTGAAAGTTGGGCCAATCACTTCTGTCAAGGCTACCATCAAGTTCAAAGCGGACGGCAAGAAATTCATTGGTTTCTATATGGTCGCTTCCCAATGCCTTACGTTTTACGGCTTCAATATTATCTGAACAAGCTAATATGGCATTATGACACCACTGAAGGAATTTTTTACACCTTCCGGCCTCACCGTATAACAGCAAAGCATAGGCGCAATAACTGGCATCCCGTAAAAAACAGTAGTTGAATTCTTCAAAATTGGGACTAGCGGGAAAAGAGCCAGAGCTATGCTGGTGCTCCTTCAACAGTTCCAGACTTATCTTGACCAGTTCAGACCGGGTTTTTCCCATTTTTTCTCTGGATTTCATGAATATATAATGGTGTTGCTTTTCTGTAAGAAATAAGGCTCTAAATTCCAGCTTTTGGCATTGGTATTCCTATTTCCGATTATCCAATTTTTAATCAAGATTGTCTTATTTTATATTTTTATTGAAAATTTAGCACATGAACAAGCCAAGATTAGAGGAAATAAGACCGCAAAAGCAGTCGTCATTTTACATGCTGCACCAAAAACGGCCTACTCCCAGATGTTTTGATTTTTGGCATTTCCATCCTGAATTTGAACTGGTATATGTGCCAAAGGGGAATGGGGCGAGATATATAGATACCACCATTAGTCATTTCCAGAATGGTGACCTTTTCATAGTTGGTCCAAATATTCCCCATAATACCTTCTATTATGGACGTACAACCGATGATAGTGAGCAATATATCATTCAAATAGGGCAGGAAAAGATTGAAAGGATAGCTGAAACCTTTAAGGAGTTTCGACAATTGAAAGAGCTTCTGATGGAAGCGGAGACCGGTATTTATATCGAGCACGGATCAAAACATGATATCGGTTCCCTTATTTCTGAAATGATGAATCATAAACCAGCTCTTAGGCTCTTAAAACTGTTTGAGATTCTGGGTGAAATTCAGCGTTCCCCCTATAAGATAAATTTAGGTGCGGGAAGATTGGTTTCATCTACCAAAGGGGACATGGAAAGGATTCGAAAGGTTTTGGATATTATTAATGATGGCTATCAAAACCTGATAAGCACAAGAAGTGTCGCGAAAGAATTGTCTATGACGGAAACGTCTTTCTGTCGCTTTTTTGTTGGTACAACCGGGAAGACTTTCAAAACCATGTTAAATGAATTCAGGATTCAAAGAGCATGTAATTTGCTCCTTAACACAGACCTTAAGGTGAATGTAATTTCAATCAGGGTTGGCTTCAACAGCATACCTCACTTCTATAAGTCATTCAATAATGTGATTGGAACTACCCCAACGCTCTATAGAAAGAAGAATTTGCACAAAATGAGGATCCCGTAAAACCAACAGTTTATCGGAACCATATTTTTATCGTTTTCATTTTTCCATCCACGATCATGACAGTTGCACTGACTAGAACAACAAAAAAAGTTACTCCCAAAATGACCGATGTAGGTGATAAAGAATGATAAAAGAACCTACTTAGTCCAAATCCTGTAATACTTCCATAGAGCATTATAGAATGTAATACATAAATAGGCAAGGTCTTTTGCCCTATTTTTAAGAGCAGCTTGCTTTTGAAGTATTGGCGAAAGAGAACAAAAAATGCGAAAACAAACAATATAACACCTAAACGGGCAAAAAGATAGGTGTTTTGTAAGGTGTCTTGGAAAAATTGTAAACCGGTCAATTCCTTAAGGTCCCTGATAATTTCATAGGAGTTGGCCACCAAAATAAATCCCGTACAAACGATAGTTATAATTGCGTTCCTATAAAAATTAGGTTTGGCATGGTTATTTGAGAAAACTACTGCCAAAAAGCCACCAAAGGAAGCAAACCCGAACCAAGGTACTATCGTAAAGACCGAACCATTCGCCTTTGTAAAATAGTTGGAGAAAAATTCGGGGATGAAAGAATAATCCCATTGCTCGTAACTGGATTTGAAAATAAACAGCAGAATGGTCATTGAACACAAAAGCACGGAAAAGACCGCTCTTTTGAATTTAAAAGAAACCAGATAAACCAGTACAATCAATATTATGGACAAACCCAGACATTGTAGTACATGTACTATGTCATAAGAATCGTTGATACCCCCTATAAATACCATAGCGAAGCGTATTTGCAACAGATACCCTATTGCCATGAGCTGAACACCTCTTTTAATTCCTTTTTTAACTCGAGGGTTAGCAAGACCTTGGTCATATTGCCGCACTAGTAAGAAGGTAAAGATGAAGCCGGAAACCGTAAAGAACAAGGGCGCCGTAACCCCGCGAAAATAACTCCAAATAGAAAAAAACAGATTACCATTATCACGATATACATCAGCTAATAGGGCTGTTACAAAATGACCTTGCAACATCATTAAAATTGCCCAAGCTCTAATGGCGTCTATGAAATAAAGTCTATCGTTTTTTTTTCCTTTTGTCATTGTAGCCATACAAGGCCCTAATGGCCGAATTTGTTTGAGAACGAAGTTACATCCATTATGCCCAACATCACATCAGAAATCAATGAACTTAACAATTTTAAAAATATGTTGACCCCATGCTAGAGATAGATCCAAATATTGAATTTCCATTGGGACTTTGTTATTTCTTCTAATCTGTTGCACAAAGCAGTGGTTTTGCAGGGCCTAATTTACATCATACCAATTTTACCTGTCAGCACTATTTCATGCCTCACCAATTATTAAATTGATTGGTTCTTTATCGTCCATGGTGTATCTCTGTATACCTGCCACGCTTGTAGTGTAAAATGATTACATTGTTGATACTTTAATAAAGTATGTATAATGATGAAAGAAGAAATCCTAAAAAATCTGGACACTTTTGGAATCCCCATGGTAATTATCCTTCTAACCTTTGTGGTGGCGTATTTGGTCGACCTTTTTTTTAAAAGGCTAATACGAAAGTCCACGGAAGAAATGAAAAACGACCCAACCAATTATAAATTTTTTCGACACGCGATTAGAGCTGTACTATATGTAACAGGCATAAGTATAGCAATATATACGATGCCCTCTTTGCGAGTACTTGCAAATTCATTATTGGCAGGTGCCGGAGTATTAGCCGTGGCCGTAGGCTTTGCCTCCCAACACGCATTGGGAAATATCATAAGTGGTATTTTTATAGTGATTTTCAAGCCTTTTAGGGTCAATGACCGTTTAAGCCTTGGAGAGCTTACTGGAATTGTGGAGGATATCACTTTGCGACACACGGTCATCAGAGATTTTGAGAATAGACGAATTATAATCCCAAATTCAAAAATTAGTGATGAAATCATCATTAATGCAGACTTTGGGGATGACAAAATATGTAAATGGATAGAAATCGGAATCGCGTATGATTCTGATATAGAAAAAGCAAAGGAGATAGTCAAAAATCAAATTATAAACCATCCCTTGAGTATTGATAACAGAACTCCAAAGGAAATAGCAGAAGGTATGGAGGTTGCCCCTGTCAAGGTAATTGAACTTGGGGAATCCTCGGTAAATCTCAGGGGATTTGCTTGGGCCAAAAATAGTGCGGATGCCTTTAATATGCAGTGCGACCTATTGGAAAGCATTAAATTGCAATTTGACAAGGAAAATATCGACATTCCATTCCCCCATAGGACATTGATTTATAAAGACAATCCAACAAAGGAGCGAAAACAACATGAACAGGCTTAGAAAAAAAACAGGGCTGGCCCCTGGATCCGTAGTTTTTACCGGTAATAGAAAGGTGGACAAGGTTCTTATCCATTACCTCCAATACGACGGAAACAGTCTATTGGAAAAAGAAATAGATAGCCATTCAAAAAACGAATTGAAACAATCTCCGGTCGATAAGGTCGACTGGTACGATGTACGTGGACTTCACGATACGGAATTGGTCAAATTCTTCGGGAATAACTTTGATATTCACCCCTTGGTATTGGAAGGTGTAGTAGATACATATCAACGCCCCAAATTCGAAGAATATGACAAGGGAAACTTCATTACACTTAGGGCACTTAGCTTTGATAAGAACAGGGTCGAAATAATAAAAGAACATGTTTCAATCTATTTTAATGAAGGCTTTATAATCACTTTTCAGGAGACCGAAAGTGATTTGTTTGAAGCTGTACGTAAGCGTATCACATCTAGCTCGGGAAGAATTAGACAGCGTGGAGCTGATTATTTGGCATATGCACTTGTTGATGCCCTGGTCGATTATTACTATGTGGTCTTGGAAGAGATAGAAGAGGTCATAGAGGGTTTGGAAGAAAAAATGCTGGTTGAACTGGATATAAAGGATAAGACCAAAATTCATCAACTCAAAAAAGAGTTGCTCATTGTAAGAAAGTCAGTTGCCCCGTTACGTGAGGCCATAGCCAGATTTTCAAAAACAGACAGTAATGTTGTACGGGACAATACCCAGATTTTCATCCGCGACCTATACGAGCACACAGTTCAAATAATGGATACTATCGATTCGTCAAGAGATATATTAAATGGTCTTCAAGATTTGTTTATTTCTGAACTGAGCTTTAAGATGAACAAGGTGATGCAACTCCTTACCTTAATTTCGGTCATATTTATACCCTTAACTTTCTTGGCCGGTATTTATGGGATGAATTTTGATAATATTCCAGAACTCCACCACAAACATGGATATCACATACTGCTTGGTGTGATGCTTATTATTGTTGTTGTGTTAATGTTCATTTTTAGGCGCAAAAAATGGTTATAGTCAACTTCGATGAAAGGTAATATACCAACATCATTATAACAAGGGACTAAAAAACTTAGCAATTCCCTCTATGAGCTTCTGTCCAAATGGCCGCCTTTTGAATTCCTCATAAGACAGTTTTGATGCATCAGATATTTCCTTGTCAAACTCGATAGCAATTTCTTTGGCAATCTTCTTATCATATATCAAAGCGTTCGTTTCAAAATTATGCTCAAAACTCCGATGATCAAAATTGCCCGATCCCACTGATGCAATTTTATCATCGATTATGATGACTTTACTATGTGAGAAATCTTTACGCAAATAAATATTGATGCCAAGTTTTAAGAATTCTTCAAAGTTGCTGAACATACTGTACTTTGCCAGCAACGAATCTGATTTTTTTGGCACCACCAAATTGATTTCGATACCACTTTGGGCAGCAATTTTCAGGGCCTGTAATACCGCAATACCTGGCACAAAGTAGGGATTCGCTATACATACCTTCTTTTCGGCCTGATGGATCATGGCAATATACTGCTGCATAATTGCGGGTTGGTCAGAATCTGGCCCACTGGCAACTATTTGCACGGTATGCTCACCCTTTTCATTTGATTCGGTCCAGTATTTCGGGGTAGACAAAAGTTCTTCTTTGCTTGCAAAATAATAGTCTTTGCAAAAAATGAGGTGTAGACTATTTACTGCAGGACCTTTTAAGTTTAGGTGCAAGTCTTCCCAAATACCTAGATCAGAAACCGGTTTAATATATTTATCAGATACATTTACCCCACCCGTAAAGCCAACATTGCCATCGATGACGATGATTTTTCGATGGTTTCTGTAATTCAAGGTATACATAAAACTATTAAGCCGCAGAGGCATCATAGGATATGCTTTCACGCCTATATCCCGAAAACGTTTTTTTAGTTTCCCCCGAAAAGAAGAGCTTCCGAAAGAATCATAGATCATTCGGATTTCGACACCTTCAGCGATTTTTTCCTTAAAAAGTGTGTAGAATTTATCCTGTAATTCCCCTTTCTCGAAAATATAATATTGAATATGAATGAACTTTTTTGCGGCTTTTATAGCTGTGAAAATGACATCAAAGGTTTCCTTCCCTGTATGTAAAACCTGTACCTTATTTCCGCTTTTAGCTTGTATACCGGAGTTGTTTTGAATCAGCGTAGAGAGTTTCTTTGCTTTGTTGGAAGTAAATGCACTAATAGCACCGTCTTTATCTTTTTGTAAACGTGATTCGTCATACAGTAGACGTTCTTTGCGTTTTTTCAGATTGTAGAACTTGAACTTTCTGCGGTTCATGCCAAAGAGATAGTATATCAAGGCCCCGGCAAAGGGAAAAACGGCTACTACAAAAACCCATCCCAAAGACTTTGAGGGTCTTGTACCATGCATTACTATGCTAAAAAGGCACCATAGGGTAATCGCTAGATAAAAACCGAATAGGATAGTCTTCATATTAACAACAAGATAAACTAAAGTAGCAATTACATGCGAACTTATCTTAACTTAAAATACGAACGTCATATATGTAGAAATACTGATGTAAGGAGTAACCCAATACCTCGGATTTTTGTTCTCCCAGTAATTTTTATTTCAAAATTTTCTTTTCCATTCTATTTCAAAACAATTTCAAAAAAAAGCGGATAGACCCTTAAAGCCATCCGCTTGTTCATAAGTTGTTTTAAACTTTACTAATTATCGTCCGTAGCGTCATCGATTTCATCTTCGATCTCTTCAACACCTTCTTCGATTCCTTCACCAACTTCTTCAACTCCATCCTCTACTTTTTCCTTTGTTGTTTGCTCTCTGCAACTGGAGGCTGCGATGATCGTCATAAAAGCGAATAATAACGTGTATACCGATTTTTTCATTGTTTTGATTTTTTAAGATTTCTGTTAATTTTTAAGGGAAATGTTTTTATTAATATTAAATTTTCTTTCTTCCTGTTATCAATGAAATGACAAAAAGAATTATAAAAACGAAGAATAAAATTTTGGCTATACTTGCCGCACCGGCCGCGATTCCGCCAAAACCGAATATTCCGGCTATGATTGCCAATATGATAAAAGTGACTGTCCAACGTAACATTGTATATTGTTTAAGGTTAATAATTTATAAGAAGCCAGCTGTCTTACTCGCTTTCATTACAAATTTCCGAAAATGTCACTCCGTGGCTTGATGCTATCGCGATAAAGCTTTGCTCTTTTCAAACACGTGACAACTAATATGAAAATGTGTCCACTGGATTTGTATCCAGGATAGAGCGAAAATTTATTCGTTATGATTTCCGATTTGAAATGCAAGTTTTCGGACCTTATCCTATAAGTGCATAAAAAAAGGGAAGTAAAGTACTTCCCTTTTAAAACAGATTTTATTGTTCTTAACTAATATCTTCCAAAGTTTTGATATTGTTGAACCCTACTTCGATTGCGTTCCTTTGTTTGTTCAATAACAGCTCGGTGCTAGGTGGTAAGGTCGTTTCCTTTAAAACATCTTTGTATTCTTCAACGGCCGCTTTTTCTCCGCGAATGGCTTCTTCCAACATTGCTTCTTCACTGTTTGTAGCGAACATGGCTTTTACGTCCATCCAGGCGCGGTGGGCTTTTGAAGTGATGCTATCGCCCTTATCCACCTCTTGACCGAATGATTTGATCTCCGTTTTCAATTCATGGCCAAAGTTGTGGCGTTGTTGTGCCTTTCTATCAAAAAATCCTTTTAAATACGAATTCTCCGTATGTTCGGCGGCCTTTTTAAACCCTTTCTCCGCATCATAGGTTTTTTCTAAAAGGTCGTTTAATTTGTTTCCAATGATTTCTGAATAAGTACTCATATCTATAAAATATTTAAGTGAACAATGCTCTTGCTTTTGAGATGCGCATTGTTTTACATCTTATTGCTTTCTTTATTTTTGGATAAATTCATTTTGAGAAATTGAATTCCAAAGGATATCATGTCTTTTCTTTTTCAATTTTAACTCCACAATCAAGGAAAAGAACTTAGGGGAAAGCATTTCTATTACTTGTTGGTACAAAGGTAAAGGGACATTGGAGCAAGGTTTTGTTCGTTTGCCCAAAGTCTTGACTCATTTCAAAAATTCCATCTTTTTCAATAGGATGCAAAGCGGATGGCATTATCGGCCTATTTATGCAGGTAACAATATTCTCTGTAATCCGGGCAAATGTGTCAACATCTACCGCATATGAGCAAAGCTGATCTCGACCTTCCCTTTAATTTTGTAATCAAATGGAAAGAGCGTGAAGGTCACGTCTCGAATGAAACAAAAACAATATCATGAATTACTTAAATATAAACGACAAAAAATTAGTGCCAGTCGTAGCTGAATTGAATCAATTATTGGCAGAATACAATGTGTACTATCAAAAATTAAGAAGCTTTCACTGGAATATTCTTGGAAATAACTTTTTCGACCTGCATAATAAATTTGAGGAATTGTACAACGACGCTAAGCTCAAAATTGATGAAACCGCAGAGCGTATTCTAACGTTGCGCTATCATCCGGTAAGCAGATTTGGTGAGTATCTAAAAATGGCCGAAATACAAGAAACATCTGCCATGATTACCGATACTGAGATGGTTGACAAAATCATAAGTGACCATCAAATTATTCTATTACAGATGAAGAGAGTAATTACCAAGGCCGAAATGGCGGGAGATGAAGGCACGCTAGATATGATAGGGGCCTACATCGGCAAGCTGGAAAAAGCAAGTTGGATGTTGGATGCTTGGAACAAGAACACCGAAGACCAACTAAAGACCACCAATATGAACAAGGCTTCTTAATATCGTTCTCAATGTCCTGAAACAAGAACTAATTGTTAAGTATAAAACCTTATAAAATGAACGATAAAATACAAGCCTCCTTTACAGACATTTATGATAAATTAATAGGATGGGCCACCTCCTTCATTGAAAATCTACCTAACCTTTTGGTAGCACTTATCGTGATGGTAATCGCATTTTACACAGCACGATTTGTAAATAAATGGACGGTACGATTGGCATCTAAAAAAATTCCCCAAGACAGTATCTCTAAATTGATTGGTCGGGTTTCCGCAATCATTGTGGTGTCCATCGGGCTGGTTTTGGCCTTAGGTGCCCTGGACTTGGACAAAACCTTGAATACCTTGTTGGCCGGTGCCGGAATATCCGGTTTGGTAATTGGTCTCGCCCTTCAGGGTACGCTATCAAACATGCTGGCGGGCATCATACTATCCTTCCGAAAAAAAATACAGATAGGGC
Source organism: uncultured Allomuricauda sp. (assembly GCF_947499585.1). Classification (GTDB taxonomy): domain Bacteria; phylum Bacteroidota; class Bacteroidia; order Flavobacteriales; family Flavobacteriaceae; genus Flagellimonas. The sequence continues at coordinate 86,778 of NZ_CANMOO010000005.1, read as the reverse complement.
ATTGGATAGAGACGACCGGGTATTCAGGTGAAGTGGTCGACATTAGTCTGAATAGCTTGGTGCTCAAAGAATTCGACAATAATTTGGTGATTATTCCAAATAAGACAATTATTGAAAATCCCTTGAAAAACTTCTCTGTAACTGAAAAAATGCGAATCGCTGTAGATTGTGGGGTGAGCTATGAATCTGATTTAGATCAAGTTGAAACTTTGGTAAAAGAGGCGATCTCAAGTGTATATCAACAACATGATGGCAGTGAAATTGAAGTATATTTCAAAGAGTTTGGCGATAGTTCCATCAACTTTGTAACCCGATTTTGGGTCAACGCAACCGATGCCAAGAACCGGTTAGAGGCCAAAAGTGTCGCCATCATGGCCATCAAGAAGAAGTTCAATGCTCATGACATCAGCATTCCGTTCCCTATTCGTACGTTGCAATTCAATAATAGCCTGAACCTTAAGAATATCAACGCCGAAGAACCTACATTTCAAAACTAATCTCTAGGTGGGGTAATATCCTATAAAAGACAAAATCAAGTAATAATCTTAAAAGAATAAAAACATGAAAAATTTAAAACTGATTACTAGTATGATTCTATTAGCTGTATTCACACAAATACAGGCACAAGGTGAGCCCGCGGGTACGTTGAGCACGACGACAACAAGCACCTTCAATTATATGAAAGATGGAGCGAAAATGCCCTATACGGTAAAGGTTCAGGAGAGCCGAGCGTACAGTGCAAAATTCGATGCTGAAGATATTGGGAAAACCGATCAAGACAGGGTAAGTAGCCCAGCGAAAGTTGCAAAGCTTATTACTATTACCAGTCTCGTCAACCCTTCCGAAAACACACAGATTTCTTTAAAATATGACAAACAGGTAACCGATACGTTTGAATTGGTCGCTACCGATCGTGGTTTTGCGGTCAAGGTTGATGATAAAAGTATGGAGTACATTATGGGTAAAGGAGTATATTTTGCCAAAACGGCGGATAAAGACTTTTTTATTGTAGATGAGTTTGATATGGTCAAATAGAGCGCATTTAAATAGTTGGTTGATGTAAGCCCCTAGAAATAGGGGTTTTTCTTGTATTTAGTATAAAAGTTAAGGTATCATTCTTTTTCTATACAGGTTTACGGAAAAATTCAGGGATTCACCTCATTAAAATTGTAAATTCGTTTTACTTGATTGATGCGGTCAATAGGGCTTTATTTCAATTGGAAAAGAATTTATTAGTATCAATGCAATATGACTGAAATAGTAATCGATGCCAATAACACGGAAGGAACCGTAAAACAACTTCGTGTTGCCCTAAAGGGAACTTTAGAAGAGCGGTGGGGCGAACATACCTTGACCATGGACAATGATTTGGCGAAAGGTACGATTCGTTTTATTACGTTTGACTGGGGTGTAAGCTTGCTGGAATATGATATCACTTTTTTCGATGATATCTGTTTGGTTATGGACGCATCGGAATTCAATCCCATACATTTTACGTATTGTTTAGAAGGGCATTGTGGTCATCGTTTTGGCTATCAATCAGAAGAAGACATCAAAACCTTAGAGCAGTTTCAATCGGTCATTATTACCAGTCATGACGGCGGGTTTAATTATGGTTACTTTCCTGCAAATAAGAAATTGGAGATCAACGTCATTCAGATTACCAGAAAACAGTTCTTGAAAAAGCGCCTGAATTATTTGGATGCACTGAACGAAAAACTGTATGAAGTATTCTTGGATACAGATCATGATAGAGAGTTTGCGTATTTCGGTGCGTACAATTTAAAATTGGCCAGTAAAATTGGAGGGCTAAGAAAGATAAAAACCAAAGGGATGATTCGTCTGATGATGATGGAAGGTTTGGTCTATGAAATTTTGTCACTACATATTCTGCAGCATGACAAATCGTTAAAGCACAAAGCCCCCGAAACCACGCTGCTGAGCTCTGAATTGAAAATAATCCGTGGTTTGGCAAAAAAAATAACCAATGATGTCGCTCAAGATTACTCATTAGAGCAGCTTGAATTGGAGTCAGGACTTTCACAGGCAAAGCTGCAAGAAGGGTTTAAATTAATGTACACAAGAACAGTGACCGAATATATCAGGCATTCGAGATTGGAAGTTGCCCGTGATCTGATACGAACCACTGATTTGAACATATCACAGATCGTTTATACCATTGGCTTCAGCAGCAGAAGCTATTTTTCTAAGATTTTTAAAAAGAAATATGGTATTAGTCCTAGTGAGTTTCAGGAAAAGGCATTGGTTACGGTAGAGGAATAAAAGAGGATGGTCTTTTAAAGGGATATCCTTTTTCAACGACCAACCAAATGTATTATACTACCGGAATACTTTCCGTACCAAATAGATTACCCCATATTCTTTTGCCATGGACAAAGCGGTATGTATCCAATTATAAGGACGCAAATCATGTCTGACCTCCGTTTTCAATCCTTTCATTTCCTCCAAGGCGATTTGGCGTTCTAGACTCAATCGCTTAAGGTCCAAATTGATTTCATCAAGGTTTTTGTATGCTTTCATCTAGTCGAAAAATTGCTTTGCCATTTTTTGAACGATAACCGAATCTATTTTTGTCCTAAATGTGTAGAGTATTGCACCTGCCAAAAGTAAAAGAGAGGCACTGATCAAGCATGCAAAAACTATGTTTCCGATGAACTCGCCCAGTGCCAATGTTCCGGCAACCGCCGTAAGAATCAAACCTAAGAATAGAAAACTTCCTATAAGTACTATCTTACAGAACATTCCTGTGGTAGTGACGAGCTGTTGAAAGACCTTGAGCTTGTAATACTCTTGCGTCTTTTTAAAGTATTGTTCGCCAACGTCAAGGGCTTTATCGGAAGTTTGGTTTAAAGATTCAAAAATGCCCATTACGATGTTTTCTGCAGTTTTTTGTTTTTTTCCTTTAACTCGGCAAGTTTGTGTTCTAAGGTTTTAATGACGTCTTCGGTTTTGTAACTAACATCTGAAACTAGGCTTTCCATTCGACCTTCCAAACTTTCAGATTTTGAGGTAATTGTTTCTGCTACCCTATCTTTTAAATCTATGGCCCCTTCAGTAAGGTTGTCTCTTGTCGCTACAGCTTTCTCAGCGATTTTCTTGCGGGTTACTTCTCCCTTGTCCGGTGCGAATAATATTCCAAGTGCTCCGCCAATGGCTGAACCTACGATTATTCCTAATAGTGTATTTCCTGTATTATTCATTGTATTGTCTTTTAGAATGATATAGCGGCTTTCGCTATTTATTGAGACAAAGTTGCGAATAAGCCATAGTATAGGTTAGCTCAAATAATAGAAAGTTTGGCTTAAATGCGGGCTAGCAAAACAGCACCTATTTTTTTAATGCGAGTCAAGTCTATTAATAGCCGCTGGGCAATTGAGGATACATTAAAAATTAGTTTAACAAAAAAATGACGAAGGAAGGAGAGTAAAAGACCAATTTATAAAAGAAGAGCAAAATGAAACAAAAACACTATGTTTCAGAAAATATAAAGATTAAAGTAGGCGCCGCAGTCGTAATCTGGGTTCTTGTGGTCATTGCAATTGTACTTGTTTTACCAAAGTCCCATAAAAAGAACGTTTCTCGGAACAACCAGCTAATTGTTGTGAGGTAATTAATCCTACCTTTATTTAAGCTTAAATCATCACAAGCTTTCTCTCCACATATAGATTGACTTAATAATAATTTTAACTGAAAATTTTTGGTTACATTTATCATTAAATAAGTTCATTTGATATATCGTTTTTGACAGGTGCGCAAATCGGTGCACATATTTAAAATATAGATTTTAACTTTTTGAAAATCAAATGATTGGAGTTTGCATTCAAGCCCCAGTCAGGTCACTTTTAAGAGTCCATAATAATTCAAAAAGTCTGTAAATCGTTGATTTACAGACTTTTTTATTTTTCCTGATTTCATTTGATATCAAATAATTACAACTTTCGCGGTATTCAAATCGGTTTACACTTTAGGAATTTGAAAAATGATCACTTTTAGGTCGTTAAAATCTTAAGTAATTAGGCAGTTACATCTTACCTGAAATATTTATTACAGTTATATTTGGTTTTTAATCTCCCATCAGAATTTCAAAGGTTTGGTTGAAAAAAGGGGCGTAATATGATTATAAAACCAAACTAAAATCGGGGAGAATCATATGTTTCATTAATCCAAAAAAACTACACATATTCTTTCAAACATCTTTAAATGATTGATTTGCTGCAAAAAATAACGTTATTCAACTTTTTACTTTTTACAGGATTAATATGGTACCACAGAAAAAAGTTGGATGATGCCATTTTGGTTTTCTCTTTTTTTCTTTTAGGGAAGGGAATTACTTTAATGAGCAATTTGTTATTGGATGGTTCTTTTTTTCCAGGAAACAGGTTTGCTTATACCTTAGGGATTTTATTAAATTCTTTTCTGTTTTTCTATGCGCCCTTTTTGTATTGGTTTGCTTTGAATATTGTAAAATCAGCGGTTACAATTAAAAAATTCAGTCTTCATTTTGTACCGTTTTTCATTTTTGTTCTGTTGAACATCGGGGTATTCGTATTTTTGGTGACCGGGAACCATGGTCCTGAGTTTAAAAATTTCTTGTGGTTTAGGAATGCCTTTCAAATGTTATATTTCTTCCAAGTAGTGGCATACACTGGCATTTCTTTTTGGACCGTTTATAAAGCAGAATCAAAAAGTCCAGGTTTTGACAAAATGTTGAAATGGTTAAAGCAGGTTCTTTTAATATTCATTGCGATTTGGTTTTTGTTTTTGACAAGCTCAATATTCCAAAGTAATACAATGGTCTCGGATACGCTCACTGCAATTGGTGTTTTATTTCTCTTGATATTATCTAATGTCACCGTGTTTTTGATGCTGGGAAGCCCTGAGGTTTTTTATAACAATTTATCCGTCAGGTTAAAGAAAGAGCCTAATATGGGTGCTATTAACAAAGAGAATTATGATGAGCTTTGTGGTCTGGTAGCTAGCGAGCAGCTTTACAAAAATGCAGATTTGAAGATAGGCGACCTATCAGAGGCTTTGAATCAATCCCCGCGAAATGTTTCTGCTTTGATCAACAATTTTTACAACGGCAATTTCTATGACTTCATAAATTACTATAGGATAGAAGAAGCAAAGTCACTTTTAAAAAATGATGAAGGAGACATGACCATTTTAACGATACTCTATGAATCCGGATTTAATAATAAATCCGTTTTCAATGCGGTTTTCAAAAAAATGGTCGGAGAAACGCCCTCTTCCTTTCGAAAAAACCATATGGCCAAACTTTACGGTTAATCCCTTTTTCCAACCTTTATCTCCAATACTTGCTGTTAAAGTCTCTTAAAAGTAGGTACTAATTTTTGCATTTACTGTTATTCGGACGACTTGATACCATTAAACAGGTAGGTTTGCTTCATAATAAAAGTTACTAAAAACAAATGTTATGAATCGTATATCGCCCATTTGGATATTCCTTTTTATTTCGATTGTAGGGTTACACTCCAATCATGCTCAAACCTTAAAAAGAAAAGGGCTCTTAGGCATCATGATGCAAACATTGAATGATAGCATTGCTGCACAGAATAACTTAGAAACCAGTTCGGGTGTGCTTATCACCACCGTAATGCCCAATTCAACTTTTTCAAATTTGGGTGTCAAACAGGGCAATGTGCTTACAAAACTAAATGGCAGATCTGTTAATACCATTCAAGAGGTCTTGGGCATTACCGGACAATTATACAAAGGAGATATTATTGAATTAGAATACTATTCAGGCAACAAAAAGCAAAATAAATCCACCTCATTATTGGGAAGACCGATAGAAACTTTTGAAAATGCCAATGTTTCTTATGATGAGGTTGTCTATGAAGGCAATGCCTTAAGAAGCATTTTGGTGACTCCAAAGCACAAAACTAAACCACCAGTAATATATTTTTTACAAGGTTATACATGCGGTTCCGTAGAAACAGTATCCAATGATAGCCCAATGAAAAAATTAATGCTCGACTGGGTAGATGCAGGTTTTGCCGTTTACAGGGTAGAAAAGCCCGGTGTGGGTGATAGTCAGAGTGAAAAACATTGTACCCAGCTAAGCTTCGACGAAGAACTTAATGCATTTAAGGAAGGGTACAGAGACCTTTTGAAACAAGAATCCATAGATGCAAACAACATCTTTGTGTTTGGGCATTCTATGGGCGGCGTAATAGCACCACTCTTACACACTATAAAATCACCAAGAGGTATCATAACCTATGGAAGCATAGCACAAAACTGGTATGATTATATGGTAGACTTATATACCATCCAACCCAAACATTTTGGGGTGTCGGACGCACAGATTAAAGAAGACAATAAAGTAAACCTAAAGTTTAACAAAGATTTCCTAATCAATAAATTATCAGGTCCAAAAATATTAGAGAATAAGGCCTACGCAGAGTTCTTTAGTGCTAACGAGTTTAATTTTAGACAAAATCAATACATAGGCCGTCATTTTGATTTTTGGCAAAACTTAGCAGATATCAATATTCCTGAGGCTTGGTCAAAAGTAACTACCAACGTTTTGGCCATGCATGGTGAATTTGATATTCAGGCCATTAGTCCCAAAGGAGCAAAAAGAATAGCTGAGATTGTAAATGAAAATGAGGGGAGCGGTGATTTCATTCTGATAAAAAATGCAGATCATGGTTTTGTAAACTTTAATTCCATGCAACACAATGCTGAAACCTTGGGCAATGGCACCTACATGAACCATGCAAGAGATAATTACAGCAGTGATTTAGGTAAGGAAAGTGTCAAGTGGATTGCAACCAAAATCAAAAAATAATGCATTTAAAAATCGCTGTTTTTTTTAGTCTTATCACACTTTTTTATGAAGTAAATGCCCAAATCGATTCTGTTTTGGTATGCAAAGCGTCCTTCAAGGACTCCAAATTTGATAACCCACATGCAGGTAGTGCATTTTTGCTGAGATATGAAGGTAAGATGTATGCTTGCACTGCCAAGCATGTGTTGTTTTTTGCCAAGACAGATAGTATGAAGACCATAAGTTTTGGCGATGAACTAAAATCTTGGGAGTTTGTTTCAAAAATGAATGAAAAGAACAAAGTTCTTGCTGGCAAATTAATCAACGAAAGTACAAATGAAGCCATAACTATACCTCCCAAAGCCGATTGGTTGGTCTTTGAAATTCAAGGAGATATCCCAAAAGACATCATTACCTATACTTTAAGAGAGAAACCTTTAAGAGAGGGAGAAAAAGTTCACTTCTTAGGCTACCCCTACAATACTGCAGAACCAGTAAATGTGGTTGGATCATTTATAGGCCTTACCCAGGAAGGTAATTTAAGTCTAGATATTCCTAAAGGAACATATGGTGGATGCAGTGGCGGGCCGGTTTTAGATGCAAAAGGCAAGTTGGTGGGGTTGGTATCCATGGGGTATTTCAACCAAAAGGAAAGCAAAATGGTTTTTGAACCTTCCTCCACTAAACATTTTCAATCGATTATCAACGAATAAATTTTAAAACACACAGATAAAAATGAGAACACTAGTATTTATTTTGTTAATAGCATTTATGTCGCAGAACCTTACTGCACAATTTCACACCTTGAACATGCCACAAGGAAGCCCCAGGGTGCAAGAGACCCAAAGGTTGGGCATAACAGAGATCACATTGGATTATGGAAGCCCTTCATTGCGAAATAGAGATGTTTGGAATGATGTGGTACCACAAGGAGGAGATCCCATTGCATGGCGTGCAGGAGCCAATATGGCCACTACCATTGAATTTTCCACAGATGTACAAATTGAAGGAGAGCCTTTAAAAGCTGGCAAATATGGATTCCATATCATTCCTGAAAACGATACATATACATTGCTTTTTGCACATAATTTTGACCAATGGGGGAGTTATTATTTGGATATTGAAAAAGATATAACGCTGAAGGTCACCGTAAATCCTGAACCCTGCGCCATTTCTGAACGATTGGATTTTGAATTTCTAAACAGGACTGAAAACTCCCTGGTCATTGGATTAGAGTGGGAAGAGAAAAGAATACCCTTTAAAATTGAGGTTGATCTGAACAAAACTGTAGTGGAGAGTTTGCGGAGTGAACTCAGGGGAATCAACACATACCATTGGCAGGCATGGAATGATGCCGCTAGATGGTGCCTTGACCACAACACCAATATAGAACAGGCCTACGAATGGGTAAACCGCTCTATTAATGGAGGCTACAATGGTTTTGCGGCGCATAGGGACATTAGAAACCTTGTGACCAAAATCAATTTAATTGCCAAGCTGGGTAAAACAGGAGACTTGCAACCAACCATCGATGAAGCACAAAGTTTGGTCATACAAGATTGGGAAGCAAATTATTTGACCCAGACTTTGTTACGTGATGGCTTTTACGAGCAAGGTTTAAAACTGACCGATCAGAACCTTAAAACTTTTCCAAAAGCATGGTTTTTACATTTGAACAAAGCTTTGGGGCATTATTTTCTTGGGGATAAGAAGAAGGCATTGAGTGGGGCCAACAAGGCCTTGACGTTGGCACCTGAACCCAGAAAATCTCGTATTAAGGAAATTATTTCTGAAATCAATGCAGGAAACTATCAGTTTCCACAATAAACCAATCTTAACTTCTACCTAATTCAAACTCTAATGAAAAATATGAATAAGAAATCGTTTGTGATATTCTCGATTTTGCTCATAGTGGGTCTGGGGTCAAATATCTGGGCACAATCAGAAAAGAGCACAAATATTACTAATAATCCTTTGAATCAATTTTTATCCAACGCCGGTTATGTTGAACTGAAAATGCAAAAGTTGCCATCAGGACATCTACATTTAGCGGGCATTTTAAATGGTAGCCAAGTAAACTTCATATTGGACACCGGAGCAAGTGGAACGGTAATCGATGCAAAAAACAAAGATAAATTTAAAATGGAATCACAGGAATCTGACAGACGAGCAGCTGGGGCAGGCGGGAGTAGCATGCAAATGCAAATATCAGAGAACAACAACTTGATACTGGGAGCATTACTTATAAGCGATACGGATTTAATGATGATGAATTTGGACCATGTGAACCAAGCCTTTGAAAGGCTTGGGCTTGAACCAGTCGATGGTGTCATTGGGGCGGATATATTGAGAGATTATAAGGCCATTATCGATTATGTTAACCTCTCACTATATGTAAAAAGTTAGTGAGTCTATTGGGAATAAACTGTTTACTCTAAAGTGAGTAAGCTTCTTAGGTTTTTTGATGATGGGTTGCACAAATACTGCTGATGTAATTCCGCGGTATGCAACCTCTTTAATTCTATTAAAACTTGGTAAAGAAAGCTTAGCTGTTAACCCTATACACAAGAAAAATGTTTTTGTCTCCGACAACAAACTAAAAACAAATGAAAAAAAAATAGTTTAATCTTATTCATTATCAATGTATTGCTTTCATCTTGTTCTGAAAATCAGGTAAAGCCTATTGTTTTTGAACCACAATTAGAAGCAACGCTCACTCCAAAATTGTTTATGCCGGGAGTTGTTACAAAAAGGGGGGTAAGACATTTTGGTTCATCTTTCAGCGCAGATGGGTCCCAATTGGTGTATACCATAAGTGATGGAGAAAAACCATCAAAAGTGGTTGTCCAAAACTTTATCAATGGAAAATTCTCCAATCCAATCAAGATCGTAAATGACACTTTGCATTCGTTTGCCGATGCGAGTATATCATTGGATGGCAGTACAGTAACCCTAACAAGTACCTTGCCCCAAAAAGGAGGACCTGACGATAATTCAAAAAATGGTATCTGGCAATTTTACAAGAGTTCCGGCGGGTGGAGCACTCCAAAGTTTATCGAATTGAAAATGGATTATGACGGTGGATTTGGATATCCAACAACAACCGCGAGCAAAGATTTATACTTTGCTTATATCCCAGCAGATGGATCAAGAAATATGGACATATTCCATGCTAAGTTTAACAAAGGTGATTATGACAAACCTGTAAAGCTACCATCGCACATTAATACAGATAAATTTGAAGGAGATCCATTTATTGACCCAAAAGGGCAGTTCTTGATTTTTGCAGGTTTTGGAGAGGAAGACAACTATGGTAAAAGTGACCTATATATCTCATTTAGAATCAAAAATGGATGGTCCAATGCCATTAATCTCGGTGAGGATATAAATTCTCATGGTTTTGATGGTAGTCCATATGTTACATCAAATGGTAAATATTTAATCTTTACAAGCAGCAGACATCCAGATAATCCAGGGGAGGAAGAATTTTTTAATGTTTTTTATGTCTCATTTGAACTTGATAAATATAAAGCTCTTATTGATGAATAAGAAAGTATGCAAAAGCAGCTGTTCAATTTGTCCGCCAACATTAAATTAATAAAGAATAGATGAGAAAATATTGTTTTTTGATGGCAGGTTTGGTGTTAATGCTGGCTTGCAATAATGCTAAGGGTGAATTTGCACAATATGCAAACACTAGAGTGCCAGTAAAACTTGGACTGGGAAGTCTATCTACCGATTCCATACAATGGAATAATGTGTTTGTTTCTAAAACAAAGGAGCTGTACTTTACTAAAATGGGTAAGTCTGCTTCAATTATCCACAAGATGGATTATGCGAATGGTACATTCAAAAATTTGGAAACAATACCATTCCCAAAAGGGTCCCCACATTCCGATATGTATGTAAATCCAGAAGGGAATATGATGTTGTTTTCTTCAATAATGCAAGAACATGAAAATGATACCATTACCGATTGGAACATTTGGAAGTCAGAACGAAAAAATGATGAATGGCAACAACCCAAACCATTTTTTGCCCAAAACCAAGAGGGAAACCAATTTTACCCTTGGATGACAGATAGTAAGAACCTCTATTTTTCAATTACACCACATGGTTCTCAAAACAGTGATCTGTACGTCTCAGAATATGTTCATGGTGTATATGGGAAACCCAAAGCACTCCCCTATTCTATCAATTCCCAAAAATTGGAAGGGGACGCGTTTGTTGCTCCAGATGAGAGCTATTTGATTTTTGCGGGATTTGAACGATATCAAAATTTAGGGAAATCGGACCTATACATCAGTTTTAGTAAAAATGGTGTATGGTCATCACCAATATGGCTCGGTGATGACATCAATTCTGAGGGGTATGACGGAAGTCCGTTTGTAACCCGAGATGAAAACTACCTAATTTTTACAAGTAGCAGGGGAAGTACGGACGACAACACATTTTTTAACCATTACATTGTTTCTTTTGACCCAGAAAAATATTTGGGAAAAGAAAGTTATCCAAGCTATTCTGGAACAACCTCGGCTAGGTTTCAAGTTGGTACCGTCACAACAGAAAATGTGGAGTATGGTGGCAGTATTTCTTCAAAGTACGATGCAATTTATTTCACAAAGGCGGCTTCAGATTTTACTAAAAGGCAAATAACAGTAAGTAAAATTACTGATGGAGTGTTTTCCAAGCCAGAAGAAGTTGTAATAGGTGGAAAAACTTACGACGATGCAAGTGACGTTCAAATCACCGAAAATGGCGAATACCTTTTCTTTAAAATGAGGGGAGGCATATCAGCGGAGCCTCTTAGAACAGATGGGAATATTTGGCGAAGTAAACTGAATGATGGAACTTGGGGCAAGGCAGAAATGCTGCCGAAGGAAATCAATTCAACTTTGAACGAATACTATCCAATATATACCAGAAAAGGGAACATATACTTTAGCAGGGAAAATAAAGATACCAGCTATGATATCTATGTTTCAAAATTGGTCAATGGAAGTTATCAAGAAGCGGAACCACTTCCAGATTATATAAACACCAGTTTATTGGAATCAGACGCTTATGTATCCCCCGATGAATCCTTTATGATCTTTGTGCGCATGTACGCGGAAGGCGACCTGGGTGTATCTGATCTTTACATTGCTTTTCAAGAAAACGGTGTTTGGGGCAAACCAAAAAATATGCGGTCGTTAAATAGTAAAGGTGTGGATGGAAGTCCATTTGTAACACCTGATGGAAAAAACCTGTTCTTTACTTCTACTAGAGATTCAGATAACCCAGAAAATTTTGATGGGCATTTGGATATCTATATTGTTGCGTTCAATAAAGAAGATTGGAGATAAATGAGCAATAGAAAATTTAAAATACTCGTACTAATACTGTTCGTTGTTCAAATGGGAACTTCCCAAAACATCAATTTTGAAGACTTGAGAAAGGACTTTATCGATGGGCATATACATTTACAACAATCTGATTTTCATATTAATTACACCCAAGGCTTAATAATGATAAAGCCACCCAAAGAGATTCGAGGCCAAGAAAATTTTTATAAAGCATTTAAAGAGAAATTGGATGATGTAAGCTTGACCAATTTGGATGACTATCAGAAGTTGGATTATCAGCTAATGCAATATGAAATTGCTTTGCGCCTAGAGCGAATTTCTTTGGAAAAACAATGGGACTATAATACTGAATTGGACGATTCAAAAAGTATTCACAGCATACCAAATGGAAAAAAATGGTATGCCTATTTATTAAAGCTTTGGGTTGATGCTGAGGTGAAACCGGAGCAGATGTTCAGATTTGGCTTGGCTGAAATTGAAATTGTAAAGTCCAATATGAAAAGGCTGCAGGAATCGTCCGGTTTGTCTGAAAAAGAATTTCATGAATATCTAGGCGACGAAACCTTTTTCTTTGATAACCCTGATGATATTCAAAAAGCATTTGAAGAAATTAAATTAAAGGTCGGAGTGCTTGCCAATGGCTTATTTCCTTACGTTTCAGGCATACCAGAGGTGAAAATTGCAAGGGGAACCAATAAAGAATTGTCCCATGCTCCCGCTTATTACAGCAACAGTACATTTTTTTATAATGTTTTTGACAAGCCTTTTAATAAAAGACAGCTAAGATGGTTTTATGCCCATGAGGCCATACCTGGGCACCATTATCAGTCTATGGTCAATAGCATCGTCAAAAGAACAGAAATCCAAAACCTGTTTTGGTACCCCGGCTATGCAGAAGGTTGGGGTGCTTATGTGGAATACTTGGGTAATGAGCTAGGAATATTTGAAACAATTTATGATGAGTACGGCAAATGGGAGTGGGATTTGGTCAGGTCTGTAAGAGTATGCTTGGACGTTGCTTTGAACTACTATGGTTGGTCAGATGATAAGGCTATGGCCTTTTGGAAAGAACATATAAAAGGCCAAGATGATATTGCACTTCGGGAAATCAACAGGATGAAACGCTGGCCTGCACAAGTTATTACTTATAAATATGGGGCAAAAATGTTTCTGGAATTGCTTGAAAGTGCAAAAACGAAGTCAGATTTTGATTTTAAGACCTTTCATCAAGAAGTTTTAAAACACGGCGACATACCGGTTAGTGTCCTCAGAAAATCATTAAGTGGCAAATGACGCAGTATTATTTAAGCTAACTGGTGTTCAAAAAGACACTTGTCAGGTCACAAATTAGTTTCTGCAAATTGTTCCAAAAGTCCTAAAACCATCAAGTTTTAGGACTTTTTTGTTTTCCCATTTTAGTCGAATAAAATAGAAAAAGACATTTTTATCTTAATTCTGATAATTATCATGTTTTCCCCATAGCAGTGGCGTTACTTTTGAGCTGTGAAAAATGTCACAATCATATTATTCTCACTGTCCATATTGGCTAAACCCCTATATCCTATAGCTGAGTATATTGTAAACTATAATTACATCGTAAACAACCTATGTGAAAATAGGGACAAACCTGCTTTGAATTGCGACGGAAAATGTTACCTCTCCAAATTGTTGGCCAAAGAATCCAAGGAAAGTGAAGAAAATCCATTTGGAGAAAAACAATCCCAGACTGAAGTTCAACATATTTTCTTCTATAAATTGTCTGCCCAAATCGACTTTGAGGAAGATTTATTGCAAGGGGCAAAAGACAATTTCAAATTTGTTTCCCTATTGATTTCAACTCCATTTGTTTCAGAGATTTCTGAGCCACCAGAAGTATCCTAATTCAAACTGTTGTACTTGCTTTTCCATTTGGATGATTTTTTATCCAAAGAAAGTGTGTACCCGTCACCTTCTGAATTAGTTTAAAATATAATCTTATGAAAACCGAATATAGTATTGGGCTCAGCCATTCTACTATTGGTACCCTAAAAAAAACAAAACTGTTCTTTCCGGTTCTGCTTGCAATGGTATTCCATTGCTTTAGTACGGCACAAGAATCAAAAGTAGACCTAGTGACAGACTCTATATTACCTGTTCATTTAGAAGAGGTCATTGTAATTTCTTCCTACAACAAAGCACTGGAACATAAATCGCACCATAAACCCTTGTCCACTTTAGATGAATATCTAGAATCCTCTAACAAAGTGAACATGATAAAAAGAGGAGCATACGCCTGGGAACCGGTCCTTAATGACATGAGTTCAGAACGCTTGTCTATCACTATTGATGGCATGCGGGTTTTTGGCGCATGCACGGACAAAATGGACCCAATAACTTCCTATGTAGATGTTTCTAACCTCTCCGATGTTCATGTGGCATCTGGTCAACAGGGCGCAGAACAAGGGACGACCATAGGGGGAGGTATTGATTTAAGGCTCGAAAAAAGCAATTTTAAACCTAAAGGGTGGGTAGGCTCTGTGGAAACCGGTGGTGAAACCAACAATGAAGCCCAAATTATAGGTGGCGAACTAAATTACTCCGATGAAGCCTTTTATGTTGATACTGATGTTATTTATAGAAAGGCTGAAAATTATACTGCAGGTGGTGGTGAAGAGGTTCCATTCTCTCAATTTGAAAAATACAATATATCCGCAAATGCAGGTTACAAAGTCTCAGATGACCAACAAATATTGGCCAGTTTTATTTATGATGAAGCTAGGGATGTAGGCTACCCTGCTCTACCTATGGACGTCTCATTGGCAAGAGCATTTATTGGTTCCATAAGCTGGAAACAGTCCAACTTTGTAGGCGACCTTAAAAATTGGGAAACCAAGCTATACGCAAATTCCATAACACATATTATGGATGATAGCCAAAGACCAGATGTGCCCATAAGAATGGACATGCCTGGATGGAGTGATACCTACGGATACTATTCTCAAGCAGAACTTACACTAAACCATCATAAGTTTTTAATGAAATTGGATGGTTTCTACAATCGTTCCTTAGCAGAAATGACCATGTATCCCAACAACCCAAATGAGCGGGAAATGTTCATGTTAACATGGCCAGATGTGCGTACGATAAATTCTGGGTTTTATGCCGAGGACGAAATCAATCTCAAAGAAAGTTCCTTAAAACTTTCAACAAGATTGGCGATACAAGGTTTCAATGTGGCAGATGAATTTGGGCTTAACAGTCTTAGAATTTTTTATCCTGAAATGAATCAAAGACAGACCCGCTTTCTAAAAAGTGTTTCCGCGGCTTATCATAAAAAGTTCAAAACACTTCATGTTAATGGCGGACTTTCCTATGGTGATCGTGCACCTTCTGTTTCGGAAGGTTTTGGGTTTTATCTGTTCAACAGTTTTGACAACCATGATTATATAGGTGACCCCGATTTAAAAAATGAAAAGGCCATCGAAACCAATGTCAAAGTATCATTGCCCCTTAAAAAAATAAATATAGGCCTTGAGGCCAATTACTTTCATACTATGGATTTTATCATCGGAGAGGTAAATCCAGATTTGAGTGTTATGACCATTGGTGCTGAAGGGGTCAAAGTCTATAAGAATTTGGAATATGCCGATCTATACAACATTTCTTTGGACACCAAATATGAGATTACTCCAGAACTCCTTTGGACAGGATTAATATCTTACCATAGAGGAACAGATCAGGATGGACAAAATCTGCCCTTTATAAGTCCAATAGCCTATAATTCAATGATGCAATATACTACCGGAACTTTTTCGGGTTCATTGACGATGCGCGGAGCGGCAGATCAAGTAAACTTCAATCCGGTTTTTGGAGAAGATCGCAGTAATGCTTACACGGTTTTTTCAATGGCATTGGGCAAATCGTTCCCTGTAAATAATGATACTGTTTATGTAAAAGCAGGAGTTGAAAACATTTTTGACGAATTCTATTCCACATATACAGATTGGAACAATATACCGCGTATGGGACGTAATTTTTTTATGACCATTTCCTATGCAATCAACTAAAATCAAAAACAATAATCATACTTTAAATAATAATAGAATGAAAACAATTAAATTTTTTCTTGCCACACTAATACTTTCAATGACTTTTATCTCATGTTCAGATAATAATGATGATCCAATTGTTATATCAGAAAATCCATTGGAAGATTTTAATATGTTGATCAGCTTTAAGGCCAACAATCATAGTGTTGAAATTTATTCTGAACAACAACAGTTTTCCGTAGGTTACAACGAACTTTTCTTCCGAATTAAGGACGATGCTTCTGATAATTATATCACAAATGCCGATGTAACTTGGAAACCCATAATGCACATGACCTCAATGATGCACTCTTGCCCAAATTCTATGGTCTCAAAAACCAATGATACCTCAGTTTATACAGGTTACACTGTGTTTCAGATGCCTGGGAATTTGGATGAGTATTGGGAGCTCACCATAGAATACACTGTTGAAGGGCAAACTTACAATGCAACGGAACGCATAGAAGTTAATGCCCCTACGGATGGTAAAAAGACAGTAAACGTATTTATGGGAAGCGATGATACTAGGTATGTTTTGGCTATGATGCCCATGACGCCAGAAGTTGCGGTCAATGACTTTTCAGCTAAGCTCTTTAAAATGGAAAACATGATGTCATTCCCTGCTGTAAAAAATTACAAAGTACATATTGATCCTAGAATGCCTAGCATGGGCAACCATAGCTCACCAAACAATGAAGACCTTATTTTTGACACATCTTCAGACACTTATATGGGAAAATTATCATTAACCATGACGGGCTACTGGAAAATAAATCTAAAAGTAGAAAATGAAACCGGAGAGGTTTTAAAAGGAGAAGACATTACAGAAGAAAATGAAAGCAGCAGTTTGTTTTTTGAATTAGAGTTCTAAAATATATTTCCGTTTTATTGTTTGTTTTAAAGAGGCCATCCAATAAAGGATGGTCTTTTTATATGAGAAAATCAAAGTGGTAGAAAAGACTTTCCCGTCTTGATATCCTTGACCAAATCCCTAACCGTATTTTGCTCTAGATTCTTCACAAAATTAACTTTAGTATTACCAACCAAGTCATGCATTGGACATGGATGTTCAGCATCACAGTCCTGTAAACTAAGCATGCAAGAGGTGAGTCTATTGTCACCATCTATCACTTGTATAATCTTCATTAAAGGAGTATTAATATTTTCTTTTGAAAGATAAAACCCCCCTCCCGGCCCTTTAACAGAAGAAACTATGTTATGTCGTGAAAGTTCCTGAAGCACCTTTGATAGGTAGGCTTTTGGAATATTGGTCGGTACACTGATATCCTTTGCCAAAATTTTCTGGTGTTCAGAAGAGTTTACTGCTAGATATAAGACAGCCTTAACGGCATATTTAGATGAATTAGATATCATAATCAAAGGGTTATTAAAATAAATATAAAGATTAAAAGACATTTTTATCCTTTATATGACAATTGTCATGTTATAAGCAATTTAGCCTGTCTATTTTTGAACATTTAATAAATATTCCCTTATATGAAAATCAATATCGTATTATCAACATTGATGTTTTCCTTACTGCTTGTTGCATGTGGCGGCAAAGAAGAAAAAAAGAAAGAAGGTTTTAGTGTAGATCGCACAAAAGCCACAGAAAAACCAGTAGAAACATCTGCTGCAACAGATGAAGTTCCGGCTTCACAACGCATTACTTTGGATGAAAAAGGGGTAGGGCAAATAAAATCAATTACTCTAGATCCAGAGATTGATATGGAAATGGTAAGTGCTGGAGAAGCTATTTACAATACAAATTGTACAGCCTGTCATAAACTGGACAAAAGATTCATTGGCCCATCTCCAAGAGGAATTATGGAAAGGAGAAGTCCAGAATGGATTATGAACATGATTCTTGATCCCAAACTTATGACGGAACAAGATCGCTGCGCCAAAGACTTGTTGATTGAGTTTAATGGGGCCGCTATGGCCAATCAAAATTTGACCGTAGAGGAAACCCGCTCCATACTGGAATACTTTAGAACCTTATAAACTGATTCATATGAAAGCAATTTTCCAACTTAAATTTTTAATTTATCCACTACTGTTACTATTCTTTGTAGTGGGATGTAAAAACGAACCTAAAACTGATAATTCTACTGTATCTGAAGTAACAAACGATACAGAAGCTAACAAAGAAAAAGGCCAAGCCTTTATTGAAGACGATGGGTCAACGCCCAATGTATTGCAAATAGCAATTGGTTCACCTGACCACACTACTCTTGTGGCCGCTGTGCAAGCCGCAAACCTAGAAAATGCACTTGTAAATGCTGGACCACTTATGGTTTTTGCCCCAACCAATGCTGCCTTTGATGCTTTGCCTGCGGGCACCGTTGAAAATTTATTAAAACCAGAAAACAAAGATGCTTTGGCCAATATCCTTAAACATCATGTTACTGCGGGTAACTACTCTAAGGATTTTCTTAAAAGGTTTAAAAAACTAGGGCAAGCGAATGATCAAAACACCACTATAGAGGTAAAAGGGGATGATGTATATGTAGGAGGTGCCAAAATTATAGCCAGTGTCCCCGCAGGAAACGGAATCGTGCATGTAGTGGACAAGGTGATTCTTCCTCCATCAGAATAAATTAAAACCAAAATAAGAACAAACAATAAATAGTAAAAAATGAAAAAGTACAAACATTATGTATTCGCACTTCTGGGAGTGAGTTTATTGCTAGCCGGATGCGGCAATCAGAATGGCAAAAGCTCATCAAATGGCGCTCTATCTTCCAGTGCGGCAGAAAAAGTATACGTAGCTCCAGGAGAGCAAGATGAATATTATGCATTCCTATCTGGAGGATATAGTGGAAACCTTACTGTATATGGGTTGCCCTCTGGTAGAATGTTCAAGGAAATTCCTGTTTTTTCTCAATTTCCAACCTCCGGGTATGGGTATTCTGAAGAAACCAAACCTATGTTGAACACATCCTTTGGATTTGTTCCATGGGATGATTCTCACCACCCCGATATCTCTCAGACAAATGGAGAATTGGATGGCAGATGGATTTTTATCAATGGTAACAATACCCCTCGAATTGCACGTATCAGTTTGAGTACTTTTGAGACCGAAGAGATTATCGAAGTTCCGAATAGTGCGGGTAACCATAGTTCATCTTTCATTACTGAAAATACGGAATATGTAGTAGCCGGAACGCGTTTTTCTGTTCCCGTTCCGCAACGAGATATGCCCATAAATGAATATAAGGGCAACTTTAAGGGCGCCTTATCCTTTATTAGTGTAGATCCTGAGCACGGTCATTTAGATTTGAAATTCCAATTGTTGATGCCGGGCTTCAATTATGATCTTTCACACCCTGGTAGAGGAAAATCGCATGGCTGGTTCTTCTTTACTACCTATAATACTGAGGAGGCCAATTCGCTCATGGAAGTAAACTCTTCTCAAAATGATAAGGATTTTATCGCGGCCATCAACTGGAAAAAAATAGAAGAGTACGTAAACAATGGAGGCGGCACAAAAATGCCTGCAAACTATGCGCATAACGTATATGATGAACATACCCATACGGCAACTTCGACTATGAGAAAAGAAGTATTGACCGTAGATCCAACCAAAGTGCCAGGTGCTGTTTTCTTTTTACCCACTCCAAAATCACCACACGGTTGTGACGTAGATCCTACAGGAGAGTACATTATCGGAAACGGAAAACTATCCGCAGATCTAACGGTACATTCTTTTGATAAAATGATTGCCGCAATTGAAGGCGAAAAATTTGATGGCGAAGCTTACGGTATTCCAATTCTTAAGTTTGAAGATGTATTGGCAGGAACGGTAAAAAGTGGTGGTTTAGGCCCCCTACACACAGAATTTGATGGTAAAGGCAATGCATATACTACTTTCTTTATTTCATCAGAAGTTGTAAAATGGAAATTGGGTACTTGGGAGGTTGTAGATCGCAAACCTACCTTCTATTCTGTAGGTCACATAATGATTCCAGGAGGAAATTCAAGAAAACCATTTGGAAAGTATGCCGTAGCGATGAATAAAATTACCAAGGATCGTTATTTACCTACCGGACCAGAAATGGAGCACTCCGCGCAGATTTATGACATTTCGGGAGAGAAAATGGAATTGATCTATGATTTTCCAACGCATGGCGAACCCCATTATGCTGCTGGTTGTCCCGCAGAGCTTTTGGCACCAAAATCCAAAAAAATCTATAGGCTAACAGAGAATAAACACGAATTTGCAACACTTACTCCAAATGATGCACGTGTAGAACGTAATGGCAAGGAGGTACATATTTATATGTCTACAATTCGTAGTCACTTTACACCAGATAATATTGAAGGGGTAAAAGTGGGCGATAAGGTATATTTCCATATTACCAATCATGAACAAGATTTTGATGTACCCCACGGTTTCTCCATAATAGGCCAGAACACATCAGAACTGTTGGTTATGCCAGGTCAAACCAAGACATCTATTTGGGAGCCCAAAAAAGTGGGTGTATGGCCATTCTATTGTACAGATTTCTGTTCAGCGCTACACCAAGAAATGCAAGGTTATGTAAGGGTATCCCCTGCTAACTCCAATATTGAGCTCTCATGGTCTTTAGGTGAGTAGCAGTTATAGATTTATTTTTTTCAAGCTTGAAGCGGGCAGTGCTGTAGAGTCTGTCCGCTTTTTTTACAAATGAGAACAATCAATCAAAACTAAATTCTATTTGTAAATGATTTAAAAGTTTTAAAAGATGAAAAAAGCAAGTATCCTTATGATAATAGGCCCTTTGTTTCTTTTAGGGTTGTACGCTTTTCCTTTGTGGAACATTATGTTGGGTGCTCCTCAATATCCAGAACCCTTAGGAATGAATATCCATATTGATGGTATTCGCGACGCCAACGAGTTTGATTTGCAAAATATAGATGGTCTTAACCACTACATAGGCATGCGAAAATTGCCAAAACCAGAGGAAATGTGGGAGTTTAGCACCTTTCCGTTAGTTATTGGTGGAATGGTATTTTTAGGCTTGGTCATTGGTATACTGGGATATTTTAAAAAAGTTGGCTATCAGTGGTTCATGGGCTGGTTTGTGTTAATGTCCGTTTTGGGAGTTCTGGGCATGTATGATTTTAATGCATGGATGGTAGATTACGGAACCAATCTAGACCCCAACGCCATTATGAAACTTTCTAACCCTGATGGTACGCCAATGAGCTACAAGCCGCCTTTATTTGGCCATGCAAAAATGTTGAATTTTGATGTTACCTCCTTACCTTCAACAGGTGCTTGGATGATGTTTACTGGGATGATGCTAATTTTGACTGCCTTCTTCTTGGGTTGGAAGACTCATAAATCAAAAAAGACAGAAAAATCTTAAACCACAGCAAACTAATGAAACAGTATTTTATCATTTTCGGTTTTATATTAATGCTTTCAATATCTTCCTGTAATATTGGGCCAAAACCCATTAATTACGGTAGTGATGGGTGCCATTTTTGTAGCATGACCATTGTGGACAAACAACATGCCGCCCAATTTGTAACAAAAAAAGGGAAGGTATTTAAGTTTGATGCTGCTGAATGCATGATGAACCATTTACACGAAATTGATGAAACAACTGTTTCTATGTTTCTGGTCAATGATTATAATGCTCCTGGTGAGCTCATTGATGCCACTAAAGCCACTTATCTAATAAGTAAAAATATACCTAGCCCAATGGGCGAGTATTTAACGGCATTTGAAATAAAAGAAACAGCAGAGAAATCACAAACCGATAATGAAGGTGAACTTTTTACTTGGGAGGAATTAAGCAATAGGTTTAAAATTAAAACGGGTAAATAAACAGTTTTAGAATGAAAGAGGTCATCAAAAATTTAAAAATGAACGATTGCCTTGAACTACTCGGTGAAAACTATATAGGACGTTTAGGTTTTATAGCGCGATCAAGCCCTTATATTACCCCTATAACTTATTTTTATGATGCGGAAGAGAAAAGTATCCTGAGCTATTCAACAGAGGGACTTAAAATAGATGCAATGCGAAAATTTCCGTCCGTCTCTTTACAAGTTGATGAAATTAGTACGATACAAAACTGGAAGTCTGTGTTAATACATGGAGAGTTTGAAGAGTTACAAGGAAGCACCGCAAAAAAATACCTTCGTAAGTTCTCTCTTGGGGTTCAAGAAACAATAGCCAAAAAAGTTCATGAAAGTCCTAAATTTATTAGTGATTTTTCAAGCAGGCTAAGTGAACGAAAGTTACCGATAGTGTACAGAATACATATAAATGATATATCCGGAAGGTATAGAGAGTAGCTGAGAAAATGATTTTTGCTATCAATTATTTTTTACTTAATTCAAAAACATAGAAATGTACACCGTTAAAGACACTATAAAAAATCAAGAATTCCATAAACTCAAAGTTGAGAAACTTGCAAAGACAAATACTATAGAAATATTAAGTATTAGCTTAGAAAAAGATGTAATCTTCCCAGAACACACCTCCCCTACTGATGCACAATTAATTGTACTGGAAGGGGACATAAATTTTCATATTCAAGGTAGAACTTTTCATATAACAGAACAGCAAGATTTTAGTTTTCCAAAAGAAATAGCACATTGGGTCAAAGCAAATGAAAATTCAAAATTTTTGATCATCAGATAATGAAATACCTAAACGGACTATTAGTTATCATATTTCTATTTTCGGGGCATTGCCTTTCTGCAAAAACTATTTCCGTGTGTTCCTCTTGTAAAATAAAATCTATTAAAGAGGGTATTAAAGTTGCTGATGAATTCGATACTCTTTTAATCAAAAAGGGAACATACAAAGAGTTCAATATTCTTATTGATAAACCTTTGACATTGTTAGGTGATAAATTTCCGGTAATTGATGGTGAAGATCAAGGTGAAATCATTAGAATTACTTCTGACAACGTCACAATTGATGGCCTTTTTATCATCAATGTTGGAACGAGCTACACCTCTGACTATGCTGCTATTCGTGTTGTGAAGAGTGAAAACTTCCTCATTCAAAATGTAGTGCTGGAAAAGCTGTTTTTTGGTATCTACTTGGAAAAATCAAACAACGGAAAGGTGTACCATAACAAAATCATTGGTGATGCTGTTGATGAGTATAATTCTGGAAACGGAATTCAGCTTTGGTACTCAAAAAATGTAGAGGTAGACCGCAATATTGTTCAAGGAGTGCGTGACGGTATTTACTTGGAGTTTTCAGACAATATTACAATCAATAACAATATTAGCACCAACAACCTTAGATATGGACTGCATTTTATGTTCTCAGATGATGACACCTACACCAACAACACCTTTGAAAACAACGGTGCCGGAGTTGCAGTCATGTTTTCAAAAAGAATAAAAATGATAGGTAATACTTTCAAGAAAAATTGGGGTACTGCCGCTTTTGGCATGTTGTTGAAAGAAATAAACGATGCAGAAATATCTGGGAACACTTTTGAGGAGAATACCATAGGAATTAACATAGAAGGCTCAAATAGAATCAATTACAAAAACAATAATTTTATTAAAAACGGGTGGGCAATTAAAGTATTGGGAGCATGCTATACCAATACCTTCACAAAAAATAATTTTCTATACAACTCTTTTGATATCTCTTATAACAGTAAGCTTAACGACAATGTCTTTGATCAAAATTACTGGAGTAATTATACAGGTTATGATTTGGATAAAAATGGTATTGGAGATGTCCCCTACAGACCGGTAAAGTTATTCTCGTATATAGTTAACAGAACCCCAGAAACTATTGTACTCCTGCGTAGTCTGTTCATGGATATCATTGATTTCTCTGAAAAAGTTTCACCTGTTTTCACGCCAGATAATCTTCTGGATGCAAATCCACTAATGAAAAGAACAAAATGATTCAAGTAGAGAACTTACATAAAAAGTTTAGTAAGAATCAAGTCCTATCAGGATTGGATTTAAACATTCAAAAAGGAGGAATCTTCGCTATTTTAGGACCCAATGGCTCAGGAAAGACCACGCTGATAAAGATTATTTTAGGTATGGTCATAGCAGACAAAGGAGTCGTTTCTGTCTTTGGGAAACCAGTTAAAAACAAATGGAAGTATCGCCAAGAAATAGAATACCTTCCTCAGATCGCAAATTTTCCCAGTAACCTGAGAGTAAGGGAACTCATTAGAATGATAAAGGACTTGCGTCAACAAACTAGTGAAGAAGAGCGACTAATTGACTTGTTTGGCATAGCACCTTTTCTTGATAAAAAATTGGCCACACTTTCAGGTGGCACAAAACAAAAGGTAAACATTGTCTTAGCATTTATGTTTGACAGTCCTTTAATAATCCTTGATGAACCAACTACGGGTTTAGACCCTGCTGCTTTAATTAGTTTGAAAGAACTCATTCAAAAAGAAAAACAAAAAGGCAAGACCATTCTTGTCACCAGCCACATTATGCAATTTGTGGAAGAGGTTGCAGATGAAATTGTTTACCTGCTGGAAGGTAAGATTTATTTTAAGGGAAGAATCTCGGAACTTATGGAAAAGACATCCCAAACTGATTTTGAACATGCCATAGCGGCCATAGCAACTAAGATGACCAATGCTTAAAATTCTAAAATATAGCTTTTACGATTTAATGCGGAGCCGATGGAGCTATGTATATTTTCTGTTTTACCTGGCCTTGGGTTTTGTGCTTCTATTCTTGAACAATGATGTATCCAAAGCTGTGATAACGCTTATGAATGTAATCATTGTATTGGTACCCTTGATTGGGACCATTTTCGGAGTCATGTACTATTACGACTCCAAAGAATTTACAGAACTTTTATTGGCACAACCTATTAAACGCTCCTCTATTTTTCTAGGACAGTACCTTGGTGTTGCATGCTCTTTGACCTTAAGTCTTGTCTTGGGATTAGGCATTCCGTTTCTTCTTTATGGTCTCTTTAGGAGTGATGTTATTTTCGATTTTTCATTGTTACTTGTTACTGGAGCATTCTTAACGCTCATATTTACAGCGATAGCTTTTAATATTGCCTTATCGAACGAAAACAAAATAAAAGGTTTTGGGTATGCAGTATTGGCATGGCTGTTTTTAGCTGTTGTTTATGATGGCTTGTTTTTAATGTCACTTATTATTTTTGAAGAATACCCCCTTGATTCATTTTCATTGGCAGCTACAATGCTTAATCCCATTGACCTCTCAAGAACACTAATCCTCTTAAAACTGGACATCTCTGCACTACTAGGCTATACAGGTGCTGTCTTCAAACAATTTTTTGGAACAAATACCGGTTTGATCATTTCTATTCTCATGCTTTTATTATGGACTATACTGCCTATTAGTAGGTTAGCATACAAAGCAAAAAGAAAGGATTTCTAATATCATTTTAGTCTTACGGTCTCCCTTACTTATCATTATAGGGAGTTAAAATCGTAACACGATAAAATCTTCAAAAGGAATAGTTGAAAAAGACAATAATTTGACGAATTCCACTCCTTTTTTGTCATTTGTTTATGTTTTATCACCAAATAGCTAAAAAACAATAAATGCTCCTACATTATTTCATATTTTGCTAGTATAATCATATAACCGATGCAAATAATTGAATCTTCCCAAGTCTACGATATTATAATAGTAGGTTCAGGGGCCGGTGGAGGAATGGCCACTAAAATATTATCAGAAGCAGGCTTAAAGGTTGCTGTTGTTGAAGCCGGGCCATTTTTTGATCCAGCAGACCCAGAGCAAATGACCCAAATGAAATGGCCCTATGAATCACCAAGACGAGGTGCAAACACCGTTAGACCGTTTGGTGATTTTGATTCTGCCTATGGCGGTTGGGAGATTGAAGGAGAACCATACACCAATGCAGAGGGCAGTGATTTTAGTTGGTTTCGCTCAAGAATGCTTGGTGGAAGAACCAATCATTGGGGAAGAATTTCCCTTCGTTTTGGTCCTAAAGATTTTAAACGAAAAGACCAAGATGGCCTGGGTGACAATTGGCCAATTGGTTATGAAGATGTAAAACCATATTATGATAAAGTAGATAAACTAATTGGTGTATTTGGCACCAATGAAGGTTTGCCCAATGATCCTGATGGTTTTTTTCTGCCTCCTCCAAAACCAAGGCTTCATGAACTTTTTTATATTAAGGGAGCTAGAAAATCCAATATTCCGGTCTTTCCGTCAAGAATGTCCATGCTCACTAAAAAAATTAATAACGATAGGGGCGTATGCTTTTATTGTGGTCAATGTTCAAGGGCTTGCCAGGTTTATGCCGATTTTTCTGCGGGGACTTGCTTAATATTTCCTGCTCAAAAAAATGGGGGTCAAATAGATCTTTTTGTCAATTGTATGGTCAGGGAAGTAACCACGGACGAAGAAGGAAAAGCTACTGGGGTTTCCTATATAAATAAAGAAGATAGAAAAGAATATAAGTTAAAAGGTAAAGTAGTGGTTTTGGCTGCTTCAGCTTGCAGTTCTGCCAGAATATTGCTTAACTCAAAAAGCAAGCAACATCCTAATGGTCTTGGTAATAGTAGCGATGTTGTGGGTAAATATCTTCATGATTCTACAGGAGCCGGTAGAGCGGCATTTGTTCCTGATTTAATGAATAGAGAAATTTACAACGAAGATGGCGTTGGTGGTATGCACGTTTATACTCCTTGGTGGTTAGATAACAAAAAACTGGATTTCCCAAGAGGATATCATATTGAAATTTGGGGTGGTATGGGAATGCCTAGTTATGGTTTTGGCTTCAACCCCAATTTGTTCAACCAATTCTTTAATCTAAAAGTGGGAGGATATGGAAATAGCCTACGTAAAGACATAAAAAAATATTATGGCTCTGTGCTTGGTTTTTCAGGTAGAGGGGAATCCATCCCGCAGGAAAACAATTATTGTGAAATTGACAACACTACCGTAGATGAGTTTGGGATTCCAGTGTTAAAGTTCAATTATCAATGGACGGATAACGAAGTGAAGCAGGTAAAACATATGCATGATACTTTTGAAGAAATTTTTCATAATATAGGTGCCAAACCATTGGATGATAAACCTGGAAAGGAACAAAATCATGGTATACTGGCCCCAGGAAAGATTATTCATGAGGTAGGAACAACCCGCATGGGAGACAACAATAAGACTTCGGTTGTCAACAAATATCAACAACTGCATGATGCTAAAAATGTTTTCATAGTGGATGCAGGTCCCTTTGTCTCGCAAGCAGACAAAAATCCAACTTGGACAATTTTGGCGCTCTCATGGAGAACTTCAGATTATATAGTGGAACAACTTAAACAGCAAAACATCTAGGCAATGGATAGAAGAAAAAGTTTAAAATCAATTTTACTTGGTGGAGTGGCCAGCGGATTGGCTGTTCACGGTTGCAATCCAAAACCTGCAGAGACTGTTGATGAACTTATACCTGCTGAAAAAAATATTTATGGCAGAACTCCAAAGGAGAAAAAGTTAGATAAAGAATTACATGCCAAGGCTTTTTTCAATGAACATGAAATGAATACCATAAGTGTTCTTTGCAATTTAATTTTACCAGCTGATGAAAGGTTTGGCAGCACAACAGATGCAGAAGTTCCGGATTTAATTGAATTCATGGCAAAAGATATTCCAGAATTGCAAACTCCCCTACGTGGTGGTCTTATGTGGCTTGATCATAAATGTAATACAGATTTCAACCTAATGTTTAAATCCGCATCTGAAGAACAGCAAAAATCTATTTTAGATACAATTGCCTATCCAGATGTAGCCGTACCTGAAAAAGAACACCCATTGGAAATACAGTTTTTTTCTTTGATGAGAAATTTAACCCTAACAGGATATTACACTTCAAAAATAGGCATTGAAGAGCTGGGTTATAAAGGTAATATGCCCAATGTTTGGAATGGTGTTCCAGAAGAAGTACTAGCGCAACATAATGTAGCTTATGATGATGATTGGCTGGCAAAATGTGTAGACCAAAGCAAGAGAGGTATTATAGCGGAATGGGATGAAAATGGAAACTTATTGACTTAACTATGCCTTATTAAAATCGAGAAGATTGAATGACACTGATTTCTCAAGTTCGAAAAAACAATCTCACTTGGTTTGGAACATAAATTTTACCGATATTTGTCTTCAAATTTACCATCCTTTTTTAGGTACTAAAAGTTAAGTCTAAGACTTAACTTTATTTGTTTTCAACCCTAAAACTTGCCCACGTGGTGGAATTGGTAGACACGCTACCTTGAGGGGGTAGTGTTCGAAAGGACGTGCTGGTTCGACTCCAGTCGTGGGCACAAAACCGCATTTAATTGCGGTTTTTTTGTTTGGCCTTGTTTTTCCAAAAACTTCTAGATTAGCTAAGCAAAGTCATACTCATTGCTCAAACTCTTTCAAATTTTATAGGTATAAATTAGGCCAACTACTTTAAAATTGTAAATTTGTTTAACGTTTATATTCAAAAGATGAACAATGTGAAAAAGTCCTTCAGTATTCGAGATATGGAAAACCTTTCTGGAATTAAGGCACATACCATACGAATTTGGGAAAAAAGATATAATTTGTTTACACCTGAAAGGACTACCACAAACATAAGGACATATAGTTTGGGTAGTTTACAAAAGCTATTGAATATTACTTTGCTCTATAATAGTGGTTATAAAATCTCTAAAATAGCCAAATTAGAAGACACCAATATACCAGTAATGGTCAGGGAAATCGTTTCAAATAATAGCGAAAAAAGTCATGCCATCAATGCGTTTAAGCTGGCCATGATTAATTTTGACCAAACACTGTTTCTAAACACATACAATAGCCTATTATCTGAAAGATCATTCAGAGATATCTTCAATGAAGTATTTATTCCGTTGTTGAATGAACTTGGACTTTTATGGCAAACGGACACCATTAGCCCTGCCCATGAACATTTTATCACTCATTTAATCAAGCAAAAAATATATATCAATACGGAGAAGCTTCAAATGGTTGAGCCTACCCAAAAGGATAAGGTATTTACGCTCTTTTTACCAGAAAATGAAATACATGAAATTGGGTTACTGTATCTCAATTATGAAATTACCTTAAGGGGCTATAAATCTATCTACCTTGGTCAGACTATGCCTATTGAAAGTTTGGTGGATTTGCTTAAATACTACAGCAATGTGCACTTTGTATCTTACTTTACAGTTTCACCAACAAAAGATGACTTAACTTCTTATTTTCACAAATTTTCCAAGACCTTAAACATGTCTGGTAATTCTAAACTTTTTGTTCTAGGACATCAAATTCAATATGTTTCTCAGGATGAACTTCCAACCTATGTAAAGACCTTTAATTCCATTGAGCACCTTATGGATTCTCTTTGATGAACCCCTAACCTACTAAAATGAAAAATGCTATTGTAATCGGTTCTGGATTTTCTTCGCTTTCAGCTTCTTGCTACTTGGCTAAGGCTGGATTTAGTGTTACAATTTTTGAAAAAAACAGTACCGTTGGTGGTAGAGCAAGGCAATTGATCAAAGATGGGTTTACTTTTGATATTGGGCCCAGTTGGTATTGGATGCCCGATATTTTTGACAAGTTCTTTGCGGATTTTGATAAGAAAACTTCGGATTACTATCAATTGGACAAGTTGAGTCCTGCGTACAAAATCTTTTTTGATGATGATGTAATTACCATAGGAGATTGCATGGATAAAATATGTGAAGAATTTGAAAGGATTGAACCTGGTAGTGGACCGCACCTCAAGAACTTCATTGGTAAGGCGCAGAAAAATTATGACATTGCCATCAATAAAGTTGTTTTACGTCCCGGCCTATCACCTTTAGAATTGGTGACTAAAGAAACGGTTCTTAGAGTTGATCAATTCTTTAAAACAATAAGCCAAGAAGTCCGTAAACGCTTTAAAAATCCAAAGTTAATTTCAACGCTAGAGTTTCCAGTGCTTTTTTTAGGTGCTAAACCAAGTAAGACCCCTTCCTTTTATAGCTTTATGAATTTTGCCGACTTTGGATTGGGAACATGGCACCCAAAAGGAGGCATGTACGAAATTATAAAAGCCATGAAGAACCTAGCGGAAGAATTGGGAGTAAAGTTCTGCACAAATTGCGCAGTCGATAAAATTCTTGTTTCTGATGGAAAAGCATCAGGAATAAACACTAATGGTGAAAATTTTGAGGCTGATGTCGTAATCAGTGGTGCAGATTACCATCATTCCGAAACACTTTTAGATAAAAACTATAGACAATACTCTGAAACCTATTGGGACAAGAAAACCTATGCCCCTTCCTCTCTCCTCTTCTACATAGGTTTCTCTAAAAAGCTAAAAAATATTGAACACCACAATCTGTTTTTCGACACAGATTTTGAAAAACATGCACAGGAAATTTACGATGACCCGCAATGGCCGAGCAATCCATTGTTCTATGCAAATTTTCCTTCAGTAACAGATTCTTCAATGGCTCCAAAAGATTATGAGACTGGCTTTTTTCTGGTTCCAATAGCTCCAGACCTAGAAGATACTCCACAATTAAGGTCCCAATATTTTGATATTATCATAGACAGATTCGAAAAGCGTACAGGACAGGATGTGAAAAATTTCATTATCTTCAAAGAGAGTTTCTGTGTGAATGACTTTATTGAGCAATACAATTCTTATAAAGGCAATGCCTATGGCATGGCAAATACACTACGGCAAACCGCTTTTTTAAGACCCAACCTCAAAAGTAGCAAAGTAAAAAATTTGTTTTTTACAGGTCAGTTGACTGTTCCAGGTCCCGGTGTTCCACCATCTTTAATTTCAGGAAAATTAGTATCTGACTTGATAACCAAAAAAAACTTAGCCAGATGAAAACTATTTTTGATAGCGTATCCTATAGTTGTAGCAAAATTGTAACAGAAACTTACAGTACTTCGTTCTCTTTGGCAACAAAAATGTTATCTACCTCTATACGAGCGGATATTTATAACATTTATGGGTTTGTTCGCTTTGCAGATGAGATTGTAGATACTTTTCATGACTATAACAAAAAAGAGCTTTTTGAGAATTTTGAAAAAGCAATGGAAGATGCTATAGCAAACAGAATCAGCTTGAACCCTATTCTCAATTCTTTTCAGAACACCTATCATAAATATGATATTCCGCATCATTTGATTGAAGCTTTCATGAAAAGTATGCGAATGGACCTCTCTAAGAAAAAGTATAACACTTTTGAAGAGTATCAAGAGTACATTTATGGTTCTGCCGATGTGGTTGGCTTAATGTGTCTTTGTGTTTTCGTCAATGGGGATAAAGAAAAGTATGAAGACCTAAAAGTACCGGCAATGGCACTGGGTTCAGCTTTTCAAAAGGTAAATTTTCTACGTGATTTAAAAGCGGATTATGAAGTTCTAGATCGCACTTATTTCCCAAACACAAATCTGATGGAGTTGGATGAAACTTCCAAAAAAAGAATTGTAGACGAGATAAAGGCAGACTTCTCCGTAGGTTACACCGGTATAGTGAAACTGCCAGATGAAGCTAAGTTTGGGGTCTATACAGCCTATAAATATTATAATAAACTTCTTAAAAAGTTGCAAAGCACGCCACCCCTTGAAATAAAAAATACGCGGATTCGCGTTTCAAATTATCAAAAATTCGGACTTTTGGCACAGTCCTATGTTAATTATAAACTACAACTCTTCTAAATGAAAGTGGCACTTTGGATTCTTATCTTTTTTGGAACTTTTTCCATAATGGAATTTATGGCTTGGTTTACACATAAATATGTAATGCATGGTTTTTTATGGAGTCTACATAAAGATCACCATAAAAAAGACCATGACTCATGGTTTGAAAGGAACGATGCATTCTTCATTTTTTATGCAATTGTAAGTATGGTTTGTTTTTATTTGGGAGCGGAAACTACTTTTTGGTATGGCTGGCCTCTCGGTTTTGGTATTCTAGCCTATGGCATTGCCTATTTCTTTGTTCATGACATTTTTATACATCAACGTTTTAAAATGTTTAGAAATGCCAATAACTGGTATGCAAGGGGAGTTAGAAGAGCTCATAAAATACACCACAAACATTTGAGCAAAGAAAAAGGAGAATGCTTTGGGATGCTGTTTGTTCCCTTCAAATACTTTAAAAAGGCCTAGATAATACCTTATTCCAGCAAAAGCTCATCCAATACATTTCTTGTGCTTGCAGAGTTCCAGTCTGCCACCCCTTTCTCGGCAATCACTAACTGCCCAGATTTACTTAAAATATAGGTTGCAGGTATACTTTTAGACACCAATAACTCAGGCGTTTCGGATGCTTCAAAATAAACGGGTAATTGGTAGTTTTTCTTTTCAAGGAAAGTGGTCACTTTATTTTTTTTATCATTGGCAACAAAAGCAAAAACTACCTCGTCTTTATAATCTTTGTGCAATGCCACTAAGCTAGGAAGTTCAGCAACACATGGTGGGCACCAAGTTGCCCAAAGGTTTACAACAACTACTTTTCCTTTACTTGATTCAAAATCAAATCTATTTCCATCCAAATCAACAAGGTCCCAATCATAATTTTTGAGCGTTTTCCTTTCCTCAACACTAACGACTGAAGCACTGGTTGAGAAGAGCTTACCTACAAAAACACGAAGATGAAAACCTACCGGAGTAAACAAAATGAGAATAATGGCCAATATCCAAATACCATTACCAATCCGTTCTTTGGAAAGTTTCATTCTTATTCAGCAATTAGTTTATCCAAGAGGTTATATACTTTTGAAGAGTCCCAATCCGCTATTTTTTGTTTATAGATTACTATGTTCCCAGATTTATCTATTAAATAAGAAGAAGGAACCTCATTAGGATTAATGGGTGTCTTTTCGCCAATTATCAAATAGGTTACAGGAAATGTGAACCCATGCTTTTCCATGAACTCTTCTACCGGCGGTCTATTTTCGTTGGTAATAATATAGAAATCCATTTTCCCCTGGTACTTATCATACATGCTTTGGATACTCGCCAACTCTGCCTCACACGGTAATCGCCATGAAGCCCAAAGGTTAATAAAAACTACGTTTCCTTTAGATTTTTTAAAGTTGAAAAAATTCCAGTCTGCATCTTTTAACTTCCAATCATAATCTGCTATTTTTTCCCTGTTTGCCTCTTCTATGACCGGTGGAGAGAATGAAAATAATCGATTCAATAAAATCTTACCATAATGTCCCATCGGCGTGACAAAGAATGAAAGTATAAAAAGCATCACAGCAATGTTCAATATGGTCTTTTTATTAATCTTCATGTATTATGGTTTTATTAAAACTAAAAACTCCTGATGCAATATCAGGAGTTTTTTTAACTATATCTCTATATAGATTTATGCATTTTCTTTTTTAATCACATTTAGAGCAGAACCTTCATTGAACCATTCAATTTGTGATTGGTTATAGGTATGATTTGCCATAATGTTATCGACGCTACCATCTGCATGCACAACTTCCAATGTTAGTTGTTTGCCAGGAGCAAAATCCTTAATATCTATAAAGTTGAATGTATCGTCCTCCTGAATTAAATCATAATCATTCTCATTAGCAAAAGTCAAACCTAACATTCCTTGCTTCTTAAGGTTAGTCTCATGGATTCTAGCAAAAGACTTAACCAATACAGCAGCAACACCTAAATGTCTAGGTTGCATGGCCGCATGTTCTCTAGAAGAGCCCTCGCCATAGTTGTGGTCTCCAACAACAATGGTCTTAATACCTTCTTTTTTATATGCTCTCTGTGCATCTGGAACAGCAACATACTCCCCTGTCAACTGATTTTTAACAAAATTGGTCTGCTTGTTAAAAGCGTTAATCGCTCCTATCAAAGTATTGTTGGCGATATTATCCAAATGTCCTCTGTAGCGCAACCAAGGTCCAGCCATGGAGATATGGTCCGTGGTACATTTTCCAAATGGCTTAATCAATAATTTTACACCTTGAAGACTTTCTGCAGTAATTGGAACAAAAGGTTCTAAAAGTTGCAAACGTTCAGATGTTGGTGAAACAACAACTTGTACACCACTACCATCTTCCATAGGAGCAATAAAACCAGCATCTTCCACTGCAAAACCTTCAGGTGGCAATTCATATCCACGTGGCTCCGCCAACATCACTTCTTCCCCATCTTCATTGATTAGTTTATCTGTAATTGGATTAAAATCCAACCTTCCCGCTATGGCAATAGCAGTGACTAATTCTGGAGAGCCTACAAAAGCAAGCGTGTTAGGGTTTCCATCTGCACGTTTGGCAAAGTTTCTATTAAATGAATGGACAATTGTATTTCTTGGTCCATCTGCTGCTTTATCGCCATAACGATCCCACATTCCAATACAAGGCCCACATGCATTTGCAAAAACCGTTGCCCCAACGTTATTGAATGTATCAATAAAACCATCACGTTCAATAGTATAGCGTACTTGCTCTGAACCTGGAGTTATTGTAAACTCAGACTTCATCTTCAGGTTTTTATCAGAGACTTGTTTTGCCAAAGAAGCAGCTCTAGAAATATCTTCGTAAGAAGAGTTAGTACAAGATCCTATTAGTCCAACTTCAACATTTAAAGGCCAGTCATTTGCTTTGGCTGCTTCATTCATTTTAGAAATCGGCGTTGCCAGGTCTGGTGTAAAAGGTCCATTCAAATGTGGCTCCAAAGTATCCAAATTTATTTCTATCAACTGGTCAAAATATTTTTCTGGGTCAGCATATACATCAGCATCAGCCGTTAAGTGCTCTTTTACCTCCAAAGCAGCATCAGCAACATCAGCACGATCCGTAGCTCTTAAATACCTATCCATGGACTCGTCATAACCAAATGTGGATGTAGTGGCACCTACCTCGGCGCCCATATTACAAATGGTACCTTTTCCTGTACAGGACATTGATGTAGCTCCTTCGCCAAAATATTCAATAATGGCTCCTGTTCCGCCTTTAGCTGTAAGGATATCTGCTACTTTTAAGATTACATCTTTAGGGGCGGTCCATCCAGATAGTTTTCCGGTTAACTTTACGCCGATCAATTTTGGAAACTTTAGTTCCCATGCCATGCCCGCCATCACATCAACAGCATCAGCACCACCAACACCGACGGCAACCATTCCCAATCCGCCAGCATTTACTGTATGGGAATCTGTTCCTATCATCATTCCACCAGGAAATGCATAATTTTCCAATACTACTTGGTGAATAATGCCAGCTCCTGGTTTCCAAAAGCCAATACCATATTTATTCGAAACGGATTCTAGAAAGTCAAAAACCTCGTTACTAGTCTCATTTGCTCGTTTTAAATCTGTTTTTGCGTCAACCTTAGCTTGTATCAAGTGATCACAATGTACCGTAGTCGGCACTGCTACCTTAGGTTTACCTGCATGCATAAATTGCAATAAAGCCATTTGCGCAGTAGCATCTTGGCAGGCTACTCTATCTGGGGCAAAATCAACATAATCCTTACCTCTTGAAAATTGTTTACTGGGTGTTCCTTCCCATAAATGAGAGTATAATATTTTCTCCGCAAGGGTTAAAGGTCTTCCTACTAGTTCACGGGCTTTTTCAATACGCTCCCCCATTGAAGCGTAAACACCCTTAATCATGTCAATGTCAAATGCCATTCTACAATTGGATTTTAAGATTTCAGTAATTCGGTAAATTTAGTGAAATACCTACGATTTAGGAATTAGAATTACCCTAAATAAGTCGGAATGATTTGATATTTATAACAATTCTGAAATAATATTTTCTTCAGAAATGCCTTCCGCTTCTGCTTTGTAGTTTTTTAGAATCCTATGTCTAAGAATTCCCATTGATATTGCTTTCACATCCTCAATGTCCGGAGAGAACTTTCCATTGATTGCAGCGTGGGCTTTTGCCCCTAAAACTAAATTTTGTGATGCCCTTGGACCAGCTCCCCAATCTACATAGTTATTTATAAAGTTTGATGAATTTTCCATACCTGGACGCGTCTTATTGACCAACCTAACTGCATAATCAATTACGTTATCTGGTACCGGCACTCGGCGTACTAAATGTTGTACAGCGATAATTTCATCCGCATTAAAAAGCGTGTTTATCTCCATTGTTTCATCAGAAGTAGTGGATTTTACCACCTGCACTTCTTCAGCAATTGAAGGGTACGTTAGTTCTATAGCGAACATGAAACGGTCTAATTGCGCTTCTGGTAATGGGTATGTCCCTTCTTGTTCAATAGGGTTTTGGGTGGCAAGCACAAAATAAGGCATGTCCAGTTTATACTGCTGTCCGGCAATGGTCACCGCCCTTTCTTGCATCGCTTCTAAAAGTGCCGCCTGGGTCTTGGGTGGAGTTCTATTGATCTCATCAGCTAAAATAATATTACCAAAAACTGGACCCTTGATAAATTTAAAATTTCTGTTTTGATCTAACACTTCACTCCCCAAGATATCACTGGGCATTAAATCCGGAGTAAACTGTATTCTTTTGAAATCGAGTCCTAAGGTTTGGGCAATTGTATTTACCATTAAGGTTTTTGCCAACCCTGGTACTCCTATTAAAAGTGAATGCCCACCTGTGTAAATTGACAATAAGATTTGTTCGACCACCTTTTCTTGCCCAACAATAATCTTGGCAATCTCTTTCTTTAAGGCTTGATGTTTTTTTACAAGGTTTTCAACTGCGACAACGTCTGACATGCAATTATTCCTTTACCCATTTGTTTGCAAAATCGCAACCTCTGCTATCTGTGTTTACGTGGATGTAGGTAT
Organism: uncultured Allomuricauda sp.; assembly: GCF_947499585.1. GTDB lineage: Bacteria > Bacteroidota > Bacteroidia > Flavobacteriales > Flavobacteriaceae > Flagellimonas. Next base: position 49,830 of record NZ_CANMOO010000005.1, on the reverse strand, counting down.
CATCTATGTGCTCATCCATCCAATCTTTAATGGCTTTGAATTGTTTTTCCCTAAGTGCCAACTCTTGGATTTTTAAATAATCCTTTGCAAAATCAGCCTTATGCTCATCGTAGCGATTGGAAATTTTCATTATCTTAAACTTAGGAGGTCCGCCTCTTTGATCGTCTTCCTTTAATGGTCTTGAAATCTCTTCGTCCTTTAAATTTCTAACTTGATTATATAGTGCAGGGTCCATTTTGGTAAGCTCAAAACGGGAATCAAAATTAATTGGATTACGCAGCAAACCACCATCAAACTTGGTCTCTTTTTCATCTGAAAAATTCAAAGCCGCATCTGCAAAAGTGTATTTACCATCTAAAATCTGTTGACGGATACTATCTAATTCTTTTACAGCTGTGTCCAAAGCAATTTGAGGTATTTCTGGAATCAACAAGATATGGCGCAAATCCAACTCTTGACCTCTTATCTTTTCAATGTATATAATATGATATCCAAAATCTGTTTCAAAAGGTTCAGAAATTTCTCCTTGTTGCAGACTAAAAGCAACATCTTTAAATTCTTTGACAAAAGGCGTTTCTCTGGTCATGCTGTAAAACCCACCTTTGGATTTTGAACCTGGATCTTGCGAATATAGAATGGCCTTAACGTTAAAACTGGCATCGTTTTCCAGAACGTCCTGTCTTATTTGATTTAACCTATCTACTACTTTTTGTTTTTCTTCATCCGGTGCGGTTGGCTGTTTTACAATCTGAGCTATCTCCAGCTCTGCGCCAAAGACCGGTCTTTCATCTTCTGGAATTTTATTGAAGAATTGACGCACTTCTTCAGGTGTAACTTCTATCTCCTCAACAATGCTACTCTGCATTTTTTCTGAAAGCATACGAAGTTTATTGATTTCGAAAAGTTCCGTTCTAAAACTTTCAACATCCGTCTTTTTATAAAATTTCAATACTTTTTCCATTGATCCCACTTGTGATACCAGCTGTTGCATTTGTCTATCACTTTGGGCATTTACTTGATCATCTGAAACCAACAAACTATCCTGTACTGCCTGATGCGCGTACAACCGATCTTCCATCAATTTACCTAAAAGACTACATCTTGTAATATCTTGCGTAGAGGCACCCTGGCTTTTTAAATCTATCAATGTTTTTTCAATATCAGAATCAAGAATCACATAATCCCCAATTACCGCCGATATACCGTCCAACTTCACTTTGTTCACAGAGCTTGTAGTGTCACTTTTCACCATAACAGCCTCGTCTGCATCCTGTGCTTGCAAAAATCCAAATGCAGCAAAAAATGCCAATACCAATAGTTTTTTATTCGTCTTTTTCATAAACCTCAAATTCATTCTTCTTTATAGCTTCATCAATAATCTCAGTTTCCAACTTCCTAACATAATCCAATCTCCTCCTATTTAAGATCAGTTGTCTTATGTCTGGAGAGACATATTCAAAAGGAGCTGTATCGTTGATTTCCAATACATCTGTCACCTTTCCCAAATATACCCCTAAGGAATCCTGTATTTCAAAAAATTGTGATTTTTTTAAGTACTTCTCCTCATTCATTGGTGTCATCGGGGGTATTACTTCCATAACCCTAGATGCTCCAACCCAAATGGAATCGTTAAAGTGTATTTTTTTAAATTGTACTGCCACAGAATCCAAATAGCGTTTATCTGCCTCTCCCCAATCTTTCATTCTAGTTATTACCTCATCCTTATCCAAAAACTGAGTTGGTAGGCCAACAAACCTAAGCTGTACCAATTTTTCATTTAGCTTAAAGTTTTCTTTCTCTTTCTCATAGTATTGTCTAAGTTGAGAAGTTGTAACAGCCGTGTCTTGTGCTTGTAGCACAAGTGCTTCTATATATGCCCTAGTGTACAAATCTGCACGGTAATCGGCAACCAAACGGTCAAATTCACTAAGTTTTTCTTCAGAAAGATTAATCCTAGATTTAGACAGTAACAACTGTTTAGAAGCCCAATTATTAATATAATTCGTTACAAATAGCGCACTGTCCTGGGCAGACATATCATCTCTAATAAAAGAAGTTAAGTCTTCTTTATACAAAAAAGAATCTCCCACTCTGGCCAAAGGTTCTTTTTCAACCTTCTTTTTAAAAAGGGAATCACATGAGGTGAAAACCAAAAGGCAAATTAAGATGAAGAGAAAAACTCTATTTTTTTGTAGAAAGGACATTCCGCAAAAATAACAATTACTTAAAGCCTTGCAAGAAGGTTTTGTTCTCATTAACAGATTTTTAGTAGGTTATTCAAATCATATAATTTATTACATTAGTACAAAACCGACCAAAATGAAGTATACCACGGAAATAACTGTTGATTTACCTCGTGAGGAGTTCATAAAAAAACTGGATAATCCAGAACATATGAAACATTGGCAACAGGGTCTTTTGGGATATGAACTCCTTTCTGATAAACCAAAAGCGGAAGGAGCTCGTATGAATCTAAAATACAAAATGGGCAAACGTGAGTTTGAAATGGTGGAAACCATTATTAAAAGCAATCTTCCTGATGAATTGCACACTACGTATGATACCAAGGGAGTACACAACATTCAGAAAAACTATTTTAAAGAAATTGAAGGAAAAACCCAATGGGTTTCTGAATGCGAATTCCAGTTTTCAGGTTTTGGTATGAAATTGATGGGGTTTCTAATGCCCGGTGCTTTTAAAAAGCAATCAATGAAATATTTGAAAGATTTTAAGGCATTTGCCGAAAATGGCACTTCTGTGCTTAACACTTAATTATTATGGAAAAAGTATTGGATAGAAAAATAAAACTGATTTGGGATTTTCGTGGACCAGGTGCCGCAAGAACTGCTGAACATTATGAAAAACACTTAGCAGAGTTCATACTAATTGAAGAATTAAAATTTGATATTACCGGCTTTCAACATATCACAGATATGCACAGCATTGCGTATTTGGTTGTTGCTGAATTTGAAATGAAGGAAGTTAGAGATGTTTTAAAGCCTCAAAGGGGGCAGGTATATCTAGATAAGTAATCCTTCAAAAAAACATTAATTAAACATCCAATTATCTTGAGGGGATATAACATTCTTTTCTTACTGTTGATTTTACTCAGTTCTTCTTGCGAAAAGAAGCAGACCAGCGATCCTTTAAAAATTGCTCTTTCCTCAAAAAATCCTTTGATAAAAGGAGTGATGGATAGTCTAAACCAATACGAAATACAAATACGCTATACTCAAATAAATCGTAGGAATGATAGTGTTGTATTTACTGATTTTGATTTTCAGGTTGATAAAAACAATTACTACTACCCGGCAAGTACGGTTAAGTTTCCTGCTGCAGTTGCGGCCCTGGAGAAAATAAATGAAACTGATTCGTTAACCGTAGACACAAAGTTTTACATAGAAGGAGATTCTGTGGAAACTACTTTTTCCAAGGCTATTTCTGAAATTTTTGCAGTTTCAGACAATGCAGCAAATAACCGGTTGATTGAGTTTTTAGGGCAAGATGATTTAAACAAACGTATACTGCGTAAAGGTGTTGGGCCAATCCGTATAGCACATAGATTATCTACAACAAATGCAGATGATGTTACCACCAAACCATTGGTCATTTATCTTAATGACTCCACAACAACATCAAGCCAGTCTATCATAAATACATATCCCAAGCCTCTAGTATTGGAAAAAATTAAAAAAGGGCAGGGTTTTTATGCTGATGATATTTTACAAGAGGAAGAATTTAATTTCTCTTTGAAGAATTATTACCCCATTGAAACACAACATACCCTTTTGAAACGTATTATTTTTCCAGAAGCTTTCCCAACTGAAGAACGCTTTAATCTAAATGAAGCCCAACATGAACTGCTGTTGAATTACATGCATACGCTTCCTAAGGACTTAGGCTATGATGAGAAGGTATACTATGATAGTTATGTAAAGTTTCTAATGTTTGGTGATTCTACCGATCCAATTCCAGAGCATATTAAAATCTATAATAAAGTAGGCTACGCCTACGGGACATTAACAGACTGTGCTTATATAAAGGATGTAAAAAACAATATTGATTTTATGGTCACTGCCACCGTACTAGTTAATAAGAATGGTATTTTTAATGATAACATCTATGAATACGATGAAGTAGGCATTCCGTTTTTAGCACAACTTGGCAGAGAGCTATATAATTACGAACTAAAACGTACACGATGAGCAAACTTACTTTTGATTGTTTTACAAAGAAAATCTTTATTAAGGCGCCAATTGAAAAATTGTATTGGAGTTGGGGCACTGCAGAAGGTATATCCTCTTGGTTTTTAAGCAATGCTACTTACACATCTGCTTCTGGAGAAGAACGAAAACCAAATGAAAACACTCAAGCGGGTGATTCCTATATCTGGAAATGGCACAACTGGGATGGGCAAGAAGCTGGAAACGTACTTAAGGCAAATGAGAAGGATTTTCTAGAAATATCTTTTGCTGATAGTAAGGTATCAGTAGAATTAGAAGACCATAAAAAAGCAATATTGGTAACCTTAAAACAACATGAAATACCAACGGATGATGAAAGCAAACTCAATATACATCATGGTTGTAGTAATGGCTGGACTTTTTGGCTAGCAAATTTAAAGGCCTATTTAGAACACGGTATCCTATTGAACGAGATTGAATTTGATCTAAGGAACATTCCGTTATCTGGGTTTGAATTTGTGAATATGTAGATCATATAACATATTGATAAGACAGAGTCTTTGAACATTACCATGGAACCAGCTGTTGGTAATGAACACCCCACAGTGGAACAGTTGATTTCTTATGTTTTGCTTTAGGCAAATGAAAAGAGCTATGGAAATCTAGATTTTCTCCATTACAATAGGCACCATTTCCACTTGACCATTTGAAAGTAACACCTCATCAAAATCAACTCCTGTAATTGGTTTAAGGACTTCTTGATTCGCATCCCATTCTATTTTTCTTCCCAGTTTCCATGAAAGTCCGGCCATATGAGCAGAAATTGCTTCTTCAAAACCTTCTTTTATACCGCAGCTTACTTTGCCACCATTTTTAATGACACTCAACCATTCTCTCATGTGTAAAAATGTGGAGTCTACCCTAACCCCATCAATATAAGTCCACATAAGGCCTTTATCAGCAAAATATTGTGAGGTCGCAGAAGAAATGGCATCGGGTACAGTGGCCCCTGGATTATATTGATAAATAGGGATATTGGGCTGCATCTTTCCATTTTCCAGCATATCTGCATAGCGTGTTGATGATCCATCCGGCCAAATAGTCAATTTATTTCCCAATTCCATGGTTGCATCATGTCCCATTAGTATCGTTGGTCTATTAAAGCCATTACCTAGCGTAGCACTATAACAAAACGTCATTCCTATTTCCTTTCCTTTACTTTGGCTACTTCCAACACTATACCGTGGAAATTCCATATTTACTTGTAGTACATCTGGAACATTTCGGCCATCATTATGTGTATAAATGCCTCCAGAAGTACTAACTGAATCTGGAATACCCATATTCAACACACAGTTTAAGCGATCATAATCATGGGTCAATAAATCTCCCGAAAGTCCTGATCCATATGCCCACCATTTGCGCCATCTAAAAAAATGGTTCTTATTAAATGGGATTTTTGGTGCTGACCCCAAAAACTGTTCCCAATCAATAGTTTGTGTATTGGCCATTTCATGAATATCATAATTCCATGCGCCATTGTCATCATTTCTATTGGTATTGGTCTGAATTAAGGATACGTGACCCAGTGTTCCTTTTTCCACAATATCCCGTGCCGTTTTAAAACTTAATGTCTGCCGATGTTGATGCCCTACTGCAAAAACCGCATCGGATTGTTCAACAGCTGTTCGTAGTGCATATGTTTCTTGAACCGTATGAGTCATTGGTTTTTCAACGTACACATGAACATTGCTATTCAGTGCTTCAATGGCCATAGGTGCATGCCAATGGTCTGGTGTGGCAATTACAACTGCATCCACCTCCCCACTATGGATCATATCTTTATAGGAGGCATATCTTTTAATCTTGTTTTCAGAAGTGGAAAATGAATTGAGTGCTTTTTTCGCTCTTACATCAAAAACATCACATACCCCTACCAAATTAATATTAAGTCTATCTTGTTTTAAAAAATCTTCCAAAACTTTATTGTTCGGGTCTTCCTCAGCTTCAATTCTCATTTCCTCCATCCACTCCTTTGTAGCGAAGCCCAATGATCTACATAACTGTTCTCCCCTAATCCCAAAGCCAATAATGCCAACGTTGATAGGGGCTCCACCAATATGAGGAACAGCAGACTGTAATGAAGGCCTTATATTCAATTGGTTCAATATTTCCAATCTTTCTTTTTTATTGTAAACCGCACTTGAGGCCCCAACCCACCAAACTGCACCTAAAATAGGAAGGCCGCCTAAACCTTTTAGTAAATCTCTTCTAGTCCATTTCATAATTCTCAATTTTGGTCAGCTTACCCTTCATAAAATAACCAAGTCCAAAAAACTGACTTGTAGGGAAGTTATAAATCAAAATACAAGCTACCAGTTCAATAAGGTTCTTGTTTACGAACCAGTAGTTACCCTCCACGTTTATCTGATGTAATCCCGGAAAGGAAGGATGGGCTAAATAATACAAGGAAAGAAGTCCTATACCGACCAAGGCTCCTTTTCGTTCAAAAATCCCTAAAATCAGCGTAAAGCCCACAACAATTAGTGCAGTAATGTTTAAAGCATCTACCCAATCCAAAAATGTTTCCTGAGTCAATAAGGCAAATAGTGGTTTTAATGGACCTTGCGCAGAAGCCAAATATCCAAAGGAAGTCCAATCTGGGTTGTATAATTTAACAACTCCTTCATATAGAAAATGCCATCCTATAAAAATTCGTAATAAAGTAATGCTGATTTTTACCCTTCTTTCCCTTTTACCATTGACCATAGTTAAAAGTTGTTGATTCATAATTCACAAATCAAAACTACAATCAGTCAAGTCTAAGAACAATGATATATATCAATCAATAAGACTGTCTATAACTTAGGTTATGATGTCACGGAATACGAAAAAGTAGGCATTCCTTTTTTATTACAATTAGGAAGGGAAATCTACAATTTGGAGTTAAAACGACATGGATAGAACAGTGATAAAATAATAATTTATTTAATTTGTAGTTATTATCTTACATAACCAAATCAAATGAAGTGCGTTCTATATATTAGCAAAGCCCTTAAACCGTTTAATACAAATGATTTAACCCAGCTTTCGACAACTTCCACTATCAACAATCAAACAAAAGGCATTACAGGCTATTTATATTTTGAGAACAATCGTTTTTTACAATACATGGAGGGTGATGAAACCACAATAAATGAAATGGTTGACAAAATATCCCATGACAAAAGGCACGAACTATTATCCCTTATTGAAAAGCAGAATTTAACTGATAGACGTTTCCCAGATTGGGGCATGAAAAATATTGCTGAATTGATGTTCAACAACAGTACCATAGAAACTACTATAATACAGACCATGTCAATTTTTGGAGAAAATCATTTAAACATTTCCCAAAGCACCCAAAATGACCTTTTTAGGCTGATGGACGATTTGTCGGAGACTTCCCAAAAGGTTTAGTTCTACTTTAGGTTTTGTTCTAGATAGCGTCTTACCACTATAGAATCCGTTACAGGAGATGACCATCCAACAAGGGAATAGTTGATTTCCTATGTGACTTTGCAACACTTGTTGTTTCTAAAAAAGTATACTAACTAATTTTAGAAGATTATGAGAAAATTAATTGCCGAATTTATCGGCACCCTTTGGCTTGTATTGGGAGGATGTGGAAGTGCAGTTCTTGCTGCCGCTTATCCTGAATTAGGAATTGGATTTACAGGAGTAGCCCTTGCTTTTGGACTAACCGTAGTTACAATGGCATATGCAATTGGTCATATTTCTGGTTGTCATTTAAATCCTGCTGTATCCATTGGCTTGGCATTAGGAGGCAGATTTGACAAAAAGGACCTTCTCCCCTACATCATTGCTCAAATATTAGGAGGCATTATGGGAGCAAGTATTCTTTATCTTATTGTAAGTGGCAAACCAGGTTTTGAAATTGGAGGATTTGCTGCCAACGGCTTTGGAGAACATTCTCCAGGTGGGTATAATATGATTTCTGCCTTTATCACCGAGGTTGTAATGACTTTCATGTTCTTGATAATCATTTTGGGAGCAACACATTCAAAAGCTCCAAAAGGGATGGCTGGTCTAGCAATTGGTTTGGGATTGACACTTATTCATTTAATAAGTATTCCTGTTACCAATACTTCTGTTAACCCTGCCAGAAGCACAAGTCAAGCTTTGTTTGCAGAAGGTAATTGGGCTATTCCACAATTATGGTTATTCTGGTTAGCCCCTATTTTAGGAGCAATTATCGCAGGTGTCGTTTATAAATACTTGTCGCCAGAACAAAACGATTAGAACTAAAACTTAAATCCCAATCAAAGCATTGGGATTTATTTTACTGGTTTTCCGTACAAATCAAAGTCTGAAGCTTCTGTAATTTCAACCATAACAAAATCTCCGGTTTTCACATAGTGTATTGTAGCATCTATCAGTACTTCATTATCCACATCTGGAGAATCAAATTCAGTACGACCCACAAAATGGTTTCCTTCTTTTCGGTCAATGATACATTTAAAAGTTTTTCCAATTCTTTCTTGGTTGAGCTCCCAAGAGATTTGTGACTGTACTTCCATAATTTCATTGGCGCGTTGCTGTTTTACCTCTTCAGGTACATCATCCACTAACGAATAGGCATGTGTGTTTTCTTCATGACTATAGGTAAAGCAACCCAAACGTTCAAAACGCATTTCTGCTACCCAGTCCTTTAATGTTTGAAAATCTTCTTCCGTTTCACCGGGATACCCAACAATCAAGGTAGTTCTTATGGTCATTTCTGGAACAGCTGCCCTAAAATCCCGGAGCAATTGTGTTGTTTTCGCCTTGGTAGTACCTCGGCGCATACTTTTTAAAATAGGATCAGCAATGTGCTGCAATGGAATGTCAATATAATTACAGATTTTGGATTCTTTCTTCATCACATCCAAAACATCCATAGGAAAACCAGTAGGGAAAGCATAATGTAACCTAATCCATTCTATTCCTTCAACTTTTACCAATGCTTGAAGTAGTTCAGCTAAATTTCTTTTTTTATATAAATCCAGACCGTAATACGTTAAATCTTGAGCTATCAGAATAAGTTCCTTAACTCCTTTAGCTGCCAATTTTTCAGATTCCGAAACCAATTCTTCAATAGGTTTACTTCTGTGCTTTCCTCTCATTATTGGAATAGCGCAAAAAGAGCATGGCCTATCACAGCCTTCGGCTATTTTTAAATAGGCATAATTTTTTGGGGTTGTGGTCAAACGTTCCCCAATTAACTCATGTTTATAATCAGCTCCCAAGGCTTTTAGCAAATTGGGTAGGTCGCTGGTTCCAAAATATTCATCCACATTTGGAATTTCCTTTTCCAAATCGGGTTTGTAGCGTTCGCTTAAACATCCTGTCACAAAAACCTTATCAATATCCCCTGCTTCTTTCTTTTGAACGTATTCTAAAATCGTATTTACACTTTCCTCTTTGGCGTTGGCAATAAATCCGCAAGTGTTTATAACAACAACGTTCCCTTCCTCTTCATGAACCACCTCTTTGTTATTGGCACGCAACTGCCCCATCAATACCTCAGAATCGTAAACATTTTTGCTACACCCTAAGGTTACTACATTGATTTTGTTCTTTTTAAGCGATTTTGTCCGCATACTTTTTATAAATGGAGTGCAAAAATACAACAAGACAGCGCATTACATCGATTTGCCTGAATATTTTTCCAGAACAAACGTTAAACCTTTATGGACCTTGATTGTCCAAGCCAAAACCCAAATCATGAAAAACCCATTTTTCATAGTGCTTTTTATTCCATTATTGTTTTGGAATTGTTCCAATTCTTCTGGTACAGATGATGGAATCATTGATGAACAGGAGACTGGCAACTTATATTTTCCACCTGCACAATCCGCAGAATGGGAAACTGTTTCTATCACGCAATTGGGCTGGAATGAATCTGCAGAACAAGATGTTTTTGATTTCTTGGAAGAAAAGGAGACCAAAGCTTTTATTATTTTGAAAGATGGCAAAATTGTAATCGAATGGTATTTTGGTGACCATACGCAGAATACAAGCTGGTATTGGGCATCAGCAGGAAAAACATTGACAGCTTTTACCGTTGGACTTGCCCAGGAAGAGGGTTTTTTAAACATTAATGACAAAACCTCTGATTATTTAGGCCAAGCATGGACAAGTCTACCTTTGGAAAAAGAAAATCTTATTACTATTTGGCATCAATTGACCATGACCAGTGGTATGAACGATATACAATTTGATTGTGTTACTCCAGATTGTTTAACCTATTTGGCAGATGCAGGTATGCGATGGGCCTACCACAATGGGCCTTATACATTATTGCAAAGTGTTGTCGTAAATGCTTCTGAAATGGAATGGGAGGATTACTTCAACTCTAGATTAAGGGATAACATTGGAATGGACGGGTTTTGGTTCTCCACCAATGATTTAAACAATGTATTCTTCAGTACTGCACGTAGTATGGCACGTTTTGGCCTCCTAAACTTAAATAATGGGGCTTGGGATGGTGAAATAATTCTTGGCGATTCAGCATATAGAACCGCTATGAAAAATACCTCCCAGAACTTGAATAAATCCTATGGATACCTTTGGTGGCTGAATGGAAAACAAAGTTACAGAGCTCCTGCCTTTCAAACAGAGTTTCAAGGCGAGTTAATTCCTAATGCTCCGGCTGACACCTATGCCGGCCTTGGAAAAAATGACCAAAAACTATATATAATCCCTAGCCAAGGGCTCGTTATTGTTAGAATGGGTGAAGATTCTGGAGAGGATTTGTTGGGTCCTTCAAGTTTTGATAATGAGCTCTGGGAGAAGTTAAATACCTATATTAATTAGCGTAATCAACTGGAATTTTTCTCACCTTGGTCAAATTCTCAAAAGCTGCTCCTAAACTGTACAATTTGCTTTCTTGAAATTGTTTGCCAATAAAGGTTAAACTAATGGGTTCTCCTGACTTCTTATACCCCATAGGAATTGTTAAAGCGGGATACTCGGCTGCGGCTGCAACACCTGCATCATAATTGTTGATAGATAGAACAGCATCCAATTGATGTTGGTTCATTGGGTCATTAAAATACTCCCGCCCAATGGTTCTCAATTTTTGTTTGATTTGTTTAAGCGTCTCTGCCGAGGTTGAATCAGCTAAAATACCTTCAAAACGACCCTGCCCGTAAGGAATTCTAATCAATGAATCTTCTAAATTAAATTGAACAACATCTTCAACATTTTTTACCTTAACCGCGTTTGTATCTTTTACCTGCGTAGCTATATAGTTAGGTAAATCATTTTTCATGTCAATGTTCAAAATGGACAGAAAACCATTAAACTCTACTTCCGGTGGCTCAAATTCTATGATAATTGCACCAGCCGCTTTCATTTTTTCTAAAGCTGTCCTATAGATAGAATCACTTTCGATGTAATTTTTGAATGCACCAAAACGTTTTCCTTTAAGTGATGGACTTTCTGCTGTATACCATTTTTCGTCCCAATCTGCCTGTACAGATTTCTCATCTTCATTATCAAAACCACGCATGGCGTCTAATAGAATACCATTATCAATTACATTTTTGGTCATAGGACCAGGAGTATCCAAAGTACTGGAAATAGGAACAATGCCAGTTCGACTCAAAAGCCCAATAGTGGGTTTCATCCCTACAACAGAATTTTGGCCGGATGGTGATAAAATAGAACCTGAGGTTTCTGTTCCTACGGCGGCAATTGCATAATTGGCAGCGACCGAAGTTCCGCTCCCAGCACTGGACCCACCTGTGTCAAAAACGCGTCGACCATAAGGATTTAAGGTTTGTCCACCAATGGCACTTTGCCCATTAGGACAGCCATCACAAATATAATTTGCCCATTCACTCAAGTTTACCTTTCCTAAAATTAATGCTCCCTTTTCTTTTAGACGCTCCACAATAAAAGCATCATCTGTTTGATTTTCCATTAACGCTATGGCTCCAGCAGTAGTCTTCATATTTTGTGCGCCAATATTATCTTTTAACAATATGGGCATACCATAAATGGGATGCTGTCCTCTGGAATCTGAGTGCAATTTCCGTGCTTCTTCCAAGACATTGGGATTTAACGCAATAACAGTATTTAGGGTTGTGTCGTTGTTCAATTCATACTTATAAATGCGGTGTAAGTAAAAAAGAACCAATTGCTCATAGGTTAATTTACCATCTGTTATATGTTTTTGAATAGAGGGAATGTCCTGCTCTAGAATAAAGGGTTTTAGAGATTCATAAATGGTAACATTAAACTTTGAAACCTCATCATGAAGTGGCAAAAAAACCTCATTTTTATCTAATACCTTGGATTGTATAAACTTGTATCGCAACCGCTCTACTGCATGGTCCATATTAGCGGCTACTTCTAAAGAATCATTATAGGGTTTCCAAAGCTGTTCTTCCTTTACTACTTCTCTAATCTTTTCCTTTTCAATGGTTACAGAAGAGCTCCGTTTTGGTTCATTTTCCCTTTCAAAAAATTGACAAGATTGAAATACTAAGAACAATACAGATAAACTCCAGTAAATTTGAATGGTTTTTTTTCTCATTATCACTACTTTTTCAGCAATTGATTCCACGCCTTAATGTTTTTATCGTTCATACGGACAAACTCATCTTTTTCCAGTGACTTGGAAATTTCCAAAGACTTTTCAGCCGATTTAACTGCCGATACATAATCACCAAGTGCAGCTTCTACCAAAGATTTTACCCGATGAAAATAATAGGTGTCTCCGCCCAATTCTAATGCTTTGTTTAGGTATTTCAAGGCAAGTTCATAATCCTTTTCTTGTTCCTGTAAATAGCGGGCAGCTTCGTAATATGTTTGGGCCTTAGGATTTTCTGCAATTTGTTTTGCAATCTCAATCTCCATTTGGGCATGGGTATCCACAGTAAAAGGAATGACAATCTCGGTGTTTGCCCAAGTCAAAGTCATATTGGTTGAGTTATGGGTAATGGAATCAAAAGCAATTAAAAAGTTCTCTTGATGATGCAGGTTTTTTTGTGGTTTGACGTTTGTACGGAACAAGTCTTCTTTTGGATCATAATCCTTACGACCATCTCCCCAATGGGAAATATTCTTATGAAACACCATCTGCCATTCTGAAGCTTCTGGAAAAGCATATAATGCATAAGTTCCCTTGAGCAAAGTATTCCCCATTACGGTCATATCTGTATCCACCGTAATTTTTGTGGATTCGTTAGCTCCCACCCGCCATATACGCCCATAAGGCACCAATCCACCAAAAATCTCTCTGCCATTGGTTGCAGGACGTGAATACTTCACTGAAATCTTAGAAAGTCCTACCTCCTGCTCCACTACTGCAAATGGACTTGCTTTTGGGTGATTGATTTGCGCATACCCATTAATACCAAAAACCAAAAGGAAAACAATTAAAATTCGTGAAGTCATATCAATTCTTTTTTGTTCCCAAAAGGTATAAAATAACTCCTGGGCCAGATTTTACCCTATCAATTTCCCAATTATAGGTTTCATTATTTTCCAAATTATTCACCAAGGCTTTCATTTCTCTAACGGAATAGGTGCGTAATGAGGATACTACCCCATCCCATAACACAAACAGCGGAACTATTGGAATTAAATAAGTAAAAATCAGTCTTCCAATTTTGAAAGGCCTAATAAATGGTGTCGTAACCAAAACACTTATAGGAGAGAACAGCATCGCCAAAATACTGGGAACACTTCGCTCTTGCGCTTCAAAAACACCAATAGCGCTATTGGAGTCCACAGCGTTTTGTAATATCTGCCTGGCATCATCTGGCTTAAAATGATGCAGCGATAAAAACTGCGTTCGCAATCCCTTTAAACTCTCAGGTACTTTTCTAGCATCAATGGATGTGGTAATGAACTCAATATTATCTGCTTGTTTTTTAATGTATTCAAAAGCACTCAGATTCGGATAATAATCAGTCAATACAATTTTTAAATCAGGGTGATTTTTCAACAATTCAGAGTTCAACCAAAGTAAACCGCCACCGCCACCAGAACCTAAATCTATTATTGTATTGGACCCTTCCGCTATTAAGCCTTTTTCAAGGATTAAAACTATTGGCTTATAGAGTTTGGTCTTGTTAGAAAGAAACTGCAAAAAATCGGTGCCATAATCCCTTAGAAACTTAGGAAACCATTTTTGGTCTTCAAATTCAAAGAGGTGTATTCTTCCCATTTTTGCATGTGGTTACAGCTTAAATTTAGGGAATATTTGCAAATTTAATGGGAAAGAATCTGTAATTATATCTTAAAAAAAGAATCGACAAACTCATACTTATTAAAGACCTGAAGATCTTCAATACCTTCTCCAACTCCAATATATTTTACTGGTATTTGAAATTGGTCAGAAATACCAATGACAACCCCGCCCTTTGCAGTGCCATCCAATTTTGTGACAGCTAAACTACTCACTTCTGTGGCTTTGGTAAATTGTTTTGCCTGTTCAAAAGCGTTTTGCCCTGTGGAACCATCTAGTACCAATAACACTTCATGTGGGGCGTCTGCAACTACTTTTTGCATTACCCTTTTCACTTTGGAGAGTTCATTCATAAGGTTGACCTTATTGTGCAATCTACCTGCTGTATCAATCAAAACTATATCAGCATTATCTGCAACAGCAGAATTTAACGTATCAAAAGCTACGGACGCGGGATCACTTCCCATTTTTTGTTTTACAATGGGTACACCCACTCGTTTTGCCCAAACTTCCAATTGGTCTATTGCGGCTGCTCTAAACGTATCTCCCGCTCCCAAGACCACCTTTAATCCTTGGTTCTTAAATTGATGGGCCAGTTTCCCGATTGTAGTCGTTTTTCCCACGCCATTTACTCCCACTACCATGATTACGTAGGGTTTTTTATCTGAAGGTATTACAAACTCGGTATCCTCTCCAACATGGGTTTCTGAAAGAAGGCCTGCAATTTCTTCACGAAGAATGGTATTGAGTTCATCAGCACCCATATATTTGTCTCGAGAAACCCTTTCTTCAATACGGTCAATAATCTTTAAAGTCGTATCAACACCAACATCTGAAGAGACCAAAATCTCCTCTAGATTATCCAACACTTCATCATCAACCTTGGATTTACCGGCTACAGCCTTGCTCAACTTACCAAAAAAACTGCTTTTTGATTTTTCGAGGCCCTTATCCAGAGTCTCTTTTTTATCAGAAGAAAAAATCTTTTTAAATAGGCTCATATGCGTTCGTCATCAATCTTCAAAGATAGGAAAGTAAGGGGAGTTTTGTTAAAGTTAGATTATCATTTCGAGTAAATACAGAAATCTGACTACACATTTCCATGTAGCTTTGCTATTTTGAAATGACAAATAGGGATATAAAAAAAGCCGCTATTTAGCGGCTTTCAATTTTATACTAAGGATTGATTATTTCTTATTCAACCAATCATTTACCAATTCTGGTGACATTACTGACTCAACAAAAGTATAAGCACCAGTTTTTGGTGACCTTACCATTTTGATGGCCTTTGTCAATCTCTTTGAACTACCCTGTAGTGTTGCTACCGTCTTCTTTGCCATGACCTAACTTATTTAATTTCTTTATGAACAGTCATACGCTTAAGAATAGGATTGAATTTCTTAATCTCCATTCTATCTGGCGTGTTCTTTTTATTCTTAGTTGTAATGTACCTTGAAGTACCTGGCATACCAGACTCCTTGTGCTCTGTACACTCTAAAATAACTTGAATTCTATTTCCTTTCTTTGCCATTGTATCGTACTTAAAATCTTATGCTACTTATTTTTTGGAATTGATATCCTTTAAAACAGCAGAGATTCCTTTTTTGTTGATAATCTTTAACCCACGTGTAGACACGTTTAAGGTTACCCAACGATCTTCTTCTGGAATGAAAAATTTCTGTTTAGAAATATTCACATCGAATCTTCTCTTGGTTTTATTGATTGAAAAGGAAACGTTGTTTCCAAACATCACCTTTTTTCCTGTTACTTCACAAATCTTAGACATCTCCCTAACTTTTGAGTGATTTTATTGAGGGTGCAAATTTATGGCATTTTAATGGGACGGACAAAATTCTTTTTTAGAAATTTAGAATTTCTTTTAGCAATAGTTCAAATGCCTTGTTCAAAGACTTCTGAACAATACGCTCTCGATGATTTCCCATAGTGAATTTCTGAGCAAAAGTATGTTGGGGAGTGCTTATAGCAATGAAGACCGTTCCAACCTCTGCATTTGAATCTCCTTTGGTAGGGCCGGCGTTACCTGTAGTTGCTATTGAGAAGTCAGTGTTTAAAATATTTTTGGCATTCATGGCCATGATAACTGCCACTTCTTCGCTAACTACGGAATGCTTTTTAATTAAATCTTCAGGTACATTCAACAGCTTGATTTTGGTCTCTGTAGCGTAACTCACCACACTACCCTTAAAATAAGATGAAGCTCCAGGCATTGAAGTTAGCTGTTGTGCAATCTTACCTCCCGTAAAACTTTCTGCAGTACCCAAAGTCATCTTTTTTTCAGTGAGTAGCTTTGCAATTTGATATTCTATGGACTCTTCTTCCTCTTCGCCATAAATAATATCTCCAATTAGTGGATACAATTTTTTTACTTCTGATTCAACTGCCCCAACTATTTGCTCTTTGTCAGTGCCTTTTGCGCTCAAGCGAAGGCGCACACGTCCAAGGTTAGGTAAGTATGCAAGCTTTATAAATTGAGGAAGGTTATTTTCCCATTCTTCAATTTTACCGGCTATGGCACTTTCGCCCAAACCATAGGTCAT
Source organism: uncultured Allomuricauda sp. (assembly GCF_947499585.1). Taxonomy (GTDB): domain Bacteria; phylum Bacteroidota; class Bacteroidia; order Flavobacteriales; family Flavobacteriaceae; genus Flagellimonas. The sequence goes on along the minus strand of NZ_CANMOO010000005.1, from coordinate 32,845 downwards.
AATGGTTTTATGGAAAATATGAGGGCGTTTGTATTCTTGTATCACTTTGGGAAGCACTTCATTCTTGACCAAATTCCTCATCTCAAAAGGGACTCCTGGCAACGAAATAAAAGCGGTATCTCCCTTTTTCATCCACAGGCCGGGAGCCGTGCCATGTGCATTGTGTAATACCGTCGCTTTTGAGGGCACCAGTGCTTGTTTTCTGTTTAAATCTGAAATTGGTGTGGATATGTATTTTTTGAAAAGTTCTTCTATGTATTCCAAAACCCCATCATCCTGAATAAGCTCATCATTAAAAAAATGACAAAGGGTGTGCTTGGTGATATCATCTTTAGTTGGCCCTAAACCTCCTGTTATGATAACTACTGACGATCTATCCCCAGCAATTTTCAAAGCCTCTAAGATATGGTCACGTTCATCTTGTACCGAAGTAATCTGGTACACCGAGACACCTATCTTATTTAGTTCTTTGGAAATAAATGCAGAATTGGAGTCCACAATCTGTCCAATGAGGATTTCGTCCCCAATGGTGATGATTTCTGCCTGCATTTATAGATTGAAATCTTTTTTGAGTTCTGAAACTACTTGGTGCACATCTTTTTTGAGCAAAGGGAATTTACTCTCTATTTCCTGCATGTTGGCATCACTTTTACCCAAGGTTTCAATTTCAAGTGCAGTTGCTCTTGTTTGTTCCATTCCCAGCAAATCTACATTGGGTTTTATTTTATGGGCAAGTTTGTATACGTTTTCAAAATCCCTTTCGGCAATAGCTTTTTCCAAAGCTTCTAAATCAATAGGAACTTCTTCCAAAAAAACAGAAACTACAGAGGTTATAAAATCATGGTCCCCTTCTGCCATTTCATTAATTTTGTCAAGGTTGTAAATCATTATCTCACATTAATTTCAAACATCTCCTCACCTTCGAGTCTACCTGAAAGGTAATCATTTGGACTTACTTTACCAACACCCGCTGGCGTTCCCGTGAACAAAATATCGCCCTTTTTAAGCATAAAATAGGTAGAAACATGAGCTATTAACTCGTCTATCTTCCACAGCATCAAGGAAGTATTGCCGTTCTGTACTTTTTTACCATTTTTTAATAAGGAAAAATCCAGTTTGTCAACATTTTCGTACGCGTTTTTAGGCATCCACTTACCAACCACTGCTGAGCCATCAAATCCTTTTGCTTTTTCCCAGGGCAAACCCTTCTCCTTAAGTTTGGCTTGAAGGTCCCTTGCCGTAAAATCTATTCCTAAACCAATCTCATCATAATACTTATGTGCAAATTGTTCAGAAATGTGCTTCCCCACTTTATTGATTTTGACCAAAACCTCTACTTCGTAATGGATATCATTTGAGAATTCGGGAATGTAGAAATCCTGTTCTTTAGGTAAAATAGAAGAATCTGGTTTTATAAAAACCACTGGCTCAACGGGTCGTTCATTTTTCAACTCTTCAATATGGGCAGCATAATTTCTGCCGATACAAATCAGTTTCATAGCGTTATTTATATTGTTTTTTAAGACAGCTTGTTGTTCAGCTTACTCAGTTTAATCTGGGTCAGTACCTTTTTGGTATATAGTGGAAAATCGGCATTCAAAATCCAACCGAAATAACCGGGTTCGGTTTCCATAACCTCATCCACTGTTTTGCCCTTGTGTTTCCCAAAAGCAAATATTGGTTGTTCATCTTTGTTAATACCAATAAATCCTGCAAAGTCCAAGGATTGTTTTCTGGTAGTGAACTCGGACAATTTTTTTACATTATTTTCCAATTCTGGATATCTATCCAATTGCGACAACAGCACCTCGTAAGTAGCCATGGTATCTGCCTCTGCACTATGTGCATCTTCTAAACTTTTGTCACAATAAAATTTATACGCAGCTCCCAAAGTTCGTTTTTCCATTTTATGGAAAATCGTTTGCACATCTACAGAAACCATATGTTTCATATCAAAATCAACATCTGCCCTGAGCATTTCTTCCGCAAGTAGCGGAATGTCAAACCTATCAGAATTAAAGCCGCCTAAATCGCTATCCTTAATCATCTTATAGATTTCTTTTGATAGTTGTTTGAATGTAGGCTCGTTAGCTACTTTTTCATTAGAAATACCATGTATCAAAACCACTTCCTCTGGAATAACCATCTCCGGGTTTACCAACCATGTTTTGCTTTCTTTATTACCATTGGGAAAAACCTTTAATATTGAGATTTCAACAATTCTATCCTTGGCCACATTGGTACCAGTGGTTTCCAAATCAAAAAAACAAATGGGTTTGGTTAATTGTAACTCCATGAAAATAATTTTATCGTGATTTAGAAAATAACCAAGGTAATAGTTCTGGTTCTGCAAAGGCATTATCCCAGCTATTGTGCCCTACTCCTGGATATAACGAATACTTTATGTTAATACCGATATTCTCCATGGCTTTTACCATCTCTGCCGAACACTTTTCTGGTACAACCGTATCTGCATCCCCATGAAACACCCACCAATCCAGTTTGCTTAGTTTCTTGCTAATTTTTGGGTTAGCCCCTCCACATATGGGAAAAGCAGCGGCAAATACGTTTGGGTTTCTACGAACCAATTCAAAAGTACCCATGCCTCCCATGGAAAGTCCACCTACGTAGATTCTACTTTTATCAATTTTATAAGTTTTCTTTACATGTTTCAACAATCCTTCCAACAGCACCATGTCTTTTGTTGGTTCTGAATCTTCATAAAAGGTAAATTCTCTGTTTGGAATATCTCCTTCTACATTGATTCTTGCCCAAGAACTGTTGGCCGCGCATTGCGGAAAAACTACTATAGCACGATAGTTGTCCCTGATTTCTTCTTTTAGGAACAAGCCAGACCCATGTACCAATTGTGCCTCGTTATCATCCCCTCTTTCTCCAGAACCATGCAGCATAAGTATTAAAGGGTATTTTTCTGATGGATTGTAATCTTTGGGAAATAATATGCGATATGGCATACTACTCCCATCTTTTTCAAAAACCATTTTTTTATAAGGCGAAAGGTCTTGTGCCATCATACTAGCTGAGAACAAAAAAAGTGATGCTAAACTTAAAGAGATTAAAAACTTCATTGATTGATGAATTTATTTAAACCTCTAAATTAATAATAGTGGAAAGAATAGAAGGGTTTTAAAGCTAGATTTCTCTATTTACATCCCAAGCTTCAAGATAATCTGCCACTGTTTTAACAAACATACCTCCTAGCGCACCATTGACAACTCTATGGTCATAGCTGTGAGAAAGGAACATTTTACTACGAATACCTATAAATTCTCCTTGGTCAGTCTCTATAACAGAAGGCATCTTTCTTATGGCGCCAAGTGCCAAAATACCGACTTGTGGCTGATTAATGATAGGCGTACCAAAAATACTGCCGAAGGAGCCTACATTGGTTACGGTGTAAGTACCGTCCTTGATATCATCTGGTTTAAGCTGATTGTTCCTAGATCTATTGGCAAGGTCATTCACAGTTTTTGCCATACCGACCAAATTAAGTTGATCAGCGTTTTTAATTACTGGAACTATTAAGTTACCATCTGGTAGTGCAGCCGCCATACCAATGTTTATGTTTTTCTTTTTAATGACTTTATCCCCATCAAGAGAGATGTTAACCATTGGATATTTTTTCAAGGCTACCGCAACGGCTTCCATAAAGATTGGGGTAAAGGTCAATTTTTCTCCTTCTCTTTCTTCAAAAGCCTTTTTAGATTTATTCCTCCAGTTGACAACATTGGTAACATCTACTTCCACAAAACTCTGAACATGAGCTGATGTGGATACACTATCTACCATGTGTTGGGCAATTAACTTGCCCATGCGGGTCAATGGGATTATTTCATCACCATCCGCAACGGCCACTGGTGCTGTTTTAGGCTTTTCTGATGCTACTTTTGAAGTTTCTACTTGAACTGCCGGTTTGCTAACTTCTTTGGAAATTGGATTCACAACAGCTGCAGTGTTTCCGTTAGTGGAACGGTTTTCTAAAAATGCTTTTATATCATTCTTGGTTACCCTACCTTCTTTTCCGGTACCGATTATTGCTTCCAGTTCTTCCATGGAAATTCCTTCTTCCTTAGCAATATTCTTTACCAATGGTGAATAAAATCGCTCTGAACTTGAAAAATCTTGCGCTGGTACAGCAACCGATTCTTTTATTTCAGTCATTTGATTTTCTAAAACCGCCACGGGAGCTTCTACTACATCTTCTGTCTCCTCAACGGAATCTGCACCATTCGAAGTCATCTCAACAATATCTCCATCAGTTTGTATGACCGCAACTACTTCTCCTACTTTTATGATGTCATCAACATCAAATCGCCTTTCCAATAACACGCCTTCAACTTCACTCGGCACTTCAGAGTCTACCTTGTCCGTAGCAATTTCAAATATTGCTTCATCCATCTCAATGGTTTCCCCTACTTCTTTTAACCAAGTAGTCAATGTTGCCTCTGCAACACTCTCTCCCATTTGCGGTAATTTCAATTCAAACTTTGACATATTCTTATTTAACGAAGTAATATCGACTTATATTTTGCAAAAATACTAAAGAAAACTCCTTATCCTTAATTTATGTGTATTTTTTAATCATAAATTAATTTGCCTTAATGGAACTTTCAAAAGGAACTCTGTTCAAGATACTCCTCCCCAATGTAACCTCATCTGTGTATTCCAATTCGTCCCCAACGGATATTCCACGTGCAATTGTTGAAGTAGTAACATCCAATTCTTCTAATTGCCTATAGATATAAAAATTGGTGGTATCTCCCTCCATTGTAGAGCTCAAAGCAAAAATAAGTTCTTTAACAACACCTTCTTTTACCCTATTAACTAGGGAAACAATGTTTAGGTCTTGAGGCCCAACACCTTCCATGGGTGATATTTTACCTCCCAGCACATGATATAGTCCTTGGTATTGAGATGTATTCTCAATGGCCATGACATCCCTAATATCCTCAACAATGCAAACCAAAGTTTCATCTCTATTAGGATTGGCACAAATCTCACATAGTTTTGTATCTGAGATGTTATGACAGCTGTTACAGAAATTGACCTCACCTCTAAGCTTGGTCAAAGCATCTGATAAGAAGTTTGTTCGTTCTTCTGGTTGTTTTAGAAGATGCAAGACCAATCTCAGTGCCGTTCGTTTTCCAATGCCTGGTAACTGAGACATTTCATATACTGCATTCTCCAAAAGCTTTGACGAAAATTCCATACCTACAATTATCAAACAAAATTACAATTTTACCGTTACCAATTTACTTTTGTACTTTGCAAATCAAATTCCAAATATGTCCTCAACACAAATTCTTTTGCTCATTGGTGCTTATTTTTTAGTATTAATGATCATCTCCTATTTCACTGGAAAAAACGATTCCAATTCAGATTTTTTTAAAGCAGGTAAACAATCACCATGGTATTTAGTTGCATTTGGTATGGTAGGTGCCTCACTTTCAGGGGTTACTTTTATTTCGGTCCCAGGATGGATAGAGGATTCTCAATTTGGTTATATGCAGGTAGTTTTTGGCTACTTGTTCGGATATTTTGTAGTTGCTTATGTTTTGTTGCCATTATATTATAAATACAACCTTACCTCAATTTATGAGTATTTGTTAGATCGTTTTGGCTCTGTCAGTCATAAAACAGGTGCTTTTTTCTTTTTTATCTCCAGGGTTTTGGGTGCTGCTTTTAGATTGTATCTAGTAGCCATAGTGCTACAACAGTTTGTTTTTGATGATTTAGGCATTCGTTTTGAGTTTACCGTGATTATTTCCATTCTGTTAATTTGGATCTACACCAATAGAGGAGGCATAAAAACCATAGTTTGGACAGATACCTTGCAGACCCTATTTATGATCCTTGCTGTGGTATTATCTGTAATTTTTATTCTTGACGAATTGAACTGGACCTTTGGAGAATTTTTGAGTTCTGAAGAATTAAAACCTTACAGTCAATTTCTTTATACCGATAGTTTCTTGGATCGCAACCATTTTATTAAATCTTTTGTTGGTGGTATGTTCATAACCATTTGTATGACTGGACTTGATCAAGATATGATGCAAAAAAACCTTACCTGCAAGTCTTTAAAGGATGCGCAAAAAAATATGGTTTCATTCAGTTTAGTTCTAGTGGGGGTAACATTTTTGTTTATGTTACTTGGAGCCTTGTTATTTATTTATTCAGGTAAAAATGGCATCTCTATGCCATTAATGGACGGTTCTCCAAAATCGGACTTGTTGTTTCCTGAAATTGCCTTGAACAGTGGTTTGGGGCTTACATTGGCCATTACTTTTATGTTGGGATTGATCGCTGCAGCCTATAGTAGTGCAGATAGTGCGCTGACATCCCTTACCACTTCCTTTTGTGTGGATTTTTTGAATGTTGAAAAAAGAAAAGAAGATCAACAAAGAACCATTAGAAAACGCACCCATATTGCAATGAGCATTATGCTCATATTGGTCATTATTTCCTTTAAGTATATTTTAAGCAGTAATGTAATTGACAGCTTGCTTACGGTATCAGGGTACACATATGGTCCATTATTGGGCCTATTTGCTTTCGGTATTTTAACCAAACATCAAATAAAGGATAAATACGTTTGGGTTGTTTCAATACTATCGGTAGTTATTATAGCTCTAGTAGCTAATATTCCTTCTTCGTTTCTAGGTGGATATGTAGTTGGTTATGAATTGTTACCGTTGAATGGTTTACTAACCTTTTTTGGACTTTGGTTGATTAGGACAAAAGAACCTATCCCTAGTATTGACCAGTAGCCAATAACACCAAGGTACAGGCTACCTCAACTTTTATTCCGGCTGCTTCAAGAATTTTGTAAAACTCTGGGTTTTCAGTACCTGGATTAAAAATTACTCTTTGCGGCTTTAGTTGAACAATGTCATTGTAGTATTGCTCTTGTCTTTTAGGGTTCAGATACAAAGTAATGGTATCAATATTTTGAAAATCATTTAGGTTGGTTTTAATTTGTACTCCAGAAACAACTCCTTCCCTTACCCCAAATGCTTCTGTTTCAATTTTGCTTTCAATCAAACGATGGATTGCCAAATTACTATATCTACTGGGGTTTAAAGATGCTCCCAAAACAAGTGTCTTAACCATTTGTTAATTTATGTGTTAAACTAAATCAAAGATTGTAACTAATCAAAAAAAAACTCGTCTATTGTACGTGTAAAAGAAATCATTGGTAAGACTGTATTTTTTTTATAGTTAATGGTTAGTGTTTAGTATAGCTTATCAATGTAAAGAACCCTGGCGTTTCGATTACTATCGGGAGTCAGGGTTTATCTTTTAAAAGCAATCACTTTCATGGTTGTCTAATCACTGCTTTTGTTAAAAAATGTTAAACACATTTTTATTTGTAACATCTTTCCTTTAGCGTCGTCTTGTAGACAACATCAATCTAATCAAAAAACGATCAAACTCATGAAAAGAGTAATTTTACTTTTCGCGCTGCTTTTGTGCAGCATTTATTCAACACCGTTAACTGCCAATAATGATACTGATACTGCAATAGGTTCTATATCTGGAACGGTAATCGACAACACCTTAAAGCAACCAGTGGCTTATGCTGCCATTGTAATTAAATCTGAAGACGGCTCTAAAACAATTACAGGAGGAATTACAACTGAAGACGGAAATTTTGAAATAAAAAAATTACCTGAAGGTTCTTTTATTATGGAAGTACAGTTTATCGGTTATAAAACACATTCCCAAAAGCTGGTCATTACCAAAAAGAACAGAAAAGTAGAAGTTGGAACCATAACCTTAATAGAGGAGACCGAAGAACTATCTGGGGTTGAAGTTGTCGCAGAACGTACAACTATTGAACAACGGGTAGATAGAAAAGTCATAAACGTTGGAAAGGATCTAACTACTGCTGGAGCCACTGCATCAGATATCATGAACAATATTCCCTCTGTAAATGTGGACTCTCAAACTGGTGATATTTCTATGAGAGGTAACTCTAACGTTCGTGTAATGGTGGATGGAAAATTATCCAATGTCCCAGTTGCGCAACTGTTGCGCCAAATACCATCCACTTCTATTAAATCAATAGAATTGATTACAAATCCATCAGCTAAATACAATCCTGAAGGCATGAGTGGTATTATCAACATCATATTACATAAAAATGCTAACATAGGGTTTAACGGAAATATTACCACGGGACTCACCAAGGGCATCGAGGCCAAGTTCAATAGTTCTATTGATATGAACTATAGACAAGGAAAATTCAATTTTTATGGAAATTATGGAAATAACATTGGCAAATATGTGAATGATGGTAGTATTACAAGAATTGACGAGAATTCAAAGCAAGTGTTTGATTTCTTCAATAACAACAAATCACACCTTTATAAAGTAGGGGTCGATTTTTACTTGAATGACAATAACACTATTTCCGTTTTCACCAATCAAAATATTTTTGATGGAACTGGAGAAGGAATTACAGCGGTGACATATAACGATGATTTATCCAGAAATGTAACTCAGTTTTTCAATGATATAAGTGATAATCTTAGTGAGCAATACAATTTTGATTATAAACATGATTTCAAAAAAGAAGGTCATAATATAGAATTGGAAATAGACCATAACCGATTCAATAGTGATCAGGATGCAGACTTTAGGACAACGGGAGCATCGCTATTCCCAGACTATATGGACTTTGTTGATACCGAACGCGAACAGACCTTCATCAACTTGGATTATGTGAATCCTTTGGACAGTATTTCCAAATTGGAAGTTGGTCTGGAATCTAGAACTTTTGAAACAGATGTAGATTATTCATCAACAGGTTTGTCCTTCAATCCAAACGGAGATCTGATTCCAACACCAAATACAGACTTCGTTTATAACATGGATATTTATTCTGCATATGCCACTTTTAGCCAAACCAGAGGGAAATTCTCTTATCAGGCTGGGGTTCGTGTTGAAGATGTTGAAGTTAAGGCAGATACCAATAGGCTTAGAGCATTTACGGACAAATACACCGAGGTATATCCTTCAGCTTTTGTAACCTATAATCCAAATGAGAAAAATCAATTTCAAGTAAGTTATAGCAGACGTGTGGATAGACCTGGTCTACAGCAAGTAAACCCAATTAGGGAATGGGCAACTCCACTTATATCGTCTTTTGGAAACCCAAGTCTGGTGCCACAATTCACCAATTCATACGAAACCAATTACACTAGACGTATAAAAGGAGGAAGTGTAACCGCTGGAATTTTCTATAGAGCGATATCTGACGAGATAAATAGAGCTGTATATGTGGACAGACTTGATTTTAACAAGCTCATTTTAACCTTTGATAATTTTGAGAATACATCTGCTTACGGTTTTGAACTTTCTACCAATTATAAGCTTACACAGTGGTGGAGTGTGAATGGGAGCTTTGATTTCTACTCTCAAACACAACGAGGTATTACTGAAAGTTTGAGCGGAAATAGTCCAGATCCAACGGAAAACGACATCGTTGTGGAAAATGTTGAAGTCGACAACACGGCCTGGAATATGAGATTGAACAATAGTTTTAAAGTAAATAAAGAATTGACCTTTCAGTTATTCGGATTTTATAGAGGTCAAAACCGGACTATACAGTTTACTGCAGAACCTATGTACTTTGTAAACTTAGGAGCACGATACAGCTTTGCACAAGGCAAAGGCACAATCAGTCTAAACTACAATGACATTTTTAATACCATGCGTTTTGCTTTTGATGGTGACCGTCCATATGATCAGGTTGGTGGATTTAATTGGGAAAGTAACAATGTGTACGCTGGTCTATCTTACCGCTTTGGTAGTGGAAAAAACAGAGCAAAACAGCGTAAAAGGAGAGATGACAATACCAAACAATCTGGTGGAGGCATTTTGTAAAAAGATTTGATATTCCTGAGAGAGTATTGGTTGGTTAGTCTTTCAAGGTATATCATTTAAAAACCCCGGTTCCTTTTTGGAATCGGGGTTTTGTTTTTATTCTGCAATATCAGTTGGATAGCCATCAAGGCTGATAGTATTTTTCTTTGACCAATATTTTTTTAAACCTTCCTCCCCTTGGTTTTCTGCCCAATCCACCAAAGATTGACGTTGATGTTTATACTCCATTATTGGTACTCCCATACCGCATGAAATTTGTATCAAATCAATTTTCACATCCACCAATTGTCTGCTTCCTGCCATTTTAGGAAACAAATCTATGTGTTCTTTCCAAAACGCAGTGTTACTTCTATATGCTTGTGCACTTCCATATAACCTCAATATAATAGGATCTCCATCAAAAGCACAAAACATTATAGTGATACGGTTTTTGCTCATTAAATGAGTAGATGTCTCGTTACCGCTTCCAGTTAAATTTAACCAGATTACTCTATTTTCATCTAAAACTCGTAATGAATCCAATCCTTTGGGGGAAAGGTTTACAGAACCTTCTTCCATTGCAGTTGCTACAAAAAAGAGTTTTTGATTTTTTATAAAATCGATAAGGGCCGGGGTTAATTTGTCCAGCTGTCTACCCATGCGTTATTACCATTTCATGATTACGCTGCCCCAAGTAAATCCGCTACCAAAAGCAGCTAAAACCACTAAATCTCCAGACTTGATTTTACCAGCTTCCCACGCCTCGGTCAAAGCAATTGGGATTGAAGCCGCTGTGGTATTACCATATTTCATTATGTTATTGAATACTTGGTCATTAGAAAGGCCAAACTTCTTTTGAATAAACTGCGCAATACGCAGGTTTGCCTGGTGAGGAATCAGCATATCTATGTCCTCTGGGGTCAAATTGTTAGCTTGCAGACCTTCCATAATTACTTCACTAAAACGAACCACAGCATTCTTAAATACAAACTGTCCGTTCATATATGGAAAGTAAGAAGTATCCTCTGGGTCTTCATCCTCAATAATATCAGTAACCCATCTTTTTCCCATTCCAGGAGCAATCAATGAAAGCTCTTCTGCATGTTGCCCTTCAGAATGTAAATGGGACGAAAGAATTCCTTGAGAAGTATCCTCTTCTCTGGTCAATACTGCAGCACCGGCTCCATCACCAAAAATAACCGATACCCCCCTACCTCTAGTTGTCATATCCAAACCATGGGAATGTAACTCAGAACCTATCACCAACACATTTTTGTACATTCCACTTTTAATGTATTGGTCTGCGACAGAAATTCCATAGACAAAACCAGAACATTGATTTCTTACATCTAACGCCCCTACGGTTTTAATTCCAAGATCGCGTTGCACCAAAACACCAGGTCCAGGAAAATAGTAGTCTGGACTAAGTGTGGCAAAAACAATAAAATCAATATCATCTTTATCAATACCAGCACGTTCAATAGCAACCTTCGCTGCTTTTACCCCCATAGACGTAGTAGTATCCGTACCTTTTACAACATGCCTTCGCTCCTTAATTCCAGTACGCTCCTGAATCCATTCGTCATTGGTCTCCATCAACTTAGATAGATCATCATTGGTCACTACATTTTCGGGCACGTAAAATCCGAGTCCAGAAATTTTTGAATTGTACATATAGTATGCTTAAGTAAAAATTATTAAAAAAGTCAGTGGCTATTTAATGGAAAAGTAAAAAATATATTCAAAGAACTTAGAATATATCAGAAAAATTAGCCCATATACTTTTTAAAATCGTTCACTTTTACTTTGGCTTTTAAATCGTGAAGCAAGTTGTAAAGTCCGAAAAAAGTCCGGTTCATGTATAAAAAATGCTTGGAACCGCGGTTGCCGTTCATTTTTTTAATCTGATCATCTTTGGAGTAACGTTCACTTAAATCTGCAATTTTGGTCCAGAATGTATCTGCTCCGAAATCAAACTCATTTTGATGAAAGGGGGATGTAAAAAGTGTAAGCATTTCCTTGAAAAGAGCCTTAAAAAATTCAAGCTCTTCCTTGGAATCGGTCGGAGTCAAAATTTCCAACTCGTACAACTTCTCCATAAAGATTTCGTCATTATTGATATTGTCTTCTTGGGCCAATTCAAAATAAGGAATGTAAAACTCATCTGGAATTTCTTTAATACAACCAAAATCTATGGCAATCAAGGTTTCATTTGCGCTAACCAAAAAGTTACCAGGGTGCGGATCTGCATGTACTTTGCGCAAACTATGTATTTGAAACATGTAAAAGTCCCATAATGCCTGCCCTAGTTTATTTCCAAGATTTTGGTCAAAATCAGTATTTGTAAACTCACTAAGGTGTTTTCCCTTCATCCAGTCCATAGTAAGAATACGCTCACTGGATAAATCTTGATAATAGTTTGGGAACTCCATATTGGAAATAGCAGAACACGCCTGGGTGATATCTTCACTTTGTTTAAGCTCCAAAATGTAATTGGTTTCTTCAACCAGTTTATTCTCAACCTCTTTAAAGTATTTTTCAGAATCTTTGCCCTTTAGGTTGAACATTCTAATGGCGATGGGTTTTACTATTGCCAAATCACTGCTAATGCTTTGGGCCACACCTGGGTATTGAATTTTAACTGCTAATTCTTTACCATCCTTTTTGGCTTTGTGTACTTGGCCAATACTGGCAGCATTAACAGAATCTTTCTCAAAAGTGTCAAAAATGTCCTCAGGGTATTTGTTAAGATACTTTTTGAACGTTTTTCTAACTAAAGGTGCTGAAAGTGGTGGAACAGAAAATTGGGAAAGCGAAAACTTTTCCACATAGGCTCTAGGCAGAAGGTTCTTCTCCATACTAAGCATTTGAGCAACTTTGAGCGCACTCCCTTTAAGGCTTTTTAAGCCATCATAAATATCTTCCGCATTATCTTGGTCAAGCTCTTCTTTTGCAGTTTCTGAGTTGACGAGTTTCTTTCCATAATATTTTACGTAGTTCCCTCCAATTTTTACGCCTGTCTTTACTAGTTTTCCTGCTCTTTCAATCTTTCCCGTGGGAATACTGTCCAATGTCTTCATACACTATTAAGCAAAGTTTTCTTTATAGAGGAATTTTCCGAAGTCAATAATTTTTTCCAATGGGGCACTTTCAAAAACTTGAAAAATTGTTGTCACTGATTTCTCAATGGCTATATCCGTCTTTTCAAAATCTGGCGAATTATCTTCCATCCAGAATTTTAAAAGGAACAGGAATTGCAACCATGCTCCTTCAGAAAACAGTTGTGGGCTATGTTTGAGAATTTTTAAGTTCTTTTCGCTATTGCGTTCCTCAATAAGTTCCGAAGCAAAATCCTTTATAGGGTTCCTAAGGGTTTTTACCTGTCCAAATTTCTCCATGGTATTTTTGTGTTCTTTTAGCATAAAAAGAACATAGCTCCTGTTCAATGTTAAAGATTCAAAAAAGGTGTAGAAAAATGTGAGCATTTTCTCTTCGTTGGTCATACTATCATAACCCTCGTTTTTTTGCATAACCGCTAGGGTGTTCTCAAAGAACTTCTCCCAAATGGCATACTGCAGTCCTTCAAAAGAACCAAAGAATTTATAGAATTCCTCTTCTTTGATTTTATTTTCCTTGCAAAACTTGTAAATGGATTTTGGTATTACTTCATGTTCCAAAACAGTATCCATGAACCAACCAATAATTTTTTCTTCTGTAACCTTTGAATTTGAAGTATTTGCCATTGTATTTTATGTTTAATTAAAAATACGATTTACCGAACAAAATAATAGTTAAGATTTCTTAAGAAATAAAAGGAAAACGCACTTTCGAATGAAAGTGCGTTTTCAACAACCTAACCAATAAATAAACAAACTTGTTATAGCATGATACTATTTCATAGCAATTTTTCCATAACACTACAAATATACATATTTTGTTTATCAATTTAATAAAAAGAATAAACAAAACTATGTTAAAGTTTGCCAGATACTGTAATATCTGCAGTACAGTGTCAGTTTGTCACATTTATAACTATGGTACTTTTTTTGCCATTATTAAAACCTAAAGAAAATTATTAAACAATGGCTACAGGCAAAATCAATGTTTCAGTAGAAAACATATTTCCTCTAATAAAAAAATTCCTCTATAGTGATCATGAAATTTTCTTGAGAGAGCTTATTTCCAACGCTACGGATGCAACACTAAAACTTAAACACCTTTCTTCTATTGGCGAGGCCAAAGTTAAATATGACAATCCCTTGATTGAAATAAAGGTTGATAAGGATAAAAAACGTATCCGTATTATAGACCAAGGTATTGGCATGACGGAAGAAGAGGTTAAAAAGTACATTAATGAAGTAGCTTTTTCTGGCGCTGAAGAATTTTTGGACAAATACAAGGATGCTGGAAAAGATGCCGGTATCATCGGTCATTTTGGACTTGGATTCTATTCTGCATTTATGGTAGCGGAAAAGGTGGAAATCATCACAAAGAGCTTTAAAGATGAACCAGCGGTACATTGGGTTTGTGACGGGTCTCCAGAATTCACTTTAAAAGAAGCAAAGAAAAAAGATAGAGGAACAGAGATTGTTCTTCATGTGGCTGAAGACTCAACAGAGTTTTTAGAAGATTCAAAAATTCGTGAACTGTTGACCAAATACAACAAGTTCATGCCTATTCCGATAAAATTTGGAACAAAAACAGAAACGCTTCCAAAGCCTGAAGATGCTAAAGAGGAAGATCCTGCACCAACGCAAGAGGTAGATGACATCATCAACAATCCTGAGCCGGCATGGACAAAGAAACCTGCAGATTTAAAGGATGAGGATTACAATAGCTTCTATAGAGAATTGTATCCCATGCAATTTGAAGAGCCTTTGTTCAATATTCATTTGAATGTGGATTACCCCTTCAACTTAACAGGTATTCTATATTTTCCAAAGTTGACGAATGACCTTAACATTCAAAAAGATAGGATTCAATTATACCAAAACCAGGTTTTTGTAACGGATAATGTTGAAGGTATTGTTCCAGAGTTTTTAACCATGTTGCGTGGTGTTATAGATTCTCCAGACATTCCGCTTAACGTATCACGTTCTTACCTGCAAGCTGACGGGGCCGTTAAAAAGATTTCTTCTTACATCTCAAAAAAGGTTGCCGATAAGTTGAGCTCGCTCTTTAAAAGCAATCGTGAAGATTTTGAACAAAAGTGGAACGATATTAAAGTGGTTATTGAATACGGGATGCTTTCTGAAGATAAATTCTTTGAGAAATCTGACAAATTTGCACTATACCCAACAGTAGATGGCAAATTCTTCACTTTTGAGGAGTTACAGAACACATTAAAAGACAACCAAACTGATAAAGATGGAAAGTTGGTTGTACTATATGCATCTGACAAGGAAGCACAACATAGCTATATTGAGGCTGCCAAGGCAAAAGGTTATGAAGTACTATTGATGGATTCTCCAATTATATCGCATTTAATGCAAAAACTGGAAACTTCTAAAGAGAACTTATCTTTTGCAAGAGTAGATGCTGACCATCTGGACAACCTCATCAAAAAAGAGGACACTACTATTTCTAAACTTTCTGATGAAGAAAAGGACAGCCTAAAGGCTGATTTGGAAAAAGTCATAACAGATAAGGGGTATACCATTCAAATGGAAGCAATGGACAGTTCGGCGTCGCCATTTATTATTACAGAGCCTGAATTTATGCGCAGAATGAAGGAAATGCAGCAAACCGGTGGCGGTGGTGGAATGTTTGGAATGGGGAATATGCCAGAAATGTATAACCTCATTGTAAACACCAATCATGAGTTGGTTGGCGAAATTTTGAGTACCAAAACTGCCAAAAAACGCGAAAGATTGATCAATCAGTCTTTAGATTTGGCGCGCTTGTCCAAAGGATTATTAAAAGGAGAAGAACTTACCAATTTCATTTCGCGTAGTTACGAGATGATAAAGTAATCTCAATTACATAAATTTCATTTAAAGGCAGGTCATATGACCTGCCTTTCTTATTTTTATCTCAATGGAAAACCCTTGGCATCTTTATGTAATGGCTGGCATGTATATGATTGCGGGTGTTGCCCATTTTGTTTATCCAAAGGCCTATCTGCGCATAATGCCCAGATATCTCCCAAATCATAAGCTATTGGTTCTGTTAAGTGGCCTTGTAGAGATTGTTTTGGGTATTGCACTTTGCTTTGAGCAAACTAGGAACCTTAGCATCTATGCAATTATAGCAATGCTTCTTGTTTTCTTACTGGTTCACTTTTATATGCTATCTGGTGAAAAAGAAAGTGCAGGAATACCAAAATGGATACTCTTGCTTAGAATACCATTACAATTTGGCTTAATGTATTGGGCATACTTCTACTTGTCATCTTAACATCCAACTATTGTCAAAATATCTTTTCAACCAAGGAATTTGAATCAGAAACAATAACCCAAAAAGCAAAACCGCATACACTGTTGTTTTTGAAGATGACAGCATTTGAGGCCAATCTAAAATTCTTTCAAAAAACGAATCAATTTGTCCATTTCCAAACCATGCTCTATTGTCCAGGGTATAGTCAGCAGCCAAATACCATGTCATTCCAACCAACCCAATGCACAAGAAAACAAAAAAACTCTTTGGTATCAATGGTTTATATTGAGTAACGTCATTTAGCACGGGTACAGCAATTTGAGACATAATGTTATCTGTGAAATCGAATGAAGGAGATTCTAAAATCGTTTCATCCATAATTTTGTCAACAAACGCTGCTAGTTCCTTTTCTTCGTTCTTATCCATAATTCTGAAATATTTCTTTTTCTAAATTCTTCTCCAACACTTTGGCAAACTTTTTTCTTGCTCTAAACAATTGCACTTTTATGGTGCTAGCAGGAATATCTAAAGTCTTTTCCATTTCTGCTAGACTTTGTTCTTCAAAATAAAAAAGTGTAAGAAGCCCAACATCATTGCTAGGCAATAAATTCAGACATTTTTTAATCAACTCCTTTCTTTCCTCTTGTAACATTTTATCCAATGCATTGTTCATACTTACAAATGAAACATCTTTTACATGGTCTATATCTACAAATGTCTTATTCCTTTTATTTTGTTTGATTCTATCTAAACAAGTATTGTATGCAACCTTATAAATCCAAGTGGAAAGCTTAGAATCCCCTTTAAAATGTGGCAGTGATTTAAAAATCTTGATAAAAGTATCTTGGGATACTTCTTCAGCCTCTTCTCTGCTTCTCAGCATTCTATACGCTAAAGTATACACCAAATTCTTATATGCATCAACCAACTCCGAAAAAGCATGGATATTACCATCCCGGATTTTCTGGATCAGATTAGTTTCTTTATTGGTAGTCATTGCACATTGGACGTCAAAACATACTCCGAGGTTACACAATTTTCTTTTTTTATCAAAAAAATGTAACCTCAACCAAAAAACCGTCGTCATAGACAATGAACTAATAAAATAATAATCATTTAAAACGAACAATCATGGGATCTGAATTAATCATTATACCAATACTATTTGGGGTTGTCTTTGGAATAGCATACCTCTATTTTTCAACCAGAAATAAAGAACGTCTGGCATTAATTGAAAAAGGGGCGGATGCTTCTATTTTTGTTAAAGGAAGGAGAGCCGGCGCTGCCCCTTTTTGGAAAATCATTATCCTAAACATCTCCCTTCTTTTAATAGGTATTGGAACTGCAATTTTTCTAGCCTCCATCTTAGTATACAGTTTTGGAGTGCATGATGACGTAGCATACCCAGGTACAATATTTACTTTGGCTGGGGTAGGTCTTTTGGTAGGTTTTAACATGACCAAACGTTTAGAAAAAGAAGAGTAAGTCCAAACAAAATCAATTTGAACAAACCACCGTTATTTGCGGTGGTTTTTTTATCTTAACCCTATGCAAATTATTTCAACAAACATAGGGAAATCAACAGCAATAAGCTGGAACGGACAACAAACCACTACAGGTATATACAAATACCCAGTACATGAACCTCTTCTTCTTGAAGATGAAAGTGTTGCCAGAGACACTATCAGTGATAGAAAAGTGCATGGTGGCATTTTTAAAGCTTGTTATTTATTTTCCGCAGACCATTATCCTTATTGGAAAGAAAAATATCCAGAACTAGAGTGGAATTGGGGAATGTTCGGTGAAAACCTAACCATTGAAGGTCTTGATGAATCTAAAATGCGAATAGGTAATATCTACAAAATGGGTAACGCTTTAGTACAAGTTACGCAACCCAGAGAACCTTGTTTTAAGCTAGGTATAAAGTTTGGAACGCAAGAAATTCTGAGGCAATTCATTGACCATGGTTTTCCTGGTACCTATGTTAAGGTTTTGGAGATTGGAGAAGTTAAAAAAGGAGATACTTTAGAATTGGTAAAAGAATCTGAAAGTACCTTGACTGTTCAACAATTTTATACATTACTTTTTTCTAGAACAAAAGATATTGATCTTTTAAAATTGGCAATTGCCAATGATGCCTTGCCACCTAACAAAAGAGAACGACTAAAAAGGTACTTATAAAAAAAGGCCCATAAATGGGCCTCCTTGCACTGAAATTAACTAAACAAACTTATTTTACCGTAATAGTTTCTGTGTAAGTACCCAACTTATCCACTACAACCAAGGTATATTCATCTTCAAAAGCTCTTTCAAAATTGAAAGCCTTTTCAATTACCATTTCGCCATCAATAGATTCACTATAAACAAGTCTATCTTGGCTGTCATATACTTTAAGAACTACTTTACCCTGAGTAAGGTTCAATAAATTCAATAATAACTTTTCTCCTTTCTTTACAAAAACCGGATCTAATTCAATTTCAATCAACTTCTTTTCTACTTCACTTTTAGCAATTCCTTTTTTACCAAAAGTGTTCTCTGGTCCATTTGCAAACCCTATTGTGGAACTTAATAGGAATGCTGCTACTGTAACATAATTTAAAACTGATTTCATAACGTTTCGTTTTTTAAGATTACAGGACAAATGTAGCATGGGATAATCCTTAAAAACACCAGCATCTTTTCCAGTTTATATGGAATATTAACACGCTTGATATGTTAAAATGGTATTAAAGGTAAAATAGAACATATTTTAGGTAATTTTGTATAGGAGGCATGCTTAAACCAGTAATAACTTTACATAAGGAAATTAAATTGGCTATGATGATTCAAAAACCTGCTTTTGAGGCAATTGCACCAAGTTTTGGTCACTCGTTTACCTATCAAAAGTTTAGTGAGAGCAAAGAAACCAAGAATAATGGCTGGCATTATCATCCTGAGATGGAACTGGTCTATATAAAAGGAGGTTCAGGCAAAAGACAAATAGGCAGTCATGTTTCTTATTTTAGAGACGGAGACTTGATTCTTATTGGCTCTAACTTACCACACTGCGGTTTTACAGATAGACTTACGGGAAACAAAAGTGAGACCTTGGTACACATGAAAGCCGATTTTTTGGGCAGCGACTTCTTCGATATTCCCGAAATGAAGAATATTCAAAAACTCTTTGAAGTTGCAAAAGGCGGAATAGCGTTCTTTGGCAAAACCAAAACCAAGGTTGGCGAAAAAATGGAGATACTGGAATATCAAACAGATTTTCAACGCTTGCTATCAATTCTTAACATATTAAACCAACTTGCCATATCAGAAGAAATAAAAGTATTGAATGGTGAAGGTTTTTCTATGGAAACGGAAGTCAAGGACAACGATAGAATCAATATTGTCTTTAATCATGTTAAAGCCAATTTTAAGGAAGATATTAGTCTGGATGAGATTGCCAATATAGTGAGTATGACGGTTCCTTCATTTTGCAGATACTTTAAAAAAATCACCAATAAGACCTTTACACAATTTGTAAATGAATATCGTCTTGTGCACGCCTCTAAATTATTGGCAGAACAACCTATCAGCATCACCCAGGTATGTTATGATAGTGGATTCAATAATTTTTCTCACTTTAATAAATCTTTCAAGGCGTTTACGGGTCAAAATCCTTCAGAATACAGAAATCAATTGAAGGCAGTACTTAAATAACATGGCTTTATTTTTAGAAAAAATAAATTTAGAACTACCAGATAGTAATATTGCTTATTATCCAAATTTTCTAAAAGAGGAAGATGCCTGTTCATACTTCAATGTATTGCGGGACGTTATTCCATGGCAACAAGATGACATTACAATCTTTGGGAAAACCTACCCTCAACCAAGATTAACTGCTCTATATGGGAATAATGGAAAAGTATATTCATACTCCAACATTACTATGGAGCCTTTAGAGTTTACACCAGAGCTACTCAAAATAAAATCTGCAGTTGAAAAAGAGGCTGTTGTAGAATTTTCAACCTGTTTGCTGAATTATTACAGAGATGGAAAGGATAGTAATGGGTGGCATTCCGATGATGAGAAAGAACTTGGTCAAAACCCGATAATTGCTTCAATATCTTTGGGAGCGGAGCGTTTTTTTCATTTAAGACATAGAAAAGATAAATCTATCAAACACAAATTGCTTCTGGAACACGGCAGTTTACTATTGATGCAGGGTGAAACTCAACACCATTGGCATCATCAAATTGCAAAAACTGCTAAAAAGATTGGAGAACGAATAAACCTGACCTTTAGGATAATTAAATAATTATTTGAACAGATTGTTCAATACCTTGGCAAGTCTTAGGCCTCCCCTTTGCAACTGCTGAAACAACACATCATTGTATTTGTAACCATATTGATAGCCAAGTTTCTCACCGACTTTGGCAGAGGTATAGATTTCTGCACACAACTCATGTGACTCTTGTACCCAGTCATATATTGTGCCTTCTTGGATTTTTTTACGTTCTTTTTTTGAGACCTGCTTAAGTTCATCGGCAAGCTCTGTGTATGTCATGCCATAGGATAGAATCAGGTTTTTATCCCAAACCCTGTGAAGATTTGTTCCTTCACCAAACCATTGTAATTGAATATCATTGCCTCCTTTATCCTCAGCCCTACTGGCGTGCATGGGCTGGTGCAAATCGCCAACCAAATGGACTAACATTTTAAGATAAAAAACCCGATCAGCTCTAGAATTGTTTTCATCTTTTACAATTCTTGTGCATTCCTCTATGGCCTGCACTACATCACCAAACTTACTTTTAGACGAATCCTCGTAGCGCATACCTAATGGATAGTTAACATAATGCCATGCAGAAAACTTGGAATATGTTCGGTCGGCTTTTATTTCATCTGCAAAAGTGGAAACAAAGGCCAGACTATGTCCGTCTAACAAATCATTTAATGCACGTTTTGCTTTACCTGTTAAATGGTTTTCCGCGATATGCCCGGTAACTCTATGCCCTGTTTTACCCCAATAATTACTGTGACCCAATAAAGGCACCAATAAAAAAAGTAAAATTGTCTTGTTCATGATTGATGATTTTTTCAAATGTAGAAAACTGTCATTAATTATAATATTTCTAAAGGAAGCATTTTCATTAGATCGTTAATATCATTTGTGAAAATGAATTTAATACAATATATTTATGATATCAATTTAATATCATTAAATCAACAATTATGACAGATGAGAAAATAATCTCCCCTTTAAACGGATACTTTATGTTATTTGTTTCCTTAGTTCTTTTTTTTGGAGGAATCGCCGCCATTATTTCTGCCAAATCCGGATGGTTCGGTATTTGTATTTTTATTGGGCTGGTAATGGCCTTTGGGTTGGTTTTGGTAAATCCGAATAATTCACGGGTTTTAGTGCTTTTTGGAAAATATGTAGGAACTATAAAGAAGAATGGTCTTCACTGGGTAAACCCTTTATACTCCAAACGAAGAGTCTCTTTACGTGCCAGTAATTTTGATAGTGAACGGCTTAAGGTCAATGATAAATTAGGGAATCCAGTCATGATAAGCACCATTCTGGTTTGGAGAGTTACCGATACTTACAAGGCAGCTTTTGATGTTGATGATTATAAAAATTTTGTTCGGGTTCAAACAGATGCTGCAGTAAGAAAGTTAGCCAGTATGTATCCTTATGATAATTTTGCTGATGAAGGTATAGAAGAAGATATTACCTTGCGTTCTAGTTTGAACGAAGTAAGCGAAGCCCTTGAAAAAGAGGTCCAGGAGAGACTTGGAATGGCAGGAATTGAAGTATTGGAAGCTAGAATTGGATATTTGGCCTATGCACAGGAAATTGCCAACGCCATGTTGAAGCGACAACAAGCTACAGCCATAGTTGCAGCTAGGCATAAAATTGTAGAGGGTGCTGTAAGTATGGTAGAAATGGCTTTGGAAGAACTAAGTAAAAAACAGATTGTTGATTTGGACGAAGAGCGTAAAGCAGCTATGGTCAGTAATCTTATGGTTGTGCTATGTTCAGATAAAGATGCTTCACCAATTGTGAATACAGGAACTCTTAACCATTGATAGATGTGAGTATTTAAGAAAATACAATTTCATCAAAAAAATAATTAAGGAATTATTAGAATAGATGAGTAAAAAAAAGGCATTTGCTCTAAGACTCAACGAAGACATGCTCAAAGCAATTGAAAAATGGGCTGCTGATGAATTTCGCAGTACTAATGGACAAATAGAATGGATGTTGATGAAAAGTCTTAAAGAAGCAAAAAGAGAGCCAAAAAAAAAGAGCAATGAGGATAATTAATTTTTGGGATTTTTTTAACTAACCTTACCCTTAAATTTGACGGACTAACTTAAATTATCCAATGTTGAAATTCCGTTTTGTACTAGCTGCAACGCTCTTCCCTATTGTATTTTTTGCTCAAATCAATTCCAAACAATTTACCGTAAAGTATATTTCCGAACCCATTAAGATAGATGGAGTATTGGACGAATCTATCTGGGAAACCGCTGAGAGCGCTCATGATTTCCAACAATATTTTCCTTCGGATTCTATTTTGGCAGTTCAACAATCCGACATAAAAATGCTTTACAGTGAAACCACATTGTACATTGGCATAAAGGTAAATACTGAAGGTGATGATTATGTAATTCCTTCATTACAAAGAGATTATAGAGCTGGAGGGAATGATAATATTAGCCTGCTTTTTGACACTTTTAATGATGGTACAAATGCTTTTCTATTTGGCATGAACCCCTATGGAGTGCGAAGAGAAGCCCTAATTTCCAATGGAGGTACCGACCTGAGGGGTTTTACCACTTCTTGGGATGTAAAATGGCGAGGAGAGTCCAAAATGTATGATGGTTATTATATCTGTGAAATGGCTATTCCCTTAACCTCATTTAAATTTAAACAAGGAGAGACTAAATGGCGTTTTAATAGCTATCGTTTTGATATGCAGACCAATGAAACCAGCACATGGATAGAGATTCCTCAGAATCAGTTTATTTTTGGTTTAGCATTTATGGGCGATATGGTTTTTGAAAAACCCTTGGGAAAATCAAGAACCCCGCTAGCAATTATTCCATATGTTAATGGAATTTCTTCAAAAGATTTTGAAACCAATGACACTAATAATGATTTGAATTTTGGTGGAGATGCCAAAGTGGCCATCGGTAACGGAATGAATTTGGATATTACCGTAAATCCTGATTTCTCCAATGTAGAGGTAGACAATGTTTTCACCAACCTTACCAGGTTCGAGATATCACTCCCAGAAAGAAGGCAGTTTTTTGTTGATAATAGTGATCTTTTTGGAACGTTTGGTAATTCACGCGATTCCAACCCATTTTTTTCAAGAAGAATAGGAATTGCTGAGGATTTGGATGAAGAAACCATTGAAAATGGTATTATTGGAGGAATCCGTCTCAGTGGAAAACTTAATGAAGATTGGCGTTTGGGTCTATTGAATATTCAAACCGAAGAAGATACTGAAAATGAAATCCCTAGTAACAACAACACTGTTTTTGCCCTTCAAAAAAAGATGTTCTCTCGATCTAACCTCAGTTTTATTTTTGTAAACCGTGAAACCTTCAAGGATTATGATTTTTTAGAGGAAACAGAAAGGTATAACCGTGTAGTTGGATTAGATTATAATCTAGCATCAGCAGATAACACCTGGGTTGGTAAATTTTTCTTTCATAAATCTTTTGCACATGACATTGGTGATGATGACAGTTCTGGAGGAATTGACCTTCAATATAATTCAAGAACCATTAATTTTGGCTTGCGCGGAAACTATGTTGGTAATGACTTTAGATCAGATTTAGGGTTTGTAAGAAGACAAGATATAATTGCGGCAAGACCCTTTATTGAATTTAATTTTTGGCCTAAGAAAGGTAAAATCAATTCTCATGGTTTCCGTTTTAGCCCAAACGCTATATGGAGACCAACTTTAGATTATCAAAATACTGACTATACCATTTTCACCAGTTGGCAAGCTCAATTTAAAACCCAGGAAGAAATATCAGCTAGAATGTTCAATAGATTCACTTTTTTGACCGAATCTTTTGATCCAACAGATACAGATGGTGCACTTGAACTCCCTGCGGACCAAGGGTACTACTATACTAGTTATGAAGTAGAATTTCAAAGTGATAGACGAAAAGTGTTTTCTTACTCTTTAGAACCTGGTTATGGTGATTTCTTCAACGGTAACCGATTTTCTTTTGAAGGTGATGTAAGCCTACGGCTTCAACCGAAAGTATCTCTTTCCATGGAATTGAATTATGACAGTATAAACCTCCCAGATCCATTTCCAAGTGCTAATCTTTGGTTGGTGAGCCCCAGAGTCAACATTACTTTAAATAAGTCTGTATTCTGGTCAACCTTAGTTCAATATAGCAACCAGCGAGATAATTTGGGTTTTAATTCACGCTTACAGTGGCGATTTGCTCCGCTCTCAGATTTGTTCATTGTGTATAACGACAACTATTTTGTGAATTCATTCATGCCAAGGAACAGATCCATAAATCTGAAACTTACCTATTGGTTAAATATTTAGAATGAACTTCAAGGTACTTTGTTCAGATTTGGATGGCACATTGTTATCTACAAAAAACGATGTTTCTGAGTTTACTGTTTCAGAGATAAATCGAATAAAGAAATACCTAAGGATTATTCTGGTTTCGGCAAGAATGCCAAAATCCATGACTTATCTACAAAAAAGAATGGGAATACAAGAAAGTCCCATTATCTGCTATAATGGTGCATTGATTCTTCAGAATGATAAAGAAATAAGTTCCACCATAGTTTCTTCTGAAAATACAGCCCAGCTGAATACCCTTTGTCAGCCCTATGGAATAAAACTTGGACTATATTACAAGGATGAATGGTGTGTTAGTGAAACCTCTGAACGTGTGGAAAAAGAAATTCTAAATACAAAAGCCGAACCTATTTTTGAATCCACTGTGCAAACTGTGGAGAGATGGAAAAAAAGAAACATAGGTCCGCATAAAATCATGCTTATGGGCACCATAGCAAGTATGGACAAGGTCACTCAGAAATTAACCGATAGTTTTTCCAGTACCTTGAATTGTTATCGTTCCAACGATACGTTAATTGAAATAGCCCCTAAATCAGTTTCAAAACTTTCAGCAATAAAGATCTTGTTAAAACCCAATGAAACTTTGAATGAGGTCATTGCTTTCGGTGATAATTACAATGACATGGAAATGTTGAAAAATGTAGGCCTTGGAGTTGCTGTGGAAAATGCACGGAAAGAGGTAAAAGAGATTGCCAAAAAAATGGCTTTAAGTAACAAAGAAAATGGGGTGGCACAATTCATTAAAGACCATCTTTGATTTTCCTATATTTGAATATATCACTATAAAAATTATATGAACCAACTCCCTTTTACTGAAGATACTGTCATCTTTGGCCTTCTCTGTCTCTGTCTAGGTTTTGTTTTTTATACGTCATCCATTAAAACCGGATTTTGGAAAAAATTCTATGGCATAGTGCCAACCGTACTTATGTGTTATTTGTTACCTGCAATCTTGGCGAGCACAGGAATTATAAATGAGGAAGCGTCGCAAACATATTATATAGCCAGTAGGTATCTTTTACCCGCAGCGCTTATCTTAATGACCCTAAGCATTGACTTAAAAGCGATAATAAATCTCGGATCCAAAGCTTTGATTATGTTTTTGACAGGAACAGCAGGAATCATTATCGGTGGACCTTTAGCTATTTTAATCGTCTCTATTTTTTCTCCAGAAACCGTTGGAGGCAATGATTTTGATGCCGTTTGGAGAGGCCTTGCCACAATTGCAGGTAGTTGGATTGGCGGTGGAGCCAATCAAGCAGCCATGCTTGAAGTGTTTCAATACAACCAAGACAATTATGGCGGTATGGTTTTAATAGATATTGTGGTAGCAAATATCTGGATGGCCATTCTTTTATTGGGAATTGGGAAAACTGAAAAAATTGACAAATGGTTAAAAGCTGATTCCTCGTCTATTGAAAAATTAAAAGAGAAAGTATCTGCCTACACCGCAAAGATTGCCCGTGTAACGAGCCTACATGATTTCATGATGATGTTATTGTATGCTTTTGCAGGGGTTGGAATCGCCCATCTTTTGGGTCATCATTTTGCAGAATTTTTAGAAAATAATTTTGAAGTCATCAGAAATAAAGAAAAAATACTTTCCTCATTAGGCTCTAAATTCCTTTGGATGGTTGTCTTTGCTACTGCAATTGGTATTGGTCTTTCCTTTACAAAAGCTAAAAATTATGAAGGGGCCGGAGCCAGTAAAATTGGTAGTGTTTTTATCTATATTTTGGTGGCCACAATTGGTATGAAAATGGATTTGGGCAGAGTTCTGGAAAATCCTGGGTTAATAGCAATTGGTTTGGTTTGGATTTCCATTCATGCAGGACTTTTAATTCTAGTGGCTAAATTGATTAAGGCTCCATACTTTTTCTTAGCAGTAGGTAGCCAAGCCAATGTTGGTGGTGCTGCTTCTGCTCCCGTGGTGGCAGCAGAATTTCACCCTTCATTGACATCTGTGGGTATTCTTCTAGCTGTTTTTGGTTATGTAGTGGGCACAGCAGGTGCTTATTTATGCGCTTTGTTAATGGAAGTAGCTTCTAAAGTTTAATTATTCCATAAGTTTATTGATATTTGCCCCGCTAAATTTCTACAATGAAGAGGATTCTATTTTTACTGACACTTGGTCTAATCGTTATTTCTTGTCAAAAGAACACAGAAAGCACCATGGCCGTTTCAGGAAATATTAAAGGATTAAAGAAAGGAACCTTGTTCTTGCAACACTTTAATGATTCATCCTTAGTGGTGCTAGATTCACTTGAAATTCAAGGAGACGGAAGCTTTTCTTTTTCCCATGAAGTAGAAAGTCCAGAAATTTTTTATCTCTACCTAGATAAAGCTGATAATAACGACGTTAACGATCGTATCACCTTTTTTGGTGAACCTGGACAAATTACCATAAATACATCTTGGAATACTTTTGAGGCTAAAGCTGAAATCTTTGGTTCTAAAGCTCATGAGAAGCTTTCAGAATTCAACGCTATGATATCTAATTTCAATATTAAAGAGCTTGAACTTTCTCAACAAAGTTTTTCACCAGAAATTCAAGAAGATTCGTTGGCATTGGATTCAGTACAAAATCTGATATCTCAAAATATCTTAAAACGATATAGATATACCCTAAATTTTGGCTTGAATAATAGTGACTCTTACGTTACGCCTTATATAATGCTAAAAGCGGCAAATGAGGCTAACCCAAAATACCTGGATTCTATATATAATTCCTTAACTCCAGAAGTAGCTGCTTCCAAATACGGAAAAGCTTTCAAAGAATATTTGAAGAAATAAGAGATTAGCTAGCTAATTTGTTTAACTCTTCAACTAGTTCAGTAGCCTTTTCTTCTAGTTGTGACCGGATGTCTTTAAAGTGTGCCTTGCTGTTATCAACTTCTTTTTGATGAATCTTGTCCATAAGCTCATCAAAAACTGCAATAGCCCTATCAATAAGCACAGAACCTTCTTCCGAGTCTTTGTTATTAGAACCTGCCTCCCATATGTAGACCGCTTCTATGATATCCCCTAAAACAAAATTGACATCCTTCTTTAAATCACGAATACTTGCCATACTGCCGTTTTTTCAAATGTACTATTAAATGGTAACTTCTAAAAGTTTAACCCCTAGGGTATTTATTTCTATCCTACTACTTGAGGCAGCAACCAAAATGGTTTCTCCTTTTTTAATCTTTGCACTACCCCAATCATTACCTATTTCAGCTTCTCCTCCAACGCACATGTAAATAGTAAAAGAATCACGTGAGGCGATGTTCTGATTCATTCCAGTGCTTAATTCCAAAAAATTGGTTTTAAAATAAGGGCAATCAACCATTGTATTGATGGAATCCATCGTGTCTGAGTAATTAACCCAGAAATCATCTTTTCTAGAATAGTCCATCGCATCCAGTGCCAATTCCGTATGCAACTCTCTAAGGTTTCCGTTTTTGTCTTTTCTGTTGAAATCAAATACCCTGTACGTCACATCTGAGGTCTGTTGAATTTCTGCCAATAACACCCCTGCACCAATGGCATGGATTTTACCCGTATTTATAAAGAAAGTATCACCTTCTGAAACTTCTTCATAGTTCATCAGATCCAAGAGGGTATTTTCTTCTAGACTTTTAATGTATTCTTCTTTTTCAACGCTTTTATCGAACCCTATAATTAGCTTGGCTCCAGGATCCGCATCCATAACGTACCACATCTCGGTTTTCCCAAAAGAGTTATGTCTTTTCTTGGCCAATTCATCATTGGGATGAAGCTGGATGGATAAATCTTGTTTGGCATCGATAAACTTTATAAGAATTGGAAAATCATTTCCAAAACGGTCCACAACACTTTTACCCAATAAGCTTTGCCCCTCTTTCTGAATTAATTCCTGCAAAGAAGTTCCAGCTAAAATTCCATTTGAAATTTCAGAAATATCCCCATCTACACCTGAGAGCTCCCAACTTTCTCCTGTAATGTCACTTTCAATAGGTTTTCCAAGTACATCTTTAAGTTTCGTTCCTCCCCAAAGACGTTCTTTAAGAATTGGTTTAAATTTAAAAGGGTATAGGTTCATTCTATCCTGAATAGGTTACAAAATTACGAGGTGTTTCATAAAGTACTACCTCCAATTCTTTGGTTTTTTCAATATGAGGTCTAATCTTATTCCAGATTACGACAGCAATATTTTCTGCAGTTGGATTAAGGTCTTCAAATTCAGGAACATCTTTGTTTAAGTTTTTATGGTCCAGTGCCTCCTCAACATGTTCCTTAATTAAGTCCTTAAGCACTTTAAGGTCCATAACAAAGCCTGTCCGTTGATCAATCTCTCCGGTAACACTTACAACAAGGTCATAATTGTGGCCATGATAATTTGGATTGTTGCATTTGCCAAAAACAGCATCGTTTTTCTCAAAACTCCAATCTGGTCTATATAACCTATGTGCCGCGTTAAAATTGGCTTTTCTGCTAACTTTTACCTTCATCATTTAGTACTGTTATCAGAGATATGATTATAAAACCGCTCAAAAATAATTTTGAACCAAGCTGTATACTCATCTGGATTCTTGGAAATATCTGTCCTAATATCTGAAGGGAGCATCCATTTCCAATCTTCTACTTCTGAACGATTAATTGCTGGACCTCCATCATAGTATCCAATCATTACATGGTCCAATTCATGTTCTGTAAGGCCATTATCAAACGGTGCTTTGTAAATAAAAGAGAATAATTCTTTCAGTTCTGTTTTAAAACCCATTTCCTCTTGAAGGCGTCTTTTTCCTGCTTCAATATTGGTTTCTCCTTCTCTTTGATGGCTGCAGCAGGTGTTTGTCCATAATAGAGGTGAATGGTATTTATCCTTAGCTCGCTGTTGCAGCATGGTCTCACCCTTATCATTCATAATAAAAACCGAAAAAGCCCTATGAAGCACAGCTTTCTCATGAGCTTCCATTTTAGGCATTAGGCCAATAGGTTCATCATTCTCATTGACCAATATCACATTTTCCTCTTTCATAAGGTAAAAATATGACGTTTGTCAGGAAATACATGGATACAGGTTCTAAAATGTTTCTAAAACCTTTAACTCTAAAAGAAACGTGGAGATTTTAAATTGCTCAAATTCTTTATAAAATCATATCTAAGAATGACCTCAAAGGATCCATCATTAAAAGTAGCAGCGCCTAAATCCGTGGTCTCACGGTCATAAGCAAGCCCAATAAACATTTCATCGGATATCCTAAAGCCAACAAGACCACTAAAAGCAGCATCCCAGCGATAGGCAACGCCTCCTATAAACTTTTCATTGAACATGAAATTCGCAGATAAATCTACTTGAAAAGGAGCTCCTTGAACTGCCTTAGTCAAAAGGGTCGGTTTAAATTTGAGGAAAGGATTCAAATCCCATACATACCCAGTTATAAAGTATAAGTTTATCTGCTCCGTTGCAGTTGAAATTGATGATTCATCAAAATGGGTCGTTTCTAACAACCTTGGTACTGAAAGTCCGGTATAAAAACGTTCAGTATGATAATAAATTCCGGCACCAATATTAGGCGAAAATTTGTTTTGAATGTCTTGTTGTGATTGCAATTGAGGGTCAATTTCAAATTCATCCAGCTCTGAATACCTAATATCCAACATGTGGGCGCTTGCTTTTAATCCAAAACTTAGCTTGGCATCAAATGATGTTTGAATAGTGTATGAAAAATCAACATCAAAATAAGTTTCAGAAGTAGGACCTATTTTATCATTTACAATGGAGATTCCCAAACCAACTCCTCTATATCCCATTGGAGTATGAAGGTTAAGAGTTTGCGTCTCTGGAGCACCATCTAGGCCTAACCATTGATTACGGTATAAAGCCGCGATACTTAAATGACCTCTGGACCCTGCATAGGCCGGATTAACGCTTACCGTATTGTACATGTATTGTGTGTATTGTGCATCCTGTTGAGAATGAACTAATTCAATAGCGCCAAATACGAATACAAAAATCCAAAGTTTTATATTTCTCTTTACTATTTTGTTATCCACAGTAATCATTTCTTTATCTATTAATGTATAGGTAACCTGAAAGTTGCTGCATATTTCCTTCTAGATTCTCAAAATCTATAATGTAGAAATACGTACCAACCGGAAGTTTATTGTCTTTGTCTACAGTTATTCTTCCTTCTGAGGTACCATCAAAGACATTTCCTGTTGTGTTATATGCTTTGGTTGCGTAAACCTGCACACCCCACCTGTTGTAAATTTTTACTGTGTTGTTTGGATAATTTTCTATGCTATTAATTATTAATACATCATGTATACCGTCCCCATTAGGTGTTATAACATTGATTACGTCTATTGGGTCTGCTTGCGTTGGACCTAAATCTGGATCCAAATAATTTGGAATTCCATCACCATCGGAATCGTCATTGGCATAATTTCCATCCAAATTCAAATCTTCATCTATGGTTTCAATACCATCATCATCATCATCTGTATCCCTATAATCTGGAATATCATCAAAATCTGTATCGGGTAAATCCGTACTTGGATCGTTTATTTCATCGTTTACATCTAAATCAATGACTGTCACTCCCTCGTAACCATCATCAAGGCCATCATCATCTTTATCAGAACCAATAAACGCAACATCTGCTATACCATCTGAATTTGCATCGTTCCCTTCAATACTGTCTGGGATATTGTCATTATCACTATCCTCATCAACATAATCAGGAATTCCATCGCTATCTGTATCTAAAGGAATCAATCCAACATTCCCCCCGTTTTCGTATACATCATCTAGTCCATTACCATTGTTATCCAATAAACTTGGTGCTATGTAACCTAACGTGGATTGTGCTTCAATGTTATCTGGTATTCCATCATTATCACTATCAATATCTAAATAGTCAGGTATTCCATCAACATCCGTATCAGTAGGGTTTGTTGCTGGGTCATCATCCCCATCAGAATTCAAGTCCTCAAAGCTATCCACAATACCATCGTCGTCGCTATCGATTTCTGTCAATACCAAATCATCATCCAAGATTGTTCCTGTAGCAATGTCTGATGTATCCCCTGCTGTACCAGAATCTACACTTCCTATCATTATTATAAAGTCCTCACTTAATTCTTCATTGATGTCATCAATTGTTGATACTACCACTGTTGCTGAAATATCACCTGCAGGAATAGTTATTTGAATATCAGTTGTTACATAATCAGAGTTTCCAGCGGTTCCATTAGTTAATGTGAATGTAAGTGTCAAATCTTCATCACATTTAGCTTGACTAAGTGTAACTGGGAAACTAATATCTGTTCCCTCTACTCCTGAAGCATCTCCAATAGTAATATCTGGATCTACATCCTGGACCATAATCGTCTGGATGACATTGATGCTGTTCCCCGCCGCGTCGGTAACACTGTAGGTCCTGGTGATCACTTCCGGGTTACTGTTCCCATCGCTCACGTCGCTCACAAAGGCCACCGTTGGTACGCCACAGTTGTCCGCCTCGTCCGTGACCACGGTGATGTCAGCTGCCGGGACGTCCCCGATACATTCCACCGTGATGCCAGCTGGATCGCTAGCCGTAGGGTCCACCGTATCGTTCACCGTGATCGCCTGGGTAACATTGATCGTGTTCCCGGCCGCGTCCGTTACGCTATAGGTCCTTGTGATAATTCCAGGGTTGCTGCCAACAAGGGCGCTGTCCCCTACAAAGGCCACTGTCGCAGTGCCACAGTTGTCCGCCTCGTCCGTGACCACGGTGGTGTCCGCTGCGGGCACGTCACCGATGCATTCCACCGTGATCCCACCTGGATCGCTAGCCGTAGGGTCCACCGTATCGTTGACCGTTATTGTTTGCGTAACATTGATGCTGTTGCCAGCGGCGTCCGTTACGCTATAGGTCCTTGTGATAATTCCTGGGTTGCTGCCCACAAGCCCGCTGTCGCTTACAAAGGCGACCGTGATGTTCGCCGCCAGGCTACAGTTGTCA
>NZ_CANMOO010000004.1 GCF_947499585.1 uncultured Allomuricauda sp. | reverse complement strand
GGAAACCAAGGACCACAAGGACCTGACGGAAACCAAGGACCACAAGGACCCGATGGGAACCAAGGACCACAAGGACCTGACGGAAACCAAGGACCAGACGGAAATCAAGGACCTGACGGGAACCAAGGACCCGATGGAAACCAAGGACCCGATGGGAACCAAGGACCACAAGGACCTGACGGAAACCAGGGACCAGACGGAATACAAGGACCTGACGGAAACCAAGGACCAGACGGAAATCAAGGACCCGATGGGAACCAAGGACCTGACGGAAACCAGGGACCTCAGGGACCTCCTGGACCAGCAGGACCCGTACAAACTTTGAGTAAATCAGGTATCACCATTACCTTAAGTGACGGAGGTGGATCTGTAGACGAGACAATGACAACATTAACTCAAAACAATTCTACAGGAGTAATTACGTATACCGATGAAGCATCTACTCCCCAAACAGCAAATACTGTTGGTGTTGAAACTAATAATAGCATTACAGTAGCAGCAAATGGAGGCGCTTTTTATGAAAGCCCAATTAAA
The DNA here is from genome assembly GCF_947499585.1 of uncultured Allomuricauda sp. Taxonomy (GTDB): domain Bacteria; phylum Bacteroidota; class Bacteroidia; order Flavobacteriales; family Flavobacteriaceae; genus Flagellimonas. Next base: position 268,116 of record NZ_CANMOO010000004.1, on the reverse strand, counting down.
GCATTTGGTAAAATAGCTTCTAATGGATCAGTGACAAAAGCTACCACAGGTATTACCGTCACAAAGCTTGGTGGAAACGGTCGTTATCGCGTTAACCTGCCAGCTGGTTTGGTATCGGATGCTAACTACATCATTCAATTAACTCAACCTGGTAGAGGTGGTGCCGGAAATGACGACCCAGGAATATCTTATAACAATCAGACATCAACAAGTTTTGAAGTCATTGTTGGTGATAATGACAATGGTGGCGGTAATCGATTTAGGTATAATTCTGAATTCATGTTTACCATTTTAGATTTATAAATAACTATGAGAAAAGTATTTGCAATTTTAATTTTTGTTCTAACGGTCAACTCTTCTTTTGCTCAAATTGAGGCAGGTTTATTGTTTAGTCTCAACACAGGAAGTACTTCTGAAATAAATGCCATTACCGGTATGCAACAGGGACAAATGCTATTCAACTCTGACACTCGTGAGCTACTAGTTTTTAACGGAACTAATTGGGTCACTACTTCAAACTCAAATTGGCTTTTAACCGGAAATGCAGGCAGTAATGAATCATTCTTAGGTACAACCAATGATGTCAGTATGGATATAAGATCTAACAATGTTAGTACCCTTGAGTTTGGAAGAAGACAAACATTAGGATTAGTCCAAAATTATAATGATTATACGGATGGGAATCAATACCTGACTTATCTTAAAGGCGCTAATGGTGTTTCGGCCTTACAATTTCAGGCAGATGCCGCTGCCTTTTATAAACCTATGTTCTTTACCAATAGCGATGGAAACTTTAGACTTAAAGGAAGTGCTGCAGGCACTGACTTTTTTGAAATTGGCTCTAATGGTGTTTCCAATGCTGGGGAATTAGAATTTATTATCGCTGATGATGGTGCAGAACCTTTTCTTTTTAAACGCTTTGATTATAGAGACCAACAACTTAAAGAACTTTTTAGAATTCAAGGAAGTGCAAATGCCCAAAACGCAAAACCCAGAGTAGGTGTAAACACAGGGCAAATGGCCAATTCCACCTTCGAGGTTAACGGATCTATGTCCACCGCAATTGTAAGAATCACAAGCAATGTTACCCTTACTGAAGACCATCATACCATAATCATGACGGGTGGTTCTCCGAATATAACCTTCCCAAATGCAAATAGTTGTCAAGGGAGGATTTACATTGTTAAAAACTATTCAGGAGGTACTAGGTTCAGTTCAACATATAGAAGTGATACTGGGGGCACCAGCACTCAAATACGTAATGGGAGATGTTATACTTTTCAGAGCGATGGTGTAGAGTGGCAACAAATAGTAAGAGACTAGAATATACCTGTAAAGGATGTTTATACAAAATCGACATATAAAATCATTGCTTTGGGGAGGTTTGCTGTTCTTGAACACGATTCTCTTGGGACAAGATGCTGTGCATAATTTTGGAAATCTTCAGTTTCATGCAACGGCTTCTGTTGGGTTTCATATTAACTTGATAGATGATGGTATTTTTGATAAAAACCAGGGACTAACAGGTTTTTACAGCCCAAATCAATTGCGGATTTCTGGGACTTCAAACCCAATATTTGATGATTTGGAAATTGTTACAGAAAACGGGCTAATTCTTGAAACTTGGATGGGAGTCACTAACAATCTAAACTTTGTTGTAGGTGATATCATTACTTCAAAAAATGAAAATAACAATTATCTCAATTTCATAGATACTTCATTTTATGCTGGTTCTGGAAACCTTACTCATATTAATGGATATGCAGGTGCCACAAACAAAGAACTGATTACTTTTCCAGTAGGTGATGGCAATAGGATAAGGCATCTTACTTTGACCTCTGATGCAATTAACAGTTTGGCCAGATGTGCTTATTTTAATGAGGACCCCAACAATCCAATTTCTTTAACCCAACAATTTAATACCGATAGCAAGGAATTTGACGACCTGCAAATAAGTGAATTAGAATTCTGGCGATTAGAAGGCAATCAACCTTCAGTAGTAAACTTAACTTGGGACATTAATAGCAATACAGGATTACTGGCTGAAGATATTGAAAACCTAATGGTTGTTGGTTGGAACAAGACAGAAAATAGATGGGAAAGATTAGGTAATTCTTCTATTTCTGGAAATTTGCAAGTAGGCAGTATTACTTCAGAAACTTTTGTTCCAGACGACTATGAAATAATTACTTTAGGAGGCACGGATGATCTTCTGGAGCCTTTTACCGTTTTAGATTTGGACAATTACTTTTTGACTCCAAACAACGATGGGATAAATGATTTTTTATTGATAGATGGTATTGAAAATACTCCCAATAACCTTCTTAACATTTACAACCGCTACGGCGTTCTGGTCTATTCCAAATTGAACTATTCCAATGAATTTAATGGCCGATCTAATCGTAACACAGTAATCAGCAGAAGCTCTGGACTATCCGCAGGAATTTATTTCTACATTCTTACGGTAAATGATACTCGAGAAAAATTTCAAGGGTATATGTACATTTCTGATTAAGAATAGTCCTTTCATCGATTCAGTCAGACTAAAAAATACTTCTTAACTTGTCCCATAAATCAAATCCATTCTATGAAAAGAAGGACTTTCATTAAAAAAACAGCGGTTTCAAGTCTTGCTTGCACTTTTCCACCAGTGTTAACTCTTAATTCTGACCCAGACTATTCTATTCTTGAACTTATGGGCAAAGCCGAAATAGCGCTTTATGGAGAGGGCATTAATTTAAGGGAAGAGGCATATGAGGCTTTTGTTAAAATGAAAAAAGCTGCATATTCAGATGGTTTTGATGTTAAAATGGTATCAAGTTTCAGGGATTTTTACAGACAGGAAGGTATTTGGGAACGAAAGTACCTACGTTACACAGAAGATGACGAAATGCAACCCTTGGATGCCATTGATAAAATTATTGAATATTCCACAATCCCTGGCACTAGCAGGCATCACTGGGGAACGGACATTGATATTATTGATGGATTTCCTAAAGTTACCGGTGATGTTCTGGTTCCTGAAAAATTTGAAGAAGGAGGTCCATTTATGAAGTTTAAGGCATGGCTTGATGAAAACTCAGAAAGTTTTGGATTCTATTTGGTTTATACCGATGAACCGAAAAGAAGAGGTTTCAAATACGAACCTTGGCACTATAGCTATGCCCCTATATCAATTCCTATGTTGACTGCCTTCAGAAAAAAGAATATTCTTAAGTTACTTCAAAATGAAGATTTTGTTGGCTGCGAACATTTTACTACCGGATTTCTAAAGACTTACATTCAAAATAATATTTTAGATATCAATCAAAACCTGTTATAAGCCTTTTTTGTATCTTGAATTTCTAAGAACACTATTACCATGAGAAGAGGAAGTTGGAAAATTCGTATCCTTATCGGCTTGGCTATTGTAGCTTTTGCATTTGTCCAACGCTGCAGTAATAAGGAAGAGAATCCATATACAGGAAGAGTTCAAAACATAAACATGTCGGCCGATCAAGAGATTGCTATTGGTCTGCAAAGCGCTCCAGAAATGGCCCAACAGCATGGCGGACTGTATCCAGATGAAAGAATGCAAGCTTTAGTAGATGCTGTAGGCAATAAGCTCATTCAGAATAGTATAGCAAGAGAAACACCTTATAGATATGATTTTCATTTATTGGCTGATGATAGAGCCATAAATGCATTTGCATTGCCCGGTGGGCAGTGTTTTATTACTTATGCCCTATTCTCGCAACTTACAGAAGCACAGCTGGCAGGTGTACTTGGTCATGAAATTGGTCATGTAATAGGAAGGCACTCTGCTGAACGGATCGCTGAAAGCAGTTTTTGGCAAACTTTGGCAACCGGCGCATCGGTTGGTGGTGATATGGGCAGCTTGGTAAGCGGTATTGGCCAGAATACATTGTTGAAAAATGGAAGGGGTGATGAACTGGAAAGTGATGAGCTCGGAGTATTATTTATGATTCAGGCTGGCTATGACCCATACGAAATGATCAAGGTGATGGAAATTTTAAAATCTGCTGCTGGTCCAAATAGAGTTCCAGAATTTCAAAGTACCCATCCCGACCCAGAAAACAGGATTGAAAAAATCAAGGAAGCCATTGAAAAATATTCAGGTCGATAGAATCGGTGTGTTCATCGATTAAAACTTTCTATTCGTCAGTTTTGACTACCTTTGATTGACCCCAAATCATTAATACCTATCTATAACCTCCTTTGTGCTATCTAACGAGAAGAACACATGGGAACACTATTACATTTCAAAAGTCTTTATACGGAAGCGTTTGATGACTGTAGGCCTAGCTTTGTTGTCCTTTTACTAAAAGGATATGCTATATTTTGCGGCATACTGTTATTTATGGCACTGTATGCATTTTTATATCGAGCCTTTACAGGGTTTGATTTTTAAAAAAACGAGAATCGTTTACTCTTTTACATGAACACTATAAAAGTAGATGAATAAAAAAGCCCATCCTTTGGATGGGCTTTTTGCTGAATGAATAAACTCCTCAATTTATTTCTTCATAGCCAATTTAAGTATTTCCATTGCTTCCACCGCATTTGATAGCTCAGCATATTTTTTCGCAGTATAGCCTTTGTCACATCGCTTTTTAATGTTTGCTCCATTAGCAATAAGCAACTCCAAAATTTCCGTTTGATTGTAACGAGCTGCAAAATGGATTGGAGCCATTCCTAGCGATTTTTGATTTACATCCTCTCCCAATTCAATCAGCTTTTTCACTGTTTCAAAATCCCCTTTTACAATTGCTTTGCAAAAGGAACTAAGTTCAACAGAAACCTCTGTCGAATTCAAATCAGCTTCAAAAGTTGTTGCTGTTTCATTGGCGCATACGCCTGTAACTGCCAGCATACATGCTGCAGCTACTGTTAGGATTGTTTTTCTCATGATGAATAATTTTTGATTATAGATTTAACTTATATAAAAATAGACTCCGTCAATCCCCAAATGTTACAGCATTAACACTTAAATAACTAAACTTTAACAACACCGTTTTTTTTAACATAAATTATTAACAAATCCGCAAGTAGAAAAGCCTAAAAAGACTAGGGCATCCAGCTAAATCATTATATTTTTGGAACTCAATACAATACCATGAACAAGAAGACAATCCTGATGATATTGGATGGCTGGGGTAAATCGCCAGACCCAAAAATTTCAGCTATCGCTCAAGCAAATACTCCATTTGTAGATTCTCTATATTCCAAATACCCTGATGCAAATCTGCTTACAGACGGAATGAACGTAGGTCTTCCAGAAGGTCAGATGGGAAATAGTGAAGTGGGCCACATGAACTTGGGTGCAGGAAGGATAGTTTACCAAGATTTAGCAAAAATCAATAAGGCCGTAAAAGAAGACACGCTTAAACAAGAAGTGGTTTTAAATGATGCTTTTGATTATGCCAAGTCCAACAACAAACCTGTACATTTTTTAGGTTTGGTAAGTGATGGCGGTGTACATAGCCATGTAGACCATTTAAAAGCTTTAATAAAAGCATGCCATCAAAGTGGGGTGCAAAAATCCTTTGTTCATGCGTTTACAGATGGTAGGGATGTCGATCCAAAAAGCGGGAAAGGTTTTTTGCAAGATATTACCGACTACTGCTCAGATAAAAATACCAAACTTGCAACCGTTATAGGGCGGTATTACGCCATGGATCGTGATAAAAGATGGGAGCGGGTTAAATTGGCCTACGATGTAATGGTGAATAATGAAGGAGAAAAGGTAAAGGATATTTCTGAGGCCATTCAAAAAAGTTATGATCAAGGTGTTACGGATGAATTCATAAAGCCATTGGTCTTAACCGATACGGCATCTAATCCCTTGGCAAAAATTGAGAATGGAGACGTTGTAATTTTCTTCAATTTTAGAACGGATAGAGGGCGGGAACTTACGCAAGTATTAAATCAGCAAGACTTTCATGAACAAAATATGCATAAGTTGGACCTGTACTATGTTACTATGACCAATTATGATGATTCGTTCAATGGTGTTAAAGTCGTATACGACAAAGAAAATCTAAAAGATACGCTAGGCGAAGTTCTTGCCAGGAACGGAAAAAAACAAATACGTATTGCAGAAACAGAGAAGTATCCCCATGTGACCTTCTTCTTCAATGGAGGTAGAGAAGAACCTTTTGATGGAGAAAAAAGAATTTTATGTCCTTCGCCCAAAGTGGCGACCTACGATTTGAAACCGGAAATGAGCGCCTATGAAATTAGGGATGCCATTATACCAGAGTTACAAAAAGGAGAAGCTAGTTTTGTGTGCCTTAACTTCGCTAATCCAGATATGGTAGGCCATACAGGGATTATGGAAGCCGCAATCAAAGCCTGTGAAACTGTTGATGAATGTGCCAAAGACGTCATTACGGCTGGATTGGAAAATGGTTATTCAACAATAGTAATCGCTGATCATGGGAATTGCGACACCATGGTAAACCCAGATGGAAGTCCCAATACTGCCCATACAACAAATCCAGTTCCGCTTATATTGGTAGACAATGATATCAAAGAAATAAAGGATGGGGTATTGGGTGATATAGCTCCAACTATTTTAAAATTAATTGGAGTTGAAAAACCTTCGCTGATGACTCAAGAATCATTGATATAGCGAAAATTGTCCTGTTTCTTATGAAACCACAATTAATTGATTTCCTCTTATCTTTGCCCTCATGATAAAGATTAAAACTGCAGAGGAGATTGAACTAATGCGAGAAAGTGCATTGGTGGTTTCCAGAACTTTAGGGATGTTGGCCTCTGAGATTAAGCCAGGAGCAAATCCATTACAGCTGGACAAATTGGCTGAGGACTTTATTCGCGAGCAAGGAGCAGAGCCAGGTTTTTTGGGTATGTACGATTTTCCCAACACATTGAATTGGAGTCCAAATGCGCAGGTTGTACATGGTATTCCAAATAATGAACTGCTTAAAGATGGAGATATCATATCAGTGGATTGCGGCGCATTCAAAAATGGATTCTATGGAGACCATGCATATACTTTTGAAGTTGGCGAGGTAGCAGAATACACCAAAAAATTACTTAAGGTCACTAAGGAATCCCTTTATATGGGAATTCGAGAATTTAAATTGGGAAACCGAGTGGGTGATGTTGGTTTTGCAATTCAAAACTATTGTGAAAACCATGGGTATGGTATCGTTAGAGAATTGGTAGGTCATGGATTGGGCACTGAGCTTCATGAGGACCCCCAAATGCCCAACTATGGTAAACGAGGTCGTGGGAAGAAGTTTGTGGATGGAATGGTTGTGGCCATTGAACCTATGGTAAACATGGGTACTCGAAGAATAAAGCAACTTAAGGATGGATGGACCATTTTGACTGCTGATGGAAAACCCAGCGCTCATTTTGAGCATGATGTAGCCCTTATAGATGGAAAACCAGAACTGCTTTCCACTTTCCAATATATTTATGATGCCCTTGGTATTGTAAACAATGAAGAAGAAGAGTTTAGAAGTAAAAAATTACAACTTTAGACCACACCATCTTGCTTTTGCCAGGATAAAACCAAATGAAACGGCTCTTTAAATTTTTCTTGAACCTTATCCCAAGACCATTACTTATTAAACTAAGTTATTGGGTAAGACCATTAGTAGCCTTTTCTTTAAAAGGGAATAATTACACTGACCCTATTGACGGAAAAAGTTTTAGAGCATTTCTGCCTTATGGTTATGAAAATCCCAGGGAAAATGTGCTCTCCCCCTCTACCCTATCTTTAGAACGACACAGATTGCTGTGGCTGTATTTAAAAAATGAAACTGACTTCTTTACCAAAGCAAATAAAGTGCTTCATTTTGCGCCGGAACAAGCTTTTCATAAAAGGTTTAAAAAACTAGGAAACATTGACTATACCACTACTGATTTAAATTCTCCATTAGCCGAAGTAAAAGCAGATATCTGTGATCTTCCATTTAAGGATGATTCTTTTGATATAATTCTCTGCAACCATGTTCTAGAGCACATCCCTGATGATACCAAAGCTATGCAGGAGTTGTTTCGCATTCTAAAACCGGGAGGTTGGGGGATTTTTCAAATTCCGCAAGATCAAAAAAGAGCGGAAACCTTTGAAGATGATTCCATAACCGATAGAAAGGAAAGAGCAAAAATTTTTGGTCAATATGACCATGTTCGTATCTATGGCAAGGATTATTTTGGCAAATTAAGAAGTATTGGCTTTAAGGTTGAAGAAGTTGATTATACGCAAAAATTACCTAAAGAAGAAGTTGAAAAATATAGATTGGCCAAAGGCGAAATCATTCCCTTTGTCAGGAAATGATTTTCACCATAGTAAGCTGCTTTCAGCAATACTTATCTTACTGCATTCAATTTCACCTCAAGCTCTTCTGCATTGATGTTTTTTGCTATAATTATTCCTTCAGGATCTAACAAAAAATTGGAAGGAAGTGATGAAAGCAGATAAAGTTTAAAGATTGATTGGTCTTTATCCAGGATTTGATTCCAACCAATTCCATCTTTTTCAATTGCTTTTCGCCATAAAGAAGCATCTGAATCAATACTAACACCAATAATATCGAACTTGACATCTTTATATTCCTCATAGAGTACCATTAGTTTGGGGTTTTCAACCCTACAAGGCCTGCACCAAGATGCCCAAAAATCTACCAGCACATAAGAACCCTTAAAATGGGCAAGATCAACTAAAGACCCTTCCATATTATTAGCTTTAAAATTTATAGCCTTACCTCCAATTTTGAACTGATCTGCCATATCTATTCTTATCCGTAGTGAACTGCTCATTTCACTTTCTGGATATTCGGCTTCAAATTTTTCTAACATTTCCTTGAAAAACTTATTGTTCTTATAAAGGTCAAAATAAGCCAAGGCGTCATATGCCAAGGCTGAAGGTCCCATTTTGCGAACAAGATTTTCCATTGCTGCTATAAATTTGACCAAAACTTCGTCTTTCCTTTTTTCTAATTCAGCAATCCGTTCCACATCATTATTTTTCATGGCCAGATCAAAATCCTTAATCATATCCGCAAAAAATTCCTTATTAAGGCTTTCAATGCTTTGGTTGAAATTAGACTCAGCTGCCACATTGGATTCCAATAAAATCTCCTCATCTAACCTTAACTTGATTAAACCACTTTGCTCCACCGCAATTCTCATTTCTTTGCCTGTATTCAGTTTTACGGTATAAATAGAAGGCTCCAAATATTGATCTATTATTTGATAATTTTTACCAAGCTCATCAAAGGATAGAGATTTCAATTCTACAAACTGTTCACTTTCAAAATCATACTTAGAGACCAGAATTCCAGTGATTTTTTCAGAACCAACCTTAAATGAAAAAATAGTTTGCAGTTCTTGATTTGACTTACACCCATTTATAAACAGGCACAGCAATAATAGAGTTTTGATTGTTTTCATAATTGATGTTTATTTTGGCCAAATGTATGCTGGCAATGAACATCAGTCGTCTTAAAACGTGAATCCGAACCCTTTTTTCAACATCATTAAAAATCTAGAATGTTAATTATATTTGGCTTTAAACTCAGAAGGAGTAATTCCTGTTTTTTTCTTGAAGGCCGCATTAAAAGATGACTTTGAATTAAACCCTACTTCATACAATACTTCCAATATTGTCTCATTGGGGTCTTTGGGACTCATTAACCTTTTTTTGGCGCAGTTTATTCTAAAGGTGTTTATAAAATCTACAAAGTTTTGATCATAATGATCATTGATTAGTTCAGACAGTTTTCGTTTTGGAATATCCACCTCTTCTGCAAGCACGGCGATGGTCAAATTTAGATTCTTAAAAGATTCTGTTTGGGACAAATGGTTTTCTATTCTGGAAATAAGAATTTTATTTTCTTCCAGTGATGTGTTAATTCTTTTTCGGGAAATCAATGAAGTTGAAAATTCCAAATCCTCTTTACTATAACCAAAAGGCTTTCTTGATGAAGTAAACCCATTAAAGTAAAGTAGATTAATGGCCATAAGCACTAATATATAGACAACATTTTCTAGCAGATAGGTATTAAATTTAAAGAGGAAAGCGATAAACTGGGTTATGTCAACAAATACTATCAATGAAAAAATGATAAAAACCCAATGAAGCCAACCCACGTTTAACCACTCCAATCTTGAGTAACTATCCTTTACTACCTTTTTATATCTTCTAACTTCTAAAAAACATAATAAGATGTAAATAAAAATATGTGTCCCATAAACAATATAGATTTCAGGTATGCAAATGCCTCCCTCACTAATTACAATTCCAATACAAATGGCTAGAAACGGAAGAAAATGAAGCACTTGCTTTGTTTTAAAAACAAATTGTTTTTGTGCTATAGCGTTAATGTAGATAAAGAGTAACGGTCCATAAAGAAAACCATAAGCACAGTTAATACTCTGAAAATAAGTGCTTCCAATTCCTCGATTAGCGAGAAACAATCCCAAAATTTGCATTGTTAATGTCCCAATTATGGCTGCCAGTATAAAATCACCCTTATCTTTTTTGAGGTTAGAAACCAATATGTAAAGTGTGAGTAAGGCTCCTTGAAAAATTATAATGATATGGATAACATTGGTAAAGGAAAACATGTGATATGGCCTGGACGAATATGTTGGTTAAATATACAAAGAGGCTATTAGATATAAATAGCAATATTAAAGCGCGCTATTTTAAGGCTTTAATTATCGGTGTTTACAATCAAACTTTTAAACCCAGGGGTCATAAACTCTTGCGTTTCTCCCCTTTCATTCAAATAAATGATATACGCTTCCAAATTATCCTGATTGGCCAACAAGTTTCTGGTGTCGTCCAAATCCATTGCCATAAAAGCTGTTGCATATGCATCCGCCTCAGCGCAGGAACTTGCTACCACACTAGTTGCCAAAACATTTGAGTTTTTAGTATATCCAGTTTTAGGGTTGATGGTATGAACATACTTTTTTCCAGTTTCTGGGTCTATTCTAAACTTCCTATAATTTCCAGAAGATGCCATGGCCTTATCTTCTAGAACGATTATCTGTTTCAGCTGTCGTCCAACCTCAACCTGAGGGTCGTCTATCCCTACACTCCATTGTTTGCCTGAAACACTATTTTGGCCCCTCGTTATCACTTCTCCACCTAATTCAACCAAATAATTCGTTATTCCTTTAGTGTCCAATAGCGTTCCTAAACGATCAATAGCGTACCCTTTAGCAACAGCATTAAAATCAAAACGTAATTCTGAACGGGTTTTAGTTATTGTACCATTATTGTTCAATTTTACTTTATCCCAACCAACATACCCCAATAAACTATCAACTTTAAGACTATCCAATTTTAGCTGTTTTCCCGGCCCAAAACCCCAAGCGTTTGCTAAGACACCAATAGTTGGGTCAAAGTAGCCATTAGAGGCTTCATATACCTCACTAGAAGTCTTAAAAACCTCCTGGAACATATGATCCACCGTTATAGTTGAATCACCATTATTAATTTTTGAAATATCTGATGTGGGAATATAAGTTGAAAGTGATTGATTGATCACTTGAAAAACAGAATCGATTTCTTGTTGATAATCCAGTTCTACATCTGAAATATAGATAATGGAATAGGTAGTGCCCAGTGCATTACCGGCGTTTTGATTTTTTATCAATGTATTGGAATTGCATCCAAGAACCAGGACAAGTCCAATTATAAAAAGTATTCGTCTTGTCATTTATATTTCAATTAGTCCTTGATAATCCACAATATATTCTTCATTTAAATATACTGGTAACTCCTGGTTTGATGCGTTGGAAAGTCCCACACCCGCATAATACGTCTTAGCTTCAAATTTATCAGCATGACTCTTTAATTTCTGCATCAGCTTCACATCAAATTCTTTTGTGTTCTGGGGATACACTACGTTGCGTACCACAATAAAATGTAGAATTTTGTCTTTGAGACAAACGTACTGGGGATTCTTCTTAGGTTTACTGTTGATACCCATAAATTCAAAACCATCCTCCTCCAATTGTCTACCAACAATATTCATGGCCAAATTATGAAGCTCTTGTTCTGTTAATACTCTTCTCATATAATTAAAAAAACCGATACTTGAAGGTATCGGTTTGTATTTTAGATTCCCACCTTGGCAGGAATAGCAATCCGTTCATTATCCTCCAAAGTCATCAAACCTGATGTGCTCATCTGGAATACCAAAATCCTCTCCCATTTTCTGAACAGCTTTGTTCATTAACGGAGGACCACAGAAATACAATTCTATATCTTCAGGAGACTCATGATGATTTAGATAATTATCTATAACACAGTTATGAATAAATCCAACAAAACCATCTCCATCAGCATCCATATCTTCTTTTACTTTCCAATTATCCTCTTCCATAGGCTCAGAAAGCGCCATATAGAATTTAAAATTTGGAAATTCTTGTTCTAATTGTTTAAAGTGATCAATGTAGAACAACTCTCTTTTTGAACGCCCTCCATACCAATAGGTAACTTTTCTATTTGTTTTTAGGGTTTTGAACAAATGATATAAGTGTGAACGCATTGGAGCCATACCTGCACCACCACCTACATATAGCATTTCAGATTCTGACTCGTTGATAAAGAACTCACCGAAGGGTCCTGAAATAGTAACAGGGTCGCCTTCTTTTAATCCGAAAATATAGGAAGAGGCAACACCAGGGTTCACATCCATCCATCCATTTTTGGAGCGATCCCATGGTGGAGTCGCAATCCGTACATTCAACATGATTTCACGACCTTCCGCAGGATAAGAAGCCATGGAATAAGCACGTTCCACAGTTTCTGGATTCTTCATGACCAGTGGCCACAAATTAAATTTGTCCCATTCATTCTTGAATTTATCCGGAGTTTCATGCTCTTCTGGATGAGCCGTAATATCAATATCTGAATACTTCACTTCGCATGGAGGAATTTCAATTTGAATATATCCACCTGCTTTATAATTCATATCCTCAGGAATCTCAACAACAAATTCCTTGATAAACGAAGCAACGTTGTAGTTACGTACAACTTTTCCTGCCCATTTTTTAATTCCGAAGACTTCTTCAGGAATGGTAATCTCCATGTCTTGCTTTACCTTAACTTGACAGGCCAAACGAGCACCATGTTGCAGCTCTTTTCGAGAAAAATGCGGGGTTTCGGTTGGCAATGCCTCACCGCCACCTGAAAGCACGTGACACTCACACTGAATACAGGTTCCACCACCACCGCATGCTGATGGCAAAAATACTTTTTGGTTTCCCAATGTAGAAAGTAGAGTGCCACCAGAGGCTACTTCTATTTGCTTTTCTCCGTTAATGGTCAATGTTACCGGACCAGAAGGTGAAAGCTTTTCTTTGGTGAAAAGTAACAACGCTACCAAAAGCAATAATAAAACTAGAAATGCAACTACCGTTATTAAAATAGTACCACCCGTACTTGTAGCTAATATCATCTTTATTTGTTTATGACTTCATTATAAGAGACCGCTTTTTCTTCGTCTTCAATCTCTTTTTTAATTTCTTTTTCTTCAATAGTTTTTGCTGTGGTATTCTCCACTGGTTCAGGAGCTTCATTATCTCCTGTCAACATTCCACCAAAACTTTGAAATCCTATTCCCATCAATCCGGTAATGATAAATGTGATTCCCAATCCGCGAAGTGGTGCTGGGACATTGGAATATCTGATTTTTTCACGAATCGCTGCAATGGCCAAAATTGCCAAAAACCATCCTATTCCCGAACTAACTCCATAATTGAAAGCTAATCCCAACGTAGGAATTTCTCTTGCTTGCATAAATAGCGAACCTCCTAAAATTGCACAGTTAACAGCTATCAAAGGCAAGAAAATACCCAAAGAATTGTATAGGGATGGAGAGAATTTCTCTACTACAATTTCTACCAATTGCACCATAGTTGCTATAGTAGCAATGAATAAGATAAATGATAAAAAGCTTAGGTTATAATCTGCATACTCTGGGCCTAACCAAACCAATGCTCCATCTTGCAAAAGGTATTGATCCAACAACCAGTTTAATGGCACGGTAACCGCTAAAACGAATATTACCGCAGCGCCCAATCCTACAGCGGTTGCAACTTTTTTGGATACGGCTAAATAGGAACACATTCCTAAAAAGACCGCAAAAACCATGTTGTCTATGAAGATGGACTTAAAAAACAATTCTAAATGCTCTAACATACTATCTTATTTATGCTTCTTCTATTAATGCTTTGTTTCTTGAGCGTTGCACCCAAATGATAATACCCACAACTATCAACGCAGCTGGTGGTATAATCATGAATCCATTATTCTCATAACCAGTTGCGTATAAACCAGTTTTTGCAATTGGATCTCCCAATACAGGAATTCCAAATAAAGTCCCTGAACCAAAAAGCTCACGGAAAAACCCAACAATAATCAGTATTACTCCATAGCCAAGTGCGTTACCAATGCCATCTAAAAAGGATTTCCATGGACCATTACCCAAAGCAAATGCCTCAAAACGCCCCATAATAATACAGTTGGTAATAATCAACCCAACAAAAACCGAAAGGGTTTTACTCAACTCATATGCAAATGCCTTTAAAACCTGGTCTACAATAATCACCAAGGTTGCCACAACGATAAGTTGGACAATAATCCTGATTTTTGAAGGAATCACGTTACGCATCAATGAGATGACCACGTTACCCACTCCCAGTACAAAAATTACCGAGATTGCCATTACCAAAGAGGCCTTAAGTTCCGCTGTAATTGCTAATGCTGAACAGATTCCCAAAACCTGAATGGTTATTGGGTTGTTATCCGCTAATGGGTCTAAAATTAGATTTGCATCTTTTTTTGAAAGCAATGCCATATTAATTCGTTCTAATAGTTTCTAAGTAAGGTTTGTAAACCTTTAAGGTTTCTTTTATCATCGCTGAAACTCCATTTCCAGTGATCGTTGCACCTGCAAGTGCATCCACTTCATTATCCTCTTTATCATTGTTCAATGGATCATTGTTTCCTTTTGCTACACTTACGCCAGCATAACTTTTACCTTCCAACAAAGATTCACCTATAAAATCGTCCATGAAAAAGCGCATTTTTATATTTGCGCCAAGACCGGGAGTTTCCGCTTTATGATCGAAATAAACTCCCTGAACTATCATATTGTCATCTACCGAAATAAAACCCCAAATGGCATCCCATAATCCTTTACCGTACATTGGCAGGATATATGATTTCTTGCCATCTTTTTCACCGATAAAAATAGGTAACCGTGCTTCACCTCCAGTTTTAAAGGCAGCCAACTGCTTCTTCATATCAATCAAAAAGGCTTGATCATCTTTTTGAACCTCACCATCCACAAAAACATATTGTTCTTTAATGTATTTTGAAAACTCACCCTCAACTACATCTGTAGGAATAAAATTTACCCCACTATCTTCGGTATTCTCATTTACACCCATGGCGTAAAGGATATTCTGTTGTTTCTCAAAACGTTCATTTTCCTTGATTCTATCATTTAGGCCAGATGCCAAAAAAGCAAGGACAGAACCTACAATTACAACCATTATGATCGCAAAGATCACGGTATATGAGTTTTTATCTGTGTTAATTCCCATTATTATACTGTTTCCGTTTTTAACGCTTCAACACCATCAGTAACCTTAGGATGTATGGTAGCCGTCTTTAATCGTTTCATTCTTCTTTTGATATTACCTCTTACCACATAGTGGTCAATTGTAGGTGCAAAAACGTTCATTAACAAGATTGCCAAGAACACTCCTTCTGGGTACCCTGGATTGAATACACGAATCATTACAGACATAAATCCTATCAAGAATCCATAAATCCATTTACCCCTATTGGTCTGCGATCCGGTTACAGGGTCAGTTGCCATGAAGACAATCCCAAAGGCAAGACCTCCCACCAACAAATGTTGCCAGTATTCAAAATTCATTAATCCATAGAACTTACTATACTCAGGAATCCATTCTGCAGCAACAATACCATTAAAAATCAAGCCCATTGCAAGGGATCCGATCACGGCGCTCAACATAATTCGCCATGAAGCTATTTTTGAGAAAACAAGGAACAATCCGCCAAGTAAAATCAATACTGTTGACGTCTCGCCTACTGAACCAGGAATAAAACCGTAAAACATATCTGAAAGCGAGTATGAAAATTCAGTACTCCCTTGAGCTAAATATCCCAAAACGGTCTCCCCAGAAATGGCATCAGCGGAACCCGCTTGTGTTACACCTTCTTTGGCACCATGCACCCATACCTTATCACCACTCATCCAAGTAGGATAAGCAAAGAATAAGAAAGCACGAATGGTCAATGCGGGATTCAATATATTCATCCCAGTTCCTCCAAAAACTTCTTTTCCTATTACTACACCGAAGGCTACTGCAACGGCTAACATCCATAATGGGGTATCTACAGGTACTATAAGAGGAACCAACATTCCAGTCACCAAATATCCTTCTTCTACTTCATGACCTTTTATTACGGCAAAAATGAATTCAATTGCCAATCCAACTCCATAAGAAACTATAACAATTGGTAACACTGTTATTGCTCCTAACCAAAAGTTCTCCCATGTTAGAAAGTGTTCGAAAAGTGAAAATTCTGCAGGAAAACCATTAATTGCGGAATAATGTTGATAACCCGCATTGAATATTCCAAATAAAAGACATGGAACCAAAGCCATAATCACCGTATTCATCGTACGCTTTAAATCGTCAGCTGAACGAACATGACTGCCAGAATGCGTAGTTTCATTTGGCGAATACAGAAAAGTATGTATGGCATTAAAGGCAGGTGCCATTTTTTTACCTCTATACTTTAATTTAATCTGATGTAATTTTTCTTTCATGCCCATATTATCCAATTTCTTGATGCAATAAATCCAAACCTTCCCTGATTATCTGCTGGTGTGGTTGTTTTGAAATACAAATGAATTCCGTTAATGAAAAATCCTCCGGAGCCACTTCATACAATCCCAATTGTTCCATTTCATCTAAATCCTTAACCATACATGCTTTAAGTAGTTGCAACGGGTAAATATCCAACGGAAAAACGTCTTCATAAAGGCCTGTGACCACAAAAGCTCTATGCTCACCATTGGTATTGGTATCCAAATCGTATTTCTTTTTGGGCTGCATCCAAGAAAAGGTCAAAGCTCTTGTGGATGATATTTTGTTGAAAACTGGCTTATTCCATCCAAAAAATTCATAATCATCGCCTTCTGGAATAGCGGTTACTGTATTATTGTAGAATCCAAGATAACCTTCTGGGTGTGTTTTTGAACCTGTAAGCACATCGCCATTAATCAATCTGAACTTGTCTTGATTAACTCCGCTTCCATATAAAAAAGTAGAAATTTCAGCGCCTATTTTAGTACTATAGTATTTTGGAGCTTTTACAACAGAACCCGCAAGTGCGATTATACGCTCCGCATTAAACTTTCCTGTTAACAACAACTCTCCTATAATCACCAAATCTTGGGGAGTTACGGTCCAAGCAACCTCTCCTTTATTAATAGGATCAATTTTGTTTATTTGGGTTCCAACCAATCCTGCAGGATGTGGTCCAGATACTTTATGAAGTGTAATCCCGTCTAATTTCTCAAGAGGAGAATTACCTGCTCCACCAACTGAGACGTGCACCTGACCGGGTGTTAACTTGCCCAAAGCAGAAATTGCCGCTTGCAGCTCTGCTTCTTTACCGTTTAAAACATAATTGGCATCTGCCGCTAAAGGGGCTGTAGTATAACCAGATATGAATATAGCCTTAGGTGTTATTTCCGGATTTGCGATAATATCATAAGGGCGTTGTTTTAAAAACGACCAACCACCAGATTGCAATAAAAAAGTCTTGATACTCTCAGCATCAGACTTTTCTATATTAATTGTTTTATGCTCCAAATACTCTTGCGTTTTATCCGCAAGGATTTTGAGCGTTAAGATTTTTCTTCTAGCTCCACGAATAATTTCCACCAATTCACCGCTTACTGGAGAAACAAAGAACATATCTTCTTTGTTCTTGTTGTAAAAAAGAGGTTCTCCCGCTTTAACTTCGGCCCCCTGTTTTACCAACATTTTTGGTGTTATTCCGTGAAAATCATCTAGGTTTAGGGCGTATACGTTACTTAAAACGGCTTTGGAAGTAGTCTGTTCTGCTGCCCCGATAAGGTTGATGTTTAACCCTTTTTTAATCCGGATGTCTTTAGACATATTGTTGTAGACCTTTTGTTAACAAAATTGCAAGCAAATTTAGCACTAAAAGGATTGTTTTCATAATTATTAACCATAAAAATGGGATTACATCGAGCTAAACTTGCTAGGCACACTTTTTGTTTACCTTTACCCAAAATTTACGCCCTAAATGCGCTTTGTGATCAAACAAATCTTTTTACTCCTTTTTGTTTCCAGCATTTTTGCACAGGTACAGGAAGAAGTTAATCCTCCAGTCAATATAAAGTCCATAGTTTTTAAAGGTCCTACAGAAGATCAATTCCCTCTCATCAAACTTGGAGAATCCATGACTTTGGAATTTGATGACCTTACAGCTAATGAACAAGACTATTATTACAAAATTATACATTGTGATTACGATTGGACCCCATCACAATTGTTAAAATCGCAATACCTAATTGGAATAGATAACCAGCGCATCATTGATTATGAAAATAGCTATAACACTCTTCAGCCCTATTCCAACTATAGACTGACCATCCCCAATGAAAATGTACGTTTAAAAGTAAGTGGCAATTATGTTTTAGAAATTCATAACAGTTATGGCGAACTGCAATTTTCACGAAGATTTTTGGTGTACAGGGATTTGGTAACCGTTGGTGGCACCGTAAAACGCTCTAGGGATTTTAACTTCCTTAATGAAAAACAGGTAGTCCAATTTAATGTTAATACCGCAGGGTTCCCTGTGGTTAACCCAAAGAAAGAAGTTAAAGTGGCTATTTTACAAAACCACTTTTGGCCAACAGCTTTGTACAATATAAAACCGCAATTTACGGTTGGAACCGAGCTTGTGTATAAATATGACCAGGAAACAAGTTTTTATGGAGGCAATGAATTCTTGAATTTTGATACCAAGGATTTAAGGTCACCAACTTTTGCCATATCCAAAATTGAGTTCAAAGAATTATATAATCACTATCTATTCACCAACACCTATAGGTATGACAGACCGTACACCTATTTCCCTGATATAAATGGTGACTTTGTTATACGAACCTTACAAGGTGAAGATGTATCTAGAGAAGCGGAGTATACCGAAATTCATTTTAGCCTTCCTTATTCAAACGAGATTGGGCTGGACAATGTTTACGTTTTTGGAAAGTTCAATAACTATGACTTAGGTGAAGAAAACAAAATGACTTTTAATTCAGAAACAGGAAAGATGGAACTTACCCTTGTTATGAAGCAAGGCTTTTACAATTATAAATATGTAGTTGAACGACAGGATGACACCATTGACCTTAACTATGTAAGTGGAAACTTTCACTTTACTGAAAACAACTATCTTATTCTTGTTTATTACCGTGATTTTGGTGATATGTATGATAGTATTATAGGAATAGGTTCCGTTAATTCTAGAAATATCAGCAATTAATTATCTTTAGCTCCTAATCCTTGAAATGGAATGGAGGATAAAAAACCAACCTTAATAACCAAAGGCCGCTATGAACTTAAGTTTAGAGGAACCAAATGTCTTAATTGTGGTCACCTTCTTGACATAAGCGATAAATATTGCCCCAATTGCTCTCAGGCCAATAGCACCAAGAAATTAGTCCTTAAAGATTTTTGGGATGAGTTCTTTTCTAACTTGATCAACTACGATTCCAAGTTATTAAAAACACTATATGCCCTTCTGGTAAGACCGGGCACCATGACCAAAGATTATATTAAAGGTAAGCGTATCGCCTATACCAATCCATTCCGATTTCTATTAAGTTTGGCATTTCTGTATTTTTTAATGGTCACTTATGATAATAGTTTTTCCAATTTGGACAATCTTGGTTTAGAAGATAAAATTGAGCAAACTGGCCCCATGTCCTACAGTTTTAACAATGGAAAAACTGCCGCTGACAGCATCAACGCAAAGGAACAGACCGAAAAAGCACTAAAACAGCTTGATTCCCTGAAAAATTTAGAAAACGTTCCTATTCCAGGAATTCAAAATTTAGACTCACTGCAGACTTTAATAGGTCAAGGGATAAAAGAAGAGGCAAAAAAAGATTCTTTTATGCTTGCAAATCCTCGAAAATACTTTGAAAACCTTCAAAACAACAATTCTGGAGGTCTTGGGGGAAGAATGGAGTTTTTCTTTACATTTCTGCAAAAGGACTCAATAAAAACCTTCGAAGAAGCAAAAGAAAAATATGGGGCCAATGAAACATGGAGAAATAAAGTGGCCTTTAATGGATCCAAGAGCTCTCTTAAAGCAATTGCACAACCTGGTACATACTTAAACAATACAATTGCCAAGCTGCCTTTGGTCATTTTCTTCTTTCTTCCCATATTCACAGTTTTCCTTTGGGTGGTTTACATCAGAAAAAAATACACCTACACCGATCATCTTATCTTTAGCTTTCACAACCAATCATTATTATTTATCTTGCTCATCCTTAGCCTAATAATAGATTCTATTTTTAGTGTGACGAGTGCCGGTATTTTTTTACTGATTTTCGGTTTTTACCTGTACAAAGCAATGAGAAAATTTTATGGGCAAGGAAGGGTTAAAACGATTGTCAAATACATTTTCCTAAACACGATGTTCGCCTTTTTAGGTTTTATTGTGGTAATCATTTTGTTTACGGGAAGTGTCTTTACCTATTAGAACTATGTTCACTCAAATCACAAAAGGAATTAAAGTATCTGTGCAAACCACTTTCGAGGGCACATTCTTTAAAAACTACAAAATGCATTATGCTTTTGGATATACTATCACCATAGAAAACCAAAGTAAAGACTCGGTTCAGCTAACTGCTAGGCATTGGGATATTTTTGATGCACTTAAAGAAATAGAAACTGTTGACGGTGAAGGTGTAATTGGTAAGAAACCTGTAATAAAACCTGGTAAATCGCACACCTACAGTTCTGGTTGTTTGTTGGCATCCCCTATTGGTGCTATGCGCGGCTATTATCACATGGTCAATTTCACTTCAACAGAAGAATTTGAAGTAGATATCCCAACCTTTAAGTTTGCAGCTCCTTTTGCCATAAACTAGTTAGAATTCATTTTATATTGGCTATTCCTTTCACTACCTTTGGTGGAATTTTTAACACATAAAATTCACCATTATGGGAAAAGGTTTTTTTCAAGTTCCAACGGCATATAACGAGCCAATAAAGAGTTTTGCTCCCGGCACTCCGGAACGTGAAGAAGTACTGCAACAATACGATGCATACTACAAGGGTAATGTTGAAGTTCCTTTATATATAGGTTCTGAGGAAATAAAGACTGGAAATACTAGATCCATGTCGCCACCACATGAGCATAAGCATATAGTTGGAAAATTCCACTTAGCTGAAAAGAAACATGTAGAGCAAGCTATTGCAAACGGTTTGGAAGCGCGAGAAGCCTGGGCCAATTTAACTTGGGAACAGCGTGCCGCTATTTTCTTAAAAGCTGCCGAACTAATAGCGGGTCCTTACCGCGCAAAAATCAACGCTGCCACCATGATCGCGCAGTCTAAAACAATTCATCAAGCTGAGATTGATGCCGCTTGTGAATTTATAGATTTTCTTAGATTCAATGTAGAATACATGACTCAGATTTATACTGAGCAACCAGAATCTGCAGAAGGTATCTGGAATCGAGTTGAATATCGTCCATTAGAAGGTTTTATATACGCCATTACACCATTTAATTTTACTGCCATTGCAGGGAATCTACCAGCAAGTGCAGCAATGATGGGGAACGTTGTTATCTGGAAGCCAAGTGACAGTCAAGTGTTCTCTGCAAAAGTAATTATTGATGTTTTCAAAGAAGCTGGGTTGCCAGGCGGAGTAATCAATGTTGTTTTCGGAGATCCGGTAATGGTTACCGAGACTGTTCTTTCGAGCCCGGATTTTTCTGGCCTTCATTTTACAGGTTCCACTTTTGTCTTTAAAGAATTATGGAAACAGATAGGAAATAACATCCACACTTATAAAACATATCCAAAGATTGTTGGAGAGACAGGTGGAAAAGATTTTATTGTTGCACACCCATCTGCAAAACCAAAACAAGTATCTACAGCCATTATTAGAGGAGCATTTGAGTTTCAAGGACAAAAATGTAGTGCTGCATCAAGAGTATACCTACCAAAATCTATCGCAACTGAAGTTTTAGATTTTGTTAAAGCGGATATTGCCTCTTTTAATAAGCCTGGTTCTCCTGCGGATATGAGTAATTTTATTACTGCCGTAATCCACGAAGGTTCTTTTGATAAGCTTGCCAAATATATTGATCAGGCCAAAGCTGATAGCAATGCAGAAATAATTGCTGGAGGTAACTATGACAAATCTGTCGGTTATTTTATAGAACCTACGGTTATCTTAACCCAAGACCCAAAATACACTACAATGTGTACTGAGCTTTTTGGTCCTGTAGTTACCATCTATGTATATGAGGATGCTGACTGGGCGAAAACTTTGGAATTGGTAGACAGCACATCAGAATACGCTTTAACAGGTGCTGTTTTGGCCACAGATCGTTATGCAATTGATGAAGCCACTAAGGCTCTTCAAAATTGTGCCGGTAATTTCTATATCAATGATAAGCCAACCGGAGCTGTAGTAGGACAACAACCATTTGGAGGAGCAAGAGCTTCAGGTACCAATGATAAAGCCGGTTCTGCTCAAAATTTATTGCGTTGGGTATCTCCAAGGTTGATAAAAGAGACTTTTGTTACTCCAGAAGATTACAGATATCCATTTTTGGGGTAAATAAATCACATACAATGAACGTTTCGGCCTATTTGAAAAGAATTAATTATAATAAAAAGGTTGAAATTGACAAACAAACTTTGTTTGGACTTCAAAGGGCACACTTGTTAAGTGTGCCCTTTGAAAATTTAGATATTCATTACAAAAAACAAATCGTTTTGGATATTGATACAATTTTTGAGAAAATCGTCAACCGTAAAAGAGGTGGGTTCTGTTACGAACTCAACAGTCTTTTTTATACTCTTCTGAAGGAAATTGGATTTAACGCAAAAATTATTTCTGCACGGGTATATTCTGAAAAAGAACAATACGGCAAGGAGAAGGATCACTTGGCTATCCTAGCAAACATTGGGACAGAACAATTCCTGGTCGATGTGGGCTTTGGGAAATTCTCATTAGAACCTCTTCCATTAAAGTTTAATAAAACCCTCGTTGATGATTACGGAAAGTTTGTTTTTGATAATTATGACAAAGACTATTTGAGGGTGTCCGAACAAAAAAATAATGCTTTAGAACCACAGTATATCTTTAGCACAAAACAGTACAAATTATCTGAATTTAAGGATATGTGCGAATATCACCAAACCAGTAAAGAGTCTCATTTCACTCAAAAAAAGGTGATTTCCATAAGCACTGAGCATGGACGTATCACACTGAATAACAGTAAAATAAAAATTACTGAAGGGTCGAAAACTAAAGAAATCGAATTTAACAAAGACCTATTCGAGACCTATCTTAAAGAATACTTCGATATTATTGTAAAAATTGAAGAACCAAAATAAACATAGAGCTTTCTTTCTTGTGCCGCCAGAAGTACAGCTTCTGGACATGGCAGGTCCAGCGCATCTTTTTTATGAAGCAAATGAGTATGGTGCCCAGATAGAAACTCATTATTTAAGTCTAAACACCTCGAACAAAGAAGTATCAAGTGCTGGGATTTCGCTAGGTAATTTAGAGGGTTTTGAAAACTTTACATTAGGAATTCATGATCTTCTTTTTATTCCAGGTTTGGAATCCCATCTATTTTTTGATGAAAAATTTGTACAACAAAACCAGCGATTTTTTCTGTGGTTGCACAAACAAAATCAAAACAGTGCTAAAATCTGTTCTATCTGTACTGGTGCATACGTCATAGCTTTTGCAGGTCTTTTTGATGGGAAAAATTGCACTACCCATTGGAAATATTTAGAGGAGTTTCAATCAAGGTTTCCCAATACAAAACTACGTTCAGATAGGTTAATCGTTAAAGACGGCAATCTATATTCCAGTGCTGGAGTTTCATCAGGAATAGATTTAGCTTTATTTCTTTTAGAAGAGCTCTATGGACCTGTTTTCGCTACAAAAATCGCCAAAGAAGTAGTGATATACCTTCGCCGAACAGAACACGACCCACAACTTAGCGTCTTTTTACAGTACCGAAATCATTTGGACAATCGCATCCATCAGGCCCAAGATACTTTAGCCCAAAATCTTGATAAAAAATTAAAAATAGAAGAGCTTGCTGAAAATGTGCATATGAGCCCAAGAAACTTGACACGCTTGTTTAAAAGGACCACTGGAATTACAATAGGCGATTATTTGGTTAAGCTTCGTGTTGAGCGTGCCGTGCAACTACTCTCAAATGGCTCTAAAGTGAGTACCGTATCCACGGCATGTGGATTTCAAAGCAGTAATCAATTAAGAACTTTGCTTAAAAAACATACTGCCTCTCTTCCTTCAGAATGGCGAGAATAATTGTCCCGATGTTGCGCATGGTTGTCCTTCCTAAAGCAAAATGGGTAGGTTAACTTTGTAGCTCATCAAAAATCAAAAAAATGAGCAGATTAGTAATACCATTCTTATTGCTTTTTGGAATTGCATTCAGTTACCCCCAAAATAGCATCAAAACATCCGAAGTATATGTTTGCCCTCCATGTGGGCTTAAATGTGATAATGATGAACATGACAGTCCCGGAATATGTTCATTCTGTAATATGAAGCTTATGAAAAAAGAAGATTTAAAAACCATTGCCTTCTATTTACAGGACAGAGTTGAAGTCCTTGATTTTGCTGGCCCCATGGAAGTGTTGTCCTATGCTGGGTTTAACGTTTTCACTGTTTCCGCTACCAAAGAACCAATAAAGTCACAAGGCATTCTTAGTGTTATTCCAGATTATACTATAGACAATGCACCTGAGGCAGATATTTTGGCATTTTTTGGAGGTAATGCATCACCAACCTCTAAAAACCCTGAGGTGATGAAATGGATTAAAAAACAAGAAAATGTAGCATATCATTTTTCAGTTTGTACCGGAGCTTTTATTTTGGCCGAAGCGGGAATATTGGATGGGAAAACAGCAACAACATTCCACAGTTCGCTAGACAACCTCCGAGACAACTATCCTAAAATAAATGTTCGTAAAAATGTGCGTTTTGTGGACAATGGAAAGGTGATCACGACAGCAGGTATATCTGCAGGAATAGATGGCGCATTACATTTGGTTGCAAAACTACATGGGTTAAATGCCGCTAAGCGCATTGCATACAATATGGAATATGATAATTGGCAACTTGGTGATGGGTTAATCCTGTCTGAGGATAATCCATATGAAAACAGAATATCCACTACTGATCTGATGCCTTTTGAAGGGCTTTATGAGTACAAAGATGGCGGTCAAATTACATTGAAAATCAATAAAAAGGATGGCGACCTTTATACAATGATAGATGAGTTGGTTTATCCACTTTATCATGAAGTGGATGATACATTCTCTAATATTGGTGATGATGAAATTTTCTTTAGAAGAAACGACAAAAACCAAATTGTAGGCTATTCTTTAGCAGAGGATGGTAAACTGTACAAGAAGTTATAGAAGAAATTCTTTTAGGAATAGAATCGATTTCAGGTTTCAATTCCCTATAACCAAAATATGCTTCACACAATACCTTTATTAGTACATATCATTCATAAACCCAAAGACTAGAACCGTAAGATCTCCCCTTTATCTGAAGAAAGATTTCTATATATTTCTTCACATGAGTCATGCTTCCTTTAGCACATTTAGTAAAGTGTATAAATGAGCTGCTCTAAACATTATCTGTTTCTTTTTTTTCAATCTGTATTTCCAGTAATGGCTATATGCAATTAAAGTATGCTGAAAAATATATTGATGGGTAAATTAAAATTGAAAGCTATTTGAAAGACAATACCTTGGACAGTTTATATGTTGAGTATCACAAAAATGGTAGAATAAAAATTGAAGGTCAGTTTAAAGAGTGTAACACCACAAAAGAGGCTGTCCAAGCTCAAAGCACGGAAAGTAAAGCTCATTATTATAATGATACATTAAACATTAATCCAGGGAAAAGACATGGCCTATGGTCAGAGCATTATGAAAATGGGGTTGTAAAATCAAAATGCAATTACAATTATGGCTTACAGCATGGAAATTCACTTTTTTATGACCGAAACAGGAAGCTTATAAGTTCACATTACTACGTAGCCGATAAAGAAATAAGTATGCATAAATTTGGTAGTGATGGCAAATTGGAATTAAGCAAAGCCTATTTTTATAACTTCAATAAAGGTTCTACACAAAAGTTAAAAATGACTTTACTTTGGGAATTTCATAAAGACGGCGCACTTAAAATCCAAAGAGAAATCAAATTATTAGAAGATAATCGGCAACGCCAATCTTTTAAAGAATATTACGCCAATGGAATATTAAAAACCGAAACAGAGTTCTTCAATGGCAACAAAGATGGTATTCACAAAGAATATCATAAAAATAGTAATCCAAAATACGAGGGCGTTTTTAAAGAAAGTAAAGCTATTAACAAGCACCACTACTATAACCTAAACGGACAAAAAACATCAACTGAATACTGGCACAATGGGAAACTTCTGGGAATTGAAAAAAAATAACGCTGTATTAAATTTTTTGTAAAGCTGATACATAAAAACCATATTACGTACCCCGTTCTAACGCTATTCTTAAAATTTCTTAATAGAAAATAGTTTTTGCAATAAAAGGCTAAACTCACTAAAAACAATTGTGCGGTTGGCTCAATACATTTGATTTTATCCAAACTTACACTGATGAAATCTTTAGTCTTTTTCGCCAATCTTACTGTTGTAAAATAATCTAAATCACCCTTTTAAACTTATAGAGTAATTACGTGGTTTTTCCAAATTAAGACCCATATTATTGGAATAATACAATTTTATATGTAAATTTAACGTTAAGTAATAGTAAATTAAATGTAATTAGTTCATTTTAACCCTTCAATTCACATCAAAATGAAACAACAAATATACAATTGGCTGAAATTGATGACTGAACAATTTGATGCTCTATGGCAATATGCAAAGGAATACTCTAGAAAGTGTAGAATAGTATATTATAACGTGCACAATACTTAAGAGGGATTCTTAAACTTTTGCGGTAAGTACACTACTTTTTTAGTTTTAAAAAAATCTTCATTAAAATATTCTTTTAAATCAAAGATTTCAGCTGTTTTATACTCTTTCAATTCCTCGGTCAAATCCCCTCCTTTTAGATAGAAAATTCCATTTTTTCTTTCGTGAGCCGAATCTTTTTTAATTTTCCCTTTGGTCCAATGCACAAAGGTTGGCATAGCTGCAACCGCTCTACTAACAATAAAATCAAACTGCTCGGTTAAATCCTCAACCCTAATATGCTTAGCGGATACGTTTTCCAATTGAAGGCCCTCAACAACTCCCTGTACCACCTTAATTTTCTTTCCAATTGCGTCCACTAAGGTAAAATGGGTATTGGGAAATAAAATTGCCAGAGGAATACCAGGAAATCCGCCACCGGTTCCAACATCCAAAATTTTAGAACCCTCATTAAACCCTTGGATTTTAGCAATTCCCAAGGAATGCAATACATGTCGTAGATAAAGCTCATCTATGTCTTTACGGGATACCACATTTATCTTTTGGTTCCAATCTTGATAAAGCACTTCTAAGCCCTTAAAATGTTGCTTTTGGGCATCGGTGAGTGTCGTAAAATATTTAGATATTAAATCTACATTCATGCTCAATCTGTTAATTTCAGCAAAATTAATACTTTTAAACACCTTAACATCGTTTTCATATAAAGTTGGGAACTTGAGAAATCAATTTACTTACCTTTGTAAAAAATTAATTTATGGAAAAGGATATCATCCGATTTTCAAGAAAAGATTCAGCACAATTCTTCAGAACACTAAATAAAAGGGTAAACCAATATTTTAGTGAAAATCAAATAAAGAAAACCGGAAATTGGAAACTTCACCTTAAAACAGTTGTGATGTTTGCCGTTTTCTTGGCTCCTTACTTTTTAATGTTGACATTAAACCTGCCTTTTTGGGCTTACATCTTATTGTCCATTACCATGGGAGTGGGAATGGCCGGTGTGGGAATGAATGTTATGCATGATGGAAATCATGGTGCTTATTCCAACAAAAAATGGGTTAATAAGCTTATGGGTAGCAGTATCTATATTTTGGCTGGGAACGTATACAATTGGCAAGTACAACATAACGTTTTGCACCATACCTATACCAACATACACGAGCATGATGAAGATATGGAAGCAGGAAGAATTCTTCGCTTTTCAAAACATGCAGAGTGGCAAAAGCACCATAAATTCCAGCATTTTTATTCCATTCTTCTTTATGGATTATTGACTTTTAATTGGGCGATAACCACAGATTTTCAACAAATGTATCGATACATGAAAAGAAAATTGTCTTATGGAAAACTGCCAAATCCAGTAATAAACTGGAGTACCTTGGTCATAACAAAGACTATATATATTACTATTTGGATTGTTTTACCTCTGCTCCTTGTTGATATTCCTTGGTGGCAAGTACTGCTTGGGTTCTTTATCATGCATTATGTGGCTGGAGTAATTTTAAGTGTAGTATTTCAATTGGCCCATATTGTTGATGAAGCAGACACTCCTCTACCTGATGAAACCGGAACTATGAAAAATACTTGGGCTATTCATCAACTTGCAACAACAGTGAATTTTGGCACCAAAAATAGAATTGTAAATTGGTTTACCGGTGGTCTGAACCATCAGGTTGAA
This sequence comes from uncultured Allomuricauda sp., assembly GCF_947499585.1. Lineage (GTDB taxonomy): Bacteria > Bacteroidota > Bacteroidia > Flavobacteriales > Flavobacteriaceae > Flagellimonas. The sequence goes on along the minus strand of NZ_CANMOO010000004.1, from coordinate 239,098 downwards.
CATCATATATTTCCCAATATTAGTCATGTTCATTATACAAAAATCTCCAAAATTGTGAAACAAACGGCCAAGGAGTTTAATTTGCCTTACAACGAGTATAAAACTACTAGAAAAGCTATAATTTCGCACTTCAAACATTTGAAAGAGTTGGGTAAAAATCCAGCACTTCAGTACCAGTAAAATAGTAAAACCAATGAGCAACCAACTTTCTGAAAGGATTAATAACCTAGTTCCTTCAGCAACTCTTGAAATGGCTGCAAAAGCCAGAGAACTTAGAGCATCTGGAAAAGATATTATTGGCCTTAGTTTAGGTGAACCTGACTTTAATACACCGGACTACATTAAAGATGCCGCCATACAGGCAGTAAAGGATGGTTACAATTCGTACACACCTGTAGATGGCTATGTAGAATTAAAAGATGCTATAAGCACCAAGTTCAAAAGAGATAATGGTATTACTTATGAACGCCCTCAAATTGTTGTTTCTACAGGTGCAAAGCAGGCACTCTACAATCTAGCCCAAGCTTGTTTGAATAAAGGAGATGAAGTCATTTTACCTTGCCCATATTGGGTAAGCTATAGTGATATTGTCAAACTTTCTGAGGGAGTTCCTGTGGAGGTTGCTACTTCTATTGAAAATGATTTTAAAATGACGCCGGAGCAATTGGAAGCTGCAATCACACCAAAGACTAAAATGTTGTGGTACAGTTCCCCATGCAATCCAAGTGGCTCAATTTATAGTAAAGAGGAGTTAAGAGGTTTGGCTGATGTACTTCAAAAATACCCACAAATTGTAGTGGTCAGTGATGAGATTTACGAACATATTAATTACGGAGTTACAGCTCACGCCTCAATGGCTGCTTTTGACGATATGTATGACCGTACAGTTACCGTAAATGGTGTTGCCAAGGCTTTTGCCATGACGGGGTGGCGAATAGGTTATATTGGAGCTCCAGCATATATCGCCAGAGCTTGTAATAAATTGCAAGGACAAGTTACAAGTGGCGCCAATTGTATTGCTCAACGTGCAGTGATCACTGCATTATTAGAATCTCCAAGTCGCGTTCAGTATATGGTGGATGAATTCAAAAATCGTAGGAAGCTTATCTTGGAATTATTGAATAACATTGACGGATTTAAATGTAATGAACCCGAAGGGGCTTTTTATGTATATCCTGATGTGACCGCTTTTTTTGGAAAAACATTTAACGGCAAAACCATAAACAACGCATCTGACTTTGCCATGTATCTATTGGAACAAGCCAATGTAGCTACTGTTACAGGAGACGCTTTTGGAAACGGCAATAGCATCCGTATCTCCTATGCTGCAAGCGAAGAAGACATTAGAAAAGCTATTTCTAGGATTGCTGAAGCAGTAAAATAGATTGTAAAGCAATTAAAAATAACTGCCCTCAAGAATAAAAAATTCTTGAGGGCTTTTTTATTTGGATAGTTTTATCGCACTAGATAAAATCATATAGTATCTTCGAGATAATAAAACTTTCCAAATGAAGAAACCAATTTTATATTTAACCTCGCTAATCTTCTGTTTGGTCGCCCTTTCTGGTTTTTCTCAAAAAAAGCCCAATGTTATATTGATTTTTCCAGACAATTTGGGTGTTGGTGAAGTTGCTGCTTACGGAGGCGCTCGCGGTGTAGCTACCCCGAACATTGACAGAATAGGTGCTGAAGGTATGCGGTTGACAAACTTTAATGTAGAATACTCATGTACCCCTTCTCGTATCGCTATACTTACCGGTAGATATGCGGTTCGGGCAGGTGAAGACTATTACGCTGGCACCACATTGTGGGAAGAAACCATTGCCGAGCGTTTAAAGTCCGTGGGATATTCAACTGCACTTTTTGGGAAATGGGATCTTGGTGCCAAAAACTGGCATGGAAAACGTGAACCAACCAACCAAGGTTTTGATGAGTGGTATGGAATTCCAGGCACAACTCATGTCTCTCAATTTCCTTCAATGGATGGTTTTGACCCTAATTTACAACCAGCTCCCTACATATGGGAAGGGAACGCAGGAACCGTATCCAAAAAAGTAAAACCTTTTAATCAAAAAACAAGGCGTACAATTGATCGTGAAGCTGCACAACGCAGCATTGCTTTTATAAAGAAGAATGCAGAAAAGGATAGACCCTTCTTTTTGTATTATGCCATGACACAATTGCATTTTCCTGCATTACCTCATCCCGATAAGGCTGGCACTACTGGAGCTGGGGATATGGGGGATTCAATGGCTGATATAGATTATAACGTTGGTTTGATTTTAAATCAATTAAAAGAACTAGGAATCGAAGATAATACCTTGATTATATGGTGTACGGACAATGGTGCAGAGATGAGACGCCCTTGGAGAGGTTCACCCGGCCCTTGGCGTGGATATTACAATTCGGCCATGGAAGGTGGTGTACGAACACCATGTGTTATTAGATGGCCAGATAAAATTAAGGCTGGGCAGGTTTCCAATGAAATGGTTCATGAAGTTGATTTGTTCTCGACCATTATCCATGCCACAGGAAAAGATGAAGCCATACCAAAAGACCGAATTATAGATGGGGTAAATCAACTCCCTTTTCTAGAAGGAAAGCAAAGTAGATCTAACCGCGAAAGTGCCATATTCACACAACGATTCGGTCAAATAATGGCCGTCAAATGGCGGGATTGGAAACTATGGTATGTGTACAAAACCGAAATGCCAGATTCCGAACCTGAAAACCAAGTACGGTTATTTGATTTAAGGGTGGACCCAAGAGAAGAAATCGACGTCAAAGATTATTATCCAGGGGTTATAGGCATTATGGATAGTATAGTAAAGGAATATGAAGCCTCATTCATTAAACACCCTAGAGTTTCCGCAAGTGCTAATGCTGTCGATCCTTATTTACCACCTAAAGCGGGTTCCGGAAGTCCTGTAAAGACCTATGAGAGATCAGATAGAACTGCCCTTGAAGCAAGGGGTTTTGCTATGAAAAATCCTGATTTTACGGGTACTTGGTCAACCACAACACTTCATAGGGTCTCTGTAATTAATCGGGTAGATGAGTCACCAATTCCATCGCTGGGAAGTGGTTGGGGCGATAAAATATCCATCAAACACGCACCTAATCAATTGGACGTTGAACGTGTGGTCTTTGTTCCAAGGGAAATTCAACAATTGGTTCGTTACCGCTTTGCCTTAGATGGTTCAACATCCGAAAACAACATATTAATGGGTCGTACCGGGAAACCAATAGTTTCAACGGCTTCTTGGCAGGATAACAGATTGATGATTACGTCCACTTATCCCTTTCAAGATTCAAAAAGCGGAGAATGGCTCAATAGCAAAGTGACCCAAACCTTATGGCTTCAACCCGCTACAGGAACCCCATGGGAACCGACTTTAATTGTAGAGACAACCAGAGAAGGATTATTGGGCGGCTTATCTTCAACCAATCGCACAATATATACCAAAGGTTACCGATAATTAAAAATTAAGAACATCTCCGAGTAACCCTTTAAGGTGTTTTTATTATCCACTTTAGGTCTTCTTCCAAAAATATGGGGTTAAAATAATAAGCACCGTAAAAAGTTCTAAACGCCCTAATAACATCAAAAACCCACACCACCATTTACCAGCGTCCGGGAGGCTGTTATAATTGCTAACAGGGTTAAGGCTTCCTAACGCGGGGCCCACATTACCTAGGGAGGATGCTGAACCGCCAATTGCTGAAACGAAGTCAAGACCCAAAAACCCTAACACCAAAGAACCTATTATAAAGAATAACATATAAAGCACAAAAAAGGCGATTATGTTATATACGATATGTTCCGAAACCGTTTTTTCATTGTAACGAACCGGAATAATTGCATTGGTATGTAAGGTACGTTTGAACTCCAGCAGTCCATTTTTTATAATCAATAAATGTCGCATCACCTTTATTCCACCTGCAGTAGAACCGGCGGATCCTCCCAAGAACATAAGTCCAAAAAAGAAAATGGTCAAAAAGGGAGTCCAACTGGTGAAATCAGCGGTTACAAAACCTGTTGTCGTAACAATTGCCACAACTTGAAAAAGTGCGTGCCTAAATGCACTCTCTCCTTTGCCTGAAACCATAGGGTGGAAGTCGGATACAGGAACATTTGCATTAAAATAAACTACTAATGCTGCTATAATTGTAAAGAGAATAAGAAAAATCGTGTAGTATTTGAATTCTTCATCTTTTAGTATTCGTTGTACTTTGCCCGTAAAGGCAAAATAGCTCAATACAAAATTACTACCTGCCAAAAACATGAAAACAATAGTGATATACTGAATTAAAGGCTGATTGTTCCAATACGCCAAGCTTGCATTTTTGGTTGAAAAACCTCCGGTTGATAAGGTGGCTAAGGAATGGTTCATTGCATCGAAAAAAGACATTCCAGCCAGCTTCAAAAGAATAGTTTCAGCAACCGTATATCCAAAATAAATCAACCACAATCGTTTTGCAGTATCTGTTATTCTTGGGTGTAGCTTATCCCCAGCTGGCCCTGGTGCTTCTGCCGCAAACAATTGCATTCCCCCTATACCTAAAAGCGGAAGAATGGCTATTGCAAGTACAATAATTCCCATGCCTCCTATCCAATGCGTAAGACTCCGCCAAAAAAGGATTCCTTCAGGCATAGCCTCTATATCATCTATAATGGATGCTCCAGTAGTTGTATAACCAGATATGGTTTCAAAAAAAGCGTTGGTAACCTCTGGTATTGCTCCTGAAAAAAGATAAGGTAGTGTTCCTGAGATAGACATAATTATCCATCCAAAGGTGACCACAATGTATCCTTCTTTTCTTTTTACTTCCTTCTTATGACCTCTTGTATAAAACATCGCCATAACTCCAAAAAGCATAGTGACAATAGCAGCAAGGGTAATATCTAAGGTCGCACCATCCTTATAAATACCGCTAACAAACGCTGCCAAAAGCATAAAAGAGCCATTGCAAAGTAGCAATAGCCCCATAATATGAACAATAATTCGTGTGTTAAGCTTCATTACAAGAACAGCTTTTCTATACGTGGGATAGCTTTGGGCAAGCAGCAGACCACAACACGGTCACCTTTCATAATCTTAAAGTCTCCTAATGCAATAATACCTTTGCCATCTCTAATTACACCGCCAATGCTTGCTTCTCTTGGAAAGTCCAATTCTTTAATAATCTCGCCATTCACCAATGAGGTAGCTTTCACTTCAAACTCAAGAATTTCCGCATTAAGATTACTTAAACGCGTTAATGCAAGTACTTCTCCCCTTCTTATATACCTAAAGATATTATTGGCCGCCAACAATTTTTTATTGATAAGCGTATCTACCCCGATGGAGTGTGACAGCTGGAAATAATCCATATTCTCCACCATTGCTATGGTTTTCTTGATTTTCTTGGATTTAGCAACCAAACAGGACATGATGTTCGTTTCCGAATTTCCTGTAACCGCGATGAAAGCATCCATTGATTCTAAACTCTCTTCATCTAAAAGCTCAACGTTTCTGCCATCTCCGTTAATAACCAATGCATGGGGAAGTTCATCAGCTATATCAAATGCCTTTTCTTTATTTTTTTCAATGAGTTTTACATTGAACTTTTTATTGCATAAATCACGGGCAGTTTTAAAACCAACTTTACTGCCGCCAAGAATCATCACATTTTTAATTTCCTTTTTTTGCATCCCTGTGAGCTTGTAAAGCTCTTCTACACCTTCGGCCGAAGTAATGAAATACACTTGATCCCCTTCTTTAAAAACCGTATCTCCTCTTGGAATAAGAGTATACTGAGTTCCCATTCGCTGCAATGCAATGGGCATAAAATGAAGTTCTGGGAAAATTTTAGCGGCCTCTTTCACCATTTTACCTACAAAAGGTGCCGATTTTGGTAAGAAAACCCCAATCATGGTCAGTAATCCTCCTTCAAACTCGTAGGTATCGTTGAAAGCCGATTGGTTCAACAACAACTGAATTTCTGTTGCTGCCAGTTCTTCTGGAGAAATTAATTCATCTACACCAAGTTCCTCAAACTTAATAAGTTCCCTATTGTCTATAAACTCTGTATTGGATATTCTGGCAATGGTCTTCTTGCAACCCAATTGTTTGGCCAAGAAACAGAGCGTTAAATTGGTAGTCTCCGATGCTGTTACACCAATCACCAAATCAGAAGCTTCTACTTTAGCATCTCTTAATACTTCTATTGATGTTGCATCGCCCCTAAGAACTCTAATATCCAAATGATTGTCTGCATACGACAGACTCTCTTTGTCCGTATCAATCAATGTAATTTCTTGTGCTTCATATGACAAAAGTTTTGCCAAATGAAAACCTACCTCACCTGCTCCCGCAATTATAATCTTCATTGATTAGAATAAGATGTTCTTAATAGATTCAATTTGTAATGGTAAAAAAAGAATATTGACCACAGTCTAAAAGACGAATACCTAACATAATACGGAAAAGTTTTCCTTTGTTGCGAGGCAAAATTACGTAATTATTTTTGTACACCTCTCATATACCTAAGTTGTATATTTGCCAGCAAATTCAGCACATGTCCAAAAAAGTCAAGCCTTATAAAGATTCTGACCTCGGAAAGAAGGAACAAGTAAAGCAAATGTTCGATACTATTTCTAAGGATTATGATGGGCTAAACAGGGTTATTTCTTTAGGTATTGATTTAAAATGGCGCAAAAGGGTGGTGAATCTTCTTAAGAAGAAATCTCCAAAAACTATTCTGGATATTGCCACGGGCACTGGAGATCTTGCTATTGCCATGACCAAGACGGGCGCGGAAAAAATTATTGGATTGGATATTTCTCCTGGAATGCTGGAAGTTGGAAAGACCAAGATTACTGATAAAAACCTACAAAACACCATTCAAATGGTAGTTGGTGACAGTGAAAATCTTTCTTTTGATGATAATACCTTTGATGCCGTTACAGTAGCTTTTGGGGTGCGCAACTTTGAAAACTTGGAAAAAGGGCTTCAAGAAATCTATAGAGTCCTAAAACCTGAAGGAAGTTTGGTAATACTCGAAACATCTGTTCCGACCAAAACACCATTTAAACAAGGGTATAGATTGTACACAAAATACATACTTACCGGAATTGGCAAAACCTTCTCTAAGGATCGTTCTGCTTATGATTATTTAAGTGAATCAGCTTCCGTTTTTCCTCATGGTCAAGAATTCAACAATATTTTGGACAAAATTGGGTTTATAGGTATAGAGAACATGCCCCAGACATTTGGGGTGGCATCTATATATGTCGCTACAAAATAATTTGATGAAAAACGTCCTTCTTCTATTTGGCCTGCTGTTATTGCTATGTCCAAATTCCTCGGCACAGTTTAGAAAAGACCCTATTCTTAATCTTCAAACTGAAGATTTAAAGTTATTGAACTGGGGATACTATCTAGGATTTAATTTATATGACTTTCAATTTGAATATGAAAACGATATTGGACAGGACATTTTAGTTGATACAAGCGCAGGGTTCAATGTTGGTTTGATTGGTGAAATGCGAATCAATGAATTTTTAGATTTACGTTTTGAACCTGGCTTGCTTTACACTTCTAGAATTCTAGGTTTTCCTGGTTTTACATCAGAAAATGATGCCATTAGAGAAGTCAAGTCCACCTATATTAGATTTCCTTTATTAGTTAAGGTAAGCGCCAAAAGGTTTGGTAACTGGAAACCTTATATAACAGGAGGTGTATACACCGCAATGAATCTAGGAAGCAAAGAGGATAGTCTAGATGATAATAGTAGTGGTGAATTCCGTATGAAACAGAATGTTTATGGTTATGAACTTGGTTTTGGAATTGATATTTATACAGAGTACTTTAAGTTTTCACCATCTATTAGAGGTGTTTTTGCTTTGACGGACGAACTCGTTCCTGATAATGACCCCAATAGTCCTTGGACCGGAAACATTAATGCCATGCGTACTCGGGGAATCTTTATCAATTTTACTTTTGAGTAATCTACCCTCTTCTTATTTCGTTTAAAAGAATCGCAGTTGCGGCAGCAACATTTAAGCTCTCGGTCGTTTTTGAACCAAACTGTGGAATAGCTATATTTTCTGTTACCACGTCGCAGATTTCTTTAGAAATTCCATTGGCCTCATTGCCCATGATCATAATTCCTGCTTCTGGTAATTCTTTTTGGTAAACCGTATCACCATTCATAAAAGTTCCAAAAATTGAAAGTGAGCTTTTTTTCAAATAGTCAAGTAAATCAGTATAAACAACATTGACCCTAGTTATAGAACCCATAGTGGCCTGCAACACCTTAGGATTGTAGCAATCTACCGTATCCATTGAACATATAAGATGCTTTACACCAAACCAATCACATAATCTAATTATAGTACCCAAATTACCCGGATCACGAACTGCATCTAAACCGACCAACCAATCCGTATTATCAGGCTTTTTAGTATCTGGCATATAAAATACTCCCAATACCCCATTTGGATTACTTAAACTGCTCATTTGCTTTAATTCTGATTTTGAGATAACCTCAGCTTCGATAAAATCTTCAATTTTCTGAGGTTCATCAATAAACAGTTTAAAAGGCTTAAGTCCAGCTTTTAATATTTCTCTTGTGGTCTTTGCACCCTCAACCACAAATAGCCCATGTTGAGTTCGGTACTTTTTTTGCTGTAAGCTAACAACTAGTTTAATTTGGTTTTTGGTAACCATCTAAATCGTGTATTTTTGGCGTCTATGAAGGGTTTTTTATGTCTAATGCGTAACAAGGCAAAAATAGGGTTATTGTTGCTTATGGTTGCCATGATAGGTTGCAATACCCTTAAAAGGGTGGATGACAATGAATTGCTTCTGACCAAAAACTCCATTTACGCAGACCAAGAAAAGATAAAGGATGATAACATTCAAAATCTTATTGCCCAAAAACCAAATAGTAGTTTACTTGGTTATCGCCTTAGGTTAAATTTATACAATCTTGCCAAAGAAAATCCGGATTCTTCTTTTCAGAATTGGCTACACAGAAAAGAAAAACGAGAAAAAAGATTAAACAGATTACTTTCCCAAAAACAAGTGAACAGATTAAAAGAATCCTTTGCAGTTAAAGGTGCAAGTGATTTCTTTAAAAGAATTGGGGAACCTCCGGTTGTCATAGATACTTCTCTGACCCAAAAAACTGTTGACCGACTAAAGGCATATTATAATAGCAAAGGTTACTTCAACAACTCTGGAACGTATACTGTTATCAAGGGAAAAAGAAAAAAAAGGGCAGAAGTTGATTACAAAATTTCTCTGGAAAAACCTTTTTTAATTGATACTATACTAAAAAACATTTCCTCGCCAGAGCTCGATTCTATTTACGACAACTCAACAAATTTAGCATTTGTAAAGGATGGAGAGCAGTTTGATTTGGCCAATTTCAACCAAGAACGTGAGCGATTGACAACATTATTTAGAAATTCTGGCGTCTACAACTTTCAGGAGAGTTCCATTAATTATGATATCCTAAGAGATACATCTCAAGTGGCAAATGATCAACTAATGAATGTACAGTTGAATATTCAAAAACCTCGTAATGTTGGTGATAGTTTAGTAAATAATCCGTACCGCATTCATCATCTTAAGAAAATAAATATATATGCAGATTATTTAATTGGTGGAGGAACGGATTCTTTAAAGTCCATAGACTATGAGAACTACACCATATTCTATAATGACAGACTCAAATACAAACCAGAGGCTCTAACAGACGCTATTTTTTTTGAAAAAGACAGTGTTTATAGAGATTTGGATAGGATTAGAACTTATAGGCAAATTACCAACTTAAACACTTTTAAATACCCCAATATTGAGTTTATCCCAGATACCACACAAGCACAGCTAATTACCAATATTTACCTAGCCCCAAGACCAAAATATTCTTTGAATTTGGATTTTGACGTGACACATTCCAATATTCAACGAGTAGGAACAGCCTTCAGTGCAACTGTAATCACTAGAAACGTTTTTGGAGGAGCTGAGACATTAAATATTTCCGCAAGGGGGTCTATTGGCCTGTTAAGCGATGCTTCGCTATCTGATGAAACCTTTACATCCGAACTTGGGGGCGATGTAAATATTATTTTCCCCAGAATATGGTTCCCTATAAATACAGAGAAAATAATTCCTTACTACATGCTACCTCAGAGTAGATTGTTAGTCGGTACCAATTTCCAGAAGAACATTGGTTTGGACAAACAATCTTTCAATAGTGTGCTATCATACAACTGGTCACCATCAAATAGTTTAAAACACAATATTGAATTGATGAACGTGGAGTTTGTCCGTAATGTTAATCCAGATAACTTTTATAATGTCTACCAAAATACCTTTAACAATCTAGATGCAATAGCACAGGATTTTCAAGATGACCCACAATATGCCTCATTCTTTGAAGAAACAGGGAATACTGATGACCCATTAACATTAAGCATTCCTGAAGGAGCCAACGAATTTGCACAGGCAGCACTCAATAATGAAATTCCTGTTACTTCTGAACAACAAAGTGAAGTCAACAGCATTGAAGAACGGAGGCAGCGTTTAACTGAAAATAATTTGATTTTTGCCAGTAACTATACTTTTACCAAAAACAACAAGGCAGACATCAATGATAATAGTTTTTATCAACTTAGAGTAAAATTAGAGAGTGCTGGAAACCTACTGTCACTGTTGGATGGTATTGTACCTTACAACAAAAATGATAGTGATCAACTTTTGGTATTTGAAATTCCTTTTTCCCAATACTTTAAATCTGAGGTTGATTATATAAAACATTGGGAAGTAGCAGATTCCAAAGTAATTGCTTTTAGAAGCTTCGTTGGTCTTGGCATCCCCTATGGCAACTCTAAAAGCATTCCTTTTGTCCGAAGTTACTTTGCTGGTGGATCTAATGATAATAGGGCATGGAACGCATATGAATTAGGCCCGGGAAGAACCAGTAACGTTAATGATTTTAATGAGGCCAATTTAAAAATTGCTTTGAACATGGAGTACCGTTTCCCTATAGCGGGAGACGTGAAAGGGGCTCTTTTTGCTGATGCAGGTAATATCTGGAACGTATTTGATAATGAAGATAACCCAGATGCCATTTTTAGCGGTTTTGATTCTTTGGCAGATATTGCTTTGGGTACAGGTTTTGGACTTAGGTACGACTTTACCTACTTTGTTTTTAGGTTGGATATAGGCTTTAAAACCTACAACCCTGCTGATGAATCGTCTAAAAGATGGTTTAGGGGGTACAACCTTAGAAATGCCGTATTTAATATAGGAATCAATTATCCTTTCTAGAGTAAATATTTTATTACTTTTGTGGCTTAATTCAACCATAACTAACTAAAAAAATATGTCCCACAATATTAAGCCAGGTGTTGCTACAGGTGATGAAGTGCAAGCGATTTTTAATCACGCCAAAGAAAACGGCTATGCTTTACCGGCAGTAAACGTAATTGGATCTAATACCATAAATGCAGTTTTGGAAACCGCTGCAGCCCTAAATTCCCCAGTAATAGTTCAATTTTCTAATGGAGGAGCTCAATTTAATGCTGGAAAAGGCCTATCCAACGAAAACCAAAGAGCGGCAATACTTGGAGCCGTAGCAGGAGCTAAACACGTACACCAATTAGCAGAGGCTTATGGAGCAACGGTAATTCTACATACTGATCACTGTGCTAAAAAATTATTGCCTTGGATCGATGGCTTGTTAGATGCCAGTGAAGAGCATTATGCTGCTACAGGAAAATCCTTGTTCAGTTCCCACATGATCGATTTATCCGAAGAACCCATTGAAGAGAATATTGAAATCTGCAAAGGTTATTTGGAACGCATGAGCAAGATGGATATGACCTTGGAAATTGAATTGGGAGTAACCGGTGGTGAAGAAGATGGTGTGGACAACACAGATGTAGATAGTTCAAAATTATATACGCAACCAGAAGAAGTTGCCTTTGCATATGAAGAGCTATCCAAAGTAAGTCCTAAGTTCACCGTTGCAGCTGCTTTTGGTAATGTCCACGGGGTTTATAAACCTGGAAATGTAACATTGACTCCAAAAATCTTGAAAAATTCTCAGGAATTTGTTTCAGAAAAATATGGAGTGGAGCATAACCATATTGACTTCGTTTTTCACGGCGGATCAGGTTCTTCTGTAGAGGAAATCAGAGAGGCTATCGGGTATGGAGTTATAAAAATGAATATTGATACTGACCTTCAGTATGCCTTTCTTGCAGGAGTTAGGGATTATGTTCAAGGGAAATCAGGATACCTTCAAGCTCAGATAGGAAATCCAGATGGCAGTGATCAACCAAACAAAAAATTCTACGATCCAAGAGTTTGGCTTCGCGAAGGAGAAAAAGCTTTTGTAGACCGTTTGAAGAAAGCTTTTGAAGACTTAAACAATGTAAATACATTGTAATTACCCAAAGGAGAGCAGTTTAATTTAATTTTTGATTGTATGTCGTCTTGGTTTAAAAGAAAAGAAAAAGGAATTCAAACAGCTACGGAGGAGAAAAAAGACACCCCAAAAGGGCTATGGTACAAATCCCCTACCGGAAAAATTGTTGAATCAGAAGATTTAGCAAAAAACTTCTATGTAAGTCCAGAAGATGATTATCATGTTAGAATAGGCAGTAAAGAATACTTTGAAATTCTATTTGATGATAATAAGTTCAAAGAGTTGGATGAAAAATTATCTTCCAAGGACCCTTTGCGTTTTGTCGACACTAAAAAATATTCTGAAAGACTAAAGGCTGCACAGCAAAAAACAGGCCTCAAGGATGCTATAAGGACCGCAGTGGGAAAATCCATGGGAAAGGAAATAGTTATAGCCTGTATGGACTTTAGTTTTATTGGAGGTTCAATGGGGAGTGTTGTAGGAGAAAAAATTGCCAGAGCGATTGATGTTGCCAAAAGAAGAAAAATTCCATTCCTAATGATTTCCAAGTCTGGAGGGGCACGGATGATGGAAGCTGCCCTATCGTTAATGCAATTGGCAAAAACTTCTGCAAAATTGGCCCAGTTGGCCGAAGCAAAAGTTCCTTATATTTCTTTGTGCACTGATCCTACAACTGGTGGAACCACTGCTTCCTATGCTATGTTGGGAGATATTAATATTTCTGAACCAGGAGCGCTAATAGGTTTTGCTGGACCAAGAGTGGTTAAAGATACCGTTGGAAAAGACCTTCCAGAAGGGTTTCAAACATCAGAATTTGTAAAAGAACACGGGTTTTTAGATTTTATCACACACCGTAGAGATTTAAAACAAAAAGTCAATTTGTATATTGATTTAATCCAAAACCAACCTGTAAGAGCATAAAAAAAGCCTGCAATTGCAGGCTTTTTCTTTTTCTAACCGTAATCCTATTTCAAAAAGCGCCTTAAGAATACTTCTTTTTCAGTTCCATCAGGCTGTGTCAAAATTCCATTCGGATCACAACTACCATCTCCAAAATCCAAACTGGCCGTATTATCATTCCTAGTAATTTCTATAATTCCGCTAACAATAAACCTGCAGGATAACTCTCGCCTTAGTGGTGAAATCACTTCTTTTACAAAAACATTCCCTTCTCTTCCTACATATGTTCTTTTACCAGTGATTAAGAAAACATTATCTCCCCAGAAACCAGAACCAAAACCTTCTATCCACTCTCGGTTTCGGGTACCTACAAAAGAAGCTGTATCACCATTAGGCCAGGTAGCTTCAAAAGACGCATTAGTTGTGCCTTGTGGGTTCCCATTTTCGTTGGAACGTACCCGTAAAATATCCGCGGAGCCTTCAACAGCGACACCATTAAAGGTAAAATTTTCAAGGCTTAAAGCAACGCTTTTAGATGCTGATTCCATATTCTTTGCGTAGCTTAAATTGATGATTCCACTCAAAACATTTCCATTTGGAAGTTCGCAACCTTCTCCAAAATCTATGGTTTTCTCACGAGTAGTGTCCGTAACAACGGTGGTAATGGTTACACAATCTGGAAGGTAATCAGATTTATAATCTGCTTTGGAGATAATAGAAATTTCATCTGTGGCATATACATCTTCAGCTATAGTAGTGACTTCCTCAGAAATCATTTCAGCTTCATCACTAAACTGCAATTCTGTTGAGGAAATCACCTCCGTACTTGATAATTCTTCTGTAGAATTCTCCTCTTTACTACATGAAATTGCAGCTAAAAGTACAATTCCCGTAAGCATGGAGATAATTCTTGTAAAGTTCACTTGTTCGACACTCTTTTTCATAATAATCAAATTTTATGGTTTGTTTCTATGACCTAGGGGAAAACAAAAGGTTTAATCAAGTATTAAAACTTTTAAATTAAAAAAAGGATTATCTTTGCACGCTGATTGATAGACAATCATATACATAAAAATCATTTAAATAATATTGGAATGTATTTAACAAAAGAAGTAAAGGCCGAGATTTTCAAGAAACATGGCGGTTCCGAGGGGAACACAGGTTCAACGGAAGGGCAAGTAGCATTGTTCACTCACCGTATCAACCACTTAACAACGCATTTAAAAAGAAACCACAAGGACTACAATACTGAACGTTCTTTGGTAAAACTGGTAGGGAAAAGACGTAGTCTTTTAGATTACCTAAAGAAAAAAGATATTGAAAAATACCGTTCCTTAATTAAGGAGCTAAATATTAGAAAATAAATAATAAAAGGGGAGGCTTTAGCTTCCCCTTTTATTTTTGCTAAACATGTTTAGCATTCAAAAGTCCCTGCCAATATAGGTTGGGCAAACACAAAAAGCTGCTTACAGTTTTTCATTGGTCAGTGCCACAGGCACACACAACAACAACACAACCCGACCGTCCGGATGACGGTAGACCAAATGTTTAACGACCTGTAAATTTTAGACGGGTCAAGATATTTTTTATGATTCCAAAAACTTTTAGAGAGGTCATTGACCTTGGTGACGGTAGAGAGATTTCTATTGAAACCGGAAAATTGGCAAAACAGGCCCATGGTTCTGTTGTTGTCCAGTCAGGCAAGTGTATGTTATTATGTACAGTTGTTTCAAATTACAAACAAAGCGATGTTGATTTTTTACCTCTTACGGTAGATTATCGCGAAAAATTTGCGGCCGCTGGGCGTTACCCGGGCGGTTTCTTCAAACGTGAAGCTCGTCCTAGTGATGGTGAAGTTTTAACCATGCGTTTGGTTGATAGGGTTTTACGGCCATTATTCCCAAAAGATTATCATTCTGAAACTCAGGTGATGATTCAATTAATGTCTCATGATGAAAATGTAATGCCAGATGCAATGGCAGGTCTTGCTGCATCTGCTGCAATTCAGTTATCAGATTTTCCATTTGAGTGTGCTATTTCAGAAGCTAGAGTTGGACGTGTTAACGGTGAGTTCATCATTAACCCAACTAGAGAACAGTTAAAAGAATCCGACATTGATATGATGATCGGTGCTTCTGCTGATTCTGTAATGATGGTAGAAGGAGAAATGGAAGAGATTTCTGAAGAAGAAATGACCGAAGCCATTAAATTTGCGCACGAAGCAATAAAAGTACAATGTGCTGCCCAAGTAAAATTGGCTGAAGCTTTCGGAAAGAAAGAAGTACGAGAGTACGAGCCAGAAAGAGAAGATGAGGATTTAGCCAAAAAAGTACATGACCTAGCTTATGATAAGGTTTATGCCGTTGCCAAAGCAGGTTCTGCAAAGCATGAGCGTAGTGCTGCTTTTGATGCTATCAAAGAGGAAATTAAAGCTACTTTTTCTGAAGAAGAATTGGAAGATTTTGGAGGTTTAGTATCAAAATACTTCTACAAAGCAGAAAAAGCTGCAGTAAGAGATTTAACGCTAAATGATGGTCTAAGGTTAGACGGTAGAAAAACCGATGAAATCAGACCAATCTGGTGTGAGATTGACTATTTACCATCTGTTCATGGTTCATCTATCTTTACAAGAGGTGAAACTCAAGCATTGGCCACAGTAACTCTAGGAACTTCAAGAGAAGCCAATAAGATAGACATGCCATCTTACGAAGGCGAAGAAACGTTCTACCTACACTATAACTTCCCTCCTTTTTCAACAGGAGAAGCAAGACCAATACGTGGTACATCACGTAGAGAAGTAGGTCACGGAAACTTGGCACAACGTGCATTAAAAGGAATGATTCCTGAAGATTGTCCATATACCGTAAGAGTTGTTTCTGAAGTATTGGAATCTAACGGTTCATCTTCTATGGCAACTGTTTGTTCTGGTACAATGGCATTGATGGATGCGGGTATTCAATTGAAAAAACCTGTTTCAGGTATCGCAATGGGATTAATTTCCGATGCTGATTCAGGAAAATATGCAGTTTTATCCGATATTTTAGGTGATGAAGATCACTTAGGGGATATGGACTTTAAAGTTACTGGAACCGCTGATGGTATTACTGCCTGTCAAATGGATATCAAAGTAAAAGGCCTTTCCTATGAGATTTTGGTCAATGCATTGATTCAAGCTAAAGAGGGTAGATTACATATCCTTGAAAAACTGACTGACACTATCGCCGCACCTAATGCTGATGTAAAAACATACGCACCAAAAATCGTTACCAAAATTATTCCAGGAGAATATATTGGTGCAGTTATTGGTTCTGGTGGAAAAGTGATTCAAGAACTACAAAAAGAAACCAATACCACTATTGTTATTAATGAAGACCCGGATACTGAAGAAGGTATTGTTGAAATCTTGGGTACAGGTCAAGAAGGTATCGATGCAGTAATTGCAAAAATCGAGGCATTGATGTTCAAGCCTGAAGTTGGTAGCGTTTACGAAGTAAAAGTTATCAAAATGTTGGACTTTGGTGCTGTAGTTGAATATGCTGAAGCTCCTGGTAACGAAGTGTTACTTCATGTTTCAGAGTTAGCTTGGGAACGCACAGAAAATGTTACCGATGTTGTAAACATGGGAGATGTCTTTGATGTAAAATACTTTGGTCTGGATCCTAGAACTAGAAAAGAGAAGGTTTCCAGAAAAGCTTTGCTTCCAAAACCTGAAGGATATGTTGAACGACCACCAAGAAATGATAGAGGTGGAGATCGCAGAGGTGGTGACCGTAGAGGTGGAGATCGCAGAGGTGGTGATAGAGACAGAAAACCTAGAAGAGACTAACAAATTAGTTAGAATATTATAGCCTAAAACGCCCAAGGATTTCTCCTTGGGCGTTTTGCTTTTAAGAAAAAAATCTAAATAAGTTTTGTCAAATTGTAACTTTTTGCGTTTTCCTACGTATAACTTAATGAGCTTCGGTTCACAAACTTAATTTGAAGGGAAATTAAATGAGACAGTTAAAAATCACAAAACAGGTTACCAATAGGGAAACCGCTTCGTTAGACAAATATTTACAGGAAATCGGTAAAGTTGATTTAATCACGGCCGATGAAGAAGTAGAATTGGCACAGCGAATTAAAGCGGGCGACCAAATAGCCTTGGAAAAATTAACTAAAGCCAACCTTAGATTCGTGGTTTCTGTTGCAAAGCAGTATCAAAACCAAGGATTGACCCTTCCTGATTTAATAAATGAAGGAAACCTAGGACTGATCAAAGCAGCACAGCGTTTTGATGAAACCCGTGGATTTAAATTTATATCATATGCAGTTTGGTGGATTCGTCAGTCCATTCTGCAGGCCTTGGCAGAACAATCACGTATTGTACGTTTGCCTTTGAACAAAATTGGTTCTATTAACAAGATCAATAAAACCTTTGCTTTCTTAGAGCAGGCACATGAACGTATTCCATCTGCAGAGGAAATTGCCAAGGAATTGGACATGACCGTTGAAGATGTTAAGCAATCGCTGAAAAACTCAGGTCGTCATGTATCTATGGATGCTCCGTTGATTGATGGTGAGGATTCCAATTTGTACGATGTATTGCGAAGTGGAGAATCTCCAAATCCAGATAAAGATTTATTACACGAATCTTTACGTACGGAAATTGAGCGCGCATTGGAAACATTGACACCAAGAGAAGCAGACGTTATCCGCTTATATTTTGGTTTAGCAGGTCAACATTCCATGACTTTGGAAGAAATTGGTGAAACTTTTGATCTAACAAGAGAGCGTGTTCGCCAAATAAAAGAAAAAGCAATTAGAAGGTTAAAGCATACTTCTAGAAGTAAGATTTTAAAGACATATTTGGGATAATCCTAAGATTATCCACACAAATTACAGTTAAACATACCTTAAATTTGTTTTTTGGCAGGAAAGTTGTAATTTGTAATCCTACAACAGTTTATCATGACTGTTCGTTTTTTGATTGATGAATAAACTCCGGCTGATTACCGGAGTTTTTTCATTTATAAAGGTTCTATTTTTGTGAAGAAATGGTATAGTAAGGAGATTTAAAAGACAACGGTCTGACAGACCCAAAAGTGAAAATCCCAAACCACAAAGAAGTTAATCCTAGAAGGGTTCCAAATTAAGCAAGTTAGAATGATAGCCTAGCATCTAGATAAATCTTCTCCTTTTTTTTCTTTCTGAATGATATATGTCCCTTGCAAATTTACCCGCTAATATTGCCAGGCTTCGACGAGTGAACTTCAATCTGTTCTCAGTGCTTAAAAAGTGGTACCGATCGTTATAGTAATAACTGAACAAAGCCCAAAAACCTTGATTGAGCTCTTGGGAATGAATCATCACTGTTCCAAGATTGCTAAAATAAAAACCTTGTTCATAAACTAAATCGTTATGAACCACTGATATAATATCTGCATAGGGGCTCTTGTGTGGAATGGAAAATTTTGATTTTGTCATAAATTCTTTAGATTAATTCACTGCCAGAATTAATCTGAAGTATGGGAGGATAGGCAATGTAGGAATTTGAACATTGAAATTCAATTGTTTGTCAATACTCTCTACATTTTTTTGCTCTAACTTTCTCTTTTGAAGCTTTTGTTCTAAAGCATATCTGGGTTACCGAATCTGATTCCCATAATACTTTGACTTTACTGTTCAAACTACTCATCTTTCATTTTCAAAAAATTGATTTATACATTCGTAACACTCATTATCATTACACACTTTAAAACAAATTTTTAATTCTATTTGTTATTTTGTTCACTTCAAACTTAATCTCATATATACAATTTTGGTGGGCACTAGTGGCGGTAAATTATATAGCTATTAGTAGAAAAGCATAGATATTAGGATATGTTAGCTGATAAGGGTATAGATTGAGTGTTGTAGACAATTGACAAGTAAGTAACTATTATAGCATGATTTTTGGAAAACCACTTAAGAACAAGTTGGTTTTAAATTATGATCTAACCAATGATATCGGTTATAAAAAGATTGAAAAGAAATTTTCGATGCTGTCCACAAAATAAGTTACAACTAAAATAGAAATTGAAAAATCAAGGTTATAGGAACGCCTGAGAACAAATTTGGTTGTAAATTCTTTATAGGCAATTCATTAAATAGCAGCTGAAAAAAGGCTGTTAACAATCGATTTCACTCGCTTTCTCTCGTATACTTTTATCAAGACTTGCTATTATTTGTTCTCTCTCAATTTTCAATTTCGCATTGATTTGCTTTCTTAAGTTTTGCTCAATATTATAATCATCAAGTAATTCCAACTTTTTGAAGTTTTTTAGCAACCCCCAAATATGAACATTGTTCAGTTCAACAAAGAAGTCAATAATCACGGTTCTTAATTCTCGTACATTGGTTATTTCCTTAGAGAGAAATGAGATAAATCCAATATATAAAATTGTGCTTATTATTGCCATTGTAATGCTACCGATGATTTCTACCATCTCTGTAAAATACTTGCTATCCAAAAAAGTCCAGCAAACAAAATAGAATCCAGATACTATCGTAAATGAGGAAATAATCCGAAATACTTTTTTTGAAAGTGAGTTTTTTGAATGATATGTAGCAGAAACCCAAATAATGGCTCCAATGGAAATTGTTGAAAGTTCGTTGCCCCATACCCACAAAAGGGAGGACAACGATGTATAGCCGTTAAAATCAATAGCAACATCGTTGTCCTTCATGAAAAAGATATATGCAAACTTCATGAAAATTCCCATAAAGGCCAATGCACTAATCGTTACTACCTGGCGGTCTGGTTTTTTTGTCAGGTGAAAGAATGTCAACATCTGTGACAATTGATTTCTCTTCTTCATCAATGGATGAGATTTCGCAAGAAACTGCCATGACAGTTATCCCGATTAACAATAAGGTTTTCGATACTACTCTTTTCATAATAAGAAAATTTAAGGGTTTAAAACCATTAAACTACCTCATTTTGTGCAGGTTGATACAAGTTGAGGAAGTACTTATCAACAGCGTCTGCTTAAAAAGAGACTGCAATATACATAGGGGTCCTGACATTACATTACAGGAAATACTTAAAAAAACTAAGGATTTTATTGTTAAGAAAATTACAATGAACTTAAAAGAAAACAGCAGATATAATCTGCAACACTTCTGTAAAGAAAGGAACATTCAACTTCAAAAACCTGTTGTCTACGGCTGTTTTCTTTAAATTTTCATCCTATTTTGTAATTTCATTCCCCAAAATTACATTTGGACCTCCTTGCTATGAGAAGAAACTTGATCCAGCATGATTGAACAACAGCAATACGCAAAATACCGGATCCACTATCACATCCTATTCTGGTTGGCGTATATCCTGTTCTATACCGTTTTTTGGGGTAGTTATGACGGAAATTATTATTGCGATCAATTTCTACAGCTCCTGTTTCTATTACCCTGGAAGATAATTCCGACCTACATCACACTTTATTATTTAATGCCTAAGTATCTGTATCCAAAGAAGATTGTGACATACATCGTACTTTCCTTGATATTGGGCATTTCAATGGCCTTAATTGATAGATACATGAACTGGCGCTATCTCTATCGCTGGTTTCAATATGAAGAAGGGTACTGGAAAGACCCTGTATGGTATGCCCCTAAAGTCTTTAACTCACTACTTAGGGTGTACATTCCTGTTTTTGTGGCTATGGCCATTAAATTACAACGCTTCATCTTCCAAAAAGACCAGATAAACAAAGCTTTGGAAAAAGAAAAAGTGGAAACAGAACTAAAGTTCCTCAAAGCCCAAATACATCCGCATTTCCTTTTTAACACCCTAAATAGCATCTATTCCCTTTCCCTAGCTAAATCTGCCGAAACACCTGATGCCGTACTGGGTTTATCCAAATTTTTGGATTATATGCTCTATGAGTGTAATGACCGCTTAATCACGGTAGATAAGGAATGGGAACAATTAATGAATCTGGTGGAACTGGAAAGATTACGATATGGTGAACACCTAACCATATCTACAGTAATAAAGGACGACAATAAGGAAAGCCTAATCCCTCCATTACTTTTATTGCCATTTGTAGAAAATGCGTTCAAACATGGCGCAGATACCTTAATTAGCGATTCTTGGATCAACATAGACCTTAAACTCGAGAACCAACAACTACAATTTATGGTGGAAAATAGCAAAGCTTCCTCAGAAAGTAGTGGAAATTTAGATGGTGATAAAAATATTGGTCTCAAAAACGTAAAACGCAGGTTAGCCTTATTTTTTCCAGAAAAACACCGGTTAAAAGTTTTAGAAGAGCCTGATAGTTTTTTAGTGAAACTGGAAATTGATTTAAGTGGAATAAGTTCTTAAATTCATATTCAAGGCATGGATAAAAAAATAAGATGTATTATAGTTGATGACGAGCCTCTTGCTAGAAATGTATTGGAAAACTACGCCAATCAAATTGAACAGTTAGAGGTAGTGGCCGCTTGCACCAATGCCGTTGAAGCTTTTGGACACCTTCAAAAAGAAAATATAGATCTTGTTTTTTTAGATATTAAAATGCCTAAAATCAATGGCTTGGAACTCCTTGAGTCCCTTAACCCCATCCCTTTAGTAGTATTTACAACAGCTTATAGGGAATTCGCCATAAAAGCCTTTGAGCTTGATGCTATAGATTACCTTTTAAAGCCGATTTCTTTAGGTCGCTTTATGAAGACAGTAGCTAAAGCAAACAAATACTTAACAGGGAGTGCTTCTTCACCACAAAATGAAACCCAAGAACGTACAAAAGACGATAGGTCAGAAACTGAATCAGAATTACTATATATAAAGACCCAAAGAAAGGTGGTTAAATTGGATTTATCCAATATTCTATATTTGGAAAGCTTGAATGACAAGGTCATTATCCATATTGGATCCCAAGAAGTTACAACTACACAACGTATTGGTTATTTGGCCGAAAAACTACCATCAAAACAGTTTATTAGAATTCATAGGTCCTTTATCGTATCCGTAGAGAAAGTGACTGCATTCAATAGTATTATGGTAGAAATTAATGGAAAAGAGTTACCCATTGGTAGAAATTACCGATCTCAGGCATTAACTATACTTCAAGACCGTTCCAGATAAAGGTGACAAACGTTGTTAAGCATTCCTTAAATCCGTTCCCAGTGCATCTCTCTTCACATTTTCGACAACATTATCCGGCCTTTCGGCGACAAACCGCCACTTAAAGTCATTTACCAGTTTAAAAATGGCATTCCCAAAAAGCATTTGATAATCATTTTAAAGACCGTGTTCTTTGAGTATCATCAAAAAACGAACAGTTTATGAAAATTGTTTTGTCATCATGCTTCTTGCTCATTTCCCTAATTGGCTTTACTCAAAATGGAGAGGGCGATACTAGGTCACTTTTTAAATACACCATCCAAAAAACCGTTGCTCCTATTCAATTAGATGGTATTGCTGGAGAAAATGAGTGGGAAGCGTATGACACTACATCAAGTTTTTACAATCATTGGCCAACAGATACCGGTTATGCAGAAAACCAAACTGAAGTCAAACTTACTTATGACAATCAGAACCTTTATGTTATGGCCAAATGCTATGATAAAGGTAAACGTATCGTTCAGTCCTTAATGCGGGATAACCGCCAAGATTACTGGGACAGTGATAACTTCTCCATTGTATTAGATCCTGTAAACAATAAGCAGAGTGGTTTTTTGTTTGGAGTTACAGCTGGTGGTTCAGAAATAGAAGGCGATTTAACTATTCAAGGATCGCAGACTGATTTTTCTGAAAATTGGGATAACAAATGGACGTCCAAAATTGCACAATATGATGATTATTGGATTGTGGAAATGGCCATTCCTTTTAAAACGCTTCGATACAATCCAAACCAAAGTAATTGGGGCATAAATTTTATCCGAGGAGACAAGCAAAATAATGCCTACACTACCTGGACGCTATATCCATTAAATTTTAGTACCGCAAGTATGAATTTCATGGGTACTTTACTATGGGATAGAAGTCCAGAAAAAGCCAAAGGTGCCTTTATTTTCAATCCGTATGTTACCTCGTCTTCTATTAGGGATTTTGAAGACAGTGAACAGTTGGAGGCTGATTTTAATAATGATATTGGTGGAGAAGTTAAAATTGCGTTGACCAGCAATCTTAATCTGGATTTAACATTGTTTCCGGATTTCTCCAATGCTGATGTCGATCAGCAGGTAACAAACATAACCAGATTCAGTATTTTTCTTCCCGAGCAACGAAACTTTTTTCTAGAAAATAGCGATATCTTTTCAAGTTTTGGCAGTTATGATGTTCGACCATTTTTCTCCCGGCGGATTGGAATCAACAATGGTGAACCCACGCCAATAGATTTTGGTGGGCGACTCACTGGGAATGTTACTCCAAGTCTAAGAATTGGTGTAATGAACGTGCAAACACGAAAAACCGATGATTTTGCCGCACAGAACTATAGTGTCGGCGCTTTTCAACAAAAAGTATTGAAACGATCTGTAATCAAGGGTATTTTCATGAATAGACAGGCTACAAGTACTACCCAAGATTTAGAATATTCAAGAAATGCAGGGCTGGAATTCAGCTATATATCAGAAAGCGGAAAATTAAACACCACTTTTTTATACCATACCTCCTTAACTCCTGAAAACTACAAGGACACCCATTTTTATGGATTTGTCGGCTCCTTTACCTCTAAACGCTTTCGATCTGGGTGGGTTTTTAATGTAATTGGCGATAACTATATTACCGAATTAGGGGTTAATCCAAGGCTCGAAAATTATAATGCCATAACAGAAGAAACCACACGAATGGGCTACACACTGATCAACCCATGGGTTCGGTATCTCACCTTTATCGACGATGAAAGCAAAAAATTGAACTCTCATGGACTTCGCACTTGGCATAACATGTATTTAAATCCTGATGGCTCTTTCAATGAAAGTCAAAATAACTTTGGATGGGATTTTTATTATCGTAATACAGCTAGATTGACCCTATTATCAAGGTATCGCAAGGTAAACCTGATGTTTCCAACTGGCCTTTTGGGTGATGATTATACCCCAATTCCGGTTGGTGATTATTCTTTTCCATGGGCTGAACTACGGTATGATTCTGATGTTAGGAAAACCTTTGTATGGAACACCCGACTCGCCTACGGGGAATTTTTTAATGGTACAAGAATGGGCGCTATGGTCCAAGGTTCTTTTCGACTGCGACCATGGGGAAGTTTTGGAATTACTTATGATTTCAATGATATCCGATTAGCAGACGGTTTTGGTGAAGATCAGTTGCATTTGGTGCGATTCAATGGAGATATCAGTTTTTCCAACAAGTTATTCCTCAGAAATGTACTGCAATACAATACTCAAGGTGATAATCTAAGCGCTTTTTCCCGTCTACAATGGCGATATAGTCCAATGTCAGACATATTTCTAATTTTTAACGAGAATCATGATACCACTGGCTTAGGCATCAAAAACAGGTCCATTGTACTTAAAGTCACCTATTGGCTTTAACACTTTATAACACATTTCTCCATCCTCGTTAACATCGTGTTTACCAATTTGGAACGTAAATATTGTGCGCAGTATTGGTTTTGCATTTAAATGACCTCAGATCATATATCATATTGCACATGAATTTTAAAATTGGAGAAGATGAGTTTTAGCATAGAAGTTAGATTTTTAGGTGGATTGACAGAGAGTCAACAAACAATTTTTGACGAAGCTGCTTGTAGGTGGCAAGAAATTATCACAGGAGATTTACCTTCAGTACAACTGGCAAACGGAGATATCATAGATAATGTAAGAATTGATGCCCAAGGTGCCAGTATTGATGGTGCCTCTGGAATTCTTGGCCAAGCTGGGCCTACACAACTTAGAGCTGGAAGCTTTTTGCCAGCAACAGGCATCATGCGCTTTGATAGTGCTGATTTAGCCCGCTTAGAAGCTGAGAACAGCCTTGTAGATGTTATTATTCATGAAATGGGCCATGTGTTAGGTTTTGGTACGCTTTGGTCTACACAATTTTTAAACCTCATCTCAAATGAAGGCTCAGAAAATCCAGTATTCATAGGTGCAAATGCAATACGTGAATATAATGTTCTAACCAACAATGATGAGTCAAATCCAGTTCCCTTAGCTAATACTGGCGGACCAGGAACTCGCGATGGACATTGGCGTGAACTTACTTTTGATAATGAGTTAATGACCGGGTTTATAGATGATGGCGACAACCCAATAAGCAAATTGTCTATTGCTGCTTTTGAGGATATGGGATACGAAGTTGCCTATAGCGCGGCTAATATCTATACTTTACCTGACCCTATGCAATTGGCTTTAAAAGAACTAAAAGAAAACAATCAGTGTAAAATGTGCAGTAGAAAAATTCTTAGATGTGACCCAATTATACTTCCAGAATCCGCCTACCTCAATTAAACTGAATATTTATTGAAATTGCTTCATTTAGATAAGTTTATTTCAAATCTATTCTATATTTGAACCACATCTGATTTGCGAATTTTCTTCATATGAGTTTTAATATTGTTCTTATAGAACCTGAAATTCCTACCAATACTGGGAATATTGGTAGACTTGCATTGGCGACAAATTCTCATCTGCATTTGGTAAAACCATTTGGTTTTGAAATCGATGATAAACGACTTAAACGAGCAGGATTAGATTATTGGAAGCATATTTCAATTTCAATTTATGAAAACGAAGCTGATTTTTTTTCCATTCACAAAGACAAAGATTTTGTTTATTTCTCTAGTCACGGAGAAAAGAATCATTGGTCCATACCATATAAAGATGAGTTGTTTTTAGTATTTGGAAAGGAGTCCGTAGGGCTTTCAAAACAAATCATAGAAACCAATAGGGAAAAACTTTACAAGATTCCCCTTTATAGCGATCACATCCGTAGTCTAAATTTGGCAAATGCAGTGAGCATAGTTACCTATGAGGGACTAAGACAGCTTCAATAAGAAATACATACCATTGCAGAGGAAACAAACCTCTTCTAAAATGCTTATTTTTAGATTTAAGAACCTTTTAGTAGTTTATGGAGTTGAATCAAACACTTTTGTTCTTTTTTAGTGCTCTAGGTGCGTTCAATGGTTTGTGTTTGGGAATTTATTTTTTAGGTTTTGCCAAACCAAAGCACATTGCAAACCGGTTTCTTGGACTGCTCCTGTTAATGATGAGTGTTAGGATTGGAAAATCAGTATTTTTCTATTTTAAACCGGACTTATCATTTATTTACTTGCAAATAGGACTCTCAGCCTGTTTTTTTATTGGTCCTTTTCTATATTTCTATATAAAATCCATAGTTCAACCTCAAAATAACATCCGCAATTATTGGAAGTATCACATTCTTGCCCTATTCCCGATAATAATCATTGTAGGTTATCTGTATCCTTTTGAGACCAATATTGAACTTTGGCGACCATATATTATTCATGGAATTTATCTTCAATGGTTTTTTTATATTATGGCATCAGCTTGGGTTCTCCGAGAAAAATTGGGAAAACTGGTTGATCAACCAAGAAAGTTGAATACTCAAGAAATATGGATTTTAAGTATCCTTTTTGGAAACCTCGCAATTTGGGCAGCATATTTCTTTACTAATTACACGTATTACATTGTAGGTGCATTAACTTTTTCCTTTCTTTTTTACATTCTTATGATATTGGTATTTCTAAATAAGAAAAAGAGTGTCAACCTATTTGTTCCAAATCAAAAATATGCGGATAAAAGGATCAATAATACTCAAGCCGATATACTCATAAAACGCTTAAATCATTTCATGAAAGAAGATGAACCATTTAAAGATGCCAATATAAAGTCTTCAGATTTAGCAAAAAAACTGCAAATCTCGGTTCACCAATTATCACAATTGTTGAATGATAATATGGGTAAGAGTTTTCCTTTGTACATAAACGAACATAGAATTGAAAAAGCACAGCAACTGATTGCATCCCATACAAACATTACTTTAGAGACTATTGGCTACGAATGTGGTTTTAACTCAAAATCAACATTTTACACCACTTTTAAAAAGTTAACTGGTACTACACCTGCCAAATTCAAAGAGAAGTTGCAGGGTTCATATTTATAAATCCGAACTTCTACTTTATAACCTAAAATCCCAATAAAGGAAGGAAATCTCATATTGCCGATAAAAGTATCCGTAATGAGAAACATCCTTTTTTACATTTTGATTTTTGCGCTATCCCTTAGTTGCAAGAACACGGCAGAAGACACAAATTCAGAGTCAATTAATTCCCAGAACAGCCTCAGTCAAAAAAACAATAGAATTCTATTTGTTGTTTCAAATCAACATACTTACGGAGATACAGATATAAATGCATCCAACCATTTTGCTGAAATAGTTCTGGCCTACGATGTTCTAAAACACAAAGGATATCTTATTGATTTTGTAAGTCCAAAGGGTGGTGCCATACCTATTGGTTATATAAGCACTTCGGATTCTATCCAGAAGAACTATTTATATGATTTTGAGTTCATGGAACTTCTTAAGCATACAAAAAAGCCGAAAGCTATTGTGTCTTCAAACTATGTTGCTGTCTATTTTGGAGGTGGAGGGGCGGCTATGTTCGGTGTACCAGAAAATGAGGCCATACAGAAGATTGCCATGGATATTTATGAAAAAAATGATGGTATTGTCTCTGCTATATGCCATGGTACTGCTGGATTGGTAAACCTTAAAACCATGGACGGAAAATTTCTATATG
The DNA here is from genome assembly GCF_947499585.1 of uncultured Allomuricauda sp. Classification (GTDB taxonomy): domain Bacteria; phylum Bacteroidota; class Bacteroidia; order Flavobacteriales; family Flavobacteriaceae; genus Flagellimonas. Next base: position 211,013 of record NZ_CANMOO010000004.1, on the reverse strand, counting down.
AAGGAAAAAAAGTTAATGGGTTTCCAGATCAATTTGAAAATATGGAAGCCGAATACTATAAGCAGTTCCCCTTCTCAATTGAACAGGAAATTAAAGCCCGTGGAGGAGATTTCACCTATTCCAAGGAAGGGTGGGACAATTATTCCATTGCAGATGGAAGGTTAATTACCGGTCAAGACCCAACTGCAGCGGTTTCAGTCGCCAAAAAAATCATTGAAGCTTTAGAAAACAATACAAAATGAAGAAAACAATGACCTTGTTCCTGTTGTTTGCAGGAATTCTTTTAACGCATTCACAATCTGATATCGAAAATATTAACAAAACGCTCTATGATTATATAGAAGGTACAGCTAATGGTGAACCGGAAAGATTAAAACAAGCTTTTCATGAAGATTTCAATTTATACTTTGTCAAAAATGATTCTCTCCATGTATGGTCAGGAAAACAATACATAGACAATGTTAAGCCGGGAAGAAAAAGTAATCGTATTGGTAAAGTGTTATCTATTGATTTTGAAGGGAATGCTGCCATTGCAAAAATTGAAATTTTAATGCCAGCAAGAAAACGGATCTACACAGACTATTTAATGCTCTTAAAAGTAAATAGTAAATGGAAAATCATACATAAATCATTCACCTTTAAAAACTACCCTGAATGAAAAATCAAAAATCAACAAGCGTAGCACACCTGTTACTTATAGCATTCATCCAAGGAAAGCAAAAAATGTATCAAAAAATATTTTTTATCATTTTCTTCCTGTTTATAAGTGCAAATGGGCAATCTCAATTATCAAACATAGAGGAACAGCGTATTGACAGTATTTTTAGTGAATGGGTCCAAAGCAACAAGCCAGGAGTGGCTGCAGGACTTATTTATGGGGACAACATTCAATATTTAAAAGGGTTTGGCACTGCCAATCTAGAAAGCAATAGAGCCATTGATCAACAGACAAAGTTTCAGGTAGGCCACTTATCCAGACAATTTACGGTTCTGTCTGTCCTGCTTTTAGAAAAAATGGGGAGGTTATCACTTAGTGACTCTGTTCAGAAATTTATTCCCCAACTTCCAAACTATAAACATCCACTAAGGATAGAGCATTTAATCAATCATTCTAGTGGTTTAAATGATTATGAAGTTATTAAAACCCTGCTCGGGAAGGAAGAGGATGATGTATTCACCCATAATGATGCATTGCACCTGATAAGCAGTCAAAAACAGTTAAATTTTGTACCAGGCACTCAATTCTCTTACATGCTTTCCAAAACGGAAACTACACTGCTGGCCGAAGTTATTGCAAAGATATCAGGAGAGTCTTTGGCATCTTTTACAAAACAATATGTTTTTGACCCTCTAGAAATGCACAATACACTTTTTAATGAAGATTATAATGCCAGGATTCCCAATATGGCATATTCTTATCAAATTGATGGCGAAGGGTTCAAAAACAAAGCGCTGAATTTAAGTAATGCTGGTCCCACAAATTTGTTTACCACCGCAGAAGATCTTTTGAATTGGTATAAGAAATTCACCACCTCAACCAAATCCGAGCTTGTTGAGTTGATACAACAATTGGATAAACCGGTTACTTTAAACGATGGTTCCACCTATAAATCATCATGGGGTCAGATGACATTGGGGCAATCGTTTTTTCATCTAGAACGTGGCCTGCCCGCCTATTGGCAATATGGTTTGGTTGGAGGTTATGGCGCCAATGTATTTCGATTTCCTGAGCAAAACCTTACATCTTTTGTTCTTGGAAACAATGACAGATATAATGGAATGCCTGCTATGCTAATGGCCAATCACTTTATAGAAAAAGAATACCCAGAACCAAGCACTGTCGATATCAGCAAAATAAAATCACAAAAACTAACTGTTTCCAAACTAAAAGAGTACGAGGGACATTATTGGAATTCTGATCGCGCACTTGCAAGGCGATTTTATGTTGAAGGTGATACTTTACGATATGCCAGATTAGGACAAGATCAAGGGCTTGCAACAATTCCCTTGTTAAACGAGGGAGGTTTTCAATTAAAAGTAGAAAGTGATGATATCATTACCTTTTCCTTCACCAAAGAAGATGAACAACAGGTATATGATGTTGCGTCTGGCATAGGCACTCCATATCGATATAAAAAATACCAACCGATCACCTATAATAAAGAGGAATTAAAACAATACACTGGCAGCTTCCATATTAAAGAATTAAGCAGCATATATACCTTTAGTATCCAAAATGACACACTAGTTGTGCAAGGCCTTGAAAACCTGGAAATAGAGCTCTTCCCTGTCATAAAAGATGTGTTTAGAAGTAATACCCTTCAATTTGGAAGCATTGTTTTTAGAAGAAATAAAAGTGGAACCATAAACGGGTTTTATATAAACACTGATGGTATTCAAGGTCTCTTTTTTACCAAATTAATAGATTTGGGTTAGCAGCACAACTTTGAACCCAATAGAGAATCATAAACGAACCATTTCATTTCGCTACTTTTGTAGAATATTTCTCAAAAGAGCACTATGAGTACAAAAATAGTAGCCCCTTCCCTATTAGCTGCAGATTTCGGAAACCTACAACGAGATGTTGAAATGGTCAACCAAAGTGATGCCGACTGGCATCATATAGATGTTATGGATGGCGTTTTTGTTCCCAATATTTCTTACGGAATGCCCGTGGTAAAAGCAATTGCCCAACATGCCACCAAACCATTGGATGTACATTTAATGATTGTTGATCCAGATAGGTATATTAAAACATTTGCTGATTTGGGCGCTTCTATTTTATCTGTACATTACGAAGCTTGTACACATTTGCACAGAACTCTACAAGCTATAAAAGCAGAGGGCATGAAAGCTGGAGTTGCTCTAAATCCGCATACTTCTGTGCATTTATTAGAAGATACAATTCAAGATATAGACTTGATCTGTATGATGAGTGTAAATCCAGGTTTTGGAGGTCAATCTTTTATTGAAAACACCTATCAAAAGGTAAGTGATTTAAAAAATCTCATTGAAAAGAAAAATTCTAAGGCCCTTATTGAAATTGATGGAGGAGTAAATGCGACTAATGCCAAAAAATTGGTGGATGCAGGTGCGGATGTTTTAGTTGCAGGCAGTTTTGTCTTTAAAAGTGAAAATCCGACAGAGACCATCAAAAATCTTAAAGAACAGATTGCTTAATGCAAGATTTTGATGTTATTATAATTGGTGGAGGCCCTATTGGTATTGCCTGTGGTTTAGAAGCAAAAAAACAAGGCATCTCATTCTTAATTATTGAAAAAGGACCTATTGTAAATTCACTTTTCAATTACCCAATCAACATGCAGTTTTTTTCTTCTTCGGAAAAGCTGGAAATTGATGATATCCCATTTATTAGCAAAGAAGCCAAGCCCAAGCGGAATGAAGCTTTAGAATATTATAGGAGAATTGTTACTTCTAACCAGTTGAATATTCATTTATTTGAAAAGGTGATGGAGGTTAAAAAAAATAACAACTCTTTTTCAATAACAACCAATAAAAATCAATATACTGCAAAGAATATCGTGGTGGCTACAGGTTTTTATGACTTACCAAACAATCTAAATGTTCCAGGAGAGGATTTACCCAAAGTCTCTCATTACTACAAAGACCCCCATTTTTATGCCAGCCAGAAATTGGCCGTTGTGGGTGCTAGCAATTCCGCTATTGATGCTGCTTTGGAATGTTACCGAAAAGGTGCTGAGGTCAGTTTAATTATTCGAGGGCCAGAGGTGGGCCAACGTGTTAAATATTGGGTACGCCCAGACATTATAAACAGAATTAACGAAGGTAGCATTAAGGCCTATTACAATGCCGCTGTAAAGGAAATTACACCCACTGAAATACACATTAAGACTCCTGATGGAACTGTTACCCTAGAAAACGACTTCGTTCTAGCACTCACAGGGTATATGCCCAATTTTGAATTTCTAGAAAAACTGGGAATCGAGCTATCTCAAGATGAAAAGCGACTGCCAAATTACAATCCAGATACCATGGAATCCAATATTGGAGGACTTTATCTTGCAGGGGTAATCTGTGGGGGTATGGAAACCCATAAATGGTTTATTGAAAACTCCAGAATCCATGCGCCTATCATTATGAAATCCATTAAGGACAAAAGGAACTAGGAAAAGAGGTTTTACATTTTACTTAAACCGCTTTTAATAGTAAGGAACATACCTAAATCCCTACTTTTAATTGGTAAGGACACTAAAAACCATTAAAATGACTCAACAATTGCATTTGGCAGCCCAATATTTGGCTACAGCGGCAAAAAGCTTTTTAGAAGCTAAAGCAGATGATAGCCATACTAATCTAGGATTTTCTGTTGAAGAAAAAAGTATTCAAACTTGGCCTTTGGATTATACAGGCACAAAACTTTGCCTAAACTATGAGCAATTTTCACTAGAGTGGAAATCCCATGAAAACAATTCCTTTTTATTAGATGGAAAAACCCATGAGGAAGTAGTGAACTGGTTAAGCCAGACTTCCAAAACCCTTGGATTTGAAAAGCCATATCAATTTGATTTGCATTACGATATGCCTTATAGTATGAATCCAACTGATAAATTTAAAAAGTCAGATGTACAAGAATTAATTGGGTTAAGAACACTGGCCCAAAATGCACTAAAATCATTTTTGGAAAAAGAACAATTGACTTCTGATATTCGAATTTGGCCCCATCATTTTGATTCCGGAGCATTTTCAAAATTGGATAACTCAGAAAAATCTTTAGGTATGGGATTGTCCATTCCGGATTCCATGATTAATGAACACTATTTTTACATCAGTGGATATTTAGGTCATGATAGCTTGGATACTTCAACTTTTGAAAACCTATCTCATGGAAAATGGCTTAATGAAGGGTTTAAAGGAGCCGTTTTACCTGCTTCAGAAACAAATCAAGAAATTGTAGTTCAGTTTTTTAGAGAAGCTTTTAAAAACTATAAGAATTAAAGTGAAAATTGATATTGCAACAAGACACTTGCAATAAATCCTTGTTCAACCTCATCCCCACTTGTTATTGCATTGATTTCTCTACCAAATCCAAGTGTAAGACCAATTTGAGATTTTGTATTCTTAATGGGCAAGAAATATCCGCCTTCCAACCAAGGTTGTACCACTAATGTATATGTGCTACCAGATTGTACATTTCCATTAGGTCCATTATCATCGGTCCAATCTATGTTAAGACTCCAAACATCAAGATTAAGTCCAGCTACAAACTTTCCTTTTCCCGATGGAAAATGCCTTCTAAACCCAACAGAACCACCAAAACCTTCACCTTCTTCGGTAAGGTTAACATCGCTAAAATCTTGCCTATCAACAAAATTAGCGCCTAAGCGAAAGACCAAAGAGGACTTTTCATTTAAGTAGTATTCCAAATTTACCGTAGGGATAATCCCCGCGGGGTATACTTGAATAGAAACACCCAAATCGGTTTGATTTTTTGATGAATCTGAATCTTGGGCATAGCAAAGCGATAAACTGGAAACACAAAAAAGTAAGCCAAAAATATTATTTTTCGTTTTCATACTAAATCACTTTTAATTGTGCTTCTAATTCTCCATTAGCTCTGAGCATAGCCCTACCATCCTTAAAGCTTAGATAAGAATACCCTTTTTTATGGTTTATTATACTAATGTTATTTAGCATACTCCAATGCCTTGTGATTTCTTTCCATGCAAAAAACAAAGAGTGTTTGGGGTCATAAATATGTGTGGCCTCTCCCCCTGCTCCATTAATCTCAATAATACTGAAATTTTTCCCTTCAGAAAGTTCTTCAATGGAGCTGTGCAGTACATCTAAGCGCCCGTAATGAAACCCTTCAATTTTTGAACAAATACTGTCTATGGTATGCAAAAGCCCTTCATTTAATCTATGGGTATCGTCAATAAATTTAGCTCCTCGCGTATGGCTACCATATGGAACCAAAATAAACTCCTTACCCTTATCCAACACCATATTCAGTTTAAAACCAAACTTCTTTTGCAAAGCTTCTAATTGTAAATGGCTTCTTGGGTCTTTTTTTATAAGCTCCAAAATTGAACTTTTTCCATCTCCCAAAACAGATAAAAACAGTTTGGATACTATTCCTGTAATTTCCCCTTTTTCCTCACCAGGTTTTCTAACATAGAAAATTCCAACTTCATTGGTGTAGGGTATTAATTCTTGAATTAAAAAATGTTCTGGGTTCCTTAAAAAATAATCTTTAAACTCATCTTTGTTATGAATCTTATCCACTCCAAACGCCTTCATACCAATATCTGGTTTAGCTATGAACGGGAATCTAATTCCTTCGACCAATACCTTTTCCAAAGCTAATTCCGGAGCTTCATTTTTAGAAATAAATACGGTCTTAGGGATATATTGTTTCGGAATCATATCATAGATCTCCATTTTTGATTCCATTGCCATACCTCCATTTTTCATTGAGGGATTGGCTGCATTGAAGAAGAAGAAAGAACGAGCCTTTATAGAGAAATACAACCAAACGGGAAACAAGGGGTAATAAATTGCCCATAAAGGCCAATATTCCCAATGTGTTAGTTTATGAAGTTTTAATCTCCAAGGTTTCATTTTGTTATGAGTTGATTTGGTGAAAAAGGAATAACGTACTTCTTATCATTCAATAGATCAAAATGTTTTAAAACTGCTTCCTCCTTAGTTAAAACTGCTTGTGTAACACTAAAGGTTTTAAGCCCAGTATTTCTATCGATGATGAATCCGTTCTCATAATCTTCATTGTTATTGGAATGAAAATCAACAACATCAGAGGCCTCTATATCTGAGCTTACACTCATAAATTCAGAAAAAAGAGAAGTTCTATTTGCTATTGCTTCTTCATCATATAATGTAGCCGATGACCAGATATGACTTTGATTTTTATCCAGTGGTTTAGAATGTTTTTGTTTCCCATCCCACCTAAACTCCATCAAAGTAATGGCATCAAACAACACCAATGTAAAAGGTTCAATATTGTTCAAATCCATCTCATCAACAAAAGATTTAGGATTGGAAGCACTGATTACATCCAACAAAATCAATCCCCTGCTTTTAGCATAGTTTCCTTTGGATTTGTGTTTTTTAAAAGCACCATTCAACAGCACTGCAACAACACCATTTTCATTTAGCGCAAACCATGTGCCTCCTGCTTTGGGGTCTTTTGGAAAAAGAATTTTAATTGAATTGACAATTTCCTCCATTGGTTCAAATGCCAAGGGACGTGAAATATGTTCATCACGGTTTGAAGTGATGAAATAGTTATTATTTCTAGAAATAAAGCTTACTGTGCACATGCCTGTCTATGTTGCATTGTTGATGGAGCAACTCCAAACGATTCGGGTAGTTCCATTGCGCAAAAATGTCTAATACCTACCTTAATAAGAGCATGATGGTGTATGGTATGCTCCAAATTGTACATCACCTCTCGATAATAATTAGATTCCAAACAAGTATCCGAATCACCCAATTCGTAGGTCACTTTTACTGATTTATTGGGTCTTTCCAGACTTGATTGAATCAATTGTAATTGTTCAATGGCAAATGGTAGCTCTTGTTCAATTCTATGATTTCGCTCACGCTTGTCATAAGATACATCAGCTCCTTCATACCCATTAATCAGACATAAGTATAATTCGATAATATGTCTGGTGTGTTGACCAATAGTTGCATTAGAGAGTACTTCACATGACTGTGCATAGCGCTCTTCCGGAAGTTGTAAAAGTATTTCTTTAAACTGCTCAATAGTATCTATGGAAGATTTGAACATAATAATTATTGTATTTTGAGGTTAAGGCGTTTTTTAACGAATAAGAACATAAGATAGAAAGAAAACCCAAGGTACAATAGGCCCATTAACAGATTGGTAACCATACTATAGTTCTCATAATTTGTAAAAATATATTTGCCAGCTGAAATGAAAATACCAAGCCCTATAAGGGACCCAACACCTATTCCAAACAAATAAAATGTATATGATTTTTTTGATGTCTCCAATATTTTCTTGGAGGCAAGAACTTTGTTCCACGTCATCCAGAACGGAATGTGCAATGGATTTAACGCACTTAATAAAAGTCCAAGTAAAAACGCCGAATTAATCTGTGGAAGCATATTTATTTTAGAGCCTACTTCTGAAAAACTAGCAGATGCTAAAAAGCTAGAAATTGCAAGATATAATAGGAGGATTATTCCAAACGGAATAAGATAATATGATAACTTCTCTCCTATGTGTAATCGCTCATTTCCATATAACGTTAACCTTACAACAATAAGCTCCACTAAAACCACTGCAATGGCAAACCATATAGCCGAGTTCAAACCCTGAGAAGCAGCAATGTCAAAAGCAGTCAGGTTCAAAGTACCTAAAGGCAAAGCCCCTAAAAAACTAACTAACAATCCTGAAAAACAAACTTTTGAATACTTGTTCATACTAAAACCAAGGCTTTCTTAAAATCAATGTTTATCTCTTATTTCAACATTGCTTTAATAGTCTCCAAAATAAGAATACCTAACATCCTACAGCAAATCTAATGCAGATTTTAAGCTGTCTATCCTACTAAATGTTATTTGTTTCTTATTTTTTTCCAGTTCTCATCTGCCTTGGTTTGCAGTGTTTCTGGAGATTCTTTGGTCCAAAGATTTAAAGTGTTGGTTTTTCCTGAATTGTAGAACAGATAGAGCTTGCCATCCCTAATCTCAAAAGTTTCTGGGTTGATGCTTACCTTTTTGCCTGAAATGGCAACAGCGTAAGCGCAATAACCGCCATACTGCGGAATAAATTTAGTAGGATTGGATTTGAAGGAATCCAAATTCTCTTGGCTGGAGAACTTATATTTTACTCCATCATGGCCAGTGGCCAATTCTTTTTTTCCCTCAACGGCTTTTCCATCAAAATAGGCAACCACATCATATCCATTGGCCGCATAACCTTTTTTTGTGTTATAATCGATGGATTGGGCAATTGTTACGGTACTCATAATAAAAAGAAGAGCAATTACAATTTTTTTCATTCTAGTAAATTGAAGATTCTTTATCTAACTTTTCTATTTTGGAAACATCAATGCGCATAGTGTACCAATCTTCCAGTTTTTCAACCTTTCCCTTTAATTTTGAAGGAAGGCCTATATATGGTACTATGTCTTTATGTATTGGGTTTCCTTTCAAATCGGTTAATAGAAAATATTCTGAAATGGAATTATTGTCCGAAACAGCCAGAACAGGGGGAATTCCGCCAGAAATACATAGCGCTGCGCAACTACGGTGTATTTTTCCATAGCCAGGTTTCATTACCCCAAAATAGCATTTAGGGTCAACTATTTCTCCAACAACCTCATGATTACCCATGGATTCTGGTAGTACAAAATTTTTCTTTTTTGAATTATCCAGGCTTATTTTTTGACTATCATCAATCTGCAGCAAGGTCTTCCCATTATAGTAAATAAGATTTCCTTCAATGGTCAAATGCTTGCCATTTATATTCCCTTCACTCTTTTTGATTTTATCCAAATAAGCATTTGCCCCAAATTTCCCAAAACCTAATAAAAGAACATCCTTAAAAGTGTTCTTTGCAAGTTCAACTCGTAGCATGGGATAAGGAGCCTCATAATAAGTGCCGGATATTTTTGTGGGGGTATCAAAATCAAAAACGCTATTGTTAGCCTCCTTCTGAAAGAAGCCAAACAAAATGGCCCCAATTAGAAGTGTTGCCAAAGCAATTAGGACAAAACGCTTAATGGAACTCTTCGTTTCCTTACCTACAGCATCTACATAACCAATATAAAATTCATCCTTTTTCTCCATGTCCTAGCACAATATTGGTTCAACTTCGGTTCCTTCTTCCAACCCAATGGGATTAATGTATATGATATCATTATCCAATCGTAACTCATATGTGGCCACTTTTTCGGTAAAAGGTGGAGGAGATTGCCCATTATGGGGCAGATATTGATATCCATGCCAAGGACAGGTAACACATCCATCTACAATCTTGCCTTCTCCCAAAGGACCTCCTTGATGCTTACAGACATTATGGATTGCAGATAATTTTCCATCATATTTAAAAATCGCTACGCGTTTCTCTCCTACGGAAAATATTTTGGCTCTGTCTTCAGGAATTTCATGCACATCACATACTTTCAACCATCCTCCAGTATCTTTTTCACCCCTAAATCCATCTACTTTAGATTCTTTAAAGGCCGCCACTAAATGCAAACTGCTTATCACGATAAACCCTAAAACCAGAATGCCTATGGTAAATATTGATGTTTCTTGTTGAAATGCCCCTAAAAAAACATGAAGAAGTATCAGGGCATAAGCAACATAAACAAGCATATGGAGCCCTTTCCATACATTCGGAGAAAGGTTTTTCAGAAAAAAATCATGACTTGTGGAAGCCATAAAGAACAATATTAACAAGGCTAAAAAACCCAAAACTTGAAATGGGAAATTGGTCAAGGAACCATAATCCATATTGGAAGTGAATACAGCATAAATAGGGTTCACATTTCCCAATGTGTGAAAATGGATGATTGCGAATACCCCATGAATCAGTGCTGCCAAAAACATACTCACTCCCAAATGTCTACGATTATACAAAATGGGCAAAAACTGAGGATTTAACCTGCTTAAAGGTCCAATGACCAAAATAATATGAAGCATGATAACCGCTAACGAGCCAAATGCTCGAATGATCATGGTTTCTGCTATGGTTTCCGGATTGAACGCCAATGTTAGGGCTATAAATAGTACTAAGTATAAGACCATTCCCAAAGCAATAATCTTATCATAGGTTTTTTTGTGCTTATTCCAAAGCACCATTTTATAATCCAATCCCATTAGAATTCCAGTTTTAGTATTTCTTGATTCTTGAGTATATCCTGTATTATGATTCCTTGGATTTCTTTTTCAGAAGGAAATGTATAAGAACCTGCGCCGTTTATTTGTCCCAATTTTGTGCCCTTCTCCCCTTTCATATTCAAAGCATAGACTACAGATGAAGCACTTCTAAGTGGGGACTTTATATTTAATTCAAGAATATAGGTTCCCTTACTCTTTACTAAACTGGCGGCAACCATATCATTGCTTGAACTTCCATTGGGCTCATAAGAAACGTTCTCAGGTTGATTAAAATCCAAATCCTTGATAATCAAAATCAATAAAATGGGCAGTATGATCGCAAGCAACAACCAACTGTATTTATGTCTTTTTCTTAAATTGGCATCCATTAATCTGCAGTTTGGGATTTAAATAGTTTTCCCAATAAAAAGGGCCATGTGGCTACTACTCCAGGAAAAAGAAGTAGTCGAACCTTCTTTTTACTATCCGTCATTATAGAATCAATTTTTGTTGCTCCAAGGAGCACGAAATACAACCCAAACAACAGTCCTACACCAAAGTAAAGGGCTAAAATTGTTAAAAAGATTGTTATTACAGTTTCCATATTAAATCAGGTTTACATCTGTTAGTACTTCTAAAACTGCTGGTCCATTTTCATTGTACAATGCCTTCATTGCAGCCTCTAAATCATCTTGATTTTCAACCCGTTTTCCCCAAGCTCCACAAGATTGGGCAAATTCAGCAAAGTTTGGGTTAGAAAGTGAGGTTTTCCAAACATCAAATTCTCCTGCACGTTGTTCTTTAGAAATTTTACCAAGTTCATGATTGTTCAAAACAATAAGCTTTACAGGCATATTATACTTTACCAATGTGGTAATTTCTGCTAAATATTGACATAGCCCTCCATCCCCAGAAACGGCAACTACTGGTCTAGAATCTCCAACCGCTGTCCAAGCACCAATGGCCGCAGGTAATGCAAATCCAATAGAACCTAAATAACCAGACATTAAAAAATCTTGATTTGTAGGTTCAAAATAACGACCAAAGGAATAGGCATTATTACCCACATCTACACACATCACTGCATTTTCAGGGGTCAACTTATTCATCGTTTCAAAAACGGCAATGGAACTAATACCCTTGTTTGAAGTTTCCAAAAGTCGTTTTGCCTTTTCTTCCTTCCAAATTTTCCAACGCTTGGCTATTTCAGGAGTTTGATCTACGGTGTTTATATTTCCATTCAATTCATCTTCAAAAATTTCAAGGGTTCTTGATATTTCACCCCAAACGGCAACTTCAACTTTATGGAACTTGCTTAACGCCATAGGATCAAAATCCACTTGAATAATGGGTTTTTTGGGAGTTATTCCGGTGTGATTGGAAAACGAAGCTCCAAAAACCAGCAATACATCGGACTCGTTCATAAACCAAGAGGCAATTGGAGTACCGCTCCTTCCAAGCACTCCACCACCAAGACGATGGTTATCCGCAATTAATCCTTTGCCCTTAAAGGTGGTTACTACGGTAGCATTTAAGCGTTCTGCAAACTCTACAATTGCCTTTTTATGTGCTCTAGCACCATGACCCATTACAATTACAGGGCGTTTTGACTTTTTAATCAATTCAACTGCATCATTTACAGCCTCTTTTGGAGGTGCAATTTCCATTGCAGTAATGCGTTTGTCTGGTGTTTGCGCTTTTTCATTGGGTTTCGCCAACCTTTCTTGAACCTCATCAGGAAAAGTCAAATGGGAGACATCCCGCTTTAAAATGGCACTTTTGACAGCCAAAGACATCAACTCTGCATGTTTACTATCACTTTGTACTCGTTGATTAAATTCAGCGACAGTACTAAACCCTCTAACTAAATCTACTTCTTGAAAATTTCCTGTTCCCACCACCTGCGTGGCTACTTGACCCGTTAACGCCAGAAGCGGCGCTCGATCTACCTTAGCATCCCACATCCCCGTATACATATTGGTAGCTCCGGGACCAGCGATTGAAAAACATGCTGCAGGCTTGCCAGTTAATTTTCCATACGCAGAAGCAGCAAAAGCAGCGGCGCCTTCATGCCGTATTCCGTAAAAGTTTAACTTTCCTTTCTCCTCCTGACGCTTCATGGCATCGGCAAAACCTAGATTGGAATGTCCTACCATTCCGAAAACCTTAGTCACACCCCAGTTTACCATGGTTTCTGCCATAATATCTGAAATGGTGGCCTCATGAACGTCTTCTTCCTCTACCCCAACATAAATGGCATCGTTCTCTTCTTTAACTTCAAAAGTTTCAATTCCATCATCATACCCCCCGGGAGGCAAACCAGTACACGGATGAAAATCCCAGCCATGCCACGGACAACGGAGCATTCCATTTTCAATGGACCCTTCACCCAATGGCCCTCCTTGGTGCGGACATCTGTTATCCAAAGCGGAAAACTTGCCTTCAAAATGGGTCAAACAAATTCCTTTGTGTGCGGCCGTTACCGTTTTAACCCTTCCTTCTGGAAGCTCTTTTTTATTATCCAATACTTTATGCCAAATCGTTTTTTTTGAAGAAGCCATAATTAGTTGTTATTTTTTCCAGTTAATGAGTTAGTTTTTGAGCAGTTTTACCACCACTTTATCAATGGTGAGGCCTTGTACTATAATTGAGAATACCACTACGCAGTAAGTAACAAAAATTAATGCCTCCCTAAATTCCCCATCTGGTAAAGTCAATGCAAGTGCAATTGAAATTCCTCCTCGTAAACCTGCCCAGGTCAATATGGTTATTTTATTCTTATTGCTGCGGTGTCCTTTTTTTAAAAATATGTTTGAAATAAAAACAGAAACATATCTTGAAAAGAGCACAATCGGAATCGCAACTAATCCAGCAATTAAATAATTTAGTTGAAAATCGAGACTCACTATTTCCAATCCTATCAAAACGAATAGGATAGCGTTTAAAATTTCATCCAAAACCTTCCAAAAGGTATTCATGTGTTCTTTTAGTGGGTCACTTTTGCAAGATTTATGCAGATAATCCCCTATCATTAATCCCATAACTACCATCGCCAATGCTCCAGAAACATGAATTAATGAAGCTAACCAATATCCGCCCATAACAATAGCTATGGAAATATGCACTGCCACTATGGGTGATTCATATATTCTATTGAGAAAAAGTTTACCGATATAACCCAAGACAAACCCTAAGGCAATTCCCCCAAAAGCTTCTTGTGCAAATTCCAAAAAGATATGTGACGGTTCAACACCATGGCCGCTGGTCATCGTTGCTATGGATAAAAGCGATATAAAAACCACGATTCCCACACCATCATTGAATAAGGACTCACCTATTATTTTGATTTCCAAATCTTTTGGTGCTCCCGCTTTTTTCAGTAATGCCAGAACGGCAATAGGATCTGTTGGAGAGATTAAAGCCCCAAAAACAAGGCAATATATGTAGTCGATATTCATCCCAAAAAATCCACTTACGTAATAAAACAATGTTCCAATTAGAAATGTGGAGATTAAAACCCCTACTGATGCATATATAAGGACGGGGCCTTTTTCTTCGAGCAGATTGTGAAGGTTTACATGAATAGAGCCGGCAAAAAGTAAAAAACTCAGTAGAAAATCAAACAAAATTGTTCTAAAGTCAATTTCGTCAATAACGGAACAGACGCTGACAAAAGCCTCATGATCAATAAAATTAAGGGCTCCAATCAATAATGAAGCTACAATTGCCAAGAGCATGACACCAATCGTATCTGGAAGCTTCAGTACTTTTTTATTGATAAAGCTGAGAATGGATGATAGGGCTACTATGCCTGTGAAAATCTGAAACATTAGGTTTAAAATTTAGCGAACTCCCGCATAATCGATTCCTGTTAGGTCATGCATGTCCTTATTAAATGTTGATAGGTCACTATGATTGAATTTTGAAATATCATTATAACCACATGAACGTGCTACTACTTTAATTAAATCGTTGGTGGCGCTGAAAAAATTATGCAATTGTTTGGCTGAAGTATCAATGATCAATCTACTTCTTAAGCCTTCTTTTTGTGTGGCGATACCTACAGGGCAATTATTGCTGCCACAAGCACGCATACCCAAACATCCTATTGCTTGAATGGCGGAATTTGAAACAGCTATTGCATCTGCTCCCAGCATCATTGCTTTTGAAAAGTCCTCTGCAATCCGCAGTCCTCCGGTAATAATGAGCGTAACATCTGTAGCGCCTACTTTGTCCAAATACTTTCTGGCTCTTGCCAATGCCGGAATTGTAGGAACATTAATATTGTCTCGAAGAATTGTTGGTGCTGAACCAGTTCCGCCTCCGCGTCCGTCTAAAATGATGTAATCCACCCCAACATCCAATGCAAACTGAATGTCTTTTTCAATATGACTTGCCGCAATTTTAAAGCCTACGGGTATTCCTCCCGTACGTTCCCTAACTTTTTCGGCAAAGGATTTAAAATCCTTCACTCCATGAAAATCTGGAAAAGTGGCAGGGCTAATAGCGGTTTCGCCTTCTTTTAATCCTCTTACTTCGGCTATTTCTTTGCTTACCTTATTCCCAGGCAAATGTCCGCCTGTGCCTGTTTTAGCCCCTTGCCCTCCTTTAAAATGAAAGGCTTGTACATTATCCAGTTTATCCCATGAAAAACCAAACTGTGCGGAGGCCAATTCATAAAAATACCTGGAATTATTTTTTTGCTCATCTGGCAACATCCCTCCTTCTCCAGAACAAATTCCAGTTCCGGCCATCTGTGCTCCTTTAGATAGGGCAATTTTTGCTTCTCTAGATAGTGCACCAAAACTCATATCACTTACAAACAGGGGTATATCCAAAACCAGTGGCTTTTTGGATTTTGGGCCAATAGTCACTTTTGTTTCCACTTCTTCATGATCTAAAAGAGGTCTGCTTGCCAGCTGTGCCGGCAAAAACTGGATATCGCTCCATTTGGGCAAGGTATTTCTATCCACACCCATGGATGAGGAAAACCCGTGATGTCCTAGATTCTTAAGGCCGTTTTGGGCCAATTCCTTGATATAGCCAGTATAGGGTTCGGTATCTTCAGGGTGTGTGTCTGCATAGGTACCTAAATAGGCTTCCCTATCGAAAGGTTGTGGGTGTTCATTTTCAAAAGCTGCTATTTCATGTTCATCAACTTGTAATGAATCACCTTCAACATGCTCTTGAAACTTATGAAGTTGTTCGCTATTGTTATATTCACTTATTCCTGTGTCGTACCGGTAATCCCACCCATGAACTCCGCAAATAAGATTCTGACCTTCAACATGACCATCAGCTAAAAGAGCTCCTCTGTGATGGCAACGGCCATATAAAACAGATATACCTGTTTCGTGCTTTATAATGACTAAATCTGTGTTTTTGACTATGGCGTAGGCTGGGGTTTTTTCTTGAAGGGTAGAAATTTTGGCAATCTCGATAAGCTTTTTTGACATGGATGGTTGACTATTAGTGATTGGTTAGACTTGAATGTTATGTCGAACAATTTTAACATTCATTACAACAGTAAGTTAGGGCTAATACCAATGCCATGGGTTAAAGACCATCAAAATATGTCGGCTGTGGTAAATCTATCTCATTTTTTCATAAAAGAAAACCCAAGTGTAATTTACACTTGGGTTTCTTATCAACCAAAATTTAATCATCAATCAAAATGTAAATAACAACCTCATATCTACCCAAAATGAAATTTAGGATAGATAATTTTACATTTCCATCTACTTATTTAGATGTGTCTTTTACTAAAAACCTGTGGTCTTCAATAAAAATGCTTGGAAAAATATTTCCAAGCTCTATAAACTAGTACTGTTTCAATATTTTAGTGTCTAGTGTGGTCGCATTCCTTTTCTGTGTCGATGTAACGCCTTGGATATTATTTTATCCAATTTAGCTTTTTGCTCTGGTGTACAAATCTCACCAACTTCTTTAAAATGATTAAACACATTTAACTCTTTGTCTTTACTCAGTTGTGCAATTAAAGTAGTAATGGAATCTGCTTGTCCTGTAGTAAAGCTTTTGTCTCCAATACCATTAAAGAGTTCATCTTTAAGTCTTCTAGATTGCTCATCCAAAACCCGCATGGACTTAAAATGTGCCTTACTCAATTTTCTAAATTCTTGCATTTGATTCTCATCAAAGCGCAATTCTTTAACTATAAAATCTCCTGGGGGGCCTGGGGGTCTTCTTTCCGGTCCTTGTCCAAATAGCATAAAAAGGAGTATACCATTCATAACAACCAAAAAAAGTAAGAGAAGACCTAAGAGTAGATTTTTTTTCATTCCGTTCTTAATTTAAAATAGAATTATCTTCATCAAAAGAAAGGCCATATGACTGCGCAAATGCCTCTATCTCCTCTATTTGATTGTTATGGTTATAAACATATAGTGCTCCAAAATTTAAAACAGCAAAAACAACCAACGCTGCAATTTGATATTTGGGTAAAAACCAATCCAATACGTTTGAAGCTTCATTTACTTCATTGTCGTTAGACAACCTATTAAGCACTCTATCCTTAAAAAACGGAGGAGTATTCACCGCTTCAATATGAGATACCGTTTCTAGGACCTCATCAATTTTTTGCTGTGTATTTTTTTTACCATCCATGATTTTTAATGTTATATAGTTTAGATGTTTTTTTTTATTCAACCTTGCGGCCTAGGAATCATTTTTATAATATTCTGTTAAAATCTTCTGCAAATTCTTTTTTGCCCTGAACAACAATGACTCAATTGAGGATACGCTTTTTTCGGTAACCTCACTCACTTCTTTGTAGCTCATTCCATCAACTTTATGCAATGTGAATACAACTTTTTGTGCCTCTGGAAGCTTATTGATCGCATTGAATAAAAGCTCACTCTTCTCCTTGTTTTCTAGTTGAATCCCCGGGTGATTGAATTCTGTAAAATAGGAAGATTTATCAACGGGTATGTTCCCGCCTGTAATCGACTGCATAAAACCAAAACGCTTCTTGGTGCTTTTCTTTCTTATGAATTCCAAACTCTTGTTCACAGAAATCCTATATATCCAAGTGGAAAGTTTGGAGTCGCCCTTGAACTTTTTAATGGAGTTATAAACCTCTACAAAAACTTCCTGAGCAATATCTTCAGCATCCTCCTTGTTGGGAACAAATGAGAGACAAGTATTAAAGACCTTGCTTTGGTAATCATCTAACAATCTACTGTAAGCGGATTGTTTCTGCTCTCTAAGATCCGCTAAAAACTGCTTGTCCTCCAATAAATTATCAAGTTAATCTTAGTGCAATTTAGAAGGATTTTTAAAATCAGAATAGAAAAAAATCATCACCGGGCACAAGTTTTTAAAAACAATAGCATCTAAACTTAAAAAGCATAACAATCATATTATGAAGAACAGCACTTTAAAGTTAGCAATCTCTATAGGAATAATTGGAATATTGACTTCTTGTAATTTAAAAGCCCAACAGCGAGAAAGAAACTCTGAAAGAAGAGAACCTCCATCCTTTGATGAGCTTTTAAAAAAAATGGATAAAGATGAAGACGGAAAACTTTCCAAAGCAGAAGTTAAAGGGCCTTTAAAAAATAATTTCGACAAAGTTGACTTGAACGAAGATGGTTATATCAACGAAGAGGAATTTAAAAAAGCTCCTAAACCTAAAAGACAAGGAGGTCCCAATAGAAATTAACAATCAAAAAAAGTAGTAGTATGAAAACGAACTCAATTTTAACTTTAGCTATATTATTTTCAATAGCAATATTCTCCTGTTCAAGCGATACTGATGATACATTGACAGATGATGGCACCGGTATTGATACCAATGATATAGCATTAACTGAGTTGCCCGCAGCTTTTGCAGCTTTTAATACCGAAGCAACTGATATATATTTATCTGATGGAGGCACCACGGTCACCATAGAGACCACCGGTCTACCAAATCACGAAACCGTTTATTGGGGTGAAGGTAATGACGGTTATATAGAAGAACCAGATGTAAGACTTACTCCATCAATTATAAACAGCAATAATAATGCAACAACAATAACTGTTGATGCCGTTCCAGATATAGATGGCAGTACCGTGCAGACAGAATTAGGAACAATAGGAATAGCAGTTAGTGGTTCTTCCTTGTTCAATGATCAAGAAGGTGGTGGTGCGCTAGATCAGGCAGCTGCAAGTTTAGATTGGACCGGAGCACATATAGGCCCAGGTGTGTATCACTACCACTTGGAGCCAGTGGCATTTTCTAACGATGATGAAAATTTAGTTGGAGTATTATTGGACGGGGTATTTATCTATGGTCGAAAGTGTAATTCCACAGGTACCTATCCAACAGATTTAGATTCTTCCGGTGGGCATACATCTGCTACCCAATATACAGATGGTGAAGAAGAATACCACTATCATATTATTAACGAGGTTTATTCAACAACTGGTTCTTACATTGTATTTGCGGGCCCTTATCAAGGATACTAAATGAAGATAATTCCTGGCATACTTTTACTGTTGTTTGTTAGCTGTATTTTGAGTTGTGAGCATAGTTCAGAACCAAAAAAGAATGGTGCCAGCGAAGAAAAGATTATAGCAAATGTTCAAGTTGCGAAGGATAGTCTTGTTCTAAATGGCAATGAAGGTAATTGGTATTACAAGAACCAACTTTTTACTGGTTATGCGGTAAAATATCATATGAATGATTCGCTACAGCAAAAAGTTGGTTTTTATGAGGGTAAAAAAATGGGGATTGCAAAAGTGTGGTTTCCAAACGGGATTTTAAAAATTGAATCGCATTACAATCAGAACAAACTTGTAGGCAGTTACAAAGCATGGTGGGGTAATGGGGTTTTGGCTTCAAAAGCCAACTATGTTGATGGTAAGATACAAGGGATTGAGAAAAAGTGGTATAAGACCGGTGAATTAGCAAAATCAAGGAATTTGGTAGATGGCAAAGAAATAGGTTTGCAGCAGGCATGGTTGAAAAATGGAAAGTTGTATGTAAACTATGAGGCAAAAAATGGAAGAATTTTTGGCATGAGGCGTGCCAATTCATGCTATAAACTAAAAGATGAAGAAGTGGTACTTTCTAAAAATTAGCGGCCTAAACTGTTTCTGTCTTTATTTACTTGTTTGCTTTATAAGTTGTAAAAAGGAAATCAAGAAAGAAAATATAAAGGTTGAAGAAACTAGTAGAGTTGAGCACCTACCATATTTTGGAGATGAGACTTTTACTCCACATTGGGTAAAACCAGAGAGTGATGAAGAAAAGAGGTTTCACAAAATCCCAGATTTCAAATTAACAAATCAGCTGGGTGACACCATCACACAAAAAACATTTGATAAAAAGATTTACGTGGTAGACTTCTTCTTTACAAGTTGTCCTGGCATTTGCCTTAAAATGACCAATAATATGTCTAAAATACAAGAAGCCTTTAAAGATGATTCAGAAGTATTAATACTCTCACATTCCGTAACACCAACAATAGATTCCGTATCTGTTTTAAAAGCATATGCTAACAAATATGATGTAATAGATAATAAATGGCATTTAGCAACAGGTGATAAAGTGGAAATATACAATCTTGGCAGGGACCATTATTTTGTGGAAAATGATTTAGGCGAACCAAAGAGTGTTGATGATTTTTTACACACAGAAAACTTTTTATTGATAGATAAAAACAAGCATATTAGAGGCATTTACAATGGATTGAACAGATCATCCATAGCACAGTTAATAACAGATATAAAGGCTTTAAAAAAAGAGTTTTAATTCTTATTCTATAAGTTGAGCCATTGCTTAAACTCTGAGGCTCTGTTCTTGCTGATTATAATATCGACCTCGGAGTTGGGGTCCACTAAAATCTTTAGTTGATTATTTCCATATTTTATAATCTTACTAATTGATGAGATAGCCACTATGAACTGACGATTGGCCCGGTAAAAATGTGATTCATCCAGATTTGAAAATAATTCATCCAAGCTCAAATTAGAGGTAGATCTACTACCATCAAAACAAACAATATAAGTAATAGTGCTTTCCATAAAAACATATGCTATATCATCCGTAGAAATCGGTTTGAGCTCATTCCTAACATAGGTAAGAATTCTCTTCTTTCCTTTTTCTGCACTTATTTTTTTAGACTCGGGTTTAGTACTTTCAGTTACTTTTTGTTGATAATTGTCCAATGCCCTGTTTAATTTGGCCAAACTGACAACTTCATCTTCAAGTTTTTCGTTTTTGACCTCCAACCGTTTTTCATAAGAACTTCCTATCAATCTTACCATAATAACGGAGCAAAGGATTATGGCAAAACCCATGATTATAAAAATGGTGTAAAACTTGTTGCGTAACCCATCTATCTGATTGGATATTTTTTTGATGTTGGCATGTGCAGCTATAATCCAATCAGAATTCTCTACAGGATACAAATAAATAATTTCCGAAGCTCTTTCTTCCTCTTTAAAATCCCTTATTCCCCCAAAGCTCTTTTTTCTGGTAAGCAGACTATAGAAATCTTCAGGTGTTATATCTCCATCAACGGTAGATACTGAAGATTGATTTGGACTGACTTGTTGGCCGACCCTAGTAATATCTGGGTGGCAAATTTCCTTTCCAGACCAATCGAACATGCATATAAAACCATTTTCAGTATCTGTATTTTCAATACTTTTCTGGACGTTTTTAATTACCACGTCTTTATCCAATCCGCTAGCCAATTGAAAGCCAATCAAACTGGCTACCTCTTTTGCTTCTCTTTTACTGGACTCTAGCTGGGTTTCTAAAAACTGATTGGCGCTTACTTTGATAAACGATTTTACGGCAATTCCTGCTATCAAAATAAACACAGCAGTAATTGCCAAAAAAGTAAAAAAATAAAGTTTGTCTTTTCGCATTGTTCAAAGATTCCGTGCAACTATGGCTAATATAAAAGATAAGTTTTAAAATTTAGAAAACTGGCCGGTCCTTATACATCCCTTTTTTATTCCTTTTTAAACTCTAAAATTCCCTTTCACAAACCTTTTTAGTGATTCACGCAAGGTTTATTAATTGATTTGTGCTGTAATTAACATCTAAAAAAAGAATCAAAAATGAAAAAGTATTTATTTATTTCCGCATTACTTCTTACAGCATGGAGCTGTTCTGAAGACGATATTAACGACATCCCGGATGACGCCCCTGCACCTCCTCCAGAGGAACCAACAGGTCAAGCATCTGTAGTGTTAAATGAGGTTGCTTATTTAAATGGATCCGTTGAAATTTTCAATAATGGTGACGTGAATGTAGACCTTAGCGATTACTTCTTATGTTTAGGACCTGGAACTTATAGAAGAATAGGCGATCTAGAATTACAGGGCAATGTCGACTTAGCTCCAGATGAGTATTTGGTCATCAATTATAACATGCCCTCTGCGGCGGGTGGATTGGGCCTTTATATCAATAATACTGATTTTACAAGCGCCTCGACTATTGCAGATTTTGTGCAGTGGGGAGATGCAGGAAGTGCACGTGAAAATGTTGCCGCTGCTGCCGGCATATGGACAACAGGCGATTTTATTCCTGTTGTTGGCAGTACCGATAACAGTATAGCTTATGATGGCACTGGAAATGCTGCCTCAGATTGGACAGAAACTACAACGCCCACCTTAGGTTCTGAAAATTCTACAACAGCGCCAGAACCTACTGCCTCCATTGTGTTGAATGAGGTTGGATATTTAAACAACGATATTGAACTCTATAACAACGGGGATATAACTGTTGATGTAAGTGATTATTTCTTATGCCTTGGTCCTGGCACTTATGGAAAAATAGGTGACCTAACCGTTGTAGGGAATTTGAACTTAGAACCAGGGGATTTCTTAAGCATAGCTTATGACATGCCAAATGCTGAAGGAGGCATTGGTCTTTATGCCAACAATTTAGGTTTTGGTGATGCCGCCAATATTCGGGATTTTGTTCAATGGGGTGCCGCAGACAGTCCAAGGGAAAATGTTGCTGTAGAAGCTGGTATTTGGACCGCTGGGGAATACGTTATGGTAGTTGGAAATGCAGACAATAGTATTGCTTACGATGGACAAGGAAATAGTGCAACAGATTGGTCCGAGACCACAACGACCACTTTTGGGGAATCAAACACTTTTACTGCTCCTGAGATTAGATCAATTGTCATTAACGAAGTGGAATATTTAGTGGATGATCAAATTGAACTGTACAACAACGGCAACCAAACCGTAGACCTATCTACCTACTGGATGTGTTTTGGTCCAGGTCAATATTTTAGAATTGGGGATGTAGCAATGACCACTGTGGTAAGTGGTTCTACAAACTTGGCGCCAGGAGAGTTTCTTGTAATTTCTCCGGCAACCCTGGAAGCACCTGATGATGCTGGTGGTCTTGGTCTTTACGCTAACAATAGTGGCTTTGGAAATGCTGAAAACATTAGAAGCTTTGTACAATGGGGTGCGTCTGGTAATGCTAGAGAATCTGTAGCTGTTGAAGCCGGTATATGGGACGCAGGTGGATTTGTACCTAATGTGGCTTCAGGGTCCAGTATATCTTATGATGGAGAAGGGAAAACATCATCCGATTGGGGTGAAGACAACAGCCCAACACTTGGAGAAGGAAATTCTGCCTTATGATAAATACTTCACCAAATAATTAATTAATATCTAAAAATCAACCCATGAAAAACTTAAAACTAATTGCAACTATAACTGTGAAAGTCCTTATAGTCCTAATCCTTGTAATGAATATAAGTTGTGATGACGATGATGACAGCTCATACGGAGGCCTAATAAAGGCTGATGGTTACAATGATTTGGCTACGATTGATTCGGGGGAAATAGATTGCTATGTCTAAAATCGATTTTCCAGTTTAGTTGTTGACAACCCATAGGAGTTCGGAATTCCCCGAGTATTGCTCCTATGGGTTATTTTTATACTTTGCCCAATAAAACACAACCACTTAAAATAAAAATAGGTTATCATTAATCTAGATACAGTAAGCAATGACTGTAAAAAAGAAAATCTTCATAACGTTTTTAGCATCCTTTTGTTTAGGCCTTGTCTACTATATTCTAGTAAAATTCAATGAAGAACCTAACCAAAACTCCATTACCGCAGAAACGGAGATAAGGATTAATTCAACAGATTTATTAGCTTCATTTATATCTGATGAAACACTCGCCAACAAAACTTTTGTCGAAAAAATAATAGAAGTTGAAGGTATCGTCAAAGAGGTTACTTTCTTTAATAATAGATATACTGTATTATTGCAAGGTGGTGAAGAGTATATGTGTATTATGTGCGATATGAAAGAAAATCAAATTGAACAAATAAAAACGCTGACCAAAGGAGATACCGTAGTTCTTAAAGGCATATGTAAGGGTTTTTTGATGGACGCTATATTGCTGAACTGTGTATTATTAAACCAAACCAATGAATAAACTAACCCTATTTGCCATAATACTTGTTTCGCAGGTTTGTTTTGGACAAAAAGCAAATCGTGTAATCACCAAACAAGGGCAAATAACTTTTTTTTCATATACTTCTGTTGAAGATATTGAAGCCAGCAACAATCAGGTTTTAAGCATAGTAGACTTATCCAGCAAAGAAGTGGCCATTAGTATGCTGATGCGCACATTTGTTTTTAGGAAAGCTCTAATGCAAGAACATTTTAATGAAAGCTATATTGAATCTGACATTTATCCCAAAGCTACTTTTGAGGGGGAAATACAGGATTTTGATACAAGTTTACCTCCTTTACAAACCAAATTGGTAAAGGGGAAAATAACAATTCATGGTGTTACCAAAGAAGTTGAGATAAAAACTCAGATTGAGTATATAAATAATGTCCTGGTTTTATCAGGAAATCTAAATCTGACCGTAGCAGATTTTAAGATTAAAATACCTCCCATTGTGGCAGGAAATATTGCAAAAACGATACAAGTAAAATTTAGATTTGAATATCAGCCTTATGAGAACTAAAATTTCCTTTGTTTTTCTTTTTTTGTGTTCGGCTATGCTTAACCTTCTAATGGCGCAAGATTTATTGCAGTCATTAGAAAAAGAGTTTCCAGACAGCAAACAATTTACAGAAGCCACTTTTAAAACTACCAGGATAGCGTTGGGTCATTCCATTGAAACAAGAAAAAAGGGAATCATGGAAATTTCTGCCAATTCAAGGTTTTGGAACATCCCTCAAAGGACTCAAGGTTTTTTAGCTGATAGAATCAGTACCAGGTTTGGTGCGTCTTATGCCTTTTCAGATAGGCTTACATTTGGCAGTGGCATTACCACGTTTGATGGGATTTTTGACACCTATTTTAAATACAAGCTTGTGCAGCAAGTTAGTAACGGCAAAGGCTCTCCTTTTACAATAACGCTTGCTCAAAATGCTAGTCTTAGAACAAACCCCAATAGAAGTATAAATGCAAGCAATGGTTTTTCTGATAAGTTATCCTTTACCTCCCAAGTTTTGATTGCAAGAAAATTTACGCGAAATTTTTCATTACAAGCTTCTCCAACCTTTATTCATAGAAATTCTTCCAGAAATATGGATGACCCTACTGATCATTTTGCTCTAGGCATTGGTGGTAGGTATAAAATAGGTGGTCATTTATCAATATCAACAGAATACTATTATTTGGCCAATCCATTAGAGTCTGTAAATACTTTTGACCCCTTTGCAATAGGTGTAAACTGGGAGTTAACAGATCTAATGCTTCAATTTCATCTTTCCAATGCGCCAAACATTGCAGAAGATGCCTTTATTACGCAAACTCGAAACAATTTTAATACGAGAGATGGCAATCTTTTCTTTGGATTTAATGCAATTTTTATACTGCATCTAAAGAAAAGATAAAGGTTTCAAAAATGGCTAATCACCGCGTGCTCTAATATGGAGTCAAAATATATTGACCCTAATTTCAATTAGGAAGTACATATTTCCCATTTTCCATTCTTAAAATGCTCAAAGGGTTTTCAGTTTTCAACTCATCTGGAAGCAGTGAATCTGGATAGTTTTGATAGCACATCGGTCTTGTAAATCTGGTGATTGCAGCAGTTCCCACAGATGTCATCCTTGCATCGGTGGTAGCCGGAAAAGGTCCCCCATGCACCATGCTATGGCACACCTCTACTCCGGTAGGAAATCCGTTAATCAGCAACCTGCCCACTTTACGTTCCAATACCTTCAACAAATCTGCATATTCATATAAATCTTCCTCGGTACCATGAACGGTAGCGGTAAGATGCCCATTTAAATTTTTGGCGATGTCCATGATTTCGTTTTTATCCTCTGTCCTCACCAAAAGTGTTGACGGTCCAAAAACTTCTTCTTCCAGTTCTTTATCGGATAAAAAATCACTTGCAGATACGGAAAGAACCTCGGCGACACCTTGAGAATGTCCTTCAGTCTTTTTTCCTGTTGAAATGGATTCTACTTCTTTTTTTACTTTCAATTTTTCAAGTCCAAGGTTATACCCTTTTTGAATTGCTTCCGTAAGCATAGTAGCAGATTCCGAAACCTGAACGCTATTTTTTAGTACGTCTTCAAAAACTTTACTCTCCTTTGTTTTTGGCAAAACAGTGATTCCCGGGTTTGTACAAAATTGACCTGCACCCAGTTGAACTGAATTTGACAAGCCTTCTGCCAAAGTTTGATGATTTTCCTTTAAAATACCTGGAAGCACAAAAACTGGGTTAGCACTTCCCATTTCCGCATATACAGGTATCGGTTCTTCTCGTTTTGCAGCTTCATCAAATAAAGCCTTACCTCCTCTAAATGAACCTGTAAACCCAATGGCTTTTATAAGTGGATGGCGAACAACTGCTTGCCCCACTCCAATAGAAGCACCTTGAACCAATGAAAACACTCCATCCGGCATATCACAGCGTTTTGCAGCTGAAACAATGGCTTTGCCAACCAATTCTGAAGTACCGGGATGCGCAGGATGCGCTTTTACAACGATGGTACAGCCTGCCGCTAAAGCTGATGCCGTATCACCACCGGCCACAGAAAAAGCCAATGGAAAATTGCTTGCTCCAAAAACTCCAACAGGGCCTAAGGCTATTTGCATTTGTCTTATATCTGGTTTTGGAAAGGGAGTTCTGTTGGGGTCGGCTTCATCAACTCTTGCATCCACCCATGATCCATCCCTTAAAAGGGAAGCGAACAGCTTTAATTGCCCTATGGTTCTGCCCAGCTCACCTTTCAATCTTCCTACAGGCAATCCTGTTTCTTGACTGCAGAAAGCAACTAGCTCTTCTTCTATTTGAAGTAATTCTTCAGCTATTGTTTCCAAAAACAAAGCTTTTTCTTCTCCAGTCTTTTCTCGGTATAAGGTAAAAGCATTTTCCGCAAGCGTTATTGCTTGGTTTATCTCTGTAAGAGTAGCTTCATGGTAAGGAGTTTCTAATTGATTTCCTGTTGCTGGGTTTTTTGCAAAAAAAACAGTTTCCCCTGAGGATGAAAAATTGTATCCTAAAATATTTTCCCCACTTGTCTTCATAATATTTAAAGCAATAAGTTTAAATTTTTAAAAGTAATGCTTTAAATAAAATCTATACTAAAAGTAATTCAATAATGCTGATATACCGTTGTAGGAAATAAGACAGGCGAATATCAATGAAAGTATCAAAATCATATTGATCCATTTGCTAGTATGATGCTCTTTCATTATTTCTTTATTGTTGATAAGAAGAAGAATTCCAATAATTACAAGCGGTAAGACAAACACATTAAATACTTGAGATACAATTTGCATCTCAATTGGATTGGCACCAAAGATGGGCACAATTAAAGCGAACAGACATGCAATGGCCGTAATTATCCGAAATTGTTTGGAATTGGTATCTAATTTTCCCGATTGATAATCTGCCAACAATATAGGCGCAATCAACAAGCATGGGAAAATTGAAGAAAGCCCTGCACTAAGCGTTCCAAAGAAAAACAGGGTCAGTGCAAACTTACCCGCCACAGGTTCTAAAGTCGTAACCATATCTAAAACATGGGTTACAGGTTTTCCTTGATGGAACAACGCTCCACTTGCCACTGCCATGATAGAGGCACTTATAACAAAGACCAAAATAGCTGCTAAAATCGCATCTCTTTTCTGTTGCCCTCTATTGGTCATATCCCAACCCTTCCCTTTTACAAAGAGCGGTCTGGACAAGAACGTAGCCGCAGCCATGGTAGTGCCAACAAAGGCGGCAACAAGCATTTTGCCTCCTTTTACATTAGGAATTGAAGGAATCAATCCTTTAGCGACTTCCATTGGTAATGGATATACCATAAAAAGTGAGATTAGAAAAGATAATCCCATAATGGAGACAAAAATCACTAATATCTTTTCAAAGAAGGTGTACTTTCCTATCAACAGCAAACCATACATTATCACTATTACAACAATTGCAATCAACAGAACAATCTCATATTCTGATGCTCGAAGGTCTGGAAAATAAATAGCAAATATTTCAAAAATAATATTGGCAGAAATACCTAAAATGCCCATAAGGGAATTCCATTGACCAAATGATATCCCTATAATAATGAGGATTGCTATAAGTTTACCTCCCTTAATGTGCCTTTTAAAACTATACAGCGCTGTTTCTCCAGAGATCAAGGCATAATTACCATATGCATACATTAATACTCCAGAAAAAAAACAACTAAGCAGTAACACCCATAACAATTGCATGCCATAGGTACTTCCTGCAACAATCATTGAAGTCACGCTTCCTGTGCCTATTGTATAGCCAATAGCAAAAATACCTGGCCCAAAACCCAATATCAGACCAAGTATTTTCTTTAATAGTGATTTTTTCACCTCCATATTAGATCATTAGGTAAAAACAGTGATGAAAAAATCTATGAACACAATTAAGCTCTTAACTTTTGTATTGTTGTCAAAGTACTTTTAACCAACTGCTCAAGGCCGTTAAAATCATTTTGTTCCAAAATCTCTTTTGAAATCAGTTTGGAACCCATTCCCACACAGGTCACTCCAGCATCAAACCATGCTTTTAGATTGGACTCTTCCGTACTGACGCCTCCCGTAGGCATAATGCTGGTCCAAGGCTGTGGACCTTTTATTGCTTTTACAAAACCGGGGCCATAGGTAGATCCAGGGAAGAGTTTTACAACTTCACAGCCCAGCTCTTCTGCCCTATTGATCTCGGTCAACGAGCCGCATCCAGGCGACCATAGAACTTTTCTTCTGTTACAGGCCATGGCTATGTCTTCTCTTAAAGACGGGGTAACAATAAAATTCGCCCCCATCTGCATGTACATCGAAGCAGCGGCCGCATCCGTAATGGAGCCCACTCCCATAATCATCCCAGGGAGTTCCTTTATGATGAACTTGTTCAACTCTGAAAATACCTCAAAAGCAAAATCACCTCTTGCGGTAAATTCCATGAGTCGCGCCCCGCCATCATAACAAGCTCTCAGTACTTTTTTGCCCAGTTCAATGTCTGGGTGATAAAACAAAGGAACCATGCCCGTTTCTTGCATCACCCTTACTACTTCTATTCTTGAATATTGTGCCATTGTCCTTATTATCTTGCTACTCTTCCTGACGCATCCCCGCTCATCAATTTTTCCACTTCTGAGACCGTTGCCAAGTTGGCATCGCCTTTTATGGTATGCTTTAGGCACGAGGCCGCCACGGCAAAGTTCAGTGCGTTTTGGTCATCTTCAGGGTATTTCAACAAGCCATATATCAATCCGCCCATAAAGGAATCTCCCCCTCCAACCCTGTCCACGATATGTGTAATCTGGTATTCTGGGGACTTGAACATCGTCTTTCCATCATAGAGTACCCCTGCCCATGTGTTATGAGAAGCTGATATGGAACCCCTTAAGGTAGTTATTACCTTTTTGGCCCTTGGGAACTTTTCCATCATCTGTTTGCAAACGGAGAGGAACGCCTCAGCTTTTACATGTTCTCCTTGGGTAGTAATGTCCAATCCTTCAGGCTTTATCCCAAAATGTTTCTCCGCATCTTCTTCATTGCCCAAAACGATATCACAATAAGAGGTCAGTTCTGTCATTATGGCTTCACGGTCTCCCCCGTATTTCCACAATTTGGCCCGGTAATTTAAATCTGTTGAAATGGTAACTCCCAACCTACTGGCTGCTTGCACAGCTTCCAAACATACATCAGCAGCTCCTTGGGAGATTGCGGGTGTAATCCCGGTCCAATGGAACCATTCCACATCTTCAAAAACATGCTCCCAATCAATCATTCCCTTTTCTATCTCCGCGATTGCAGAATGTGCCCTGTCATAAACGACCTTACTTCCTCTGCTCACAGCACCAGTCTCTAAAAAATAAATGCCCAAACGGCCTCCTCCATATACAATCTTGTCCGTGCCAACGCCTCTTTTGCGCATTTCCATCAATGCACATTGCCCTATGTCATTGTCCGGTAGACGCGTTACAAAATCAACAGGGACACCATAATTTGCAAGGGACACCGCGACATTCGACTCTCCCCCTCCATATACAACATCAAAACTGTTGGTCTGGGAAAACCTTAAAAATCCAGGAGGTGCCAATCGCAACATTATCTCTCCAAATGTTACTACTTTTTTCATCTAACTAATATATTTTATTTGATTGATTTTATTGTTGTAAAAGTTAACTAAAGGCTAATCCACCATTTATATCAATATTATTCCCAGTTACGAATGAAGCCTCATCTGAAGCTAAGTACGCCACCAAATCGGCAATTTCGTCTGCATTACCTTCTCTTCGTAGAGGTGTCCCGGCCGCAACTTTAACACGTATTTCATCTTTAGTAAAATCATCATGAAATTTCGTTGCTATTAAACCTGGACAGATTGCATTAACTCTAATTCCTTTAGGACCAAGTTCTTTTGACATAGCTCTAGTAAATGTGGTTACGGCACCTTTAGAAGAAGCGTATAATGAAGACCCACCACCACCACCATCTCTAGCGGCTTGCGAAGAAAGGTTAATAATTGAAGCTCCTTTACCCATTAAGGGTTCAAATACCTGGGTTACGAAAACGGTAGACTTAAAATTAACATTCATGACTAAGTTATAGAATGATTCATCTAGTTCTTGAAGGGTTTTACGTGAAAAAAGACCTCCGGCATTGTTAACCAAAATATCAATAGTATTACCAAAAGCTTGAGTAGTTTTCGCTTTTAAATCCTTGATATCATCAAGGTTTGAAACATCTGCCTTTACCGCAATAGCTTCACCTCCAAAAGATTTTATAATATCTAATGTTTCATTAGCTCCGGCTTCAGAATTAAAGTAGTTTACAACTACTTTGGCACCTTCTTTTGCTAATTTAACAGATATTTCCCTACCTATGTCTCTAGCACCTCCAGTAACAACTGCTACTTTGTCTTTTAATCTACTCATTTTATATTCCTAAAGCTTGTCCACCGCCAATTTGGATAGTTTCTGCTGTTATGAAAGATGCATCCTTGCTTGCTAAGAAAGAAATAACGCCAGCTACATCTTCTGGTTGACCTAATCTTCCCAACATAATATTATTTGCCCAAGACGCAAAAACTTCGGGTTTCGTTGCTTTAATTTGAGCATGAAATGGAGTATCAATAGTACCTGGTGATACTGCGTTTGCCCTAATCCCATATTCCGCTAAATCTTTTGCCAATGCTCTAGTTATAGCATGAACACCTGCTTTAGAAGTTCCGTAAATTCCAGCTCCTGGTCCACCAGCGGTCCACCCTGCATTTGACGTATAGTTAATTATAGAAGGATTTTCTCCTTTTTTAAGGAAGGGGATTGCAGCTCTTGAAGCAAAAAATACAGAATCAAGATTAAGTGCCATTACAAATCTGTAAAAATCTGTTGTCATTTCTTCAAACCTAGATCTTCCGCCCAATCCGCCAGCATTGTTAACCAGCACATCTATTTTTCCATATTTTTCACCAATTTTGGTGATGTTAGAAGTTACAGCTTCTTCGTTTGTAACATCAAAACCGTAGTATTCCGCTTTTATTCCTTGTGCTGTAAGTTCTTTCACTCTTTCTGCTCCTGCGTCATCTTCTATACCATTTAAAACTACGGTATATCCATCTTCACCTAATCTTTTTGCAACTTCGAAACCTATACCTCCTGTAGCCCCTGTAACAACGGCTATTTTCCCTTCGATTTTACTCATTTATTTTATTTTTAATTCTAAAATTTATTCTTGTTTTCTTTATTACAACTCTACTGTTTTTCTTACCGGTTCTATATTCTTGATCAAAGCGAAAATTGCAACAACCCCAAGTACAACCGAAACACAGATAGCAATAAATGCTGGCGTATAGGACTGGGTTGTAATTTGACCAACAAACCAATTCATAATCATTGGAGAAACGGCAGCGATTGTACCTGCCAATCCAGCCAAAGTCCCAACTGAGGGTCCTCTAAACAAATCACTCGAAATCGTTTGGATATTACCGATTGCAAATTGAAACCCAAAAAGTGCCAATCCTGCAAAATAAATGAAGGTCATAAAATTGTTTTCCTTTACCAGTGTTATAATACAGACAAAGGCTATTAATATTAGTACTCCTCCTAAGGTTATTGTTATTTTTCTTGCTGCATCTACCGAAAGCTTCTTCATTAATTCTTTGGTAAACATTCCGCCAAGAATACTTCCAGCCGCAGCCATAAGATAAGATATCCACATGGTCGCTGCGATTTCTTCAATACTTAATCCGAATTTATCATTTAAGTAAATTGGCATCCATCCTGCAAAAAACCACCAGATTGGTTCTATAAAAAATCTACATAACAATACACCCCAAGATTGCTTATAACTTAATATTTTACCAACACTTAGACTTTTTACTTTGGCATCAATACTCTCTTCGCCCTTATCTATTCTACTGTCGAGAATTAAATTTCTTTCCTTATCAGTAACCCAAGGATGTTTTTCAGGTGTAGATTTATTTAAAAACAACCATGGAATCACCCATAGCATACCCACTACACCTAATATTATGTAGGTGGTTTGCCATCCAAACTTGGTATATAAGAATACAATAATAAATGGTGCTATAACATTTCCTATTGAAGCTCCTGCATTAAAAATACCTTGTGCTATTGCTCGCTCTTTAACAGGAAACCATTCACCATTGCTTTTTACGGCACCTGGCCAATTACCTGCTTCTCCAAGACCTAGCAGCCCTCTGAAAATAGAAAGCGTAATAATACCCCGAGCAAAGGCATGAAACGCCGAAGCAACTGACCAAACAATAATGGAAACTGTAAAGCCCAAACGTGTTCCAATGGTGTCGTATAACTTTCCGGATGCAAATTTTCCAATAGCATAACAAGCCATAAAAACATTTAGCATGATAGCATAGTCAGACTTATCCATTCCTAAATCTTCACCCATTTGAGGCCAGAGTAAGGCAAATGCTGTTCTATCAATATAATTGATAACAGTAGCTATAAATATCAAGCCTATTATCCACCATCTTAAGCCTTTAACTTTCATATTAGTTGGTTTTTATAGTCAATGGGGTATTATAGAAATGTAATCAAGGAAAGTACCATTATTGATTTTCCTATTATACAGTCTCTCACAACATAAAACTTATAAAAACTAAAACCTGATGGATATGGTAAGCCGCATATTGGCAGGATCTATAATGTTCTTGTTAAGTTTTACTTCCCTCCTTTTTTTATAATTGAAGACAAAAGCGTGCAATTTCATCCTCTATCTTATTTTTTAATCTTTTGTATTATAACAGTATTGGTATAAAATTTTAAAATGAACCTTCATTTTTTCTTTTGCCATCTTAGGATCTTGATTTTTTATTGCTTGATAAATATCCTCATGCTCCTGAATGCCTAAAAAAGATTGGTTATTATCACAAACATGATACTTTTCAAAATTGGTGATAATCTCTGGGGTTATAATCAACATAAAAGTATTCATGGTACTATTCTTACTGGCATTGGCAATGGCCAAGTGAAACAACAAATCCTCCTCTACTGCATCTTTCCCATCTAATACTTTTTGTCTATAAGCATCTAATGCTTGGCGCATTTTTTCAAGGTCTTCTTCTGTTCTTCTCAGGGCAGCCAATCTTACCGTTTTTAATTCGAGTAAAATTCGAGTTTCGACAAGGGATTTAAAATCTGGATCCTCCAATCTCAATATATCATCCAACATTCCACTCATGGCCACTCTTCCAATATTGGCGATAAAAGTACCGCTCTGTGGTCTTGATTTTAGGATGCCAAAAAACTCCAGTTTTTGAATAGCCTCTCTGACATTACTTCTGCTAACTTCAAACTTTTCTGACAACATCCTTTCAGATGGCAATTTGTCTCCAGGTTCTAAGTTTTTATAATTTATTAAATCCCTCAGTTTAGAGATAATACCTTTCTGTACCTCTTGATTTTCATTCTTTGTAAGTATCTCAACTCTCATATTCTTATATACACTCTAAAATTGGTTAACCAGATTGGTTTGTTAAATTTAAGCAAATTAGTTTAACCTATAAAGCATTCTTTTTATTCTTATTCACTTTAATTTCCAAGTCTGGATAAAAAACTATTGGCCAAAAATTTCAGCCAATAGTTTTTGGTATTCAACTAAACTAACTCAAAAAAATACTCTTAATGTTCAACCTCTAAATCATAATATTTTACCCGAGCATATGAACCTTCATCAGACGTTTGCAAATAATTTCCTGCCTTGAAATAGTTCTCAAAAACATCCCATTTTTTTATATCATCACTTTCATATACGACTGATTCTGTATCATTTAAAATCACCTCCATTCTTCCATCAGAAACCAAGACTTCCAATGAAAACGTATTGAACCCTACTTCTTCGTTAAAATTAAAACCTTCATCATCCGTCCAAGAATCAGTGCGTAAGATGTCTGTATTGGAAACATTTGGGTCTTTTAAAACCTTTGTCTTTACCCTTACTTCACCATTTTGCCAGTAAATCTTAAGCATTGGTGGCGCATTATTATCTTTTTGGCCAATTAAATCTCTTTGTTCATTTGTCAAACGACCATGAATCTGCATAATGATGGTTCTATGGTATTTGTCATCTGAATCTTTAGAAATATCATCCATTGCCAATGTACCTTTAAGCCTCCCTCCTTGGGAAAACGTCCAATTAACCGAATTGCTGCCAGGTTCCATCTGTTCTCTAAGTTCTGTTCTTGATCTAGAGGAATTTGCGGTAGTGGCTCCGGGATAAGTGTAGAAAACCAAAGCACCCTCGATAGAGTCATTATACATGAACGATTTTAGCTTTTCATTGGTAGCGTATTCCAATATTTCTGGAGGCTCCACCTCATCAGGGCGTCCTATTGGCAGCGTTACTTTCCAATTGCTCAAATCAATTTCCGGTAAGATAAAAGAAGTTTCTTCCGGATCTGGATCTGGAATATCTACTACATCGGTTGTGGGCTCATCAATAGATACTTCTTCTTTTTCTTCAGCAACTGAATTGTTATCCTGACATGAGCCAAGAATTAGCAAAAGACAAATAAGACTGGGTAGATTTTTAAACATTCGTAATTGGATTAAAACAGTCATTTTTTTATTTGTGGTTTTGAAACAGTTAATGTTCAACAGATAACTCGTAAACTTTCACGTTCGCAAATGCTCCTTCATCTCTTGTCTGGAAATAGTTACCAACCTTAAAGTAGTTTTCAAATATTCCCCATCGTTTTATACTTGCATTATCGTAAACAAAAAATTCACTGTTATTTAAGGAAACTACCATTTTACCGTCACTGACCTTAACTTCAATCGTAAATTTTCGAAAACCTACTTCTTGCTCAAAATTTTGGCCTTTATCATCTGTCCACGCTTCTTTGTGTAAAATTGCTTTCTGGTCTACACCTGCGTATTTTAGCAATTTAGTTTTTACACGGATTTTACCATTTTGCCAATAAATCTTTAAAATGGGTGGAGCATTATTATCTTTCTGTCCGATCAAATCTCGTTGTTCATTTGTTAGTCTACCATGTATTTGGGCAATAATGACCTTATGATACTTTCCGTTTTCAGCCCTTGAAACATCACCCATGGCCATTCTAGCTTTCAAAGTACCTCCTTGAGCAAATGTCCAATTTACTTTATCGTTACCAGGTTCCATTTGTTCCCTAAGTTCTGATCGCGAATATTTAGTATTGGCCGTGGTGGCATTGGTTGGATAGGCGTGAAAAACCAGCGCACCAGAAGTTGAGTCATTGTACATAAAAGGTGCTAAAACATCACTGTTTGCATAATCAAGAATTTTTGGCGGTGAAACACTTATTGCACCTCCTTTACCTTTACCCTCTGGAATAGTAACCTTCCAATGGCTTAAATCTATTTGAGGAAGTTTTACCTTCTTCTTTTTCTTCTTCTTATCGCGTTTTTCAATTTTACTATCCGATTCTGCAACGCTACTTTTCTTGTTTTGAGAAGTAGCACTAACAGTTAGAAATACCATTAAAAAAATTGCTAGGGATTTCTTTCGGAAAATTTTCATTTTATAAATCAATTATTAATTGTAATAGTTACTGATATATAACCACCCAGTCCAATTTAAAGCCTGGGTGGTTTAATCCTATAATAGTTTGTCCTTCCCCTTATTAATCAGTGATTTCTATGTTATCAAAGAAGGCCTCGGCAGAACCATCTACAACATCTATGTTCCTGACATAAATAACTATCTCATTTGTAGATGCTGTGAATTGAAATGTACTGGTAGCATATGCATCACCATCCGTGGCGAAAATGTTCGGAATAGCAAAGTATGCATCAATGGCAGCATCAGAAGTAGAGGCATTAATACCTGTTTCATCTGCGATTTCTGTATTCAATATGAATACCTCGGAAGTAATACCTGCTGCAGTATGGCTTGCATCAATAGAGAACGTGTATGTTGAACCTTGCTGAACTGTTACCACTTGATACAAACGACGGCCTCTCTCATCTAATTTAGCTCCTCTAGTGCCATCATTTCCGTCACTGGTTGATCCAGCTTGCTCGCTATTATCACCGTATTCTGTGTCAAGCCAGCTATCCAATGGGCCATTATCCCAAAGGTCTGCGTAGGGACTGGTAATTTCCGCTCCATCACAATCGAGAATAGTCGCATTAGTTGTCATATCCCATGGGTCTGCGTTGTCACCAGTACTTTCCCCATTACATCCTGGTGTTGTACCGTAAAGGTCAAAATTTCCATTGATTACCTGCACAACAAAGCCTTGAGCCACTACAAGCTCTTCGGTCGCGGCGCTTATGTTTCCAGTAATACTTGTGGCCGTTAAAGTTACAGTGTAAATACCATCTTCCGCATAAGTATGTGAAGGATCCATTCCTGTAAATTGGAATCCATCGCCAAACTCCCACAATAATGTTTCAGCGCCTTCAGAAGCATCCATAAAAGTAAACGTTCTATAATCGCCGGCATCTACCTGAGAAGTGAAATCAGCTGTAACTGGTGCTAAAATCTCTATGGACTGTTCTAATGTAGTTGATAAACCAGAGTCATTTGTTGCCGTAAGCGTAACAGTATACGTATCGGCATCGGTATAAATATGGGTTGGGGATTCCTCTGTGGAAGTATTTCCATCACCAAAATTCCAATCATAACTCACAGCGCCTGTTGATGAGTTCGTAAATGTATACTCCAAAAAGTTAATCTCACTTTGCTCAGGAGTAAATCCAGCGGAAGGAGGTACGGCACCTTCTGCTCCCACGTCTATTGTAAAATCATCCAATCTACCTTCTACATCTCCATTGGTAAAGAAAATAGCAATTGTGTTGTTATCTCCAGAGTTAAAGGACAATTTCTGTTGCACGTAGACATCAGGTTCATCATCATTAGTCACTGTAACAGATGCTATTGTACCGTTTGCGGCATCCAAAAGAGTTTCAAAAGTACCTCCATTTTGTGTTACTCCTAGTACAGAAACTATTAATCTGGCATCAGAAGAACCAGCCAACATCGTATACCAAAAACTTAAATCATAGTTAGTTTCTGGATCTACGGTAATTTCTTGATAACCGATACGGTCACCGGCAGGAACAGGTAACTTAGCTCCTTGATCTCCAAATGTCACTGGACTTCCCGTAATCTGAATAACACCGCCCAAATCATTGTTTCTCCATGAATCACGACCGTCACCACCACCAGTTGGAAGGGTATCATCTTCAAAACCAGCTTCTATAATAATTGGTTGGAATGGGCCTTCAACCACTATAACATCAATAGAAGTAGTTCCGCTTACACCGTTTCCATCAGTAGCAGTCAAAGATACTGGATATGTTCCTTCGCCGTCTGAAAAGGTGAATGATGGATCCTCATCAGTTGAAGTATTTCCATCTCCAAAATCCCACGCATACTCCAAGGATTCTGTAGAAAGGTTGGTAAAGTTAATTGCTCTAAAGTCATCTGAAGATGAAGCATATGAGAAATTAGCTTCCGGAAAAACAGTATCCACCTTGGAATTTGCCCCAGGTAACTCGTCTCTGAAAAGCTCATCACCAACACAGCTCGCAACAATACTGGCCACGACCAATGTCGCTAGCAACAGCTTTGTTTTCTTAAATATGTTTACTTGATATTTCATAGTTTTTTATATTAGTTTTTAGTACCCAGGGTTTTGTGTTAAAAGCCCATCGCTTAAGTTGATTTCTCGCGCCGGGATTGGCAATAACAAATCTCTTGCTGAAAAAACATATCCCATCTCAACAGCATGTGCACTCAGTACATCGTTCGCTACTCCAAACCTAAGTATATCGTACCAGCGCTGATTCTCGAATGCTAATTCCACACGCCTCTCTGTCAACAACTCATCTTTTGATACACTTGAAATTACATTAGGAGCGGTAGCCGGGAATGCTCTGTCTCTTATCTGTTGAAAAGATTGTATAGCACCAATGTCAGAAGTACTTGTTCCTGTTCCTATAGTCGCTTCCACATGCATCAGCAATACATCTGCATAACGTAGCGCTATATAATCGTTACCAGCGTTTCGGGCGTTATCTCCGTAAGTTGGCGGAGAAACCGTTATATCAGATCCTTCTGGTAGAAACTTTATAACTTCTATTGAACTACCTAGGTTAATAAAAGATAATGGCCCGCGATCGCCTCCAAATGCACTGAAGTCTGCCACTAAATTGTCATTGACAATATTTTGACCATCTTCACGGCCTTGACGTGAAAAAGAGGTAAACTCTGAAGAGAAACTTTGACTTTCCAGCGTGTTTCCGAATTGATATTGGATGGCGAAAACTATCTCATCATTCAATTCATTATAAAAAATATCCGAAAAATTACTTTGCAACGTAAACTCTCCGCTATTAATGATCGCTTCGCATAGTTGCTCTGCACCTGAGTAATCTGGGCTTGGCTGGGACATATAGACCTTAGCTAAAATCCCTTGTGCTGCTGCTCTAGAAGCTCTAGATTTATAGGTGTTATCCAATGTGCCAGCTGCTTCTTGTAAATCCTCCACAATCTGCGCATAAATCTGTTCTTCTGATATTCTTGTAAAAAGCGCCTCACTGTTATCAGCTCCTACTACCTCAGTTGCCAAAGGTACAGCTCCAAACAGCCTTACTAATTTAAAGTAGGCATACGCTCTTAAAAATTTAGCCTCGGCAGTATATCTTGCCCGGTTGCCTTGATCAGCAATATCTATAAATCTAAGCGCATTATTTGCTCTAAAGATGACCTCGTACATGGATGCATAAAAATCTTCTGATTCTACGTTGTTGGCATCAACTACATATCTATGGAAATCTGATTTAGAGCCTTCCAAGGTTGCATTTCTCGTATTATCGGTTCTATGTTCCGTCAAAAGATGTTCAAACTGAATCCCTCTGTTAACATTACCGATATTTGTTACCGTATTTTCATTTACCCCTTGAAGCGCATCATAAATTCCTAGTATGCCCGCCTCAACATCTGCATCTGTCTGAAAGAATGATTCTTCTACCACGACAGTATCCGGTATTGGATTTAAAAATTCGTCTGCTTCACACGACGTTAAAAATGCCGCGACCGTGAATGCTATATATTTTAAGTATTTCATAATAATTTTTTTAGAAATCAATGTTTAGACCTAGTGTTAGTGTTCTAAAGATGGGCGTACCTGCTCTTTGTGAACCAAATGCCCTGATATTCCCATTGTCATCATGTTCTGGGTTAAAACCATGATAATCATCCGCAGTAATGTAAATAAGATTCTGTCCTGCCGCATACACCCTAAGACCATCCAGGCCAATTCTTGATAGCAAATCCCTATCAAAATTGTATCCGATATTTACATTTCGAAGTGAGAAATAATCTGCACTTGCAATTACCTCACTGGTCAACACCTTTTCTTGTATAAAGGATTCATGTGGTACTAGACCATCTGAAACAGCTTGGGCTTCCCCTCCACTTCTAGTCCTATTACCAAACCAATTATAGAAATATTGATCTCCAATATTATTTACTTGAGCACCTAGACTACCCTGTACCATAAAGGAAAGGTCAAATTGTCCAATCTGAAATTCATTGGTAAAACTGTAAATCAAATCTGGGTAAGGATCTCCCAGTATTGTTTTGTCATCCTCGGTAATGATACCGTCGCCATTTAAATCTTTAACTATAGTATCATCTGCCTGGCCATTGATCCTATTCCAAGGATTATCAACATAGGTATTCCTAAATGAGGTCTCGTCATAGGCATCCGTATCTACTACAAAGCCCCAGTAAGAAGAAATTGGTTCTCCTATTCTATTAATCCATTGGGAATTCCTACCATAAGTATCCTCAATAAGTGCGTTGTTGGAATCCCCAAAACTCAACAACTCGTTTTGATTGGTAGAAGCAATTATTGTAGAGTTCCATCTGAAGTTCTCATTGGTGATGTTCCTCGTTCTTAGCTCAAACTCCAAACCTCTGTTTTGAACCTCACCCAAGTTTACAATACCATCATTAAATCCTGTGATATACGAAACTGGGTTATTCAATAGCAAGTCATCACTGTTTCTTCGGTAATAATCTATAGATCCTGAAATTTTATTGTTCCAAAAACCGTAATCCAATCCAACAGTCAATTCTTCCGAAGATTCCCATCCCAGGTTATTGTTAGCTATGTTCAAAGGTGATATACCTGAAATCAGGCTATTGCCGACAACAGCATTGGTATTTTGTAATAGTGACAGGTATGGCCATATTGTTTCTTCAAGTGTTGTAAGATTAAAGTTCTCGGCACCGGTAAAACCATAACTGGCCCTAAACTTTAGATTGCTCACCACATCACTAGAAAGTAGGAAATCCTCTTTAGCAACATTCCATCCGATTGATACGGCGGGGAAATTACCCCATTTGGTATTTAAACCAAAAACGGAGCTCCCATCTCGTCTAATGGATGCATTGAATAGATACTTGTCCTTGTAGGCGTAATTTACCCTTGCGAACATACCAATCTTTTTACGTTCACCATTGTTTTGAACCACAGTAGTATTATCGGGATTTGCTCCTTGAACATTTGGAAGACGATCATCTGTAAAACCATTGGCGTTGACCTGACTAATCTCAGTTTTTCGCTGTTGCACAGTAAGACCACCTAAAAGATTCAATTCATGATCACCAAAGGTTCTATTATAATTTAATGTATTATCAGAAACCAGTCTGGTGCGAGATCTGTTTTGTAAAAGGTAATTAGACCTTGATGCACCCGAAGCATGATAATTAACACCATCATACCTATCCCTTTTACGTTGCTCCAAGGTAATACCCAACGTGGTTTTTGCGGTTAAACCTTTTGCCAGCTTATAGCTTAAATAGGTAGAACCAAATAGTTTTGTATTGAATTCAAGGTGTTTACGCTCAACATATTGTTGATAGGGGTTAGAGTCCCCTGAAGTTCTAGGCCGCTCTGTATTCCCATCGTTATCATAATCTCTGTTTTCCAAATGGTTTTCCCAAAAGTAGTCTCCCACACCGACATCAGGGTAAACGCTACGATTAATGAATTGCAACGTTTCTTCTGTATGGAAGATTGGCAACCAAGGTGATTGACGTGTTGGATTGTGAATGGAAGTAGGCAATCTTCTCTGTTTTGTGTAAGAAGGAGATGCTCTTAGACCAAATTTTAGTTTTTTACCAACTTTAGTATCAAATTTTAAGTTTGCTGTATATGATTTGTAATCATCTGTAATTATTACACCTTGATCATGCAATGATCTAAGCGATGCGCTATACGTTGAATTTTCCGTTCCTCCTCTAGCCGAAAGTGAATGGCTTGTTACCGTACCTCCGTCAAAGAAAACATCTTGCCAATCTCTATTGATTCCAGTGATATTCACCAAATCTAAAGCATATAACGTTTCTCCGGAAAGTGTTCCTGTGGCAGCCTGTTCTTCAGCCGCCCATTCATTTAGGTCCTTGCGATAATCGTCACTGCCATGAGCCTGTTTAAACCCAGTGTAAGTCTGATAACTAAATTTAGTTTTTCCGGCCTTACCACTTTTAGTTGTTATTAAGATAACCCCATTTGCTCCTTCACTACCATAGATAGAAGCAGAAGCGGCATCCTTAAGAACTTCAAAAGACTCCACATCGTTCATGTCAATATTGGCAAGAAACTCAGAACTCACTACAATACCATCAATAACCAAAGCAGGTCCCGTGTCCGAACTAATGGAACCGACACCCCTAATATTTATGGTTGGCGCACCACCTGCTTCTGCATTGGTCGCTTGGATATTAACCCCAGATACTTGACCAATTAGAGCATCATCTACCCTTGATACAGCAATCTGATCCAAAGTTTCGTTAACAACCTTAGAAATTGAGCCAGTAATGGTTGATTTTCTTTGAGTACCATAACCAATGACCACAACCTCATCCAATTGGCTGGTATCTTCTTGTAGCGTTATATTTATTGATGCTTGCCCACTAATAATAATAGTTTGCGTAGCATAACCAATATATGAAAACTGTAATACTTCTCCATCGGAAACCTGGATGGAGTAATTACCGTCAAAATCGGTTTGAGTTCCTCTTGTTGTATTCAAAACAACAACATTCGCTCCAGGGATTGGAACGCTGTTTGCATCAGTAACTGTGCCCGCAAGACTGTAGTTGTCCTGGGCAAATAATTGAATATTGGAAAGCAATATTGCAATTAATAGTAGTTTTGTTTTTAAATTCATTTGTTTAGTTAGTTTCAATAATTCGTGTTAATTAACATTACAATTCCATCCCTTTAGCGTAGCTGCGATGGCATCTCACTTTCACTGTTAAAACACGTTTAGCCAATAAATTAAATTTCCTTAATTTTGACCTATGCATTTTTTAAGTAAAGTGTATCAGTTTAAGTATTACTTCCCTCCAAAGAAGTGATATTATCTAAAGGATAGGCGTGCACCTATCCTTTTTTTATTGCGCTATGTTTTCATAATAGTGTTACTTTTATTGGTATTCCAAACTGGTAAACCAAATTGGTTTACCAAATATATGTTATATAAAGGTTAAAAAAAAACCTATTTAGCATTAAAATGTTAAAATTTTATGGTTCTATACCACCAAAGGGCTATAAAACATCAAGAATTGATTTATAGATGCCTTTTTTTATCGGTTTAGCATAAAGTCTTCCCGTATTGGGCTAAATACATCTATTAAAACTCCGCTTTTTTTACAGATTGCTCCGTGCATGGCGTGTGGAGGGATGTAAAAAGAATCACCACCTTTCAAGGTTTGTGTATTACCATCTATAGTGACATCAAAACTTCCACTTTCAATGTAGGTTACCTGAGAATGGTAATGTTCGTG
The DNA here is from genome assembly GCF_947499585.1 of uncultured Allomuricauda sp. Classification (GTDB taxonomy): domain Bacteria; phylum Bacteroidota; class Bacteroidia; order Flavobacteriales; family Flavobacteriaceae; genus Flagellimonas. The sequence continues at coordinate 167,375 of NZ_CANMOO010000004.1, read as the reverse complement.
CATTTGACCAACGGCCCCTACTTCAAAATGAACCTTTACCAACATAATCTTATCGTCATAGCCCATAATTTTACGTTTTAGGCCTTCGCCCACGACCTCCCAGTCAAGGTCTTCTCCTTTTATGAATTCTTTACTTGCTCCGAATGTTTTCATATAATAGTGTTCTTATAAAATTCAAAATGTAATTCTCTCAATTGTGTTATTTCGATTTAGTTTGGTGGTATGCCTGGGCCCACGGTTCCTTCCCTAAACCATACTTCCGTGTAACAGCCATTCTCATATTGTTTAGCAATATCACCTCCATAGGTCTCCGCCCCTGCACACCAAACCCTGTTGGTTTGTGGGTCTTTTCCGTTGGTTTGGTTATAAGCCCCTTGTTTGAAATAGCCTAACTCACCTTTATAGGCAGTTGCCCGTTCTGTTCCATCTTGCCCAATAGGTACAAATAGTCGCTTCACCTGTTCCGGAAGATCGGATTGATTAACATAATCCGATACGATAAGATTTTTTGTAAATGTTTTTGTTTCGTGGTTATCACTTTTGAAAGTCAGATACATGATGCCTTCATATACATTTACCTCGTAGCTAAACTCTTCTCCCAATTCAATACCATCCGATGGCTCCTCTGGATAGTCATTTTTATCTTTTCCAATAACGGACATATCATGACCCCATACCGCGCTTGAGAAATCCCATCTTTTAGAATTATCGTCACCTGCTGTGTTTATCTCATAATTCCAAAAGACGGAGCCTTTTGTATGGCCAGGGAATTTTTTGTAAAATATTTTTAGGGGTTCATTTTCATGGCCTTCACCACCATGAATTTGCCCAACAACCACAGAGTAAGAAGCTGCAACCGTTGCATCACCTGAAACAGAGACCTGCATAACCTTGCATGTACCTGTCAGATTACCTCCTTCTTCAGGTGTCCATTCTCTTTTTTCATGCAACTCGGTTCTTGTATTACTGGAGTTTTTTGAGGTAACACCTGAATTTGGTGTTTTGTAGACCACCCATCTCCGGGTACCATCAATTGCAGTGTAGAAAAAATCCTTGTGTTCGAAATCGATAAGGTCTTCCACATGCGTTCCATCCCCCATCAGAATTTTAAACTTGTCCATAAAAGGAATTACCTCACTGGGGTATACCGATTTTGCACTTAGGCCATCATTTGCTTCAAAATACCCCGCATTGGATATGGCATCTTCCGGAATAGTGATACTTGCGGATTTAAACCAGACTTCAGCGTAATTTTCGCTTTCATATTGTTTTTGCAAATCGCCACCATAGGTTTCCGCTCCGGAACACCATACCTTATTTACCTTAGGGTCTTTTCCGTTTGTTTGATTATAACACCCCAGCTTAAAAAAGAGTCCTTCATTAGCGTATGCATTTTTACGTTCTATACCATCTTGCCCTATGGGCACAAACAAATTTTGAACCTGTTGAGGGATGTCCTCCCGTTTCGAATACTCGGAAGTTATCAAGTTCTTAGTGAATGTTTTAGTCTCATGCCCTTCACTGGTGAACGTTAGGTTCATGATGCCACCCTTAATTTCCACTTCATAGCTGAACTCTTCACCCAAAGCTATTCCATCTTCTGGCTCCGGAGGATGCGTGTTTTCATCTATTCCAACCATGGAGAAGTTATAGCCCCAAATAGGATATGAATAATCCCATCGTTTAGAATTATCATCCCCTGCTGTATTGATTTCATAATTCCAAAAAACAGAGCCTTTAGTATGACCTGGAAATTTTTTGTAAAATATTTTTAATGGTTCATTTTCATGACCATCCGCACTATGAATCTGACCAACAACAACAGAATACGTTGCTGCAACACGGGAATCCCCAGTAGTGGCCACATTCATTACTTTAAGGGTTGCCTTCATATTGGCTTCAGTTTTTGGCAACCACTTTTTTAATTGAGCAAGTTCGGTTCTGGTATTGTTTGAAGTCCCATGTGTATTGCCAGCATTAGGTGATTTAAATACTACCCAATCCGCCTTGTCGTCACCTGTGGCATAAAAGAAATTCTTGTTCTCAAAGTGTGTCGCCTGACCCACGTTGGAACCATCGCCCAAAATTAAATTCCAATGTTGGAAAAAGGGTATGATGTCGTTTGCATTCATCACCATTGCTGATTTCTCAATCTGCTTTGCCAAGCTTTGCCTTTTGTCAATATTTCTGCAACTACTCAGTAGCAAGACAGCACTCGCCATTAATGAATAACAGCCAAAAGTTGATTTAGTTATTTGAAAGCTCATGATATTTCTTTTATATGGTACAATTAAAGTTGTTACAATATCCAATTTAGCTTTTCAACATCCAATTACTTCTTCAAGGTAGAAATGAGGCTGCTAAGAATCAAAATAAAGCCACATTATTATTTAAAGAATACTGAATATCAATAATTGGTTAACCAGATTGGTTGACCAAAAATACATATATTTGCAAGACTTCCAAATTTTTAACACAAATTCTATGGACAAAACACAAATCAGCATTTGATTATGAAAAAAGATGAAAAAGGTATTTCGAGAAGAAACTTTACAAAATTGTCGACCACTGCATTAGGAAGTATTCCAATTATGGGCTTTAGCAATACGCTATTAAATAAGTTCCCAAATCAGAAAGATGATATCAGAGTAAATTTGTTCTCCAAACATTTACAATTTCTTGATTACAATGAGATGTCGGAAGCTGCGGCAGAAATTGGTTTTGATGGTTTGGATTTGACGGTTAGACCAAAAGGGCATGTGCTACCTGAAAAAGCAGTTGATGATTTGCCCAAAGCGGTGGAGGCGATGAAAAAATTCGGAATCAACCCAAGTATGATGACCACAAATATCTGGGATGCCAACAATTTAGGACAGCGTACCGTTTTAGAAACTGCAAGTAAGTCTGGTTTCACATATTATCGAACGGGTTGGTTAAACTACCCCGAAGACCAAAGCATTGCTGAAAGTCAGGCATTATATGGGCAACAAGCCAAGAAATTAGAAGCACAAAATAGTGACCTGGGACTGATTGGTTGCTATCAAAATCACGCGGGTAATCACGTAGGGGCGCCTATCTGGGACCTTCCTCCTATTTTAAAGGCAACCAATAACGAACATTTTGGTATCCAATATGATATTCGACATGCGGTCGTTGAAGGCGGAAGCAGTTGGGAGCTTGGTTTAAGACATATCAATACATTTATAAAATCCATAGTCATCAAAGACTTTAAATGGGGAAAAGAAAATGGTAAATGGAAACCCATAAACACTCCATTGGGAAAAGGGATGGTTGATTTTGACCGCTATTTTTCACTTCTTAAAAAATATCAAATCAATGTACCGATTTCGCTGCATTTGGAATATGATTTGGGGGGAGCGGAGCATGGAGCCTCCAAGATAACCATCGCCCAAAAAGAGGTCTTTCATCAAATGAAAAAAGACTTGACCTTTCTGAAGGAAACTTGGAAAAATGCAGAATAATTATAATTGAATAAAATGAATGACAATTCAATCTCCACAAAAGAAAAACTAAAACAGGTAAGTACGGCGACGATTGCAACTTGCCTTTTTAAAAAGGGACTGAAAAATCAGTTTATCCAAGATGTAAGTCCTCTCAAAAAAGGAAAACCAACCATGGTAGGTGAAGCCTTTACCTTAAGATATATTCCCGCTCGGGAAGACTTAAACCCTATAACGGTATTCAAAGACCCAAAACATTTACAACGAGTAGCTGTTGAAAAATGCCCAAAAGGGGCTGTGCTTGTCATTGATAGCAGAAAAGACGCTCGAGCCGCTTCCGCAGGTTCAATATTAGCCACTCGATTGATGAAACGCGGTGTCTCAGGATTGGTCACCGATGGCGGATTTCGGGATTCCGCTGAAATAGCGGATTTGGACTTTCCAACATATCATAATAGACCTTCGGCACCTACCAATCTTACATTGCACCAAGCTATTGCCATTAACGAACCTATCGGTTGTGGAGATGTGGCAGTTTTTCCGGGAGACTTTATGGTTGGTGATAATGATGGTGTTATGGTCATACCTCAACATCTGGCTGCTGATGTAGCGGACGAATGCTTAGAAATGACTTTGTATGAAGAATTTGTAATTGAGAAAGTTGGTGAAGGTGCATCTGTGATTGGGCTTTACCCTTTAACCAACAATACACTCAAAACTGAGTTTGAAACTTGGAAACTCTTAAACAAAAAAGTCTGAAGATCTATGATTTTCAGACTTTTTAGAATCAAATAGGAGCTTTTTGTGACCACGGTAGGATTCAAACCTACGACCGCTGGAGCCGAAATCCAGTGCTCTATTCAGCTGAGCTACGTGGCCTTATTTTATGAGCTTAATTTTGCCTTTACTATACTTGAAATAGTCTTTCCATCTGCTTGTCCAGCCAATTCTTTGGAAACAATCCCCATAACCTTTCCCATATCTTGCATACCTGATGCGCTTATGGAATCAATGGTCATGACCACCACTTTTTCTATCTCTTCTTCTGTAAGTTGTTCTGGTAAAAACTTTTCAATTATGGCCACTTGTGCCAACTCAGGAGCTGCCAAATCTTCTCTTCCTTGTTCCGTAAAAATTGCAGCACTGTCCTTACGTTGTTTTACCAGTTTTTGAACAAGTTTTATTTCATCTTCTTCAGAAAGTTCTCCTCCACTACCTTTATCGGTGTTGGCCAACAAAATTGCAGATTTAATCGCTCGCAATGATTCCAATGCAACAGTATCTTTTGCTTTCATTGCTGTTTTCATCTCTATCATTACCTGATCTTGCAAACTCATTTTATCTCTATTTTGGGGAGCGAAGATAAAAAAATAAACCCGAAAGTCTCTTAACCAACGGGTTTATGCTTTCCATCTAAAATGGATTTCAATTTAAACACTACTAATCAACATTATCATGCAAAAAAGAGTTGTTGGAACGTAATTGTAAATCGTCATTACTATCCTCGCTCAGTGTTGTCCTAGAGACCTTTTGCTCTTGGGGAGTATCATCTAAATCCACACCCTGTCTCTTATAAGCAGGCTGCTTTTCAATCTCATCTATACTATTCCTATTGTTCTGGAATTTGTAATTGAAATTCTTTAATTTTTTTCTACGTTCGTCTGCACGGTCTTTTAATAGATCATTTATGGAACTATTAAAAGGATCTACATTTCCCGAAGCATTTTCCCCACCTGTAGAAGCTTCTGTTTTTATGGTCTTTTTCTCAAACACCAATTCATCTTCAACCAATTTGGGCTCATGGGTTTCCGCCACAGATCTAGCACCTGTCAATTGGGTTTCCAACTCCATGTACTCTTCTAAATTGTAACGGGTCTCTCCTTCTTTTTTATACTCCAGCACTGGCTTTACCTCTACATATTCATTTACATCAATATCTTTTAAGCCATCATCTAAATTGAATGTGATGGTATGTTCCTTTTCTTCTTCTACTTCTGTTTCTTCAGTCCTGTTTAGTGGCATATCAAAAGTCAATGCAAATTGATCTTCCGCAGCCTTTGCCGAAATAACTTCTGGATCAATTACCTCAATATCATTAAGTATGCTCTTTGCTTCTATAATTACAAAGTCTTCTTCAACGCTTTCAGGAATTACTTCCTCATAGAAAACATTAAAGTTTCGGATGTAATTTGTTGTTGGAATAAGCTCTATCTCTTCAGCTTTTGGCTGTACTTCTTCCACTTTTTCCTCCTCTTCCATTTCCAGTGTATGTTTAACTATCACTGGTTCCATCTCCATTGGTGCTTCAATTTTAATTTCTTGAATTGTAGTAGTATCAGGAGTTAGCTCCTGCTCTGCAATTTGCTCATCTTCAAGGGTATAAAAAACCTTTTTTGTTTCTGTATTTACAATATCATCTTGCTGATCAATGTTAAATCCCGTGGCTATAACAGTTACCGCAATGGCGTCTCCCAAGTTTTCATCTTCTCCAACACCCATAATAATGTTTGCGCCGTGTCCCGCTTCAATCTGGATATAGTCATTGATTTCCCCTATTTCATCAATGGTGATTTCTTGTGAACCAGAAACAATAAGCAACAATACGTTTTTGGCTCCATTTATTTTATTATCGTTCAATAACGGTGAATCCAATGCTTTCATTATGGCTTCCCCTGCCCTAGCAGAACCAGAGGCTGTAGATGAGCCCATTATAGCGGTGCCACTATTGGAAAGCACTGTTTTAGCATCCCTAAGGTCAATATTCTGTGTATAGTGATGTGTGATTACTTCTGCAATTCCCTTTGCTGCGGTTGCCAAAACTTCATCTGCCTTTGAAAAGCCTGCCTTGAAACCAAGATTGCCATAAACTTCTCGTAATTTGTTATTGTTGATTACAATTAACGAATCTACGTTAGAACGCAATTTTTCAATACCGGCTTGCGCCTGTTTGTTACGCATAGCCCCTTCAAACTGAAAAGGTATGGTAACAATACCCACTGTAAGAACATCCATCTCTCTAGCCACTTTGGCAATAATTGGAGCGGCACCTGTTCCTGTACCACCACCCATACCAGCGGTAATAAAAACCATCTTTGTGGTATGCTCCAGCAATGTCTTTAAATCTTCCATGCTCTCCAATGCTGCTTGCTCTCCAACATCTGGATTGGCACCAGCGCCAAGTCCTTCTGTTAAGGATACGCCCAATTGAATCTTATTTGGAACTGTACTATTTTGTAAAGCTTGGGCATCTGTATTGCAGATTACAAAATCCACTCCATTGATACCAGCCTGGAACATGTGATTGATGGCATTGCTACCTCCACCACCTACGCCAATTACTTTTATTACGTTGCTTTTGTTCTTGGGAAGATCAAAACCTATGTTATCAAATTCGGTGCTTTTACTCATGATAGTTTATTGTTACTTATTAGGGTATGCTCTCTAGGGTTATTACTCCGCGTTGTCCAAAAAGTCCTTTAGCTTTTCAGACCACTTGTCAAAAATGGATTTTCTTTCTTTCATCGACATATTTGCCGATTTGCTGCTTGGCACATGTTCTTGACCTACCAAAACCTGTTCATCTTCTTGCATTTCTTCTTCCAGAACGGTGTTCATGGATGTCGTTTCCAAAGCATTCATTAAAAGTCCTACAGCAGTTGCGTATAACGGGCTTGCAATTTCTTCTTCTGAATCTCCAGCCAAATGCTCATTAGGATACCCAATACGTGTATCCATTCCTGTGATATATTCAACCAGCTGCTTCAAATGCTTCAACTGGCTTCCTCCTCCTGTTAATACAATACCAGCAATCAGTTTCTTCTTCTGCTCTTCGTGCCCGTAATTCTTTATTTCAACATACACCTGTTCTATAATCTCCACAACTCTAGCGTGGATAATTTTGGATAGATTTTTCAAGGTAATTTCTTTAGGCTCCCTACCTCTTAGCCCTGGAATAGAAACAATCTCATTATCCTTATTTTCGCCAGGCCAGGCAGAACCAAATTTTATCTTCAGTAATTCAGCTTGCTTCTCTATAATTGAGCAACCTTCTTTTATATCTTCTGTAATTACGTTTCCTCCAAAAGGTATTACAGAGGTGTGACGAATAATCCCATCTTTGAAAATAGCAAGGTCTGTTGTTCCACCACCTATATCAATCAATGCAACCCCTGCTTCTTTCTCTTCTTGACTTAACACCGCTTCTGCTGATGCCAACGGTTCCAAAGTGATGTTTGCCAAATCCAGCCCAGCACTCTTTATACATCTACCAATATTTTTAATGGATGAAACTTGACCGACCACAACATGGAAATTGGCTTCTAAACGACCGCCATACATTCCTTTGGGTTCTTTTATTTCTGGCTGCCCATCCACCCGGTATTCCTGTGGCAAAACATGTATGATCTCTTCACCTGGAAGCATTACCAATTTGTAAACCTGATTACAGAGTTTCTCCAAATCATCATCGTCGATTACTTCTTCTGAATTTGGTCTTGTAATGTAATCGCTATGCTGAAGACTTCTAATATGTTGTCCAGCGATACCAACCACCACAGAGCCAATTTTTAGTCCAGAATCCACCTCCGCTTGTTCCACAGCTTGTTGAATAGATGAAATGGTCTGGGTAATGTTGTTGACCACTCCCCTATGAACACCTAAGCTCTTTGACTTACCTGTTCCTAAAATCTCTATTTTTCCATACTCATTTTCCTTACCAATTATCGCAACGATTTTGGTAGTTCCAATATCCAAACCAACTGAATAATTACCTTGTTCCATACTTTATATTTTGGTGCAAACCACTTGATTATTGAATTCTAAACTTACTATTGCATATTTCTCCAAAGATTTGTCTTTGGCAGCTTTTGCATAAAATGCCATAAAATTTTTGAACTTCTCATTGAGGTTTTCCACGCCTCCCAAATTCACCACAAAGTTTTCTAAACGAAACTTTAATTGGTACTTACCTTCTTCCTCAACATGTATACCGATAACATTTTTTCTAAGAAAATCGTCCTCGTTGATATAATTTAAAATTGTATAGGCATCCTCAAGGCTTTTACCCGTGATTTTCCCTGTAATTATCGGGACTCTAGCCGAATGATGCTTAGACAAAGGCATACGCCTTCCTAAATCATCCAAATAAAATTTAGAGATTCCCTCCACTCTTCCAATTGGTTTACGCTGAACAATCTTAGATATAAGTTCTCCATTTACAGTAAGATAGACTTGGGCGTTTTTCACCATATCATTGGACAGTATAATATCCTCTATGGTATTCAAAACTAATTCTTCTTTAGCCCTATTTTTTACCGAGCCATAATTTTGTATTAACAATTTATTAACTGAGGCTTCTGTGAGGTATAAGTTGTTGTCTCCCAAAAATTTAATGGATAAATCACCCACTCTTTTTTCCTTGCTTCGGTGGTCCGAAAAACCATAAAGTCCAATTATGGCCACCGACAAAAACGTCAATTTTATGTAATTCCAATTAACTTGCATACGCTAATTCCTTTTTTATTTTTGGTATTTCCAGTCCTATATCACCTGCTCCCATTGTAACCAACACTCCCGTTTTATAATTCTTTATTTCGTCAATCAGGTTTGATCTTGAAACCAACTTTTTCTTTGGGTTATCAATTTTATCCAACAGCCATGCTGAAGTAATTCCTTTAATAGGTTCTTCTCTTGCCGGATAAATTTCCAAAAGCAAAATCACATCAAATTTTGATAAGCTTTTTGCGAAGTCGTCAGCAAAATCCTTTGTTCTTGAAAACAAATGAGGCTGAAAAACCGCAGTTATTTCCTCATTTGGATGCATTTCTTTTATAGCTTCATAAACAGCGGTAATCTCTGTGGGGTGATGCGCGTAATCATCAATAAAAACAAAATCTGAATCCTTTATCTGGTAAGAAAACCTCCTCTGTACCCCTTTAAAGGTCCCCAATGCTTTAGCAAGGCGGTGCGGCGGGGATCCAGCTTGCACTGCCATTCCAAAAGCAGCTAATCCATTAAGCAAATTGTGCCTGCCAGGTTTATTAAAACGAACGCGCTTCAATACCTCTGTTGGCGTAATCAAATCAAATATGTAGGTGCCATGTTCAATTAAAATATTTTCAATACAATAATCCGATCCATCCTCAATTCCATAGGTGACACCTTTCAACGGAAGTCCATTCCGAACAAAAAGCATCCCGTTAGGCTTTATTTTTTGGACAAAATCCTTAAAGGATTGTTGTAATTCTTCATTGGTTCCATAGATGTCCAAATGGTCGGCGTCCATAGAAGTAATACAAGCCACATCCGGAGAAAGTTGTAAAAAAGACCTATCAAATTCATCCGCTTCCACAACAGAGTATTCCGTTCCTTCTAATACAAAATTGCTATTAAAGTCCTCTGAAATACCTCCTAAAAAGGCCGTTAACGGCGTATTGGTTTCTTTTAGCAAATGTGCCAAAATACAAGAGGTAGTAGTTTTTCCGTGCGTACCCGCAACAGCAAAGCAAAAAGTATCTCTGGTAATAATACCCAATACTTCGGAACGTTTTTTTATTTCAAAACCGTTGTTTCTAAAAAATTGCAATTGAGCATGTGATGAAGGGACAGCCGGTGTATATATAGCCAGTGTATTTTCTCTTTGTTTACAAGATTCCGGAATTTGATTTATTTCATCTTCAAAATGAACTGAAATGCCGTGGTTAACAAGTTCGTCCGTTATTGGGGTCATTGTCTTGTCATAACCCGCAACGTTCTTATCTATATATTTAAAATAGCGCGCCAAAGCAGACATACCAATACCTCCGATACCAATAAAGAAGACGTTATGTATGTCCTTTACATTCATTTTAATAGTTTTTCAATTTCATCAACGATGTGCTCCGTTGCCTTGGGCATGGCCAATTCCTTGATGTTCGCACTCAACTTGTTTTGGATATCAACAGAATTCATGAGATTGGTAAACCTGTTTTCGAATTCTGTATCCAATTCACTTTCCTTTAGCATTAATGCAGCATCTTTTGAGACCAATGCTTTAGCATTTTTAGTTTGATGGTCTTCCGCAACATTGGGTGATGGAATAAAAAGCACCGGCTTTCCTACCAAACATAATTCCGACACCGATCCTGCTCCTGCTCTAGAAATAATTACATCTGCCGACGCATATGCATAATCCATTCTATTTAAAAAAGCTAAAACCTTTACCGAACTGGAATCGTATTGCTTATAGTCCTTATAATAGAGTTTACCACATTGCCAAATCAATTGCACCTTCAGGTCTTTGAAAAAATTAAGCTCCTTCTCAATTAACTGATTTACCCTTCTTGCACCCAAACTACCGCCAATGATCAATATTGTTTTCTTATCCGCGTCCAATTCAAAAAAGTCGGTTGCTTCTCTTTTATCAACCTTTAAATCCACTAAATCAGAACGGACAGGGTTTCCCGTCTTGATAATTTTTTCTTTTGGAAAGAATTGCTCCATTCCATCATAGGCAACACAAATACGTTTCGCCTTATTTGCCAATAATTTATTCGTGATTCCCGCATAGGAATTTTGCTCCTGAAGCACACAAGGAATCTTAGAACTTGCCGCCATTTTAAGCAATGGTCCACTAGCAAATCCACCCGTACCGATAGCGACGTTGGGTTTAAATTGTTTGACTATTTTGCGTGCTCTAAACAAACTACTCACTAGTTTTAATGGAAACATTAAATTTTTAAGTGTCAGTTTCCGTTGCAATCCACTTATCCACAAACCTTCTATTTTGTATCCCGCTTGTGGCACTTTTTCCATTTCCATTTTATCCTTTGCTCCAACAAACAAAAATTCAGCTTCTGCATGCCTCCTTTTTAGTTCATTGGCTATGGCTATCGCCGGATAAATATGTCCACCAGTACCTCCTCCAGAAAGTATGAACCTATAATTGCCCACTTAATATTTCTAAAGGATTACTTTCATCTATGTCATAGGATTCCTCCTCTAAATTCTCTTTTCTATTGCTTGCGCTAAGTATAATTCCAATTGCCATGCAGGTCATCCAAATAGATGTTCCACCCATACTGATCAATGGCAAAGGCTGCCCTGTTACCGGAAACAATTGTACCACCACAGCCATATTGATGAATGCCTGAAAAACAATGGGCAAACCCACACCAATAACAAGCAGTTTGGAAAAAACTGTCTTGGCTGAATTTGCGACCACTACGATCCGAAACAACAGCAACAAATAGAAAAACAGTAACGCCCCTCCTCCCAGCAGACCATATTCTTCTATGATTATTGCAAAAATGAAATCTGATGTGCTTTGCGAAAGCATATTCTTTATCACACTTTTCCCTGCTCCCTTTCCTAGAACACCACCTTCTGCAATGGCAATTTTTGCCAAAGTCAGCTGATGCAAATCATCTTTACCTGCTTTTTCTGGGCTCCAAAAAGTTTCTATTCTAGACTTCCAGGTTCCCGCTCTTTGCGGCAATATCTCTGGAGTTTTAAACAGTACAAACAAAAACATTCCCGATAGCACTATTCCCGTTCCCACTATTGCAAACAAATATTTTAAGGGATATCCCCCTAAAAAGCTGAGGATCAATACCAAAAAACAAATGATGATGGCGGTTGAAAAGTTCTCAGGTAAAATCAACAAAACAACCAGAGCAGTTGGCAACCACAATGGTAATATGCTTTCTTTAAATGTGATTTTAATGTCCTTTATCTTCGTTAAATACCTGGCAATCCAAATCATTAAAACAACGGATGCCAAGGTTGACGTTTGAAAATTCATCCCTACAAAAGGAATCTTTATCCATCTATTTGCTGTCACACCACCTATTCTGGTTTCTACAGTAAGTGTATATGCCAAAAGAATCAGGACAATGGGTAAAGCAATTATAGATAGTCCTTTAAAATAATGGGTTGGTATGCGGTGAATACCATAGATAATCCCAAACCCTAAAAACAACAGTACAGCATGCTTGACCAAGTGCCCCATAGTGGTCCCATCATCATTCACATAAACTAGATTGGTACTAGCACTGTAAACAGGCAAAAATGAGAAAAGGGCCAAAAGAGCTACTATACCCCAGATGGCTTTATCACCTTTCAAATTTTTAAATACCGCAAACATTTTCTATAAGTTTTTTATTGCTGCTTTAAATTGATTCCCTCTGTCCTCATAGTTTTCAAAAAGGTCAAAACTGGCACATGCAGGAGATAGTAAAACCGAATCCCCTCTCTCTGAAATTTTATAAGCCACTTTTACGGCTTCTTCCATTGAATAGGTTTCTACCATTAAATCAATCACATTACCAAAAACATCTTTCAGCTTCGAATTATCCATTCCTAAACAGACTATGGCCTTTACCTTTTCCCGTACCATGGGCATCAACTCCTTGTAATCGTTACCCTTGTCTACACCGCCAACTATCCAAACAATTGGTTTTTTAATTCCGTCGAGGGCGTAATACGTTGCATTTACATTGGTTGCCTTAGAATCATTAATGTATTCAACATGGTTGATTTTTAAAACCTTCTCCAGTCTATGCGGAACCCCTTGGAAGGTTTGAATACTCTGACGGATAGTTTCTTTTCTAACATTTACCAATAGTGCTGCAAGCCCTGCCGCCATGGTGTTCTTTACGTTGTGCTGACCATCTAAGGCCAAAATATCTGTGCTCATTTCCAAGGTTTTATGTTCAATATTCATTTTAATCATTTCATTTTCAAGCCAAGCTCCCTCTTGTTGTTTTTCCTTTAAGGAAAAAGGAACTAATTTGGATTGAACTGGGTGTTTTTTTAACCACCCTTTAATTACTTCATCATCTGCATCATATATCAGGTAATCGTTTTTATCTTGATTCATCGCTATCCTAAACTTTGAAACGATATAGTTCTCAAACTTATACTCGTACCGATCTAAATGATCTGGAGTAATATTGGTGAGGATAGCTACATACGGTTTAAAATCTATGATACCATCCAACTGAAAACTGCTTATCTCCAATACATAATGACCAAAATCCTGTTCGGCAACCATTTTAGCATAGCTATCGCCAATATTCCCTGCCATACCAACATTTAACCCATCATTTTTAAGCAAGTGATGTGCTAACATTGTGGTAGTGGTCTTACCATTGCTCCCTGTAATACCAATCAAAGTGGCGCTCGTGTATTTTGATGCAAACTCAATCTCAGAGACAACAGAAATGTCACTTGCCACCAATTTTTCCACTATAGGAACTTTATCTGGTATGCCCGGGCTTTTCATAACCACATCTGCATTTAAAATCTTAGCTTCTGTATGGATACCTGATTCCCATTCAATCTCAAAATGTTCAAGAACTTTTTTGTACTCTTCTTTTATTTCTCCTTTGTCAGAGACAAAGACTTCAAATCCTTTTTTCTTTCCCAGTATTGCTGTTCCAACACCGCTTTCTCCTCCTCCAAGAATTACCAAGCGAGCCATCTACCTGATTTTTAATGTCACAATACTGACAATCGCCAGGAAAATTCCAATAATCCAAAATCGGGTGACTATTTTACTTTCGTGATATAATTTCTTCTGATAATGATGATGCAAAGGAGCCATTAGGAACATGCGTTTTCCTTCTCCATATTTCTTTTTGGTGTGTTTGAAATAGCCAACTTGCAGCATAACAGAAAGTGATTCTGCAAAGAAAATCCCGCACAGTAGTGGAATCAATAATTCTTTCCTCACAATAATAGCGATGACTGCGATGACTCCACCAATAGTTAAACTACCGGTATCTCCCATGAAGACTTGTGCAGGGTATGCATTGTACCATAAAAACCCTACTAACGCCCCTACGAACGCAGCAATAAAAATCAAAAGCTCCCCAACTCTAGGGATGTAAAAAATATCGAGATAATCTGAAAATTGGATATTACCTGACACTAAAGCAAAAATGCCCAAGGTCAATACAATAATGGCCGAAGAACCTGCCGCAAGACCATCAATTCCATCAGTAAGGTTTGCACCATTTGAAACTGCCGTAACGATTAATATCACCACTGGGATAAAAATCAACCAAGCATAATCTTCCAATCCGTCGCCCGCCCAAGTAATCCAATCAGCATAATCCAATTCATTGTTCTTAAAGAACGGCACATTGGTGCGCATAGCCTTTATATCCTGTCCATATACCTTTTCTACCTTAAAATTTTCTGTTATTCGAGTGGTATCTTTTTCCTTGATGGTAACTTCTGGGTGAAAATAAAGGACGGCTCCTACAATTAACCCTAGCACAACTTGTCCTAATATTTTAAACCTTCCCTTTAACCCCTTTTTATCTTTCTTAAAGATTTTGATATAATCATCTACAAATCCAATGATTCCCATCCAAACGGTTGTAACAATCAGAAGGATGATATATATATTCTTGATGTCGGCAAACAACAATACTGGTAAAAGCGTTGACATAATGATGATCAACCCTCCCATTGTTGGTGTTCCGCTTTTTTGTTTTTGACCTTCAAGGCCTAAATCGCGAATACTTTCACCAATTTGTTTTTTTTGTAAAAACAGAATAACCCGCTTTCCATAGACCATTGCAATCAACAATGAAAACAAAACTGCCATTCCCGCTCTAAATGTCTGGAACTGGAACAGCGATGCTCCTGGCAATTGATATTGATTTTCCAAATATTCGAACAAGTAGTATAACATGGACTACGATTATTTATTTAAATCGGCCAAAGCCGCTTTTATTTCTTTAAAATCATCAAAATCTACCCTTACTCCATTTGTTTCTTGGTAGGTCTCATGACCTTTTCCTGCAACTAAAATGATATCATTTGCCAAGGCCAGTTTGCAAGCCGCCTTTATTGCTTGCTTTCTATTTTCAATGGCTAAAGTTTTTTTGGCGTTTTGGGGCTCAACCCCTGCTTCCATCTCTTCAATGATAGCAGCAGGAGGTTCAGTTCTTGGGTTATCTGAAGTAAAAATGGCCTGATTGCTCATTTCTGAAGCGATATGACCCATAACCGGACGCTTAGACTTATCACGGTCACCACCACACCCCACTACGGTGATGACGTTTTCATTTCCAGTCCTCAATGCATTGATTGTAATCAATACATTTTTTAGTGCATCCGGCGTATGGGCATAATCAACAATTGCCGTTATTCTTTCTTTTGATATAAAATATTGAAACCTACCATCCACGTTTTCCAACTCGCTGATAAGTTTCAGGGTTTCCATTTTTTCCAGACCTAAAAGATCTGCCGTGGCATAAATAGCCAACAGGTTATAGGCGTTAAAATCCCCAATAAGTTTAGACCACAGTTCGTTATCATCAATTTTCAGCAACTGTCCGTCAAATTGTTTTTCCAATATCTGTGCTCTGTAATCTGCGTATGACTTAAGTGCGTAAGTGTATTTTTTGGCTTTGGTATTTTGTAGCATGACCAAACCGTTTTTATCATCAATATTGCTTAAGGCAAAAGCAGTTTTTGGCAGGTCGTCAAAAAGTTTTTTCTTAGTGTCACGGTACTCTGCAAAAGTTTTGTGATAGTCAAGGTGATCATGTGAAAGGTTTGTGAAAATTGCACCTTCAAAATGCAATCCTTCAGACCTTTTTTGATAGATTCCATGTGAACTGACCTCCATAAAGCAAAATTCCACCCCTTCTTCACTCATCTGGAACAGATGCTCATTTATAGTTAAAACATCTGGGGTGGTTAGGTTAGTAGGATATTCTTTTTCATCCACCATTATCTTTATGGTAGAAATCAATCCAACTTTGAAACCCGCTTTTTTGAACAGATTGTACAAAAGTGTACTTACCGTAGTTTTGCCATTGGTACCCGTAATACCAACTAGTTTAAGATTCTTGGAAGGGCTATCATAATAATTGGATGCTATTATGGCCAAAGCACTGTTACAATCAATAACCTTTAAATAGGTTACCCCATTGACCAACAACTCCGGAAGCTCCTCGCAAACAACAGCTTTAGCGCCAGATTCCACTGCTTTTTGGATATACTTGTGTCCATCGGTAATCAAACCTCTAATTGCCACAAAGACATCATCCATCCCAACTTTTCTAGAGTCAAAATGAACGTGGTTGACCATTACGTTTGTATTTCCGCTTACCGCAGAAAGACTAGCCCCATACAATATGTCTTTCAGTAATTTCATGAAAGTTCCAGTACTATTTTTTTAACTTGATTAATCTCCGTTCCTTGATCAATGGACTGCTTTGTTACTTTTCCATTCCCTCTAATCTCAACTTGCAGTCCTAAATTTTCCAACAAGGAAACCGCATCCATACCACTCATTCCTTTTACATTAGGAACTTTTGTATATTGTTTTTGGGCTTGAGCGAAGTATCGTATGTATTTCTCTTCAAGAATATCTTCATTAAAAGCTTCACCCTTTACTTCATCCACAGTTGGAGAAGTGGTATAAATTTTTTGAGCCATTGATTTAAAAACAGGACCTGATACATCCGCACCATAGTACCCAACACTTTTATCGGGCTCATGGATTATCACTATGCATGAATATTTTGGATTATCCGCAGGAAAGTACCCTGCAAAAGAGGAAATATATGCCAGTTTATCTGGGTCTTTGGCTACATAGTTTTTCTGACAAGTTCCTGTCTTACCAGCCATTGAAAAACTTTTTGAATATAACCCATGTCCGGTACCGTATTCTTTTTCCACCACATCTTTCAGCAATTGCTGAACTTTTTTTACAGTCTCTTTAGAGCAGATGGAAGCGTTTGTAATTTCTTTATCAAACCTTCTAAGAACTTTGTTGCCTTCCCGCACTTCTTTAATCAATCTAGGCTTTACAAATTCTCCATCATTAGCAATGGCATTGTAAAAGGCCAATGTCTGCATAGGTGTCATGGAGACTTCATACCCATGTGACATCCATCCTAATGAAATTCCAGACCATCCTTCATCTCCTGGGTATCTAATTACTGGACTCCCTTCTCCTATAATTGGAAGGTCCAATTTTTTATGAAGTCCCATATTCATAAGGCGATCCACAAACTTTCTAGGATTTTCCTTGTAGTTTTCATGAATTATTTTTGCGAAAGCCGTATTAGAAGAGATAGCAAAAGCTTTTGAAGCAGAAACCTTCCCATAGCCCCCCCATTTAGAATCCTTTACCACCCTATCATAAATCCTGTATCTTCCCTTCTCCGTATCAATGACTGTGCTGGTATCAATGACTTTATCCTCTAAAGCAGCAACCATGGACATCAATTTGAAGGTTGAGCCCGGTTCATGAGATTCACCAACGGCATAATTCAGCTTTTCATAATATTTCCCCTCCGAAGTTCTTCCTAAATTGGAAATGGCTTTTATTTCTCCAGTAGCAGTTTCCATTACAACCACACAGCCATGATCCGCTTTATATTTTTCTAACTGTGCAAGAAGTTCATGGTGAGCAATGTCTTGAATGTTAATATCGATAGTGGAAACCACATCCAATCCGTCTTGGGGCTCCACTATGTTGTCTAACCCCACTGGCTTCCATTGGCCTTTGGCTATCTTTTGTTTTAAGCGCTTACCTTCTTTACCTCTTAAATATTGTTCGCCAAAAGCACCATCCAAACCTACTCTGGTATAGTACCCGTTTTCATCTACTTTTTCATAGCCTATACTTCTGGCCGCCATTTTACCTAGGGGATATTCACGAACCACGCGGTGTGTTTCTATAAAGCCTCCTTTATATGGACCCAACTCAAACAGTGGAAATTGTTTTACGCGCACATAATCTAAATAGTCTATGTTTCTGGCAACTAATTTGTATCTATTGTTATTTGCCCTGGCTTTTCTAAAAAGTTTCCTGTAATAAGAAGATGGTCTATCAAAAAGATTTCCTAGAGAGTCTGAAAGTGCTGCAACATTATTTTGAAAGTTTTCTTCCGAAACTGTTTTGGCATCAAACCGAATCTCATATTTTGGCACCGAGGCGGCAAGCAAACTGCCATCATCTGAATATAGGTTGCCCCTATTTGGCTCGATGGTAAACATCTTTTCGGTATTGTTAAGGGCAAGTTCTTTGTAATCCTCCCCCTTTATCATTTGTATATCTACCAACTTGACCACGACGCAAATGGAAAAAACAACAAGGCAGCCTGCAATCAGGTATAGCCTATTCATTATATTTTTTTCCGTTATTGCCATTTATTTTTCTGATTTTACCTTGATTTTCTTTGGAGGGTTTTTGGAAGGAGTAAGTCCCTCAACTGCAACAGACTCTCTTAATGTAGATTCTAATTTTAACTGCTGCACAGTTGACCTATGCTCAAAAAATTCACTTTTCAACATACGTACCTCCTCACTTAGAGCAGCAATTTCGTGTACTTTTTTATCTGCTTTATGACTGCTGGAAATCATCATCGCAGCTAGGAAAGATGCAAACAGTAAAAACATCCAATTTTTGGGAGCATCTCCGCTCACCAAAAACTTTCCTTTTAATATGTCCAGTAATCCTTTTTTCATTTCGTTCTCTAATCTTAAATCCGTTCTGCAATCCGGAGTTTTGCACTTCTTGCTCTATTGTTCTGCGCAATTTCTTCTGCCGATGGAACTATTAATCCGCCCACTTTTTTCAACGGAACATCAATATTCCCGTAAAAGTCTTTTTCTGGCTCTCCTTCAAATTTTCCCGCTCTAATAAATCTTTTCACCAACCTATCTTCTAAAGAATGATAACTTATCAAACTAAATCGACCTCCTTCTTTAAGAACCTCTGGTGCTTGAAGCAAAAAATCCTTAAGCACCTCTATCTCTTGATTGACCTCAATTCTGATTGCTTGGTAGATTTGCGCCAAAATCTTGTTCTCTTTCATTTTGGGCAAAAACCGCTTTAAAATTTCTTTTAACTGGTCTGTGGTTTTTATTGGAGCTTCTAATCTTGATTCTACAATAGTGTTAGCTATGGCATTTGCATTTCTCAATTCACCGTATTGAAACAAAACCGATGCTAAATTTTCCTGGGAATATTTATTGACCACATGATAGGCCGATAATTTATTGTTTCTGTTCATCCGCATGTCCAAATCCGCATTAAAACGAATTGAGAACCCACGTTCCGCCTCATCAAACTGATGGGAAGAAACTCCAAAATCTGCCAAGATTCCATCAACTTTCCGAATGCCATAGAACTTTAAAAACTGCTTAAGAAATTGAAAATTCTGATTGATCAACTGAAATCGCTCATCATCAATTGTATTGGCCAGTGCATCTTCATCCTGATCAAAGGCAAACAATTTTCCTTCCTTCCCCAGTCTTTTCAATATCTCTTTGGAGTGTCCCCCGCCACCAAAGGTGACATCTACATAAACTCCATTTTCTTTTATATCCAATCCGTCTACTGACTCTTTCAGCAGTACTGGATTGTGGTATTGGCTAGTCATCGTCAGCAAAAATCTCTTCCGCCAAGTCTGCATAGTCCTTTTCACTATCTGCTAAGACCATTTCGTACTTGTCTTTGTTCCAAATTTCTATTTTATCAAAAACTGCATTTAGAACCACTTCCTTTCCGATTTCAGCGTATTCAACCAAATTCTTTGGTATCTGCAATCTGGCTGTATCTCCATCAATTGTTACTTCTTTCATCCCTGCAACAAAGTTTCTTACAAAAGCATCGTACTTTCTGTTGATCTTGCTTTTCTTTAGCACTTTTTGCATCAACACATCAAATTCACTCTTTGGATAAAGCTCTAGGCACTGTTGAAAAACAGATCGCTTAATCACAAAGCCTTCGTTCAAAACTGGCAACAGCTGATTCTTTAAGGAAATGGGGAGTATTACCCTTCCTTTGGTATCAGCTTTACAGTCATGTTGTCCTATGATATGGGTCACTAGAAATCAATTGATTACAAACTATAACTCAAATATATAGATTTTATTTCCACATTTCTCCACTTAAAGACACATTTGTTAATAAATATTCCACAATTCAAGAAAAAAATACATTTTATCGGAAAAATTGCTCATAACGTCCAACGTAAAGGTTTTATCTGCTTTTATTAACTACATAAAATTTGATATTTGAAGAACCAAATACTGTTAATCTGTGTGATCTGAATTCCCTATATTTGCCCACTTAGACCAACTAATTTTAGATGGAGGAACATATTATTCAGGAAGGTAAATACCGATATATTGAAATGGGCGAAGGCACTCCCATGATTATATTGCATGGTCTTATGGGCGGACTAAGCAACTTCCAAGGAGTATCTGAATATTTCCCTTCCAAAGGATATCAGGTTTTAATTCCTGAGCTTCCTATCTATGATATGCCCATGTTAAAAACTACAGTTAAGAACTTTGCCAAATTCTTAGAAGGTTTTATTGAATTCAAAGGATTAAAGGATGTTATTCTTTTGGGTAATTCTCTTGGCGGACATATTGGGCTTTTGCATACCAAGATGTTCCCAAAAATGGTGAAGGCCTTGGTCATAACAGGAAGTTCTGGGCTGTATGAGAAAGCCATGGGTGATGGTTATCCTAGACGTGGAGATTATGAGTTTATTAAAAAGAAGGCTCAAGATGTTTTTTATGACCCAGAAGTGGCGACCAAAGAAATTGTGGATGAAGTGTTTGCCACTGTAAATGATCGTATGAAATTGGTAAAGACACTGGCCATTGCCAAAAGTGCCATTCGCCATAATATGGCTAAAGATTTACCTCACATGAAAACTCCCACTTGTATTATTTGGGGTGAAAACGATACGGTAACCCCACCAGAAGTTGCCAAAGAGTTTCATGAGTTGCTACCTGATTCCGATTTGTTCTGGATAGAAAAATGTGGTCATGCTCCCATGATGGAACATCCACAAGATTTTAATACTGTTCTTGAGGCTTGGTTGGCCAAACGTAACTTTTAAACCATGAAAATTACCTCGGCCGAGTTTGTAATGAGCAATTCCAATGTGGCCAAATGTCCTAACGAGCCTTTACCTGAATATGCCTTTATCGGAAGATCCAATGTAGGCAAGTCATCGCTCATTAATATGCTGATGGAACGTAAAAGTCTGGCCAAAACTTCTGGCCGACCTGGAAAGACACAGCTTATTAACCACTTTAAGATAAACAATAACTGGTTCTTGGTAGATTTACCGGGATACGGTTATGCCAGAGTGTCAAAAAAAGACAAAAAGGTTTTTCAAAAGTACATTACAGAATATTTTCAGGAACGAAAGCAATTGGTATGTGGATTTGTTTTAGTGGACATTAGACATGAACCCCAACCTGTAGATTTGGAATTCATGGAATGGTTAGGCACCAATAACGTCCCGTTTGCTATTATTTTCACCAAAGCGGACAAGTTGAAACCCAATGCTATGGAAAGACAGGCCAAAGCATATATACAGCATTTATTAGATAGCATTTGGGAGGAAGCTCCTCCGCATTTTATTACTTCTTCTACTAACCGCACAGGAAAAGAAGAATTGTTGCGTTATATTGATGATATCAACAAAGAATTTTTCTCCTCATAGTTTGATATTTTTCAGCCGAGCAAGTTTTAACTTGCTCTATCCTTTACCAATCTAACTAACCCATGGGATGTTTTTAACTGATTAAGTTCCTCAGTAGAAATTACAATCTCCAATCCATGTTCACCTTCGGCCAGTATAATAGGGAAAGTAAATTTATGGCCAAACTTTGATGCATATTTTTTCACAAATTCATCTTTATGCAAAAACACCATCTCTTGTTTGTTTGCTTGTCTAAACTTTTTCCACGTCTTATTTTCAGAAATAACACCAAAAGTGATATCACATAGATTACAATCATACGTAGTTGGGCTTAAAACTTTATGCATACTGTCTAAAATAGCGTTTCGAGCTCCTGAATTAGCATTATAGATAAAAAGGAGCTTTGGAAGGTCTTTCTTTTTCATGCACTAAAAATACAACGCTTCTAATCTAAACTACATGAATAAAAGAGTATTTTACATGTTTAAAATACGTACGCTATGATTGCACGAATCTGGAAAGGGAGAACAAAATTGGAACATTTGGAGGAATACGAATCTTTTATGAAAGAAAGGGCTATTCCTGATTATTCAAAAACAGATGGCTTTGTAAAACTCACCTTTCTTAAACGGACCGATAGCCAATATGCATATTTTGACTTAATTACCTTTTGGAAAGATTTGGAGGTGATCAAAAATTTTGCTGGAGCTCAGTTAACAAAAGCCAAGTATTATCCAGAAGACCAAAAATACCTTATCGACTTTCCTGAGGAAGTGACACACTACGAGGTTTTTGCCGAGTAAATTTACCTAACATTCCTTTAGGTCTTTTTGCTTTCTTGTTCCGAAATTATTTTTATTAAAGGTATTGATTGGATTTTATTCAACTAAAAACCTCCCTTTTACGTTCAAAAAAGTACATATACCGTATGCGTTCCCATTGAGGCGCTCATTTCTTTTTCATATCACTCAGCGCCAATACTTTTGAATTCTGTAAAACTTTAAAAACAGATTCATGAAACTTTTAAAAAATCGGTTACCCTCATTTTTATTAATGCTTTGTATTGCTACCATGACCGCTCAAGAAAACAAAAAATCCTTCAACTTTAAGAAAGGGCAAGTATTTGATATTATCTTTTTAAATCAAAACCCAGACAAGGATGATCTATTGCAGGAATACTTTAAACTTGTATTTCCGGTGGCACAAAAAAATGGGTATAATCCTCAGCCTGGCTTTGGCATTGAAAAGTACACACAGGGCAATTACCAACCTCAAAGCATGATTCTCGGGTACTGGAACTCTTTTGACAGCAGGTCTAATTTTATAAATGAAATTGAAGTTTCCCTTCCAGATTTTCATAAACGAAGAAGAGATCTTTGGTCAACATTTGCATTGACCTATTGGGAACTCCAAGAGGACCTTTCATTTGAAATCAACCAAGATAAGTACAATGTAGTTACTGCATATTGGGCTAATGAAGAAGCATCTTTTTCAAAATTTAAGAATGCCTGGGTCAGCAAAGCGAAGCAGCATGGCGCTACTTTAAAAGTGGAGCTTGCCAATGGCGCATCTCCATTTGGGTACTACTACAATCCAGATTATTTGGTCATTACCCAATGGGAAAGTGAGGCATCTTTCAAAAAATTCTATGAAACCAATTTGAACATGGACCACCAGGGTGTAAAACATGTAAATCAATTTATTCTTAAATAGCAACACCTTAAGCAGGCCATATTAGTATGGTCTGCTTATTTTAGTAATATGCAAGCAATCATCAATCAGTTCGTTTATTTCGCATACTTTCAAAGCCTTTTCTTACTGTTCATTTATCTTTTTTCACCAAAAAACAGAAAAAACATTAACGGTTACTTGGCCTTTCTGATTGTTTTGTTGGCAGTTGGTCTAACTGGACGTATCATTTATATTTCAGAAGTATTTGGACAAAACTTTCGTTTTTATTCATTTTCTGAGTTTTCCATTTTAATGTTCGGCTCTACAATTTATTTGTTCACGCGTTCTTCTCTTACCGGAAAAAAATTTAAGCCTGCCGATTTACTTCATTACGTACCGGGTATTATCTACATTCTTGTCATAGTTTTTTACTTTATGATTCCATCTGATCAGGTAATAGGAGAAAGATTTAAAAGCGGAGAACTTTTTAGGACCATAACACTTCTTGTGGGTATTGGATTGGCATTTAATCTTACCTATTGGGTTTTGAGTTGCCAGCTATTTTTCAATACTAAAAAGAAACTACGCAATGAGCTGAGTTACTCAATAAAGACAAAATTTTTCTCAAATTTTCTCATAGCAATTGGGCTGTGCCTTTTATGTTGGATGGTAATATATTTTATAAGTACTCAAGGGTATGAAACCATAGAAAGAAACGCTAGAAGGACAATCTGGTTAAGCATTGCACTAATCATTCTTTTTATAGCCTATTATGGTATGAGGGAACCTGAACTGTTTAAGGTTAGTGAGCAAGTAAAGGCTAAAAAGTACCAACAATCCAAACTCTCCATAACGGAATTGGATAATTTAAAAATTGAACTGGAGAAGTTGATGATCGAAAAAAAACCTTATCTCAATAGGAAATTGGTAAAGTCTGAGCTTTCAGAAATGCTTGGCATTAGTAATCCAGAAATAGCTAGGTTACTTAATGAGCGCATTGGAATGAACTTTTTTGAATATGTGAATTATTATAGAATCAAGGAATTTGTTGAGCTTGCCAAATCTCAAAAAGTTGAAAATCTTACCTTTTTTGGATTGGCCCAAGAAGCCGGTTTCAATTCAAAAACAACATTTAATAAGTCATTTAAAAAATTGATGGGGATGCCACCAAAGGACTATTTCCACAATTGATAGGTCTTTTTCGGTGTTTTTTTTGCAGTGAGCTTAGGTGAAAACATCAAGTCAAACTATGCATATTTTGTCCCATTTTAGTGTTTGACCAATTAGTTCATACAATTTGTTTGTATTTTACCTTTATTTACAACCAAAACCGTTTTACTCAAAGTTATGGGAACGCAAAAACATTCACTCACCCCTAACGGATTTATTAAAACCCTCTCCATTCTTCATATGGGTTTGATCTCTGGACCTATTCTGTTCGGCACCATAATTTATTTTCAAACACAAAATACCAGTTTTGATTTCTCCAACACCAATGACATCTATTTGATGATAGTGCCCATCGTTGCAGTGAGCTGTATTTTTTTGGGGGATTTTATTTTTAAGCAGTCCATAAAAAATATTCCCGAAACAATTGATTTAAAACAAAAATTAGCACGCTTTCAAACCGCATCAATCATTAAATATGCTTTAGCAGAAGCACCTGCACTATTTGGCGTTGTAGCATTTATGATTACCGAGAATATGGCATATTTGGTAGTCTCTGTTGTTTTGATCCTTTACTTTTTCATGTTGAAACCTACAAAGGACAAAATTGTACGGTGTTTGAATTTAAATGGAGAGGAAAAGAATCAGTTTAATAGATTAAATCAACCTATACCTTAAATAGAATGGCTACTTCAATTCTAACTTCTCTGCAAAATAATCGCAGAAATCCTTCATGGTAGCAGTCATCTTATCATCCTGAGTGGCTTTCATGAATGTATCCGCCATAGTAACCAATGTTTGGTGAAAAAAGATTTTCATATCATCTACAGGCATATCCTTTGTCCATAAATCTATCTTCAACGATTCTCTGTTTTTACTATCCCAAACAGAAAGCATCATAGCCTTGGCTTCCTCATTCTCAATGCCGCCGTCTTGAGCTGACCAGTTTAATTCCTCTGGAACTCTGTTTTCATCAAGCCCAACAACTAATTTTATTTCTGAAGTATGTTCTACTGCCATTTATTTTCTTGGTTTGTAATTTGATTTCTTAAAAATTTCATCCGCAGGTAGGTTCAAAAGCTGCTGCAAGGTAAGATTGTTCTTTTCCATAAAGGCCTTAACAATCTGCCATCCCATATATCTTCCCAATCTTCCTGGAGATTCACTATCTAGTTCTAACTGGAATTTGGAAAAAGGAGCCGGGTCTAAAAATCTTCGATCCAGTTTAGCATCAGTACTATAAAGCAGTTCTTTTTCCACAAAATAGCGCCAAATCTGCTCCTCGTTGTTTATGGCCCACTCCATCTTCTCGGCAGTATATCCTATCTTCTGAGCATCAGTAATTGAAGGAAGTACCTTATCCTTTATATATAGTTCTTTTCCATAATACACCATTCTTGAGAGAAAAGATCTATTACGGGGGTATTTCAATACTTTCTTTGCAACAGCGCTTGCAACATCAGAAGTTAGATATTGTTTGTCAAGTCCCGCTGCGATGTAACGTTGAATACTTTTATAAAAATGATGATCTGCCCCCAAATAGTTATCTAGACCTAAAATTAAAAGGGTATCTGCAAGAATCACACGATCGTTATATCGAACATCAGATGTAACGGTCACCACTTTTGGTGTTCTAAATTTTGGAAAATAATAGGTTACATGCTGAAAAAGAGATTCTAAATCATTCGATTCAGCCTCAAAATTACCAAAAGCCTTCTCTACTTCATCTGACAACTCAACTTGAATGGTATCTGTTAGTTTGGCAATCCAGATACTGTCCGGGAACTGCGAAGGAAACAAATAGGGATATTTAGATTTTAAGTTAGGAATACCCTCTGGTGAGGTGGCAGCAAACTCACGATCAAATCTATATATATCTAAATCAATTTGGATGTTGGAGATTTCTTTGGAAGTTTTATCCGTTTGTTTACATCCACTAAGGAATAGTATGATCAAAAAAAATGATCTGCTAAATACAGATATATTAAAGTATTTCAACAACCTCTTCATTTTTAGCACGACAGCGTTTAAATTTACAGGGCACAAAGGTAATTTATTGAATCTAAAAAGTAAGACATGCAAACTGAAAAGGTAACAGAACATATTGTAAAGTGGTTAAAGGACTATGCGACCAATTCAAATAGTAAGGGGTTTGTAATAGGAGTTTCCGGAGGAATAGATTCGGCAGTTACTTCTACCCTTTGTGCTAAGACAGGTCTTGACCTTTTATGTTTAGAGATGCCAATACACCAAGGGGAAAATCAAGTAACAAGAGCAGATAAGCACATTGCATGGTTAATGGATAATTTTTCCAATGTAAATAGACAACCTGTTAATTTGACTCCAGTATTTGACAGCCTGGTGTCAGTTTTGCCAAAAGTGGAAAACGAGGAAGATAGGTTCATGTCTCTTGCAAACACCCGGGCAAGACTAAGAATGACAACCCTCTACTATTTTGCAGCATTAAATGGATACTTAGTAGCAGGCACTGGAAACAAGGTAGAAGATTTTGGTGTAGGTTTTTATACCAAATACGGTGATGGTGGAGTAGACCTGAGCCCTATAGCGGACCTATTAAAGACTGAAGTTTATGACGTGGGCAAGGTGTTAGGGATTAATCAAGATATTATGGAAGCCGCCCCTACTGATGGGCTATGGGGAGATAGCAGAACAGACGAAGATCAGATAGGAGCTTCCTACCCAGAGCTTGAATGGGCTATGAAAATGGATGACGAGAAAAAATCAATTGATGACTTTTCTGACAGAAAAAGAGAAGTATTCACCATATATAAAAAGTTTAATACTGCTAACAAGCATAAGATGATTCCTATACCCATTTGTGAAATCCCTACTCGCTTAAAATGACCTTTTGACCTAGAAAACCCAGCTTAAGACGAAAAAAACCCCAGAAATTCTAAGGTTTTAAGAAAAAAATTACAGTTTTACGTCATCAAATCGTTAACTTGCTCGCCACGCCGCGTAAGTAATTAAGTACTAAACAAAAGAATAAAACTCAAACCAAATGATAAAAGTATTAATAGCTGACAATCATCCCATAGTTCGATTAGGCATTAAGCAAGTCCTCGAAGCTAGTTCAGATATTGAGGTCATTGCAGATGTTTCAACTACTTCTCAACTATTTGATGTGTTGGAAAAAGCTACCCCCGATGTAGTAATGCTGGAAATGGACATTCCAGAAATAAATGGTATTGCTACACTAAGAAAACTAAAACAAGAATTTCCTAACGTTAAATCATTAATGTACAGTGGACAATCGGAAGATGTCTATGCATTGAGTACTATTCGTGCAGGAGCGTTCGGTTATCTATCCAAAACTGCGGATTTAGACTATATTATCTCGGCAGTAAGAAAAGTAAGCGAAGGCAATATGTTTATAACCAATGAATTGGCTCAGCGCTTGGCTTTTGATGAAGGCACACAAAAACCAAGGAGATTCTTCAGAAAATTGTCATCTAGAGAAGTAGAAGTTTTAAAACTTTTAGCTAGCGGAAAAAGAAACAAAGAAGTTGCCGAGGGTTTAAACTTAAATGAAAAAACCGTTAGTACCTACAAAGCACGTTTAATGAAAAAATTGAATGTGGATAATTTGGTGGATTTATTACAACAAGCTAAGGCTTTGGAATTATATTAGAATAACCAGTACAAACTGTTGAAAATCCCGGGCATATGCTCGGGATTTTTGTTTTAAGAAAGTACCCTGTTCAATTTGGCATTCAACAGTTTATTCAACTGTAAGTAATTTACAATTTCCTCTAAAACTTCAGAGTTATCGTCAGTGTTGCCTTCGGTACGTTCTTGTAGTTTTTCAATTCGGTTTTTAATCAGGTAACAACGTAATGTAAGTATGGTTTCGCCTACCAGTTGCGCAATACCTTGTCCTTTATCTTTTGGATAGATATCTTTTCTTGCCCAATCATCAAGCTTGTATTTTTCTTCTTCCATCAAAATAGAAGATACCTCGCTAACCGTTTCTTGGTCCAAATTAGATAAAAAGGTATTTACCTTAAATTCTTCACTTTCGTTTAAATCTTCTATCAGCTTGTAATAAATTGTCTTAAACTGTTCGTTGGTAAGCTCAATTTCATCTTCCTGAAGGTCCAAATACACCTTTTCATAAACTTTTGCCTCAACAATTTCTGGTTCCAGAACCAAATCGCCTTCTTCATTTTCTTTTAGCACCAAATCTTCAAATTCCTGCATCTGACTTCCATACAAAAGGAGCATTTCAATGATTTTTCGCTCCAATTCAAACTGCACATCAACCTTCTCAACAACCTGGTCATTTTTTACAACTTGAAAGGCCTTTTGCTCTTGTTTGAGCTTTTTGTTGGTATCTGCAACTCCTTTTTTATCAATTTGAGCCAGTGTATTGTATAACACCTCTTCAGAAATCTGCATTATTTTGGCACATTCCTGTATGTAAATCTCCTTCTTTATTTGATCAGGTATTTTACTAATGCTGTTTACAATATCCCTGACCGTATCTGCTCTTTTTATAGGATCATTAGCAGCTTCCTCAGCTAAAAGAGAAGTCTTGAATTGAATAAAATCCTTTGCATTCTCTTCCAAATAAAGAACTAAATCCTCATAGGTGTTGTTCTTGGCAAAACTATCTGGATCTTCACCTTCCGGAAAGGTACAGACCTTTACATTCATGCCTTGCTCTAAAATCAAATCTATTCCACGGAGAGAAGCTCTAAGACCTGCTGCATCACCATCAAAAAGTACTGTAATATTCTTTGTAAGCCTGTTAATCAATCTAATTTGCTCTGGGGTAAGCGCTGTTCCGCTGGAAGCCACCACATTTTCCACCCCACGTTGATGCAATTGAATGACATCCGTATATCCTTCCACCAAAAAACAATTATCTTCTTTGGCAATAGACTGCTTGGCAAAGTAGATTCCATAGAGCACTTTGCTTTTATGGTAAATATCGCTCTCAGGAGAATTTAAATATTTAGCCGCTTTTTTATCATTGGTCAAGATTCGACCCCCAAAGCCCAACACTCTTCCACTCATGGAATGGATAGGGAATAGGACTCGTCCTTTAAAACGGTCAAATTTTCTAGACTCCCCACCAGCTTGTTCCTTTACAATGGTCAAGCCCGTTTTCTCTAAAAACTCCAATTGATATCCTTTCTCTAACGCAGTGTTGGTAAAGGCATCCCATTGATCTAATCCGTAACCTAAACCAAATTTCTTTATGGTATCGTCTGTAAAACCGCGCTCCTTAAAATACGTTAGGCCAATTGCTTTTCCTGGTTCAGATTCCCAGAGGGTTTCCTTGAAGTACTTCTGTGCATATTCAGAAACCAAATACATGCTTTCCCGCTCATTGGCCTGTTCCTTTTGCTCATCAGATTGCTCTGTTTCCTCCAGCTCAATGTTGTACTTTTTAGCCAAGTACTTTATGGCTTCTGGATAGGTAAAATGTTCATGTTCCATTAAAAATGCAACAACATTCCCTCCCTTTCCGCTGCTAAAATCTTTCCATATCTGTTTTACGGGAGACACCATAAAACTGGGAGTACGCTCATCAGAAAACGGGCTTAGCCCCTTAAAGTTAGACCCTGCTTTCTTCAATTGCACAAAATCACCAATTACCTCCTCTAAACGGGCGGTTTCATATACTTGATCTATGGTTGTCTTTGAAATCAATATGGCATTTTAAATAGCTTCTAAAGGTAGCAAAAAACGAAGTTTTATGGAATTGAGTTTGAGAAGAATCCAAATTCTTCAATGCAAAAAAATGATATACCTGATTTTTAACTCCGCTTGCCCTAAAACATCATATTATTCTTTGGAATGAAACTTGATAATAAAAGAGAAAACCTGGAATAGACTCCTTAACATTGATAATTTAGTAAGACTCAAAATATGAAAAAAATATTCCTATATACAGCAATCATATTCACTGTAAAAAGCACTAATGCACAAGAAGTTTATTCTGTTGATGCCGATTACAAAGCAGATGTCAAAGTATTCGTTGTGGACCAGGAGTATAAGGCACATCTTTTAGTTTATAAAGTAGATGCTGATTACAAAGCCAAAGGAAACAACGGCAAATGGTACTTTACAAATGCCGATTACAAGGCCAAAAAGAAGGTTTACTTTGTTAATGCTGACTACAAAGCTGATCTTAAAGTTTATTTTGTGGATTCCGATTATAAATCCGGTTGGAAAGATAAATCCAAACAACACTTGATTTATTGAAACCCAAATAGGTTATTAAAGCATTTCCAAACTTCTTTTCCTAAATGTTTTAAAGAAGAATACTAAGTTTGCAGAGTTATGATTTTCTTCTTTGGCACAAAAACAGGTAAAAAGGAAACCAAAACATTATATAATGTTTCGTGTCCTCATTGTTATCAAACAGGAACGTTGACAACCGTTTCTCATCCAAATTATGTTCACTTTTTCTGGATTCCCATTTTTAAATTGGGAACTTCAAGATTTGCAGAATGCTCTCATTGCAAACGGGTATATTATAAAGAAGAATTTACGCCAGAAATGCAAAGAGAATTAAACTGATTAAAACCTTACCCAATTAATAAAAAACACCTCTCCTTTTATTTGATGTTATTCAAGATGACAGAGAGGTGTTGTTGGTTAATCTATAAATCGAATCTAAGGCCCAAAGAAATGTTGTTCTGTTTTACTGTTGCATCTTTAAAAATGGGGTTTAGGTCATACTTTGCATATAAAAGTATACCATCAAAACCGGCGTATGCGCTTAAACCATAAATTAAGTCGCTAGTATTATAATCTCTTTTAAATTTATCTTTTACGCGCTCCCCATTTCTGCTATACTTTAATTTTTGACGCGTACCAAGGTTAAATCCGCCGTACCCTCCTAAACCTATCCTAAATTGATTTTGTATGGAATACCGAAAACTTTTTTCGGTTTTACGCAATCTTGAAGGTCCAAACTCAAAATGAACCGGAAACACAAGGTTGTCCATTCTTAGTTTAGATTTATCCAATTCAAATTCAAATTCTTCTAAGACTGTTTGATCCCCATTTTGTACAAAAATCTGATTATCGTCCGGCTTTAGTCCATTAAACTGGAAAGAAAAACCATAATGAAAACGTATCCAATTAGATCTTTCAAAAACTCGTGTTCGCCATTGCCATCCCATTTCAAAAAATCTACTTCCGCCAACCTTATATGGTGAATCATCTAAAGATTGCCCTTCAATTATGGCATTGTTCAACCCAATGGCAAAGACAAAATCTGAATACGTACGCCTGTCATATTTAATATCTTTTTTCCACTCACGTGAACGGAAAGAAAAAGCAGGTTTGCCATCAATATCAATACCAAATCGAAAGCCTTCGTGTGTTATGGTATCCGATTCCATTAATACCAGCGCATCGTCTTGATTTCTCTCTAACAACAGTATTTGGTTTTCTACAATAGCAATCCTATTTTCTATGTTCTTAGCTCTTTTTTTAGCTGCTTCCGCTTTAAGAAGTTTAGCCTCTTCGGCAGAAAGATCACCCTTACTAACACGCCTATTAATATCCTTAATCTGGAATTTTAGCGCATCCTTTTCTTGTTGGGTTATTTTTTCTTTCTGCGCTTTTAACACTTCTATTTTTTTCTCATACTTCTCTTGACCGGCAACCTGATGCGAAAGGAATAGTAGAAAAAGTGATGCTATGTAAAGTGTAATTGTTCTCATGATATGTCTTGATTTATTGTCCCTTCTAACCTCCCTACCCGATTATTATCGGGATAGGGAAACTAAAAAGGTCTTTTGATTGATGAATATTTTTAATTATTTCGGTCGGCCACAGCTGTTCGTAGTTTGGAGTAACCATCTTTGAGTGCATCAAAAATTTGATCTCTGAATGAATCATCCAATTCAATCTCAACTTCAGATAACAATGCCATAGCATCTACAGAACCATTTTCCGTAAACAACTGTTCAGAGAGAATTTGCCTTTGGGCAGTCCTTAAAAGTGAATCTATCTCAGCATCACTCACTTCAGCATTTGTGTTTTCCAAAAATTCTACTTGAGCCACTACTTCGTTTACTTTTTGTGCAATTATGCCATTAGATTCTTTTAAAAAACTGTCTTGTAACGGCTCTTTTACAGTCTCTTCCGTTACTGTGGTTTGCACAGGAAATACAGCAAACTTGTTGTCATCGGGCTTTTCTTCAGTACTATTATTTGAATCAATTTCTACAATGGTCGATTTATTTGGTTCCACATTCTGAAAATTGATATCATCCGCTTTGGTTTGTATCTGTTTTTCTTTTGTATTATTCTCTTCTACAACTTGAATAGTATTTTCTTTGGGTTCTTCTGATTTAAAAAAGAATATTGAAACCAAAAGAACACCTATGAAACTTGCTGCTATGGCATACAAATACCATCCCTTTTGTTTTGGTTTTTCGTCTATGTTTATTCTAGACGAAACCTTATCCCATGCCTGTACTGAAGGTGTTATTTTTCGCTCCTCCAATCTTTCTTTTATATGTTTCTCCAATTTCTCCATTATCATTTCTTTAATCCCCAGATTTAATTCTAGGTGACATTCCTTTTAGGGTCAAATTCTCTTGAAGCATTTTTCTTGCTTTGAACAACTGAGATTTTGAGGTTCCTTCAGAAATTTTCAACATTTTAGCAATCTCTTGGTGTTTATAGCCTTCTATCGCGTACAATAAAAAAACCATTTTATATCCTTCAGGCAGTTTATCTATTAATTGTTGTACATATTCCACATCCAATAATGAGCTGCTCCCTTCTATTTCCTTGGGTTGAGATTCGCATACCTCATCATCATAGACCACAAATTGTCTTTTCCGCAAATAAGAAATACTTTCCCGAACCATGATTTTTCTAATCCAACCTTCAAAACTTCCTTTATGCTGAAACGACTTCAAGTTTTGAAAGACTTTAACAAACCCATTGATCATTACATCCTCTGCAAACTGAAGGTCCTTGATGTACTGCCTACAAACCCCGAGCATTTTGGATGAAAATTTTTCATACAACAGTTTTTGTACCTGCTGATCTCCGGCAATGGCTTTTTTAATCAAAAGCTTTTCATTTGTATGCAAAGAAATAATCTTCAAAAGTGACTCTCGGTTTGTTTTCTATAAAGATAGACGTGACAAAATCTAAAAAGGTTGTCCAAGGCAGTATTTTTTTTTCAAATGCCTATAATCCTTGTTTAAGAAAGTACTCGAAGAAAAGTAAATATGAGAACATTACTTTTTACGCTCTACCACATAGTTGACCATAAGTGTAAGTGCACTTTTATAGTCGGAATCAGGGTAATTTTCCAATAGCGCCAAGGCTTCATCTTTAAAGGAAATCATTCTAGTTACGGCATAGTCCAATCCGCCTTTTTCCTTTACGTAAGCGATGACTTCTTTGACTCGCTTTTTATCCTTATTGTGATTTTTGATGGAGTTAATCAACCACCGTTTTTTTTCTTTGTCACTCTTATTTAGTGCATAGATCAGCGGAAGCGTCATTTTTTGTTCCTTAATATCAATTCCTGTAGGCTTCCCAATCTTTTCCGCTCCATAATCAAAAAGATCATCTTTAATTTGGAATGCCATTCCGCATAGTTCTCCAAATTTTCTGAAAATTTCCACATGCTCAGAATCTGGTTTTACAGAACAGGCCCCCATACTACAACAGGCTGCAATTAAGGTAGCTGTTTTTTGGCGAATAATATCATAATACACCTCTTCCGTAATATCTAAAAGACGTGCTTTTTCAATTTGTAACAACTCCCCTTCACTCATGTCCTTTACAGCATTGGAAATAATATGTAAAAGATCATAGTCTTTATTTTCCAATGCTACCAAAACACCTTTTGAAAAAAGAAAGTCACCTACTAAAACCGCAATCTTATTTTTCCAAAGGGCATTGATGGAAAAAAACCCCCTTCTTTTATGACTGTCGTCCACCACATCATCATGTACAAGACTTGCCGTATGTATCAATTCAATAATTGATGCGCCACAAAAAGTACGGTCGTTCACGGCTCCTTCATTTATCAACTTAGCGGTAAGAAATACAAACATAGGGCGCATTTGCTTCCCTTTTCTGTTTACAATATAGTATGTAATTCTATTGAACAATGCCACTTTGGAGGACATGGACTTTAGAAACTTTTCTTCAAAAAGTTCCATTTCATGTTCAATGGGCTCTCTTATTTGCGAAACTACCTTCAATGGAATTCAGCCTTTGATTAATTTGGTTTTCAGTGTCTAAAAGTAGGGAAAATGCTACAGTTCACACTTGGAAGTTTCAAGTTTTAAGATAGTAGGACAAAACCATCGATAATCTGCAAAATAGAGCTGCTTCTTTAATGGTTATTACATAACGCAACGTTGACTTAAGTTTTACATCTTTGAACTAAAGAAAGAAGATGAAATCTAAATTTAAATCAATCTTATTTGTTGGATTTTTCATATGTGTTTTAAGCTGTGGAAAAAGTGACGATGACTTTTTAGCAACATTAGAAGGGGAATATAAAGGAACATTTACTGTAGAATATCAAAATGACCAAACGTTCTCAAATCCAGTAGAAGTTTCTTTCAGTGGAGGAGAATTTTCAAGTTCAACAGGAGCCAACAGATTTCCAGCTGGGGGAAATGGAGCATATGAAGTGGAAAAAAACACTATTCAATTTACTGACAAAAATATATGGACAGCTGATTTTGATTGGAACTTAATCCTAAATGGCACATATAACTATACCATAAATGGGAATACGTTGACCTTATCGGCCAATAAAAATGATGTTGGGCTTTACAAATATGTATTGGAAAAGAATTAAAACTATTATTGACAAGTAACCTATTTTATAAACTAACTCTTATTAGCCAGTTGTCCACATGCAGCGTCAATATCCTTGCCACGAGACCTTCTTACGGTTACGGTAATTCCATTTTTCTCTAAAGTGTTTTGGTACATCTCTACCGCAGCGTTAGAAGCTTGTTGAAATTCGCCATCATCAATTGGATTATATTCTATTAGATTAACTTTTGATGGTGCAAATTTGCAAAACTTGACCAGGGCATTAGCAGCTTCTAGCGTATCGTTGATTCCTTCCCACACAACATATTCATATGTTATCCTGTTTTTGGTCTTGCCATACCAATATTGCAAAGCTTCCCGTAAATCTTTTAAAGGAAAAGTGGCATTAAAAGGCATTATGGATGATCGCACCTCATCTATTGCTGAATGCAAAGAGACTGCCAAACCAAACTTCACCTCTTCATCCGCCATCTTTTTAATAATTTTGGGAACTCCAGATGTTGAAACTATAATTCGCTTTGGTGACATCCCCAATCCTTCAGGTGATGTTATTTTTTCGATTGCTTTGAGTACATTATTATAGTTCATCAGAGGTTCTCCCATACCCATGAATACAATGTTGCTCAATGGTCTATCAAAATACAATCGACTTTCATTGTCAATAGCTACTACCTGGTCATAAATCTCATCTGGATTCAGGTTTCGCATTCTTTTTAAGCGTGATGTAGCACAAAACCGGCAATCTAAGCTACACCCTACTTGACTAGAGACACAGGCAGTGGTTCTTGTTGCTGTAGGAATCAAAACAGATTCAACTACCAAGTCATCATGAAGTCTTACCGCATTTTTAATGGTCCCATCACTGCTGCGTTGCATTTGATCTACCTTAATGTGGTTGATGACAAAGTTAGCTTCCAACATGTTTCTGGTTTCCTTGGAAATATTGGTCATCGCTTCGAAAGAGTGTGCTGATTTTTGCCATAACCACTCATACACCTGATTACCCCGAAAAGCCTTATCTCCTTCTTTTACGAAAAAATCCCGCAACTGTTCTTTGGTAAGTGCCCTTATGTCTTTCTTCTTAATCTCCACTTGTTAAAGATAATCAAGAAAAAATCCCGCTGATTCATTTATCAATCAAGCGGGATTTATCTTGTTTTAAACTTTTATGTTTTAGATGACCAACATTGCATCTCCGTAAGAATAAAAACGATATCCCTCTAAAATTGCCTGCTTGTAGGCCTTTTTCATAAGATCGTGTCCAATAAATGCAGAAACCATCATCAATAGAGTGGACTTTGGTAAATGGAAATTGGTAATCATACAGTTTGCTATACTAAACTCATAAGGAGGAAATACAAATTTATTCGTCCATCCTTCAAAAGTATTCAACGTATGCCCTGATGAAACCGCACTTTCCAAACCACGCATTACTGTGGTACCAACGGCACAAATACGTTGTTTATTTTCTTTTGCGTTGTTTATGATCTCTGTTGCTTTTTCATCAATAACCAATTCTTCACTATCCATTTTATGTTTGGATAAATCCTCTACCTCAACAGGGTTAAATGTACCCAATCCAACATGTAAAGTAACCTCAGCAAATTTTATCCCCTTTATTTCCAACCTTTTTAATAAATGCTTGGAAAAATGTAATCCAGCTGTTGGTGCTGCTACCGCTCCTTCATGTTTTGCATAAATGGTCTGATATCTTTCTTCATCTTCTGGTTCAACACCACGTTTAATATATTTTGGTAGAGGAGTTTCCCCTAGTTCGCGTAATTTTCTTCTAAAATCAGTATAAGAACCATCATAAAGAAAACGTAACGTTCTTCCTCTAGAAGTTGTATTGTCAATCACCTCAGCAACCAAACTTTCATCATCTCCAAAGTACAACTTGTTGCCTATTCTTATTTTTCTTGCTGGATCCACCAAAACATCCCAAAGGCGTTGTTCTTGATTTAATTCTCGAAGTAAAAAAACTTCAATCCGAGCTCCGGTTTTTTCCTTGTTTCCATAAAGCCTTGCCGGAAAAACCTTTGTATTGTTCAAGGCCATCACATCTCCTTCATCAAAATAGTCAATAAGGTCTTTGAACATTTTGTGTTCAATTTTTCCAGTTTCCCTATGAATTACCATAAGTTTGGACTCGTCCCTATTTTCAGCAGGATATTCAGCCAATAAT
Organism: uncultured Allomuricauda sp.; assembly: GCF_947499585.1. Classification (GTDB taxonomy): domain Bacteria; phylum Bacteroidota; class Bacteroidia; order Flavobacteriales; family Flavobacteriaceae; genus Flagellimonas. Next base: position 129,621 of record NZ_CANMOO010000004.1, on the reverse strand, counting down.
TCTTTAGGTAATTCAAAGTTGAAGTTTGATAATTTCATGTAAAGTTGTTTTGGATATTTTTAAAGATGGCAAATATACAATCTCGACATAGGGGATGTCAAGTAATTTGATGATTAAATGTAAATTACATTTCAATGATGTCAAATCCAAGTGTTTCTAAGTCTTTCCAGAAATCTGGATATGATTTGGAAACTACCCCAGCATCATTTATGATTAGCTTGGTTTTTAAGCCCAGAGGAGCAAACGCCATGGCCATTCTATGGTCATTGTAGGTATCTATAGAAACTCCTGAAATAATCTGTTCTGAAGCCTGTAAGGTCAAACTTTCTGCATCAATTTCAGCTTTTGCGCCCAATTTTTCAAACTCTGTCTTTAGCGCCGCCAATCTATCTGTTTCCTTTATAGGCAACGTATGCAAACCTGAGAGATGACAGCCCACATTAAGCCCCAAACAAGTAACCGAGATGGTTTGCGCTGTATCTGGAGCATTGGACAAATCATACGCAACGGTTGACAATTTACAATTGGCAATCTTTGCAATTGTTATTTTATTTTCTAGAAAAGTGGTCTCCACACCAAAATCTTTATAGATTTCTGACAGAATGCTATCCCCTTGCAAAGAATCCTTTTTATAAGAAGACAATTGAATTTTTGTACCCACATCAGACAAGGCTACAATACTATAAAAATAGCTTGCTGAACTCCAGTCTGACTCTACAGTCAAAGTTGTGTCTTTAACCTGCCGCTTTGGTTCGATCTTTATGGTATTTCCCTTAAATTGTGTATTTACTCCAATTTGGTCAAGAAGGGCTAAGGTCATATTAATGTAGGGTATAGAGGTTATTTTCCCTACCAAATCCAACTCCAGTCCATTCTCCAAACTAGGTGCGATTAACAACAGTGCAGAAATGTATTGACTGCTAATGTTAGCAGGCAAGGAAACTTTACTTCTGTTTAGTTTTTTTCCAGTTATTTTTATTGGTGGATAGCCCTCATTATTGACATATTTAATTTCTGCTCCCAAATCTGTAAGCGCTTCAACCAGCACTTTAATAGGTCGTTCTTTCATACGTTTGGAGCCAGTTAAAATGACTTCTTTTCCTTGTTGCGAAGCAAAATATGCGGTTAAGAATCGCATGGCGGTCCCGGCATGGTGTATATCAACTTCACCCATAGATTTTTTCAATCCCTTTTGCATGACTTCTCCATCATCTGAATTGGACAAATTCTCAATGGTCACATTTGGAAAAAGGGCCTGAAGCAGCAATGATCTATTGGTCTCACTTTTAGAGCCTGTAATTTTTATGGCTTTGTGTATTACTTTTTCTTGAAGGTAGGAAAGTTGGAGTTTCAAACGCAGAATTCTTTATTGGTTATCCTAAAAAATAAAAGCTCAAATATAGTTTATTTGAGCTTTTCATTATTCTGGTGACGGTCATGATCTCGTTTCGCTTTTAAATCCAGTTTTTTATCAAAAGCTTCTTGCAAATCTATCCCTGTTTGGTTTGCCAGACAAAGTACTACAAAGAGTACATCTGCCAGTTCTTCCCCCAAATCTTTGGTCTTGTCCGATTCTTTTTCACTTTGCTCCCCATATCGCCTTGCAATGATTCTGGCAACTTCACCAACCTCCTCTGTAAGTTGGGCCATATTGGTGAGTTCGTTAAAGTAGCGAACCCCATGGGTTTTTATCCATTCGTCAACTGCTTTTTGGGCATTTTGGATATCCATATAATTTAGATTTTGGACAAAACTACTTTTTCTGATTGTTTTAAAACTAAATTTTTGTAATACTCTTTTAAAACGTCATAGTAGTTAGAGGGGAAAAGTGCAGTTTTAAATTCTGTTAAAACACTTACCCTAATCTGATTTTCCTGAGATGCTATTTTAAACTTAAAGATTCCAGCTTGTTCAGGTAATTGAACAATTGCATTCTCAGGTAATGACTCTATTTGATATCCTTCTGGAATGGATAAATTGATTATATACTTTTTCTGTCTGGGAAAGGTGAAATCAATTGGATATTCCCTTTTATCCATTTTAAAAGGATTATCCGTTTGAGCCAAAAACAACATTGGTCTGAAATAAATCTTTTCGCCCAAGAATTCACATTGGTTTTCTTTACTAAACTCGCAAGTCTCAATTACTGGTTTTGAAAATTCATCTTTATTCTTAATGTCAAAGGAAGAGATTTCCATTTCCCCGTAATTATTTTCAAGTTCTTCCAGGTAAGTTTCTTCATCCGTACTGTCCAAAACATCTCTAAAAGATAGTGCAAGTTGATTGGAATACTGCGTTCTTGTTCTACCCTCAACAGAACCATCAACATTAATTTTAGCATTCATATAATGCAATTCCTTTGATGGCTCTTTCGGAATCAAATCAACTTGAGATGAACTTCCATCCTTACGAACAAGTCTGCCCATCCAATTTAATGCCCTGTTAGGAAGAACATCTGGATAAGTATTTTTTTCAGTGGCATCAAAAAGAATAACATCATTCATCACTTCAATGCCAGAAATAACATAATTAAATCCGTCTGTTGTTGGAAAAAGTGGAATTCCATTAGATCTTGTACTCACTAATATTGGGTTGGCCTTTAATCCAGCATATCTGAACATTGCAGTAAGCATTAAATTAATTTCAGCCACATTGCCTGAGCCTTCTCTATAAGCTTTTTTAATACCATCACTGCTACATGTAACTCCTGTATACTTGTCCCAAGTCATTTTTGATTTAACGAACTCGAAAATTAGTCTAGCCTTTTCCATATCTTCAGTTTGTGCAACTATTACATTGTCCACATCTTCTTCAAAATAATTTGTTTTTTTTAGCTCTGATCCAAAATTATCAAACTCATATATTGATTTTGCCACTCCTTCCCAACTCAAACTATAGTTTTTGTGCGGCCTGTTCGGAAATTGTGTAGAAGCTAACTCAAACTTTATAGCTGCTCTATAATTATCTATGTTATTTGTGTACATCTCCTCTTTTAAAGATGGTAGGTCATTGGCATTGACCTCATACACGTTTTCATAAAATTCCAATGCACCATTCTTACGTGATGTCTTTATAGATCTCCCTGATTGATCATCTTCCGATCTATATGACACGGTTATAGATCTACTCTTCCTTGATTCATTTAATTTTATGGGATAAAACCCCTTACTATGTCTTTTAAAAACGAAGTATTCTGGTATATCAAGCTTCAAATCCACTTTTTTGACCGGGATGGCGTACTGAAATTTAAAATCGTCCATGTGCCAATAAAGAGGAGAAGAAACTCTAAACTCTATATCTAAAACACTGCCTTCCTTAACTTCAGGCATTGTAATGGATGCTTTGTTTCTATACTTGTTTACTTTCTCAACAAAAACACCATCTTTTTTGAGTTTCTCACTTACTATTTTTCCATCAGCCATATTAAATGTGAACCCTTTTACGCTAGAAATCTTTTCTTCATCTGACCTAGATATGTATAAGGGAACCTGAAGTGTTGCCCAATCCAGTCCTTCTTTATTATAGATTTTGATTCTGTAATGAGCCTCTTTAATTACTGCCCATCCTTGCTCGTAGTCATAGTTGTAAAACACCCTTTCTTTTTTATAAAGTATTGCAGCATTGGCATCAGACTCAGTTGGGTGTTGCTTTTCTGATAGTTCTTCTTTTGAAACTTTTCCAAATTTAAAATCATTGGCATGAACAAAATGAACACCAACTAATATGAGTAAAAAAAGCTTGATTTTCATAATTATATTTTGGTTAGGACAATTCTAGAGTTATCGTATCTGGCAATTTTTTTACGGAAGTTTCTGTATGACTCATAATCCTCCTTTGCATATCTTCCTGATTTAATTAATAGCTTTCTTTTATATTGAAGAACTCCAGGGGCTTTTTCCTTAAGTACAACTTGATAATCACCAAACTTCGTTTCTAAATTGATAGGTTTAATTAATGTTTCGGGTTTAAAGTTTTCTGGAAGGTGTATGGTAAATTCATCTTCATCCAAGTATCCACGAAATATTACAAGATCTCTTTTCCTATTTCTACATCTTTCAGGTATTGCCAAATTCCTATTGGAAATATTTGGCGCAAAAAGAAATTTTTCTTCAGTTCGAGACAAATAATTCTCTGCAGTAATCTCCAGTTCCTCTTCAAATACTATATTTTCTTTGTTATTTTTAAAGTCGATTTTACTTAAGGAAAGATTGTTTACATATCCCCAATATTCCTTATAATACTCTTCTTGTTCTACCTTAGATTTGCTTGGTTGTCTATACTTCTGATTGTATTGGATGCCTTTGGATAAAATACTTATTCTACCATTTATTGCACCGCCAATATCTGTAAAATACTCGGCTTTGGTTAGTTGATAGTTTTCTTCATCTAGATAAGCTTTAGTCTTCACAATTTCGCCTCCGGAAGGAGTTACTTTAAGCACGTTTCTATTATCTGTAAACGTTCCTAGGTGATTAACAGGGGTTATTTGGCTAGTGCACTCTAACCAAATATCATTTTCTTTTTCAAGAGGAATATTTAAAAACGCATGATTTCCTTGCATAATAGGAAAATCCGGATCAAAATCGCGCTTCTGAGAACCTGCATAAACTACAGTATAATAAGAATCAATCCCAACAGATTTTAATAATGCCATTGTATAATTAGTAAGTCCTTTACAATCCCCATATTTAACTCTATCCACCTCAGAAGCACTTATGGGCATCCAGCCACCTATTCCCAATTGCACACTTATATATCTGGTATTATCTTGAACAAAATTGTAGACCCTTTTTATTTTTTCCATAGGATCATCAACACCTTTTACCAAATTTTGCACTTGCTCTATAGTTTGTGGATTTAAAACATCCAGCCCTGTCAACAACTCGTCATAAATCCATTTACCAAATTCTTTCCAAGTTTTTGCAGTTCCATCGACTCCTTCCAAATGAAATTTGTCAAGAGCAATTTTAACAGTCGGTGAAAATTCATTAAAAGATGGAGATAATGGTTCCCTTTTCAATGCTCTTAAATTACTCCCTTCGTAATTTGCTCTGCTAGCAGTAGTATTTATTTCAACGGAATACAACTCTAAATTGGACTCTTTGCGTCTAAAAGCTATCCCTGATTGATTAATAAAAGTAAAAGAACTCTTCTCTACGCTTATTCTATATCCATCTATTATATTCCACGAGGGGACAAATGCCGTGTTGGGTGTAGTATATTCCTTGGTAAACTCAACTGTGTATGGATATTCCGTTGGAGTATATCTCATAAACAACATCCTAGAATCTGAGTAAAGTGTACCTCCACTAACAGCGCTTTGATCAAAAAAATCTTTCTTTTTGAATTTGTTTATTTCTTCACCTTGGTTATTATAAATCTTAGCGGTTAAAATAGAGATTTTGTCACTTTTATCATAAAACGCATAAGCATGAACATACCTATCACCTTTCTCATTTAAAACCGTTATAATTCTTTTAGAAGAAACTACCATCAAATCTCTGGCCTTAACTACAACAGACATTTGATCCAACCTTACAACAGCATTGGCATTTTTGAGAAGTTCTTCAGATATAGTGTTATAGCTGTAATTCTGTGAGGACAAAAAATGAAAACATAATAACAGAAAAAAAGTAAGAAAGCGCATTAAAGTTGGTCGGTTAAATTAGCTAATACTAAAATGCTATATTTCCTACAAAAACAAAAAACAATTTCGTTAAAAAACCATTATTCCCTGTGTTTTGTATCTATCAGTATCGTAACAGGGCCGTCATTCAATAAATCAACTTTCATATCTGCTCCAAAGACTCCTGTTCCTACCTTTTTTCCTAAGTCCTCTTCAATTTTTTGAACAAAGGCTTCATAAAGCGGTATCGCAATTTCCGGCTTTGATGCTTTAATGTATGAAGGTCGATTTCCTTTTTTGGTTAAGGCGTGAAGCGTAAACTGGCTTACCACAATGATATTTCCATCCACATCCAAAATAGATCGGTTCATAATACCTTCATCATCATTAAAAATACGAAGGTTTGTTATCTTTTTAGAAAGCCATTCTATATCTTCTTTGCCATCTGCATCTTCAATTCCAAGCAACACAAGAAGACCATTTTCAATAGCCGAAATCACATCGTTGTCCACCGTTATACTAGCTCTGGAAACCCTTTGTATGACTGCTCTCAATTATTATTATTTATAAATATCAACTCTATAGTTCTCTTCCTCGTCCGTTATCATTTGTACATAACTGCGATATCTACTCCAAGAGATTTCGTTATTCTCCAGAGCATTTTTAATGGCACATTTTGGTTCATCTAAATGTAAACAGTTATTGAACTTACATTCAGGTTTTAACTTAAAAAACTCAGGAAAATAATCTCCTATCTCACTTTGTTCCATATCAACAATACCAAATCCTTTGATGCCAGGTGTATCTATGATCCTTGCATTAAACGAGAGGTCGTACATTTCTGCAAAAGTAGTGGTGTGTTGTCCTTGTAAATGTTGTTCGGAAATCTCAGCAGTTTTTAATTTTAATCCAGATTCCAATGCATTCACCAAAGTAGATTTCCCAACTCCGGAATGTCCAGAGAACATACTTGTCTTGCCTATCATCAGCTCTTTGACCTTATCTACATTCTTTCCTTCCTTGGCAGCTATATCTATACAACTGTACCCTATTTCCGTATAAAGCTTTATTAAATAGTCCACTTCTATCATTTGGTCCTCATCATAAACATCCATCTTATTGAACAATAACACAACCGGAATCTCATACGCCTCGGCTGTTACTAAAAATCGGTCAATAAAACTGGTAAACGTTGGTGGATTGTTTAAAGTAATCAATAAAAAGACCTGATCTAAATTGGCTGCAATGATATGTGTCTGCTTAGATAGATTTACGGATTTACGGATGATATAATTCTTCCTTTCTTTTATTTCATAAATTACAGCAACTGTTTCATCTCCAATCTCCTCTAATTCAAACACAACATTATCCCCAACAGCTACTGGATTAGTACTCTTTATACCTTTTATACGGAACTTACCTTTTATACGGCATTCATAAAAACCACCTTCTTCCGATTTAACGGTATACCAACTTCCGGTAGATTTATAGACTGTTCCTTGCACTATTTGTTAATATTTTAATTGCAAAGAAACAATAATCCTCTAATTGAAGCGATATATCTATTGATAGTATCATAATCAAAATAATCAATTACAACATGAAAAAACTTTTATTTATCGCAATCATTGCATTAGCTGCAACTTTTGAAATGAATGCCCAACAGTTCAAAGTTATTACCAGTGTCGAATCTATCGTTCCAAATGGTTTAGGCCGTTCAAGAATTGTAAATGCCCTTGAAGAAAAGGATTACAGAGAGTACACTAGTGTGCAAACTGAAGATGATAATACAAGAAACAAGTCTAAACGTGGAGAAATCCGTGTAAAGAATTTTGAAGAAACTAAATTATTGAACTTTTACAATATTGGTGGAATCCGTTTCCAGAATATTGCTGCAAACGATGCCTTACTTTCATCAATGATCAATGATATGGTAGCTAATGGCTGGGAATTGGCCTTTGTGACCAGTGCAGTGGAAAGTGAAGGTGGAAAAGGTGATGGAAAAGGAATCTTTATTACAAGGTATATCTTTAAGAAGTAAATTACATATTTACCCAAATAAAAAAGCCCTTTGAAAAATCAAAGGGCTTTTTTATTTGCCCTAAATGCAACCCTTCAAAAAAAAAATTGTCTTTCCTATATAGAAAAACACATTATGAGAAAATTTTTATTGGTTGCTAGTTTGTTATTAACCACAAGTTTAAGTCTTAGTGCGCAAGAATTCAAGGTCATAACAAGTGTTGAGTCCATTGTTCCCAATGGGTTGGGCAGGTCTAGAATTATTAACGCCTTAGAGGACAAAGATTATCGAGAATACACCAGTGTTCAAACAGAAGATGATAATACAAGGAACAAATCTAAAAGAGGTAACATCAGGGTAAAGAATTTTGAGGAAACCAAATTGTTGAACTTTTACAACATTGGCGGAATCCGTTTTCAGAACATTGCTGCCAATGATGCTTTGTTGACTTCTATGATCAATGACATGGTTGCCAACGGCTGGGAACTGGCTTTTGTAACCAGCGCAGTGGAAAGCGATGGCGGGGAAGAAGATGGCCAAGGAATTTTTATTACAAGGTATATCTTCAAGAGGTAATTATTCTTTAAAAAAACACAAAAGCCTGGTGTGAACAAAATCGTACCGGGCTTTTTTTGCATAATTCTTATATTCTTAATCTACCATATAAACTCTTCCTCCTACGAAAGTATTTTTGTGAACTTTTTTAGGTCTTCCGTATACATGGACATCACCTCCAGCTTTTATGTTGATATCCACCTCTTCTGATGCAAAAATGTCTGCTTCACCTCCAGCAGATACCCTAATATCAGTAGTTGATGTTCTTAAATCCCTTCCATCAAAAATTCCTCCAGTATTTAAAACAATACTTTGATTTTGTGCTAGCCCGGTAGCTTGAACAATACCACCTGTGACTGCCCTTATTTCTGCATATTCGACATCCATGCCAATACGAATTTTTGCGCCTTCTTGTGCTCTCAGTTCAATTTTATCCTTCTTAACCAATTCGTTACAGGTGATTTTAGCTCCTTCATTCCCATCAATAACATCCAAATCGGTGTAGTACACTTCAATCAGGGTATATTCCCCTAAGAATTTTTTATCTAATTGCATGCGTAGTTTTAACACGCCATCCTTGTTCATCCAAATAATGTCATCCACATTTCTGCCCTTTATCATAATCCTGTTCTCATCTGATTGAATCAGATTTACTTCAATCAAATCAAAAACTTTGATTTTATCAAAATCCCCAACTTCCGTATCTATCATACGTTGTGAAAAAATAGTTGTGGAAATTAAAAAGAGGCTAAGTGCAAAGAACTTTTTCATGATACTGTGTTTTATCTTTTTAAAAGATGAATAATTTAGAATACTGTTACACTTTTTAAAATAAAAACGTCATTTTGAACAAAATGATTTCTCATTAAGTCCAAAATGACATTGATCCAACAAATCTTGAAAAAAGATTAGGCGTTTATAATCTTCTCTTGATGATTAATAGATTCTTGGTGAATTGCCTTGAACATTCTTAACACAAATTCCTCACTAAGTCCTTGGGATTCCCCTTCTAAAATCATTTTACCCAAAATAGCATTCCATCTATTGGTTTGTAATACCGCTACGTTCTTTTGCTTTTTAAGCGTTCCTATACCTCCTGAGACTTTCATTCGCTTCCCAAGGATATCAATGATCTGATTGTCAATTACATCAATCTGAGCTCTTAAGTTGCTTAATTTGCTATTATACTCCGCTTCTTCATCAGTCTCTTTTCTAATACGAAGGTCATCCATAATCTGCACTAATCGTTTAGGGGTTACTTGCTGAGCCGCATCACTCCAAGCATTATCTGGATCATGGTGGGTTTCAATCATTAGTCCATCAAAATTTAAATCCAAAGCTGTTTGTGATACATCAAAAATCATATCACGTTTCCCAGTAATATGGCTAGGGTCATTGATTATGGGTAAATCCGGAAATTTTGATTGTAACTCAATTGCCATTTGCCATTCTGGAATATTTCTGTATTTGGTCTTTTCATATGTGGAAAAACCTCTGTGTATAACCCCCAAATTTTTAATATCAGCTGAATACAAGCGTTCTACAGCTCCCAACCACAAAGATAAATCTGGATTTACTGGGTTCTTTATCAATACAATTTTATCCGTTCCTTCTAAGGCATCAGCAATTTCTTGAACAATAAAAGGGCTTACGGTTGAACGTGCCCCAATCCACAATAAATCCACATCATGCTCCAAGGCTAAATCTACATGGGCCCTATTTGCAACTTCTGTGGCCGTTTTTAGACCTGTCTCCTCTTTTACTTTCTGTAACCACTTTAATCCGATGGCACCAACACCTTCAAAATTACCTGGACGTGTTCTTGGCTTCCAGATGCCTGCACGGTAATAATTGACATCGGTATCTTTTAAATCATGAGCTATCTTTAATACTTGGTCTTCTGTCTCTGCACTGCAAGGTCCTGCAATAACTAATGGATGTGGCAAGTCCATATCATCCAACCATGTTCTCATTTCCTTCTTGTTTTCCATAATGAATTCTATTTTTTTGTAAGTGGTATTCCTTTTAGTATTTGTTTTATTTTATTGGTATTGTTCATTTCTTTATACACATTCTCAAAGTCATTATTCAAAAGCAATTGTTTGAAGGTTTCCAAGTTTTGAATGTACTCCTCCAAAGTCTCTATTACGTTCTCTTTGTTCTGCTCAAAGATTGGCGTCCACATATCTGGAGAACTTTTTGCCAACCGAACGGTGCTTTCAAATCCACTCCCTGCCATGTCAAAAATATCACGCTCATTTTTTTCTTTTTCAATTACTGTCTTTCCCAACATAAATGAGCTAATATGTGATAAATGAGATACGTAAGCTATATGTTTGTCATGTGCTTCTGGGTTCATATAGCGAATACGCATTTTTAATCTTTGAAAAACTTCCAATGCCTTTTCTTGAAGCTTAAAAGCGGTCTTTTCCACTTCACATATAATATTGGTTTTGCCTTCATACAGACCATTAATTGCCGCTGAAGGGCCAGAGAACTCTGTTCCCGCAATAGGATGGCAAGCCATAAAATTCCTCCGCTTTGGGTGATCCGATATAATTTTACAAATCAGTCTCTTGGTGGATCCAGCATCAATTACTACGGTCTCATCACCCGCTGCATCCAATATCTTAGGCAGTTCCAACGTAAGGGCGTTTACGGGAATACTGATCAATACTAAATCTGCAGAGGCCAAAGATTCATAATTACCTTGTTCCTGAATTATTCCAAGTTCCAAGGCTTCCTCTACATGAGATTTATTTGTATCAATTCCAAGAATGTTTGCATCAGGGTATAGTAGTTTAATATCTTTAGCAAAAGAACCTCCTATCAATCCAATACCAATAATGACTACATTCATATCCTAAAATCTAGCTATAGCTTCCTTAATTTTTTCTTCTTTTACACAAAGTGAAAACCGTATGTATCCTTCACCATTACTTCCAAAAATAGTTCCGGGAGCTATGAAAATATTTTTATCGTACAATACCTCATCTATAAAGGTTTCTGAAGACTTAGATCCTTTTGGCAACTTGGCCCAAACGAACATACCTGCCGTATTCGTATCGTAAGCAGCTCCAAGTTTATCCACCAGTTCAAACATAAGTTTCCTGCGTCTTTCATAAACTTTATCTAAATTCTTGAACCAATCCGAACCGCTTTGCAAAGCTGTTATTGCTCCCTTCTGAATTCCGTAAAACATGCCTGAATCCATATTGCTCTTTATTTTTAAAACTGCTGTAATATGTTCTTGACTACCTAGTACCATCCCCACTCGCCAACCAGCCATATTAAAGGTTTTGCTCAACGAATTTAATTCCAAGGCAACCTCTTTTGCACCTTCAACTTGTAAAATACTGGTTGGATCATCATTCAGAACAAAACTGTATGGGTTGTCATTGACCACAAGTATATTATTGGCTTTTGCAAACGCAATAAGTTCTTTCATTTTAGCCATGCTTATTCTGGCACCAGTAGGCATGTTAGGGTAGCTTATCCACATCAATTTAACCTTTGATAGGTCCATTCGCTCCAATGCTTTTATATCTGGAAGCCAACCATTTTCTGCTGTCAAATCATACATAATGGGTTTTGCCCCCACTAAGTTTGTCACGGAAGTATATGTAGGGTAGCCAGGGTTTGGTATTAGCACCTCATCCCCAACATTCAAAAAAGCTAAGCTAATATGCATAATACCTTCTTTTGAACCCATAAGAGGCAAAAGTTCAGTATTGGCATTTACCCGCACGTCAAAACGTGACTCATAAAAGTTGGCCATAGCTTCGCGAAGTTCTGGCAAGCCCTGATAACTTTGGTACTGGTGTGCTTTGCTGTCTTCTAAAACATGTTGTAATGTGCTCACAGTTTCTTTTGAAGGAGGTAAATCAGGACTGCCAATGCCCATATTGATTATTGGCCTACCTTCATCAATAAGACTACGGACTTCCCTTAATTTTTTAGAAAAGTAATACTCTTGAACGCTATGTAATCTATCTGCTGTAATCATGACTGCAGTGCATTTTTATATTCGCCCAACACTCTAAAATCCTCAGACATAATTTCCAATAATGATTTTGCTTTTATGAAGTAATCATATCTCTCAAAAGTCACATCCACAAAAAAGGCATATTTCCAGGGGGTTTCAATCACTGGTAAGGATTGGATTTTTGTCAAATTCAAATTACAATCGCTCATAACATTCAATACTGTTGCCAAACTTCCACGTTTATGGTCCGTAATAAATCTTAAGGAAGCTTTGTTTATCTCTTCCTCTGGCAGAACTTTGTTCTGTTTTTTTAAAATGATAAAACGCGTTGCATTATTTTTAATCGTCTGGATTTCAGAAGCAATAATATCCAAATTATACAACTCTGCGGCAACTTTGGGAGCAATGGCAGCAATATTGGTTAACTTACCTTCTTTGATGCGTTTAGCCGTCTCAGCAGTATCCACATCCTCAACTAATTTTATCTTTGGGTATTTCTTAAAAAACTCCTTGCATTGCAATAGGGCCATCGGGTGCGAGTGCACTTCTTCAATATCCGCAAATGAACTTCCTTTCAATACCATTAAATTGTGATGGATGCTCAAATAATGCTCCCCAATAATGTGCATATTATTATGGTAAATTAGATTGTAGTTGGGAATTATTGAACCAGCAATTGAATTCTCAATAGCCATAATTCCCTTATCTGCAGAACCATTTAACAAATGTGCTATAACGGCATCAAAAGAAAGGCACTCCAACAAATCTATATCATCACCAAAAAAATCCTTTGCCACTTGATGGTGGTTAGACCCCCTAATTCCCTGTATTGCAACTTTTAAATTCATTGTAAAAAAAAAGTCCCGATATATATCGGGACCTTATGTGTTTCTTATACTTAGTGTATATTTAGAACAGTCCCGTACCTCTTTTAAAAAAGAAGTAGAAATAAAAACCGTTCCAGAAATACGTTTTTGTCATTTTGTTGTAATTCTTGGGCTAAGATAGGTATTCAATTGAAAAACAAAAGCTAAACCCAAAATTTTTTCGATTTTTAGCAAAATGCGCAGATTTGTTGAATATTACTTTGTAGAAATATCCTTTTTTTAAGAATTCATAATATTTCAGGATTTTTCAAATTCTATAGGAATGACACAATAGATTAGTTTACTATTTCAAAATGAGATAACCAACGTAGATTGAGAAATCTAAAACCGTATTTTTGAATTCAAATAAATTTGAATGTCCATTACAGTAAAAAACGTCACCAAGACTTTTGGCAAGCAAAAAGCATTGAACAATGTTTCTTTTTCAATTAAAAAAGGTGAGATCGTTGGTTTTTTGGGTCCAAATGGTGCTGGAAAATCCACTATGATGCGTGTTTTAACCACCTACTACAAGGCCAATTCTGGAGATGCGGAGGTAAATGGGTTTGATGTTTTAAAGTCTGAGCGTGAGGTTCAAAAAAGTATTGGCTATTTACCAGAGCATAATCCACTCTACTTAGAAATGTATGTAAAGGAATATCTAGCTTTTAACGCCGATGTATATAATGTTTCCAAAGAACGTATTGCAGAAGTGATCGAACAAACGGGGCTTGCGCCTGAGGCGCATAAGAAAATAGGTCAGTTATCCAAAGGGTACCGCCAGCGTGTTGGGTTGGCAGCAGCCTTATTACATGATCCAGATGTATTGATTTTAGATGAGCCCACGACTGGGCTTGACCCTAATCAATTGGTTGAAATAAGAAAACTGATTAAAGAGATCGGTAAAGAAAAAACGATACTCCTTTCCACGCACATTATGAAGGAGGTTGAGGCCGTCTGTGATCGTGTTATCATTATTAACAAGGGAGAATTGGTCGCTGATAAAAAATTGGAAGATCTCCGTGAAGCAAAAGAACAAATTATAGAAGTGGAGTTCGACTATAGGGTTGAAGAGGTGTTGTTAAACAAATTGCCCAACGTGTCTCATGTTAAGAACACTGGAGGTTTTATCTATGAAATCACCTTTGCCACTTCAAAAGATATGAGACCTGCCGTTTTTGATTTTGCTCATGACAACAAATTAAAAACGCTACAGCTGAGCAGAAAAAATAAGAACCTTGAGAGTTTATTCACTGAGTTGACGAGTTAATTTATCCTTTTTAGGTTCTCATCTACGTCTTTGTTTTTGAATTTAGTGTCCTTAGTATCACCAAAAACATATTTTACAGAAAATGCCAATTCTTTTGCATCTGTAAAATAAACACCTTTAGCTTCAACACCATTTATTGAATATTGCTCCTCAAAGTTCATTGCTCTGGTAATGTCGTTTAGACGAATTGCACAGCTTAGTTTTTTAAACAGTGTTTTTGTAATAGCCGCATCCAGCACCAACATACTATTACGCTTAAATATCCCTTCCTGTCTTCTGGTCAACAACCACCCTCCAAAAGCAATTGTAGTATCCTTTCCAATTTTGAACTGTTGATTGGAATATGCATATACATATGGGTTTGTCTTGCCTATAGTAGCAGCATCGTCTTCTATTTTGTTATAGTTAAGACTGATCGTATTGGTGGAGGTCCATTTTTTATGGGAAAATGGCAGGGTCAATCCAAGATAAAATACAGATTCTTTTTCCAAATTTATTGTAGATAGAATGGCCCTTCCTAACGCTTGATCATATTGGATTGTGAAATATGCAGGATTTGTATTTTGGTAATAAGTCGCATTGATAGACTTGTTTTTCCATTGAAAGTTGGTTGACAGTTCATTGGTCAACGTAGGTAAAAGATTTACATTGTTTTCAGCTTCTAAAAAAGGATTGATGAATGTTCTTATTGTGCTCGTTCCGCTAAAACTTGGACGTGAGATACTCCGTGAAAAATTTACAGACACGGTTTTTGTGCTATCTAGTTTTATGTTCAAACCCGCTTTGGGAAATAGGTTGGTGTTCTCTCGCTCAATAAGAGGAGAAACTTCATCTTTAAGTTGTCCCTCCGCTTTATTGTACTCAACCCGTAATCCCAAATTATAATCTATCCAATTTTTTATGTTACCAGACAATGTAGAATATGTAGAGTGCAGTTGCTCTTTGTAATCAAAATCAAAAATAGTTCTCACATTGTCCTCTGTTTCCTGTATTTCGGTAAAAGCGTCTGCCCTCGCCTCATTAAGATTTACACCAAGTTCCCATTTCAAATTATCTGAAATATTATGCTCTAAATCTATTCTAAATGCCACAGAATTGATTTTATATTCTTGCTCTCTAATTTCATCCAAATTAAATCCACCTTCATTAAAACTATTCAAGATTTCCGTATCTAAGGTTTGTTTAAAAGAGGAGTACTGAAATCCCGTAAAAAGATTAAAGTTTTTGCCCACGCTTTTATTATAGTTAAAATTACTGCTGAAATAATCCTTGGTATTATCATTTTTGGAATCTGAAACAATATTGTCTTCCCCCTCTTCACTCTGAATAAAAGTTTCCGTTTCAATAGGAGCCTTATCCGTTTGTCGTTTGAAGGTTGTATTGAAGGAAACGTAATCGTCTTTTTCTAGGGGATAGAACACACCCAACCCACCATTTATTTGTTTACGTTTATTCAATGGGATCAATACCAAGTAATCTGAAAAAACATTTTCTTCCGGGATATTGAACGCAAACGTATGGCTTTCCCATTGCCCTAAATCATTGTAGGCAAAATTTCCTTGAACAACCCATTTTCCGCTGGAATAACTCCCGTTCGTAGCTAAATAATTATTGAAATTTTTCCTGAAAGAAGCCGTCTCACTAGCATTCATTTTTACACCTTCTTGTAAATTTTTCTTTCTTGTGATCAACAACACTGCTCTACCCTCCGCCTCGTATTTGGCAGAAGGATTGTTAATCAATTCAATACTATCTATGTTATCTACAGACAAGGTCGTAAATTCTTCAAAACTGATTCGCTGGCCTCCCAAGTAAATTAAAGGATTTCCTTTACCAATAACTGAAATGGATTCCCTATTCGCCGATATTTGAACATTTGGGAGCTTTGACAAAACGTCCAAAGGATCCGGAATTGCAGAAAAGATCGGATTCTGAACATCAATCTTTAAGTTACCATTTTTGTTGGTTATTGGATTTTTGGCAGCTACCACTTCGACCTCTTCAAGCTTAGTTGTGCTTTCCTTTAATGTGATTTGCAATTCCCCACTTTGATTAAGAAGGATTGTCTTTTCAAAGTTTTGATAACCAAGTGCAGAAATCTTTAAATGATAATCACTTTCTGGAAGATCTTCCAATAGAAAGTTTCCATCAACCAATTGCGTATATTTTATCAAATTGTCTTGATTCACATCATACAAAAGCACATCACCTATAGGTATTGTATCGCCACCTTCATCAACTACCTTTCCAGATACAGTATATTGATTTTGACAATATGCTGATGAGACCACGAAACAAAAGATAACCCAATACAAATACTTCAAAACAGTAAAATTTTGAAGCAAAGTAATGTGTGAAAAATGCTGTTATGAAATATACAAGGTCTGATTTAGGTACTAGTACCCGTACTCTTTTGTAGTAACTCTTGCCTGTTGGCAACATTTAATTTGCTGTAAATGCTGGTAATATGGGTCTTAACTGTGCTGAGGCTAATAAAAAGTTCATTTGCAATCTCCTTATTGCTTTTTCCCTGAAGAATAAGGCCACGAACAGTTCTCTCCTGCTTGCTCAATTCAGAAATTGCCAATCTGTGCTGTCTTCTCTTCATTTTAAGAGCCAATACACCTAATATAAAAACCATAAAAAATAGCCCGAAATTTATCCATCTGCTTTGTTGCAATTCCCTTTCTAAGCCTATATTGGTTAAATAGGCCAATTTTCGTTCTAGAAATGCATAGGCAGATGGGTCCAAGTCGCTTGCATGTAATTCTGAGAGCAAGCTTAGGTAATATGTTTCATTTTGGGCAATATCAGTATCCAACAATTTTTTGCTTTCCAATTGTTTAATACCAATCAATTTTACCATCAGTATCTGAAGTGAATCTTTCACAAAGCCCTTTCTAGGCTGCGTCATTTCTTCTGAAGACACATATTGCCGAACTAAATTTGATTCAAAGCTTTTGAACTTTTGCCATTCCAGTTGAGCTTGATTAGAGGTTTCAAAATTGGCAAACAGTTGTTTTCCTTTTTTAAATTTTATAAAGTCTTTATTAGAAAGAATAAAGTCCACTTCCTTTTTTACCGTGTCATTGATTACTTTTCTAATCCGATTAATTGAAAGTCTGTACAATTCATTTGATTCCGATATATATTTTTTATTGAAAGCAAAAGAACCATCCTTTCTAATTTTGGCAATGGCCACTGGTTTTTGATCACCCTCTTTTTCCAGACTATTTAGTGACAATTTACTTAGATGTACATCTGTTTCCCACTCCTCAGGGTTTTCTAAATCAACAAAACCCAAAATAGCGTCTTGAGCAGAAACCTGGAATCCGCAGATGAGAAAAACTATGATTAAAAAGAATCTATGCATCACTAATACTTACAGAATAAAATTAAGGTATTTAGAGTATTGAAACAATCAAATTTCTCATTTTCCAGTTTCAATTGGGCTACAACTTTTTTCAATATTATTTTAAGTCAAACATCATGCTATTCAAATATCCAAATCGGTACTTTTGCAGTTCAGGGTTAATAGGATTCTATGAACAAAGATCGCGCTAGTTTAGAACTATCAAAAGAAGAAATGAAAACGTACGGCACTCATGTTGTAGATGCCATAGTGGAACATTACCATACCCAAAACAACAAACTTCCAGTAGCTAAGGGATCCCGAGAAGAAATGGATTCTTTGTTCTTAGAAGAAGCGCCAGAAAATGGGTCTAAACCCTTGGATGTACTCAATTTTGTTTTGAAAAAAGTGATGACAAATAGCACGGATATGTCTCATCCAAAATCGTATTCTTTTGTCCCGGGCCCAAGTAATTATATAAGTGTAATGGCAGATGCCCTTGCAACCGGTTTTAATATTTTTTCTGGTGGTTGGGTAGCATCTCCAGCTGCGGCAGAACTGGAAATCATAACCATACAGTGGTTGCTTAAAATATTTGGGTTTCCACAAAAAAAAGGAGGTGGTATTTTTACCAGCGGGGGTTCCATGGCAAATTTAACCGCATTGACCACAGCTAGGAGAATTAAATGTGGGGAAGATTTTTCAAAAGCGGTAATATACCTTTCTGATCAGGCGCATTCATCAAACATTAAGGCAATCCGGGTTTTAGGGTTTAAAAAAGAGCAGATTAGAATAATACCAACAGATATTGAATTTAAATTTGCCATAAATAAGCTTAAAAACTGTATTGCAAAGGATAAACTGGAAGGACTTCACCCTTTTTGCCTTATTGCCACATCTGGCACTACAAACACTGGTACCATAGACCCAATTTCTGAGCTTGCAACAATTTGTAAAAAAGAAGATATCTGGTTTCATATTGATGGAGCTTATGGTGCGGCAGCAATTTTATCTCCAAAGGGAAAACAGCTTTTAAAAGGTATTGAAAAAGCCGATTCGTTGACCGTAGATCCTCATAAATGGTTTTTTCAACCATATGAAATGGGTTGTCTTTTAATAAGAAACCACAAACATTTAAGCCATACTTTCACAGAAAAACCCGAGTATCTTAGGGATATTGAAGGAAATACTTCTGAAATCAATTTTTATGACCATGGCATTCAACTCACCAGAAGGTTTAGGGCACTCAAATTTTACATGTCCCTAAAAACATATGGATTAAAGGAATTTAGAAATGCCATTACATATAATATAGATTTGGCGGAAGAAGTAGAAACGCTTTTACGAGCAAGTAAATATTGGCAAGTTGTTTTTCCTGCAACCTTGGCAATCATTAATTTTAGGTATAATCCAATTGCAAAAAAGCATTCAAAAAAGGAACTCGATGCTATCAATCAATATATTTCTGAAAAGGTAGTATCCTCCAGAAAAGCGTTATTGGTCACTACCGTATTGCATGGAAAAACAGTTTTACGAATGTGTCTGATCAACCCAAGAACAACACTGGAAGATGTTAAAGAGACATTGGCACTTTGTGAAGAATTTGCGAGTGAGCGCGTCTAAAAAACTTCTCTAATTGGAAGACAAGCGTTTTCGATGTTCAAAAATAGTCATGAACATTCTTACGCTTATATTTCGGGCTCTTTGTTTTGCTTTTTCTGCATTTTCGCCCACAAAATTGGTATCTATAGTTTCAATCCAATGACGCAACCAAATTCCAAAATGATAATTAGAAATTTCGTGGTTCATTTTTTCATCTAACTCTGCGTGGACCATCAAAGGGTTTCCTTTATACTTCTGAACAAAAAATAAGTTAGTTTCCCAAAAATCTACCAATTTGTCCATATGTGCTGGCCAGTCATCTACGGTTTCATTAAAAAAATGTCCAATCTCAGCGTCCTCTCTTACTTTTTCGTAAAACTGGGTCACCAATAATTGAACCTCCTTACGCGTTTCTATTTTCACTCTTGCCATATTACAGCAAATTTAATATTAATACCACGGTACTGAGAACAACACTAACAATAAAAAGATTAAACACAGTTTTGGGGCTCTGTTGGGACAGCACAGCTGCGTTAAAACCCATACATGCTATGGTAACCAGAAACAACTGGAACATTTGAATGGCGGATGCCCCATTTATTAAAATATACATTGCTGCCACAGAACCTAAACAGCTTTGACCTATTATGAATATTGGGGAATATCCATTGATACTTCTTTTAAATTCTTGCAAACCTTTCGAATAAAGCTCCATAATATATGTCATTTGTCATATTATGAAACAAAATTATTCTAGATAGAACGTTCATTTTTATGACTTAAATCATAAAGGAGCTTGTCGTAGATAAAATTTCTACCGAACTATTTTATGAGACTTAAGCTGAACTATATTTTTCTTCTCTAAAGATTTAATGGCTCGGATAACTGTTTCCACCCTAAGGCCGGTAAGATCTGCCATTTGTTGTCTAGACAACTCTACCAGGTACGGTTCATCTTCAGGTAATTTATGGATATGAATTTTGAAGTAATCAATGAGTTTTAACAGTCGATGTTCTGGGCTTTCAGAAGAAATCTCGGCCACCATAGTAGCTTTATAGTGTAACCTACCCGCCAACACTTTAGTTAATGCCAAGTGCGTATCTGGGTTTTCTTTAAGTAATTGAAAAAAACTTTTCTTTTCAAGCTTCCATACCGTGCTATCCTCTACCGCTTCGGCATATGCCGGGTAAGCCAATTCTGCAAACAGGGGAGGTTCTCCAAAACTTGACCCTTCAGAAAATATACCTTGTATAAACTCCTTGCCATCCTCATTAAAGTTATTCATCTTTATTTTACCCGAGATAACCTGAAAATAATATCGAGGTACCGTATCAATTCCAAAAAGCACCTCTCTTTTTTTGAGCTGCACTTGCTCTGCTCCGTATTTTTTCAATAGCGCTTCCGAAATCATGATTTTTCTTCAAACTCAACACAATCAAGCCGAATATCTGAATGCTTTAATTGTTTCTCCAACAAATGACAATAGTGATTAGCTGCTGTTTTCTGATAAAACTTGCACCCAAAGCATATGCGTTGCACCGTTAAAACACCTGTTTGATTCATTTGATAAATTAACTTGCTCAATGTCTTGAACAAGTTTTCCTTTTCTTCAACCTTTACAGCATCCAACTGGTCTACCAATGGATTTGCAAAATGTTCTGTTTTTGAAACAATCTCTTTTCCCAAACTTGAAAGTAAGATAGAATAGCTTCGATTATCGGCTGATGAATAATCTTTGATAATAAATCCTTTTTTATCCAATACCCTTATGGCATCGCTGATAGTGGGTTTGGTTATGTTAAATTCATGCGCCAAAAAGCTCACATTGTTGAATTCACTTTTATGATAAGCAACAAAAATCAAAATTTGAATCTGAATAGGACTCAGACCCAGTTGCTTTGCCTTTTCCCACAAAAGCGCTTTAAAAGCTTGTGATATACGTTCCAAGCCAGTAATTATTTTACTGGAAAGGTCATCTTGCTGTCGTTCTGGATTAAAAACACTCTTCTTATTCATAAAAAACAAAGCCTGCCAATTATCTGACAGGCTAAAGTTAGTTATCCTAATTAAATTAGGAACAGTTTTCCATTTCAATAATATAATATCCGTCTTTATCTATGTTTTCAACCACCGCTAAAGGTGCTTCTTGCATATGACAAAACTTGCATTCATTAACAGATAACTCACCCGTCATGAAAGTTTTAGAAGACAAATAACGCTTAACAAAATTAAAAATGATATCTGTATCTATCAACGTACTAGGGACTAAAATATCAAAATGCATGACTTTCCCATCTTGTCGTGGAACATACGTATCCCAAACTGAAACTTCCATACTTCTATTTTATGGTATATGGTAAAGACAAGTCACCACTGGCAATGCTAAAAACTTCATACACTCCTAACATAGGCATATCGTCAATACTAGTATTTACTTTCATAAAAGCAGTAACTCCATCATATTTAAAATCTGTTCTGTTATTGATACGATAATCTGGCACAATAACTTTTATGATTTTATTTTTGGTAAGCACTGGATATCCCGGAGAGTCCATATACATTGGCATTCCCGGGTTTGTTGGTGGAAGTACCACCGTTTCATCAGCCTTTTTAAATTGTTTCACGGAAAGTCCGCCGGCCACCCGTTTATCATCTATTAAAACTACCCAATGCGGATGCCAAACCACACCATCATTGTCAAAAACGGCATCGTTGTTTTCATCCCACAGTGGGGTATCATCAAAATCGGGATGAGATGTTAAGGCTAAAGCCACAATACCGTCAGTTTCATTAAAACCTACATCTGTAGGTTGTAAGCTAGTTGGAAAAACATATCCCAATACCGGAGCTCCGTCCAATTGACCAACTGCAGTAGGCACTGTGGCACCGGCAGTACCATTTACGGCTAATTCCCAAACCGTTACGCCTAAATCGGTATCGTGCGTAATTTGTGCTGCCTTAATCTTAAAATCTGCATTATTATAAGGACTTTTTTGGGCACAAGAGGTGAATAAACCACCTCCAAACAATATGCCTATCATTAATAAATTCTGTGCTTTCATAAATAGAGTTTTAAATTAATAAGGATTCCTAACTTTAAAGGTTAAAAAAATAACTAACCCTTTACTTCTTCAATGGATGCTCCATAATTGATATGTAAAACATTTCCATTGGGAGTTACCAAAGCTGGTACAGATTTCACACCTAGATCTTCTGCTTCTAAGATTCTATCCCTGTTTTCACCAATATTTACTACGGATACATTTTCAGTGCCTATTAAGGTCACAACATCTTGTTCTGCACTGACGCATACTGGACAGCCTGCATGATAAAAAACTGATTTACTCATTTGTAATGTTTTAGGTTTTGCATTATTGCAATACAAATATAGTAAGGATTCCTAACTTATTATGATTTGATTTACTTTTTCTTACTATAGACTTTGAAAGCCTTCTAAACTCTCCTGTACTTTAGGGTCTGTACAATTTATCAAAATGGAAACTATCATTTTTTCAGTAGGGTAAACAAAAAAATTGGAATATGCCCCAACACTATTGCCTATATGACCTACAAAGTCACGGCCCGTATTATCTTGACTAACCTGAAAACCCAATCCGTAATAAGTAGGTTTGCCATTTACGGTTTGTGAAGTGACTATTTCTTTTAGTATTTCTGGTTTTACCAATTTCCCTTCTAAAATAGCTTGCCCCAGCTTAGAAATATCATTGCTAGTGGACAGGTAGCCTCCACCAGCCAGCTTGTAATAATTATTGACAGGTAAGGCGTTTTGAAAACCTATTCTGGTCTTAGTGTAGTTTTCCGTAAAGTTTTCAATTTCTTCTTGGGTAAGTTTAGGAGGGAAGGTAGTTGTCATTCCCAAAGGGTCAAGTACTTTTTCCTTTACATACTTTTCAAAGGGAACTCCACTGGCTTCTTGCATTGCAAGAGACAGTAAGACAAAGTCAAAACTATTATATAAATACCCATTACCTGGTTCAAAAACCAAAGGGTCATCCTTAAAAACCTCAATACCATCTTTAATTGAATAAGGCTTATTTAAAGCATATTCTTTACCTCTATACCCTCTGATACCTGCCGTATGACCGGCCAACAGTCGTAAGGTGAAATCA
Source organism: uncultured Allomuricauda sp. (assembly GCF_947499585.1). GTDB lineage: Bacteria > Bacteroidota > Bacteroidia > Flavobacteriales > Flavobacteriaceae > Flagellimonas. The sequence goes on along the minus strand of NZ_CANMOO010000004.1, from coordinate 106,215 downwards.
TTTTTCTTTTTTGGGTAGTACGGCACATAATTATAAAATGAAGTATCCAAATCCACTATCCCCTCCTCTACCATTTTTGCCAATGCCATACCTGTGATACATTTTGAGATACTTGCAATTCGGAATACGGTTTTCTTGGGATTTACTTTAATCTTTTCTTCTAAACTTGCATATCCATATCCTTTTTCCAGTACAATTTGACCATCTTTTAAAATGGTAACTGCCATTCCTGGCACTTTCTTCTCAGCCACTAGATTATGTAGGATAGCATCATACTTTCTAAATCCTTGGAGGTTATCAAGTGATTTGATTTTAGATCTTGAATTAAACAAATTATTGAAGAAGGTTTGTATTGTTCCCAAGATTAGATTTTTGTCATTCCGAACATAGTGAGAAATCCCTCAATTGAAAAATAAGATTCTTCATTTAATTTAGAATGATGTCGAAAATCAAAAATTAAAGTCAGCAAGATTGAAAAAGTGAGTACTTCAATTTCCCTATACATTTGTCTCAACAATACAAAAGAAATGGCACAATCTGAAAATAACAAGGCGTACTACCATCAAAAACTAAATCGTATTGTGGAATACATTCATAATCATTTAGATGAAAAAATCGATATCAAGACCCTAGCCGAAATTTCACACTTTTCACCTTTTCATTTTCATCGAATTACAAGAGCATTATTAGGTGAGCCCATTGGAGCCTACATTACAAGGGCACGAATAGAAACCGCCGCCAAAATGATTCGGTATACATCCTTGCCTATTGAGGAGGTGAGTTATCAAGTGGGCTATGAAACGCCTTCTTCATTAACAAAGGCTTTTAAGCAACACTTTAACACAACTCCTTCGGAGTATCGGAAAAATAAAACATTCAATTTTAAAATGACAAACAGTATGGAAACAAAATCATTAAACATTAAAAAAGCAAAATTCATCACTTTAGAAGATAAAAATTGTATTTACCTCACTCTTAAAGGTGCTTATGACAAAATGGATTATCCTTCTGCATGGGCGACCTTATGGCAAGAAGTAAAGGAGCAAAAATTGTTTACCGCTGGGATTGAACATTTTGGACAACCCTTTGATGACCCAAACGTAACAGAAGAAAGTAACATTCGCTATGACGCTTGCTTAATTATTCATAAAGAAGCTAAAGCTTCAGGAAAAGTGGGTACAAAAACATTAAAAGGTGGAAAGTTTGCCGTTTTTCTTTATCAAGGTAGTTATACCAATTTTAGATATGTCTATGACTATATTTTCAACACCTGGCTACTTGAAAGTGACTATGAATTAAGGGATGAGCCTGTTCGTGAAAAATATTTGAATAATGCCGAAAAGACTGAAGAAGAGAAACTAAGAACTGAGATTTACATCCCAATTAAGTAATAGATTTCAATATTTTAATCATTAAAAATCAACCGTCCGTTAAAAAGTTCCTCCACCTCAACTTCTGGCGGACGGTTGTTGCTTATAACATCCCCGGTGCCTCTTAAAACACCGGTTATTCTTTGTTGTGGATTCACAAGCACATCATTAGAACCTCTATGATTGATACTAATATTCTGCGCAACAAGGTTTTCAGCTTCTATTCTGGAGTCCCCTGCTGCTATAGTAATGTTTAAATTGGAAGTTGTTCCGCTAAGCTGAAAAAAAGCAATACCATTAACCACAATGCTAATGCTTTCTGATGCAACATTCAAATCAAAAGAACCATCTGTGGTTTCTGCTTCTGGCTCTGCAAAGCTTTCGGAGACTAAGGAGAGATTCGGGTAATTCAATACCCCGTCGCTGGAAATTAATAGCCCAGTGCTACTGCGTATTTGCTCAATATTTGGTGATGTAACGTAAACCGTGGTCAAACCGTAATCCCGAAAAAAATTGCAGCCATTCTCATTTCTAAGAATGAGGCGGTTATCTTCTACTTGAGCCGAGACCTCTTTCCGAAGGAATTCTCCTGTTTCAATTTCCACTATTTGCTCAGTCCCTTGTCTTATTACTAGGTTGATGTTTTCAAAGACCGTGATATTGGTAAATTGATTAACCTCTACAGTTTCTCTAACCAAATCACCAGCGTTTTGAAAGCAGTCCGGCACATTGTCACCGTTACAGGCAACCAAAAGCAGGGTAAAATATATGGGAATCAACTTTTTCATAAACGAACTCCTATTCCAAATTCTACAGTTTCTGCTTTTGCTCCATGAGATTTTAAGGTAACAGCCCCAAAGACTTTATCTCCAAAATAACGTTTTAGGCCTATCCTATTATAGGTTTTTCCTTCAAAATCAAAAGGATAATATACATAGTATCCCAATTGGGCAATCACGCTCATTTTATTTACGAAAAGTTCATGGCCTACAAAAAGTCCAACGCGCTTGTAATCTGTATCGGATGCTACATTAAGTTCTGGGAATGAAATAGACTGAAACCGAATCAATTCCTTTAAAAAATTGGAGAAAAAGATATCTGTCCCAAATTGTATTGAGCTCTTTCTGCCAAGTCTTTTGTCGGCATACGCCGATAAAATTAAAAATCCGTAACGCCCAGAATCAATAATATCACTCTCATTTGCCCCGCTTCTTAAAACAAAATTATATCGAATGGGCTCGGTAATCTTTTCTATAGTTTCAGGTTGAATAAATTCGTATGATTTTTCAGCATCCAAATCATAGGTCAACCCCAAGTTAAAAGCCATAGTATTGGTGGAAGTGTTAGGAGCTTTAAAATTGGCATTGGAATAGTGTAGTAAAGAAATCCCTGCTTTTAGGCCTATACCGGCAATTAGATTTTCCTTGTTATAATTGAACATTACCAATGTGGAACTTAATATATGGGAGCCGTAAGCATTGTTTCTGAAATTTTCAGTTTTATCATACGGATTTGTATTGTATGCAAGACCCTGACCCACTCGAAACTGTACTTTACGCTTAAAAAAATAGAAATTGTAATGGGCATACAGTCCAAAATGATCTCCTAAAGTTGAATTATTTGTGTTTTGATACACAAACGAAAAACCGGTATCTGGGTATCCATAAAGCGACTCCCATTCTTTATTACCAAACCTCTTTCTGCTTAATCCCAAAATAACTCCTCCCGGGTGATCCGTTATTAAATGTGAAATATCTGGGTTATGCAATACAATGGAACCATAAAACTGGTTTACGTCTACCACCAACTTTTTGGGAACTTCCTCTTTTTGGGAAAATCCATAGCTACTACATACAAGGATACATAAACAAAGTAGGCGCCTCATGAGGCGCTAAAATAGGAAATTAAAATACCTCTCCCGCAATAGCTCTAATATTATCCGATTTGCCCATAGAATAATAATGCAATACCGGGACTCCGGCTTCTTTTAATTCCTTGGACTGCTGAATACACCACTCTACCCCAACCTGACGGACCTCTTTGTTTGTTTTGCAAGCTTCTACTGCATCTACCAAATCTTGTGGAATATCCACACGGAATACTTGTGGAAGTAGTTGTAAATGCCTCTTAACCGCTATTGGTTTTATTCCAGGAATTATAGGAACAGTAATTCCCATTTTTCTGGCTTCCTCTACAAACTCAAAATACTTTTTATTGTCAAAAAACATTTGTGTGACAACATAATCTGCGCCCAAATCCACCTTTTGCTTCAATCTTTTTAAATCTGATTTTAAGGAAGGTGCTTCCATGTGTTTCTCCGGATAACCAGCCACACCAATGCAAAAATCTGAACAATTGTCTGTTTCAATCACTTCATGTAAGTAATTTCCACAGTTCAATTCTTGAATTTGTTTGACCAAACTGGATGCATAGGGGTGACCTCCTTTAGTAGGCTCAAAGTATTTTTCTTCTTGCATGGCATCTCCGCGCAACGCCATCACATTATCTATTCCCAAATAATGACAATCCACCAACAAGTATTCTGTTTCTTCTTTGGTGAATCCTCCGCATAGCACATGAGGAACTGTATCCACATTATACTTATGTGTAATAGATGCGCAAATACCCAAAGTACCAGGACGCATACGAGTCAGTTTTTTGTCCAAAAGACCATCACGGTCTATGTACACAAATTCTTCTCTTGAAGTAGTAACATCTATAAAAGGAGGATTGAATTCCATTAAAGGATCAATATTATTATAGAGTTCCTGAATACTTTTTCCTTTTACGGGCGGTATAATTTCAAAACTGAAAAGCGTTTCCCCTTTTGCTTTTTTAATATGGTCTGTTACTTTCATTGATTATTCTTCAGCAATATTCGGAGCCAGCCACTTTTGTGCTTCTTCCAGTTTAATTTCTTTCCTTTTTGCAAAATCCTCAACTTGATCTTGCTTTATTTTTCCCAAACCAAAATATTTGGCTTCATGGTGTCCAAAGTAATATCCGCTTACACTTGCTGCGGGCCACATCGCCAAACTTTCTGTAAGTTGAACGCTTATTTTTTCTTCGACGCCTAACAACTCCCAAATGGTCAACTTCTCCAAATGATCGGGGCAAGCAGGGTAACCTGGTGCGGGACGAATTCCCCTATACGATTCTTTAATTAAATCGTCGTTGGTCAAATCCTCATGAGTAGCATAACCCCAATGTTTGATACGAACTTCTTTATGAAGATATTCTGCAAAGGCCTCTGCCAAACGATCAGCCAGTGCTTTAATCATAATGGAACTGTAATCATCAAGATTTTTTTCATATTCTGCTGCCAGTTCTGCCGTTCCAAATCCGGTACTCACACAAAAACAACCTATATAGTCTTGAATACCTGTCTCTTTTGGAGCGATAAAATCGGCCAATGCATAGTCGGGAACGCCTTCTTTTCGCTGTAATTGCTGGCGAAGGGTTCTAAAAACATATTTGGTTTCTTTGTTCTCGATTGTGTTCGAATTGACAGGAGAGTCAGTGACTTCAATGTCGTCGTCATTGATGGTGTTTGCAGGAAATAAACCAAAAACCGCTTTAGCTTTCAACAATTTCTCATCTAAAACCTGCTTTAACATAACCTGTGCATCTTCAAAAAGTTCTGTAGCTTGTTTTCCAACTACATTGTCCTTTAAAATGCTTGGATACTTCCCGTGCAGCTCCCAACTTCTAAAAAATGGTGTCCAATCAATAAAAGGCAGTAATTTATCCAGGTCCAAATCTTCAATAATCTGGATTCCCAATTGATTGGGTTTAATAATCTCTGATTTATTCCAATCCGTTTGAAATTTATTCTTTCGGGCGGCCTCAATTGTTTTGTATTCTTTTTGAACGGAGCGTTTTAGAAACTTATCTCTAAACACATCATAATCATCCTTAATTGATTGTTTATATGTATGCTGTGTTTCTTTCTGTAGTAAATCCCCAACCACGGTGACAGCCCTAGATGCATCGTTTACATGCACCACAGCTTGACTATATTGCGGGTCTATTTTGACAGCGGTATGGGCCTTACTTGTAGTTGCTCCACCAATTAACAAAGGAACTTTGAAGTTCTTGCGTTCCATTTCTTTGGCCAAATGCACCATCTCATCCAACGACGGTGTTATCAACCCACTTAAACCAATGATATCTACATTATGGGTAATCGCTTCTGCAATTATTTTTTCCGGTGGCACCATTACCCCTAAATCCACTATCTCATAATTGTTACAGGCCAATACCACACTAACTATATTTTTTCCAATGTCGTGCACATCACCCTTAACGGTAGCCATGAGAATTTTTCCGTTGCCATCTGAATCTCCTTCTTGTGGATTTAATAGTTTTTCTTCTTCTATATAAGGCAGTAAGTAAGCAACCGCTTTTTTCATTACCCGTGCCGACTTTACAACCTGAGGCAAGAACATTTTTCCACTACCAAACAAATCCCCAACCACATTCATGCCTGTCATCAAATGTCCTTCGATTACTTCAATAGGTTTTGCCGAAGCCATCCGAGCTTCTTCTACATCTTCAACTATAAATTGGTCAATTCCTTTAACCAAAGCCCTAGTAATTCGAGCTTGTAGGGGTTCCTCTCTCCAAGACAAATCAACTTTACTTTCCTTTGCTTTACCTACAACGGTCTCAGCAAATTCTAATAATCGCTCTGTTGAATCATCTCTTCGATTAAGGATTACATCCTCCACATGTTCTAACAGGTCCTTTGGAATATCATCATAGATTTCCAACATGGCAGGGTTAACAATACCTATGTTCATTCCCGCTTTTATAGCATGATATAAAAACACGGAATGCATTGCTTCACGGACAGGGTTATTTCCTCTAAACGAAAACGAAACATTACTAACTCCACCACTCACGCTGCAGTAAGGAAGATTTTCCCTAACCCATTTTGTGGCTTGAATAAAATCGACTGCATTCAGTTTGTGTTCATCCATTCCTGTTGCCACAGGAAAAATATTGAGGTCAAATATGATGTCTTCCGCAGGAAACTTGACCTGATCCACTAAAATTCGATAAGATCGTTCTGCAATTTCTTTGCGTCGTTCATAATTATCAGCTTGCCCCACTTCATCAAAAGCCATAACTATAACCGCAGCTCCATATCTTTTTATCAATTTTGCATGATGAACAAACTGTTGTTCACCTTCCTTTAGGCTAATTGAGTTGACAACACATTTTCCTTGAACTACCTGAAGGCCTGCCTCAATAATTTCCCACTTGGAACTATCTATCATTATAGGTACCCTAGCAATATCCGGTTCGGCCACAATTAAGTTTAAAAACTTGACCATAGCTTCTTTTCCATCAATAAGACCATCGTCCATATTAATATCTATAACCTGAGCTCCACCTTCTACCTGATGTCTGGCTACGTCCAATGCCTCATCAAATTTTTCTTCTTTGATTAACCGAAGAAACTTTTTAGATCCTGCTACATTGGTTCGTTCCCCAACGTTTATGAAGTTGCTATCTGGGGTAACGACCAATGGCTCTAGTCCGCTTAGTTTTAAATATTTTGGTTTAGTACTTTCCATAAATGGTTTTCCAGCTATGCAGGAACGACTGATTTTCGTGGTTCATATTCTTTTACCAAATCTGCAATAGCCCTAATATGATCTGGAGTGGTTCCGCAACAACCTCCTACAATATTCACAAGACCTTTTTCCATGTATTCTTTAATTTGACCAGCCATTTGCTCAGGAGTTTCGTCATATTCTCCAAAGGCATTTGGCAATCCTGCATTTGGATGGGCAGAAACTCCATAATCGGTTTTTGCTGACAATACTTCTAAATGAGGTACAAGTTGTGCTGCTCCCAAGGCACAATTAAATCCAACAGATATTATAGGAATATGCGAGATAGAAATCAGAAAAGCTTCTGCTGTTTGACCAGATAAGGTGCGTCCAGAAGCATCGGTAATGGTCCCGCTAACCATTACAGGCACTTTAATGTTTCTTTCTTCTTTGACTTCTTCAATAGCAAACAATGCCGCTTTGGCGTTTAAGGTATCGAAAATGGTTTCTACCAATAAGATATCTGCTCCTCCATCCAACAGTGCTTCCACTTGTTCTTTATATGCAATACGTAATTCATCAAAAGAGACTGCTCTATATCCAGGGTCATTAACATCTGGCGACATGCTGGCTGTTTTATTGGTGGGGCCAATACTACCTGCCACAAATCTTGGCTTATGAGGTTCTTTTGCCGTGAATTCCTCAGCAACTTTTTTGGCAATTTTGGCAGATTCATAATTGAGCTCATAGACCAAATCTTCCATGTGGTAATCTGCCATGGCAATTGTTGTCCCCGAAAACGTATTGGTCTCAACAATATCCGCCCCAGCTTCAAAATACTTTTTGTGTACTTCTGCAATGGCATGTGGTTGGGTCAATGACAAAAGGTCATTATTGCCTTGTAGAGGGTGCTCCCAATCTTTAAATCGCTCACCTCTAAAATCCTCTTCCACAAATTTATAGCGCTGCAACATAGTACCCATTGCACCATCCAGCACTAAAATACGCTCCTGTAAAATAGCCTCAATATTTTTCATAACACAATTACCCTTTATAAGGGTTTATAGTATTGCATCAAGAAAAGTGTAGGAAATACTGTAAAAAGTATTCTTTACGTTATCCTTCCTAAAACCAAAAAATTGATTTAAGGTAGAATTTAGCACCTTCTTTAAGAGTAAAGGGTTGCTAAGGTTTCATAGGGTCTAATCCCTCCACCTTTCTTGATAACAATTTCAATTTTTAAATGAACTGAGAACAAAATAACCACTCTTTGTCCTTAAAAACAACTTAAATCTTCTTTTTGTAATGTTAAAACCTTCCTAAGCGGGCACAAAGGAAGGTTCTTGACTAACTCAAATAACCTAAAAAAACTTTAGACTATGCTTTGCACCACTTCTTTTTTGGCTTCTTTTTTAGTACCATCAAAACCTTCAACTCCACCAACTGTGGTATATTTCATAACAAATCGCTTATCCGGATTTATAATTTGATAGGCAAACTGACACATTACCGCAGCTTCATGGAATCCAGATAATATCAATTTCAATTTTCCTGGATAAGTGTTCACATCTCCAATGGCAAACACCCCCGATATATTGGTTTGGTAATCTTTAGCATTGTTTACTTTAATAGCATTTTTTTCAATCTCCAAGCCCCAACCACCTATAGGTCCAAGCTTTGGTGAAAGTCCAAAAAGTGGGATAAAATGGTCTGTTTCCACATAGGTTTGTCCTTTAGTTTCATCATTGTGTTTTATAACTACTGCTTGTAGCTCATTCTCGCCATGAACTTCTTTCACTTCAGCTTCTGTATACAACTGGATTTTACCCAACTTGGCCAATTCTGATGCTTTTTCAACTGAATCCAAAGCTCCCCTAAACTCATTTCTTCTGTGTACCAAAGCTACCTCGGAGGCAACATTCGTTAAATAAATAGCCCAATCCAAGGCTGAATCTCCACCTCCGGAAATAACCACCTTTTTATTTCTGTATACTTCTGGGTCTTTTATAATGTATGAAACTCCCTTTTCCTCATAATTCGCAATATTGGGAATAAGTGGCTTTCTAGGTTCAAAAGAGCCTAGACCTCCTGCAATAACAACCACAGGAGCGTGATGCTTGGTTCCTTTATTTGTGGTCACAACAAAAGAACCATCTTCTTGTTTTTCTAAAGTTTCGGCTCGCTCACCTAACGTAAAGCCTGGTTCAAAGGGTTTTATCTGCTCCATTAATCTATCCACTAAATCTCCTGCTAAAATCTCTGGATAAGCAGGAATGTCATAAATGGGTTTCTTTGGATAAATTTCTGAACACTGACCTCCTGGCTGGGGCAATGCATCTATCAAATGAGTCTTTAGTTTTAGTAAACCTGCTTCAAACACCGTGAACAAACCTGTTGGGCCTGCACCAATTATAAGTATATCTGTTTTAATCATCTTATTCTTTTTCTAGTAACACTTCTTCTTTCTGGTCGTATTTTCTTTGAATCTCCAATATATTCTGTCTATGATTGACCACTTCACCTATAACTATAATTGCAGGATTGGATAACTGCTGCTCCCTTGCCTTGTACTCAATAGAAGCAACAGTACCAATACCTATTTTTTCATTACTCTTAGTACCATTTTGTATTATGGCCACTGGGATGTCCAATTTTCCTTCTTTTTTAAACAGTTCCATAATCTCCCCCAGCTTTGACATTCCCATCAAAATCAATACTGTTGCATTTGATTTGGCTGCCAGAGCAACATCTTTAGACAGTTTATGTTCCTTGGTTGTTCCTGTTATTACCCAAAAACTCTCAGCTGCTCCTCTTTTGGTAACTGGAATATTTTGAAATGCTGGTACGGATACCGAAGAGGAAATTCCTGGAACTACAGCCACTTCAACACCTTGCTCGGCTGCATATTCCATTTCTTCTGCTCCCCTGCCAAAAACAAAAGGGTCTCCTCCTTTTAGTCGTACCACATGCTTATGCAAAGCTGCACGGCTAACGATAAGCTCATTAATTTGCTCCTGTTGATAGGCATAACATCCCTTACGCTTGCCTACAAAAATTTGTTCAGTATTTGGAGCATAATCCAATAAATCCGTATCCACCAAAGCGTCATATAAAACAACATCAGAGCTCTGTAATGCTTTAATACCTTTTAGGGTAATTAAATCGACATCTCCCGGGCCTGCTCCCACTACTGTTAATTTTCCTTTATGCATGTGCCAATTCTAATTTTCTATATGCTTCCAACTGCTCCAATACTGCTTTTGCATCTTCTAAAAAGCTTTGGGCAAACTCTTGGGACGGTCTATTTTTGTTCAATTGAAGTGCTAAATCTTCAAAATTTATAGCTAAATCTATCTTGCCGTTCTCCACATATAATCGGTCAAAATCCTTAATTATACTGGCATGGTTGTTCGTCTTTACTTTTTCTGAAGTCAAAAGTGCTTTGGCTGAATTCACAATGGATTGATAGGAATAATAAATACTTGCAGCCCACTTTTCTTGTGAAAGTGATTCTTCTGCATTTTCAATTTTCTCTTGACTTTCAAAGAATAAGGTTGCGACCAAATCGACTATTACTCCTGCACACTCGCCTACGCCAATCTCTTTCTTATATTTCTCTGCATTGCCCCAATCGATGAAATCATCTTGGGCAAGGTTTTCTATGTCAGATAGTGGTTTTAAGAAATCATAGAAATAATGTTCTCCTTTTTCCCAATAATAATCGGCAAAAGAAGCTCCATTACCATTTGCATTAAAATCATCTAAAATCAACCTTAAGGCTTGAGGTCCTCTTTTACTTGGGATTTTTACAACTTTATCGGCAAACCTACCTTTTCCGTTTCCAAAATTTCCGCCTCCTAACAAAACCTGTAAGGCTGGTGCCACCAATTTATCCTTGGTACGGATAGACATTCCTTGAAAACCAATATTGGCCATATTATGTTGCCCGCAAGCATTCATACAGCCACTTATTTTAATGACTACATCTGGGTTGCTTATATATTGTGGGTATTCAGCCTTGATAACTCGTTCCAGTTCCTCGGCAATTCCGGTACTGCTTGCAATACCCAAGTTACAGGTGTCCGTGCCAGGGCAAGCTGTAATATCCAATGCTTTGTTATAACCAGCATCTACAAATCCTAATTTTTCAAGTTCTGAATAGAAAAAAGGAATCAATTCTTCTTTTACATATGGAATTAGAATATTCTGTCTGAGTGATAATCTTAACTCTCCTGCAGCGTAGTCTTTGACCAATCTTGCCAATTTCCTTGCGTTATCTGTATAGAAATCACCCAACAAAACTTTGATGCCTATTGCAACAAAGCCCTTTTGCTTTTGAAGCACTATATTAGTTGATTTCCACTTTTCAAAAGCCTCCGTATCTTTAATTTCAACCAAAGGAGTCTCTGCAATTGCCACTTGTGATTTTGGATAGTTTTCAAAATCGATTGGGTATGTTTGATGTGGAATTGCCAATTGTTCTTCTTCCAATAGGGCTTTAAATCCATCCAGACCAATGTCCTTCAATAAGAATTTCATTCGAGCTTTTGCCCTACTCTTTCGTTCTCCATATCGGTCAAAAACACGGATTACACCTTCCATTAAAGGAATTATTTTGTCGGATGGCAAAAAGCTATAGAGTTCCTCTGCATGACGGGGTTGTGAACCCAATCCACCTGCCAACATTACTTTAAAGCCTCTTTCCCCATTTTGGATTTTAGCAATAAAGCCTAAATCGTGCATATAGGAAAGTCCCGTATCCGCATCACTTGCAGAAAACGAAACCTTGAACTTTCTTCCCATTTCTTGCCCAATAGGGTTTCTTAGAAAATATTGAAAAACGGCATGCGCATAGGGTGAAACATCAAACGGTTCGTTTACATCTATCCCTGCTGTTTCACTTGCTGTTACATTACGTACAGTATTTCCACAAGCTTCGCGCAAAGTAACATCGTCTCGCTCCAATTGTGCCCAAAGTTCAGGGGTACGATCCAAATCCACATAGTGAATCTGTATGTCTTGTCTTGTAGTTATATGAAGTCTTCCTCTAGAGTATTCATCGGAAACGTCGCAAATACGAAGTAATTGGTTGGATGTTACCTTGCCATAGGGTAGTTTAATACGTATCATCTGCACACCCTCTTGACGCTGTCCGTATACTCCTCTAGCCAAACGAAGACTTCGGAATTTTTCCTCATCTATTTTACCTCCTCTAAATTGACGAATTTTATTCTCCAATTCAATAATATCCTTCTCTACTACTGGATTTTCGATTTCTGTTCTAAAGCTTCTCATAATTCTATTATTCCTATCTATTTAATAGATTTTAAACATGTTTATTTTAAAGACCTAAGTATCTGGCGGGTCAAATTATTAACTTATAAACCCTACTCCTGCCGTGTTATTTGTTCTGCTATCTATGATGATAAAAGAACCATTTGTACGATGATTCTTGAAACGATCATAGAAAATAGGCCTATTCAATTTCAAACGTACTTTAGCAATATCATTCATTTCTAAAGAGGTGCTACTTTCATCAATACCTGAATAATCTGGATGTATTTTGTGTTCAATCGCATCTACTTTTGCCAGCACCTTATTTATTCCATGCTGTACAATATATTTACCTCCAGTTATCATATTATCCGTATCCATCCAAGATACCGTTGCCGTAAGCTGTTTATCAATAGTAGGCAGATCACCAACCTTGACCAACATATCGCCCCTACTCACGTTCACCTCATCTTCCAAGGTAATGGTTACTGATGAACGCCTTGGAGCTGTTTGGTATTCTGTATCGTAGAAATAGATGTTCTTTATCTTGGAACGGGTCATGGATGGCAACACCACTACTTCATCACCAACACTCAACTCTCCACCATATACTTTTCCTGTAAATCCGCGAAAATCATGAAATTCCTCTGTTTTAGGCCTAACCACATATTGCACAGGAAATCGTGGAGTGCCCACATTTGACACCGCAGCCAAATCCAAGCCCTCTAAATGCTCCAATATAGTTTCACCATTGTACCATGGTGTATTTTGAGATTTATCTACTACGTTATCACCTTTTAAGGCACTCACCGGAATAAACGTGATTTTTTGTTCTGCGTAATCACGCTTGCTCATTAGCTGCTCAAAATCGGCTTTGATAGCATTATATTTTTCCTCTGAAAAATCTACCAAATCCATTTTGTTTACAGCAACAATTACTTCTTTTACCCGAAGAAGGTTATTGATAAAAAAGTGTCTGTTTGTTTGTTCTACTACTCCTTTACGGGCATCTATTAAAATAATGGCCGCTTGAGAGGTAGAGGCACCCGTGACCATATTTCTGGTATATTCTACATGTCCTGGCGTATCGGCAATAATATAACTTTTTGATGCTGTTGAAAAGTAGATGTGCGCCACATCAATAGTGATACCTTGTTCTCTTTCTGCCACTAAACCATCCGTAGCTAGGGAGAAATCAAGATAATCGTATCCCTTTTGTTTGCTGGTTTTCTCAATGGCCTCTAATTTATCCTCGGTCAATGATTTAGTATCGTAAAGTAGTCTTCCTATCAAGGTACTTTTACCATCGTCTACACTACCTGCTGTTGCTATTTTTAAAACTTCCATTTTTTCTGTTGATGGTTTTTAGAAATATCCTTGTTGTTTGCGTTTTTCCATTGCTGCTTCTGATCGCTTATCGTCAATTCTTGCACCACGTTCAGAGATTTTTGATTCTCGTATTTCAGCAACCACTTTTTCGATGGTATTGGCATGTGATGCCACTGCTGCAGTACAGCTCATATCGCCAACAGTTCTAAAACGCACCATTTGTTCTTCAACAATCTCATCATCCGCTCTAAACACCACATCATCTTCAGCGGACCAAATCAATCCATCTCTTAAAAAGATATTTCTTAGGTGCGCAAAGTAGATAGAAGGTATTTCAATATTTTCCTTTTGAATATAACTCCATACATCTAGTTCTGTCCAATTACTGATAGGAAAAACCCTTACGTTTTGACCATTTTCAATCTCACCATTCAACATATCAAACAACTCTGGACGCTGGTTTTTTTCATCCCACTGACCAAAGTCATCCCGTACAGAAAAAATGCGTTCTTTGGCTCTAGCCTTTTCCTCATCTCTTCTTGCTCCACCAATACAAGCATCAAATTTAAATTCTTCAATAGCATCAAGCAAGGTGGTAGTTTGTAACATATTTCTACTGGCATACTTCCCAGTTTCCTCAATAACTTTACCTTGATCTATAGAATCCTGTACGTTACGTACAATCAATTCTACACCCAATTCCTCCACCAGCTTATCTCTAAATTCTATTGTTTCAGGAAAGTTGTGCCCAGTATCAATATGCATTAATGGAAAAGGAATCTTTGCAGGCCAAAATGCTTTTTGTGCCAAACGTACCAATGTAATAGAATCTTTTCCTCCTGAAAAAAGCAAAACTGGTCTTTCAAATTGCGCTGCTACCTCACGGATAATATAAATTGCTTCATGCTCCAATGCATTGGCATTTGGTCTATCTGCTAGATGTAGTATTTCAGGTTTTTGTATTTCTTCTGTAAGTGTATTCAATGTTATATGTTTATGGCCTCTCAACTAAGTACGAGGCGGCATTTGTATAAAATTTAGGTGTGCAATCCACATTCTCGGTTTTCCAATACCTTAGTGGGATCAAAATATTTATGCTCATTTGGCAATTGGTGATTGTCTAAATAGGCATCCAATTGCGTATCATTCCAGTAATAAAATGGACTTACTTTTAGCACGCCATCATTGCTTAAGCTCAATACATCTAATGAATCTCTATGTGCCGTCTGCCCTTTGCGAAGATTGGTGAACCACACATCTGGCTTATACTCTTTCATTGCTCTTCTAAACGGTTCTAGTTTTACTTGTTCTGTGAACGTAGCATGCAAAGGGTCGTCAATTTGAGGAATACCCATTACTGCATCCCTGTGTCCTGACGTTTGCTTAGGAACAAATAGTTTGATGTTCAACCCTAAACGGGAAATCAACGCTTCCGCATGTTTATATGTGTTGGGGGTATTATATCCAGTATCACACCAAAGAATGGGAATCTCTGTAGAGACGTCGGTGACCGCATGAAGAATGGCAACCTCGTACGGTCTAAAATTGGTGGTGACCACCGGTCGCTTGCTATTGTTTAAAGCCCAAGAAATAATCTCCTGTGGAGCTATACCTCTAAATTGACGGTTTAAACTTTCTATTTCCTCTTTTAAGAATGCCATATTTTCAATTGTTTATTTACCCCAGTTAATACTGTTCCAAATTCTTTCATGAAAAAAATACAGCACCATTTTTGTAACCAGTTCGACCATTCCAATTGAGAATGCCAATGATAAGGTTCCGGTTACCACCCAAGAAATAAGAATAGTATCCAAGGTCCCAATTATTCTCCAACTAACTGATTTTGCAACACTACGTTTGGGTTTCTCAGAAGTTTTGTCCTTTGTGAAAGTATCTCTGTTTCCCCTATTGCCAATTATTAACTGATCTGCTATCATTGCTAATTATTATATTCCTATAGATTTAATAGGATAATCAAAAATAGAATTATTTATCAAAGTAAATCGTTAAAAGGATAATAAAATTACATTTACCCTATGGTTTTTATAGATTATAACAAATGCAATATGATTTATTATAAATATTTCGACCAAAACTCAAAAAAAATGAAGAATCTTAATTAGGAAATCAAATCTGCCAAGGTATTGTTTCTATATACTTCAAGAGCACTGTCCCTTACTTGGAGCATTAACTTATTGACTGAGCATTTATTTTCATCAGGGCAGTCATCACACTTTTCATAGAAATTAAGACTAACGCAAGGCACCATGGCAATAGGTCCTTCCAATACCCGCATTACTGAGGTCATTAAAATATCCTTTGGTTCCTTGATCAAATAGTATCCCCCACCCTTTCCTTTTTTAGAGCCTAAAAATCCATTTCGTCTAAGAGTTAGTAAAATACTTTCTAAAAACTTCTGAGAAATGTTTTCATGTTTGGCTATTTCAGCAATTTGAACGGGCTCCTTACTATCTATTGAAGCGAGATATGTAAGGGCTTTTAAGCCATATTTTGTCTTCTTGGAGAGCATCTTACGAATATAGGGAAAATTAACAATTGACCTCCCTATTATAGTGCTTTACCCCAGCGCTTGTTCAATATCTGCTATAATATCATCAATATGTTCCAAACCAACCGAAACCCGCACCATACCATCAGAAATTCCAACAGACTCCCGTTCTTCTTTGGTCAATTTGCTATGGGTAGTTGATGCTGGATGCGTTACAATACTCCTAGAATCACCTAAATTGGCGGAAAGGGACAACAACTTAATTGCATCAAAGAATTTTTTTCCGGCCTCCAGCCCTCCTTTCACCTCAAAAGCTACTACACATCCGCCAGCTTTCATTTGTTTTTTTGCAATCTCGTACTTAGGGTGCGACTTAAGAAATGGATATTTTACCCAATCTATTTTCTTATGACTTTCTAAGTATGTTGCCAATTGCAATGCATTGGAGCAATGTCTATCAACTCTAAGTGCCAAAGTTTCCAAACTTTTGGACAACACCCATGCATTAAATGGAGAAAGCGAAGGTCCTGTAATACGTGAAAATCTGTAGATTTTATCAATAAGCTCATTGCTCCCAACCGTAATTCCAGCCAAAACCCTTCCTTGGCCATCCATCAGTTTTGTCCCAGAATGAATTACCAAATCCGCACCAAATTTTATGGGTTGCTGTAAATAGGGTGATGCAAAACAATTATCAATAATGAATATGAGGTTATGCTTTTTGGCAATGTTTCCTAAAATCTCCAAATCCAAAACATCAACACCTGGATTTGTAGGTGATTCAGCATATATAATTTTTGTGTTAGGAGTAATTAGTTCCTCAACAGCCTCTAAATTATTGATATCAAAGTAACTTGTGCCAACATTCCATTTGGGGAAAAATTGAGTGAAAAGTGTATGTGTAGAACCAAAAATACTTTTGGCCGAGACAATATGATCCCCACTCTCCAATAAAGCAGCAAATGTTGAAAAAACAGCTGCCATGCCAGAAGCAAATGCAAAGCCATTTTCTGCGCCTTCCATTTTACATACCTTATCTATAAACTCTGAAGAGTTTGGATTGGAATACCTTGAATAAATATTACGTTCTTTCTCCTCCGCAAAAGAAGCTCTCATATCCTCTGCGTTCTCAAATACAAAACTGGATGTCAGATACAGTGGAGTGGAATGCTCTAAAAATTGTGTGCGCTCCAACTGTGTTCTTATCGCTTCTGTTTCAAATTTCCTCTCGTTCTTCATTATATTTTTTCTGCTATTCTTAAAATATCTCCAAAAACTCCTCTGGCGGTTACCGCAGCACCCGCTCCTGCCCCTTGAATCACTAAGGGGTTTTCGCCATATGATTCTGTATAAATTTCAATTATGGAGTCTGAACCTTTAACCTGCCCTAAAGCACTTTCTTTTGGAACAGACACCAATTTTGCTTCCAATATTCCTTTATCCTGTTGCAAATCACCATGTAGGTCACCAATATACCGCAATACAAACCCGTCTTTTTGATCTTGCTTAATCTTGCTGAACCTTTCATCCATTTCTGAAATGTTATCCATGAACTCATCAAAATTGATTGATTGTAATGGTTTAGGGATTAGATTGTCAATCTCAATATCTGAAAATTCATTTTGCAAGTCCAATTCGCGTGCTAAAATCAATAACTTCCTGCCTACATCATTGCCGGAAAGGTCTTCTCTTGGATCGGGCTCAGTATACCCTTTGTCCATTGCTTCTTTTACAATGGTAGAAAATGATGCTTCCTTTTCTGAAAAAGTATTGAAAATATAACTTAACGAGCCTGAGAAAACACCTTTTATACGGGTAATATTCTCTCCAGAAAGATGTAACAGTTTTATAGTATCTATAAGTGGTAACCCAGCCCCAACATTGGTTTCATAGAGATACTGCTTTTGATTTTTTTCGAGATGACTTCTAATTGATTTATAATAATCAAAACCTAAAGTATTGGCAATTTTATTGGATGAAACCAAATCAAACCCATGCGTAATGAAAAGTTCGTAGTTGGAAACAAACGCTTCACTTGCAGTGTTATCTACAGCTATTAAATTCTCCAAATGATTCTCTTTAGCAAAAGCTACAATGTCTTCTATTTGATATGGTTTCCCTCCTGTATCCAAATCCTTTTTCCAACTTTTTGCTATTCCATTTGCATTGAGCAATACTTTTCTCGAATTTGACACAGCAAAGACTCTAAGGTCTATTCCTTTTCGTAGTTCAATATTTTTTTCAGAATCCAAAATCTGATCTATCAAGGTTGCTCCCACGTTACCATGCCCAAAAATGGCCAGATTGATTTTCTTTGCAATTCCAAAAATTTGACCATGAACTACATTGATGGCCTTGTGCAAGTCGGATTTTTTAACCACCAAACTCACATTCTTTCCTGAAACCGTATTATTAAAAAGTAAAGGGACAATTTGATTTTTCACCAAAGCATTAAATGGTTTATGGAAAGTGCTTAAATCCATCCCAACAATTGAAATCACCGAAACGTCTTCCATCACTGTAATCTGATTGATGTCATAAGAACTATAATCCGTTTCAAACTCCAAATCCAATACTTTTTTTGCTTTTTGGGCCTTTTTGGATTCCACGACCAAACCAATCCCTCTTTCGGAAGAGCCTTGAGAGATTATCCCAACATTTATATTGTTTTGTCCTAAGGCCTTAAAAATACGGGCATCAATTCCTACTTTGCCCAAAAGACCTCTTCCTTCTAGGTTAACCAACGCAACATCCTCTATTACAGACAAAGATTTTATACCTCCATTTTCAGTTTTGGGGCCTACAAGAGTTCCTTTATTATCGTTATTGAACGTATTAAGAATACGCAAGGGAATGTTCTTTTCAATAAGCGGAATAATGGTCTTCGCATGCAGAATATTAGCTCCAAAATTTGCCAACTCGTTGGCCTCAGCATAGGAAATAACATCTATTAACTTAGCATCGGTAACTAAATCTGGATTTGCCGTAAAAATACCATCTACATGAGTGTAGTTCACAAGTTCTTCGGCATCTAAAAAATTGGCCAACAGCGCTGCTGAATAGTTACTTCCATTTCTTCCTAAAGTTGTAGTCTCTCCTTCTCTATTAGATGCTATGAAACCTGTAATAATGGGCACAACATCTGAGTCCAATTCCTTAAAACAAAGAATTACATTTTCTTTTGAAATTGCTTCGTCGACCTCTGCATTATTAAAGGTATCATCTGTTTTAATCAACGCCCTAGAATCAATAAGCTGCGCTTTTATTCCAGATTCTATCAATAAGCCGGTTACAACTTTTCCGGAAAGCAATTCCCCGTAGGAAAGTAATTCATCCTTGGTTTTTAAACTATAATCCCCTGTAAGTGAAACTCCCTTTAATAGCTTTTCTATATGCTGAAGTTCTTCCTTTATATCGGTTTTGGAATAAACGCTTTTTTGGTAGTTTGAAAAAAGATTTAAATCTTCTCTGAAATCCTTTCCTTTTGCAGCTTTTTTAAGCATGGATTCCAACTGATCCGTTGCTTTATCCCTAGCTGAAAGTACCACCGCAAAATTTTCCCTTTCTTTTGCTCTTTTTGAAATGATTTTTAGAACATTTTCAATCCCTTCTCCATTAGCCAAAGATTTACCACCAAATTTTAGAATTTTTATGCGGTCTGTTATTCCATTTTTGCTAAAAACAGTTTCCAAAAGATTTTCCAGTTGTTTAAACTCAATCAAAAAGGCATCATGCCCATGTAGAGACTGTACCTCACCATATGTCACGTTTGCATTTGCCTGAGCCAAATGCCTAAATGTTTCTTTGTTTTCTTCAGCAGTAAAAAACAAATCTGAATTAACACCAATTATATGAATCTTCGTTTCGCTTTGCTGAATCAAGTTAAAAGCATCATCTCCATTTCTAGTAATATCGATGGTCTTCAACAGTTGGTTCATCAATTTATATGCTGACAGCTGAAATCGTTCCTGTAGTTTTTCACCATGATGCATCAACCAACTTTCTACATTGAAAACCTGAAGTTCTTCATTGGTGCTTCGCTTAAAACGCTCTTTAAAAGATTCCGGAGTTCTATAACATAGCATAGCGTGCATCCGTGCATCGTGAACTGGTTGTTTAGAATTTACCAAAAACTGTTCTTGGATTTGGCAATTTGCTATCAACCAATCTGTAGACTTCCAATCAGAAGCTACAGGGATTAAATGTTCAGTAATCTTTGGATTCAGTGCAGTCATCTCCCATGCAATGCCTCCGCCCAATGAACCACCAATAATTGCATACAACCGTTCAATTTTAAGTTGCTCCAATCCCGAAAGAAAAATCCGTGCAATATCACCAGCAACAAAATCCTTATAATTATCAATAACAAAACCATCATATCCGTTTCCTGGAATATTGAAAGCCAAAATGGTATAGGTATCTGTATTAATACATCTGTCCTTACCAATTAAATCTGACCACCACCCTTCTTCTCCCGTAACATTGGAGTTTCCTGTAAGCGCATGATTCACCAAAACAATAGGCGCAGTGTGCAATTTCTCCCCAAAAACCTGATAGGATAATTGTAAATCTTCAACAACGCCATTTAAGGTGGTATAGTTTTGTATGGTAATATGCTTGAGCATAAAATATTATTTATTAAGCCAAAACCGACTTATCAATTGTTGAAAACGCATGTTCTAAATCAGCTTTCAAATCAGATAAATCTTCTAGCCCAACTGATAATCGAATCAAGTCTTGAGATACTCCGGCATCTGCTTGTTGCTCTTCGTTCAATTGCTGATGCGTTGTACTTGCTGGATGAATAATTAAAGATTTGGTATCGCCAATATTTGCCAACAATGAGAATATCTTGGTAGCATCAGTCAATTTTTTTGCAGTTTCAAAACCACCTTTTACCCCAAAAGTCACCAAGCCACTTTGCCCTTTTGGTAAGTATTCTTGAGCCAGCTTATAGTATTTATTCCCTTTTAACCCAGGGTAGTTTACCCAAGCTACTTCATCTCTATCCTGCAACCATTCTGCTAAAGCCAAAGCATTTTCACTATGCTGCTTGATTCTTACTGGCAAAGTTTCTAGGCCTTGAATAATTTGAAAGGCATTAAATGGACTTAAGGCACCACCAAAATCACGCAAGCCTTCCAAAATCAATTTAAAAGTAAATGCAGCAGCACCTAAGGCTTCACTATAAACCAAACCATGATATCCTGCAGATGGTTCTGTAAATTCAGGAAATTTACCATTGGTCCAATCAAAGGTACCAGCATCAATAATAGCACCCCCTAGAGAGTTACCTTGCCCCCCAATATATTTGGTCAATGAATGAATTACAAGGTTTGCACCATGCTCTATCGGATTTAACAATCCAGGAGTTGCCACGGTATTATCAACAATGAATGGCACCTTAGCTGTTTTCGCCTCTTTGGAAATAGCTTTTAAATCCAGCACATCCAGTTTAGGATTGCCCAAAGACTCCACAAAGAACGCTCTAGTATTTTCTTGTACCGCATCTTTAAATTTTGAAGGGTCGGATGCATCCACAAAGGTGGTAGTAATGCCAAATCGAGGTAATGTTACATTTAATAAGTTAAATGTACCTCCATACAAACTGCTAGATGCCACTATGTGGTCGCCAGCTTTTAACAGCGTCAACAATCCAGTGGAAATGGCTGCTGTGCCTGATGCAAAAACTACAGCTCCCACTCCACCTTCAATAGCAGCAAGCCTATCTTGAAGTATTTGATTGGTAGGGTTATTTAAACGTGTGTAAATAAACCCAAGTTCTGCTAACGAAAATAGATTAGCAGCATGTTCTGTGTCGTTAAAAACGTAAGATGTTGTTTGATAAATAGGTACTGCCCTAGTGCCACCAGTTTGGGTGGTGTCGTGTCCTGCATGCAAGGCATTGGTTGAAAATTTTTGATCACTCATGATTTCAGTTTTTTAAATTATTAGAATCGATAAAATAAAAAGCCAAACCCTATTCAATCCAAAGGTTGATAGGATAAATCAAAAAGTTATAAGAAAGTGAAATCGATATAAATCGATGACTGTTATCTATTCCTAAATTACTTAGGATAGAATTTAGCACCTTCATGACGTTGGAAGTCAAGGGTTGCTAAGGCTTCATAGGGTCTATTCCCTCCACCTTTCTTGATAACTATTCAATACGTGTTTGAACTTATTAGGACAAATATAAAGGCAGAATCTTTTAATATCCTAATGATTTTTGGAAATTTTGCGAATTCCAGTGATTTTTCAAGGATATGACCGATAGATTTCTCACACTCAGAACATTTTAAACAAGGTCGTTATCAAACACCCGTCATTATTTGGAGAATCAAGAGACAATAGCTGTTTTGCTTCCTTTACTTTTAAATGAAATGGAGCTTTGCACAAATCCACACCACTTTGTTTTTTTAATCGAATTCCTTGACCAGAAATGATATCGGTATTGGAGGGGAAATCGTGTTGAGGCAAATGCTCTGTTAAAATAACATATTTATAATCATAGAGCTTGCCTACAATACTTTTGATTTCCGAATTGGATAAATGTTGCAATACTTGCCTTAGAATAGCGCAATCTGCTGATGGCAGGCTATCTTTTGCTATATCCAAACAATGGAATTCCAAATTTGGACTTTGAAATTTCTTCGTGTTAAAGTTGATCAGTTCTTCAACAATATCCACCGCAATGTATTTTTTGGTGTCCCCAGCCAATGCTGCACCAATATTGAAATCTCCACAACCTAAATCACAAACTGTTAATGGATTTTCAAAAGATTTTAAAAACGATTGCAAGACATCGACATACGGGTTGACCAATTCAGGGCAATGCGATCCATGGCCAGAATAAAAATCAGAACCATTGTCTCCCCAAAGTTTAGCCTCATAAATTTGTTCCATAACCGCTTTGGTGGGCCATGGTTGCTTAATTTTCTTAGCTGAAGCTATTTTCATTTTAAAATCGAAAACTCAATATTTGAATCAGTAAAAACAGTATGAGTCTGTGTTTTAAAATCAGTTTCATCCGCTTTGAATATATTTTCAACGTAGGTCTGCGGATTCAAATCTATTAGAGGGAACCAGGTGCTTTGCACTTGTACCTGAAGTTTGTGGCCTTTCTTTATTGTATGAAAAACGTCTTGCAATTTAATGGTTACATCAGTTTTCTTATTTGGAGTGAATGGTTCTGGATTTGAAAAACTATTTCTAAATCGTCCTCTTAGTACTTCACTTCGAATCATTAAATGATAATTGCTCATTTTAAGATGATCCTGCATCTCCTCATTGGTTTCCGTATTGGCTGGATGTACATCGATAATCTTTACGATCCAATCTGACGCGGTCCCAGTAGTTGCAACTTTTAGCTTTGCTAAAATATCGCCGGCCAAAGTCAAATCTTCTTCCATGACATTGGTTTCAAAAACAAGCACATCTGAACGACGAGCTGCAAAACGCTGGTCATCTGTCATGTATTTTCTGGGGGTAAACACGGTCTTAACATCCTCAGAATACGGGACCGGCTTTTTGATATCGCTTACAAATTGAATACCCGAAACCTCTTTCAATCCTGAAGTCAATTCTTGATTTTCGGAAAGGAACATCGTTTGCTTTTCAACGCCTTTGGGTGGCCAAGAATCATATTCTTTCCATTCTTTTCTACCTGAATCGAAAACATAAGCTTCTGGCAGTCCACTATTGTCACCGCCTTCATCCTTTAGAAAATGATTGAAAAATTTCGTTTCAATCTTTTCCTGATAAAATTCTGATATAGAATCTCCAAAATAATAATTACCCACTAAACTGCGACCATTCCGGCGTGCCCATCGCCCATGGTCCCATGGCCCAAAAACCATGGTATTATAACTTTCCTTATTTTTTTCGATATTCTTATAGGTTTCCAACGGGCCGTAGAGGTCCTCAGCATCAAACCAACCACCAACAATCATGGTGGCTACGTGTGACTTGGATTTATCTAAATGTTGAATCAAACCGCGACTCTGCCATAACTCGTCATAGTTTGGATGTTCTTTAAGTTCATTCCAAAAATAATCGTCAGTTACTCCTTCTGGTCGCATGGTGGGCGTATCAACAGTTTCGTATTCAAAAAATGAGTTAAGGTTTTTCAAAGGACCTGCATCTAAAAAGAATTGATATTGGTCTTCTGTCTGTAAATCAGGAAATGTGTACCAAGCGGTGTCTATGGGTTGATCATTGTTTGGCCTTGGTGTACCAAAAAGGGATGTTACTCTAAAATAACTCAATAAATATGCCCCGTTATGGTGAAAATCATCAAAAAAGAAATCGCCAATGCAAGCTTGTGGAGAAGATGCTTTTAGAGCAGGATGTGCGTCAATAGTGGCATATGTTGCGTAGTAACCTGGATAAGAAATTCCCCAAACACCCACTTTACCATTATTATTTTCCACATTGTTCACCAACCATTCAATGGTGTCATACGTATCCGAACTTTCATCCACTTGATCATCGGAAGTTTTATTTGGAATATAGGCACGCATATTTTCATAGTGGCCTTCGCTCAACCATCTGCCCCTTACATCTTGATATACTACAATATTCCCCTCTTTCATTAAATGAATATTAGGCCCTATTTGCTTTCTAAAGTTTCCCTCTCCATATGGTCTTGAGCTATAGGGAGTGCGTTGCATCAATATGGGATATTCTTTTGAAACATCCTTGGGAGCATATATGGTAGTGTGCAATGTAACGCCATCTCGCATTTCAATATCTACTTCTTGCTTAGTGTAATTATCAGCCACATAAGTGTCTTCTTTTTCAACAGCATCTTGTTTGGCGGTTTTTTTACAGCTTACAGCCATTAACAAAAGACAAATGCCTAAGAATATAAATCGAGTACAGCTTTTCATTCGGATAGTTTTATTTCTTAAAACTACTAAAGTTCATGAGAGTATCCCAATAAAAAAGGGAGCCAATATTGGCTCCCTTTTTTATTTTGAAATAAATTTTGATTTATAAACCAAATGCAGTTTTTACTGTTTCGACCATATCTAGTTTTTCCCATGTAAACAGTTCTACTTCTTTTTCAATCTTTCCGTTGTATGGGGATTCAAAAACTTTGGTCAGTATTTGGGGTTGTTTTCCCATATGACCATAGGCGGCTGTTTCCAAATAGATTGGGTTTCTAAGTTTTAAGCGTTCTTCTATGGCAAATGGTCGCATATCGAACAACTCGGAAGCCTTTTCAGCTATTTCACCATCAGACAAATCAATATTGGATGTACCATAAGTATCTACAAAAATTGAAGTGGGCTCTACCACACCTATTGCATAACTCACCTGTACAAGAATTTCATCAGCAACACCAGCTGCAACCAAATTCTTTGCAACATGTCTTGCCGCATATGCCGCGCTTCTATCTACTTTACTTGGATCTTTTCCGCTAAAAGCACCACCTCCATGCGCTCCTTTTCCTCCATAGGTATCCACAATTATTTTACGGCCAGTAAGACCTGTATCTCCATGTGGCCCTCCAATCACAAATTTTCCAGTTGGATTTATGTGATATTTGATTTGATCATCAAAAAGAGTATGAATGTTTTTTGGTAATCTGTCCACAACTTTTGGAATCAGAATGGAGATGATATCTTCTTTGATTTTTGACAGCATTTGATCATCCGAATCGAAATCATCATGTTGCGTCGAAACCACAATAGTATCTATACGTTGAGGAACATTATCATCAGAATACTCAATGGTTACTTGCGCTTTAGCATCTGGTCTTAAATAGCTTATTTGGCTGCCCTCTCTTCTAAGTTCTGCTAAGATTTGAAGAATTTTGTGGGAAATATCAAGAGCCAAAGGCATATAGTTTTCAGTCTCCTTTGTCGCATAACCAAACATCATACCTTGGTCTCCTGCACCTTGGTCTTCTTTTTTTCCTCTATCAACCCCTTGATTTATATCTTGTGACTGCTCATGAATTAAAGAAATAACTCCACAAGAATCTCCACTAAATTGATATTCTCCTTTGGTATATCCTATATCATTGATAACCCTTCGGGCAATATTTTGAACATCTAAATAAGTGTGGCTTTTTACCTCGCCAGCCAACACCACTTGCCCAGTAGTGACCAAAGTCTCGCAAGCTACCTTGCTTTCAGGGTCAAACGCTAAAAAATTATCTAATAACGCATCACTAATTTGATCTGCTATTTTGTCTGGGTGTCCCTCACTAACAGATTCTGATGTAAACAGATATGGCATGTATATATAGTTTTATGTGAAGATTTGACGGCAAAGCCCAAAGAAGTTTACACCACTTTTTAGCATTTTTTAGGGAGGTTGCAATCAGTCAAATCTTTCCTCAACAATTGTGGGCAAAAATATAAAAATGTTTTGTTCTTAAAACCCAATAAAATTTTAAAGTTCCTTTTAGTAATAATATTTGGTTTATGCGTATTTTGTTCAATGACTAACACACATCAAAAATGAAAAACAAAATATTGCTCTCCACTCTTCTTGTCTTATTCACACTGTGCACTTTTAGCCAAGAAAAAAAAGATGACAAAAAATGGGATGTTTCTAATCCATATACCGACTGGAAAATCAATGATGTTGCTCTGGAAACCGACGAAGGAACTTGGATGAACCTTGACGTTAGCCCTGATGGCAGTCAAATTACATTTGACATGTTAGGAGACATTTATATTATGTCAATAGCGGGTGGAATCCCAAAGGTGTTACGTTCTGGATTACCGTTTGAGGTGCAACCACGTTTTAGTCCAGATGGCAAAAAAATATCTTTTACTTCCGATGCCGGTGGTGGTGATAATATTTGGATTATGGGCACCGATGGAAAGAATCCAAAGCAAGTCACCAAGGAGAAATTTAGGTTACTGAATAATGCTGTTTGGACTGCAGATGGAAATCACATCATCGCCAGAAAGCATTTTACTTCTCAACGTTCATTAGGTGCAGGAGAATTATGGCAATACCACATTACGGGTGGATCTGGACTACAACTGACCAAAAGAAAAAATGACCAGCAAGATGTAAATGAGCCTTCTATTTCCAGAGATGGAAAACACCTCTATTATTGTGAAGACATGTATTCAGGTGGTTTTTTCCAATATAACAAAAACCCAAACTCACAGATTTATGTTGTTAAACGTTATGATTTTGAAACTGGAAAAACTACTACAATCACAGGTGGACCTGGCAGTGCATCTAGGCCAACCGTATCTCCTGATAATAAAAAACTAGCTTTTGTTAAGCGTGTGCGTACCAAAACTGTTTTGTTCATTCACGATTTAGATACTGGGGAAGAATGGCCTATATATGATGCGTTGAACAAAGATCAAATGGAAGCCTGGGCTCTTTTTGGTACCTATCCAAATTTTAGTTGGACACCCAACAACAAGGAAATTGTCTTTTGGGCGGGTGGAAAAATTCATAAAGTCAATATTGAAACCTTAAAAGTAGACCCTATCCCTTTCAAAATAAATACGACACTAAAAATAGCGGAAACCCATCGTGCTAAACATCAAGTAGATTCGGAAAATTTTACCGCCAAGGTCATTCGTCATGTAAAAACTTCACCTGATGGAAAGAAGATTATATTCAGTGCTCTTGGACACTTATGGACTAAAACATTACCTAATGGTAGACCTAAACGATTAACCAATAGTGATGATCTTGAATTTGAACCTTCATTTTCGCCTGATGGAAAAGAAATCGTTTATGTTTCCTGGGATGATGAACAATTTGGCGCCATTCATAAAATAGCCTCAAATGGTGGTTCACCCACAAAAATGACTTCTACAAAAGGAATTTACCGTTTTCCATCTTTTTCTAATGATGGAAAACACATTGTATACGGCAAGCAAAGCGGTAATAATGACCAAGGTCAAACCTTCACGAAAGAACCGGGAATCTATACAATGTCCACCAATGGAGGTACTGCAAAAAAACTTACAGATAATGGTTTAACACCTACATTCAGTAAGAGTGACCAACGTATTTTCTTTCAGACAGGGGGCCAATTCTTTGGTTCTCTTACAAAAGAATTAAAAAGTGTGAATCTTAATGGCAAGGATGAACGGGTTCACTTTAAATCTAAATATGCAAATCATATTGTACCGTCACCAGATAATAAATGGCTACTATTCTCCAATCTGCACAAAGCATATATAGCACCAATGACAATGACAGGTCAAACCATTGGATTTGACCCAAAAAGCAAGGCTTTTCCAATTACACAAGTAGCCAAAGATGCTGGCTATAACTTGCATTGGTCCAACAACAGCAAAAAATTACATTGGACTTTAGGTAGTCAATATTTCTCAAATGATGTAAACCAACGCTTTACTTTTCTTCAAAATTCTCCAGATAGTATTCCACCAATGACCGAAAAAGGGATTGATGTTGGTTTAATTGCCAAAATAGATAGGCCCAAAGGCAGCATTGCTTTTACCAATGCCAGAATTATCACTATGGAAAACGATGTGGTTTTGGAAAATGCCACTATCCTAATTAAGGATAATAAAATTGAAGCTATTGGTACCTCATCCGAAATTTCTGTACCCTCCAACACCAAAGTATTCGATATGAAAGGCAAGACCATTATGCCCGGTATTGTAGATGCACATGCCCATATTGGTGCTTTTAGAGCAGGGCTGAACACTAAAAAGCACTGGCAATTATATGCAAATCTTGCCTATGGCATAACGACTGCCCATGATCCATCCGCAAATAGCGAAACAGTATTTGGCTTATCGGAGCTTGTAAAAAGTGGAGAAATGGTGGGTCCTCGGATTTACTCTACTGGATTTATTCTTTATGGGGCGGATGGGGATTTTAAAGCTGTCATCAACAATTTGGAAGATGCTCGCTCTGCAATTCGCAGAACAAAAGCGTTTGGGGCAACCTCTGTTAAAAGTTATAATCAACCACGTAGAGAGCAAAGACAACAAGTAATGCAAGCGGCCAAAGAATTGGGAGTAAATGTTGTACCGGAAGGTGGTTCTACATTCTTTACCAATATGACCATGATTATGGATGGCCATACAGGTGTGGAACACAATATTCCAGTAGCACCTGTCTATAAAGACATTGTCACCTTATGGAGTAAAAGCAAAAGCGGTTATACACCTACTCTAATTGTAAATTATGGCGGAATGAATGGCGAATATTTCTACTATGAACGAGACAATGTCTGGGAAAATGAAAAACTATTGAAATACACTCCTAGACATATTATTGATTCACGCAGTCGTCATCGTACCAAGGTACCGCAGGAAGAATATAAAAACGGTCACATTTTAGTTTCTGAAACCGTAACGAAGCTTTCAAATGCAGGGGTAAAGGCAAATCTAGGTGCTCATGGCCAATTACAAGGTCTTGGTGCGCATTGGGAACTTTGGATGTTAAAAGCTGGAGGAATGACCAATATGGAAGCTTTAAAAGCTGCAACGATAAACGGTGCACAATATATTGGTATGGGAGAGGAAATAGGTTCTTTAAAAGTTGGCAAGCTCGCAGACTTAATCGTCTTAGATGAAAATCCTTTGGAAAATATTGAAAACACCAATTCAGTTCGCTACACCATGGTTAATGGGCGATTGTATGATACAGAAACTATGAATGAAATTGGAAACGAACCAAAAGAACGCAGCCAATTTTATTGGGAAAACAATAGGTACAATCAAGCATTTCCATGGCATGAACAAACCCAAAGTTTTACCATTCCTGGATGTAGTTGTCACGCATTAAAACATTGATAAGGGTGATTTTGTCGAAAGGTTGATAAAAGGTACAAGGTTGGTTTTACCTTCAACAAGATTCGTTGTATATTGTATGCCTTTCAATTAAACACAACAATCTAATAACCATTCAACAACAAGCCCATGCACATTGCGGTAGCCGGAAACATTGGAGCAGGAAAAACTACATTAACTAATTTGCTAGCAAAGCATTACAAATGGGAAGCCCATTTTGAAGATGTAGTGGACAATCCATATTTAGATGATTTCTATACGCAAATGGAGCGTTGGAGCTTTAACCTTCAGATATACTTTTTGAACAGTCGCTACAGACAAATTTTAAAGATTCGTGAAGGGGGTAAAAAAGTGATTCAGGATAGGACCATTTATGAAGATGCCCATATTTTTGCACCCAATCTTCATGCCATGGGGTTAATGACCAATCGCGATTTTGAGAATTACTCCAGTCTTTTTGATTTAATGGAAACGTTGGTTCAACCACCAGATTTGCTTATATACTTACGCAGCTCAATTCCTAATTTGGTAAATCAAATCCACAAACGTGGACGGGATTATGAAAACAGCATCTCCATAGATTATTTGAGTAGATTGAATGAGCGTTATGAAGCTTGGGTAAATACCTATGAAAAAGGTAAACTTCTTATCATAGATGTGGATAACATTAATTTTGTTGATGAACCTGAAGATTTGGGGCTAGTTATCAATAAAATCGATGCTGAAATTCACGGATTGTTTTAGTAAAAACCACCTTCCAATAAAAAAATCAAATTTTCCCTCAACCAAAAGGATCATTCACTCATTCCCTCTTTTCTTCGGATTCTTTTCAAAGTAGTTTAGTTTAGGTTTTAACACCTGCTATTTCTAACTCGAAGTTATTTGAAATATGTAGTTCCAAACTGTTCCTTCGACAAGCTCAGGATGACAATTTGGACTGATATCTTCAGGATGACTTCATAAAATTTGAAAATTATGAGACCGAAAAAAAATCAAGAATTAGAATTAAAAAAGAACAGTGTACTCTATTTCTCTATTGGGATGGCAGCAGTTATGTTGCTTGCCTATGTCGCTTTGGAATGGAAAACGTATTATCCAACAAGTGATTGGGATGTAGCGGAATTAAATAAAATTGATGAACTTATTGAAGAACCTCCTATCACCTTTCAAAAATTAAAACTTCCTCCACCAAAAATTCAAACGCCACCGTTAATTGAAATAGTGGAAGATGATGAAAAAATTATAGAAACAGTAATTGAGCCTGATGATGTCAATCAAGATACCGAAGTTGCACGTATTGAAGATATCGTTGTGATTAAAGACCCTGTTGATGAAGTAATCCCTTTTGCTGTCATTGAAGACGTACCTGTTTTTCCTGGCTGCGAAGATGCAGATGACAAACGAGCTTGTTTTCAGGAAATGATGCAAAAGCATGTGAGAAAAAATTTCCGTTATCCTGAGATTGCACAAGAAATGGGATTACAAGGAAGGGTAAGTTTAATGTTCACCATTCAAAAAGATGGGAGCATTGATGAGTTAAAAATGCGAGGACCTCATAAAGTTTTAGAAACAGAGGCGGCTAGAATTATCTCGAAATTACCTAAAATGACTCCAGGAAAACAAAGAGGAAATCCTGTTAAAGTGCCTTTTTCCATACCGATTACTTTTAAACTACAATAGATCATACTGTCGCATCGAGCGCAGTCGAGATGCTTAACCTGAATAGTTCTAGACTGCTCCTTCGACAGGCTCAGGATGACAAATCAAACTACAATAAACAAAAAAGCCATGCTATATAGCATGGCTTTTATCTAAATGTTTATTCAAAATTTACTCTTTGGCTGCTGCTTTATAAGCATCCACCAATTTTTGAACTTCTTCTTTGGTAGCTCCCGTAAATTCTTTTATTTCTTCTTTTGCTTCTCCAGCAACTTCATACGTTGATGTCACTACTGCCTTATATAAACCTTCAGCAGTATTGCTCATTTCAACACGAACTTGTTTTTCAACAGGTACGCTCTCTTTCATTCCATCCGTAGTGATAGAGATTTTAGTACCGTCTTCTTTTAGCATGCTAACCTCATCAGCTGGAGCAAGACTCACCAAACTTGGAGCAATAACCAAAGCCACAACGGACATCAACTTTAATAAGATGTTCAATGAAGGTCCAGAAGTATCTTTAAATGGATCTCCGACCGTATCACCAACAACGGCAGCTTTATGTGCATCAGAACCTTTGCGTCCGTCAGATTCAATCATTTTCTTAGCGTTATCCCAAGCACCACCTGCGTTTGATTGGAAAATAGCCATTAAAACTCCACAAGTGGTTACACCTGCCAAAAGACCACCTAACATCTCAGCACCACCAATAAAACCAACAGCAACTGGAACGACAATAGCCAATAAACCTGGTAGTACCATTTCTTTAATAGAAGCCTTAGTAGAAATATCTACACACTTATCGTATTCTGCATATCCATCAGCTGCATCAAAAGTGGCACGCTGTTCAGTTGTCGCTTTAGACATATCTGAGTCAACAGCTCTCATTACTTCTAATGCCGCCTTTAATTGTGGAATATCTCTAAATTGACGACGAACCTCTTCGATCATCGCCATGGCAGCACGACCTACAGCATTCATAGACAATGCAGAGAATACAAAAGGAAGCATTCCACCTACTAAAAGACCTGCCATAATTTTTGGCTGGGACACATCAATAGACGAAACATTTGCAACTTTCATAAATGCAGAGAATAAAGCCAAGGCTGTTAAGGCAGCAGAAGCAATTGCAAAACCTTTACCAATAGCGGCCGTTGTATTACCAACTGCATCCAGTTTATCTGTACGCTCACGAACTTCAGGATCTAGTTCTGCCATTTCAGCAATTCCTCCAGCATTATCAGAAATTGGTCCGTACGCATCAACAGCTAATTGAATACCTGTATTTGCCAACATACCTACTGCTGCAATTGCAATTCCGTAAAGGCCAGCAAAATGATGCGACACTAATATAGCAGCAGCAATCAATAAAATAGGAACCATAGTAGACATCATACCTACACCCAAACCTGCAATAATATTTGTTGCTGCACCTGTTTCAGACTGACGCACAATTGAGTTTACAGGTTTTGTACCCGTACCTGTATAATATTCTGTAATTTTTCCAACACCCAGACCTGCAACAAGACCAGCTAAGGTAGCCCAGAAGATTCCCATTGCTCCGAACGGTAAACCTTCAACGTTTTCAGGAATTAAAGCATGAATAATGAAGTAAGAAGCAACAACCATTAGGCCGGCAGAACCAAATTCACCAATATTTAATGCAGTTTGAGGATTACCGCCATCTTTAACTCTTACAAAGAAGGTTCCAATAATAGACATGACAATACCTACAGCTGCTAATACCAATGGAAGATACACAGCACCTAAACCTGCAAAATCAGGAGTGATAATAAATGCACCCAATACCATAGTACCTATAATAGAGCCTACATAGGATTCAAATAAATCAGCACCCATACCAGCAACATCACCTACGTTATCACCAACATTATCCGCAATTGTAGCAGGATTCAAAGGGTGATCTTCAGGAATACCTGCCTCTACCTTACCTACTAAATCTGCGCCTACATCCGCTGCTTTAGTATAAATACCACCACCTACACGTGCAAAAAGCGCAATAGATGAAGCTCCCAATGAGAATCCAGAAAGTACATTTAATACCAAGCCCAAGTTTTCAGCACCAGGCCAAATGGATTGGTAAACTATGAACAAGCCACTAAGTCCTAATACCCCAAGACCAACAACTCCCAAGCCCATAACAGCACCACCAGCAAAAGCAACTTCTAAAGCTTTCCCCAAAGAAGTTTTAGCAGCTTGAGTGGTTCTAACGTTTGCTTTTGTAGCAACTTTCATTCCTATAAAACCTGCTAAAGCTGAACAAATAGCACCTACTACAAATGATAAGGCCACCATTCCATTTGATCCAACTTCATTATTTCCTTTGAAAAACAATAGGATAGCGACAGCAACTACGAAGATGCTTAATATTTTATATTCTGCTTTAAGGAAAGACATTGCTCCATCAGCAATATTTTTGGCAATCCTTGACATTTTAGCATCTCCTTCATCCTGCTTTCCAACCCACATATTCTTTATGAATACAAAGATCAGTGCCACAATACCAAATGCAGGCAGAAATTTTACGATTAATTCCATAGTGTTATAGTTATTTTAAGAGTTTTTTAGTGGCAGCAAAAGTAGTAAAATACAGACTAATAAAAAAAATGCACTTTTGGAGACCAAAAGCGCATAAATCCGTACTCAATTTTGCTTAAATTGTAAAGGTGCGCTTCTTTTTATGTTCGCTTTCTTCGTATCTCTTAACGCATTGATGGTAAAT
This sequence comes from uncultured Allomuricauda sp., assembly GCF_947499585.1. Taxonomy (GTDB): domain Bacteria; phylum Bacteroidota; class Bacteroidia; order Flavobacteriales; family Flavobacteriaceae; genus Flagellimonas. The sequence goes on along the minus strand of NZ_CANMOO010000004.1, from coordinate 72,010 downwards.
ATCTATTGCTTCATTAACATCACCCCAGCCCCCTGTATCTACCTTCTTTTCTTCCAAATCTTTATACACTTGAAAAAAATGTTCGATTTCTTTTAATCTATGCGGATTTAAATCACTGATATCATCTCTTTTGCTCCAAATAGGATCAGAAACAGGAACACAAATAATTTTCTCATCAGGTCCTTTTTCATCGGTCATATGGAAAACCCCAATAGGTTTAACTTCCATTACCACCATTGGATAGGTAGGTTCGGTGCCCAACACCAAAACATCCAAAGGGTCTTTATCCAAAGCCAAGGTTTCTGGCACAAAACCATAATCTCCCGGGTACATCATTGATGAAAAAAGGGTTCTATCAAAACGGATTTTATGAAGGGTAAAGTCGTATTCGTATTTGTTTCTGCTACCCTTTGGAATTTCTATAAGTACATCAAAGGTAACTTCTTCTTTTTTTGACATTTTGAGGTTTTTATTTTTTTTGCAAAAATAGCTAGTATTGAAGGAATAAGATAAAGAAATTACTTTCTTAATATTAATTAAAAATTAAATCCGAAAGTTCCAGTAATACCAAATCGCCGTGCATCTGGATTATCTAAATAATTTCCTCTAAAGTTAAAGTCAATCCTAAGAATCTTAAAGATGTTCCCTATTCCAAATGAATACTCCCAATAAATTTGATCATTAGGCGCTATCAACGGAATGTTGGATGGAGCACTCAACGCGATATTTTCATCTGAAAGTTGGCCCCATGCTCCTCGTATTCCCACAATTTCCCTAAGGTTTAACTTTCTTAACACGGGGATTCTTGAAAAGAACCTTCCATTAAAATTATGCTCTAAATGTAATGTGGCATAGGTATCGGTCACAAATTCATAAAAATCCAAATTAGGAAAGGTATTGTACAAGGTAAAAAGCGTCTGGTTTCCAGGAACTACGCTTAATAAGCTCAACGGTACCTCGCCAAAAGTCTTACCAAGTTCTACACTGCTAGTTAATCTACCAAAACCACCTATTTGCCATGGTTGCCTATACGAAAATTGAACCTTCTCGTAATCAAAATCACTTTCTAAAAACCCACGTACACCTTTGGTATAATTAAGAAGAAGTGTGCTGTGATCATCATTTATGCTTACACGTTCTACCCCGTAACCTATAGTTCTTTTTCCTGGGGTATATATTAAGGTGGTGTTTAGGTCAAATTGTTTTACCTCTGAAGAAATACCTGTTGGGGAATCTGGATCAATATAGTCCAGACCAAACGCATCTGGCAAGGCTGAATTTAACGTTCTGAAAGACCCTCCAAACCTAACTCTAAAATTCTTTGCGGGCTCTACCTCAAAATTCAGGGTTGATAAATTTATATTGGTCAGGCGATCATTGGCCCCAACCGTTACCAAAGATGAAGAAGCAATACTCCTTCCCAAGACATCATTAGTACTTGTGAGACTTAGTCCCAGTTGTTCAATGTCCCTCCGGTTTCCTCCTGAGAGAATCAATCTTGATTTTCTATCCAGTAAAAACTTGGCCGAGAATCCGTGTTTTGCTTTTTTGTCTGTAAACCCATAAGCCATATACCCTTCCAATCGCCAGGTATCATTCTGTCCAAAATAGGTCCTTGCCCCAAGTCTAACACGCGTTCCCTCCGCATCATTAAATCCAAGGACACTGTAGATATTGCCAACATCAATATTCCACTTATCAATTTCTATATAACCAGAACCAAGAATGCTAACAATATCATAGTAAGTTCTAAACTTAGGGACCGTTTTTAAGGTATCCAATAATTTAAATATACCCGACTCATCCTCGTTAAGTGTTTCAAGTCTGGCATTTTTCCAGAATGTACTATCCCTTGCAAATACACGTGGATCATAGGGATCAGATTCTGCTTTGTAGAATTCTTCAGGACGATCCGTATCAAACTTGTAATTATCAAAGACTGTTGTTCGCTTACCATATACACCTCGCGACTTTTCCTTTTTAGAAAAACTAAAATCACTCAACATATAATCTCTTTTGAGCAAAAAGACCGAATCGTTTACAACATCAAACTCTTGTTCTATATAAATTTCCTTAACCCAGTTGATGTTAGCACTTTTAGTGACCTGAAGATTTATTTTTTTAATAGCGTAGGTAGTATCACTTACCCAAAAATCTCCTTTGAAGGTGAGTTCGTTTGTTCGTCTGGGGTAGTAAATAATATTGTAGCACCACTTATTGTCTATAAATGTACTGTCTGACAATACATAATTATAGGTATCTACTCCGGTTTTAGAGAGGGGGCTGGTAAAACTCTTGTCAAAAAACTTCAGGTAATTATTATAAATGTCATAATCAGAATACAAATCCTCCACAAAAGCTGTTATGGATTGGTTTCCACTAAAACCTGAATTTTTATTACCCAACACATCTTCTTTTTCCTCATCCAAAATATTGTCCCCGTAAATCTTGGAAAAGCTTTCATTTAGGAACATTGGTAGATAGGTCTTACCTGTAATTCTAGACGTATCCAAATCCTCAAACATGAATTCCAACCCTTTAAAGAGTTTACTCTTTATCAATGCGCTATCTATGGTATTGAGGTCAAATTCTACTTTTTCATACTTATCGTATTGATATTGTTTGAATTTTCGAACCCCATTTTCCCGTTTCTTAGCCCATATCTTCTTTAATATATCAATGGCGGGATTATTTTTTTTGGATTGCTTGCCAGTGTATACGATAACTTCTTTAAGTTGTTCCGCAGATTCTTGCAAAGCAATCTCCATATTATAGTTTACCTTCTTATCCAGTAAAATTTCTTTAGTCTCATATCCAATAAAAGAAACAAGAATGGTACTATAGGTTTCATCAGATTCTATATAAAAGCGTCCATTATCATTAGTAATGGTCCCTTCAGAAGAGTCTTTAAAAATAATATTGGCAAAAGCTACAGGAGAACCTGTTTCATCCACAACAATACCTCCAACCTTTGTTTGGGAAAAAGCAAAAAAACAAGACGAGAAGAAAAAAATAAAAAGGAAACTTTTCATGTTTTGATATCTGTAGCATTAGGAAATCCACAAGTGGAGTTTCAAAAGTGCATGGTCAATTTGGTTTAAAAGTATTTTCTTATCAAAAACTATTCCTTAAAAAAAGCCTCGTCAACTTTTGTTGAAGAGGCTAATATACTTTACAAATATAAGTCTGTTATTTATATAACACTTTCTTAACAGCTTTGATCACATCTTCATGGTTTGGTAACCATTCAGCTAAAAGCACCGGGGAATATGGTGCAGGAGTATCTGCTGTGTTTATTTTTACAACAGGTGCATCCAAATAATCAAATGCCTTGTCTTGAACTTGATATGTAATTTCAGTAGCAACATTACCAAAAGGCCAAGCTTCTTCCAAAACTACCAGTCTATTGGTCTTCTTGACTGAAGTTAAAATCGCGTCATAATCCATTGGGCGAACAGTACGCAAGTCAATAATCTCACAGCTTATTCCTTCTTTTTCCAACTCATCTGCAGCCTTATATGCTTCTTTTATAATTTTTCCAAAAGAAACAATGGTAACATCGGTTCCTTCTCTTTTAATATCCGCAACACCTATTGGAATTGTAAATTCTCCTTCTGGCACCTCTCCTTTGTCACCGTACATTTGTTCCGATTCCATGAAAATAACTGGATCATCATCACGAATTGCAGATTTTAATAATCCCTTAGCATCAGATGGGTTAGATGGCACAACAACCTTTAATCCTGGGCAATTGGCATACCAACTTTCAAAAGCTTGGGAATGTGTTGCCGCCAATTGTCCCGCAGATGCAGTAGGTCCCCTAAAAACTATGGGACATGGAAACTGGCCTGCAGACATTTGTCTAATCTTGGCAGCATTGTTTATGATTTGATCAATCCCCACCAAAGCAAAGTTAAAAGTCATAAACTCAATGATTGGTCTGTTTCCTATCATTGCAGAACCCACACCAATACCTGAAAAACCTAATTCAGAAATAGGAGTATCAATTACACGTTCTGGTCCAAATTCATCAAGCATTCCTTTAGAAGCTTTATAGGCTCCATTATACTCTGCAACCTCTTCTCCCATTAAGTATATGGTATCATCTTTTCGCATCTCTTCGGACATTGCCTGTTGGATAGCTTCTCTGAACTGTAGTGTTTTCATTAAGTAGTACTAAAAAGTTTAGTTAACGTGCATTAAAAAATGCAAGCAAAAATAGCAAAATATACAAGAACAATACGCCCATAAAAACCAAAAAAAAGAACAAAATTTATTATGCATGCATAATAAATATCAGATTTTTATGGCTATCTTTGATGCGTTAAACGTAAAGAAAATATGAAGATTTTAGTTTGCATTAGCAACGTACCGGATACCACTTCTAAAATCAATTTTGCGGAAGGGGATACAAAGTTTGATACAAACGGCGTACAATTTGTTATTAATCCCAATGATGAGTTTGGATTAACAAGAGCCATGTGGTTTAAAGAAAAACAAGGAGCTGCAGTGCATGTGGCTACTGTAGGTGGAGCACAAACTGAGCCCACAATACGTAAAGCTCTTGCCATAGGGGCAGACGAAGCCATACGAATAAACGCAGAACCAACCGATGGTTTTTTTGTTGCAAGACAATTGGCCGAAATAGTAAAAAATGGAGGATACGACCTAGTCATTGCCGGAAGGGAATCCATAGATTATAACGGCGGTATGGTTCCAGGAATCTTGGCCACACTATTGGACATGAATTTTGTGAATACCTGTATTGGTCTTGAAGTTGATGGGACCAGTGCAACTGCCATGCGTGAGATTGATGGCGGAAAAGAAAAAATTAGCACTTCTCTTCCTTTAGTAATAGGAGGTCAAAAAGGATTGGTTGAAGAAAGTGATCTACGTATCCCTAACATGCGTGGAATAATGATGGCTAGAAAAAAAGCATTGAATGTGGTTGAACCAATTGATGCGCCTAAACTTACCAATGATCAAAAATTTGAGAAACCTGCTGCTAAGGGACCTGTTACATTGGTTGATGCCGATAATGTAGGTGAGTTAATAAATCTGTTGCACAACGAAGCTAAGGTGATTTAAGAATTAGAATCTATAAAATATGTCAGTATTAGTTTATACCGAATCCGATAAAGGAAAATTTAAAAAAAATGCATTAGAAGTTGCTTCTTATGCCCATAAAGTAGCGCAAGAACTTGGAACAAATGTTACTGCTGTTACTATCAATGCGGATGATGATGCCTCACTTGGTAATTATGGCGTATCCAAGGTGCTCAAGGTTTCCAATGAACAATTGGGCACCTTCAACGCCAAGGCTTATGCAAATACTATTGCACAAGCTGTAGAAGCGGAAGGCGCCAAAGTAATTATTATCAGCTCAAGTGCCGACACTAAGTTTTTGGGGCCTATCCTAACTGCAAAATTAAATGCGGGATACGTACCTAATGTAGTGGCCGCTCCAGATAGCACCTCTCCTTTTGTAGTAAAAAGAACGGCTTTCAGTAATAAAGGTTTCGCCCACACTGAAATCTCTTCAGAAACTAAAATCGTTGGAGTCTCAAATAATGCTTATGGTGTTCATGAGAATAATGTTTCAGCGTCAGTAGAAAGTTTTGACCCTACCCTTGGTGATTCAGATTTTACCACAAAATCAGTTGAAATAGATAAAGTTGTTGGTAAGGCCACTATTGCAGATGCAGATGTGGTTGTTTCAGGAGGTCGAGGACTCAAAGGTCCAGAAAATTGGGGCATGATTGAAGAATTGGCAGAAATACTTGGTGCTGCAACCGCTTGTTCCAAACCTGTTTCAGATTTAGGCTGGCGTTCTCATGGTGAGCATGTTGGACAAACTGGAAAGCCCGTAGCCAGCAATCTATATATAGCCATTGGTATCTCTGGAGCTATTCAGCATTTGGCTGGAGTAAGTGCTTCAAAAACCAAAGTAGTCATCAACAATGACCCTGAGGCTCCGTTCTTTAAGGCCGCAGATTATGGGATTGTCGGCGATGCCTTTGAGGTGGTACCGAAACTCATCGAAAAATTAAAGGAATTTAAAGCCCAAAACGCTTAATTTTTGTTAATTTGCCCTTTGCAAGGGGCTGTTCAGATAACTGGTATTGCCGCTTATTTGAACAGCCTTTTTTGGTTTTAGGAAGATAATATGAGCTTAGTACGATTAAAAATAAAGGGGATATCTTACAGCCAGACACAAAACGGCGCGTATGCTCTTATTTTAAATGAAGTTGATGGAGATAGAAAACTTCCAATTGTTATTGGTGCCTTTGAAGCGCAATCCATAGCAATTGCCCTTGAAAAAGAAATAAAACCTCCCAGACCTTTGACGCATGATTTGTTTAAAAACTTTGCCGATAGATATGCTATTGTTATTAAACAAGTTATAATTCATAAGCTTGTAGATGGTGTTTTCTATTCGAGCATTATATGTGAGCGGGATAAGGTTGAAGAAATTGTAGATGCCCGTACAAGCGATGCTATTGCCCTGGCGCTTCGCTTTGATGCCCCAATTTTCACCTATAAAACGATATTGGACAAAGCAGGAATCTTCCTTAAATTCTCTTCAAAGGAAAATGAGGAAAACGAAGATGACGATGATAGCATAGTAGTAGATGAAATTCTCCAAGAAGGTGAAACAGTGGAAATAGAATCTGGAGCATCATCACAAGGATATAGAGAACTTACCCTAGAAGAGCTATACAAAGAATTGGATAAAGCAGTTGCCAATGAAGACTACGAAAAGGCTGTTAAATTAAGGGACGAAATTTCCAAGCGCAAATAAACCTTTTACATGGGTAAGAAAACCAAAAGTTTCCTAATACTTTTATTATTTATCTGTGTCTCATCTTATGGACAAAACACCTTGCCCGTAGACTCTATTAACAGTGTAATAGGCACAACCATAATTGATGACATCACCGTTCAAGAAACACCACAGTTAATTGCTAATCAAGGATTTACTTTTACCACATTGTGGAGGGGAGTATTGGGAATGGCAGTATTGATTTTCATCTCATTCCTTTTCAGTTCCAATAGAAAAGCCATTAACTGGAAGACCGTTGCAATAGGTCTTGGATTGCAATTATTAATTGCAATAGGGGTACTTAAGGTTCCTTTTGTACAATATGCGTTTGAAAAAATTGGACAGGTCTTTGTAAGTATTCTGGATTTTACCCGAGCAGGAAGCCAGTTTCTCTTTGAAGGTTTGGTTGTGGATATGGATACCTTTGGGTTCATTTTTGCCTTTCAAGTATTGCCAACAATCATTTTCTTTTCTGCATTGACCTCCGTCTTATTTTATATGGGGGTGATACAAAAAGTGGTCAGGGCATTGGCATGGTTACTAACAAAATCCTTAGGTATTTCTGGTGCAGAAAGCCTCTCTATAGCAGGAAACATTTTTTTAGGGCAAACTGAAGCACCATTGCTTATCAAAGCCTATTTGGAAAAAATGAATAAGTCGGAAATCCTTTTGGTCATGATTGGTGGCATGGCTACAGTTGCTGGCGCTGTGTTGGCAGCTTACATTGGATTTTTAGGTGGGGATGACCCTGCGCTGCGCTTGATTTTCGCCAAACACTTATTGGCTGCTTCTGTGATGGCAGCCCCTGGAGCTATCATAATTTCAAAAATCCTATATCCGCAGACGGAAAGTATAAATACTGAAGTAAAAGTATCTTCTGAAAAAATAGGTGCCAATTTTTTGGACGCCATTGCCAATGGAACTACTGAAGGTTTAAAACTAGCCATGAATGTAGGTGCCATGCTATTGGTTTTTGTTGCTTTTATAGCCATGATCAACGGAATCTTAGGTTGGGTTGGTGATGTAACCACCCTTAACACCTTGATTGCAGATAATTCGCCCTATGACAGTTTCTCTCTAGAAGCAGTGTTGGGAACTGTTTTTGCGCCATTAATGTGGCTCATTGGTGTAGCAAATGAAGATATCATGCTCATGGGACAGCTGTTGGGAATTAAACTTGTAGCCAGCGAGTTTGTGGGTTATGTTCAGTTGGCAGAGTTGAAAACCATGACCAATAATTTACACTTTACCTATAACAAGTCCGTAATTATGGCCACTTATATGCTTTGTGGTTTTGCCAATTTTGCTTCAATTGGTATTCAAATTGGTGGAATAGGTTCGTTGGCGCCAGGTCAACGTAAAACTTTGTCTGAGTTTGGTATGAAAGCTGTTTTGGGCGGTTCATTGGCCTCCCTCCTATCCGCAACCATTGCAGGAATGATTCTAGGGTAAGTATTCCAATCCGTTGATAAAATCTTTATAAGTCAATCAACATTCTTTTTACATAACTTTATTCTTGAAGTATTTTAGACAGATTTAATTTTTCTGTCGCATCGAGCGCAGTCGAGATGTCTTTTAAAGATTTCTCCATGTTGTACTTGTTCGAAATGACAAGAATTTAACGGATTGATTTTTAGAATAAAAAGATGACAGTTTGAGTGAAATCCTAAAAGGATTTTGCATCGAAAACAAGTCTTTTACCAAAACCTTTTTCTCGATACAATTTCAGTATGCTGAAATCACTCGAAATGACGATTTGTAGAACGAAAGAATATGAAGCAATACCACGACTTACTAAAACATGTATTGGAACAGGGGAACCAAAAGGGCGACCGTACCGGAACAGGAACAAAAAGTGTCTTTGGCTACCAAATGCGATTTGACCTTTCCGAAGGCTTTCCTATGGTGACCACCAAAAAGTTGCATTTAAAATCTATTGTACATGAGCTCCTCTGGTTTTTAAAGGGAGATACCAATATTGGTTATCTGCAAGAAAACGGTGTACGTATTTGGAACGAGTGGGCAGATGAAAATGGAGATTTGGGCCCTGTGTACGGACATCAATGGCGCAATTGGAACAGTGAAGAGATTGACCAAATAAAAGAGGTTATTGCAACCTTAAAAAGCAATCCCAATAGCAGGCGTATGCTAGTATCCGCTTGGAACCCCAGTGTGTTGCCAGATACTTCGGTGTCCTTTTCCAAAAATGTTTCCAATGGTAAAGCAGCTTTACCACCTTGCCATGCGTTTTTTCAGTTTTATGTGGCGGATGGTAAATTGTCTTGCCAATTGTACCAACGTAGTGCGGATATCTTTTTGGGCGTGCCCTTTAATATTGCCTCCTATGCCTTGTTTACCATGATGATGGCTCAAGTTTGCGGATATGAGCCTGGGGATTTCATCCACACCTTTGGTGATGCCCATATTTACAATAACCATATGGAGCAAGTGGAACTCCAGTTAAGTCGAGACCAAAGACCATTGCCCAAAATGCGCATTAATCCTGCTGTAAAGGATATTTTCGAATTTACTTTTGATGATTTTGAGTTGGTGAACTATAATCCGCACCCGCATATTAAAGGGATTGTGGCTGTATAAGGATTTTAATATCCTTCACTTTTGGTTTTATTGGGTAGTATAAAGGTGTATATTATAGCTAATTAAATACGTTAAAAGCAAACCTACCAATGAAATTAAAAATTGGAAACATCTTTGTACTGATATGCTCTTGTTTGTCATTGTGTTCCGTTAAAGCTTTCGCTCAGGAAAAACTACATCCGAACGTTATACTAATCATGACTGATGATCAGGGCTATGGTGACCTTGGTATTACAGGAAACCCACATGTACAAACCCCGGTGATAGATAAATTTGCTACCGAAAGTGTTCGTTTCAACAACTTTTATGTCTCCCCGGTATGCGCCCCAACCCGTTCAAGTCTTTTGACAGGGCGCTATTCCTTGCGCACAGGTATAAGGGATACCTACAATGGCGGTGCAATAATGGCATCAAGCGAGGTTACCATTGCCGAAATGCTAAAACAAGAAGGTTACAAAACAGGGGTTTTTGGCAAATGGCATTTGGGTGATAATTACCCAAGTAGACCAAATGATCAAGGTTTTGATGAATCCTTGATCCATCTTTCTGGTGGAATGGGACAAGTTGGTGATATCACAACGTATTTTAAAGGTGATAAGAGTTATTTTGATCCCGTACTGTGGCACAATAACAATAAAGAAGCCTATAACGGTTATTGCTCGGATATTTTTACAGAAGAAGCCATAGCGTTTGTAGAAAAAAATAAAGATTCGCCCTTTTTCTGTTATCTCTCTTTTAATGCTCCACACACACCTTTACAAGTGCCGGAAAATTATTATCAAAAATATAAGGACATTGACCCGGCATCTAACTTTGAGGATGATAGCAGGCCCTTTTCAAAAATGACAGAAAAAGATAAAGAGGATGCCCGAAAAGTGTATGCCATGGTATCAAACATTGATGACAATTTGGACAAACTCTTTAAAAAACTGGATGATTTAGATATTTCGGATAATACCCTCATTATTTTTATGACTGACAATGGCCCGCAACAAACCAGATATGTGGGTGGTATGCGTGGTCGCAAAGGAAGTGTTTACCAAGGTGGGGTCCGGGTACCATTTTATGTTAAATATCCTTCATCTTTTGAGAAGGATATTGATATTGAAACCATGACTTCCCATATTGATGTTTTACCAACAATAGCGCAGGTTTGCAATGTTGATTTACCCAAAGAAAGAACAATTGACGGTAAAAGTCTGCTGCCATTAATTATGAACAAAGACATTGATTGGGTAAACCGACCATTGTTTTTTTATTGGACAAGACGTTTTCCAGAACCTTATTTTAATATGGCGTTACAAAAGGGAAATTATAAACTGGTCGGAAAGACAAATTATAATGCTCCAACCAAGGACTTTGAACTGTTCAACCTTGTAAAAGATCCTTACGAACAAAATAATATTATATCGGAAAATAAAAATCTGGCAAAAGAGCTAAAAGCAGAACTTGATGGAATCTATAATGAATTGATAACTTCCGAAAATCTAATTAATCAACCCCGTATTATTGTTGGAAGCGAACAGGAAAAACCCACAATTCTGAATAGGAACGATGCTGGTGGACAACGCGGAATTTGGGATCAAGAAGAAATATATGGCAAGTGGAGGGTCAGCATGGAAAAAGGGCATTATAACATAAAAATTAAGTTCATTAAGCCCGTTAAAGCAAATGGCAGGATGTATATAGAAGCCAATACCTTGGTCAAACAAATGGTAAACAAAAAAGAGGATACTGACATTATTGAGATGAAGAACGTCTTCTTTCCTAAAATGGACTGCGACTTGATACCCTTCTATGCTATCAACTCAAAAAGAATATTCCCATTTTGGATTGAAATGAAAAAGATAGATTAAACCCCTTCCTGTAAAAACAACTATAGATAATCGAGCGGAAAGTAGTACTTTAGGAACACATGCAATAAACAAAATATCAAACTGATTTCTCCTCTGAAGATTTTAAGTTAAACAACTGCAACCCATACCCGAAAATTAAACTAACCATGTATCGAACATTTACATATTTTCTTGTCCTGATTGTAATGTCTATTCTGTTATCCTGTAAAGGGAATGAACAAGAGCCAACAGTCCCCCCAAATATTCTGTTCATCATGTCAGATGACCATGCCTATCAGGCCATCAGTGCCTATTCTGACCAACTCATACAAACACCAAATATTGACCGTCTCGCAAAAGAAGGGATGCTCTTTACAAATGCAAGTGTGACCAATTCTATTTGTGCACCTTCACGTGCCACTATACTAACGGGAAAACATACCCACCTCAATGGCAAAATCAATAACATCATGCCATTTGACACTACCCAAATTACTTTCCCACAGTTGTTTCAAAAGGCAGGTTACCAAACAGCGATGTTTGGCAAACTACATTTTGGAAATAATCCTAAAGGAGTTGATGACTTTATGATTTTACCAGGGCAAGGAAGTTACATCAACCCAGAATTTATTACTCAGAAAGGCGACACTACCATAATTGGATATGTGACCGATATTATCACCGATATTACTTTGGAATGGTTGGATAAAAAACGAGATGCAACCAAGCCCTTTATGTTGATGTACATGCACAAAGCACCCCACAGGGCTTGGTGGCCAAGTGCTGAAAAAATGAAGGAGTTTTCTAAGAAATCCTTCCCTGAACCAGAAACGCTTTTTGATGATTACACAAACAGAGGCACTGCCGCTAAAACAGCGGAAATGAATCTACTTTATCATATGGACTATACACAGGATTCTAAAATTATGCCTGAGACCATCGAAGAGATGGGGGTTGTTGAGCCGGTTATTCCACCAATTATATTTAACGGGGAATATGCGCTAAAACAATCTCGTAATAGAATGACAAAAGAACAAAAAGCCCTATACGACCCTCTATTGGATGCCATCAATGCCGATTTCAAAGCCAATTGGAAAGGGATGACCAATAAGGAGAAAATGAGTTGGAAATACCAACGATACATGCAGGATTATTTGGCGTGTATATCATCTGTAGATGATAATGTAGGTCGGGTTTTGAACTACCTTGATGAAAATGATTTGACTAACAATACTATGGTCGTTTACACCTCCGATCAGGGCTTTTATCTTGGTGAACACGGATGGTTCGATAAACGTTTTATTTATGATGAATCTTTTAAAACACCATTGTTGATTAGGTGGCCTAACCAAATCAAAGCTGGTATCACCAATGAAGAAATGGTGCAAAACTTGGATTTTGCCCAAACGTTTTTGGAAGCTGCCCAAGTAAAAGCACCAGCTGACATGCAGGGTGAATCTTTAATGCCCCTTTTAAAAGGAGACTCTCAGGGGTGGAATCGTGAGGCTGTTTATTACCACTATTATGAATATCCCGGGTGGCACTCCGTAAAAAGGCACTATGGCATCGTTACTAAGGATTATAAGTTAGCACACTTTTATTACGATATAGATGAATGGGAATTATACGATCGCAAAAAAGACGTGCATGAAATGAAGAATGTTTACGGAGATCCTGAATATAAAGATGTGGTTGTGGAACTAAAAAAAAGACTAGCTAAACTAAGGGTCAAATACGGAGATTCAGATGAGTTGCAGCAAAAATATTTGGACATGACCAAAAACACCAACTCAAATATCAGTGAGTCAGAATTAAAAAAACCGAAACACTAAAAAACCAAGCTGTAGAAATAGTAATGTATTACAAGCAAGCTAAAATGTAACCTTCAGTTACATTTTACAAAAATTATAACCGAATCTAAGTAGATTGAAGGTTTTTTGCTCGCTACTACGTTCTATTGTCTTGATAGTAAAGTGCAATGCAATCGGGCTACCATTCTTATACTAGCCATTAGCAACAATTGAAAGAATAGAATTCAAAACCTAAATTTTTAAGGATATGTTAGAAATGCGTCCTATTTGTGAAAATTGCAGAAAATCACTTCCTAATGAAAGTGATGAGGCAATGATCTGTACTTATGAATGCACTTTCTGCAAAGATTGTGTAGAAAATATTTTAGAAGATGTTTGTCCTAATTGTGGCGGTGGCTTTACCAATAGACCTACTAGACCAACAAAATGTATTACGCAGAATTGTGTCAAAAACCATCCCGTTAGCACAAAAGAAATTTACAAACCAATTGACAAAGAAAACTTTAAAAGAATTTATGACGAATTTGTCTATTTAGAGCCTAGAAAAAGATAAACAATTGCTAACATCCTATATAGCAAATAGGGCGTTGTGGTTAACAAAAGTTCAGTCTTATTCGCAAAGACCGACAAATTTTTAAATTTGGCTTTAGTTTCACCTGAAAATATCGCAGACAACTGCCTAATTTTTTATACTAGACCATTAGCATTTATTAGAATGAAATCCCTAATTGAAAATATTATTCAGCAATATCAAGAAGTACAAAATGGAAAATTATGGATAGGCAGCACATTTACCAGCAAATTGAATCAAGTTGATGAAAGCATAGTTTTTACAAGACCAATTACAGGCTTGCACAGTATTGCAGAAATAATTTCCCATTTGACATTGTGGAGAAAAGAGACAATCTTGAAAATTCAAACTGGAAGGGGAAGCAAAACAGATGATTGCGAGGAAAACTGGTTGCCCAATGACAAACTCGAATTATTGGGTTGGCAACACATCAAATCTGAATATGATAAAACTCTGACTAAATTGATTGATTTATTAAAATCAAAAGACGACAAATTTCTAAATGAGGAATATTTTGATACCGATTTTAAGGGAAATTATAAGTATAGTTTTGTAATTAACGGAATGCTACATCACGATCTTTATCATTTAGGACAACTTGGAATAATCATAAAATATCTGAAAGAAAATACAGTCGATCAGAAGCGGTAAACCGAATTGCCATAAAACCAAATTTTGGATTTCCCTTTTTTGGGAAAAGTATCTTCTCTAAATAAAACAACAGTTCCGCGCCCAAATCCTATATATATTCATCTTTTGTTTTGGGTTGTAATAAATTATGTCTTTTGCTTAACTTGTTCTACTAGAAATTTTAGCATGAACCTAGACATACTCCAACAACCCTTTTCTTTAAGTAAGGCACAAATCGATTTTTACAAGGAAAATGCCTTTATAAAGATTAAAGAAGTACTGCCACCAAAGGTGGTTGCCCATATCAATACCGTAATATCTGCCAAAGTGAACGAGCTGAACACACAAACCACTGATCTTAAAGAGCGCGACACTTATGGCAAGGCTTTTTTGCAGATTTTTAATTTATGGACCCAAGATGAGCAGATTAAGGAAATCATGTTTAGTAAACGGTTGGCACAACTAGCTTCTGACCTTATGGAAGTGGATGGCGTGCGCATGTACCATGATCAAGCCCTTTTTAAGGAAGGTGGCGGAGGCATAACCCCTTGGCATGCCGATCAGTATTATTGGCCATTGTCCACCGAAAAAGTCATTACCGCTTGGATTCCCTTGCAAGGAGTACCAATGGAAATGGGGCCACTTGAATTTGCCGCTGGTAGTCAAAACATTTTAACCGGAAGAGATTTATCTATCAGCGATGAAAGCGAAACCTTAATTGGTGAAAAATTACGATTGACGGATTGCACTAAGATATCTGAGCCTTTTGATATTGGAGAAATCAGCTTTCATTCCGGGTGGATTTTCCATCGGGCGGGCGCAAACACCACCAATCAAACCAGAAAGGTGATGACGGCCATTTATATGGACAAGGATATGATCTTAAAACAACCGGAAAATGATGGCCAAATTAATGATTGGGAAACATGGTGTCCAGGCGTGAAAATTGGTACTATTATAGATTCTCATCTAAACCCCATTCTTTTTGAACGATAATTATCAAAACCCTTAAAAGTCCTTAACAGAACAGCTATTACTGTAAAAAAACACCCAAGCTTTCACTTGGGTGCTTAACAAACAATTAAACAAAGTCACTTATTTTCTTTTTCATGTTTGTTTAATGTGGAAGTTCCCTAGCCACTTTTATGGAGTTAGAAAGGTCATAAAAGCCATCCAAGTCAGCAACGTTCATTCCAGCTTCCAATCCTGTTAGTCCTTCCTCATAGGTAATATGCCAGATAAAGCATATTCCAACACCCGCAGCATCAAAATCTACACCTTCAACTGCATCAATTGTTGGTGGTAAACCTAGAATATTATTGTATTCATCTGTGATCACCCAGCCTTGTTTTGATCCAGTCAAATTGGAGTCATCTAAATAAATTCCACTTACCATATCTGGAGTACCATCCACTTTAAATAAAAATGGACCTCCGCCAATATACCCTGCATTTAATGCATTTCTGTTCACCGTTACAAAGTTGGAAAGCGCAAAATTACCTGACAGGTCGTTCAAGTTCTGTCCACCTTCCAATCCGGACAATTCACCAGAGTAGGTCAAATGGAATATGTAACAAGAACCTACGCCTGCTCCATCAAAATCTACTCCTTTTACAGCATCCAAAGTTGGGGGCACTCCCAAAATATTTTTGGAATCGTCCGTAATCACATAGGTCTGTACGGCCCCGTTAACTTCTAAGTCATCCAAAGCAATGGCACTTACCATATCCGGTGTACCATCCACAACAAAGTTATACGGTCCTCCAGAGAGGGTGCCAGCATTCAATGCATTTCTGTTGACCGTTACAAAGTTGGAAAGTGCAAAATTACCGGTCAGGTCATTTAAGTTCTGTCCACCTTCCAATCCGGCCAATTCACCAGAATAGGTTAAATGGAATATGTAGCAAGAACCCACACCAGCAGCATCAAAATTGACTCCTTTTACAGCTTCTAAAGTTGGAGGAATTCCCAAAATATTTTTAGAATCATCAGTGATTACATAAGTTTGTGCATCACCGGTAATTCCAGAGTCATCCAAGGCAATAACGCTTACCATATCTGGGGTGCCATCTACAACAAAGTTGTACGGACCTCCAGATAAAGTTCCCGCATTCAATGGGTTTCGGTTGACCACTACAAAGTTAGAAAGGGCAAAATTACCAGACAGGTCGTTCAGGTTCTGTCCACCTTCCAATCCAGATAATTCTCCTGAATAGGTCAAATGAAAGATATAGCAAGATCCTACACCAGCTCCATCAAAGTCAACACCCATCACAGCTTCCAAAGTCGGAGGTATTCCCAAAATATTTTTAGAATCGTCCGTAATCACGTAGGTCTGTGCATCACCGGTAAGCATTGAATCATCCAAGGCAACAGTGCTCACCATATCCGGTATACCATCTACAACAAAATTGTATGGGCCGCCAGACAGCATTCCCGCATTTAAACCATTTCTGGTAACGGTCAACGAATTAGAAAGGTCATAGTCGCCAGCTAGGCCACTTGTATTTAAGCCTGCTTCCAAACCTTGAAGGCCATCTTCATAAACAATATGCCAAATAAGACATATCCCAGCTCCGGCTTCATCGAAATTTACGCCTTCTACAGCTTCCAATGTTAGTGGAAGTCCTAAAATATTTCCAGACTCATCTGTAATAACATAACCTCTGTTGCTACCAACAAGGTCATTGGCATCTAAAGTAATTCCGCTTACCATATCCGGAATTCCATCAACAGTAAAGGTAAAAGGGCCACCAGATAGTGTACCTGCATCCAGTACAATAGGATTATCATCATCGGTATCTCCTTTACAGGAAACCAACAGTATTGCAATGCCCATTAGCATCAATAATGATTTTAAGTTGCTCATTTTCGTGTGTTTTTAAATTGTTCCACAAATGAAGGGGGAAGATGTTGCAGAAGTATCACATAAAAATCAAAATTCATTACATTTTGATTATCAGATAGTTAATATAAAAACATAGTCTTTTTGTAAAGATTTGCGCCAAAAACAGACTTCTTAAGGAGTATCCGATCAAAAAATTGTAGAAAACGGTGAACTTTCCGTGATACTTTACCTTTTAATTCGTTGCATCATGAAAAAAGTACTGATCGTTGAAGACGATATTGAAATCGTTCGTCTTTTGGAAATACATCTTAAAGATTTGGGTTGTCAAGTTTTGACGGCTGATAGAGGAGATGTTGGATTACGAAAGGCCATCAACGAAAATCCAGATCTTATTATTCTAGATGTAATGCTTCCAGAAATGGACGGTATTGAAATCTGTCAGAAGATTAGAGCAAATAATATTAAATCCCCCATAATGATGCTTACCGCTCGTTCTGAGGAAATTGATAAAGTATTGGGATTAGAAGTGGGCGCTGATGATTATTTAACCAAGCCCTTTAGCGTTCGTGAATTTATTGCCCGGGTAAAAGCCATTTTTAGAAGACAGAAAATGGATATTGTGGAACCATCTTCAGAGAAAAATCCAAAGTTGATGGAATTTGATATGCTATCCATAGACATTGATATGCGCAAAGTGCTTTTAGATGGTAAAAAAATAGAGCTTTCTCCTAAAGAATTTGAGCTCTTGGTGCTTTTATCCTCGAATCCAGGAAAAAGCTATGATCGTTCAAAATTATTGAACATGATTTGGGGGTATGATTTTAAAGGGTATGAGCATACTGTGAATTCCCATATTAACCGTCTACGCTCTAAAATTGAACCAGACATGAGCAATCCTAAATTTATTTTGACCACATGGGGGGTAGGATATAAATTCAATGAAGAACTTATGGAGGCCTAACCAAACCGCTACAGATGAAAAACAATATACTTTCCGTTAGATTTATCCTAAAACTCACCCTCTCATTCCTTGCTATTCTATTGCTTGCAGGTATTGGGTACACCATTACGTCCATATATCTATCTAACAAATATTTTTATGAGACCACCCAGCGCTTACATGCCAATCTTGCTCAAGATCTTATTGAGGAGAAATTTAAGGATACGCACCCTTTTGATTCTACTGGAACGGTAAACAAAGCCCTTTTTGGAGACATCATGCATGATATGATGGCCGTGAACCGCGCCATTGAAGTGTATCTATTGGATAATTCTGGAAATGTACAGTACTCTGTTGTCCTTGACCATGACGCTCCTGAGACCAAGCAGAAAAAAGTGAATCTAGAACCAATAAAAAGGTTCATCAATGAAAAAGGGAGTAGTTATACAATAGGTGATGATCCTAAGGATTTATCCAAACAAACCATTTTTTCAGCAGCCCATTTTAACAAGGATGGCCATGAAGGCTATGTATACATTATTCTTGCTGGAGAGGATTTTTTAGCTACCCGAAGCGATTTGTTCAACAGTTATTTTATGCGTTTGGGCCTTGGCGGGTCTGTATTAACGTTAGTTTTTGCCACCCTCTTGGGCATACTTGCTATTTGGTACCTCACCAGAAGCTTAAGGAAGATTATCTATGCCGCCAAGCGGTTTCAACAAGGCGATTTAGAGTATCGGATAGAAAATGCTGAAAAAACAGATCTGGCCAATGTAGCTAGCACCTATAATAGCATGGCTGATACCATTTTATCTGATATTGAAAAAATAAAGTCCGTTGAGCAATTGAGACAAGAATTAATTGCCAATATTTCCCACGATTTGCGAACACCACTATCCATAATACAAGGCTATATTGAAACACTTCACATGAAAAACGATGAGCTTTCTGCTGAGGAACGGGCCGAATACCTAAAAACCGTTACCCGCAGTAGTGAACGTCTTTCCAAGTTGGTCTCCCAGCTTTTTGAATACTCAAAGCTGGAGGCCAACCAAATTCAGCCAGAAAAAGAACCTTTTTTAATTAGTGAATTGGCCAATGATATTCACAGAAATTATTCTTTATTGGCAGAACAGAAAAACATTGATTTAAAACTGTCCATGGCAAAGAGTGTTCCATTGGTTTTTGCTGATATCTCTCTTGTAGAAAGAGCTATCCAAAACTTGATGGACAATGCGTTAAAATTCACCCCAAAAGGCGGAGAGGTTACCGTAAAAATTGAAGCAGAGAATGACCATGTAGAAGTTATAATTCAAGATTCTGGTCCAGGAATTAAAAAGGATAACCAAGCCCTGATCTTTGAGCGTTACAGACAGACCAAAGTTGGTCAGGAAAAGGAGGGCACAGGTCTAGGCCTCGCTATTGTAAAGAAAATAATGGAGATACACGATAGTAAGATTAAGGTGTTCAGTAAACCAAATGAAGGTACTTCCTTTAGTTTTAGTCTTCCAGTTTATGCGGTAAACTAGACCTTATTTTTTATCTTTAAGGTGTAAAACATTTTTATGATTCTTACCGATTCCCTTTTGGATTTCTTTTTGGAAACCAGAAAACATTCCGAAGATATCTGTCAACCTTTAGAAATTGAAGATTACGTGGTTCAACCGGTAATAGATGTAAGTCCACCAAAATGGCACTTGGGCCACACCACGTGGTTTTTTGAAGAATTTATTCTGAAGCCCCATGCCAAGGATTACACCCTATTTGATGAAGATTTTTCTTTTGTTTTTAATAGTTATTATGAGACTGTAGGAAAAAGAGTGGTCCGATCAGATAGGGGAAACTTATCCAGGCCATCTGTGAAAAAAGTCTATGAATATAGGAAGTATGTTACAGAGGGCATTAAAAAGTTTTTAGCAACTGATCAAAACGAAGAGATCAATGCGGTATTAGAAATAGGAATCCATCATGAAAAGCAACATCAAGAATTATTATTGACAGACATCAAATATATTCTTGGAAACAACCCTCTTTTGCCTGAATATTCCAAAGAATTTGAAGACCATCCAATAGAAAACCATCGACAAGACTGGATTGCTGTAGAAGAGGGTGTTTATGAGATTGGACATAATTCATCTGATTTTTGCTACGATAATGAATTGGGAAAACACAAAGTGTACCTACATTCATATGAAATTTCCAATAAATTGGTCACCAATGGAGAGTTCATAGAATTCATTGAAGCAGGAGGCTACCAACGTTTTGATATTTGGCATGCCGAAGGATGGGATTGGGTGAGTCAGAATCAAATTATTGCACCGTTCTATTGGCATAACATTGATGGAGATTGGTACAACTACACAGCTCAAGGCCTTCAAAAAGTAAAAGTGGATGCTTCGTTAACGCATATCTCCTATTTTGAGGCTTTTGCCTATGCACAATGGAAAGGACTTAGGTTACCCACTGAGTTTGAATGGGAAGCCGGACAAGCATTTTTTCCGTGGGGCAAACGTTGGGAGTGGACAGAAAGCGCTTACCTTCCCTACCCCAATTATCAAAAAGCAGATGGTGCATTGGGTGAATACAACGGCAAGTTTATGGTTAACCAAAAAGTATTGAGAGGAGGCTCCGTAGCAACACCCACAAAGCATACAAGACATACCTATAGAAATTTTTTTCACCCCCAATTAAGATGGCAATTTACCGGTTTAAGGTTAGCCAAGTAATTACGACATAACCACTATGCAAAACAATGAAGTCACAACCTTTACCTCAACTTTTGAGCAAGAGGTTTATGAAGGGTTGACCACATATCCCAAACATTTGTCTTCCAAATATTTTTATGATGAAATAGGCGATAAATTATTTCAAGATATTATGGCTATGCCCGAATATTATCTCACGGATTGTGAGTTCAACATTCTTGAAGAAAACAAGACCGAAATCGCAGAACTTTTTGGAAAAAATGATGAACCTTTTAGTCTGTTTGAATTAGGCGCGGGAGATGGAAAAAAGACTAAAATCTTGCTTCGCCATTTTACAGAAAAAAATATTTCTTTTGATTATAGGCCTATAGACATTAGCCAAAATGCACTTGATCAATTGGAAGAGTCCTTGGGGCAAGAAATTCCAGAAGTAGAGATAAACACATTACAAGGCACGTATTTTGATACTTTAAGGGATATTGGAGATGCTAACGAACGAAAAAAAGTAATCCTATTTCTTGGTTCCAATATTGGTAATCTATTACATCCACAAGCTTTGGAATTCTTAAGAAATATGAAGGATTCCATAAATGATGGGGACCTAATTTTTATGGGATTTGACCAGAAAAAAAACCCACAGACCATATTGGATGCCTATAATGACAAAACTGGTATTACCGAAGCTTTCAACAAAAACATTCTAGCCCGCATCAATAAAGAAATGGGCGGGAGTTTTAATCTGGACAAGTTTTCACATTGGGAGGTTTATGATCCAGAGACCGGAACGGCCAAAAGTTATTTGGTATCAAAAGAAGAACAAAACGTTTGGATTGAAAGTTTGGAGTTGGAAATACGTCTTAAAGCTTGGGAAACCATCCATACCGAAATTTCTCAAAAATACGATGATGCTATTGTAGAATGGTTGGCGGAAAAAGCGGACCTCAAAATAGTAACGGAATTCACAGATTCTGAACAACAGTATAAAAATTACGTTTTTAAAAAATAATTTATGAAAGCAATTTGGAATAACATCGTAATAGCAGAAAGTGATGACACTGTGGTTATAGAAAATAATCATTACTTTCCTGAGGAGAGTATTAAAAAGGAGTTTTTTAAACCTAGTGAAACTCACACAACATGCCCGTGGAAAGGTGTTGCTTCTTATTACTCAATAGAGGTAGATGGAAATCAAAATACTGATGCTGCTTGGTACTACCCAGAAACAAGCGAACTCGCAAAACCCATTAAAGGAAAGGTCGCTTTTTGGAAAGGAGTCACCATTGAAGCCTAAACTTCAATGGCGACTTTAAAAGTTTTATAGTTCTAAAACAGCATTTTCTGTCCCAGCATAATCGTTCCATTGAAAACGATCAGCTTCGGTATCATTAATATATGATCCGTCTACCAAGTATCTAAACTCGTAAGTGTTTTCTTTTGGAAGTTCAAACGTTCCTTTAAAAGTTCCGTTTTTTAGCTTTCTTAAAGTACTTCCCTTTGGGTTCCAATTATTGAAATCGCCAACTACAGCTACTTTCTTTGCTTCTTCTGCAGGCACAGTGAATGTAACTTTACAAACAGGCTTGCTCTTAAGGTATTGTTTTTTTATTGCCATGGTATTTTTCTTTTTAAAATCAGACACAAAACAATACATAAAACAGCTTACTTACAATAAGTTACGTTCGATTTATCATATTGATAAAATGCGCCTAACAATAGGGTTACATCTACAAAATTAGTGTTTGATTTTTCAAAAAAAATGATATTTATCACTTAGGATTTGAGCATATCCGCAATTGCATCAATCTCGTTTTCTGTATTGTAGAAGTGAAAACTTAAACGAATACCATCACCGCGAAGCGCACAAACAACATTTTGGCTCTCAAGCTTATTAAAAAGCTGCTTATCTCCCTTTATATTAAAGATGGTGCTATGCAGATTTCTATCCACCACATTTTCCTCTAAAAGATTCAATGCTGAAAATTCTGCTTTGGCTTTGGATGATAATTTTTCCATTTGGGCTGAAATATGATTCATACCAATGTTTTCTAAAAAATTCAACGAAAATTGCAGACTTCCAAAATTGAATGAATCCAAATGTCCTGGTTCTAAATATTTACAGAAAGGGATATCATTTCTTTTGTCAATTTCTCTATCTACAGAGCCATTACCAATAAATTTAAGATCAAAACGTTCTTTGGCTTCTTCTTTGACCAAAACAAAACCATTTCCATAACCGGACAACAACCACTTGTATGCACTTGCTCCCAAAACATCTATACCAGAATCTTGAAAATTGAATTCTTGAGTACCACAAAATTGAGTGCCATCCACGATAATCAATAGGTTTTTAAAATCGTTTTTTAACTTCTTCAGAAAATCTAAATCTATCTTGACACCGTTCACCCATTGTACAATACTTAGGGCAAGAACATCAATTTTTCCAGTTTGCACTTTTTCGTAGATTCTCTCCTCTAGTTTTTCATCAATTTCAATATATTCCCTATTAAAATCCCTCGTCTCAAAAGGCCAATTTAAAGAGGGATAATCGTCCTTTAAAAGGAGTATATTTTGCTTCTTTGTTAATCCCTCTAAAAGCATATTAAGGCCTAGGGTAAAGTTGGGCACCAATGCTACATTTTCCGTTTTACAACTAAAAAATTTACCCACAGCGTCTCTTACATTTGACATATTGTGAAAACTCTTCATTTTCATCTCGCTCCCCCCTATCAGATAATCCAAATCATGTTCTTGTCTCCATTCTAACAAGTCTTCATACAACAGGCCAGTTGCCGCAGTATTGGCATATATGCATTGCTTTAAAACAGGGAATTTCTTTCTTAAGTTTTGCATTGATAAAATTTTGGATGTAATTCAATTATATTTGCCTATAAAGATAGCCATTCAATGTTATCAAGAAAGAAGGAACAAAACCCAGTTGATATAGAACAGCATGAACTTTTGGAAAATGCCCAAAAGCGAATTCGTCAAAAAAAAAGACTGTTTTCCCATTTTGTAATTTTTCTAATAGGCAGTATTTTTCTTGTCCTCATCAATAAAATCCTAAAGTACGGTGAAGCCTATGATTGGTTTATTTGGGCCATTCTTTTATGGGCCTTTTTGTTCCTAATACATGCATTCAATGTTTTTGTTACCCATAAATTTATGGGGCAGAAATGGGAGCGACAACAACGAGAAAAGTTGGTAAGCAAACAAAAGAAACGTATTGCAGAAATTCAAAAGGAAATTGATACTGATTTTCCACTTTCCAAAATCAATAAAAAAAAAGATTTGTGAGGCAATTGATTATTATTGCGGCAGCAGGAGAAAACAACGCCCTTGGCATAAACAACGATCTTCCCTGGCACCTGCCTGATGATTTTAAGCGTTTTAAGACCTTGACCACTGGACATAAAATAATTATGGGCCGTAAAACTTTAGAAAGTTTCCCAAAGGCGCTCCCAAATAGAGAACATATTGTAATTACACGGGATAAGAACTATACCCCTAAATTTCCCTGTACCATGGCTCATTCTATAGAAAATGCCATAGAATTGATAACTGATGAAGAATCTGCATTTATTATTGGGGGAGGTGAAATTTATAAACAGGCAATGGAATTTGCCACGGATATCGAGTTAACCAGAATCCATGATTCTTTTGAAGCAGATACTTTTTTCCCATCTATTGATGCAAATGAGTGGGAGCTAGTTAACGAAGCGTATCATCCTAAAGACGAGAAACACCAACACGATTTTACGTATCTCACCTATCGCAGAAAGTGAAAATTAGAAGTCTAGATGGGAAACCTCAACATTAGCACCATCTACCAAGTTTTTAAGGACCTTCACATTTGAATTGGAGAAAAATATGTGTTTTGTATTATTCCCTATTTTGGAGGATAGCTGATTTTTAATCAATATGGTATTTGTTTGTCGTGCCACAGCCTCTCCAGAATCTATTATTGTCACCTTTTGGGGAAGTAGGCCCTTAAGAATAGGTATCAGGTAAGGGTAATGTGTACAACCTAAAACAAGGCAATCAATGTCTTCCTCCAACATTGGATCCATATACTTCTTTAAAAGTTCTGTTGTTGTTCTTGAATAGACCTCCCCTGCTTCAATCAATTCGACCAAGCCTGTACCTTCTTGTTCCAGCACCGTAATTCCTTCGGCAAAGATTTTTGAGGTACTATGGAACAAACTACTAGACAGGGTGCCCTTGGTTGCCAAAATACCTACTTTCTTGGTCTTTGTATGAAGCGCCGCCGGCTTTATAGCAGGCTCTATTCCTATGAACGGAACTTTATACGTTGCACGCAAATAATCAATAGCGTTTGTGGTAGCAGTGTTGCAAGCAACTACAATTAACTTGCATTTTTTTTGAAGTAAAAGCTCCGTGTTTTTTATGCTAAGCTCTAGAATCTCCTCTTTTGATTTAGCACCGTATGGTGCATTCTTGCTATCTGCAAGGTAGATGGTGTTTTCAGTGGGAAGTAACTTTTGTATTTCCTTCCAAATGGATGTTCCTCCAACACCTGAATCAAAAATCCCAATGGGTTGTTGCATGTTCAAAAATAGACACTAATATTAGAAAATAAAAAACCGCTTTATCTAGTAGAGAAAGCGGTTATAATATTGTAAGAGTAAAAGTGTTAGAAGCCTAATTCTTGTTTTACTGCTGGTAATAAATCTTTTCCTTTGGCTACGATAAGACTAAGTCCAGGGCTAGCATCTACTACATAGTCAAAACCTTGTGCAGCAGCAACTTTTTCAATAGCAGTTTTTGCTCTGTCTGAAATAGGAGCAAACAATTCTTGTTGCTTCTTTTGCATCTCTTGAACTGCAGCTTGCTCTGCTTCTTTAATGTTTTTCTCAAACCCCTGAAGCTCAACTGCTCTTTTTTGGTTTTCTTCTTCAGATTTTGAAGTAGCCTCGTTAGAGTATTGGGTATATTTATTTTGAAGCTCAGTCATAGAACTCTCTATATCCGCTCTATACGTTTCTTGTAATTTTTTTAGTTCGCCTTGTGCTGCTTTCATCTCCGGCATTTCAGACAATAATTGCTGCACATTGATGTGGGCAACCTTGCTCTGCGCATTTACAAAACCAGTAGCCGCCACAAATAAGACTAGGGCTACAGCAATCTTCTTTACATTTTTCATGATTCTAAGTTACTATTTGAATGTTAATTTTAGTGTTTCAATATTTATTGTTGTATTGAATCCTTTTGTTGTTCTTGCGCTTTTTTCCTTTCTTCTAATTTGCCTTTTCGCTTGGCTTCGCGCTCTTCCAATAATTTTTTTCTTCTTTCTTCGTATGCTTTCTTCCGCTCTTCTCTAAGCCTTAATTGCTCAGTTCTCCTATCTTCAATTTCTTTAGTTTTAGAATCTCTTGCTTCTTCTGCTTTTGCTTGCCGTTCTTTTAACGCCTCGCTCACTTCTTTATCAGCTTCAACCTCTTCTTCTTTAAACTTATCTAAGCGGCTCTTTTGCTGTTCCTTTTTATTGGATTTGCTCACCTTTCTGGTCCGAGCTATCTCCCTTAAAACCAAGTCACTGATATCGTGTCTTTTTTCGGAGTACAACATTACAACATCTGCCGATTTATCAAAAATAAAATCGTATCTTTTATTTCCACCAATTTTTTGGACCTCGTTAAAAACTTGGTCTTGTATTGGCTGAATCAAAAGTTGTTTCTGCAACACCAAATCTCCTTGTGGACCAAAACGATCCTGTTGATAGTCCAGCATTTCTTTCTCCAAAATCTGGATTTCCTCTTCACGTTCAGCAATTAACTCATCTGTTAAAAGCACTTTCTCCGCCATTAAATCCTTCTTTATCTGCTCAACAACACTTTGTTTAAGCTCAATTTCCTGCTTCCATTTCTGGGCCTTGGTATTTAATTGTTCTGTTGCGTCCCTATATTCCTCAACATTTTCAAGGATATACTCCATATCCACATACCCAATTCGTACTCCTCTTTGCGAGAAGCCATAAAAGGAAGACATCAAAACAATTAATGATAAAAGAACTTTGGTATTCATTTTTGATTCCGCTTTTTACTAAGAAAATATCGTGCCAAAATAACTAAATAATTTAAAATGAGCTATTTAGAAATTGCAAAAACAGTATTTTTCTTCTGGTTAAAACTGTTGCCCGATGATGAAGTGCGTTTGCCAGCCGCTTGGTCCAACCGATCCTGGTCTGGCATCTGTATCAAAGCCATACCCAAAATCAATACCCAAGAGACCAAATGCCGGCATAAAAATACGTAGCCCCACTCCGGCAGATCTTTTTAATTCAAACGGATTATACTCATTAAAATTGTTAAATGCGTTTCCTGCTTCCAAAAAAGAAAGCGCATAAATGGAAGCTGAAGGTTTCAATGTAAGAGGGTAACGTAATTCTAAAGAGAATTTGTTATAAATAGTACCACCATCTTGCTCCTGTCTGTTTGTTATTGGATTTGTAATAAAAGGAGTCAAAGAACTGTTTTCATATCCTCTTAATTGAACTACATCTCTTCCATCCAGAGTAAAGTTCCCTAGACCATCTCCACCAACGAAGAAACGTTCAAATGGCACATTACCTATATCATTATTGTAGCTCCCCAAAAAGCCAAATTCTGCATTGGAACGCAATACCAGCTTATCAACCAATCTTGTGTACCAGTCACCTTTAAATTTTATTTTGTAGAATTCCAATAGTTTAAAGCGTTCTTCTTCCAATCTTTCCAACTCATCACTTAACTCTTCAAATTCTAGCTGTTCTTCAATGTTCGCCGGGGTTGCACCAATCTCAAAAAGCCTTTCTGTGGTCTCGTCGATAGTAGTCCTTATTTCTTTAAAGTTCTTGCCACTAAAAAGTGAATATGGCGGAGTAAACTTTGCTGTAAGTTCAAAATTTGATCCTGTCAACGGAAATATTCTACTGGGACCTTGTGAACTTCTTGATATTCCGAAAGTATAACTTAAAGAGTTGGAACTACCATTACCAAAATTGAAAAGTCCATTATTAAAGTCGTTGAAATCATATAACTGGTAGCTCAAAGAATGGGAAATTGTAAAGAAATCATCTGGCCATTGTACTCTTTTAGCAAGCCCCGCTGAAATCCCTGTTATTGAAAATCCTCTATCCCTATCAACATCCAATCTACCTTGATTGTTAAAATTGGTGGCGAATTGCTGAGTTCTTGACAATGAAAAGTTAAACCTAACAGGTTTTCTGCCACCTAACCATGGTTCTGCAAAATTCAAACTATATACACGGAATGTTCTACTCGCTTGTAAACGGAGTGCAAACGTCTGACCATCTCCCATAGGAACTGGTTTGTAGGCCTCACCATTAAAGATATTTCTTAATGAAAAATTACTAAAAGACAGACCCAAAGTTCCAATAAATCCGCCACCGCCGAAACCGCCTTGCAATTCTATTTGGCTAGAACCAGATTCCACCAAACTATATTTTATATCTACCGTACCGGCATTGGGGTCAGGGTTTTGAATGTCTGGCACTATTTGCTCAGCATCAAAAAATCCTAATTGTCCTAATTCCCTAATACTACGTACAATATTATCCTTGCTGTATTTCTGTCCGGGTCTAGTACGTAGTTCCCTAAAAATTACGTGGTCATTGGTTTTATCATTTCCAGATACGGTAACGTGATCTAAGAAGGTTTCTTTACCTTCTATAATACGTATCTCAAAATTGATCGTATCATTTATTGCAGATACTTCAACTGGGTTAATACTTGAAAACAAGTACCCATTGTTTTGATAGAGGTTGGTTAAATCCTCACCATCGGGTTTTGTATCATCGGCTATTCGTTTTTTAAGCAATACTCCATTATACGTAGCTCCTTTACGAATACCCAAGACCTGACTCAACTGCCTGTCCGTATACACTGAATTACCAACAAAGTTGATATCCCCAAAATAATATTTATCCCCTTCTTCAACGCTTATTTTTAAATCGATGTTGTTTTCATCAACTTTCACAAAAGTGTCGGATAAAATTCGTGCATCTCTATACCCCCTCTCGGCATATGCATCCACCAGACTGGAAAGATCTTCTTTGTAATCAGCTTCTATATATTTGGATTTCTTCCAAAAGCGGTAAATCTTTTTCTTCTTCGTTTTCTTTAATGACTTTGCAAGTCTTTTGTCCGTAAGCTTTTCATTTCCTTCAAATACTATTTTCCGAATTTTAACCTTGTCACCCTTTTTTACATTGATGACCATACTTTGTGTATTGGTACCAGATGTATCCGCAGCCGTGGCTATATTTACTTTAGCATTTAAAAAGCCTTGCTTTTTGTATTTGTTTTGAAGGTAATTTTTAGTGTTTGCAATTAGACTCTCAGTGATTTTTTTCCCCTTTTTAAGGTCTGTATCATTTATAATGTCTTCTACCTTTCGTTTTTTAACGCCATATACCGTTACGTTTGAAAGTGTTGGTCGTTCTAAAATATTTAACTCCAAAAAGATTTTGTCACCTTCTATTTTGGTGTAGTAGATTTCAACGTTGCTGAACAACTCTAAGCTCCATAACTTTTTTATAACAGCGCTAATCTCATCTCCAGGAATGGTAATTGCTTGTCCCACCCGAAGACCGGTATAGGTTTTAACCGTTTGTTCATTATAGCTTTGTAGACCAGTAACCGACAACCCGCCTAAAATATAACTCTTCCCATCTTCAAAGGAAGTATCCTGAGAAAAGCTTTGATTGGTGAAGAGTAGTAGAAGGAGTAGTTTTAGGTATAGTTGGGTGGAATTTTTTATATCCTTAATTGAGTTGTTCGCTAGTTTTTCCAAATCGTCGTTCTCTATTTTGGTAACTTAATATTGCTTCTACCAAATGATGCTCACTAAAATCAGGCCAAAATACATCAATAAAATATAATTCAGCGTATGCAATTTGCCAAAGTAAAAAATTACTTATTCTGCGTTCCCCACTGGTACGTATGAGTAAATCTACATCTGGTAAAAAATGCGAGTAAAGATGAGTATTTATAACGGTTTCGTCAATATTTTCGGGTGAAATTATATTATTTTTAACTTTGATGCTTATCTCTTTTATGGCTGTTTTTATTTCTTCCCTAGAGCCATAGCTAAGGGCCAAAGTAAGCATCATGCCAG
Organism: uncultured Allomuricauda sp.; assembly: GCF_947499585.1. GTDB lineage: Bacteria > Bacteroidota > Bacteroidia > Flavobacteriales > Flavobacteriaceae > Flagellimonas. The sequence goes on along the minus strand of NZ_CANMOO010000004.1, from coordinate 42,114 downwards.
TATTGTCAGATGTTTTTGAAATAACTTCCGCAAGTTGTTTTTGGGCTTTAGAAGGCAAAGAATCTATATTACCAATTGCATTTAGCCTAATATTATTTTTATTGAGTGTCTTTAGTTCTTTACGTAAAGAAGCCACTAAAAGTTTCATTAAGGTTTCTACTTCTAGTTTGGGACGATTCCAGTTTTCCGTGGAAAAAGCGTAAAGTGTTAAAAATTGTATTTGAAGTTTTGCGCAGTTCTCAACGGTTTTTCTTACCGCCTCCACTCCATTCTCGTGACCAAAAATTCTGAGTTTACCGCGTTGTTTGGCCCACCTACCATTACCATCCATGATAATGGCAACATGTTTTGGAAGCTTATCCGTGTTTACGTCCTCTAATGTGTGCATTTTTATTCAAAACAATCCTGGCAGGGTTTACGCCCAAAGGTATACGTTAACGTAAAACCTGAAAAGACATACCAGTCATCGCTTAAAATATTTCCAAATCTAAATTGCTCAAAATTAGAACCTTCAGGATTGCTTCCATCCAAATTGTCTGTAAACGTGTACCTAGCCCCAATTTCAGCACCAAGAATCAAGAATTGATTTAATCGATACTTTGCCCCTACCGTCATAGGAATTGCAAAACTACCTTCTTTTTGGTTAATATCCTGCACTTGGAGGGCATCAAAATAATTAAAATCATACCTAAAGTAGGTAAGACCTGTGTAAAGATAAGGGGTAAAGGCCGGTCCAAGCTTGTGAAGATTGTATTCAACAAAGTTAAATTCAATGCCTGCGGAGGCCTCCAGAACAGAATTATCTATTACATATCCGCGTTGTTCTCTTGAAGATTTGCTGGATTTGGAGTCATCAGCTGTAAAGCTTCCGTACATTACACTTGCACGCCATGCATATCTTTTACTTTTATTCCACTTAAAAATACCTCCAAAAGCTGGTCCGGAGGGAAGTATGTAGTTTGTTCTACCTACATCACCAATTACATTGGCTCCGCCGGCAAAAACACCGATCTCATAGGTCTGGGCATTCACCTTAACCACAAAGCACAAAAAAATAGCCAAAACTATTCGCATACTATCTAAAAGTTATACATGTTAGAGGTAAAGGAAGGTCTATAGGGTATACTGTTATAAATGTTCTCTTTTGTTAAACAGTTTTTAGCTTCTTTTATTGTTTTTGATAGGTTCAATTACGTTTATCTTGTCCCCAAAGCAATTTATTGCGAAGTGTTTTAAAAAAGCTTTCCGAATTGTACTCTATCATTTTAATTGTAAAATCTGATTTTTTAACAATAATTTCCTTGCCGTTGGGGATACTTGCAATCCTAGAATCCAAGGAAACCAAATGATTTTCTTCTCGTCCAGACACTTTTAATCTTATATAGGTATCATCTGAGATTACTAAAGGCCGTGCATTAAGGTTATGCGGAGCAATTGGGGTTAGAACCAATGATTTTGCCGTTGGGGCTATCACCGGACCTCCACAACTCAGTGAATATCCTGTGGAACCAGTTGGTGTAGAAACTATTAATCCATCTGCCCAGTAAGATGTTAAATACTCATCGTTCAAATAGGTTTCTACCGTTATCATAGAAGTGGTGTCCTTTCGGCTAACCGTAATCTCGTTTAAAGCAAAATTGATATTTCCAAATTCATCCAAATCAGAATTTAAACCAACCTCCACCAAACTTCTCTCCTCTATCTTGTAATGTCCCGCAACAAATTCAGTTACTATTTTTCTGACATCCTCTTTTTTAAATGTGGATAAAAATCCTAATCTACCGGTATTAACCCCTACTATGGGAATCCCCATGTCTTTTACGTAAGTTACAGCCCTGAGCATAGTACCGTCACCACCAAAGCTTATAAACATATCAAAAGAGCTGTCTAAGCCAGAAGTCTGGGAAAATATTCCGTAGTCAAAATTTAAATTGTATTCAGAAAAAAGTCCAATAAACTCTTCTACAACATAAACAGAAGCATTTATCTTTTGAAGTTCCTCCAAAAGTTCCATGACGAAGGTTTTATCCTGCTCTTGAAAAGCTTGACCGTAAACAGCGACTTTCATCTTAAACGTTAAGGTATTTTTCTAAATAATCTGACCGTTGCTTTAAATCTTCCAAAAACTGGTCATCACTATTTCCATAAACTATTGTGTAGTTGTACCTTCTAAAAGTTTGCGCCACTTCATTAAGATTTAGCGTCCCTACCTTTAAAGTTATTTGCACTACATCATTTTGGGAATCGGTAATAAATGCACCCAGTAAACGGGCATTGTTACTTTCCACTATTTGAGCTATTTCACTAAAAGAATAGTCCTTTATTCCTGTTGCAATGACAAGAATTCCCCCCGGTTCTTTAAAAAAAGGAGTATTTATAAAAAAAGCGACAATATCCTCCAAATCATAATAACCAATTATTACTTGATTTTCATCTAATACAGGAAGTACGTTTGCCTCGTTTCTAGAAAACATTTCCAACAAATCTAACCAAGCGGTATCTTTTGTTACCGAAAAAGTTTCCAGCTCCAATCGCCAATCTTCTATCTTTTTAGCTGGCTCAAAACATGCAAGATCGTTTTCAGATAACAAACCAATGTAAATTCCATTTTCAGTAACCGCAACATGGGAAAAAGTGGTTTCCTCAAAAAACTGGATAACCTCCTTTAAGGTCTCAGACACCTCAAAAATGGGTACAGTAGTGATTATTTGATTTTGGATTTGCATTACATTTCTATTAGGCGCAAAATACTACTTTTAAATCGCAAAAGGCGTGCCTAATTCTTATTTTTGACATTCAAAAAATAGAATCCTATGACAAAATTAAGCGTCAACATCAATAAACTGGCAACATTAAGAAACTCAAGGGGTGGTAACATGCCCAATTTGATTAAATCTGCCAAGGATATTGAGTCTTTTGGGGCACAAGGGATAACCATTCACCCAAGACCAGATGAGCGGCATATCCGTTATAAAGATGCTTATTACCTAAAAGATATTGTCACCACGGAATACAATATAGAAGGCAACCCAATTCCAAAGTTTGTGGATATGGTTCTTGATATAAAACCAACGCAGGTCACCTTGGTGCCAGATGCCGAAGATGCAATTACTTCCAACGCTGGATGGGATACCATTAAACACAAAGATTTTTTGGCAGATGTAATCAAAACCTTTAAAGTTAACAGAATCCGTACTTCTATCTTTGTTGATGCAGATGTGAAAATGGTTAAAGGAGCAGCCCAAACAGGTACAGATAGAATTGAACTATACACAGAAAGTTTTGCTAAAGGATTTTCAGAAGGAAAAAAAACAGAAAGCATTCAATCTTTTATTGATGCGGCCAAAATGGCCAATGAAATGAATTTGGGCATCAATGCCGGTCATGATTTAAGTTTGGATAACATCAAATTTTTCAAGGAACATATTCCTAATCTATTGGAAGTTTCCATTGGTCATGCACTTATTTGCGAATCCCTTTATTTGGGACTGGAAAACGTAGTCAACATGTACCTACACAGATTAAAATAATGGAACTACTACATTCAAAAATTTTGGGAGAAGGGAAGCCGTTATTAATTCTTCATGGTTTTTTGGGGATGTCTGATAACTGGAAAACTTTAGGAAATCAATTTGCTGAAAATGGCTATCAAGTTCATTTGGTGGATCAACGCAATCATGGAAAGAGTTTTCACTCAACTGATTTTGATTATGAATTAATGAGTGAGGATGTTTTATTCTATATGGACTCACATAAAATTGACAATGGTGATTTTATTGGGCACTCCATGGGAGGCAAAACTGTAATGCAGCTAGCCACCTCACATCCAAAACTTGTAACTAAATTGATTGTAGCGGATATTTCCCCAAAATACTATCCTCCACATCATCAACCTATTATTGATGCTCTGGGAAAACTGGATTTTGCTAAAATTTCAAGCAGAAAAGAAGCCGATCAGGAACTTTCCAATTATTTGACCGATTTTGGAATACGTCAATTCCTTTTAAAAAACCTCCATTGGGTGGAGCCAGGGAAATTGGGTTTACGTTTCAACTATGAGGTGCTCAAAAATAAAATGGATGAAATTGGAGAAAATATAAGTGCCACCGCAAACTATGAAGGTCCTACCCTATTTTTAAGAGGAGATCGTTCAGAATATATTATGCCCAATGACTTTCCTGAAATAAAAAGACATTTCCCAAATGCTGACATTGAAACTGTTGACAATGCTGGTCATTGGCTCCATGCAGAGAACCCAAAACAATTTTTTGAAAAGACGCTTCGCTTCCTAAATTCATAAAATTCAACCCTTTTTATTATGCATGCATAATTTTTTTATCCATTTAATTGTCTGTATAACAAATTTGACATAGTTTTGGTAATACAGGTTTAACTAAAATTTAACCTAAACTAACTCTAACAGATTTTAAAGATGAAAAAGTTTTATGCCCTGCTCCCCTTCTTAGGCTTATTCTTGATAGCATGTTCAGATGATGACGCCCCTCTTACAATGACGCCAACACCAGACCCGGTAGTTTATACTTCTGGATCTGCAGATTTTACAAAATATGTATCCGTAGGAAATTCACTTACAGCGGGATTCTCAGACAATGCCCTTTTTACGGCAGGCCAAGAAGCTTCATTTCCAAATATGCTAGCATCAAATTTTGCTTTAGCAGGAGGCGGAGCCTTTGAAATTCCACTTATGGCGGATAATTTAGGAGGTGCTACGATAAATGGACAAACAGATGCCAACATGGATGGTTCACCTGATATTGGCAATAGATTAATTTTGCAATTCACCGCAGATGGACCTGCCCCAACTCCAAAGGAAGGAACGGGCACAACAGAAATCACAACTAAATTATCTGGACCTTTTAATAATATGGGAATTCCAGGTGCCAAGAGCTATGAGCTTTTAGCTCCAGGGTATGGTAGTTTGGCAGGTTTGGCCGTAGGAGCAGCTAATCCTTATTTTGTTCGTTTTTCTTCTGCTGAAGATGCATCTGTAATTGGAGACGCAGCTGCCCAAGCTCCATCTTTCTTTTCACTATGGGCAGGGTCAAATGATATTCTGCTATATGCAACCAGTGGTGGTTCCGGAACTAATCAATTAGACCCAACGGTTAGCCCGGCATTGTATGCAAGGAACGATATTACAAATCCTCTGGTTTTGACTGGAGCTTTAGATGGAATGTTACAAGCACTCACAGCGGGTGGGGCAAATGGGGTGATTGCCAATATTCCAAGTGTTACTGATATTCCATTTTTTACCACAGTACCGCACAATCCTGTTCCATTGGATGAGGCAACCGCAGCACTTTTAAATGGTGCATATGCAGCTTACAATGGAGGTATTGTTGGAGCTTTTGCTTTTCTTGTTGGTCAATCGGCCATCTCGCAGGAAAACGCTGACCTTGAAATAGCCAAAAGAACTATTTCTTTTGCCGCAGGAGATACCAACGCAGTTGTGCTGATAGATGAAGATTTAACCGATTTAACTGGCATCAATGCAGCTCTTATTAATATGCGCCAGGCTACAGCTGATGATTTAATGGTATTGACTTCAAGGTCGTTCATTGGTACTTTGGCCAACCCTGCTGACCCCACATCTATAAATGGCGTGGCTATACCCTTGGAAGACAAATGGGTTTTAACCCCTGAGGAACAAACAGCAGTTGCTGATGCATTGACCGCATATAATGCAACAATTTTAGCATTGGCCACCCAATATGACTTGGCTTTTGTTGATGCAAACGCGCTCTTAGCAGAGTTAAAAGCCAACGGTTTCCCACAGGCAGATGGCAGTGTGGTCACATCCACCTTTGGAACAGGAGGAGGCTTCTCTTTAGATGGGGTTCATCCTGCACCAAGAGGGTATGCTATACTGGCCAATGCGTTTGTTGCAGCTATTAACGAAAAATACGGTTCCAATTTACCAGGTGTAAATCCATTGGATTATACCGGGCTATATATTGATTAAACCACACTTAATTTCATTATATTAAGGGCACCGTAACAAGCGGTGCCCTTTTTCATTATAACAAATCATCTCATATGAAACTAATTTTAAAACTGCTCTTAAATGCGCTAGCCGTAGTTATACTTTCGTATGTTCTACCTGGCATAGGCGTAGACTCTTTAACTACTGCCCTCATTGTTGCTTTAGTACTAAGTATACTTAACGTTGTGGTAAAGCCCATACTGGTTATTCTTACCTTGCCTATTACCATAGTTACATTAGGTCTTTTCCTGCTTGTCATTAATGCAATTATCATTCTTATTGCTGCTGATTTCATCTCTGGGTTTCAAGTTTCCAGTATATGGTGGGCCATCATTTTCAGCCTTTTACTTTCCTTTTTGCAGTCTATTCTACACTCAATTATAAAAGAAGATAAAAAGAAATGATTGTGTTCGGTGACCAACACTTTAAAAAAGTTGTTGTCATGCAGAAAATGCATTACTTTTGCCACCCATTTTTGAATAGGAAAATTAAGTAGGAGATGAATATCACAAAAGAGCAGATTGACGAGCTTAATGCGGTTGTAAAAGTTGCCATAAGTAAGGATGATTATCAAGATAAAGTAGAGAAAATCCTAAGAGATTATAGAAAGCAGGCCAATATTCCTGGTTTTCGCAAAGGTCAAGTTCCCATGGGCCTTATAAAAAAGCAATACGGTAAAGCCGTTTTGGTGGATGAAGTAAATAAATTACTTCAAGACAATCTAAACAAATATCTAACCGAAGAAAAATTGGATGTTCTAGGTAATCCTTTACCAAAACAGCAGGACAATTTTGATTGGGAAAATGACAACCTTGACTTTGAATTTGAACTAGGTTTAGCTCCTAGTTTTGATGTGCAGGTAAAAACTAAAAAAGCGGTTACACAATATAAGATCGTTGCGGATAAAAAGATGATCGAAGAGCAAGTAGATCGCATCCAAAAACAATATGGTAAACTAGTTTCAAAAACTGAAGTTGGAAAATCAGATGAAGTAACTGGAACTTTTATAAATGAGACAGAGGAAATAGAACACAAGACCACTGTTGAACTAGATAAAATCAAAAGCAAAAAAGCTATTGATGCCCTTGTAGGTAAAAAAGTTGGAGAGACTGTCTCACTTAAGACAAAGGGTCTTTTTAAAGAGGATTATTTACTTTCAAGTGCTCTTGGAATGGACAAGGAAAAAGCAGAGAAGCTAAATATTGAGGTTTCCTTAAACATTGAGGAAATCAATGAACGTGAACCTGCCGTACTTGACCAAGAATTGTTTGATAAGTTGTTTGGAAAAGACAATGTAAAGACTGAAAAAGAATTAAAAGAGAAAATCAAAGAAGATTCCGAAAAGCAGTTTGAGCAACAATCCGATCAAAAACTATTGAACGATATTACCGAAAAGCTGATAGATAACACCAAATTTGATTTGCCAGCTGAATTTCTACGAAAGTGGATTCAAGTAAGTGGTGAAAACCCACTATCAGATGATGAGGCCAAAGAAGAGTTTGATAAATCAGAAAAAGGGCTTCGTTATCAACTTATTGAAGGTAAGATAATTCAAGAAAACAATCTTCAAGTTCAAATGGATGAGTTGAAGGAATTTTCAAAAGGTTTCATCAAATCTCAAATGGCACAGTATGGTCATTTAGACCCTCAAGAAGAGGAATTGGAAAACATTGCCATGCGTGTAATGAGCAACCAAGACGAGGTAAAAAGGCTTTCAGAACAGCTGATGAGCCAGAAGTTATTGGACTTCTACAAAGAAAAGGCAAACCTAAAAGTAAAAGAGGTAACCTATGACGACTTTGTTAAAGAGGCCTATAGCTAATCTTGAGCTAAAAGAAATTTAAGTATCTTTACGGTGCCGAAAAGTTTAATTTTCGGCACCTTTTTTTTAAGCAAAATCGAAGAAAATCCTATGGATTACGGAACAGAATTCAAAAAATACGCTACCCAGCACCATGGAATAAACAGTATGTACTACGATCAAATCATGAGCAGTATGTACCCCATGAACATGACACCCAATATTATTGAGGAAAGACAACTTAATGCTATTGCAATGGATGTTTTTTCTAGATTGATGATGGATCGTATTATATTTTTAGGAACTGGCATCAACGACCAAGTTGCCAACATAGTCCAAGCGCAACTACTCTTTTTAGAAAGTGCAGATGCCGTCAAGGACATCCAAATTTATATTAATTCCCCAGGAGGAAGTGTTTATGCCGGATTGGGAATCTATGATACCATGCAATTTATTAAACCAGATGTAGCTACCATTTGCACAGGTATTGCAGCATCTATGGCAGCTGTACTTCTTTGTGCAGGACAAGCTGGAAAGAGAAGTGGATTGACCCACTCTAGGGTTATGATTCATCAACCCCTATCTGGAGCTCAAGGCCAAGCAAGTGATATTGAAATCGCAGCAAAAGAAGTCCTTAAGATAAAGGATGAATTGTATCAAATCATATCAAATCACTCAGGACAAACCTTTGATAAGGTATATGAAGACAGTGATCGTGATTACTGGATGAAGGCGGAAGAGGCCAAGAAATATGGTATGATTGATGAAATTTTGGTAAGGGATAAGTCCTAATTCCGAACAAAGAAGTTAAAAAACAATGTTTTAGCATAAACCAAAACATGTTTTTTTACGTTATTAGTGGTTCAACTTTATGTGTTGATTATATATGGCAAAGGAAAATTTGGAATGTTCATTTTGTGGAAGAAAGAAGCCGGAGACCAATCTTTTAATAGCTGGTCTTGATGCTCACATATGCGATAGATGTATAGAACAGGCCCATAGTATCGTTGCGGAGGAGTCTAAACAATCTAAAAATCAAGATCTTTCATCTGAATTGGTATTAAAGAAACCCATGGAAATCAGGGATTTCTTGAACACTTTTGTAATTGGACAAGAACGTACCAAAAAGGTAATGTCCGTTGCGGTTTATAATCATTACAAAAGACTTTTACAAGCCAAAGGCAAGGATGAAGATGTAGAAATTCAGAAGAGTAATATTGTTATGGTAGGACAAACAGGGACAGGTAAAACCCTAATTGCCAAAACTATAGCAAGAATGCTCAATGTCCCCTTAGCCATTGTAGATGCTACCGTACTAACAGAGGCTGGATACGTAGGTGAGGATGTGGAAAGCATCTTAACACGATTGCTACAAGCCGCTGATTACAATTTGGAGAAAGCAGAAAGAGGCATTGTCTTTATTGATGAAATCGATAAAATTGCCCGTAAGAGCGACAATCCATCAATTACCAGAGATGTTTCTGGAGAAGGGGTACAACAAGGGCTTTTAAAGCTTCTTGAAGGAACTGTTGTAAATGTTCCGCCAAAAGGAGGGCGTAAGCACCCTGATCAAAAATTTATAGAAGTAAATACTGAAAACATTCTTTTTATTGCTGGAGGCGCTTTTGATGGTATTGAACGCATCATCACTAAGCGATTGAACATGCAAGCTGTTGGTTATAGTGCATCCAAAGCTGAAGACAGATTGGACAATGAGAATATCCTTCAATACATCATCCCAAAAGATTTAAAAGATTTTGGACTTATTCCCGAAATAATAGGAAGACTTCCAGTGCTTACTCACATGAATCCTTTAGATACAAAAACGTTACGAGCTATTCTTACTGAGCCAAGGAATGCCATCATAAAGCAATATGAAAAATTGTTTGGAATGGATGGAATTACATTTAGCATCACTGAGCAAGCATTGACTTATATTGTAGAAAAGGCCGTAGAGTACAAATTAGGTGCAAGAGGTCTTCGTTCTTTATGCGAAGCAGTATTCACAGATGCCATGTTTACATTACCAAGTAGTGATGAAAAAGAATTTAAGGTTACAAAAGCCTACGCTGAGGAAAAACTCTCCTACGAAACCATTAAAAAATTAAAAGCAGTCTCTTAGACTGCTTTTTTGGTTACTTTTTCTAGAAGATCTAAACAAACTTGTGAAATTATTTTTTCGTCAGAATACAATTGGTGACCAAAATTTGGTATCACATTTAAATCCATTCCAACTTCCTTTTCCCAAGAAGAATCAGGTCTAAATTCATCTCGCTCTCCAAAAATTAGATGTAATGGAGCATCTGGTTTTTCATCTTCCAATCTTATTCTTGTAGGTGATATGGCTGTTAGAGACTTCATGGGCAGCCCCTTTAAAGCAGCTTTCCAAGCTATTGTTCCACCAGTGCTAAACGCTAGATAGTGACTAGCTTCCGTTTCTTTTCTAAGTAGATGGGCAACAGCGGTATCAATGCCTCCACCAACAAACGCTTTATGAATATTTTCTTCTGTAGTAACTGGAACATCTATATTTCCTAACTGCTGACAATCGTAAAAAACAATGTCATAGTATTGTTGCAAGTATCCAAAATAAGAGGTAATCCAAAGGCCTTTTTTTACGCCCCACATGTCTGATAAGACAACTAATTTTTCTGCCATAACTTTATTTTGTTTGGTTATCAGTTTATATTAAGATCTGGGGAACTCAAAATTTCTGAATCAAACTTCAATCATTAACGGGTAAAATCCATATTTATTTGTCCAAAAGAAAAATTTGTTCGACGAACGGTGAAGTTTTACGAAAACGTTTTCGTAAAATTTAAGCGATAGTTATTTGGTTTGCAAATTCATCTGAAGGAGTTCTTCAATGTATGCTCGTTCATTGGATAACCTTGGAATCTTATGTTGCCCGCCCAATTTATTTTTGGATTTAAGCCAATCATGAAACAAATTCTGTCTGGCTATATGTACTTTGGGCATTTTTAGGGTAATGTTATTGTATCGTTTTGCCTCATAATCCGAGTTCAAAGATTTAAGGGCGTTATCTAAAAACTCTGTAAAATAATTAACGTCTTTGGGTGGTTTTCTAAACTCTATGATCCATTCATGTGCACCTTTTTCATTTCCAATCATAAAAATAGGAGCTGCTGTATAATCCATAATTTCCGAATCTGTCTTTTGGCATATTTGCCTTAGAGCCTCTTCTGCGTTTTCTATAATAAGTTCTTCACCAAAAGCATTGATATGGTGCTTGGTTCTCCCAGTGATTCTAATTCTGTAGGGACTTGTGGAAGTAAACCGGACCGTATCTCCAATCTTGTATCTCCATAACCCTCCATTTGTAGTAATAACCACCGCATAGTTTACACCTTCCTTAACATCCCAAAGCGGAATCGCTTTCTCTTTATTCCCATAGGAATCCATTGGAATGAACTCATAAAAAATACCGTAGTCCAACATCAACAACAAATCCTCAGAGTTGTTCCTATCCTGAATGCCAAAAAAACCTTCAGAGGCATTATAGGTTTCATAGTAGTTAAAATTCTTCCGTGGTAATAATTTTCGGTATTGATCTTTATATGGTGCAAAACTCACACCACCATGAAAATAAACTTCCAGATTTTCCCAGATTTCAAACAAGTGATTCTTTCCCGTCTTTTCCAAGACCTCATTCAATAATACCAACATCCAAGAGGGAACTCCTACCAAGCTGGTGACGTTCTCATGTATACTTTCTTCAATAATGGCTTCTAATTTGGATTCCCATTCGCTCATTAAAGAAACCTTACTACTTGGTGTGCTACTGTACTCTGCCCATAAAGGCATATTATCAATTAAAATGGCCGAAAGGTCTCCAAAAAAAGTTCCATTATCCTCATAAAGCTCCTTACTGCCGCCCAGTCTAAGGCTTTTACCATTAAACAATTGGGAATTCTCATTATTATTTAGGTACAGACAAAGTAAATCTTTACCTGATTTGTAATGGCAGTCTTCTAAAGCCTCCGCGCTTACTGGAATAAACTTACTTTTTGCATTAGTGGTACCACTGCTTTTGGCAAACCATTTTATAGTCGTGGGCCAAAACAGATTTTGCTCACCCTTACGTGTTCTTTCAATCATTCCCGCCACTTCTTCATAACTTACAATGGGAACTCTATTTGCAAAGTCTTCATACTTGTCTATATCCGTAAAACCATATTGCTTACCCAACATGGTATCTTTGGAATAGTCCACTAAATGCCTAAGCACCTCATCTTGAACGTCCAAAGGGTACTTTAGAAAAAGCTCTATTTGGTGGTAACGCTTCTTAAGTAGCCAAGAAGCGATGGAATTAAACAAAGGTATTGGCATTTTTAGGTATCTTTAACCTAGAATATTGTTAGGCGTATTAGCTAAAATAGGCTATCTAACTTTCATTTTCAAATCAGCTTAAAAACATATCTGTTCCACCATGCTTTACGAAGGAGTTCTGCGCAAAATGCAAACCGAGATAGGAAATCCAATTCAATACTTTTTGGTTTTTAAAAATGATTTTCTAAACATGAATCAATTATTGAATAAAGAAATACAAATTGATTTTATAAAATTTCAATGTCTTAATTGCGGTAAGGAAAGACCCATTTACCGTATGGGGTTCTGTAAATCCTGCTTTTACGAAACACCCTTGGCAGGAGACTGGATCATGAAACCAGAATTGAGCACTGCCCATTTGGACAAAGAAGATCGTGATTTGGAATATGAAAAAAAGGTGCAGCTTCAACCACATATTGTTTACTTGGCCAATTCTAGCAATGTTAAAGTCGGTGTTACCAGAAAAACCCAGGTGCCCACCCGTTGGATAGACCAAGGAGCGCATGAAGCCATTGAAATTGTGGAAGTTCCCAATAGGTATTTAGCCGGAATTACAGAAGTGGCTTTAAAAGATTTTGTAAGCGATAAAACCAGTTGGCAAAAGATGCTTACCAACCGTATTGAAGATGTGGATTTGGTGGAATGGCGTGATAAATTAAAATCCAATATTCCTGAAGAAGCTTCTGAATATTTTTTGGGCGAAAATACCGAGACGCACCTAGATTTTCCCGTGTTACACTACCCAGAAAAAGTAAAAAGCTTAAATCTGGATAAAACTCCATCCTATAAAGGAGTATTAAAAGGCATTAAAGGCCAATACCTCATTTTCGAAGACAGCACTGTTTTTAATATACGTGGGAATGAGGGGTATTATGTTGGATTAGGAGTTAGCTGAATATAATGTGAAAAACTAAATTGAAACCGTGAAAACAAATACCGCTCTTTATATTTTACTTTTCATTAGTTTCTTAACATACGCACAAGAAAAAACAAACCCTAGTAAAGTTCTTTTTGACCCAGGTAACATATCAACCAAACATGTTGAATATGGTGCCACTTTTACCCATGATGGTACCGAAATGTACTTTGCCCGCAGCATGCAAGAATGGGCCAAAGGAGATATGAAAAGTAGCATTTATCATTCTTTTTTTGATGGAGAAAAGTGGTCCGTACCTCAAATTGCTTCCTTTTCCGGAACATATGATGACAGTGACCCTCACATTACCTCTGATGGTAAAACCATCTATTTTATTTCAAAAAGGCCATCTTCAGAAAACACAATTTCATCAGACATTTGGATAGTAAAAAGAACATCCAGTGATAACTGGACAGAACCAGAGCGCATGCCCAACCCAATAAATTCAGAAAAAAGCGAGTATAGCCCTTGTACGGATTTCAAAGGTAATCTGTACTTTGCTTCAAATAGGCCTGGCGGATATGGACAGGGGGATTTGTATATGGCTCCTAATGAGGATGATAAACTTAAAGCACCTGTCAATCTTGGCAGTGTTTTAAATTCTGATACTGGAGAATGGAATTTGGGAGTGAGTGCCGACGGTAACACCTTAATTTTTGAAGCATCACAAAGAAAACAGAATGTCTCTGCCTATGGTGATCTGTATATCAGTTTTAAAAAGGATAATTCCTGGAGCATTCCACAAAATATAGCGGAATTGAATACTTCTGGAAGCGACCTATATCCATTTCTGACAGACGATTTGAAGTCGTTATATTTTACAAGTAGTGATAGCTTAAAAAGTACGGATACCAATATTTACTTTACAGATTTCACTCCTATTCTTAAGAAATATCAAAAAGGAGCCTTAAACCATTAATTTATGGGACTGATTATTAAAGAAAAAAAACATTATTTGACCAGACTCCCAATATGGTTGGTCATAATTGTATTAATTGGCTTTTCACCTACACTTATTGGGCTATTAGGAGCTTGGATCACCAAACTCAAAACAGGCCAACCTTGTCATGGAGGAGGTTGTGAGTGGTTGACGCTTTCATGGCTAACCATAATTACATTGCCCATTGCAGGGTTGCTATTGCTCGTTTTCTTAATTATAATATTGATTGACTCCTTAAATTTATCCAAGAGCAAATAGTGCTTTCTAGCATTTAACAGAACTTCATGGTCAAAACAAATTGTTGCTAAATATTTTAAACTAATCCAATGTATCCTTTTTCTTTTTACCAAAAAGCCCGCCCAAAACAGAGTTTACAGCTTTTTTCGTCGGGTCTTCTTTTTTTGCGGAAGAATCAACCGTAGTGCTATCTTTCTTTGTACCTCCCAATAAAGAACCCAGGGCCTCCTTTACACCAGATGATTGTGTTTTGGTAGAGTCTTTATCATCATTCTTGAACACATCAGAGAGCAGGTCTTTTGCTGTATCTTTTCCTTGGTTCAACAACTTTTGTTTTTGAATATCTACCAACTGCTTCGTCAATTTAGAAACTCCAGAACTTAAATCCGTGCTTACAGTTGGGCTTGCATAGTTGCCACCTATATTCGCAACAACAGGAATGGTCAGTTCTTCCAAACTGGAATCATCCATCTGGGCGATAAGATTGTTTACTTCGCTTCCCAAATATTTAGCAGGTACATCTAAAGTAGCTTTATACTGTAATTGCTTATCAAACGTATGGCTGCCATCTACATTTACGGCTATATCTTTATAGTTTATGGTAAATGGCTTCACTTTTACGGAACCATTATCAAAACTCAGTACCGTTTTTAAATCGCTTAAGTCTAAATCTTTAGTATTCAAAAAACTTAGTTTACTGTCCAATGCAGATAATAAGGGAGCATTCTTTGCATCTACTTTTGTAGAAAGTAACTCTGCAAGCAAACCTCCGGAGACTGTTGCCAAATTCGGCGTAAAATCCTCTTTTAAGTTTCCTGAAATTTTAACGTCAGAATTCAACTTTCCTTGAAGCGCATTTGCTAAAGGCGCCAATACTTTGAACAAATCCAACGAGGAGAACGACTCACTTATATTAAAGTTGTTCATTCCCAGGTCCATATTAAATGTAGAGATTTCATCTTTTGTTGACACCGAGCCGGTGACACCCAAAGTACCACCAAACAGGTCGGATTTTAAATCTTTTACGGTAGCTGTTTCATCCTTAATAATCAGCTTTCCTGCAACATTCTTCAAAGTTAAGTTATCATATAGCACTGTGTTCGCTGTGGCATCAATGGTACAATCCAAGAAAGATGGAATCTTGATTCGCTCGTCTGCTCCCGAAGGAGAAGTCTCCCCTGCCCCCGCCTCACCATCGGCGCCATTTTCCTCGACCATAAAATCATTTAAAGCAAATGTATTGGAGTTAAGTTTAAAATTCCCTTCCACATTTTCATCATTGAACATAAATCCCAGCAAATTGGTCAACGTTCCTGTAGTATTAAAATCTGTACCTCCCGTTTTTCCTTCAAAAGAATTTAAGGTTACAGTTTGCGGATTAAAGGTCACCGCTGCAGCATTTACAACCACGGGGTTCTTTAATTCTTCAGAAGCGTATTCAAAACCTGTGAGTTTCATAGTGCCACTGGTCTTTGTGTTCTGATATTGCTTTTTTTCTAATGAAGCCATATCAAAGGCGGTAGTGACATCAGCATTTAAAATTCCTTTAAGATCGTAACCTGCGGGTATTGGATACGCTTGTGAAATATTTGCAAGGTTTATCTTTCCATCCATATGGGCATTCACTTTGGTGTTGCCCAATAAATCCCTGATTCTGGAATTTAGATTGAATTTGTCTTGGTCAATGGTGAAGGATAACTTCTTAATATCAACATAAGTATCTTCGGTTATCCCTGTAGTGTTGTTGATTTCAGTATCTATAAAAACATTACGGACAGATTTTGGAAGATCTGGGTACTTGAAAGAAGCATTTTCAGAATTTATTTTGATGTTGAAGGTTGGAATATGTGTATCATCCACAATTCCCTTAAACTGCCCATTAACCTCAAAATTCCCGGTGGTTTGAACGTCCTCAATATTCTTTGAATATGCCTCTGGAATCACCGCTAAAAAATTCTTGAAATCCGATGATGGGGTTTTAAAGGTTATATCTACTTCTTGATTCTCTTCATTCACTTGTATAAATCCATCAAAAACTAGAGACAGTTGGTTTACCAGGGCCTTATTTTCCAAGAAGGAGTATTTGTTATTTTTTAAATCGATACCAATGAGTGCATCCAAAAACAGTTTGTTGTTGTTCAAATATTTGGTGCTGTCCATTTCAAAAGAAACCAAAGCATCAGTAAGGGTTTTTAACTGGGAGTTTTCTAAAGAAAGGTCACCCGTTCCTGAATGGTTCATTTCAGAAATCAACAAGTGCATTCCCGTAGCAAAGTCATCATAAATGATTTCGGTATTGGTGATTTCGTAAGCATCCAATGCCAAGGTGAAGTTGTTGGATGTTTCTTCTGATGAAGTTTCTGCATTACTCTCATCTTCTTGTGCTATATCATAATTAGCATTTTCCGCTTCATCAACTTTAATATGAAGCTTTGCTTTATCAAGTTTTAAGCTTTTAATGGCTATTGGTTCCTCGGCAGTTTTAAAAAGTTCTTTAATGGACATTTTTAACTCAATCTGTCCCGAAGCAAACAATGTATCACCTTCAAAAGGAGCTTTGTTGACCAATGACGTGTTGGTAAGTTCAACATTTGCGTTGGGAAAGCTTTTGAGCAGACTTAAACTAGCTTCTTCAAAATCCAATGTTGCATTAATGCTGTTATTGACCTTATTCTTTATAATATCTGCGATTTTGCCTTCCAGAAGTAATGGAAGAGCAATTATTAAGGCAATAAAAATAAGTAGGGTTATTCCAGTAATCTTTAGGACTTTTTTCTTCATACTTGAATATTTTGAAACAAAATAAAGAAGAAGCTTTTAATCCAAACGGATTTCCTCCCCTATTTTTAAGTTAAATCTTTTCCTTAATAGATATACGAAAAGATAGAGCAAAGGGGTGTCCAAGAGGGCAATTAAAATTTTAAAGACGAATCCGCTAATGACCAAACCATAGAATTTATCCCATGGCAGTACTCCAAAAGCGCACAGCAGGCCTACTACTGTCACAGTATCCACAAGTTGTGATGAGAAGGTAGAAAAATTGTTTCGGAGCCATAACATTTTGCCTTTGGTGAGCTTTTTCCAAAAATGATAAAGTGAAATGTCTATGTATTGCGCAAAAAGATATGCCAACATGGATGCCAACACCCCAAGTGGTGACAAACCAAAGACTTTGGTGAAAGTCTTGTCATCAATACCAGAATCCGCTATTGCAGGAACTTCATTGGCAACAAAAATAATGAGCATTGAGAATACTGAGGCAAATATACCAGCCGTAACTACCTGATTGGCCCTTTTCTTTCCATAGATCTCAGAAATTAAATCGGTGATTAAAAAGGTGATTGGATAGGGAAGAATACCAACGGACAATTCAAATAACGGAGCTCCAAAAATGGTAACATCTCCAAAGGGTTCCCAATAGAAAAACTTTTGAAAAATAAGGTTAGACACCACCAAAGAGGTGATGAACAATGCACCCAAATAGAGATAAATGGAAAACGCTACTCTTTTGTCCTTTTGCGTCATCCGGCTACTTAATATTTAAACTGAAAGGCATTTTGGCTTGAATTCCCTTTTGTTTTGTAATCTGCTTGAATTCTTTTAAAAATTGATAGGCTTCCGTGCCAATTTCTTCTTGGATCAAAGCTTCTCCTATTTTTGATTTTGCTCCACCCAAATCTTCCATGAGGCGTGCAAAATCAGACTTATATTTTGGGTATTTTCTAATTCCGTAGGAATCTAAATCTACCATTTCTGCTGCTGCTGCAATAGCATCATCCAAACTTCCCAATTCATCAATAAGTCCATTTTCTTTGGCATCCACACCGCTCCAAACCCTGCCTTGCGCCAAGGAATCTACTTCCGCAACGGTCATATTTCTTCCTGCTGCTACCCGTTCTAGAAAAGTTTCGTACGTATCTTCTATTCCTTCTTGAACTACACTTCTGAATGAATCGCTCATGGGTTCAAATAGGGAATAGTCTATAGAATTCTTGTTCGTACCTACCTGCTCTGCATTTATTCCAATTTCGCTTGCCAATTCATTTATATTGGGAATTGTTCCAAAAACACCGATAGACCCAGTGATGGTAGTTGGTTCAGCAAAAATTTTATCTCCAGCAACTCCAATGTAATATCCGCCTGAAGCAGCTACATTTCCAAAGGAAACCACAACAGGTTTTACCTTTTTCGCCAATTCAACCTCTCTCCAAATTATATCAGATACCAAAGCACTTCCGCCTGGTGAATTTACCCGCATTACTATAGCCTTTACACTTTCATTTTCCACAGCTTTTTGCAGCGCTCTTGTTAACAACCCCTGTCCTATGAAATCTTTGCCACCTTCCCCGTAATAAATTTCTCCTTGGGCATATACCACTGCAATTTTATCCTTCCCTTTTAGCAATCTTTTTTTGCTTGCTACCTGAATATAATCTTCAAAATCCACATAATTAAGCTCTCCATTTTCATCCATTCCCATTCTGTTCTTAAGGAGCACTTCATATTCATCAAAATATACTTTTCCATCAATAAGACCAGACTTAACTGCATATTCTGGCGTTCTACCGCCCAAAGTATCCGCAATCATATTCAACCTTTGACCGCTCATACCTCTTGAGGTTCCAATTTCACCTAACATTACATCCCAAATAGACGTAATCAACTCTTTTATCTGAGTCCTATTTTCTGCACTCATTTTGTTCGCCAAATATGGTTCTACGGCACTTTTGTACTTTCCATGACGAATCACTTCCATTTTAACACCTGTCTTCTCTTGCAGATCCTTAAAGTAAAGGACCTCTGTGGCCAACCCTTTAAAGTCCATGGCACCAACTGGGTTTAAATACAATTCATCTGCCACAGTAGCCAAATAATAATCTTTTTGGGTATAAAAATCAGAGTGGGCGTAGATGAATTTTTCACTGGATTTAAAATCCAAGAGTGCCTTTCTTATCTCTTGTACTTGTGCAAGTCCTGCTTGCACAAAGCTTGTGGTTAAGCTAATTCCCTTGATTTTATCATCTGCCTTGGCCACTTTTATAGTGTGTAAGATATCGTCAAGGCCAACCTCATCATCCCATAATCCGGCAAAAGGGTCTGTTTCATCCTTACCAACATAATCCTTAATGGGTTCTGTAAAACTCAACTCCAAAACAGTGTTATCCTTTACAACCACCCCGTCCTCTGCATTACCAATCAAAGCCACGAATATGAAGAACATTCCCATCAATATTCCGAACGCTACCAAACATCCTAAAATTGCAGCCAATAGATTTCTCAAAAAATTCATTCAAAAAAAATTTTATTATGGCTCAAATATAACCATTGTTGTATTGTTTTGTTTACTTTGTTTCTCTGATTATGAGTCAAAAACAAAAGGCATATCTTTCTTTGGGCAGTAACTTGGGCAACCGCTATCTGACCCTACAAAAAGCAATATTCAGCATCCAAAAGAAAGCAGGAGAGGTTCTGGCCTTGTCATCTGTTTACGAGAATCCAGCAGTTGGTTTTGAAGGTGAAGATTTCTTGAATGCCTGTATGGTTATCATTACGGAGCTACCTCCTACCGAATTGCTCAAAACCCTTCTTCAAATTGAACGAGATTTTGGCCGAGAACGAAACACTCAAGACAATTACCAGTCCAGAACATTGGATATTGACATTATTCTTTATGGAAACGAAATTATCCATACTTCAGAATTAGATATTCCGCACCCTAGAATGGATAGCAGGAATTTTGTCTTGAAACCATTGGCGGATATTGCCCCGCAATACTACCATCCCTTTCTTAATAAGGACATTCGGAATTTGTTACAGGAGTGCAAAGACCGAAGTAAGCTCAGCAAAACTAAACATAGACTATTTAAAAATCGATTAGAATTGTTTTCAAAGCTTCAATTCATTTCCATTGAAGGTAATATTGGGGCCGGAAAGACCACTTTATGCAAAATGATTGCAGAAGATTTCAATGCAAAACTGGTCTTGGAGCGTTTTGCGGATAATCCCTTTCTTCCTAAATTTTATGAAGATCAAGCACGATATGCTTTTCCGTTGGAAATGTCATTTTTGGCAGATCGCTATCAACAGTTTACCGATGACACTTCTCAATTTGATCTTTTTAAGAGTTTTATGGTAAGTGACTATGATATTTTCAAATCCTTGATTTTTGCCAAAATCACTCTGCAGAAAGAAGAGTTTAACTTGTACAGAAAAGTTTTCAATTTCATGTACAAAGAAGTAAGAAAGCCACAGATTTATCTTTATCTCTACCAGGATACCGAACGACTTTTAGCAAATATTAAAAAAAGAGGAAGGGATTACGAGCAAAATATTGATGCGACCTATTTAGAAAAAATAAACCAAGGGTATATGGATTTTATAAAGGGGCACCCAAACCAAAATAGTATGATTTTGGATATGAGCGATTTAGACTTTGTAAATAATAAATCTGATTATGAATCCATTTTAGAGCAGCTGGATGAGCGAATTCTTTTGTTATAATTTTATGAGAATTTTAGGAAAATGTTTGGATATAACGAATGGTTTTATTTTATTAGACCTCTCTAATCGAGAAACTAACTAACTCAAACTATATGTTTAGCCCTGAATTTTCAGGGCTTTTTTTGTTTTTAAGAGGTTATTTTTGACCAGATGTCCCATACTACGACTCCAGTACTTACAGAGATATTCAAAGAATGTTTTGTGCCAAATTGTGGAATCTCCAATACCACATCACTTGCTGAAACCACCTCTTGAGACACTCCTTTTACCTCATTCCCAAAAATGAGCGCCAAGGTTTCGTTTTCATTGATTCCAAACTTATTCAGCATAATAGCATTTTCAGCTTGTTCCACTGCAATTGTCTTTACGCCAACGCGTTTTAGTTCCTCAACCAGTTCCAAGGTACTTTCTCGATACTCCCAGTCCACACTATCTGTTGCTCCCAGAGCGGTTTTCCTAATGTCTTTATGCGGAGGGGTTGCGGTAATACCGCATAAATATATCTTTTGCACCAAAAAAGCATCTGCAGTTCTGAATACAGAACCAATGTTGTTAAGACTACGGATGTTATCCAGAATAATAATTATAGGAGATTTTTCAGCTTCCTTGAAAGCTGCTATATCCAGACGCTGCAATTCGCTGTTTTCTAGTTTACGCATCATATTTTTCAACTAAAACCCTCAAAATATCAACAAAAATTTTTGAAACATTTGGAAAGCGTTACATTCGTTCTAACCTGATTATTGACAAAAATAAAGGAATAATATCGCTTTGGCAGCTACAACAAAAACAAAGAAAGTAACACCCTTAATGCAGCAATATAATGCTATCAAGACCAAACATCCTGATGCTTTATTGCTTTTTAGGGTCGGGGATTTCTATGAAACTTTTGGAGAAGATGCCATAAAGGCCTCCAAAATTTTAGGTATTATTCTAACGCACAGAAACAACGGTGGGGACAAAATGGAGTTGGCCGGTTTTCCACATCATTCTTTAAACACCTATTTGCCCAAGCTTGTAAAAGCGGGTCAGCGAGTTGCTATCTGTGATCAGTTAGAAGACCCTAAACTAACCAAAAGTATTGTAAAACGAGGGGTTACTGAGCTGGTTACGCCTGGGGTTGCCCTAAATGATGATATTTTATCCGCCAAAAGCAATAACTTTTTATGTGCCATACACTTTGGCCGCAACAAGTTTGGAATTTCTTTTTTGGATATTTCCACGGGAGAGTTTTTAACCTCCGAAGGGTCTGCGGAGCAAATGGACAAATTGCTGCAAAATTTTGCGCCAAATGAGGTTTTAGTCTCCAAAGCCCATAAAAAGGAATTTTTAGAGCTTTTTGGGACCCGGTTTCATAGTTTCTTTTTGGAAGATTGGATTTTTCAAGAAGATTACGCCAATGAAAGTCTAACCTCTCATTTTAAAACCAAAACCCTTCAGGGTTTTGGTATCAACCATTTAAATAGTGGTATTATTTCTTCAGGAGCTGTATTGCATTATTTGTCTGAGACGCAACATAGACAATTACAGCACATCAATAAAATACAAAGGATCGCGGAAGAGGAATACGTTTGGATGGATCGGTTCACCATCAGAAACCTAGAGCTTTATCAATCCAACAACCTTAATGCCATTACGCTTATAGACATCATTGACAAGACCATTTCCCCAATGGGCGGAAGGCTGTTAAAACGTTGGCTGGCACTTCCTTTAAAAAATCTGGAGAAGATTCAGCAACGCCATCAAGTCGTTTCTTATCTAACAGCCGAGGAAGAAGAGCTTGAAAAAGTACAACACTGGATAAAACAAATGGGCGATTTGGAGCGCTTGATCTCTAAACTGGCCACGGGAAAAATAAACCCCAAAGAAGTCGTTCAATTAAAGAACTCTTTGGAGGCGGTTGCCCCCATTAGACAACTAGCCCTGAAAAGCTCCAATGCATCTTTAAAAACCATTGGGGAGCAATTGGATGCTTGTGAACTGTTACGCTCAAAAATTAAAGAAGTCCTCAATGAAGAAGCTCCCATAAATCTCCAAAAGGGAAATGCAATAGCCCAAGGGTATTCTGAAGAATTGGATGAACTTCGTGGTTTAGCCTTTTCTGGCAAAGATTATCTGGACAAAATGTTACAACGAGAAACAGAATCTACCGGTATTACTTCTCTTAAAATTGCATCCAACAATGTTTTTGGCTACTATATTGAGGTACGCAATACCCATAAAGATAAAGTGCCGGAAACCTGGATCAGAAAACAAACACTGGTCAATGCGGAACGCTATATTACCGAAGAACTCAAAGAATACGAAGGCAAAATCTTAGGTGCCGAAGAACGTATTTATCAATTGGAACAGCAATTGTTTGAGCAACTTTTGGTTTGGATGCAGGAATACATAGCCCCTGTTCAAAAAAATGCCTATTTAATAGCCCAATTGGATTGTCTTTGTGGTTTTGCCCAATTGGCGAAGGAAAACAATTATGTTATTCCTGAAGTCAACGACTCCACAAAACTTGAAATAAAAGATGGGCGTCATCCCGTAATTGAAAAACAGTTGCCTTTGGGCGAAAGTTATGTTGCCAATGATGTTCTCCTAAATAGAGATGAACAACAGATCATCATGATCACTGGGCCCAATATGAGTGGTAAATCTGCCATATTAAGACAGACGGCCCTCATAGTGCTTTTAGCGCAAATGGGAAGCTTTGTACCTGCTGCTGCAGCCAGCATTGGTGTTGTGGATAAAATATTTACCCGTGTGGGTGCCAGTGACAACATTTCTATGGGGGAATCTACTTTTATGGTAGAGATGAACGAAACGGCTTCTATCCTAAACAATCTTTCTGAACGCAGTTTGGTACTGTTAGATGAAATTGGACGTGGAACGAGCACCTATGATGGTATTTCCATTGCATGGGCCATCTCAGAATACCTACATGAGCATCCTGCTCGTGCAAAGACCTTGTTTGCCACACATTATCACGAACTTAATGAGATGACCTCCACTTTTGGTCGAATTAAGAATTACAATGTTTCGGTAAGGGAACTGAAGAACAATGTGCTTTTCCTTCGGAAACTGGTTCCCGGTGGCAGTGAACATAGTTTTGGTATTCACGTGGCAAAAATGGCCGGAATGCCCCAACAGGTAATTCAAAAAGCCAATAAAATACTTCAAAAGCTGGAAAAATCGCATTCCAGTGAGGAAATGACGGATAAATTACAGGCCTCCCAAAACGAAATGCAATTGAGCTTTTTTAATTTGGACGACCCTCTTTTGGAAGAAATCAAGGAAGAAATTTTACACCTGGACATTGATACGCTCACTCCTGTTGAGGCACTTATGAAGCTTAATGAAATTAAACGTTTGTTGAGCAAAAAGAAAACAGCATCCTCTTAAAAAAGTTCTTTCTATTTTATAGAAATGTATTAAATTTGCATCCGCATCAGCAAAATATGTTGTTTGCAAATGTTCCTTAAAATGCGAAAATAGCTCAGCTGGTAGAGCATCACCTTGCCAAGGTGGAGGTCGCGGGTTCGAATCCCGTTTTTCGCTCAAGACGCTGGTTAACAGCGTTTTTTATTTAAGTCCTGCTCGAGTGGTGGAATTGGTAGACACGCCGGACTTAAAATCCTGTGGGCATTAGCCCGTGCGGGTTCAAGTCCCGCCTCGAGTACAAAACCCTGCAAATCAATTGATTTGCAGGGTTTTTATTTTTTGTTTCCTTGCAATAATCAAAAAACTAACCAACACTCGCGTAGTAATCTCAAATTTACCATCTATTATATAACTCCAAAATATTGTATTGAGGCAATAATTGGATAAGACTATAAGTTAGTTAATTGCCAAGATATGCTACCTTGGTGGGGTCGAACCTCCAGACATATCCTTTGCTTTCGGCAGTCCAGTCTCTAAAAAAAATGTAGCTGTACAACTCCCCATTTACTTGACCAATTCCTCTAGTACTCACAAATGGCACAGGGAATGGCTCCAGTTCTTTCCATTCAAGAGTATCCAAATTTAGCTCATAGATGTCATGAAAATTGGTGGATTCACGGTTGTTATATTTTACGTCCAATCCAATGTAAGCCTTATTGCCTTGAACCAGCGTTACAATATCATTATTATATTCTAACTTTTCTCCAGGATAGTTGGCAATGACACTAAAAGTTCCGTCGAATTTATCAAATAGAAGTATCTCATACTCTCTATTGATAGCATAAATATCAGTTTTAGTTTGAAAAGTTGAACGAAGTTCTGTTGTTGTATAATATTCCTCTCCTAATAAAAAAAAACAACAATCCCCAGGAACATAGCTAAAACCCCAAACATTGCTGAAAGTATATCCAATTCCTTCTAACTGTCCACTAAATTTTCCTGTATTATTATAAATAACCCCAACTTCATCCCATGTGTCTAAATCTTTATCATATCTATAAATCTCATTACGCGATGTACGTTTTACATAAGCGAATCCATCCAAGTCGAATATTGTGAAATCGCCATAACCAATCACACCTGACGGGTAATTAGCTTTACGTTCTAAAGAACCATCTTCATTGATTTTGTAAAAATTGAAATTTTCAAGAAGAACATATGGTTCTCCTCCAACCGTAATTCCATATGTATTATTTTTATACAATAATTCCGCAGCCATAACTGACCAAGGTGACAAAGGGTAATTCTCCTGCGCCTCAAAAGATTCTGAATTGGTGTAACAAATCTTTCCGTCAATAATTGCATAACCTGTTACCTCATATTCAAAACCATGTATCAAATCCACAATAGATGAATCAAAATTCTCAGAACCCGTATCTGAAAGATCATACTTGAATTCTTTTGAATCATAAGTTCTTTTTAACATAAAGCCATAATCATTTACTTCGGCCATAGAGACATCTGCAGGTAAATCAATACTTATCGAAAGGCCATTGTCTCCATACTGCCCAATAATAGGCATGAGTTGAGTATTTACATCACAAAAAGTAACTAAACCCACTGGCGGGTTATCATTAGGAGTTTGATTTATTGGTACTGAATCATCTGAAGAACTATCACCACCGCTACAGGAGAATACTAAAAAAGTTATGCTTATCAATAGTAGTTTTACTGCTTTCATAAATGGGTTAAGTTTACACAAAACAACAATACAAATGCTAAACCTTAAAAGCAAATAAATCTTTCAAACAACCTATTTTTAACTTCAATCACAGAATTGTTACACTTTTAATTACTTTCTGAAGACTTGAAAAAACTTGATTAATCAAACATTCGTTCAAAACTCCAATCCTACAAGCGCATAGTGATGTTAGAAAAGACTTCGACTATGCTACTTTGAAAAACTCTTTTGTATTGGTAATACGATAAGAATGGTACTTGCCCATCCTTATCTCAACATCAAATCCCAATTGAACCATTAGGTTCAAATAGTTTTGTACGCTCTTTTCGTGGATGCTGAGGTGTTTATTTATTTCTCTAATGGTTCTCTCCGAGAGGAACTTGATGAGTTTAAGCACCCTTTCCACTCGTCTGGTGTTGTTTATGGGATTTCCTTTAATTATGAGCCTAAACTAGGTTAGCTTCAATAGTAAAAGCGAGTTATTCAAATGAAGTGTCTAAGATTGTGAGTGAAACGTCCTTAAGATGGAGTGAAGCAAAATTCTTATGTAAATTACATAAAAGCACTTCTGTCTTAAGTAGGTAGACTCTTTTAATTATTTGATTATTAGTGGTTTTTCCTCAAACTCTCCTTCATCTCGTCAAAAAAAATTTACGCGAAGCATACATTCATCAATCAAAATCGTGCATGCATCAATTTCCTCCAAGTTAAAAGGGGCATATACACTACTTTTTTGATTCTAATAAAACTTTTAAAGGATATGAAATTAAATCGACTATTTCCTGCAGCAATAGTTATGATAACAGTCTGTTTAACTTCTTGCACCTCAGAAGATGGGTTGGATGGAGTTAAAGGCGACCCTGGTACCATAGGGGAAACCGGTGCAACCGGTATTAATTGTTGGGATACTAATAGTAATGGCACAAACGATGAGGAAGAGGATACGAATCAAGATGGTGAGTTCAATGCCTTTGATTGTAGGGGAATGGATGGTGCTGATGGAGCGAACGGAGTTGACGGGGAAAATGGAACAAACGGAAGCAACGGGGAAAACGGAGTTGACGGGGTTGGTCTTGAAGATATGCTCAGATTCGGATCTATTGAGGTAGAATTACAAGGAATCAGACCGGATAATGTAGCCTTTGCTAACAATGAGTCTTTCAGATATACCCCTGTCGATGGAGATGATATAGACACATACAACAGTGTAGTATCTAACAATCAAGGGAATGATATTGTATACCAATTTGAATTACGCCGTTTTTTAAGTACACCTGATGAAGTGTATCAGATTGCCTTTGCTGATATTTCATTATCCATAACCAAACCAGAACAACTTCCATTAGTCTTTAATCAAGCTTCTTTACAGATAAATAACTATGCAGTTATCGGAAGTGATAATAAATACTTTGTTTTGGATGATCAGTATGAAAATAATGGTGCTGGGGTCACTGATTTTGTGCTTTCAGATATATCTTTTGATACTGTCACGAATAATCTCCAATTTTCCTACTCGTTTACCGTCGATGCTGCAAACAACGATTCTAATAACGAACTCAACATATCCGGTAATGTAGATGTATTTGTTTTGGAACTGATAAATTAAGGTTGATTTTTCCTAAGATTGAGCATTTATCAATTCAAACAAGTCGCACATCAATTCTGTTCAAGTTTCTATATAAGGTCAAATTATTTTTGTCACAAATAACAGTACAACCTTTATTAAAACAATACTTATGAAATCACTTAGATTAATAACCTTGACAATAGTTGCCTTAACAATTTGTATGGCTTCCTGCTCTGGAGAAGATGGAAGAGATGGAATCAATGGAGAAGATGGAACTAATGGGGTCAATGGAGTTGATGGCACCAATGGAATAGATGGTGAAAACGGGGTGGGTTTTGATGAACTGACCAAATTTGGAGATGTTACCATGGAGATGGAGGGCACAAGACCAGATGATCTTGCATTTACAGATTCTACTTCATTCAAGTTTTTCCCGGTTGGCGCAAATTTTCTTCAAGTTGTTCCACCTGATTTTCCCACAAACTCAGTTCGTTTTTCTCAACAGGGATCAGATACCTTTCATGAATTTGGTATGGCTCGCTTTCTTAGTGCTCCAGACGATTTTTATCAAAATACCGGCCTAGGGTTATTTCTAAATGTTAAGAATTTAGGGCAACCTACGCAGAGTATAGAGTTTGCCTATATAAGTATTGTCAATTACTCCGTAATAGGAGATGACAATATGTATTTTGTAATCAATGACGGATTTTCAAGCACTCCATTTCTAAATGCTGAATTGGCCGATTTTGAATTTTCCAATATTGCCTATGACGCCACTACCCAAATCCTTACCTTATCATATTCGGTTTCAGTTGTTGCACTTAATAATAGTAGTGGTAATGATTTAACCATATCTGGAACAGCAGATGTGACTCTTCTGCAACCAATAACTTCCCCATAAAACACATCCATACCAAGACTATTTAATAGTCTTACCTAATGATTAAAAAAATAAAGGCCAAGACAAAACCTTGGCTTTTATTTTATATGGTTGACTGCTAAACAAAGTAACATTAAAAGAACCGAGAAATAGTAAAGCGTAAAAAGCTATCTTCCTTAAAGTTTCCTAAAATTAATTCGTCATCCGCAACAGAACTGAAGATTCTAGTTTCTATTTCTGCACGCCAATTAGAACCAAAGCGTCTAGAGGCCTCCAAGCTAAAAATCTTGCTACTGGATTCTAAATCGGCCACTGCTCCAATTAATATAGATGTGTCTTGAATATCATTAAAGGCCAACCTGCTCCCGAAGAAAACATCATTTTGCAGTGCATTTAAAGACAGTTCATCTCTTTCATCATAAAGATATTCTCCTAACAAACCAATATCCAATCCATTTCCATCAATATTACTGAACGTATATTCCAATCCTGCTACCAGTGCAACAAAATCTTGGGCATCCGCATTCCTATATATGGATTCAATCTTCCATAGAAAAGCATCATGGGTAATCTGCACATCTATCCCTGTTTGGTTTATTACTGGATAAAAGGACTCAATGTTACCAAACGGGTCAAAAATAAAGAGCGGTTCACGCCCAGTTCCATAAAAATGGGAAAGCCCTACATCAAAAATTCCAAAATAATGTTTCCAGCGCACGGCAAAATCCTGTCTCCATTCTTTAGCCCCACTTTCATACCCTATATCATCTTGATTAATGACCGTCCCAAAACGTAATCTTCCTTTTTCTCCCGTAAAAGTGCGTTTTCTATTAAAGGGCAAATAGAAAAAATCAAAGGTTCCCATTTTATTGGTAATGTAACTGTACTGAACCATAGGTTGGCCCAATTTTTCTTCACCATCAAAGGTTTCAACAGCATCCGTTTGGTTTATAATATCTACCAAATGATTGCTTTCCGCTACACCCCAATAGACTTTTTTAAGGCCCACACTAAGTTCCCAATTGCTTTTTGCTTTTTGGTAGTAAAGCTCCCGCACATCCCAATGGGTACGTTCGTCATCTCTATCTACTCTAAAAAAGCCAGTAAAATTGATGCTTTCATACCCTTTATTCCATTCTATTGAATAATCTGGGCGAAGAGCAATGGATGGATAATGGTCCAACTGCCCGGCAAACTGGGCATCGTTGATAAAATAACGATACTCCGCCTCTAGTTCCAATTCAAATTCCTGATCTGGCTTGGTCTTTTCTTTTTGTTGGGCATTGGTTGTAAATACGCCTACACAAAGTATAACTGCGAAAATATACAGCTGTTTATTCATTCTTATGCCTGTTCAAACATGGTTAAAAAAATCAAGGCCAAGGTATTTACAAGCTTAACACTATCACACCCTAAAGCTCATTTAAAGAGAATACCCTGGCTTTGATACTTTACAATACAATTGATTTGGAACGGACTAGCTCCCTGCTCTTTTTAAAGCTACTTCTGTAAAATCCTCTTCAGCTAGTTCCGCACCAAAATTGTACTCTCCAAATTTTAATAGAGTTTCCTTGTTACTTTGGTGATTGACCATAGTGAGCGTTGCAGCTCTCCAGAATTTATTCTTGTAAAGCTTATAATCACTGTAAGTCAATGTTTTTAGCAATGCATTTTTTCTGTCGTAGAATTCAATTTTCTCCAACCTATAGCCCTTGTTCTTATTGTAGGTTACAATTCTTCTTGTGTAGCCAGATTTAAGGTCCGTTGGATCTTGTTCTACCATCAAAAAGTCACCTTCTTCCTTTACAAACTTGTATGCGTACTTCTCTATCTCTTGAGAAGACAAATCTTCGTAGGCAAACTCACTACCTACAAAAGGACCTGATTTGTTGTTGGAAGAAATTCTCTTCACCCTTTTAATAGAGGGCAAGTACAGCCATTGATCATCTGCCCCTATTTTATGGGTAAACGTCAGAGTCGCCGTTCCTTTTACATCTTTTGGGCTTTCAAAAACAATTAAAGACTTATCACCATCCGCAGTTAACTCTAGGGTACGGTTGGTTAAAAAACGCTCACTTGTCTGTCCATTTTTGTTTTTAAGGGTCATTTTCAAGTCCACAATTGAACTTCCAAATCCTTCATCCGCTTTTTCAGCTGCTTTTGCGATCTGCAATCCGCGTTCTTCATTTGATTGTGCAGTAACACCTGTGATTGCAAGTACTAAAGCTGTTATTGGGGTAAAAAACTTTACTTTATTCATTTTGTATAATTGTTTGTGTTTATAATTTTTATTTATCCAACTGCACTTGCACTTTGGATGTTTCCATAGTTTCTTCTTTTTCTTTACTGGCCAAAATCAATAAAGAAGGCAAGAGAATAAAATCGATAATCAATGCAGCTATAATGATGATTACCGTAATTCTAGCCATATAACTGTTTAATGCAAAAGAGGATGTTGACAACACTATAAAACCTGCCAATAGCACCACGGTAGTCGTTACCAAAGCTTTACCTACAGTTTCAAAAGCATAAATGATTGCGGCTTTAGCATCATAGCCAAGCTCCCTACGAGCACGTAAAAATTTACTCATAAAATGGACCGTATCATCCACAATAATTCCCAAAGTCATACCAAAAACAATCACCATTCCCGTATTGATGGTTCCTTTGAGCAGGTACCATAATCCAAAACCTACCAACACCGGAGCAACATTGGGTATAATACTTAATAACCCAAGTTTAAAATTCCTTAAGGCAATCATCAATACCAGGGAAATAAGAATGAGCGCAATAATGTTTCCTTTAAACATACTATCCGCCTGACGGAACCCTAGTTTGGAAAACATTAGCGTTGGACTTACAGCAAGCGCGTGCATGGATTCAGGCGTGTTATCCTTCAACCAATTTTCTGATCTCTCCGCAAAAGCAATCATTTCTACACTTGAATTGTTCTGAAGGGTAACAGTAACTCTAGATTCCGATTTATCTACATTGATTTGATTGTTCAGATCCAGACCAAAAGGAAGCGAAAGCTCATAAAGCAAAAGATATTGTGCAGCTTCTTCCCTATTCTCAGGAACTTTGTAAAAAGATTGATCGTCTCCATGCATTGAGCGATTTACTCTCCTAGCAACTTCACTAAATGCATTTACATGAACTACCTCTGGTTGGTCTTCCAACCAATCTTCAAATTCATTAAGTTTTTGCAGATATTGAGGATTGTTGATTCCTCCACTTTCTCCACTACCCACAGAGAATTCTACATTGTAGAACCCCGTTAGGTTCTCGTTGATAAAATCACTGTCTTGTCTAAATTGAACAGTGGTATCAAAGTATTCCACAAACTCATCGTTGAACACATTTTTCCTTGCCAAAAAAGTAAGCAATCCAATGACCACTATGGAAATCACCGTTAGCTTAACGGGTTGTCTAACCACGAACATCCCCAAGTTAGTGTACCAACCTATTTTAGCTTCTTTTTGCTCCTTTACCTTTTTAGATTTCCAGATTGGAAAAATAGCCATCAATGCGGGCAATGTAGTAGTGGAAAACAAAAAGGCCATACACATACCAAAAGCGACTATATTTCCTAGATCCCAAAATGGAGGTACATCTCCATAGTTTAAGGTTAGAAACCCAATAACGGTGGTTAAACTGGTAATGAATACTGGCATAAAGTTCAATCGCATGGATTCAACCAAAGCTTCTTTCTTTTCCAATCCTTCCTTACGAACTTTTTGTAAGTATGTAATTAGGATGTGAATACTGTCTGCAACCGCCAAAGTCAATATCATCGTTGGAAAAACAGCCGAGGGAGGTGTCAACTTAATACCATTTAAACCAATAAAGCCAACAGCACTTATAATAGAGAATAGGACAACAAACAAAGTAGCAAGCGTAGCGAAAATATTTCTGGTCAACACCAATGTGACAACAACAACAATCAGCAACATTAACATGGTAAGCATTAAATCTTTTTGGGAGGATTCAAAAAATGCCGTGTTCAACGGAACCAATCCAGTGGTATACACATCGAATTCTGGATGCTTTTCTTGAAACTTGGAAATCATCTCTCTGGTAGCGATAGTTACTTCTGGAATTTCGGCAGCACTATTTTCTCCCGGAAGACGAACCGTTACATTAATAGCAGTAACACTGCCTTCTACATTGATAATTCTATGAACCAATAAGGGTTCCTTAAGTGCCTTTTCTCTAATCTCTAGAATTTCAGCATCTGTTTTGCTCGCTGAGTCATAGGAAAGATCATCTACATAAAGGTCATCTCCTTTTGCGCTTGTATGCTGAAAGTTCGTTACCGCATCTACTCTAGAAGAGTAAGGAGTGTTCCAGGCTTCTGCGGTTAATTCCTCTATGGCAATGAGGTTCTCTCTGGTAAAAATATTACCGTTTTTAGGTGCCAAGACAACAATTATATTATCATCTTTTGTGTATTTTTCTTGAAGTGCATCAAATGCTTCCAGTTCTGGATTAGACTCACTAAAAAAAACATGGTAGTCACCATCAAATTCCATTTTTCCTTGAGATCCAAGTCCCATGGCCAATAAAATGGTCAATAGCAGTACGGGCCATTTGAATTTAATTACAAAATTGGCCCAGTTCTTAGCAAATGCATTGGTCGCATTTTTAGTTTTTTGGATTGCGTTCATTTATTTAAGGTTTATTAAGATGTTTTGTTTTAGACGATTTACGTTGTTTTAAATTGGACAATTATTTTTCATTTTTTAGTTAATAGTTGGCTGGTCAACTTTAAAATATAGTAAACGATACCATATTTTTGTTTAAATGCCTATAATTAATAGATGACTGGTCATCTATTAATTATTTCAAAAAAAATTACTTAAGTATAAGTGTTCGTATCATTTTCATGAAATTATCAATAGGATACGAACTATCGAGTTCTTTCATGGATATCATGGCCCCTCTTCCTGCATCTTCCATAAAGGCAACTAAATTAGTTGCTTCAATCTCAGAATCAATTTCACCATTTTCTTGTCCCTCAATAACGACTTCTGTTATATAGGAGTTCACAAGTTCAGTCTTCACCTGCACAGCCAAACGAATTTCTTCGTTGTGTTCTGCCATTTCATTCACCATGTTACATCCCAAACATCCCATTTTACAGTCAAACTCCTCCTTCAACACTTTAGCGCGATGCTCATAGAAGTTTAAAATTCGCTGTTTAGGGAAAACCGCCTTGTTCTTAAGAATCTCCAATGCTGGAGGAAACATAGTGTCAAAATACTTACCAATGGCTTTAACTGTAAAATCCTCTTTACTTTTAAAATAGAAGTAAAAAGAACCCTTAGGAACTCCGGCTGCCTGAACAATATCGTTTACACTGGTGGCATTGTACCCTTTTGACCAGAGGATTTCCATCCCTTTTTCAAGGAGTGCATCACTCTTCTGTTCGCCTTTTATTGTTTTAATTTCCATTGAAGGGTCAAATATATGACCAGTCGTCTAGTTTGACAAAAATCTATTCAAACTTTAACAATTTTATTGGATTTCAAGTACTTCCTCAAAAAACTTTTCTGTCTCCATTTTAACCGAAGCCAAATCTTTAGAGGTTATAGAAGAGGTCATTACATGATCTCCAACATTTGAAAAAGCAATTTTTCTTTTTAAATTGGTTGCTGTTCCAAGTCCCCCATACATTTTTAACATGGCAGGTACAGATACTACATTGTCCTGTATAGAATCATTTTTATAAAAATATCCCAGAAAGACCGGTTGTGTCACTTTTTTAAAAGTCTCTGGGACCATAGTATTGTCCACTAAGGCTTGCAAATGTGTAAGGGCCTCTACCCTATATTTGCTTGTCCAGTATTTTTTCTTCGTATCGCTAGCTTCAAATTCATGGTAGTCACTCTTTTTAACCGCTTTGGCCAAATTTACTCCCCATGGTCCAGCCAGCAACTTTGCATTTTTGTCATAAATCTCAATATTGGGAGAATACAAAAGGATTCCAGCAATATCCGCATCACCTCCGGCAAGATGCAACGCCAGAGTACCTCCAGTTGAAGTGGCCATTATAATCACCTTGTTTCCTAATTGCTTTGCTACAGCAATAGCTTCTTTTGCTGAATCCAATACTTCATTGGCTGTTAAATTGAGCATTGGCTCCTCTTCATTTAATCCGTGCCCTGCCAAACGAGGTAAATATAAATTACAGCCATACCGCTTAGCGGTTTCAATGTGCAACGGGTTTCCTTCCATCCTGCTTGCAGACCATCCGTGAAGGTAAACTATGCTATATTCCGTTTTTGATGGAATGCTATCAGACCAAATAATTTGTGCATCGTTTTCAGGTTTTATGTTAGCAATTGCCTCTTCTTTTAAATTGATCCATTTTTCCAACTGAACTAAATCCGAACTTACAACAGGAAGTGTTTTATCCAAATTTGGTTTTTCCACTTGGGGACCAAAAAAATAAACAACGGCAACAGCTGAAACTATAAGGACTAGTCCTTTGAGCGTTTTAAAAAGTATTTTCATTTGAATATTTTTATGTCAATGACACCTCAAAGGATGGATTTTTTAAGGAGTAACATAAATATACTATTTTAGACAGATGTACATTTATCTTTCATGTCAAAACTAAAGATTCTTCTTAAAAACCTAGGGCCAGGGTTATTATTTGCAAGTATGGCCATAGGCACTTCTCATTTAGTACTATCAACCAAAGCAGGCGCACAATATGGCTGGGTTATGGTTATTCCTATAGTATTGGCAAATGTATTAAAATACCCTTTTTTTGAGTTCGGGATACGTTATACTTCAGTTACCGAAAAAAGCTTGGTACAGGGTTACTTAAATTTAGGAAGAAAATATCTTTGGATCTACGCTTTTGTGACCATTGTCTCCACGTTCACAATATTAGCTGCTTTGTATGTAGTTACTGCGGGACTCTTCATGAATTTGTTCAGTATTTCAGGAATAGGTGTAAGCACAATAGCATTATGCCTCTTTGTTTTTATAAGTGCAATTCTCATCATTGGAAGATATCGATTTTTAGAAAACTCTTTGAAAGCTGTTATTTCTATTCTGTTTATTGCTTTGGTTATAACCACGGTTCTAGTGTTACAAAAAGGTCCCGTACCTAATATTCAAGAATACCAAAGACCGGGGATTTTCAATGAAGTGGGGATTCTTTTCTTAATTGGACTTATGGGTTGGATGCCCACGGCTGTTGAAGCTTCAGGATGGGTAAGTCTTTGGAGCATGGAAAATTTAAAGACAATGAAGGAAAAGCCATCTTTAAAGCTTGCGCTTCAAGAATTTAACGTGGGATACATCTTAACAGCCGTGTTAGCGATTTTCTTTTTGATTATTGGATGGATGACCTTATATGGCACGGGAACCGAGCTTAGCGGAAGTGCTGTGGTTTTTGCCGATCAAGTTGTAAGCTTGTTCACGGTTCATATTGGCAATTGGGCATATATTCTAATTGCAGTAGCTGCTTTTGCTACCATGTTAAGTACTTGTATGACCGCTCATGATGCTGTATCCAGAGTAAGTATAGATGTTCTTGAGAAGCTTTTCCCTCATAAAAAAGAGCTTAAAAGCAAAAATGCTTTTGCTATTGCCGTAATCATAATGGCCTTGATCAATTGGGTGGTTATTTCTGTATTTGGCGCCAATATGGCCAATCTTGTAGCCTTGGCCACATTTGTCTCATTTGTTATGGCCCCGCTCATTGGATGGATGAACCTTAAAACAGTTATGGGTAAAGATGTGCCAAAAGAAAATAGGCCTAAAATGGGATTGCAGGTATTAACATATCTAGGAATATTCTTCTTATCCCTTTTTGCGTTATACTATTGTTGGGTTGTATTAAATTGATGTTGTTTATTCAAAAAGAACATTGTCGTTAAGAATTACAATCAATGATCTTTGGTTTTGCTTGTGTAATACTTCCAAACAGAAAACCCCGTTTGTACAATTATTCAAAATTTTGTCCTCACCATAACCAATGGAATATAAAATATTGGAAGATGGTACTCCATTTTGAACCAAATATTTTTTAATAGCATCCGAGCGGCTTTGGGTCAATCTAAAATTTGTGCTGCCGCCGCCTCTGCTATCTGTATAAGTTTCTATTCGAAGCTGTACGGATGGGAAATCCTGTACAAATGCCACAACCTTATCAAGTTCTGTTTCTATTTCTGGGGTAAGTTGGGATAGGCTTCTTCCAAAGAAGAATTTTTTAAGTTTTACTACGGCTTGCCCTTCTTTCTTTTCTACCAAATCATCATACTCAGAAATTTCAACATCATAATTTATGATTTCCACTTCCCGTAAATCCTCTTCTGTAAAGCGTTTTGCGAAGTTCGAATAACGCTCTTTAGATGACTTCAAAACCAATTCCTTTCGCCAAGGAATCTCTAATCTATAATTTCCTTCTTCATCAGAATAGGTCTCGGCCAATATAGAACCATTTACATCTTGTAAACGGACCGCTACCTTATCTACCAACTCAGATTTTCTATTACGTTTTACAACTTTTCCTTTCAACGTAATTGTTTTAAGACCAGGTTTTTTATCAACCTTAAAACCATATAAATCATCCTTCCCTTTTCCTCCAGGTCTGTTTGATGAAAAATACCCTAAAAGCCCGTCTCCTTCATTCCTCATGATTAAACCAAAATCATCATCCGAAGAGTTTATACCTTTTCCAAGATTAATGGGAATGCTAAATGCACCTACATCAATGTTTGACCTGTAAATATCCATTCCTCCAAGTCCATAAAAAACATCTGAGGAAAAATAGAAGCTGTCTTCAAAAATATACGGGGCAATTTCATTCCCAGCTGAGTTTATTCTAGGTCCCAAATTTATTGGAGCTGACATGATCTGACCCCCATTGGTATGCACAAAGTAAATGTCCGTACCCCCAAAACCTTCATCAAAATTGGCTGAGAAATAGAGCTTTTCGGTCTTTTCATCGTAAAAAGGGTAATAAAAAGAAGTACTCAAATCTTTAAGCAACAATTGAAACCTACCATCTTTTACCTGCATCCCTATCGCCAATGCGTTTTTTCCGTTGCCATCAAAAGAGAGTTCCCCATCCT
This sequence comes from uncultured Allomuricauda sp., assembly GCF_947499585.1. Taxonomy (GTDB): domain Bacteria; phylum Bacteroidota; class Bacteroidia; order Flavobacteriales; family Flavobacteriaceae; genus Flagellimonas. The sequence goes on along the minus strand of NZ_CANMOO010000004.1, from coordinate 4,713 downwards.
CGGTATTTGACAACACATAAAAGATACTTCTCAATCCCTCCGAATAATAAGGTGTTGCTTTATGATAATTAGAGCTAGTAATTCCGGTAAAAGGCTTAGCGGCTAAAATTTGACCATTGCTTTGCAACCCTGCTTCATATATGTTTAAATATCCTTCGCCAGCTGGAACATATCTTCTCTTTGTATCCTGTAATCTACCGCTTGAAAATAACAATTGCCCTCCATAAAACGAAGGTGAAAAATCTGATTGTGGACTATTGCCGTTTAAGTTAAAGATTTGAAAATCCATCTCGCCACCTACATTACTATCCTCCAACAGTTGAGTATTAAATTCCAAATTCTGTAAAAATTCTTTTTGAAAACTCGCAGACATGGTAGCTAAAAATGCTTCTTTTTTCTCTTTATTGGCAGTTTTGGATAAGCTCTGTAGCATTTTATTGAAATGATGGTTGCTCATCAAAGTATCTTTCTTGTACAATGAAAGGTAAGCGTCTGAAGCTTTTTCAAAATTATTTGTCTTGAAGTAAGCATCGGCTAAATTCAGAAATTGTTGCTGCGTTAAGGTGCCTTTTGCTATATCCAGCTCATAAGCACTTATCGCCTTCTGATAGTCATACTGGAAAAAGTAATCGTCCCCTTTTGATTTTTTACTTTGGGCAAAACAAATGACCATACCTAAAAAGTATACCAGTAGTGCAGCGTTTATTTTTTTTGCTAGTGCCATATTAGAAAAATCTTGGAGAATCTATCTGTTTTGGTTTACCTTTTAATTTTTTGTCTTTACTTTTTGCTTTGGAATTTCCGCTTCCAAAACCACCTCGTCCAATATAAAATTTCAGTATTGCCTCATGTGAGCCTCCACTAAACTCTCCCAGTCCATTTGTATTGTAATCATACGAATATCCTAAAAACAATCCGTTAGAAACCTGAATACCAGCTAAACCACTAACTGCATTATCAAATCTATATGAAGCTCCTATAGTGAGTGCATCTATAAACTGAAAATTTGCAGATAAATTTACGTTAACAGGAGATCCTTGAAGGTAGTTCACTAAAAATGCTGGCTTAAACTTGGTCCTGTCTGATATCTGAAAAACATATCCTCCAATTACATTGAACTGCATATTATCCTCAACTATGGTTGCTACTTCATCATTGTACAATCCATTGGTTAAAAAATTGGGGATGGAAAGCCCCATGTACCAATCTTCTTCATAAAGGAAAAGTCCTGCGCCAACAGTTGGGTAAAAATCACTTAAATTTTCACCAATAATCGTTGGGTCAGATGGGTCTACAAAAGTACCTTCAGAATAATCCAAACTTAAAAGAGATCCTCCAGCGGACAGCCCAAAAGACAGTTTTGTTATATCAGAAACGTTGATTTGGTAAGAATATGCCAGATTGATAAAGGTCTGTCTTGAAGGTCCCAACTCATCATGTACCACATTAAGACCTAGTCCAGTTTTTTCATTAGCAAATGGAACGTTTACACCGAACCGCATAGTAGTAGGTGCTCCAGGAATATCTACCCATTGCGCTCGGTACAGACCTGCCAACTCAGGAGACTCAACCGTTCCTACATAGGCTGGATTAAAACTTCCAATATTATACATGTACTGTGTATACTGAGGTTCTTTTTGAGCCATACCAACACTCATGATTCCAATGAGCATTAAAGCCAATATTCCGTATGTTCTTAAACCAACTTTATTTGGCATGCTTCATTTATCTTATTATTTGAATCCAACCCTTTACTATTTCAGTGCCGTCTCCTGCAAGGTCCAATATATAAAAGTAGGTGCCTTTTGGTAAATCGCCACTGCTACCTGTTCCATCCCATGAGCTATCATAGCTTTGCATCTCAAAGACGCTGTTTCCATAGCGATCAAACACCTCTAACATATTGTTTGGATACTCATTATTGGGGTCAATAAAGACCAACGTATCATTTATACCATCTCCATTAGGTGAAAAGATGTTGCACAAGGTTCCTGGATCTTGACATGGACTTTGGTTCACCTGGACAGAAACTGTTGCTGTATTATTTGATTCCACAGCATCCGTTGGAAAAGAGGAAGCTATGGTTGCAGTATTTTGAAGTTGCCCTGAAATTGTAACTGTAACTGTAATTTCTAAAGTGACGCTCTCTTCAGGTATTAATTCAGCAATGGACCACATTCCACTAACTTGATCATAAAGCCCTTTTGATGCCGTATGTGAAACATATTCAAATCCATCACCAATCAAATCATTGACAAGAATATCCAACACCCTATCCATTGTTGTGTTCTCAAGGGTAATAGTAAAGGTTATATTGCTCTGTAATAATGGTGTATCATTATCAACTTCTTTTGTAATTGCCAAATCAATAGCTTCAGGATTACAGGCAGGAGTCAAAAAAGGATCACAACTATCAAGGGGATCCGTTGCATTCTCCGGAACCGCTGTCGTACTTGGATCATCAACTACTAATACTTCTTCACCATCTGTTAAACCATCACCATCCGTATCAGGATTATTCGGGTTTGTACCCAAATCATTTTCTTCTCCATCTGTTAAGCCGTCATTATCAGAATCTACAATACAATTGCTTACTGAAACTGTTACTTGTACCGAACTGTTCACACAAGGTGCCCCAGCTCCATTTGTAGTGTATTCAAATACGTAATTACCAAAAGGTAAACTTTCAAAATCCACATTATTATCTGTGCCAATTGATAGAGCTCCACTAGATGGATCTGTAATTACTGCCCATGTTCCCGAATCTTCACCCGTTAGTGTATCATCTAAATCTATAACCGTTGGACCGCCGTTACCTGCCGCATTACATGCCAGAGTATTACTTGGTGTTCCCGGCGAAGGTATTTGGTTTACAGTAGCAACTACTTCTACTCTTGGTGAAGGACATCCATTAGCAGTAGTTTCCACAAAAAAGGAGGTTGTTGCTGAAATTGATGGAGTCTCAAACGAGGGACCGGTTCCTAATACCGCTCCACCACTTGCACTAGCGTACCAGCTTAAAAGGCTACCGTCGCTTACAGAGGCAGTTAAAGTCAATGTTCCGTCCCCACAACGGGTATCTCCCGCGGTACTATCAACAACAGGAGTAATATTTCTAATTAACGAAACTGTCAATACGGGACTAGCACAATTATTTATTTCATCAAAAAAGAAACCAAAATAAGATCCTGGAGCCGATACAATGTTGCTTCTGTGTGCAATAATTTCTAAAGGATCAGGATTGGTACTCCAAGTAAGTACACTTCCTGCTGGTGCTGCATTGGTTACATAGGTATTTAAATCGGCAGCAACAACATCGCAGAACTCAGTAGGTTGAGAAACATCCAAACTAGGTGCTATAGTTCCAGCATCACAAGGAATTGCACAATCTATTACGGTAACAGTTAAATCAACTGTTTGGTCAACACAAGGAGCTGTTGCCCCAGATGTTGTATATGTAAAGGTATAATCACCTAAAGGCTGTCCATTAAAGTTCACAATATTGCTAGCATTAATGGTAATAGAAGCTCCTCCTGGACTGCCAGTCAAAGACCAATTACCTACATCTGCCCCTGCTAATTGGTCATCTAAATCTACCACGCTATCCCCCTCACCTGAATTATCGCAAGTGGCAATGTTTGTTGTTGTACCTGGTGAGGGTGTTGTGTTTTGTGTTAGCGTAACACTAAAAGTTGGACTGGCACAGTCGTTTAAAGCGTCATAGAAAAAACCAAAATAGGTGCCCGCTGAACTTACCGTACTGGTTGGCAAATATGTACCACTATTGGAAATATCAGCACTAACATTCCAACGCAAATCCGATCCTGCAGGTGGAATACTCATCGTATACACATCTAGATCTTGTGAAAATGCATCACAAAAAGTCGTAAGTACCGAACCGTCAAGCACTGGCTCTGCATTCCCCGCAGCGCAAGTATCATCATTGTTTATCGTTACAGTTGCCCCATCTGATATATCAATTGTTAATGTAGTAGCTCCTAGATTGCTCATTGAAATAGCCAATGTTTCATCTAATTCTATAACAGCATCCGCTGTTGGTGTTATTACAAAGTTCTCAATTTCTCCTGCAGTACCAGCAAAAGTAAGAGTCTGTAAAATTCCCGTATAATCATTATCGGCTAAGGTTGCTGAACCATCAGCAGAAGAAACCTGTACCGTAAAACCTCCTGCCACTGCATTATCTAAAGTGGCTGTTACTGTTATATCTCCTCCGTCCTCAGCTCCGCTTGCATTTGCAATGGTGACAGCCGCTACATCGTCATTGTTTATCGTATAGGTAGTCGCGGTCTGCCCCCCCAAGGTCGCATCACCGGTCTCGCCCCCCAAGGTCAAATCTATCGTCTCGTTAGCCTCAACATCGGTGTCGCCCGTTATGGACAATGTCGGTATCGCTATCGAGGTGCCCAAAGTGCCGTCGTAGACTGCCGCAGGGATGTTGATCACCTGTGGGCTCGTAAAGGCATAGTCAACACCAGTGGTCGCATCGCCAGTGCCAGCATCCGTAACGGTCACAGTGGTCGCGTTGGCAACCGTTCCCGTGATGAACAGCACCGGAAGGTTACCCCCTGTGTTCTCAGCATCCGAACCGGTTGCCTGTGAAAACTCCACGGTAACAACAGCCGCTACATCGTCATTGTTTATCGTATAGGTAGTCGCGGTCTGCCCCCCCAAGGTCGCATCACCGGTCTCGCC
>NZ_CANMOO010000003.1 GCF_947499585.1 uncultured Allomuricauda sp. | reverse complement strand
ACCGTTCCCGTGATGAACAGCACCGGAAGGTTACCCCCTGTGTTCTCAGCATCCGAACCGGTTGCCTGTGAAAACTCGACTGTCACTTGCCCGTACCCAAAACTAAAACCGAATATTATAAATGCTATTAAGGGTATTTTCTCTTTACCATAGTTAGAGAAAAATAAAAAAGAAGCTTTTTTTAAGAAGGGTAACATCACCTATTTAACGATTTTCAGTATAGTTCTTGCTTTGGTTTTGGTTGGTGATTTGGGAAGAATCAATATTACTAAAAAATGAAGGAACACCACAACTTTACAGACTAAATCTATCTTTCTTAGGTGAAATACCTTTGAGGTCAGAAAAATCTTTATTTATATGACGCCAGAAGATGTTTCTACACTAGAATCTATCTTTCTAACCAAGCCCTGCAATACTTTACCGGGACCAACTTCTACAAAAGATTTCCCTCCATCTTTAATCATTTGTTGCACGCTCTGAGTCCATTTTACGGGAGCGGTCAACTGGGAAATCAAATTGGCTTTGATTTCATCAGCATTTGTAACAGCAGTAGTCGGCACATTTTGATAGATTGGGCAGATAGGTCCGCTAAAATTGGTTGCTTCTATGGCAGCTGCCAATTCTTCCCTGGCCGGTTCCATTAAAGGTGAATGGAACGCTCCACCAACAGGAAGCAACAAAGCTCTACGAGCTCCAGCTTCTTTTAATTTTTCGCAGGCAACATTTACAGCTTCAATCTCTCCCGAAATTACCAATTGACCTGGACAATTGTAATTTGCAGGGACTACAATTCCTTCTGTTTCTTGGCATATTTTTTCGACCACCTCATCATCCAAACCTAAAACCGCAGCCATAGTGCTTGGTTGAATCTCACATGCCTTTTGCATTGCCAAAGCTCTCTGTGAAACCAATTTTAATCCATCTTCAAAGTTTAAAGTACCATTGGCCACCAAAGCGGAAAACTCTCCCAAAGAATGACCTGCAACCATATTTGGTTTAAAATTTTCCCCAAGAACCTTACTCAGAATAACGGAATGCAAAAAAATAGCAGGCTGGGTTACCTTGGTCTGTTTTAAATCTTCAGGAGTTCCTTCAAACATGATATCTGTAATGGAGAAACCTAAAATATCATTGGCTTGTTCAAATAGTTCTTGTGCTTGGTTATGGTTTTCATAAAGATCTAAGCCCATTCCAACAAATTGAGCTCCTTGTCCTGGAAAAATATATGCATTCATCAGTTTAGTTTTATAACGGTGCTAAAATAGGGATAATTTGAATTGCCAATACTACTTAAACCAACTTGAATACATTACATAGGCATCGGCAATACGGTCTATTTCCCCCGAACTCAGTTCTGGACTTACATCCTTTATTTTTTTAGCTGGCATTCCCGCATAAATACTTCCTGCTTCAACATGAGTACCTTGCGTTAAAACAGCTCCAGCAGCAATAATTGAATTACTTTCTACAATACAATCATCCATAATAATACTGCCCATACCAATCAGCACATTGTCCTTTACAGTACAGCCATGCACCAAAGCATTATGGCCAATGGAAACGTTGTTCCCAATTGTGGTAGGTGATTTTTGATAGGTACAATGAATAACAGCACCATCCTGCACATTGACTTTGTTTCCCATTTTTATAAAATGCACATCTCCCCTGATAACTGCATTGTACCAAATGCTGCATTGGTCTCCCATAGACACTTCTCCAACGATAGTGGCATTTTCGGCTATAAAACAGTCTTCTCCTATTTCTGGGGATTTTCCCCTTACGGATCTAAGTATCATATTCTTGAATTGATTTTATTGAAAATAAGATAATAATGCTGCCTTTTTAGATGCAGAAACGGATAGTTCCTTCCCATTTGATAAAACAACACTACCTCCCTTTCCTCTTTTATATTTTACTACTTCCCCTACATTTATCAAATACGATTTATGAATTCTGGCAAAGGCATATTCCGTAAGGGCTTCTTCAAAATACTTGAGTGTTTTGCTCACTACAATTTTCTTATGCTCCAGATATATTTCTGTGTAATTGTCATCGGCTTTACAAAAGAAGATATCCCCTACTTCCAAAACTTGAAAGCCATCCAGTTGCGGCAGGGTTATTTTCCCCTCTGCTTTAATTGTTCTGGCTTTTAATACTTGACCATCCAGAGCATTTTCTTTCTCCTTGATTTCCTTGACATATTCCACCGCTTTTATCAGCTCATCAATATTTATGGGTTTCATAAGATAATATGCGGCATGGTTGTTCAATGCATCCATTGCATATTGATTATAAGCTGTCACAAAAACTGTTTCAAAAGTTCGTTCAGGGATTTTGTCCAGAAGATCAAAGGCGTTACCAAAGGGCATTTCAACATCTAAAAACACCAAATCTGGTTGATGCTGTTGAATTAGTTGCAGCCCTTCATCAATATTAGAAGCTTCTCCTAAAAGCTTTACGCCATCACAATATTTGGCAATATAATTCCTTAATATTTCCCTACTATTTGCCTCGTCTTCTACTATAATAGCGCGTAATTCCATCAATCTTTTTTAAGCTTAAGGGATACTTTTGTTCCTGTTTGGTCTTCATTCAAATTGGAAATTGAAACATCTACCTTGTTCTTATACATATCATTAAGAATTTGGATTCGTTTTTTAATATTCCCCATTCCTTTTGATTTTTGTTTCTTTTGGTTGTCCGTCTTTAATGCTGCTGATTTTTTTCTTCCAATTCCGTTATCAGCAATTGTTATTTCCAGGAGCTCTTTGTTGATTTGATTTACCTCAATCTTTAAAAAACCTTTTTCTTCTTTATAGCGCAGTCCATGCCAAATAGCATTTTCTATATATGGCTGAAGAAGCATCGGAGGAATTTCAAACGCATCAATATCTATTTTTTTATCTATGTTGATTTCATAATCAAACTTATCTGAAAAACGGGAATGTTCCAACTTCACGTATAACTCCAAAAGCTCCAATTCTCTAGAAAGTGGTATAAAATCCTCTTCAGAATTTTCCAGTACGCTTCGCATCAGAACTGAAAAATCGCTTAGAAATCGATTTGCACTGCGTTCGTCGCTCTTTGCAATGTAATTGTTGACGGAATTGAGCGCATTGAAAATAAAGTGCGGATTCATTTGTGTGCGCAACGACTTTAATGCCAATAGGTTATTCGCCAACTTCTGTTGCTTGCTATTCCTATAGAACAGGAAGGTTGTCAATGCCATTAGCACTAACCCAAAAATTAGGGAATAAATAATCCATTTTTGTCTTTTGCTCGTTTCTTCAAACAATTGTTGTTCTGTTACGGCAAGGCTATACTTGCTTTGAGACAACTGCCGCTCTTGTTCCAGACTTGATATGCGATTTTGCTTGGTAGCTATTTCACGATTAAATCTGGCCGCTCTTGAGATTTCTTGTTCTTTTCTAACGTACAAGCTATCCACTACAGCAACATAATTTTGATAGGATTCCAACGCTTTTGAAAAATCTCCTTTGTAACGATATACTTCTGATAATTTTCTAGTTGCATCCTTTTGCACTACCAGATCATCTTCACTATCAGCCTTAACAATACTTCGTTCCAAGTAAGGAATAGCTTCGTCCAACTTGTCTTGTGCTATATATGCATTGGCTATTTTGTAATTGATGCGTTGAGCAGTTATTGAATCTGGACTTGGCAAGGCCTTACTTTCTCTACCAACTGATTGCCTGGGTAATTGCGATAATCCGCTTAGGCTCTTTTTCCTCAGTTGAATTTCATCTTCATATCTATTCTCTTGATTATAAAAATCGGCTACTTTTTCATTCTCCTCAATTAATCGTTCTGGAGCTACTTTTTTAGAAAGATTCAGTGAATTGTTGTAGAACCCTTCAGCCTCTACTAAACGATTTTCGCTTGCATAAGCATCCGCAATTTTAGAATTTAAATCAATGACCTTAGGAGAGATTTGGTTCTTTTGCGCTATTTGAAGGCCCTCCTGATAAAAATCCAACGCCTCTTTCAAACTCGATAAACCACGATTGGCATCTCCTAAACTTTCATACAGTTCAACACGTTGAAAGGGAATCATGTTTTTTACATCCAACAAAGGGGTAAGTATGGTTTTTGCATTTTGAAACTCGCCATTCACCACATAGGCTTTGCCCAATAACAGCTTCGTTTTAGATGATTCTCTATGTTCAAGAGCATCTTTGAAATTTGTAATGGCCAAGTCATATTGTTTATGGTATAAATAAATCTCGCCTAACGTGGTTAAAGAGGAAGAAAGTTCGTTTCTATTTCCACGTTTACCCAATTGAGATATAGATTGAGCTATAAAGTCTATACTCTTCTCCAAATCTGTTCTTTTGTATACATTGGCAGAATCTAGGAATCTCTGATGATTAGAAATATTTCTGGAGCTTATACTTTTTTCTTTCTTTGAAGCTCTTTTAGATACATAACCCTCCACCAAAACATCTACCTCTTCATCTGATGTTATTCTATGCCGAACCGATTCAAATTCCAAACTTTCAAAAATGAGCATATCACCAATGGAAGCTTTTATTTTGAATTCACCCAGTCCATTGGTTGTTGTATAGGAACCTTTATCCGTAGAAACTTCAACCCCTGAAATTGGGGCAAAGTTTTCCTTTCCCTTAACCGTCCCTGTAATCTCCATGGACAAGCGTTCATTGTTTACTTGGGAAAACCCAGAATAAAACACGATTAGAAAGAAGAATAATATGTGTTTTCCTTTTATCATTTATTTCTAAATACTTAGGTAAACTTAGTTCATATAAAGCGTATTAAAAAATGACTTCTTCTTCAAAAGTCACCAAAAACAGTGTCGTTTTACCACTTTACAAAACCATTTGTATCACTCACTCATTCTAAGTTCCTGTTCCCTCATTCTTGGTTTTTATTGAAAAAAGATGGAAATACTTTTATCCCATACTTTAAAAACATTGAACTATGAAACATTTAAAACATTTATTAGGAATAGCACTTTTTACAATCGCAGCCGGAGCAGTATACGGATGCAATTTAAAACCAAGGGAATATAAAAACACCGCCTTGATAACAAAGTCTATCGCAGACAAACCAGCCAAGCAATATGTAAAGGTTGCATTGTTATTGGACACAAGTAACAGTATGGATGGCCTTATTAACCAAGCAAAAGCACAACTTTGGGATATAGTTAATGAATTTACTTATGCCAAGTGTGGGAATGAGGCTAGACCTTCATTACAAATAGCACTTTATGAATATGGCAATGACGATTTAGCTTCTAATGAAGGTTACATTAGACAAGTAATAGGTTTTAGCAGTGATTTGGATGAAATCTCTGAAAAGTTGTTTTCCTTGACCACCAATGGTGGCGAAGAGTATTGCGGCCAAGTGATTCAAACTTCATTAAAGCAATTGGATTGGGGTAAAAATGCAGACGATCTTAAAATGATTTTTATTGCAGGAAACGAGCCATTCACCCAAGGTAAATTAAACTATAGGGATGCTACATCCAATGCTAAAGAAAAAGACATTATTGTAAACACTATTTTCTGCGGTAATTATGAGCAAGGTATTTCCACCAAATGGAAAAGCGGCGCTACACTAACAGGTGGCGAATACATGGCTATAGACCATAACAAACAAGTTGTTCATATTGACACTCCTTATGATGATATAATCATTCGTCTTAACTCTAAGCTGAACACTACCTATATCTCTTATGGCGCTTTAGGCAGGGAAAAGAAAGCACTGCAAGGCATGCAAGACACCAATGCCGCTGAATTGGAAGAAGCTGTTGTAGTAAAGCGTGCAGTAAGTAAAAGTTCTAGACTATATAAAAATTCTAAATGGGATTTGGTTGACGCCATTGAGGATGATGAAGTTGCCGTTTCGGAGTTGAAAGACAAAGACCTGCCTTCAGAATTAAAGGGAAAATCTGAAAAAGAGATTAAAGAGTACGTCCAAGACAAAAAAATGGAGCGTGAAAAAATTCAGAAGGAAATTCAGGATTTAAATACAAAACGTGAGGCTTACATTGCTAAAAACCAAAAAGAAGAAACAGGAGAATTGGAAAATGCATTGTTATCAGCTATAAAAAATCAAGCTGCCAAGAAAAATTATAAGTGGGATTAAATTATTTAAGTGTGAGAAAAAAGGTGGTCCATCATTTTTGATGGGCCATTTTTAGTTATTGGCCGCAGGACAGTAGCAATCGTAACGCTTGCCTTGATCACTCTGACCAAAGTCGTACCCTAAAGTAATTTGATGAAAACCTCCATTATCAAAACGGATATCCCCTGATTGGTAGGAATAGTTATAAGAGAACAAGAACTGGTTTACATTAACTCCAATTATTGGCGTAAACAACTGCAAACGCTGCTCCCCAAAACCGCCATTGGTTTGAAACTGCGCTCCATCAAAACTTCTACGATAAGATAATCCGGCCCAAACTGTACCAAAAGCAACATCTTTGTAAACCTTAGCGTTGAAATCAATAGTTTTTTCCTTGGTAAAATCGGTCATTTGAAATAAAACAGAAGGTTCAATTCTGGTTTTCTTTCCAAAAACATATCCTGCAGAAAGCAAGTATCTTCTCAAATTATCAAATTCGGCTGCCGTGTATAAATCACGACCACTTCCTAAGACATTCAAAACAGCAGCGTGTGCATAAAATTCAAAAATATTATACGATACTCCCAAATCCACATTAAAATAGCTTGTGGTATTTTTTGTCCCTGAAACAACAGGATCCGGTATTATCGATCTAAATTCGGTTTCATCTAAACTGCTTAATATAACTCCAGCACTAAGGCCAAAGGATATTTGGTTCAATGTTCTAAAATCTCCCGCCAACTGTAAGTGATGAGCGTAAGTTGCTTTAAAACCCGTTTGGGAGTGGTATCCGTTAGAATCATTGAATAAGATGCCGCCAACACCGCTTCGTTCACCTACTCTAAAATTAGCATTCAAGGTCTGTAAACTAGGTGCTTCATCAACATTGAACCATTGCTTCCTAGCAGTAAGACGTATTTTTGCTCCTTCGCTAATACCTGCCATAGATGGATACACCAAATAATAGTTATCTGCTAAGTAGTCAAAATATACAGGTATTCCTTCTTGAGCCTTAGTAGTTAGCCCAAAAACTAGGGTAATGATTAGTAGGATTAAATAGCGTCTCATGTATTGATTATGGGGCTAAAGTTGATATTTAAAGGTAATCAAACATTTAGATAACGATTGAAGCGGTACATTATTATATATTTTACCTCTCATGTTTACTTTGTATTTTTGCATCAAATATTTGCTATGAAAGAATTTAACATCACCGTTGTTGAGACCAACAACCCCAAAATACTAAAATTTGAGTCCAATCAATTCTTGGCAAAGGGCAATCATGAGCTTAAAAACATAGATGAAGCGAAGGATTCCCCATTAGCGCAACAGTTGTTTTATCTTCCATTTGTTAAAACTGTATATATCTCTGGAAACTTTATAGCCCTTGAACGATTTGACATTGTTGAATGGGATGATGTAAAAGATGAAGTTGCGCAGCAATTGGTTGAATATTTAAATGCCGGAGAACCTGTGGTAAATGAAGCAGAAACTCAGAAAAAACAACCTATTACCGTTTACGCAGAAGTTACTCCAAACCCTGCGGTAATGAAGTTTGTTTCTAACAAGAAAATAGTTCCCACAACTTACGAATTCAAAAACATTGATGACGCAAAGGATTCACAATTGGCCAAAGAGCTTTTCCACTTTCCATTTGTAAAAGAGGTATTCTTTGATGAGAACTATGTATCTGTTTCAAAATACGAAGTTGCTGATTGGGAGGAAATCACCATGCAATTACGAGAGTACATTAGAGACTTTTTAGCAGATGGAAAAGAAGTAGTTTCCAGTGAAGCAATTCGGAAATCCAAAGAAACTGCAGAGCAAAGCTTGTCACCAACACAATACGATGACACTTCCCAACAAATCATTGATATATTGGAAGAATATGTAAAGCCAGCAGTTGCCAGTGATGGTGGTAATATACTTTTTCAATCCTACGAGGAAGAAAGTAAAACCGTAAATGTGATTCTACAAGGCGCATGTAGTGGATGTCCATCTTCCACTTTTACCCTAAAAAATGGCATTGAGACCATGTTAAAAAACATGATGGGAGATAAAGTAAATGAGGTGGTTGCACTCAATGGCTGATTTTCAACCTTTCTTACAAATAGTATGGTCAAATTTTCATAACTTGAATTAATTTAAAAAACATTAACCATGGCAGTTTTAAAAGTTATTGAAGTATTGGCAAACTCTGATGAAAGTTGGGAACAAGCAACGAAAAATGCAGTAGCCCATGCTTCCAAATCAGTTAAGAATATCCGTTCTGTTTACCTCAACGAGCAAAGTGCTTCTGTTAAGGATGGTAAAATAGATGAATACAGAGTCAACGTTAAGATCACTTTTGAGGTTAAATAACCAAGAGGTGATAAACAAAAAATGCGCCCATCTCGGGCGCTTTTTTTATGTTCAAAATTGTTTACATGCTTAAAAGAATTACCATTTTATCGGTTTTATTGTCTTTAACCCAAGGTTGCACCCAAAAATCAAATAAAGTGACCCATAAACATACAAATGCTCTGATCCATGAGACCAGTCCATACCTATTGCAGCATGCACATAATCCTGTAAACTGGGAAGCCTGGAGCCCTGAGACATTAGAAAAAGCTAAAAAAGAAGATAAACCCTTACTTATAAGCATTGGTTATGCTGCCTGTCACTGGTGTCATGTGATGGAAAAAGAGTGTTTTGAAGATGAGGAAGTAGCGCAAATGATGAATGAAAATTTCATCAACATAAAAATTGATAGAGAAGAAAGACCAGATGTAGACCAAATCTATATGGATGCAATACAGATGATGTCTGGAAATGGTGGATGGCCTCTTAATATAGTAGCCCTGCCGGATGGAAGGCCGTTCTGGGGTGCTACCTATGTCCCGAAAGACAATTGGGTTAAATCCTTGAAACAACTTACAGATTTATACAAAAACGATAAATCTAAAATTGTACAATATGCCAGTGATTTAGCAAACGGAATCAATGCCATAAACCTTGTAGAGAACAAAGAAGATTCCGATGCGTATACAATGACGCAGCTTGACACTTCCGTAGAAAAATGGTCAACATATTTTGATAGCTTCTTAGGAGGATACAAGCGTGCACCCAAATTTATGATGCCAAATAATTGGGATTTTCTCTTGCATTATGCCACTGCTACTTCCAAACCTGAAATCATGGAACATGTTAATGCCACATTGACCCGTATGGCCTATGGCGGTATTTACGATCATGTTGGCGGGGGGTTCTCGAGATATGCCGTGGATACCAAATGGCATGTGCCCCATTTTGAGAAAATGTTATATGACAATGGCCAACTGGCAAGCTTGTATGCCAAAGCCTATGCCGTAACAAAGAATGAATTGTATAAAACCGTTGTAGAACAGACCATTGGTTTTGTTGAAAAAGAATTACTTGACGAAAATGGAGGTTTTTATTCTTCTTTGGATGCTGATAGTTTAGATGAGCATGGTGAGCTGGAAGAGGGAGCTTATTACGTTTGGACAAAAGATGAACTGTCCCAACTATTGGGTGCTGATTTTGATATCTTCAAAGATTACTACAATATAAATTCTTATGGTCTTTGGGAAAAAGGAAACTATGTTTTAATTCGAGATAAAACAGATGAAGAAATTGCAAAAAAACACGATGTTTCAGTAGCTGTCCTAAAAGAAAAATTGAATAATTCCCTCAAAATACTAAAAGAGAAAAGAACTGAACGCTCCAAACCAAGATTAGATGACAAAATACTTGCTTCTTGGAACGGGCTAATGTTGAAAGGTTTGGTAGATGCCTATCGTTACTTAGGAAACCCAGATTATCTTGAGTTGGCACTTAAAAATGCACAGTTTCTTGAAAAAGAAATGATTAAAAATGATAATTCTCTTTTTCGCAATCACAAAGAAGGGAGCAGTAGTATTAATGGTTTTTTAGAGGACTACGCAACTGTTATTGAAGCATACCTAGCACTTTATGAAGTTACTTTTGATGAAAAGTGGCTTAATCATTCCAAAAATCTTTTGGACTACGCAAAAGTTCACTTTTTAGACAAGAAATCAGGGATGTTCTTTTTCACTTCTGATCAGGACGAATCCCTTATTAGAAGGAGTATCGAGACTAATGATAATGTCATCTCGGCTTCCAATTCCATAATGGCAAAAAACCTTTTGAAGTTTCATAAATTATATACAGAGGAATATTACGGAATACTTGCCAAACAAATGGTGAAAAATGTGCAAGCAGATTTTGATGAAAGTGCCCAGGGTTATGCAAACTGGATGCATTTGGTACTTTATGAAAATCAAAACTTTCATGAGATAGCCGTTGTGGGGGAAAATTATAAGACTCTAGCAAAGGAATTGAGTAGTCATTATCTCCCTAATAGCATTTTAGTAGGCTCAGAAAAAGAGGGTGGTATTGACCTATTGAAAAACAGGTATAATGAAGGAGAAACTTTAGTCTATGTATGTATAGAAGGGGCTTGTAAGCTCCCAGTTACTTCCACCGAAGAAGTCCTGAATCAATTAAAAAATTAATTAAAATCATTTCCTTCTGGACAAAAGCATCTTAACTTTGCTTTGTTTTATATAAAACAGTTATGGAAGAGCTTCAAAATTTTGAACAACATCTAGAGAAAGCCATTGAATGGTTTTGGGATTTTATGCCCAATCTCATCTTGGCAATTGTTATTCTTTTAGGCGGGTTATGGATTATACGTTTCATTAATCGTTTGGTTCGCAAATTTTTTGAACGTAAAGATTACGACCTTACTCTAGAGAGTTTTTTACAGAGCTTTATAAGTATTGCCCTTAAAGTTCTTCTTTTTACCATAGTTGTGACCCAACTAGGAGTAAAATCATCTTCTCTTGTTGCCATGGTCGGAGCAGCTGGTTTGGCCATTGGTTTGGCGCTGCAAGGTTCTTTGGCCAATTTTGCTGGAGGTGTATTGATACTTCTTTTTAAACCCTTTAAAGTGGGGGATTTTATTTCTGCACAAGGAATAGACGGCAGCGTAAAACAAATCACCATTTTTAGCACCAAATTGAACACCTTTGGCAATCAAGTAGCCATTATACCAAACGGACAACTTTCTAACGGAAGTATCGTGAATTATAATATGGAAGATACCCGAAGGGATAAGTTTGATGTTGGAATTGGTTATGGTTCCAATATAAAACAGGCCAAAGAAATTTTATTGCAGATTTGTGCCGAGCATTCAGATATATTAAAAGAACCTGTACCTGAGGTATATGTTGGCGAATTGGCAGATAGTTCGGTAAATCTCACTCTTCGTTTTTGGGCAAAGAATGAAGTTTTCTGGCCAGCGCACTTTCATGTAATTGAAGAAACCAAACATCGTTTTGATCAGGCCGGAATTGAGATTCCGTTCCCACAGAGAGTGGTACATGATGTAGACTAAGAGTTCTTCTTACCCTGAAGAACAAAATCCTTAAGGTAATAGGGCTCAAAATAAGCTACATCCTCAAAAGAATTTTCTTGAAATTTTTGGAAAGCAATCCTTGCCATTTCTCTGGCTGAAGGAACCACAGAGGTATCAAAAACAAAATTGGAATGTTGTACGGTTTCTTTGCATTTTTCCGCCCCACTGCCAACAACATGAACCTTAGGATAAGAACCAAACTCTTTGAACGAATTCTCATCAACAACTTCCGCCTTAGTAGCTCTAATTTCTTGATAAACCGAATTGTACACTGAGGAATACACTTCCATCCGTCTTGCATCCAGTACAGGAATGATTACTTCTCCTTCAGATGCTTTGATCTGATTGGCCATACTCTCTAAAGTAGGAATTGAAATCAAAGGTAAGTCCAAGGAAAAACACAACCCTTTGGCTGCAGAAACGCCAATACGCAGTCCAGTATATGAACCTGGACCTTTACTAACCGCAATAGCATCCAAATCTGAAAAAGAGAAAGAAGCCTCTTCCAAGGCTTCTTTTATAAAAACATGCAGTTGTTCTGAATGCGAATAATTTACAGCATTGTTCTCCTTAAGACAAATGATATCATTTCCCTCTGAAATACTGACTGAACAATTGGTCGTTGCTGTTTCTAAATTTAGTATTCTGGCCATGGCGGCCACAAAGATACTAGTTTAAAGAAATTGGAATGCCAAAGTAGAACTCCAAAATCTTCAATCGGAAAATATAATCGTATTTAGTACGAATTACAGTTGCTTCGGCATCATCTACCCTTGACTGCGCTTGGCTAAAATCAAAAGCGTTCATTAAACCAACATTAAAACGTTCTTTAGCATAATCATAGGCCAATCTTCTAGCTTCCATCGTCTTCACGGCAGCGTCATATGCCTTGCTAAAAGTAGTGACGTCTACATAGGCCTGTTGAATGTTTGTTTCTAAATCCAATTTATCCTGTTCCAATTGAAGCTTAGCTCTTTCTAAATCGATTTTTGCTCGTTTCACACCATTACGTGTACTCCAACCATTAAAGAAAGGCACATTAAGTTGAAATCCATACGAAAGACCATCAAATCTGTATAACTGCTCTGTAAATGGTATTATAGTTAAATCCTGAGCAGAAACTAAATTCTGATCACTATATCTAGTGTTATAGTTTATAAAGGCATTTAATGTAGGGTAAAGAGCACCCTTTGCAATTTCAATGTCTTTTTCAGCAAGCTCAACATTTGATTTTGAAAACTTAATATCATTTCTAAAGCCCAATGCCTTGTCAAAAATTACTTTAGCGGAATTGTTCAAAATATCCGAAGGAGGAATTTCGAAAGACTCATCAGCAATGTCAAAATTTTCATAATCCGTTATTTGCAATAATTGGGCTAGATTAATTCTTGAAATCAACACCAAGCCTTCTCCATTAACAATTTGTTGTTCTTGAGAAGCTGCTGTGGCCTCAATTTCCAAAAGATCACCTCTTGGAGAAACTCCTGACTCTACCAATTCCTTAGTTCTTTTTAAATCTTGCTCTGTAACAGCAAACTGAGCTTCTGAAACTTTGAGCGCCTCTTTGTTAGATAGCACTTGCAAGTAAGCGTTTGCCACATTAAGACGAATATCATCTTTTAAATCATCTAAACGGTATTGACTTGCAATTGCATTCATTTTAGCCCTAGTTAGATTTTTGAAATTCCTAAGGCCATCAAATAAAGTTAATGAAGAGGTCAGGTTGCCTGTAAAATTAAGTTGGCTGTTTACTGGCTCTTGAGACGTAGGGTTAAAAGATAGACCTAGATTTTCAGTAAGACGAGCATCTCCATTAAGGTTAGGTATTAAGTTACCTAAAGCATCCCTTTCTTCAATTTGAACAGTTTCCAAATCCAGTTCAAACTGTTCAATCGTTAAATTGTTGTCAATAGCAAAAGTGACACACTCTTGCAATGTCCATTTTTTCATTTGTGCATTGGTGATGAACATAGCACAAATTATCATGAATAATGTGATTCTAAATTTCATTCGTTTATTGATTTTTTGATTGATATAATTGGTTGGTTTATTGATCATCGGAATCATCCTTCTTCTCCAATTTGTTCCATACTTTAATTTTTGCTCCTTCCTCAAGTCCTGAAACCACTTCTACATCTATTCCATCACTAACGCCCAATTCCAACTCTTTACGCTCGAATTCATTCTCGCTTATTTCAATTTCAACAAATGGTTTTTCAGTTTCTTTATCAAATTGCAACAGGGCTTCTTTAAGTGTTAGCACATCCTTTTTTTCTTCTAGTACAATTGATGCGTTGGCACTATATCCAGCTCTGACATATATGCTATCGTTAACTACTAAATCACCTTCAATTTTAAATTGTACAGCACCTTCTGTCTCTACTCCTTTTGGAGCAATGAATTTGAGTTTGGCATTAAACTTGTTTTTTTCCAACGCTCCCAGACTAATCTCCAAAGGCATTCCAATATTCAACTTACCAACTTCTGCTTCATCAACTTCACCTTCAAAAATCATTTTGGACATATCGGCTATAGTGGCAATTGTAGTACCATCATTGAAGTTATTACTTTGGATTACCTGATCACCTTCTTTAACAGGGATTTCCAGAACTGTACCGGATACTGTTGCTCTAATATTGGTGTTTGCGCTTGATGACCCACCTGCTGAACCCTTGCGTATAATTTGATAATCTGCACGGGCATTCTTTAATTCTTGTTGGGCTTGATCATAAGTCAACTGTTGGGTATTAAAGTCTTGGCTGGCAATAACACCTTTATCAAACAAAGCTTTGTTTCTGTTATACTCGATTTTTGCATTGTTCAAAGCCAGTTCTGCATTGCGAACTCGACCTGCTGCTTGGTTTAATGATTGTTCATTGGGAACAACTTTTATGGAAGCAATCAAATCTCCAGCTTTAACCTCAACACCTTCTTCCAGATATATATTATCTATAATTCCGGAGATTTGTGGTTTAATATTGATTTCATCCTCTGGAATTACTTTACCCGTTACAATTACTTTGTTTACAATGTCCTTTTTTTCTAAAGACTCTGTTTTATATAATTGGGCCGGAGTACTGTTTTGTTTTAGGAAATACACTACTGCATATAAAATTCCAAGAGTCAGAACTCCTATTATGCCGTACTTTACATACTTATTCATTATAGCTTATTTGATTGTTATCTAATTATTTTTGGTTATTCTTCTCGTAATGCTTCTATGGGCCTAACTTTCACTGCTTTATTTGCCGGAATTAATCCTATCAATACACTAAGACTCACCATCAATAGGAATGAGATTCCAAATTGCGGTATGCTTACCATAGGATTAACAAATGGGAAATCTTCACCACTGCCCCATAAAGAGTTTAAAATTGCCAGGATGCCTACTGAAATAGCAAATCCTATGAGTCCAGCAAAAGCTGTTAAAACAATAGCTTCTACTACAATTTGACGCTTAACGGTCCTTGGAGTGGCACCCAATGCTCTACGCACCCCAATTTCCTTGGTGCGTTCCTTCACTGTGATTAATAGAATATTACTAATGGCAATAACTCCAGCCAATAAGGTAAATATGCCCACAAAGAAGGAAAACCCTTTGAGAACTCCCGTAAATGCTGAGATGTTGTTGAAGATTTCAGACATATCAAAACTACCTATGGCCCTTTCATCATCTGGATGTATATCGTATTTCGTCTTTAGTATCTTCTTTATTTTATTTTCTACTACAGGAACCTTTGTATTTGGTTCTACCGCAATGGCCATCCATCCCATTCGGTCTCCTGTATTAAATGCTTTTTGAAAAGTGGTGAATGGAATAAAAACCGCATTTTCGCCATCAATATTTATATTATTGTTTGGCTTGTAAACTCCCACCACAGTAAAGAACACCCCATTGATTCGGATATCTTTGCCTACGGCATTTTCGCTTTTATCAAATAATAATTTATAGGTTTCCTCTCCTATTACACATATTTTTTTGGAATCCTCTATATCAGTTTTGTTCAAAAATCTGCCCTCAACTAATTTCTTTTTAGTAATGTTATCAATTTCAGGATAATCTCCATACACAGATGAGCCGCTTGTTCTCCCTTCTCTATAAACAGTAACTGTTTCTCTATGACTTCCTAGTTCTATTCTGGGTGCCAATACTTCAATCTCAGGTATTTGTTTTTTCAGAATTTCGGCATCTTCAATCTTATAGCGTATTCTTCTACCTCTTTCAAAACCCTTATAAGGTTCAGAAGTAGATTGTCCCCAAACAAATAGACTGTTTGAAGCAGTACCTGCAAAAACTTTATCAAAACCATTGCTCATTCCATTGGCGGAACCTAGCAGCAATATCAAAATAATCATCGCGAAGATGACTCCCAGCATCGTTAAAAATGTGCGGAACATATTCTTTCCCAGCGTATGGAAAATCTCTACCCATAAATCTTTATCGAACAACCACATAGTTACTTATCGCTTAATGCTACAATTGGTTTAACATTTGCTGCTTTAATTGCAGGTATTAAACCCGCCAAAACTCCTGCCACAATTAAAATGATTGTCGCTGTAATAACCGTAGACAGACTAACTGAAGGGTTACTAAATGCCGGAGTATTTATGTTAGGGCCTATCAGGGATAAAATAATCCAAGCGAAAATTAAACCGATAAAACCAGATAGCGTTGTAATAAATGTTGATTCTAAAAGCACTAAATTGATTATCTGTTTAGGCATGGCTCCCAAAGCTTTTCTCACCCCTATTTCCTTTGTTCTTTCTTTTATGGTAAAAACCATAATGTTACCAATGCCCACTATTCCTGCTATCAATATTAAAAAGCCTACGCCAATGCTTATAGTATTTAATACAGCTGAAAAACTGCTGATGTCATTAAATGCTTCTGCATAGTTCCAAACATTTATTCCCGCTTGGTCTTCTGGCGAAATCTTGTGCCTTCTTTTCATAATA
This sequence comes from uncultured Allomuricauda sp., assembly GCF_947499585.1. Lineage (GTDB taxonomy): Bacteria > Bacteroidota > Bacteroidia > Flavobacteriales > Flavobacteriaceae > Flagellimonas. The sequence continues at coordinate 325,322 of NZ_CANMOO010000003.1, read as the reverse complement.
TCCTCTAGACGCCTAGAAAATTCAAGTGCCTTGGGTAAATCATATGAAGGATTATAGGTAAGGGCTATGGCACTAATATTATTGGTGTTTCCATAAATTCTCTGAAAAGTGCCGATAGGAGCATATATTCTTCTTTCAGCATTATCATCTCCTTCATCTATAAAAACCCCCACAATCCTGAAGAGTGATCCATTAAATTCAACAAACTTACCTACTGGATCTTCTTTTTTAAATAAGTCTTCTGCAACCTTTCTACCAATGACGGCTACTTTTGATTTGTTTGTGAGATCCGCTTCATTAAAATATCTTCCATTGATCACTATAGTCTTTTCAATCATCTGAAACTCTGGATGCACTGCCTGTATTGGATATGATCCTGTTTCACTTTTATATCTGGCAGATGTGCGGCTATAGTATCTAGCGCTTAAGTATTCAATATCATCAGGGAAACTTCGTCTAATGTATTCTACATCGTCATTCTTAAATTGGATACGACGACCAGCTTCAAATCCTGCATATGCTTTCGCCGTTGTTCCAGGTCTTATAAAAATAGAGTTGGTGGCATCGTCATTAAACTGATTGGTGAAACCGTTTTGCATGCCATTAACAGAAGCTAACAGCATCACCAGAATAAAGATTGCCCAACCCACGGAAAAACCCGTCAAAAAGGTCCTAAGCTTATTATTCCTAAGCGTATGAAATATCTCTTGCCAAATATCCCTATCAAACATATTGTTCCGCCCTAACTTGTTTTATCTTTTTATCCTCAACAATAACTCCATCTTTTAGGTGCACTATTCTCTTGCACATGTGGGCAATATCTTCTTCATGCGTAACCACTAAAATGGTGTTGCCTTCATCATTTATCTTTTGGATCAAATCCATAACCTCGTACGATGTTGTACTATCCAATGCTCCTGTTGGTTCATCTGCCAACAGCACTTTAGGCTCTGCGGCCATGGCCCTAGCAATGGCAACCCTTTGTTTTTGGCCACCAGATAACTCACTTGGTAAATGTGTTGCCCATTCTTTTAGACCAACTCTATCCAAATAATTCAATGCTTTCTCTTGGCGTTCTTTTCTTGCTACCTTTTGATAGTATAACGGCAGTGCCACATTTTCCAAAGCAGATTTATAATTAATAAGGTTAAATGATTGAAAAACAAAGCCCAAAAATTTGTTCCGATATTGAGCCGCCTTTGTCTCGGTCAAGTCTTTGATGGGAACACCATCTAAAATGTATTCACCGCTATCCGCACCATCCAGCATGCCCAAAATATTGAGCAAGGTGGATTTTCCTGATCCTGAAGACCCCATAATGGCCACAAGTTCTCCTGCTTCCGCCGTAAAATTAATTCCCTTTAAAACATGAAGAGAATTGCTCCCCATTTTATAGGATTTGTGAAGATCTTTGATTTCTATCATGATTGGTGATGTTAGCTATCTGGCATGTTAACTCCTGTAATAAGACTTACAAGTTGTTAAAATGTTACAAGATTAATTGAAATTTTATGTTAAATGATTAATTCGCGTTTTCTTCCTCTTCGATTGCATTCCAGACTTTAATCTTATCATCTGCGTTGAGGCCTGATTTTACCTCTACAAAAATGCCATCGCTTATCCCTAATTCTATATCCTTACGCTCAAATTGTTGTTCTGAAGTTTCAATTTCTACAAAGGGTTTCTTGGTTTCATCATCAAATTGAACTAGCGCCTCTTTTAGAGCTAAAACACTATCCGCACGAGCCAAAATAATGGAAGCATTAGCACTTAGACCTGCCCGTATAAAGACAGTATCTTGTTTGTTTAATGTTCCTTTGATTTCAAACTGTATGGCGCCATTCTCTTCTTTTCCTTTTGGTGCTATATAATCCAACACTGCATTAAAAACCTGGTCCTCAATAGCTCCCACTGTGATTTCCAATGGTAAATTCTCTTTGATCTTCCCTACTTCAGACTCATCAACTTTACCTTCAAAAATCATTTTTTCCACATCTGCAATGGCAGCAATGGTAGTTCCCTCGTTAAAGTTATTGCTTTCAATAACCTGATTTCCTACCTCAACAGGAACTTCTAGTACCATACCGCTTACGGTAGCTCGTATTAATGTATTGGCAGCGTTTCTGAAACCACTTGTGGTTCCAGTGTTTACAATATCAAAACGTTTGTTCGCCGCTCTATAAGATTGTTTTGCCTGATCGTTAGTAACCTGGGCACGTTCTAAATCCGCTTTAGAAATTACCCCTTTATTGAAAAGCGTTAACTGACGCTCATAGTTCCTTTTTTGATCATCTAAATTGATTCTAGCTTCATCAATATTGTTTCTTGCATCGTTTAGTGCATTTAGATTGGGCACAACTTTTATCTTGGCCAATAAATCGCCAGATTTTACATAGTCTCCACCCTCCACATAAATTTCTTCTATAACGCCAGAAATATTTGGCTTAATCAACACTTCTTCCAAAGGAAGTATGCTTCCTGTTGCAATTGCTTTTCTAACAATGTTCTGTTTAGAAAGCTTTTCTGTCTCGTATACTATTGGATTTTCAGCGTTCTTTTGATATAAATAATACATTGAGCCACCGAAAACTATCACGATGAGCAACAGGATGATAATGGTTACTGATTTTTTCATTTTACTTGATATGGTTATTTTGATTGATTTTATTTTTTCATTCTGTTCTTAACGCTTCTATTGGGCGCACGCGAATAGCACTTTGGGCAGGGATAAATCCTGCTAAAAGCCCTGAGATCATTAATATCATAAGGGCGCCACTTACAACTCCTACACTAACACTTGGATTGACAAACATGTCCACTGGACCAACACTATCCAGCAAGGAGTTAATTCCATATATAACAAGAGCGCCAAAAATAATTCCTATCATTCCAGAAATAATTGTCAGGAAAATAGATTCCATTAATATTTGCTTCTTAATAGATACCGGTGCCTCACCTAAAGCCCTGCGAATCCCAATTTCTTTCGTTCTTTCCTTTACCACGATCAGCATAATATTGCTTACTCCGATAATACCAGAAAGAAGCACCATAATCCCAACTAGATATGCAATGGCCTTCAGGCCAAAAAACAAACTTTCTACTCGATTAAACTCTTCGTACAAGTCAAAATACCCTATTGCCCGGTTATCTTCTGGGTGCACTTTATGCCTTTCACGCATTACATTGATAATACCTTCTTTAAGTTGGGAAATAGAGCTTCCGTCATGCGCTGTAATAGCCATCCAACCTACATCTTCTCCCCTATTGAAGGCTTGTGAAAAAGAAGTAAACGGCACAAAAATTTCTTTTTGTGCTTCCTCTCCATCGCCATCATTACTATTCTTCTTGTAAGTTCCGATGACCATAAAATTTACTCCTTGAATCTTTATATAAGTTCCTAATACTTCCTCTCCTTTTTCATATAGCTCTGACTTAACTCCTTGACCAATGATCGCCACTTTTCTTTTTTGCTGGATATCATTATGGTTTAAAAAACGCCCAGAAGTAACCGTCATAGGGTCTTGGTTAATGATTTGTGGATAATCTCCATAAACATTATATGCACCAACCCGTATTCCTCTAATCACATTTCCACCTCCCCTAAAGCCTCCTAATTGGTTTCTTGGTGAGATAAATTTAAGATTGGGCACATTGTCCTCAATTGCCTGCACATCGTTTACTTTAAACTCAAAACTTCTTCCCTTTGGCAAGCCTTCAAATGCCTTTGTAGTGCTTCGGGTCCACATGAACATGGTATTTGTTGCAATGTCCCCAAAATCTTTTCGTATTCCATTTTCAAAACCTTTTCCGGCAGCTAGCAATACTATTAGGATAAAAATTCCCCAACAAACGCCAAAAGCAGTCAATATGGTTCTACCAACATTGCTGGTAAGGACCTCCAAAATTTCTTTCCATCTGTCTCTATTGAACATTACTTCTATTTTGAAAGAATATCTTACTCATCTCTTAACGATTCTATTACCTGCACTTTGGCTGCTCTCCAGGCTGGAACAAACCCTGCAAGGGTCCCTGCTAAAATGAGCACCATTACGGTGGAAAATGCAACATTGAAATTGACTGAAGGGTTAACTATATAATCTATTTCAACATGTGGCCCAACAACTTCAAGCAAGGTCATACTAAAAATAAGTCCGGCAAACCCTGAAATTGCAGTTACAAAAATAGATTCATGTAAAATCATCCCAACAATGGACCAAGGTTTAGCGCCAAGCGCTTTTCTAATTCCAATTTCCCGTGTTCGCTCTTTTACCACTATCAGCATAATATTACTCACTCCAACTACACCAGCTATAATGGTACAAACACCAACAAACCAGAAAAAGAGTTTCATATTTCCAGTAATACCATAGTACCGTTTGGCCTCTTCCATTGCGCTCCAAACCCTTACACCTGAATCATCTTGAGGCGCAACTGTGTGTTCTTCTTTAAGGTAGTTTCTTAAGTTATCCTTGAAGCTTATTGCTTGTGCAACTGCCTCTTCAAAATTTTCTACTGGAGGAAGTGTATATGACAATGTATTGAGTTTGTCATCGCCAATAAAAACTCGTTGAGCAGTGGTTATAGGAATATAGATTCTTTCTTCCTCTCTTTCGTTTTGTTCATTGAACACCCCAATAATTGTAAATCTAATTCCAGAAATATCGATTGATTCACCCACAGGAGTATCAACTTTGCTAAAGACATCTTCTTTGATTTTTTTTCCAATGATCGCCACTTTTCCCAGCGAAACCTCATCCTTGTAATTTATGAATCGCCCTTCTGCAGTGCTAAAGCCTTCAATAAACTGGAATTCTGAAGAAACACCCTGTATGCTATAGACCAAAGCTTCATTTCCATAGACTATGTTTACATCTCGGACAAAAACTCTTGGGGATTCATATTCTATTTTTTCTTTGAACAAACGACCTGCCATTTCATAATCGTTGTTCTTAAATCGAATTCGTCTTCCTGGGTTTAGGCCTTTGTGCTCTTTTGAAGTTACTCCAGGCCATGCCCATATACTTGTAGTGGCATCTTGTTTGAACTCTTTTTCAATACCGTTTTGCATTCCTTGGCCAAAACCCAATAAAATAACGAGAATAAAAATACCAGAGGCCACGGATAGCCCGGTAAGAAAAGTGCGTAATTTGTTCTTACGGATGGTGTCAAATATTTCTTGCCACCTTTCAATGTCGAACATAGTGGTTGGTGTTTGATGATTGATGAAATACGCGAACGTACTTCAATAAGACATAATCTACATCATATTGTTACACTTCACCGTTAAAAAAAATGTTAAAATTTTAAAAATACCTTAGTTGCGCATCTTTTTGTAGATAAAATAGAACAGCCCGGCCACCAAGATGTAAGGAATTGCCATTAGGTAAACAATGCCGTTGTTAATTCCCTCCGCAGTTTTTCCATCCGCCTCGCTTTCCACAACAGCTCTGCACATAGCACATTGCGCATCTAATGTCTGTGGAAGAGCTAATAAGACAATAAGCAATATGGCAATTCTAAACTTCATGTGGAGTTTCAATGTTGGTAATAAGGTGAAATCATTAAATATACTATTACACCCGTAATAGCAACATACAACCAGATTGGAAAAGTATACTTAGCCCATTTTCTATGAGCTTCAAAATCGCTTAAATAAGCTTTTGCATATGTTCTTAAAACTAAAGGGATTACCGCAATTGAAAGTACAATATGTGTTATTAAAATGAAGTAGTATACATATTGAATTAATCCCTCCCCGCCATATTTTGTGCTTTCTGAGGTCATGTGATAGGCCACATACATTATTAAAAATAATAAGGAAAGTCCAATGCAGGTCATCATCGTTTTTTGATGAAGATTTCTCTTTCCGTTTTTAATGGCCCAAACAGCAAAAATCAATAAAATTGCCGTTATCCCATTGATGGAAGCATACACAGGCGGTAAAAAAGATAACGGTTCTGCATTCGGAATTTTATATCCAAATAGAAGAGCCACTACCAAAGGGATTACAATGGATATTATAGCAATCCATGTATTAAATCGTTTTTCCCTAACCGATATTTCTTTGGTCATTCTTCCAGCAATAATTTTTTAATATCCTCTTTTAACATTGTAATCTGCTGCGGTTCACCTTCCTTATTCACACTTTGTTTTTCGGTAATGGTGCCACGGTAATATATTAATGGGTTTCCGTGTTCATCATCTCTGGAACGAATGTATCCTTCCTTATCAACCAATGCAAACATTCCTGAATGTTCAAAACCACCTGGAGCGTCTTCTGCTTCATTAGCAACAATGTAAAAACCTTCCTGAGCCAATTGATATATTTCATCTCTATCACCAGTCATTAAATGCCAATCTACGTCCGTGATTCCGTAACGTTCTGAATATTTTTTTAATACCGTTGGGGTATCATATCTAGGATTAATAGTAAAAGAAGCTACTCCAAAATCCTCATACTCCTTAAATGTATCCTGGAGTTCTACCAGATTCTTGGTCATTATAGGGCAAATAGTTGGGCAGGTAGTAAAGAAAAATTCAACTACATAGACCTTTCCAAGGTAATCTTTATCTGAAATAAGTAAACTGTCCTGGTTTAAAAATGAGAAAGTTGGGACCCTTCTTTTTTGACCATTGTTTATAATAAAACCAACTTTCTTTTGAAGAGAACGAACACTCATACGGTCATTTTTAACCACTGAACCACTCTTTAACCGATTTACGATTCTTGGAATAAAAATTATCCCGAACACTAGAATGATTAGAGATACCCAGACGTAAGTATATTTCTTTTTGCTATTTGCTCCTGTTGGCATTATTTTTCTTTAAAGCGAGACGGTATTCCGCAAGAATTATTTTAACATCGTCCTCCATTTTATTGTTAAGCTCTGCAACGGAGGTTGTGCTAAAGCCATATTTAACCCCTTCATCCTCATCGTCATTACGTCCTCTAAGGTTTCTATCCTTATCAATTATAAAAACGTAAGAGGTTCCCAAATTTTCATCTAAGTACAAGCCAGTTTTTAAACCTTGGAAGAAGGTTTTTATTTCTGCTTCACTTCCATATGCAAAATTCCATTTATCAACATCTGAAAGCGCTCCCAGTTCATCCTTTAAAGATTTGACTTTATCTTCAGTTCCTTCAGGAACAATCATTACTATTTGAAAATCGTTGAATTCGCTAAAACGCTTGTAAATTTTCTGATTGAGATTGAATGCATTTCCCTTTTTTTGCTCTATATCACTCCCTAAAAAACCTAAAATGGTAATCTTGTCATCTAGGTTCACCCCATTATCTAGTTCTGATACATTGGGAATATTCTCCGTAAGAATGGGCAATCTTCCAAAGTTGTTGATACCAGATGCAAAAAATAAATAGGCCACCAACGGGAAGATGAACAAAACAACTAAAACAAAGGCCTTTTTCATTTTAATCTTACTAGTGTAAAAATAAAAAAGACGGTCAATAAACCGCCTTTTATTACTGTTAATACTTTCTTAGAAGTCCCAAGCTAGGAAACCATCTTTAAATACATTATAAATATAATCTGCTTCAAAAAGTAGAATAAATATCAAATAACAAACCAAGAAAATTGGAGTCCACACAATTGCTCTTCTTAAAGCGCTTTTCTCATCTCTTAAGTGCATAAAGTCCCAAGCAATATAATAAGCTTTAACCAAGGTGAGGATAATGAAAATCCAGTTAAGGAGTTTCATTCCCAGAAAGTAGTTTTTGGTCAATACTTCTGGTTTTACTATACCCAGACCTACTTCTATCAATGTTACGATGGTTAGAAAAATAAGTACACCCCAAATCTTTTGGATGTTTGACTTGAATTTTACAAGTCCTCTAAAAATTTCCAGTTTATGTTCGTGTGCCATTTAAAACGTTTATGTCCTGACTTCCATTTTTGTGGAAGTGATAATTAAAATTTTATACCAAATAAAAGAATGTAAATACAAATACCCATACTAAATCCACAAAGTGCCAGTACAGACCAACTTTCTCTACCATTTCATAATGGCCTCTTTTTTCATAAGTACCTAAAATCACATTAAAAAATATGATGATATTGATCAATACTCCAGAAAAAACGTGGAAGCCATGAAAACCGGTGATAAAAAAGAAAAAATCTGCAAATAGTCTACTCCCGTATTCATTGTGGATAAGGTTGGCCCCTTCCACCACTTGGGTAACATCTTTGAGCTTTGCCAAGGATTCTTGACGAGTTAATAGCGTTTTCTCTCCTTCTTCATTAATGGTCTCTGTGCGAATCAAAATATTTGGACTCGCCTTAAAACCTTCAACTACTTCGTTAAGCGAAAAAGATGTCTTATAACCATCTGCTTGATACCAGATACCTGCGTTGTTCTCATGTTTTATTCTATCTTCTGGCAAGGCTTTGGAGAAATCCCTTAAAGCAGCTCGCTCCCCTGTTTCAGCATTTACAAACTGAATAATTCTACCTCCCTTGGTTTCTAATGCTCCATAGTCTCCTTTTATAAAAGTCGCCCATTCCCAAGCCTGCGAACCAACGAAAATTGCACCACCAATAATGGTAGCGAACATATACCAAATGACAGCATTTTTCTTCATTTTATGTCCTGCATCCACAGCAAGAACCATGGTTACTGACGACATTATCAAAATGAAGGTCATGAAAGCAACATAAATCATAGGGTAATTCCCATGGAAAAAAGGTACGTGGGTAAAAACCTCATCGGCAATTGGCCAAGTTTCTATAAACTTAAACCTAGAGAAGCCGTAAGAAACCAAGAAACCAGAAAAGGTCAAGGCATCTGAGACAATAAAAAACCACATCATCATTTTTCCATAACTAGCATTTAACGGGCGGTTTCCGCCTCCCCAAACGCTGTCTTCTGAACCGGTTGTTACCGTTGTATCCATAAAAAAGGTCGTTTTAATAAAACTTTCACAAATTTACATCTTTTGGTGTATTCAAAAAGATAAAGTTGAATGAAAACTGTTTCTCTTAAAATTTATTTTACGAAATACATGAATAGTATTAAGTAAACCCAAAGAAAATCTAAAAAATGCCAAAATGTGGCACCTAATTCCATCCCCAACATATTATTGGGCATATACTTTCTTCTTAGCTGTTGCACTAAGACCACAAGTAGCGAAATTAACCCCGCGAACACATGGACGATATGCACTGCTGCAATTAAAAAAACATAAGACATTTTGATGCTACTGGTAGGTCCAGTAAAATAATATCCGTTTTCAAGCATTTGCGAAAATCCTACAAATTGCAGTACAATAAAAGAGATTCCCAAAACAAGGGTTATCAATAAAAAGATTGTTCCTTGTTTTTGATTATTTTTCCCTACCGCCAACTTGGCCAACAAATAGGTCAAACTACTCAAAATAATTATGGCTGTGCTTATGAAAAAGGCTTGCGGCAGTTCCAAGTCACTAATCCAGTCATCCCTTTTACTACTTACAATGTAAGCACTTGTCCAACCTGCAAAACCCATAATTAGGCTCACAATACCAAACCAAAGCATCATCTTCTTTGAGCGCCTGTTTTTCTCTTCTATACTCCCTTGGGTTAAATCCATATTTTTCTAACTAATAAACTTATCAATAACATAAATTATTTGAATCAATGAAATGTAAGTGACACTGGCCAGCATTAATCTTCTTGCCGAAACATTATCTCTTTTTTCATAGAGCCTAAAGGCAAAAAACAACATAACCAAACCAGATAACAATACTATAACAGCTGCAGGAATGGACAAATGCAATCTTCCTGTAAAACCAAAAGCGGGCATTATGGAAATTACAATCATCCAAATGGTGTACAATATAATCTGTAATGCTGTACCGGTATCTTTCTTTCCTGTTGGCAGCATTTTAAAGCCTCCTCTTTTGTAATCTTCATCCAACATCCAACCTAATGCCCAAAAATGTGGGAATTGCCAAAAAAACTGAATCATAAATAAAGTTCCTGGTTCAATTCCAAAATCATCTGTTGCCGCAACCCATCCCAACATAAAGGGAATAGCTCCGGGAAAGGCTCCAACAAAAACAGAAAGTGGTGTTTTTGTCTTTAATGGTGTATATACACTTGTATAGAGAAATATTGATATGGCCCCAAACATTGCCGTTTTAGGACTTAGTAAATACAACGCCACAACACCAAGGATTGTCAATGCAATGGCGACTGCCATAGCTGTATTAACGGACATACGCCCAGAGGGAATAGGCCGATTTTTGGTACGGTTCATTAACGCATCCAAATCTTTTTCAATAACCTGATTGTAAGCGTTGGAAGCTCCTACCATGCAATAACCGCCAAATGCAAGCAAAAGCAGAGAAATCAAATCTATTTGATAAGCGCCTAAAAAATAGCCCGCAATAGATGAAAAAACCACGCTAACAGCCAGTTTGGCTTTAGTGATTTCCTTAAAATCAGTAAAAATCAAGGACCAGGACGTACTTTTTACGGAACCTACAGCAGACTTCATCTACGTTTTATATTGGCTGGCAAAGATAACGTCAGTGTGCATCTTTTCCAACCTATTGACTGTCTTTATGTTATTTTTGAACCATCATTACGTCTTATTTAAAGCGAATTCAAAATAATAACCATGAACCGAAGATTTTTTTTGCCATTCCTATTTCTTTTTACCCTTTTAGTACAATCTCAAGACCAAGAAGTTAACATTACAGTAGATACCCTAACCCAAAAAGTATTTATGCTTACCGGACGTGGCGGTAATATTGGGATTTATGTTGGAAACGAGAAGGTATTTATGGTTGATGACCAATTTGCTCCGTTGAGTAGTAAAATTAAAGCTACCATTGCCACTCTTACAGATAAACCCATTACCTATTTGGTAAATACCCATATGCACGGTGATCATACTGGTGGGAATGTAAATTTTAATACGGAAGCCACTACATTGGTGGCTCAAGACAATGTGCGCAAGCGATTGCAAGATAAAGGGCAGCAAAATTTAGCAGCTAAGAAGATAAGTCAAGAAGATTATGAGAAAAATCTTCCTGAGATTACTTTTTCTGAAGACCTTACGTTTTATGATGGCGATGAAACTATTATGGCTTTTCATGTGCACAACGCACATACTGATGGAGATGCCATAATTTATTTCGTAAACGAAAATGTACTACACATGGGTGACACCTACTTTTCTGGCCGTTATCCTTATATCGATTTAAAGAGTGGTGGAAGCATTGATGGATATATTGCAGCCCATAGAAAGGTATTGCTGGTTATTGATGAAAACACCAGAATAATTCCCGGTCATGGAAGGCCATCCAATAAAGCTGAGTTAGAAGTGTATGTTACCATGCTTGAAGATATTAGAGCTATTATCCAAAAAGAGTTAACTGATGGAAAGTCCTTGGAAGCTGTAAAAACCAATACCGCTTTATTGGCTAAATATGATGCCACGCATGGCAATGGATATATTAATGGCGAAAAGATGCGAGAAGCGGTTTATATGAGTTTGTTCAAAAAAGTGAAGGGTTATTAAATGAATAGGGGAAACCATATGCTACAAATAATATTATCATTTTACTTTATTTATAACAACTCAACACTCATTTAGTTATATCAATAAACTTAAAATATATAGTATCATAAATTATTACAATTTTAACAGTATCATTAGATTTTTTTTTGATAAGTCTGTAAGGGCCGGAAAAATCACCCAATACGGTTGGATTTTTGTTGGTTTTTGCCTTAAACAGCATAGGGCAATTACCTGATAATGAAATACTATCATTTAATAGAACCATTCCCCTTTTATACTTTACTTTTTTTACAAAAATATTTATCTCAGACTCATCTTTAATTAATACATACTCATCAGATAATCTATCAATAATAATAATTCCGAAAAAAATCAAGACGAGTACAATAAAGAAAATCAAGAATCTAGTAAATTTCATGTATCAAAAATATTAATGAAACGGATTACCATCGTTTTTGGTAATATCCATATTTAAGCTATAACAAAGTCACAGTAACAAAAAAAGCCCTAACGTTTCCGTTAGGGCTTTTTCTTTCCTGCCTCAACAGAAAATAATATTTTACTGAAGTTTAAATGTAATTGGAATACTGAAAGGAACTTTTACCGCTCTACCTCTTTGTTTTCCAGGAGTCATTTTAGGAAGCTTATTGATAATACGTAATGCTTCTTTCTCCAAGTTTTTGTCCGGTCCACGCATTCTAATATTCCCGATACTACCATCTTTCTGAATAACAAAAATTACGTTTACCCTACCTTGAACACCCATTTCTTGGGCAATTTCTGGATAACGGAAGTTTTTACGGATATGCTTTTGCATCATATCCTGAAAACATTGCTTCTTATTACTTGACCCTTCGCAACCAGGAAATACAGGCACATCTTCAATTACAGCAAAGGGAACCGAAATATCATCATCAATTTCCTCAACCTCAACCTCTTCAACTTCCATTACTTCTTCTTCCTGACTGGTTTCTGTTGATTCGATTACAGTTTCTTCAACTTCTTCTTCATCTTCAACAACCTCTATGATTTCTGGTGCAGCTGGTGGTGGTGGTGGTGGTGGAGTTTTTATCTGCTCCGTCATTGGCACCTCTTCATCCAACTGATCTTCAATATTCATTGAAATATCGTATTCATTGGATTTATCATATTTTTTCCACTCCATGGCTCCATAAACCAACCCTAAGACAGCGGCCAGCCCTATGACAAAATAGAGCGAACTGTTTTTTGCTACATCTGCTTTTGGATTCTTTTTTAGTTCCATCGTTTTAATTTTAGTGTTTGCTAATTTAATTATTAATTGGTTAAATAAGCAATTAAATTTTCCATTTTAACGGCCTTTCTTTAGAAAAATACCATTTAATTAAGCCAACTCCTACAAATGCCCCTAATGAATTGGCTAAAACATCACCATATTCAGCCATACGATTTGTAGTAGTCGTGTATTGTAACACTTCAATAAATATGCCATATACAATGGCTATAACCAACATTATTGCAAGAGTTCTACCCAGGCTCATTTTACCTTGTGTTCTTTCTCTTATAAACATGCAGCCCAAAACAGCAAAAATCAAATAAAATGAAAAGTGTGTTATTTTATCAGCATAAGGAATGTTGACTGTACCAATGTCCAATCCAGAAAAAGAAAATAAGCTGAGCATTGTAATGAACAATACCCAGCTTATAAATAATAAGGTAAAAATATGCTTCTTAAGCACCAATCAATGCTTTATAGTCTTCATCACTCATTAAAGCATCTACTTCAGAAGCATTGCTCATTTTTATTTTGATCATCCAGCCTTCCCCATATGGATCTGTATTTACCTTTTCAGGTTCATCTTCTAGGGCTTCATTAAATTCTACAATCTCGCCGCTTAGGGGCAAAAACAAATCAGAAACCGTTTTAACAGCTTCTACAGTGCCAAAAACTTCTTCCTTTTCTAAAGTCTCGTCCAAAGTTTCAACTTCTACATAAACAATATCACCTAACTCTCCTTGAGCAAAGTCCGTGATGCCCACAGTTGCGATATCTCCATCTATTTTGATCCATTCGTGATCCTTAGTATACTTTAATTCTGCTGGTATGTTCATTGTTTAATTTGTATTAGTCAGGTCACAAATGTAAAGGATCAGACATAGCTTTTCAAGTAAACTTGAAAACAAAATCCATGTATTTATAAAATAATCTTTAGGTAAAGAAATGCTAGTTCCCGAAGTTATATCTAAGTGTAAACCCTGTATTGATAGTGGTTTGAGGGAATGCAGTAGATACGGCAAATTGCGAAAAGGAATGATCATAGAAGAATAAGGCATTCAAACTCTTGCTCAAAGCATAATCCGCAGTGAACTTGATCGACATTAGTTGTTGTCCCGAAGTAATCTGATTGTTATCAATATCCAAATTTCTAATTATGGTGATATTATCTCTAAGGGATAAATCAGCTTTAAGATTTAAGTCACCTTTCAATCTCGTTTTTTCACCACCAATATTGGTCACAAATTTTACATCTTTAAAACGGTAACCCAATCCTAAGGTGTATTCCTTTCCATTAATTTCAGTAAGCAAATTATTATCAAAACTTAAGGACAAGGTTCTATCTGTTCTTACCTCAGCTAAAAAGCTAAAGGAGCTTTTCATTTCAAAGTCTACGCGCATCAATGGATTGAACTGATCGGTAAGTACTACATTATTTATAATGTTCTCTGGAAGGAAATCTCCAGTTTCAGGATCAGTTGTTGTATTCTCTCGCTCTAAATTGGTCTGAAAAGAGTTGATACTATAAGCGGCCCTATATCCATGACTCAATGAAAAACGTTTAAACTTCTTTTTGAACCATCTATTTTTCATCAAACCTGTATACTTAATGTTCCAGTTTGGAATTGGTATTTCCCTGAAAGCATCTAAATTGACACGATTTACATCTTGTCCCGTATAAGCTGCGAAAAATGCAGGGAGCAATACTTCTTGTTGAGTTTTTCCATAACGCTCTGGAAATCCATCCGCATCCAGCGTTCCAGGATTTTGCCCTCGGTCAGAAATCAATCTGTTGGCAATGGCGATTCTATTTTCTTTAAATTTATCGAAGGTTTCAGAATCAAACTCATCACTTTTACTGAATACCGTTCCGATCATTACTGTGGAAATACTAAAATTTCCGAAAGTATTGCCCAATAAATTTTCATACTCAAACTCTCCGCTGCCCAAGTCATTTATTTGGAAATTCTCTTGGTAACTGTTGGACAACTGTCTATCTGCAGTAAAGTCTATGGTTAAATCTTGTGTAGGTTGTGCAGTCGCGGTAATATTTAATTGCTTGTTTGAATTTTCCAGATATTGGGAATTAAACTCTGGAAAAGTAGTCAACCAACCATTTCGAGCCGCTTCAAAACGCACGTCCGCCTGACTTCCAAAAACAAATCCCAATGTAGGTCTGGCAGTTCCAATAAATCCTATAGATTGTGTATAACCTGGCAGTACTTTACCACTATTCTCACTGTAGTTTACATTGATACGTTTTACCATCGTTACAATATCAATGAGAGTATTTAAGCCCTTGCTTGTTTTTTTAGGTGGCTTTTCATCTTCGGACCCCGGGTTACCCGCCTTATCACGTCTTACCCGTGCCTGCGTTGCAGTTACCTTGCCATCTCGTTTCTTAAGACCTAAAAAGTCATAAAAACGCTGCATGGTTAAATTGGCGGTTATATTGTGGGTATTGGCATTTTGAACCGTGTTAATGTTTTCTCCAGCAACTTCTAATAATGCATCACCTCCACGTTGCCAGTCAAAATTACTGGTATAGGTGTATTGCGCATTGATAAAATTCAAAAACGGAAACTTGCTAAACGGCAGTTCATAATTCAGCTGCATTTGTTGGGAATGCCTATTTGGTTCTCCAATGTCAAAAAATCCATCCCATAAATCCAGTGCTTGATTAATTCCTGAATCTGAATCATCATCAACATTAAAATAATTACGTACTATATTATTGTTAGATGCTGTCAGGTTCAATCTTAGCGATTTGGAAATACTATAATTTAATGCGTACTGCCAGTTAAATAGGTAATTACGTTGCTGTAGCAATGGCAATTCCAAAGCATCTACACCTGGCTCCAATACATCTCTAAAACGTTGTTGGTTAAATGAACGATTGTAGTTTGCATTTACTGACAAGCTCGTAGGCAATAAATTAAAATTGAGTTCTTTAAGCCATTGCCAGTATTTACTCATAAATAATGAATCCTTCTTAACAAATGGCGCAATTGGAGCTGGTTTGAAATTATGATTGTAAACAAAACCAGTTGTTACGTTTTGGTCGCGTAAATCTGCAACTTCAAAATCTCTATGATTGGTTTCATTATAAGAATAATTGAAAGTGAAATTTTCTACATCAAAAAAGTTTTCTTCAGCCTCATCACTTCTATTTTTACGAACTCCAATAAGGTTGATACTCGTTCTTTTTGTGTAATCTTCTGCTTGTTTTTGAATGGTTTCAGCGTCTTCTGGCGTAGTTGCGGCCGCAATACGATCATCTAACTTTAAATCATCATAAACGGGATCAAACTCTGGAGTGATCAAACTTTCTGAAATACCATAATTAAACGGAAGTTGGATTCCCCATTTTTTTGGTAACAATTGACCCACATTTACATTGGTAACCACATCATAAGAAATGGCATCTTCACGTGAACGTTCATTGGGCATCTGATCAATGGAACCAAAACCTGAAGTACTTCTGCTTCCTGTTGCGGTAACATTTGCAAAATCTGCCATGTTTGCATCCAATGCGGCAATTGCGGCCCATCCGCCATTGTTATCCAAGCCAGCCAAGCGCAATTCATTAAACCATACTTCTCCCCTTGCAGGTAAATCGTCAATATTTTTAACACCCACCATCATTCCACGAATGCTTCCCAATGATGGATTTCCACGGATTCCTATACGCAACCTGCCTAATGTTCTTGGTGCAAATTCATCTACCAAAACCGCCTGCCCATCTATAATCTCATAGTAATTGATATCATTGAGACTCTGCTCTGCAATCCCTCTGGATTTCACCTTGTTCAAATCACTTAGGTCAATATCTATCTGATTTACGTCTGGCCAAATTTCATCTGGAGATGTTACATTAAATGACGTAAACTGAAGTGGCAATTCTATTTGATAAAAGTTCTCTGAGAAATCAGTTCCTATTCGAAGAAAACCAACCAAAGGTGTATCATCGTCAGAGTAATCCCCATTCAATATTTTTTCGGCATGCATGAACATTTTAATGCGCTCATACTGCCGCACATCAATATTGACATTTTTGAAGACTCCTCGAGAATCTTCAGATTCCAAATTTTCCACTACAAAAGACAATGACTGCTCATTCTGTCTAATAATGGTATTGTTATTATTCAATTGTTCTCTTACTACTCCTGGAGGCAACACATATGGTATAGGTTGTCTACCAAAGTTCTCTTCTATATTAACTGTGTTCACATCTGTCACCGTACCGTCATCAGAAGGGTCATTGTCAATATCTGGTTGCAAAGAATTGGTATAAGTTCTCCAATCTCCACGAACAAGGTCCAAAGTAGCAAAACGCAGGGCCACATCATCACTAAACCCGGTAAGGTACATCCGCATAAAACTTATGGAACGAAAATCTGTTATTCCACCAACCGCATCTGTAAAATCACTTAACGGAATTTTATATTGAATCCACCTTCTGTTCAATTGGGTACCATTAGGAAGATCTGGAGTAAGTCCTTCCCTAATGTCCGTTACATATTGATCATCGATGGTCGTGTTTGGTCTAATTTGAATACGATATTCATAGTAGCTATTAACCGTGTTCATGGTTAAATCTCTATCAATATCCTCTACATCTGGCAAGGTTGTTGATCCTCTGTTTGTATTACTGACTGCCACCGGGGAATTGCCGTCTGTGTTGTTAAAATCTAAATAACGCTCCAAAATACCACCTTCTCTATTTAAATAGTATTGATAGTTATCTAAAGCAGGATCTTCACTTGGTCCGTTGTAAATGGTTTGCTCTTCAGCGTCATCCAAACCATCTAGTCCAATATCTTGCAATACCCTGTTTGCTTCATCTGCATCAAAAGCATAAACCAAAGATTGCGTAGAGGGTACTTCCCCCCAAATAGTGGTTCTAGGGACTTCAGTATTAGTACTTGCAGGCAATCCATTTTCATATTGCTTTCTTCCATCCCTCAAAATATCTTCTGAGATGTTACCTAAATTCAAAACCAACTCACCAGCATTTGCATTGTTGGTCTCGCCATCCACATAAGGATCTAAAACCCAAAATTGAACGAATTCTACATTGGACTGCTCAAAATTGGTACTACTCAATGGACGCATAATACCAGCCCATTTATCGTCTGGTGTCTCCGTTTCAAAGCTTGGATTCGCATTATAGGGCCCTTTGTCATTGGGGTAATACACCAAATCTAAAGTTCCTTGCACCTGAGTTTGACCCTGAGCAATATCTGTTTCTGCAAAAACCTCATCTATAAAAACCCTACGAGTAGAGTTCAATGAAATGTCATTATCAGACATTCCCGAAGGTCTTTGATTGGTATAAAAAATTGGATCGATTGTATACCAAGCCATTTTTGCCCGTTCAAAACCGACACCAATATCTGTTCTATCTTCTAAAAACTCTACAGGCGGACTTGCTAAGGTCCACCCTAAAGATGAACGAATATCAATTAAAGCTTGCGCTCCTTCAAAGTCATCTAAATACGTTGTGGTTTCTCCTTGAAAATCTGCATTCTTTGGAGAATTGGGCTTCAAGAACGCAACTTCTCCCCTTACTGATAAATTGGAAGGAACATCTGTATCAATATTAGGTAGCTTATTTGCTAATCTTGTTAAGAATGGTATTTCGGTACTGAAGTTTCCATTCAATCCAAAAATGGTATTGTTAACCGGTTCAACGCCAAAATTAGATTTTTGTGTCAGTGGTCTTTCGTTCAAATTCAGAAGAGTACCTCCCAAAACAAAGTTCTCATTGAATTTATGTTCCACGTTTATTCCCGTGAATCGTCTTGTTTGTTGGCCAAAAACGGCATTGTTTTCAACAGAAATATTTATTGGGGTATTGGAAGCCGCCAAACTAGGGTCTAAAATCTGTACTGTACCTGCTTGATAATTTACGGTGTAATCTATTCCTTCTTGTAATTGACGACCACCGGCCGTAACCCTAACTGAACCTCTAGGTACGTTAAATGCTCCTATTGGAATACCATTATTTCCTTGTGATTTATAGCGCCCTTTAAGTTGGAAGCGATTCTTCTCCGCATCCTGTAAAGAAGCTGCTTTGGTCTTTGCATACATATTACGAAACACGTAACGTTGCTGGTTGACGTTGTAGCCTTGGTCATTATCAACATCATAGGTCCCACCACCCAATTCTTCAAAAAGAAACTCTCCAAATGGCTCCACTTTCGTGAAAATGATACGTCCAGACTGTGTATCTACAGTAATTCCTGGCACGTAATCAAAAAACCCATCTCCACCAGGCTGTACGTCATTGTATACATTTAATCTATCCAAGTTGAAGATGTCGATAAGAATACGTTCTTCATAGCCTACTGGCCATCCTGCATTTGGATCAACCGGTGTTATGTAGTTTCTTGGCGTAGGATCAGAGTATAGAATATTTAGTTTAAAATCTTCTTCGCTTAATTGAAATGCTCCCGTGGCATAGATGTTCTTCATCATCAAATCCCAAATAGGATCATCCACGTTGGTAATATTACTTTTCAGTAGTTTTAGAATCAGGGTATTGTTTTCTATAATTGGATTTACTCCTCCAGAAACCGTCGTAGCATCAACTCCTCCATTGGCAAACTCTCCTACTTGGAACACTTCGCCATTAATGGTGTATTGAAACGCTACCCCCAAAACTTCATCATTACTAAGTCGCTGATTTAAAGAAATATACCCTAACTGCGTATCGAACTGATAATCTCTTCCTTGCTCAAGTTTTCTTGCGTTTTCTAAAATGGCATAGTCAAAACCTTGATTGGCTTCAACATTAAACCCAGCCTCCACCGTAGCAATATCTCTAATTGACGATGTTAATTGCCCTCCATTTCCAATAAGTGCCGGGTCAAAATCGTTTGCTCCATTTCGTGGTAAAGCTCCTGGTTGTAGAACATTGAAGAATCCTCCTGGAGCATTGCCTTCTTTACCTATCCTAGTCACTTCTCTTCCATCAGCACCCAGTTCCACTTCTCCTAAATCTTGAATAGCGACCACGTTCCTAACATTTAATGTCTGTTGATTACGGTTGGTCACCCAAACTTCTAATCTAGTAATCTGAACCTGACTTTGAATAAAAGGGTAATTTGTTAATGCACGATCATAATTGTCCCTAAAGTACTGCGCTAAGAAAAAGTGTTTGTCTTCATCATAATCCAAAGCAGTCAATGCAAATTCATTTACCGTTCCTCCTCCTTGGGCAACTACTGTATTGTTTTGTGACCGTTGTTCCGAAAAAACGGCTGTCACCGTGGTCTTACCAAATTGTAGTTGTGTTTTTACTCCAAACAGACTTTGCGCACCTGTGATCAAGGAACTGTTCAATGGCATATTTACGTTACCAATCTCTATTTTACGAAGAATATCATCTTCGGTTGGCGTGTAATCTATTTTTACCAAATTCTGAAAATCAAAAGTTGCTTCTGTATCGTAATTGGCAGTTACTTGAAGACGTTCCCCTACTTTACCCAAAAGACTCAAGCTTATTCTTTGATCAAAATCAAAAGAAAGATTGGTTCGATTTCTTGGTGAAAGGGCGGGGTTATCATTTTTTTGCCATAATACTCCTAAGTCCATCGCTACGGAACCCTGCGGAATTACTTCAATCGTGTTTCCTCCAAAAATGGATTCAAAGAAACTGCTGTTCACGTAAAAATTGGGCAATAGATTTTTTCTAGCCTCTTGACTTCCTTCCTTTTTCCCTGTAAAAGCGTCAATTTTTTCTTTGAAATATGCTTTCATTCGTTCTTTTCGAACGAGTTCAAAATATTGATCTGGAGTAAGAATAATAGGGTGACTTATATCAAAGTCTCCAACACTTTCTGTGTAGATATATCGATCTAGTTTAGAGTCATAAGAATATTTAGCAATAATGCTATCTGGGTTCTCCAATATCAATTGACCAAGTGCAAAACCGGTTTTTACCGAGTCCTGAACTTGCTCATTGGTCTCCTGGCCTATTAAGTTGGTGGCTATCAGAAAACATACAAAAAAGAAAAAGTACTTAAATCTTAATGATTTAAGCATTGGTTTTGCCCCTCTTTTCAAACTAGTTACAAATTTTTCAGCGCTAATTTTATAATGTCCTCAACGCTTAGTGTAGGATCTTGGGATAATACCTTGTCCACAACCTTTTCTGATTGTCTTCGGACAAAACCAAGAACCTCTAAAGCAGATAACGCTTCTTCTTTGCTTGTATTGTTTGATTGTAGGGAAACTTCGCCCATATCGTAGACTTTTAAAATCTTATCTTTTAAGTCGAGGATTACACGTTGTGCAGTCTTGGCTCCTATACCCTTGATTGCCTGTATGGAATGGACATCTCCGTTAGCAATAGCATCCCTTACATGTATGGGTGACAATGAAGATAACATGGTCCTAGCTATGCTTGATCCAATGCCCGAAACGGAAATCAATAACCTAAAAATTTCTCGCTCAGATTTTTCTACAAAACCAAATAGGGTGTGTGAATCTTCTTTGACCTGTAAATGGGTAAAAAGACGAATGTTTTCTTCATCCTTCAATTGCGAAAAAGTATGCAATGAAATATTTAAAAAGTATCCTACACCACTGCATTCAATCACGACGTAGGTTGGATTTTTTTCGACTAATTTTCCATTTAAGTGGGTAATCATAATATAGTAGTTAGGTTTTGGGTAAAATATTAATCACAGCAAATTATTCTCCCATTTTTGCCTTTTTCCGTTTTTCCCTTTCTTGGGCATCAATCACAGCTACGGCTGCCATGTTCACCATTTCATCAACACTGGCACCAAGTTGCAAAATATGTGCTGGCCTACGAAGACCGACCATGATTGGACCTATGGACTCTGCATTGTTTAATCCTTTCAAGAGTTTGTAAGTGATATTGGCCGAATCTAAATTAGGGAATATCAAAGTGTTTACCTTTTTTCCCGCAAGCTTTGAAAACGGAAAATTGTTATGACATAATTCCTGACTCAATGCAAAATCGGTCTGGATTTCACCATCAACCACCAACTCAGGATTACGTTCATGTAAAATTTTAACAGCTTCCCTTACTTTTTGTGCATTTGGATGGCTTGACGAACCGTAATTGGCATAGGACAGCATTGCCATAACAGGATTAAAACCAAAGGTGTTGGCGACATTTGCGGTCATCTGGGCTATTTCTGCCAAATCTTCAGCACTTGGGTCCACATTTATTGAAGTATCCGCTAAAAATAACGGTCCTCTTTCTGTAATCATAATGTTAACGGTCGAAGCATTTTTTACTCCCTTAGACCGACCCAATACTTCAAAAACAGGTTTCAATACCTTCGGATATGATCTGGAATATCCAGAAATCATTCCATCAGCATCGCCTTCCTGAAGCATCATAGCACCAAAGTAATTGCGCTTACCCATATTAACGTTGGCACTATATTTGGTTTCTCCTTTTCGTTTTCTAGATTCCCATAATTTAAGAGCATACCTAGTTCGCATATCCTTGGACTCATCTGAACGCGGATCTATGATTGGAACTTCAGCATCAAATTCCAGCTCCTTTTTAAGGCTTTCTATAGTCTCTTTGCTTCCCAACAAAATTGGGATGGCAATACCTTCATCATGCACAATCTGCGCAGCCTTCATCACATCTAACAATTCGGCCTCTGCAAAAACAATTCGTTTTGGATTCAATCGAGCTCGATTGTGCATTAAGCGTACTGCCTTATTATCGTTACCAGATCTTTGGTAGAGTTCTTCCTCGTACTTCTTCCAGTCAAGTATAGGCACTTTAGCCACTCCACTTTCCATTGCTGCTTTAGCAACCGCAGGAGGAATTTTTGTAATTAATCTTGGGTCAAAAGGTTTTGGAATTATATAATCTTTACCAAAAGCCAATCTTGTAGTGTCATAAGCGATATTCACTTGTTCTGGCACAGGTTCTCTTGTAAGATCCGCTAAAGCCCTAACAGCAGCCATCTTCATTTCTTCATTAATTTTTGTTGCTCGAACATCTAACGCGCCCCTAAAAATGAATGGAAATCCTAAGACATTGTTTACCTGATTAGGATGATCAGAGCGGCCAGTTGCCATGATAATGTCATCCCTTGTCTCACAGGCAATGTTATATTCTATTTCAGGATCAGGATTTGCCATGGCAAAAACAATAGGGTCTTTGGCCATAGATTTGAGCATTTTCGGAGTCAAAATATTTGCAATGGATAAGCCGATAAAAACATCGGCATCTTTCAGGGCCTCGTCCAGAGTATCTATCTTTCTGTCAGAAGCAAACTCTAGTTTTTCTTTAGAAAGGCTTTCTCGGTCGCTTCGGATAACCCCTTTGCTATCCAGCATTACAATATTTTCGCTACTAGCACCAAATGCCTTGTACAAACGTGTACAAGAAACTGCAGCAGCCCCAGCCCCACTAACCACAATTTTAACTTCTTCTATTTTTTTACCAGTAATCTCCAAAGCATTTAACAAAGCAGCAGCAGAGATAATTGCCGTTCCATGCTGATCATCATGCATTACTGGAATATCCAGTTCTTCTTTAAGCCTTCGTTCAATCTCAAATGCTTCGGGTGCTTTAATGTCTTCAAGATTGATTCCTCCAAACGTAGGGGATATAATTTTTACGGTCTCCACAAACTTATCTACATCTGTGGTATCCAGTTCAATATCCATTCCATCGATATCCGCAAAAATCTTGAATAAAAGACTTTTCCCTTCCATTACAGGTTTTGAAGCTTCGGGGCCTATATTTCCAAGTCCTAAAACCGCAGTACCGTTTGAAATAACAGCAACAATATTTCCTTTGGCCGTGTATTTATAGACGTCATCTTTATTTTTTTCAATCTCTAAACAAGGTATCGCAACGCCTGGTGAATAGGCAAGTGCCAAGTCTCTTTGGGTAGCATATGGTTTTGTTGGTACAATTTTTATCTTGCCTGGTTGGGGTTTGGCATGGTACAATAATGCTTCTCTGCGTAATTTTTCTTTACTCATTGATTACAATTGAAGATGTAAATTTATAAGTTATTCTTTGGGATACAAGCCCAATGCCTTCAAATAAAAAGACGCCGACTAGATGTGGCGCCTTTTTGAATATTTTATCATTCTAAATTACCAAAAATAACCCACTATAATTGTGGTAACCACCAACAAAATAATAGCCAAATATCTGTAATTTTGATACCATGGCAAAGCCTTAAGTTCTTCTGTCTCCTCAGTAAACAACTCTTTTCTATAGGTGTAATCTGCCACTTTCTGAGCATCTGGTAGTTCCGTTGCCAAACTAACCACTACATGTGTTATTATGCTAATAACAAATAATAGGTTGGCTTTTGCAAGAAAATGGAATTCATTTATATAAGGTGAAATATCATAGCTTGCAGATAGTATCATAAAGACTGCAACTGCGCCACCTACCAACAAACTAACAAAAGCTCCTGTTCCATTTGCTCTTTTCCAAAACAGACCAAGAATAAATGCTGATACAACTGGTGGACTTGTAAAGGCTATCACTAATTGAAGATAACCCCAAAGCGAGTCGCTCACCTTTTCAATAAATGGCACCCATGCTGAAGCTAACACAACCAATACTAATGTGGCAATTTGTCCTGCTCTAACCAATTGCTTACTGGTCATTTCTGGGCGTAATTGTTTTATAAAATCCATTGTAATCAATGTTGAGGCCGAATTAAATGTTGCTGAAACCGAAGACATCATTGCAGCCAATAAACCGGCTACCACCAAACCTAAAATACCCGTAGGCAAAAGCTGGAACAATAATACCGGATAGGTTAGATTGGGGCAATCGATTAGGTTCTCACACATACTCCCATCTGGTAATGGATAGTTTAGGTTTGATATATCCAAAGAGCTAAACAGTAAAAGTGCCAATACCCCAGGCACTACCATAATGAAGATAACAGGAAGTTTTAACAATCCAGCAAATAACGCACCCCATCGTCCGTGGTTTAAATCTTTAGCTCCAAGCACACGTTGCACCATAAACTGGTTATTGGCCCAAAAGTAAAAGCCTAATAGCGGAACTCCTGTAAGCAGACCCCACCATGGCATAAATTCATCGTTGTTGGGCCGGACCAGACTAAATACTTCTCCAGAATTTGAGGGTATGAATTTCCCTTCCGCAGCGCGATCTCCGAAATTGACATCTCCCGAAGCTAATGCAGCATCCAACTTAGACATCATTCCGCTCCATCCGCCACCAAGTTCTTCAAAAGCAAAATAGGTTAGCAAACAGGATCCTATAATCAACAACACCGCTTGAATTACTTCTGTTTGAATAACTGAATTTAATCCTCCAGGAATAGTATATGCAGCAGCTGCAACAGCAAGACCAATGATGATATATGTAGAATCCACATCTGGAAATAGTAGTTTTAATACGATGCTACCTACATAAAGGCCAGCTGCAGTGTCCACCAATACATTTCCTACAATGGTTATTAGGGAAAAGTAATATCTAGACCTTTTATCATAACGTCTTTGCATAAATTCGGGCATGGTGTAAACGCCAGATTTCAAATAAAATGGCAAGAAAAATATAGCAAAGAAAATCAGGATGACAACAGCATACCACTCGTAGTTATAAACGTTGACATTGGTCTGAAAACCATCAGAAGCCAACCCTACTAAAGTGGAACTTGAAATATTTGCTGAAAAAAGTGCAATCCCCACTATGGGCCATGTCATTGTTCTACCTCCTAAGAAATAATCTTCCGAACTACTTCTTTTTGATTTTGATATTCCGTAGATAATGATTCCTACCAGATATACCAGAATCACAACAATATCCAAAGTCTGTAATCCACTCATGGTTTTTCTTGATTTAGTTAATTAATTTAAGTTTAGTTAGTTTATGCCCTTGATTCTAAATTTAATAGCCCAAAAGTTTTGATTATAGCAAATTTAGTGGCTAGCTTTTGAGAAAATCACAGTCTGCATAACTACCAATATAGTATTTTTAATTTTTCCTTAAAAAAAACTTAACACCAAATGCCTGTAAGGGCTTAACGAAATCGTTATAGTTGGTTTTCAGGATTTTAAAAACTTGATATTTCGCTGTAAACCAGAGAATTTGGTTCGCTTTACTGCGGATTTTTTGAAGATTCTTTTAAAAACATCTTCCGTTATTTCCTCCCAATCTTTTTTGCTCATTGAAAGTAATTCTGGATTGGGATTAAACAAAGGCTCGTTATGTTGTTTTGAAAAACGGTTCCACGGACAAACATCTTGACAGACATCACAACCAAACATCCAATCATCAAACTTTCCTTGAAATTCGTTAGGGATTTCATTCTTTAATTCAATAGTAAAATAAGAAATGCATTTACTCCCATCCACTACATAAGGCTCCACAATTGCTTCTGTAGGGCAGGCATCAATGCAGGCGGTACATGTACCACAATGATCAGTAACCGGAGTATCATAATCTAATTCCAAATCAACAATCAATTCAGCAATAAAATAAAAAGAGCCTACTTGTTGTGTAAGTAAATTGCTGTGCTTTCCCATCCAACCCAAACCACCTTTGGCTGCCCATGCCTTATCCAAAACAGGAGCGGAATCTACAAACGCTCTACCATGTACCTCCCCAATTTCATCTTGAATAAAATGCAATAGGGATTTGAGTTTGTCTTTTATCACAAAGTGATAATCCGTACCATAGGCATACTTGGACACCTTATAGGTGTTTTTTATTTGATCCTGCTCTGGAAAATAATTGAGTAATAGAGAAATTACCGATTTTGACCCTTCGACTAACTTGGTAGGGTCTAATCGCTTATCAAAATGGTTTTCCATATACTGCATCTCACCGTGCATATTTTGGTTAAGCCATTTTTCCAATCGCGGAGCCTCTTCTTCCAGAAATTCAGCTTTGGAAACACCGCAAGACAAAAAACCGAGGCGCTTGGCTTCGGTTTTGATAAGTTCTGTATGGTTAGTTTTTAGATTCAAATTAAAACAACCCTCCTTGCGTTGCCCCTTTGATTCTGCCCAAATGCTTATAGGCGAGTTCTGTCACCTCCCGGCCTCTTGGCGTGCGCATAATAAATCCTTGTTGAATCAAAAAAGGTTCATAGACCTCTTCAATGGTTTCTGCACTTTCTGAAACTGCGGTAGCCAATGTTGTAATGCCTACAGGGCCTCCTTTGAACTTATCTATAATGGTAGTCAAGATTTTATTATCCATCTCGTCCAAACCATGTGCATCCACATGCAAGGCTTTTAAACTGAATTTGGAAATGTCCATATCTATATTTCCGTTGCCTTTTATTTGGGCAAAATCACGCACCCTTCGTAATAAGGCATTACAAATTCTTGGTGTTCCTCTGCTTCTACCGGCAATCTCTATGGCCGCATCATTCGTGATGGGCACTTTAAGTATCTCAGCACTTCGTTCTACAATGGTCGACAATAATTCCGTATTATAATATTGCAATCGGCTCTGGATACCAAATCGCGCTCGCATAGGTGCCGTCAACAACCCTGAACGCGTGGTTGCGCCTATTAAAGTAAATGGACTTAGATTGATTTGAACTGTTCTGGCGTTCGGCCCTGTTTCAATCATGATATCTATCTTATAATCCTCCATCGCAGAATACAAATACTCTTCTACTATAGGGCTTAGGCGATGAATTTCATCTATAAACAATACATCTCTCTCATCTAGATTGGTCAACAAGCCGGCCAAATCTCCCGGCTTATCCAGAACCGGACCAGAGGTAATCTTAATTCCTACTCCAAGTTCATTTGCCAAAATATGGGCAAGTGTAGTTTTTCCCAATCCCGGTGGACCATGAAATAAGGTATGGTCTAGAGCTTCACCACGAAGGTTAGCAGCTTGTACAAAAATCTTCAAATTCTCCAACACCTGCTCCTGACCAGTAAAATCATCGAAGGTAATTGGTCTTAAAGCCCTTTCAATATCAAGCTCTTCTTGAGAGAAATTCTCAGGTGTAGGGTCTAGATTTTCATTCATATCCTAACAAATATAGTTGAAAACCAAATGTACCAGAAACCAATTCTTCTAAAATCTATGAGTCTAAAGATTCCTGCACCATCTTAAAAATCTAAATCTTAAATTAGATACGTCAAAGAAAAAAAATACAATTTCTTCAACTTAGCTTTTTATGGTAAAATCTGATTACTCAATAGGCATTTTACAGTACATTCCATTTTTTTATGTCATCTGGTCAGATGATCTACTTTCGGCCTCCGAAATATCCGTGGTCAAAAAAACCATTGAGCAAGATTCTGTACTTGAACCGGATGAAAAAGAACAACTTTCACTTTGGTTGGATAGGGAAAATCCGCCAGCAGATGAAGAACTAAAACATTGGAAACATACTATTACAAATTCCAATGTTAAACTTATTGAAAGTGATACCTATCCTCTTGCATCATTAAGCCAACGTTTAGGGAATTTGTACTGCGACAGTTGCGATTTCAATGACCATTTAAAACATATTGAAATAAATTTAGGGATACAACCCAACCACTACAATCATTTATTTGATGTTGAAGTCATACATCATAAAACATCTGATTTTTACAACGCCAAAGTACTCGATAGTATTTTAAAAGGCCCACACGATAAAGCCGTTGATGACTTTAGAAACTTTCTGAATCAACCTATTTTTCATTGGGATGTTAGAAGAAATAAGGAAGATTTTAGGGGGAAAGTATTGGAACAAGTTCAGCTCTTGGGTACTAACGGATATGGCGCTATGGCATATGACCTCGAATATGGAGGAACCGGTAATATGCCAGCATACGGAGCAATTTTTGAACATCTTATGTTTATTGATGGGAGCCTTGCAGTGAAATTTGGGGTTCAATTTGGGCTTTTTGGCGGTAGCATTCAGAAATTGGGCACCAAAAAACATCACGACCAATATTTGGCAGATACCGGAAAAGCGAAATTATTGGGTTGTTTTGCCATGACTGAAACTGGGCATGGTTCTAATGTAAGAGGCATAAAAACAACAGCTACTTATGACAAGGAAACTGACTCCATCATTATTCATACTCCAGGGCAAAACGATAATAAAGAATACATAGGCAATGCATTGCATTCAACTATGGCGTCCGTTTTTGCACAGTTGATTGTGGATGGTAAAAATGAAGGGGTACACGCTATTTTGGTTCCTGTACGGGATAATAAAAATGATGTGTTGGACGGTATCACTATTGAAGACAATGGATATAAGCTTGGTCTAAATGGTGTGGATAATGGAAAGATTTGGTTTAATCAAGTCAAAGTTCCTCGTGAAAACTTATTGAATAAATATGGGGAAATTAGGAGGGATGGCACTTATTTTTCTGCTATTAAAAATCCGAATAAACGATTTTTCACCATGTTGGGAACCTTGGTTGGTGGTCGTATCTGTGTTGCAAAAGGAGCTGTTGGTGGTGCAAAAATGGCATTGACCATAGCAGTAAAGCATGCATTGAACAGAAGGCAATTTAATGATAGTGTTAAGATTCAGGAAGATCTTATCATGGATTACCCCACCCATCAATTACGACTTACCCCTGCAATAGCGAGCGCCTATGTCTATCATGTTACTTTGGAGGAAATGATGAAACGGTATAGCGATGATTCACAACCGGACAAAAGAAAAGTTGAAACTCAAGTGGCCGGACTTAAATCCATCATCACATGGTTTGCGAACGATACTATTCAAGAATGTAGGGAGGCTTGTGGCGGAAAAGGGTATTTATTAGAAAATAGAATTGCCGACCTAAAAGGGGATGTGGACATATTTACCACTTTTGAAGGGGACAACAATGTTTTACTACAATTGGCGGCCAAAGGGGTTTTATCTGATTTTAAAGCTGAGTTCAATAGTGCTGGGTTTACTTCGGTTTTAAAGTTGTTACGAAGTCAACTTGCAGATAAACTAAGTACCATTAACCCTATCTACTCCAATAAAGTGGATAAGGAACATTTGTACAACCCAAAATTTCATAAGCATGCCTTTAATTATAGAACCCGACGGCTCACCTATACCTTGGCAATGCGAATTAGGAGTTATATAAAAAAAGGAATCCTTTCATATCAGGCCTTTTTAAAAGTACAGACCCACTTGTTAGCCTTGGGAAAATCCTATAGTATAGAATTGGCTTATCATGTGTTCAATGAATTTTGTACTTCCGTTACTGACGAAAAGCATAAGGTATTATTAGAAAAGTTGGGGACACTTTATGCACTGCACCAACTTTATAACGATACTGGCTGGTATTTGGAGCAAGGGTATTTTAGTGGTACAAAGTCTAAAGCTATTAGACAGCGAGTGGAGCGCTTATCCACAGAGTTACGCCCGCATATTGAAGTATTGGTGGATGGATTTGGAATTCCAGAGCATTGTATGACCGCTCCTATTACCAAATAGGCAAAATCACTCTACTTTCTTAATTAATTGTGAAGTATCCAAAAATTCGAGAACCGTAATTTTAGGATTCCCGTAAAGGTAGATTCTTGAATTTCCCTTGGCACTAAGCTCCAAATCTCTATAGGCATATATGCGGGCATTTGCCGCATTTTCTAGTCGGGCCTTAATTGTTCCCGCTTCCATTTTTTCGCCTTTGAATTTTGCATTTCCTGTTAAGTCAACTTCTGTTCTGTCCGAAGTACCTTCATAGGTCAAGGATCCATTTCCTTCCAAATCCACCAAGCTTACTTCATTTACAGAATATATATAAGCTTCGGCCCTATTTTTCAGTCCTATATTGAGTGAATCCACATCAACATTAAAATCTCCTTTGCTGGTATCTTCCAAATTAATATCCATTATCGCGGCATTTGCCTTAATATCCAATTTAGCATCGGCAAAAGCATCTACAAACAATTCATCGCTGCTGATAATATCGTTTGTAACTACACTGCCCTCTTTTACAGTAATTGCTTTGAGTTCAGTGTAATTTATGGTAATATCAAATTGTTTTTTGGCGGTGACATCATAAAAAGAGCTTATTACCAATGTGCTGTCCTCTACTTTGAATTTTAAAATATCTATAAGATTATCATCAGCTACAATTTCATATCCAGGGCCAAATGACTTTTTTAATACGATATTTAGGTTATCATTAAGTTGGATTGCATTAAAGGCCGGTAGTTCCTCGTTGACTTCGGTAACAATTCGACTTCCTTTTATCTTTGGTTTACGCTGCGCTATTAACGTCACATGGCACAACAATAAAAGTAGTATTACAAGATTTTTCACAAGTATTCGATTTAAGGTTCTTAAAGATATTACAATTACGGATAACAATTGTTGTACCAAAACGCTGTAAACAAAAAACCCATCCGAGTGGGATGGGTTTTTTGTTTTATCTAACGTCTTAGTGGTTGAGTTCTTCTTCATTATCCTGAAGTGGAATATTCTGCGGAACAAAATCTTGCCCTGGGATAATGTATTCACCGTTTTCATAGGTTTTACTATAATCGTATGCCCATCGGTGTACATGCGGAATAGCACCTGGCCAGTTTCCATGCATATGCTCTTGAGGAGCTGTCCATTCCAGTGTATTGGAACTCCATGGGTTTTGAGGCCCTCTTTTTCCGTAAAATATACTTACTACAAAATTATAAACGAAGACCAATTGTGCCGCTCCTGCAATAAGTGCAAATACCGTCATCAATACTTGAACGTTTGTTAATTCATCAAACATTGGGAATGCCGTATTTTCATAATAACGCCTTGGTACACCAGCCATACCCACAAAGTGCATTGGGAAGAATATTCCATAGGCACATATTGCAGTAATCCAGAAATGGACGTAACCCAAGTTTTTGTTCATCATTCTACCCTGGAACATTTTAGGGAACCAATGGTACACTCCAGCAAAAAGTCCATACAGTGCAGAAATACCCATTACCAAGTGGAAGTGAGCTACTACAAAGTAGGTGTCATGTACATTGATATCCAATGTACTATCCCCAAGTATAATACCTGTAAGACCTCCTGATATAAAGGTTGAAACCAAACCTATGGAAAATAGCATACCGGGATTCAGTTGCAGGTTTCCTTTCCACAAGGTGGTTATATAGTTGAAGGCCTTTACCGCGGACGGTATTGCAATCAATAATGTTGTAAATGTAAATACAGATCCCAAGAATGGATTCATACCTGAGATGAACATATGGTGACCCCATACAATAGTAGATAAGAAAGCAATAGCTAAAATGGAAGCTACCATCGCTCTATAACCAAATATAGGCTTCCTTGCATTGGTTGACATTACTTCTGAAGTAATTCCCAAAGCAGGCAGTAAAACGATATAAACTTCTGGGTGACCCAAGAACCAGAACAAGTGTTCGAATAATACGGGTGACCCTCCTTGATAATGAAGCACTTCTCCTTGAATAAATATATCTGAAAGGAAAAAGGATGTGCCAAAACTTCTATCCATTATCAATAGCAAAGCTGCTGAAAGTAATACTGGGAAAGATATTACACCGATAATTGCCGTAACAAAAAATGCCCAAATAGTCAATGGTAAACGCGTCATTGACATTCCTTTGGTTCTCAAATTGATTACTGTTACAATATAATTTAAGGAACCCAATAACGATGAAGCAATGAATATTGCCATGGATACCAGCCATAAGGTCATACCCATACCAGAGCCTGGCTGTGCCATTGGCAATGAGCTCAATGGAGGGTAAATAGTCCAACCTGCTGCTGCCGGTCCAGCTTCAACGAATAACGAAATAACCATGATTACAGCTGACACAAAAAACATCCAAAAAGAAAGCATGTTCAAGAAGCCGGATGCCATATCACGAGCACCTATTTGCAAAGGAATCAATAGGTTACTAAAAGTACCACTCAATCCTGCAGTCAGCACAAAGAATACCATAATGGTACCATGCATAGTAATCAATGCCAAGTAAACATCGGCATCCATGACGCCCTCAGGAGCCCATTTGCCTAAAAATGCTTGAAAGACTGAAAATGATTCTCCAGGCCATGCCAATTGCATTCTAAACAATAATGACATTGCAATTCCAATAAAGCCCATGATCAAAACACCCGTAATAAGATATTGCTTGGCAATCATCTTATGGTCCTGACTAAAGATATATTTGGTTACAAACGTTTCTTTATGATGATGTCCATGATCTTCGTGTCCGTGTTCAGTAGCTGACATAATCTCTTTTAAAATTTTATTATTTCTTTTCCTAACCTATGTTATTCAGCGGGAGTAACAGTTTCCTTAAAGGTAGTCTGTTCTGCCATCCACTTATTGTATTCTTCTTCGGTCTCTACTATAATCTTCATCTGCATATTATAGTGGGATTTGCCGCAAATCTTATTACAAAGTAGCACATAATCATATTCCCATGGGTCTGAATTAGGCTCACCAGCAGCAGCCCTTTTTGCTCTTATCGCATTTGTTCTTTTTACTTTATCAACCACATCTGGGTTCAATCGAATTTCTTCCGTAGTAACTGTAGGAGTAAATGAGAATTGGGTAATCATACCAGGAACACAGTTCATTTGGGCTCTAAAGTGAGGCATATATGCCGAATGAAGCACATCTTGGGAACGCATCATAAAGTTCACCTTACGGCCAACTGGTAAGTGCAATTCTTTTACGATAACGTCATCTGCAGTATTTGGATCAGATTCATCTAAACCAAGAACGTTTGCTCTATCAATATCTATTAAACGAACACTTGCATCTCCAAGAACATTATCATCCCCACCATAACGTGCTGTCCAATTAAACTGTTGGGCATATAATTCCACAATTAAAGGATCGTCTTCATCATTTATATCCATGATGTTGGTCCATGTATATAATCCCCATAGAATTAAACCAGCAAGTACAATAACCGGTATGATTGTCCATATAAACTCTAAGCGGTCATTATCTGCAAAGAAAAGTGCTTTCTTGCCTTTCTCTCCTCTATACTTATATCCAAAATAATGCAGTAAGGCTTGTGTTATTGTCTGTACAAAAAAGATAATGGCAAATGATACCCACATGAGTTGGTCATACTCACCACCATGAGCCGATGAAGCTTCTGGAAGCAACATCTTATTATATTTTGCAAAACTAAATATGGTAATTCCGTAGATAAAAATCAGGAATCCGAATAACAAATAACCATTGTACTTATTATCTGAATCTGTGGCTATCTCCGTGTTTTCTGATTTTAGTTGGGACAATTCAAAAATCTTGGTCATTTGCCAGATTGCGATTGCTACCAGTACTAAAACAGTCAATGTTAATAATGCAGTCATTGTATATCTTTCTAAGCCTTAATCGTATTAATAATGAAATTGTCTACTTTCCTCAATAAATGGATTGCGCTTTGGTTGTAATGGTTGTTTTGTAAGTGTGTTGAACACCCAGTACACAAACAATCCTCCAAAAAACAATATTCCTCCAATTTCAGGTAATCCTATATACCATTGGTCACCAACAGTAGCTGGCATGATCATATTGAAAACATCCATATAGTGTCCAAAGAGAACTACAATACCTGCCATGATAACAAACCAATTTACTCTTTTGTAATCACTGTTCATCAATACCAATAATGGGAATATAAAGTTCATTGCCAGCATTCCAAAGAATGGCAATTTGTAATCCTCTATTCTTGTGATAAAATAAGTAACTTCTTCTGGGATGTTGGCATACCATATCAACATAAATTGGGAAAACCATAAATATGTCCAGAAAATACTGATACCGAACATGAATTTTGCCAAATCGTGAATATGGCTATTGTTTACATCTTCTAAATATCCTCTTGATTTCAAGTAAATGGTAACCATAGCAATTACGGTTATTCCTGAAACAAACATACTAGCGAAAACATACCATCCAAATAGGGTACTGAACCAGTGCGGGTCTACACTCATGATCCAATCCCAAGACATCATGGATTCTGTAATCAAATAAAACACCAAGAAAGCAGCAGAGATTCTGAAATTCAATTTGAAGTTTGAATTATCATCAGACTCATCTTGTGCCAAAGAAAGTTTTCTGGAGTACTCACGATAGAAAATCCAACCGCCCAAGAAAATAGCAGCACGAATCAGGAAAAAAGTAGGATTCAAATACCCTGCTTTCCCTTGTAACAATTTATCATGAGCAACAACATCAGCATCCATCCAAACAAACATATGGTTCATGTGCAGTACAGAAAGCAACAAAATGACAAATACAATTATTCCTCCAGGAACCAAATATGCAGTAATACCTTCCATTACCCTGAATAACAAGGGTGACCAACCGGCTTGAGCTGCACGTTGAATGGCATAAAAGGCCAATACACCCAGTGATATCATAAAAAAGAAAAAGGCAGCTACATATAATGCAGACCAAGGTCTATTTTGTAATTGGTGCAACAAATGTTCATCATGTGATGCGTCATGCTCTTCTCCATGTGTTGAAGCTTCACCGTGCGCATCTTTTCCTGAATGGTCTTCGGCAGCATGACTTGAAGCTTCTTCGCCATGTCCACCTCCATGACCATCATCATGTGCTGAGGCCACCATTGCCTTAGCTTCTTCCACGGTACTGGGAGCGGATAAAAAACCTGTTGCTAAACAAATCAATCCAACTGCCATTGCAATGAAAGATCCTATTTTTAGTCTGTTTGAAAACGTGTACATAGTATACTCTTATCCAATTATTTTGTTAGGTCTTCCTTTAACTTCATTACGTACTCGGACACTTGCCACATCTCTTCTTCATTAGCAAATTGAGATGCATAAGAACCCATTGAGTTTAATCCATAATAAATTGTATGATATGTGCTACCTACGTTAATGTTACGTGCAACATCATCGTAGCTAGGAACACCCAATATCTTTTCTCTTTTCACCAATGTACCTTGCCCCTTACCTTTTGGTCCGTGACAAATTGCACAATAGATATCATAAAGCTCTTTTCCTATTGCCAAATTGGCCTCGCTTTGCAATGAGTCCAGTGGGCTCACATCCAATCTTGCCAAATCTTTTCCTCCAGGAGTATTCTCAAATTTGTATGGCATATACCCTCTAGGGATAGTGTTTTCTGCAGGGAGCATAGCTTCTGTCCCATTTGGAAACAATCCATTGTCAACTCCCTGATAGGTTTCGTATCCAACAGGTTCATACATATTGGGCATATACTGGTAGTTTGGACTGTTCTTGTCAGCGCAAGCAGCCATAGACAGGACCAAAACTAAGACAATACCTATTTTACCTAAATGCTTCATATTTTTATGACTCCTTTTCTGTAACATTTATTTCCACAGCTCCTGTATCCCACAACAAAGCAGTAAGCTCTTTCTCGTTATTGTGAACTCCTATTTCCATTAAGAAATGGTCATCCGTAGTTCTTACATCTGGATTTTCCGCTTTTTTGAATGGCCACATTCTACTTCTTAAATAAAACGTGATAACCATTAAGTGGGCAGCGAAGAATACCGTTAACTCAAACATAATTGGCACAAAGGCGGGCATGTTTTCCAAATAAGTAAAACTTGGTTTACCTCCAATATCCTGGGGCCAATCATCAATCATGATATAATTCATCATAACAATAGCCACAATAAGGCCCAAACAACCGTACATA
This sequence comes from uncultured Allomuricauda sp., assembly GCF_947499585.1. Classification (GTDB taxonomy): domain Bacteria; phylum Bacteroidota; class Bacteroidia; order Flavobacteriales; family Flavobacteriaceae; genus Flagellimonas. The sequence continues at coordinate 288,946 of NZ_CANMOO010000003.1, read as the reverse complement.
AAAGAAGTGATTGCTATACGAGTATCTTCTAGACCCAATGCCTTGTCTAAACCATGCACTGGAAAAGGTGTATACACTTCATCAATATGATGGTGTTCTGCTCTTACCTTCTTTACGGCATGCATCAACACATCATCATCAGTATAAAGTGCATGTATAACTTTAGATGCCATAACTATTTTTTAACGTTTAATTTTTTTGCTTGTCCCGCCCAATCATCACGTTGCGCCCTTCCAGGGAACGAACCGGTAATAGAGTCCAACAAATCATATTCTTTTTCGGTCATTTTACTCACTTGCGCGAACGTAAAAATTCCTATCTGGTTCAAGGTCTGTTCCATTTGAGGCCCTATACCTTTTACTTTCTTCAAATCGTCTGCAGTTTCAGTATCCGCATTAAATACACCAATGGTATCTAATAAGGAGGAAACTTTCTTTTCATCAGGATTGTCCTTTTCTACTTTTGGAGCCTTTTCTTTCTTTACCTCACCTTTTACAGCTGGCATTTCGTATAAAGGTTTTCCAGCATCCCTAAGTTTCTTGTACTTCTCTCCTGATGCCTTCAAAATTGATTTAACCTCTGCCTGTGCAATTACAGGGAATGTTCTTGAATATAACAGGAACAAAACAAAGAAGAAGCCTATGGTGCCGATAAATATTCCAATATCTACAAATGTTGGAGAGAACATGGTCCAAGAAGATGGCAAGTAATCTCTATGTAGAGAAGTAACAATGATTACAAATCGTTCAAACCACATTCCTATGTTTACTACAATGGAAATGAAGAATGAGAACATGATACTGGTACGCAATTTTTTGAACCACATGAACTGTGGCGAAAACACATTACAAGTCATCATAGACCAATAAGCCCACCAGTAAGGTCCTGTTGCCCTATTTAGGAATGCGTACTGTTCGTATTCAACTCCAGAATACCAAGCAATGAATAATTCTGTAATATAGGCACACCCCACTATAGAACCTGTAATCATGATTACAATGTTCATTAACTCAATATGCTGAACGGTTATATAGGCTTCAAGGCTACACACTTTTCTCATGATGATAAGTAAAGTGTTTACCATAGCAAATCCAGAGAAAATTGCACCTGCAACAAAGTAAGGTGGGAATATAGTGGTATGCCATCCTGGAATTACAGATGTAGCAAAGTCAAAGGATACAATGGTATGTACAGAAAGTACAAGTGGTGTTGCCAAACCTGCCAAAACCAATGAAACTTCTTCAAAACGTTGCCAATCTTTGGCTCTACCAGTCCATCCAAAACTTAGTAAGCTATATATTTTCTTTTGAAATGGTTTAACAGCTCTATCACGAATCATTGCAAAATCCGGCAACAAACCTGTCCACCAGAATACCAAGGAAACGGATAAATACGTTGAAATCGCAAATACATCCCAAAGCAATGGCGAGTTAAAGTTTACCCATAACGAACCAAATTGGTTAGGAATTGGAAGCACCCAATAAGCCAACCAAGGACGCCCCATGTGAATGATAGGGAACAATCCCGCTTGAATTACCGAAAATATGGTCATCGCTTCTGCAGAACGGTTAATTGCCATTCTCCATTTCTGTCTAAATAAGAGCAATACTGCAGAAATCAGTGTTCCTGCATGACCAATACCTACCCACCAAACAAAGTTTGTAATATCCCAGGCCCAGTTTACGGTCTTATTAAGACCCCAAACCCCAATACCTGTGGAAATGGTATAAATAATACATCCTAGACCCCAAAGGAATGCAACTAAAGCAATGGTAAATACAATCCACCAATGTTTGTTGGCCTTTCCCTCCACAGGAGCTGCGATATCCACGGTAACGTCATGGTATCCTTTATCTCCAAGTACTAAGGGCTTTCGAATAGGTGCTTCGTAATGCGACGCCATAATTTATCTTCTAGTTACTTTCTTATTTATTGATTAAGCCTCGTTCGTATTTCTCACCTTAACATGGTAGAACACATTGGGCTTTGTGCCCACATGCTCTAATAGGTGATACATTCTATCATTTTCCTTCAACTCGGCAATCTTACTTTCTTTATCATTGATGTCTCCAAATACCATAGCTCCGCTGCTACATGCAGATGAGCAAGCTGTTTGGAATTCTCCATCTTTAATTACACGTCCATCCCTCTTAGCATCTAAAATGGTCTTCTGTGTCATTTGAATACACATAGAACATTTTTCCATTACCCCTCTTGAACGTACATTAACATCAGGATTAATGACCATTTTCCCTAGGTCATTATTCATATTGTAGTCAAACTCGTCATTGTCATAATACAAGAACCAGTTGAATCTACGTACTTTATATGGACAGTTGTTGGCACAGTATCTTGTACCTACACAACGGTTGTATGCCATTTGGTTCTGACCTTGTCTACCGTGAGAAGTTGCCGCTACCGGACAAACTGTTTCACAAGGTGCATGGTTACAGTGTTGACACATAACAGGTTGAAATGCTACTTGAGGATTTGCCGATGCATCTTCCATCTCTCTAAATCCACCCAAGGAACCATTATCACCCCAAAGGCCATCCATGTTATCCTTTTTCTCATTATCCTGCTCAAAAGATTCTTCAGATGAATAGTATCTATCAATACGCAACCAGTGCATATCTCTTGATTTTCTGATTTCTTCTTTTCCAACAACAGGAACATTATTTTCTGCATGGCAAGCAATAACGCATGCTCCACAACCTGTACAAGAATTTAAATCGATGGATAAGTTAAAGTGATGCCCAATAGAACGATCAAATTCTTGCCATAAATCCGCATCTGGCGAGGTAACAGGAATTTCTTGGTGATCTTTGGATACCTGTGGAACTGCATTCCACTCGTGATGATCTTTGGTGTTGAAGATTTCCAAGGTAGTTTCCTTGATAATATCCCCTCTACCCATTAATGTTTTATGCAACTGAACACAAGCAAATTCATGTGTTCCTTCAGCTTTTTCTATGCTAACCGATTGTACGTTGTTGAAATTGTTGTAAAGTGAAAATGCATTTACTCCAGTCGCCATTTCAGCTTTCATTCCAGCTTGTTTACCATAACCAAATGAAAGACCGACTGTACCGGGAGCTTGACCTGGCTGGATGATCACTGCGACATTATCCAAAACAGCACCATCAACAGTTAGTTTTGCATAGCTTCCATTTAAACCTCCATCGGCCACATTAAAGTTTTCCATACCCAAAGCTTCTGCATCTGACTTGGAAACCGTCACATAGTTATCCCATGAAACTCTGGTAATTGGATCAGGGAATTCTTGCAACCATGGGTTATTGGCTTGACGACCATCTCCCATTCCCACTTTAGAATACAAAACCAATTCTGTTCCAGAACTTGTTGTATTCACTAAGGAACGTATAGCTGAAGCAATAGGAACAATGCTTTCTTGCACTTCTTCTACATCAGCAGAAACCGCTACTGGCTGCTCATCGATTTCTGGAGCAACAGGCGCAGTAAATACCCCATCCTGCAATGCTTTATTCCAATCAGATTCTTGCAGCACTTCTGCAGTCCATGTTTCTTTTATGTATTCGTAATATGTTTTTTCGCTGCCCATCCATGTAAGCAAAGCTGTTTGAAACTGTCTTGTATCAAAAAGCTCGCGAATAGCAGGTTGTGCTAGACTGTAATGTCCTTTTTTGAATTGCGCATCGCCCCAAGACTCTAAGTAATGGGAAGCAGCTGCAACATACTTGGACGCCTGTGCAGTTTCATCATTATTAAATGCAAAACTTACAGAAACATCAACCTTATCAAGTCCAGATACAAAATCCGCTGAATTTGGTAGCGAATAAACTGGATTTACACCGTCCATAATCAAAACTCCTACACGGCCAGCATTCATATCTGCAACCAATTTTGTCACTTTAGCGCTATCTCCTTGGCGAACATATCTAGGATTCTCTGTATCAAAAGCTTCACTAGCCAACAATTTATTAATTGCAAGCACAACAGTTTGCGCATTGATATCATTTAGTCCAGTAACAACAACAGCTTTACTACCAGCTTTTCTAATTTGAGCTGCGATGCTTTCAACCGCTGCATCAACATCAGAAGTTCCTCCCCCAACGTTACTGCCATTTAATTTTCCATACAACTTTGCCAAAGCAATTTTTTGCTGTGTTGGCGTCATTGGGTAACGCTTGTCTGCATTAGCCCCTGTCAATGACATATTGGATTCTAGCTGAACATGCTTAGACATTTTTCCATGCTTAGGAACACGTCCTCTAGCGTAGCCATCATCATATCCTCCTCCTTGCCAATCTCCTAAGAAATCTGCACCAAAAGAAACTATCAGATCTGCTTTCTCAAAATCATAATCTGGTAAAGCACGCTCACCATAAGCGGTATTAAATGCATTTAATGCGGCATCCTCAGAAATAGCATCATACGCTACATGGTTTACATTTTCACCATAGCTAGCCTTAAACTCAGCAATCAATTTATCAGTAGAAGGGCTTGCGTATGTTTGGGTCAATAATGCAATTTGTTTTCCAGAATTTTTAGCAGCGGTAAGACCTCCTTTAATTCTATTATCCAAATCTTTCCACTCAATAGGCTCACCATTGGCAGAAGGCCCTTGCACCCTTGTGCTATCATATAATGAAAGCACAGAAGCTTGAACTCTTGCATTTGCACTACCACTTACTTTAGCCTCTGTATTATTTTCAATTTTAATAGGTCTTCCTTCCCTGGTCTTAACCAGAATACTGGCAAAATCATGTCCGTCAGCAATTGTAGTCGCATAGTAATTAGCAACTCCTGGTACAATCCTGTCTGGTTGAACAACATAAGGAATAGACTTATGAACAGGTCCTTCACAGGCTGCAACTGTTGCTGCCGCCGTACTGAAACCCACATATTTTAAGAAGTCCCTTCTGTTGGTAGTGGAAGCTGACAAGTTTTCCTTGTCGCCTAAAAACTCATCAACGGGAATCTGTTCTGTAAATTCGTTTTGTCTTAGCGCCTCAACAATGGAATCGTTCGGATTTAACTCCGCTTCGCTTTTCCAATATTTTTTGTTTGATGCCATACGATATATCTGAGATTATCTTCTTTTTAATTCTTAATAGTGACACTTACCACATTCCAAACCGCCCATCATAGCAGCGGTCAACTTATCGACCCCGTACTTTTTGGATAGCTCTTCATGAATGGCCGTATAGTACTCATTGCCCTCCACTTTCACATTGGTATCTCTGTGGCAATTTATACACCATCCCATTGTTAGCGGAGCAAATTGGTACATCACTTCCATTACCTCTACAGGGCCATGACAAGTTTGACATTCTATTCCTGCTACGGAAACGTGTTGTGAGTGATTGAAATAGGCGAAATCCGGTAGGTTATGGATTCTAACCCATTCTACAGGTTGAGTTTCACCAGTATATTTTTGGTTTTCTTCATCCCAACCAACCGCTTTATACAGTTTTTTGATTTCACCAGTATAGAATTCATTGGTATGACCATTTGCAATATCTTCTGCACTTGGCCCTTCGGGATTGCCTTGATATTCATAAATGGATTTATGACAATTCATACAAACATTTAAAGATGGTATTCCAGAATGTTTTGAAACCCTTGCCGAAGAGTGGCAATATTTACATTCAATTTTATTATCTCCAGCGTGTATTTTGTGCGAATAATGGATGGGTTGCACAGGAGCGTACCCTTGATCAACACCAACTTGCATCATCCAACCGTAAGCAAAGTAAGCACTCGCCAACAGCAAGAAAATAGCACTCACCAAAACCAAAAACTGATTTTGTGCGAAAGCTTTCCATATTGGAGTACGTTTTTCAGCTTTTTCTTTCTCTAACACCACTCCATTGGCTTCAGCAATACGTCTTAATGTATTGTTCACCAAAATCAACATGATGACCAAAAGAGCGAAAACAAGCGTAAGTGCACCTAAAATAATTTCATTTGATACACCCCCGGAAGATCCCCCCTGCTCTCCAACAGAATCAGCGACCGCAGCAACCGCAGGCGCTGGTGGCGGAGCAGCCGTATACGCCAAAATATCATCTATATCTGCATTGGACAATGTTGGAAAAGCAGTCATAGCCGCTTGATTGTACTCCGCGTATGTTTTGACAGCATAAGCATCCCCAGCCTTAATCATTCCAGGACTATTCTTTATCCAAGCATAAAGCCATTCTTTGTCCAAACCTTCATCCTCAGCCAATCTAGCCTCCACATTTGCCAATGCAGGACCTGTCATCTTACGATTCAGAGCATGACATGCGGCACAGTTTTGATTAAACAACTGTTTACCTTTTGCAACATCTCCTCCTGCAGTACCAGCGTCTTCAACAACAACTTCTACTGAAGCAGCTTCTTCTTGTGCATAAAACGAAGTGGGAAAAACTAGGAGGGATAAACCTAAAACTTTAGAAAAAAGATGGCGGTATAAAACCTTTTTCATATTATCGAAATTTCTGTCGAAATCTTTGGCACGATTATTACTACTGATATTGAGAACAATAGGTTTTTACCGTACTAAAATCGGACACAAAAGTACGACATAGACTTATTTTTTAAAATGTTAAGGGATCTATAATATCTAATTTATAAAGATTCTAAATAAAATGAAAACACCTCGTGTAAAACATAAAAATTTACATTTGTATAAAGACAAAAAAGAAAAGCTACCATATATCATGAAAACCCCAGTAATCATAGTATGTTTAATAGGTTTCGCTATTCAACTTTCTGCGCAAGAAGGTAGTATTACTATTGAACAAGACCCGCGTATTGAAGAATTAACAAAACTATATACAGCAGTCAATTCCAAGGCGGATTTTTATCAAATTCAGGTAGGTTTTGGCAGTTACCAAAAGGCTCAAAACTTAAAATCCAAGATAGATGTTGATTTTCCAGGGTGGTATTCAAAAATAGAATTTGAGTCCCCAACATATCGAGTACGTTTGGGTAAGTTTAAAACAAAATTGGAAGCTGAGCGCAAGTATTTGGAAGTGCGTAAAAAGTACCCAGATGCCATGCTCTTAAAACCTGAAAATACTTCTAGATAAATAAAAAATCCCGCTGAAGCGGGATTTTTTATTTCAATACATTTTATTAAAGCTTTTTCTTGACTGCTACTTCTTGGAACGCTTCTACATTATCTCCTTCTCTAATATCATTGTAGTTTTTGATTTGTAAACCACAATCATATCCTTTGGAGACTTCTTTAACATCATCCTTGAATCGTTTTAGCGATGATAATTCACCTGTATAGATTACAACGCCATCACGAATCAATCTAATTTGTGAATTTCTAAAGATTTTACCACTGGTGACCATACACCCTGCAATAGTTCCAATCTTGGAAATCTTAAAGGTTTCTCTAATTTCAGCATTACCTGTAATCTCCTCTTTCATCACAGGAGACAACATACCTTCCATAGCATCTTTAAGGTCATTGATAGCATCATAGATAATAGAGTACATTCTGATATCTATTTCTTCTTTGTCCGCTACCATCCGTGCATTCCCCATTGGTCTAACATTAAACCCAATGATAATGGCATCCGATGCACTTGCCAATAACACATCAGATTCTGTTATAGCACCTACACCTTTATGAATGATATTAACCTGTATTTCATCTGTAGATAATTTTTGGAACGAATCTGTTAATGCCTCCACAGAACCATCCACATCCCCTTTAAGGATAATGTTCAATTCTTGGAAATCTCCTAAGGCGATTCGTCTACCAATTTCATCTAGGGTGATATGTCTTTGTGTACGAACAGATTGCTCACGCTGTAATTGTGACCGCTTCGTTGCAATTTGTTTTGCTTCACGCTCATCATTCAATACACTGAACTTGTCACCTGCCTGTGGCGCACCATCCAATCCCAAAATAGAAATTGGTGTGGCAGGCCCTGCCTTTTTAATATTCTTTCCACGCTCGTCCTGCATTGCCTTAATCTTACCACTGCAAGTTCCAGCAAGCACGTAATCCCCAATTTCCAAGGTTCCTGTTTGCACCAAAACTGTAGATACGTATCCTCTACCCTTATCCAGGAATGCTTCTACAACAGTACCTGAAGCCAATCTGTTTGGATTTGCTTTCAACTCTAACAGTTCAGCCTCCAACAATACTTTTTCAAGTAATTCTTTTACTCCTTCACCTGTTTTTGCAGAAATGTCGTGGGACTGAATTTTACCTCCCCAATCTTCCACCAATAGGTTCATAGCTGCTAGACCTTCCTTAATTTTTTCAGGGTTAGCGGCAGGTCTATCTATTTTATTAATAGCAAAAACAATTGGAACACTTGCTGCTTGGGCATGACTGATAGCCTCTTTTGTCTGAGGCATTATATCATCATCCGCCGCTACAACAATTATTGCTATATCCGTTACTTGAGCACCACGAGCACGCATTGCCGTAAAAGCTTCGTGACCCGGCGTATCTAAAAATGCTATTTTTTGTCCATCTTGCAATGTAACGCCATATGCACCAATGTGCTGGGTAATACCCCCACTTTCTCCTGCAATTACATTTTCTTCCCTTATGTGATCAAGCAAAGATGTTTTACCGTGATCTACATGTCCCATTACGGTAACAATAGGAGCTCTTGGTTCTAAATCTTCTGGAGCATCTACCTCTTCTTCAATAGATTCCTCAATTTCTGCAGTTATAAACTCAACTTCATATCCAAATTCCTCTGCAACAATAGAAAGCGTTTCCGCATCCAAACGCTGGTTCATGGTCACCATAATACCCAATGACATACATGCAGATATAATTTGGGTCGTAGAAACCTCCATAAGCGTGGCAACCTCATTCACCGTAACAAACTCGGTGACCTTAAGAATTTTGCTTTCCAACTCTTGAATCTCAAGATCTATTTCCGTCTGCTGACGGTGTTGATCTCTTTTCTCTCTTCTATATTTAGCTCCTTTGCCTTTGTTTGATTTCCCTTGAAGTTTTTCTAGGGTTTCACGCACTTGTTTTTGTACTTCTTCTTCTGTTGGCTCAACCTTTGGAGCTGCAGAACGCTGATTTCCTCTTCTACCTGGACCACTATTATTACCACCACCCGCTCTTGGAGGGCGATTACCACCAGACTGCGAAGGATTACTGCTGATAATACGTTTTCTGCGCTTTCTCCTATCTGCATTGCTGTCAGAAGTTGATGCTGCAGGTTTTGGTTTTTTGGGCTCTTCTTTCTTTTTCTTTGGCTTATTAAACTGGGTAAGGTCTATCTTATCACCAGTAATCTTAGGCCCACTAAGTTTTTTGTATTGGGTCTGAATAGCTTCGGGTTCCTTGGCCTCATCCGTTTCTTCTGTTGGGGCCTCAACAACCTTCTCTACAGATTCAACAGCTTCTTTTTCTTTTACTTCAGGCTTCTCTTTTATTTCCTCTGAAACAATTTCAGGAGTAGATTCAGCTTTTACTTTAGGTTGTTCTTCAACCTTAGGTTGCTCTTTAACTTTAGGCTCTTCAGCTTTAGGTTGCTCAGGTTCTTTTGCCTTTTCCGCAGCTTTAGGTGCCTTTGGCTTTTTATCCAAGTCAATCTTACCAACCGTTTTGGGACCAGCAAGTTCTGCTTTAGCCTTTATTACTTGTTCGGCATTGCGCTTTTCTCTAGCAAGCCTTCTTTCTTCTTGCTCTTGCTCAATCTGAATTCTTAGGGCTTCCTTTTCCTTTCTTTTTTCCTCACCAACTTCTTTGGAAGCTACCTTTTTACTCTTATCCGTTTGGAATTCATCCAACAGTACTTGATACACCTCATCTGTAATCTTTGTTGTAGGCCTTGCCTCCACCTCATGACCCATAGAAGAAAGGTGGTCTACAGCCCTATCCAGCGAAATGTTCAATTCCCTGAGAACTTTATTAAGTCTTATTGTTGGGTTTCCTGCCATAAATTGTATTTCCTAGCCCTAAAATTTGCTGCTAATATATAGTTTAATCTTCAAACTCTTCCTTGAGAATGCGGACCACATCAAGAACAGTTTCATCTTCTAAATCGGTTCGTTTTATCAAGTCATTGACATCTTGTTCCAGAACACTTCTTGCCGTGTCCAATCCAATCTTCTTAAACTCGTCAATAACCCATGCTTCTATTTCATCAGAGAACTCAGTCAATTCTACATCTTCCTCTACGCCTTCTCTAAACACATCAATCTCATAACCAGTTAGTTGACCTGCAAGACGAATGTTATGCCCTCCTCTACCAATTGCCTTGGAAACTTCCTCTGGTTTTAGGTATACTTGGGCCGTTTTTTTCTCGTCATTCAATTTAACAGATGACACTCTAGCTGGACTCAATGCCCGTGTTACCATTAATTGAGAATTGTTTGTCCAATTAATGACATCAATATTTTCGTTTCCTAATTCACGCACAATACCATGAATACGCGATCCTTTCATCCCCACACATGCTCCAACTGGATCAATTCTATCATCATAAGAATCCACAGCAACTTTTGCTTTTTCACCAGGAATTCTAACCGCCTTTTTAATAGTAATCAAGCCATCAAAAACTTCTGGAATTTCTTGGAAGAACAATTGCTCCAAGAAACTTGGTGAAGTTCTGGACATGATAATTGTAGGCTTGTTCCCTTTTAATTCCACACTTTCTATTACACCACGAACGTTATCTCCCTTGCGAAAGAAATCTGATGGAATCTGTTTTTCCTTTGGAAGGATGATTTCATTGCCCTCATCATCCAACAAAATAATTGCTTTATGGCGAATATGGTGTACTTCTGCAGTATAAATTTCTCCTTCTAGATCCTTGAACTGCTTGTATATAGTAGTGTTGTCATGTTCATGGATTTTGGAAATCAAGTTTTGACGCAAAGCCAAAATAGCTCTTCTTCCCAAGTCAATCAACTTCACCTCTTCGGACACATCTTCTCCAACCTCAAAATCGGGCTCAATTTTTCTAGCTTCTGTCAAGGAAATTTCTTCATTGGGTTCCTCTACTTCACCATCTTCAACCACTATGCGGTTTCTCCAAATTTCCAAATCGCCTTTATCCGGATTGATAATGATGTCAAAATTTTCATCAGAACCAAACTTCTTTTTAAGGGCATTTCGGAATACATCTTCCAAAATCGCCATAAGGGTTACCCTATCAATAAACTTATCGTCCTTAAACTCCGAAAAGGATTCGATGAGCGCTAGGTTTTCCATTTTTGAATTACAATTAAAATTTTATAATAACTTTTGCTTGATGGATATCAGAAAATGCAATATCCCGCTTTTTCTGAACCGTAACTTTTCCTTTACCAATTGGTTTGGGCTCACGCGCCTTCCACTCTAAGGTAATACTATCTTCAGTGGCATGGGTCAGGTTTCCTTCCAACTCTTCTCCTGCAGTCCTAACCATTAACTTCCTGCCTATATTTTTCTTATACTGACGTGGCAATTCTAACGGAGATGTAGCTCCTGCCGATGTCACTTCCAATGAGAAATCTTGTTCTTCTCGATCTAGGTTGTGTTCAATGGCTCTACTTACATCCATACAATCTTGAAGATTGACTCCTTCATCGCCATCCAAAATCACTCGGATAGTGTTATCACCACCTATAGAAAAATCAATCAAAAACAAGGATGTATTTTCCTCCAAGGCCTTGTCCAACAATGATTTCACTTTTTCCTTAAACATAAAAATTAGTAATAAAAGAGGGGACTAGAAGTCCCCTCATGAATAACCTTTTATCCGTTCAGTGGCGCAAATATACAATAATTATTAATGTTTTTGCAAGCTGTTTCGCTATAAAAAATATCAACCTCTTAGGAAAATAGTGAATTATCTCAAAAACACAATTCAACCACCCAATACTACATTTCGGTTAAATCAAATTCTTTTTACAAGTGATTAAATTTAAAATTACAGTGTACTATTTTTAATAACCATAAAAACTAAAGATGAAAAAATTACTCCTCTCCCTAAACTTGATCTTCTTTTTGAGCTTATCCGCTCAAGAGAATTTGACCACAACCCAATGGCAAGAAGACCTTCGATTTTTACAAAACACCATAAATGAAGACTATTCTTTTCTATTTGTTAAAACCACTAAAGCGGTTTTTAATTCCGAAGTAGAAACCCTTTATAAGAATATTCCAAACTTACAGGAGCATGAGATTATCGTTGGAATGTCCAGAATAATTTCCTTGTTTAAATATGGCCATACAGACATTAGCTTTAGACAAAAACCTTTTGAATTTCATTACCTGCCCTTTAATCTTTACGAATACAACGATGGCATTTACCTGCAAGGTGTTCATAAAGACTACGCCAAAGCACTTGGGGCCAAAGTTTTGGAAATAAACAAAATACCAATTGATAAGGCTTTGGAACTAATATACCCAGCAGTGAACTCGGAAAACAATCAGTATTTCAAGGCCTTTGGAATTAATTACTTGGGCATGTTAGAAGTTTTGCATGCACAAGGAATTACTACTACACTACAAAACTCGGTCAAGCTTACCCTGGAGAAAGATGGCAAAACCTTTGAACAGGAGTTCAATGCCCTACCAAAGGGAGAAAGAATGCCTAGAAAGTACAGTCATATTTTTCAAGATGAGAATTGGCTCGAAGCAAGAGATCAAACCAATACGCCTTTATACCTGAAAAACTTAGATAAGATCTATTTCTTTGAATATCTGCCAGAAGAAAAAACGGTCTATGTAAGACACAGCCAAATACAGGATGACCCCAAAGAAGACACACCCTCTTTTTATGCTCGTGTTTTTGATTTTATTGAAAACAATGAGGTTGAAAAACTGATATTGGATGTTCGTTTAAATGGCGGTGGAAACAACTACAAAAACAAGACGGTTGTAACTGGTATTATTGAAACCAAGAAAATCAACCAGAAAGGAAAATTATTTGTCATCACTGGTAGACGCACCTTTTCTGCCTGTCAGAATCTGGTAAACGAACTGGATAATTACACCAATGCCACCTTTGTTGGGGAGCCAACTTCAGAAAATATAAATTTTTATGGTGATGCACGCCCTGTGGCTTTGCCCAACAGTAAGATTCCCGTTTACTTATCATATGCTTGGTGGCAAGATAAGCCGGTCTGGGAAAATGCCGATGCCACCGTACCTAATATAGCTGTTAATATGAGTTTTGAGCAATACAGATCTAATGAAGACCCTGTTCTAGATGCTGCCTTGACTTTTTCAGGAACAGGTTTTCAGCCCGACCCCATGCGTTATATCACCGATTTATATATGGCCGGAAAAATGGAAGAACTGGCCATAGAGGTACCAAAAATGGTTAAAGACCCGCGCTATAGTTTCTTTGATTTTGAAACAGAATTGAGCAATACCGCATATCATTTATTAAGCAATAACCAAATTGAACCCGCTATTGGCGTATACTCGTTTGTAGCACAATTATTCCCTAATTCCCCTAGCGCCATAAAAAACTTAGCAGATGCTTATTTTAAAGCAGGTGCCAAGGATAAAACTATTAAATTACTGGAAAAAGTTATTGCCATGGACTCCAAAGGAGCAATTGGTAAAAGTGCCAAAGATATGCTTAAGGAGGTTAGGTAACCCCTACACTGTCAATAAATAAAACCTCTTAGACAAGTTTGTTTGGGAGGTTTTTTTGTTGGCCTATAAGTTGATTACATCTTTATTTTGGATATCACCACAGTTATGGTCAGGTCTATATATCATTAAGCTGTCTGTAATTTAACGAAGGACGGGCAACTTTAATAAAGATATTAAATTTGTTTCCTTACGCTGTGCTTTATCCAATCAACCTTTTTAAATAATAGCGAGATTGCATATAAGAAATGTATTTATAATCGATTACATATTGGATTTGGGCGTATAACGATGTATTTTACATCTATATAAACAAGTTGTGGTTAATGTCCAAAAAACGAAAAAGTGAATGAACAAAACGATATTTGAGATTACCAAAATGGACTGTCCTTCTGAGGAAAATCTAATCCGAATGAAATTGGACGGAATCTCAAGTATTGCAAATTTGGACTTTGACATTCCGAACCGAAAACTGACTGTTTTTCACAGCGGACAAATCGACCAAATTGAAAAGTCAGTTCTTGAACTTAATTTAGGTGGAAAGAAAATCTCGACCGAAAAAACCGACCAAACTGAATTTAAAGAAAACGCAAACCAGAAAAAACTACTCTGGACTGTACTCGGAATTAACTTTGCATTTTTCCTAATCGAAATGACAACTGGAATAATCTCAAAATCAATGGGGTTAGTTGCCGACAGTTTGGATATGCTTGCCGACAGTTTCGTTTATGGAATCAGTCTTTTTGCGGTTGGCGGAACTCTGACAAGAAAAAAACGGATTGCAAAACTTGCTGGATATTTTCAAATAACACTTGCGATTATTGGATTTGTGGAAGTTTTAAGGAGATTTTTTGGAGACGAGAATCTTCCTGATTTTTCAACAATGATTATTGTTTCGATTTTTGCACTTGTTGCAAACGGAATTTGCCTTTACATTTTACAACAGTCAAAAAGCAAAGAAGAGGCTCATATGAAAGCGAGTATGATTTTCACTTCAAATGACGTGATTATCAATTTGGGAGTAATAATCGCAGGAATTTTGGTAAATTGGTTAAGTTCAAATAAACCTGATTTGATTATCGGAACAATCGTTTTTGCTTTGGTAATTCAAGGAGCATTTAGAATTTTAAAATTGAGTAAATAAATAAAAAAAAACTAACCACAACAATGGCTATAATTCATTGTGGTTTTGTGCCACACCAAAATAAAAGTATAAATCAAACGGCTGGATTTCGGCGGAATAATCCTGCGGATGATTCCACAACGAAATCATAGCCGAGACCGTTAGAGCACAATATCTTTTAGCAAGTTTTCTTGGTTTAACCCATGAATATTTAAATGGGGTTAAAAAAATCTTCTTAAACCAGCTTAATTTTTATCAGATTTCTCATAAGTACCTTGTCCTACTTTTTAAACAAAAGGCGAGTTCAAATTATATTATAATTGACTTGTCAATATTAAAAACAAGAATATGAAAAATGTATTGATGATTTCAACACTATTTTTTGCAACTATTTTTATTAGCTGTAATAATGAGAAATCAAAAGCTAAGCTCAAAACAGAGCATACCAATCAAGTAGAATCACCATCTGACACATTAACAAAACACTTGAAACCGTACAAAACTGAATTGCCAACAATAGGCCTTCTTATGTTTAATGGTGTCCTACAAGGTGAGGTTATCGCAACATCAGATGTTTTTGGAAAACCTAATCAAAATTTTGAGCAACTTTTTAATGTGATCACCATAGCGGAAACGGAAAAACCAATCACAACCGAGGAAGGCATGCGTTTTGTTCCTGATTATACATTTGAAAATTGTCCAAAGTTAACAGCGCTATTTATTCCTAGTGGCTATGATATGTACGCACAAGTCCGCAATGAAAAAATGATAGATTTTATTAAAAAGAAAAACGAAGAAACTAAATACATTGTGAGCAATTGTGCTGGAGCACAGCTTATTGGCGAGTCTGGAATTGCAGACGGACATAAAATCGTCACCTATATTGGCGGGGGAAAACAGCTCCAAAAAGATTACCCAAATTTAAAAGTTCAAAATGACAGTTTAGTAACATTTGTTGAAGATGGAAAATTCAGTTCCTCTAATGGAAACTTGACGAGCTATATTTCTGCTCTTAATTTACTTGAAAAAATGACCAGTTCAGAACACAGAAAATTTGTTGAAAGTTATTTGTACATCGACCGACTTCAAAATTGGAAAGAATAAGTACTATGCCTAACATCGTGTCTAGTTCTTTGCATCTTTAACTGCCCATCGAGGGGAAACCAAGCTCTCGGAAAATAAAAAAATCCGTGAGGTGCGCCAACAGCGGCTAAAAGCAATTTGGCCCGATAATTTATACTCCCAATAACATAAAATCTCCAAGATACAACCGCTGCGCGGTCTTCTTGACAAACTATAAAATCAGAGACATAGGAAGTCTAATTCCGATTTCATAGTTAATCGATTTTATTATATTTCCGTAGAAATCATCGAACTGCGTTTAGCAGGTCGTTAGCTTCAAGCCGCAAATAAATATGAGCAAACAAAAACTGATTAAAAGATTAAAGAGTTACTATCCTATGGAAAGATTTCACGCTTTTGTGACTTTCCCAGCGATATTAGTTTATCTATTCCTTAATAACTTATTTATAGATATATTTTTTCTGTTGTATGGAGTTTTAGTTTGTATAATAATACTAGTTCAAGGTCAACACTATTGGAAGTTAAAGTTATATAGATTGATGGAAAAGCCTTTTAATCAAGAAAAAAACTTAAATCTTTTCAGGAATTCCAAAAAAATAAATCTGATACTAATTGCTCTGATTCCAATAATATTTGCAATTCAATTGTATCAAAATGACTGGGGAATAATTCCCGAAAACTTGATTTTGTACGGAATCTTATCCAATTTTTTCGCAATTCTTGAACATATAAATTATTATAACCGTCAGTTAATGATTGACAATTCAGCTGATTTAAAATATATAAAACGAAATAAAAAATTAAAAATCGCAAGTTTAGCTAAAGATTTAAAAGAGTCTGAGCTATAAAACCAGCACCTAACAATGGCTATAATTAATACGGGCCTGGGTACTTAACCCAAAGTTTAGGGCTTTAACCAAGTACGCCAAATCTTTTTGATTTGGCTTTATAACAAAAAAGATAAAACAAAATAAAAAGTTTTGGCTAAGTGCTTAATCGAACATAATAGTAAATGAGACCAGAAGATTTTATAAAAGAATATGAAGCTGCCTTAAAAACCCAAGATTGGAAAAATGTTGACCCACTATTTCATGATAATGCCTGTGTTACTTTTTCTAATGGAGCAATTCATATGGGAAAATCAAAAGTTAGAATTGCCTTTGAAAACAATTTTTCAATGATTAAGAGCGAAGAATATTCAATACAAAACGTACGATGGGTTCTTAAAAATGAATCTATAGCTGCTTTTGCATTTGAATTCTATTGGCAAGGAATAATCAATAAAAATCTTACAAAAGGAAACGGAATTGGAACCATAGTTCTAATTAATGAAAATGGGAAATGGATTTTGCTAACTGAAAATCTGAGTAAAAAAACAGCATGATGAATATATTGTGAAAGCAAAAAATAACTGCTGCTTACATTGTATATAAAAAATAGCGCAAGTCGTTGCTAACACAATGGATTGGTTTTTTTTTGGAAATTTGGCTTTTGTATCATCCGAAAAGTTAAAGCTTTTTTTAGCGCTACTTTTCATATACGGAGCCGTTATCTCTTATTTTAAAAAAGTATTTGATCTTAAAATTCTAAAATATAAATATTGTAGAATCATTTAAGGTTTTTACTGCTAGTATTAATTGCTTTGGCCTCATTTACCGGATTTAATCAAGACAACACAACGCTGATAAATGGCAGAGCTAAAAGCTTTAAAAATGATGTTTCCAATATATTAATTGTTAACCTAAATTCTAAGAAATCAACAATTATTGATTCTTTGGGTTTATTCACTATTGAAGCCAAATTGAAAAAAGTTACAGTTACCCGCACAATCTAACAGGCAAATTAGGCCTTGATGCTGAAAGACTAGGTATTAAACCTGTTGTTACTTCTTCCTCTTTAAATTTGCCAAATGCAGATGTAGAAGTAATGACCCAAAATCAACGATTACTTCTAGAGGCAGATAGAGGGAAATACATACGATTGGCAACAATCGAAGACCAAGGAAGACTAATTGCAGCTCTTGGTTACCTATACCCAACTATTATTATAAACACTTCCATTACTTTAAGGGGAATTAAAAATAAAAAACCTCCTAAACTATCACATTTAGGAGGTCATTTTGTTGGCCTACAAGGACTCGAACCTTGAACGACTGGACCAAAACCAGCTGTGTTACCAATTACACCATAGGCCAGTACCACATTTGAGGGTGCAAATTTAAGACAAACTTTTGTTTAGGCAAATATTTTAATGATATTCCAAGCTATTTTTACTATTGCTTCCCTGTTAAAGCTTTTCCAAAATTGAACAATCTTCTCTACTATATTTACTAAATTCGCCCCAACTTGGTAAACACCAATCTTTATGTTTGCAAAAGACTTTAAGAAATGGGACACTATCTTAGGATGGGCCTCCTTTGCCGTTGCATTTATTGTTTATGCCCTAACTGTTGAGCCTACCGGAAGTTTCTGGGATGCGGGGGAATACATAACCACCTCTGCAAAACTCCAAGTGGGTCACCCACCAGGAGCTCCTCTTTTACAGATGATAGGGGCGTTCTTTTCAATATTTGCTTTTGGAGACGGCTCTAAAATAGCTTTGATGGTCAATGCCGTTTCAGTAGTTTCAAGTGCCTTTGCAGTACTATTTACTTTTTGGATCATTACCAATATGACGGCAAAACTTGCTTCCAAAAAGAAACCCATTACCAATAGTAAGGCCATAGCTATTTTTGGAAGTGGATTGGTAGGGGCTTTAGCCTTTACTTTTTCAGATAGTTTTTGGTTCAACGCCGTGGAGACTGAAGTGTATGCCATGGCCAGCTTTATTATGGCCCTTTTACTTTGGCTAGGGTTAAAATGGACTGACAATTTGGATGATCCAAGGGGAAACAGATGGCTACTGCTTATTTGTTTTTTAGTGGGACTTACATTCGGGATTCAATTTATGGGCTTTTTGGCCATTCCTTCCATTGGCCTTTTGTACTACTTCAAAAAATATAAAACAACTACAGTAAAGAATTTCCTTTTAGCCAATATTATAGTAATTGCCCTTTTAATGCTGGTCTATAAATTCTCATTGACCTATGTATTAAAATTATTTGGTTGGAGCGAGGTATTCTTTATAAACAGCATAGGGCTTCCGTTCAACTCAGGAAGTATCATAATGGGTCTCATTTTTATTGCGGCCTTCTACTTTGGCCTGCGCTATACTCGAAAAAACAATTTCTACACTGGAAATACCATTGTACTCTGTTTAATGTTCTTGATTTTCGGTTTTTCATCGTGGTTGATGCTACCCATACGTGCCAATGCAAAAACCGTAGTCAATGAAAATGACCCTTCGGATGCGCGTTCTCTTTTGGCGTATTATAACCGGGAACAATACCCAGGGGTAGAAAGTCCATTCTATGGTGCTTACTTTTCAGACACTTTTGCTCCGGCTGGTGACGACATAGATGACCGTCCCAAGTATGAGAAAGATGAAAAACTAGGCAAGTACGTTATTGTAAATAATTACAAGAATGCCATTCAAGGACCAAACGAAAAACATGTTGGTATCCTCCCAAGACTTTGGAGCGATCAACATGCAGAAAACTACATGCGCTATTTTGGGGAATTGGAATTTCGAATAAAAGCCGAATACATTTCCAATAATGACCTAAGAGAAGCAGTAGCTCAATTTAAAAGTGCCTATGGCCAAGGCGAATTGGATTCTGAACAATACATTCGCTTTTTAAGGGAGTTTAGTGAGTATATAGAAGTAGAGCCGCCTACTCTTTGGCAAAACGTGACCTATCTTTTCGAATTCCAGTTTGGGTATATGTATATGCGTTACTTCATGTGGAATTTTACAGGAAGGCAAAACGACATTCAAGGCAGATATGATGAAAATGGGCATTGGCTCAGCGGCATCGGATTTGTAGATAGTCTTCGTTTAGGCAGCCAAAACAATTTACCCAGCGATTGGGAGAATAACAAAGGCCGAAACACCTATTTCTTCCTGCCATTATTATTGGGTATTATTGGAATTGTCTTTCAGGTTTCTAAAAACCCGAAACACTTTTGGGTGCTCTTTGTCTTTTTCATATTTACAGGGCTGGCTATTCAGTTCTATACCAACCCTTACATCTTTCAACCTAGGGAACGTGATTATTCTCTGGTAGGTTCATTTTATATTTTCTGCATATGGATAGGTATTGGAGTCTATGGTCTTTTTGATGAGTTTAGAAAAATATTGTCAGCAAAAATAGCTGCACCGGTCATCACTGGGTTATGTCTTTTAGCCGTACCCTTATTGATGGCATTTCAAAACTGGGATGATCATGACCGTTCTGGCCGTTATACAGCAAATTCTACGGCCAAAGCATATTTAGATTCTTGTAAAGAAGATGCAGGTGCCATTCTTTTCACCATTGGTGACAATGATACCTTTCCCCTTTGGTATGCCCAAGAAATTGAAGAATACAGAACAGATGTCCGTATTGTTAACACTAGCCTTTTTGCCACAGATTGGTATATTGACCAAATGAAGCGCAAAGCCTACGAGAGCGAACCTATTCCTTCTCAATTAACTCATGACAAGTACCGCTATGGATCAAGGGACGCAGTATATTATCAAGGGGTTACAGAAAATCGTTGGAACATTAAAGATTTTATCAATTGGATAGGAAGCGATAAACCACAGACTAAATTCAAATATTTATTGGAGAAACAAGGTGCAGACCTCAACAATTATCCTGAAAGCAATTTGGATATTGTGTATTACCCAACCAATAAGATAAGAATCCCTGTCAACAAAAAGAATGTATTGGAAACCGGTTTGGTAAAAGCCAAGGATTCTGCCTTAATAGAAGATTTTATAGATATTGATCTTCCGCAGAGCGCATTGCCCAAGAACAGAATCTTAATGCTGGATTTAATTGCCAACAACGATTGGAAAAGACCCATTTATTTTTCAGGAGGGAGTTTTGACAAAGCTGAATACATTTGGATGAAAGATTATCTTCAACTGGATGGTTTGGTCTATAAATTGGTCCCTATCAAAACAAAAAATCAGAGCTCTTTTGAAATGGGGCGTGTGGACAGTGATTTAATGTATGATATTGTGAAGAAGTGGGACTGGGGAAATTCTGGCAGTGCTGATATCTATCATGACCCTCAAACGCGTTCACAAGGACTTTCTTTTAGAAGTAATTTGGCTCGATTGATGGAAACATTGATTGCGGAGAATAAGATTGATAAAGCGAAGAATATCATTGAAATGAGCTTGACCAACATGCCTGTAGAGCAATACGGCTTTTATGCATTTGTGGAACCCTTTGTAGATGGATATTACAAGGTGGGAGAAACCGAAAAAGCCAGGGCATTGTTTGAAAAACTGAAAAAAGTATATCAAGAACGTTTAGAATATTATTCTGGAATACCACTTGATGAACAGTATGATAAGATTGATGATGTTTTAGCTGATATGCAAGCCTATCGTAGGAATATTGACATTCTTATTGAAAATCAAGATAGAGAGTTGGCAGAATCGGAAACTATAATCTTCAATGAGTATATAGATAAGTTCTCTCAATTTGTAGGTGACAGTGAAGACGTTTTTGAGGAGCCTATTCCAGACCCTGATTTAGAAGATTCCATTCCTCTAGATACTATTGAATCTGTTCCAGATTCAATAGTATTGGAACAATAAAAAAGCGAGGGGAAACCCTCGCTTTAAATATATTCGTTCAGAATACCAATAAGAGTATTGGCATCTTGTTCTCCACTCTGTCGCCAGACCATTTCTCCTTTCTTGTAAATCATCAATGTTGGCAATCCTTTAATACGCAAAGCTTGTGACAGCTCTTTATTTTTGTCAACATCAATCTTAATTACTTTTCCCTTATCACCAAGTGCTGCCGCAACATCACGTAGTACAGGATGCATGGAAGTGGACTGATCGTTCCATTCTGCATAAAAGTCCAGTAACACTGGTACTTTTAAATCTATAAGTTCACCAAATTTGGACATGTATAATTCTAAGGTTTACAAACCAAAAGTAAGAAAATTTGTTAAAATTTAGCTTAATAGCGTACTCAGCAAGGAAAGATCTGCGTTAAAATCAAGTTAAACCTTTCTTTTTAAGTGTAATCACAGAAATCTCGGGCCATATCCCCACCCGTCCTGGATAACCTATAAAACCAAAGCCTCGGTTTACATTTATAAACTGTCCAAGCTCTTGGTAAACACCTGCCCAATATTTATAGCGCCATTTTACCGGACTCCATTTTATCCAGCCAGGAATTTCCACTCCAAACTGCATTCCGTGGGTGTGGCCGCTCAATGTTAAATGAAAATGGTAATCATCATTAATAACCACATCTTCCCAATGGGAAGGATCATGACTCATCAAAATTTTGAAATCCTCTTTAGATACCCCTTGTTTGGCCTTCTCTAAATCTCCCGCTTTTTTAAATCCTCCTCGACCCCAATTTTCTACACCCATGAGAGCAATCTTTTCGCCATTCCTTTCCAAATATCGATGCGAATCCAACAACAAGTCAAAGCCCATCTCTTTCTGAATGTTTTTTAAATCCTGTAAATTTTGTGCCTTTAAAGTTTCAGATTCCCAACTAACATAATCTCCATAATCGTGATTTCCCAAAACAGAATACACCCCATCTTTTGCTTTCAGCGTAGCAAACAAATCACTCCAAGGCAACATCTCTTCAGCTTTATTGTTCACCATATCACCTGTAAACAATATCACATCACTCTGTTGTTTGTTGATTAAATCAACCCCGTAAGTTACTTCCTTTCTATTATCAAAACTACCGCTGTGTACATCTGAAATTTGGGTGATTTGATAGCCATCAAAAGCATCTGGAAGATCATCAAATTCCAATTGATATTTTAACACTTTGTAATTGTACTTACCCTTGTACATGCCCATCAACAAAGCCCCAAAA
This sequence comes from uncultured Allomuricauda sp., assembly GCF_947499585.1. Taxonomy (GTDB): domain Bacteria; phylum Bacteroidota; class Bacteroidia; order Flavobacteriales; family Flavobacteriaceae; genus Flagellimonas. Next base: position 266,230 of record NZ_CANMOO010000003.1, on the reverse strand, counting down.
GGCAGGGCTGCCACTCCAAGGGCAATGATACTTAAAAAGCGTCTTCTTGAAGGAATACTGAACTCTTTTTGAGTGCTAAATACTTTTTGATAAATCCCAACAAACAGCCTAAAAATATCTTCGCCAAAAAGAAATATAATGGTGATTATCTGAAAAGAGAGCATGGCCAATAAAAGCCCGAAAGCATAGCTTTTTGGTCTGCTAAGAACCCTTCCTCCATCTGTACCTGTAAACTGATATAGGAAATTTCCAATAACAAAAAGAGAAAGTAATATAAAAAGGTAATGTACCCATGGGTATCTAGAGGCGGTTTTTATGGCTTGTAAAGAATAAAAGCCTAAAACCAAATAGATAATAACGAAAATGACCCAACGAAGCATAGCTGTTTTTTTGTAAAGATATTTCTTTAGTTCAGGAACATAATTATTTGACGATTATTTAACGCTCCGCACAATTTGACGAATAGTCTCCATGTTTGTTACAGCTACTTGGCCCTCTTTCAAATGAGCCTCAGAATTCATTGGGATTTTTTTGTTCACATTTATCATATTGCCAAAGGAAGATCCAGAAAGATGAATGGCTTTTAGCTTCGCGTTTTTAAATTTTGTTGCATTATCAATTTTTATTCCCCCACCTGCCATAATGGTGCATTGTTTTGAAATAGCATTGAGTTTTGAAAGTAAATCCAGTCCTCTTTCTGCCGAAGTTTCACCGCCTGAAGTCAAAACATAATCCACCCCAAGTTCTTCTAAATGTATAAAGGTCTCCTTAGGATTAGAAACCCAATCAAAAGCACGATGAAACGTAAATTTTAATGGTTTTGAGAGCTCAATCAACTGTTTAGTTATTTCAAGATTCAAACTAAAGTTTGAATGAAGCATACCAGAAACAATACCATCAACCCGCATTTCAACACAAAAAGCAATATCCTTTTTCATTACTTCAAATTCTTGTTCAGAATAAGTGAAATGCCCACTCCGTGGCCTAATCAAGACATGAATGGGGATATCCAGTTGCTCTTTTACCAATTGAATCAATCCATGCGATGGTGTAATCCCGCCCACTCCAAGTTCGGAACAAAGTTCAATTCTATCAGCCCCGGCCTCTTGTGCATTAAGAGCAGATTCCAAAGAATTGGCACAAACTTCTATAAGCATATTGCTATATTTATCAGGACTAAAATAAACATCCAAATCATGCAAAGACGTAAGTTTCTCAAAAAATCAAGCCTTACTACTGCCGGCTTATTGTCCGCCCCAATTCTCGCATCGTGCAAAACTGAGAATAAACCTGAAAATGTTCCAGTAACAATAGTAGTCAAAAAACCCGTTGCTATCTGTACATGGAACTTTATGAACGCAACAGCAAAAGCTTGGGAAGTTCTTGAAAAAGGGGGAAATGCATTGGATGCCGTTGAGCAAGGTGTTATGGTGGAAGAAGCAGATGTAACCAATGAAACCGTTGGTGTGGGTGGCAGACCAGATAGAGAAGGAAATGTAACGCTGGATGCCTGCATTATGGATAAAGACGGTAATTGTGGGTCTGTAGTTTATCTTCAAAACATAGCACACCCCATATCCGTGGCCCGTAAGGTTATGGAAGATACTCCACATATAATACTAGCTGGAAAAGGAGCAGAGCAATTTGCTTATGAAAAAGGATTTAAGAAAACAGATTTATTGACGGAAAGTACCAGAAAACAATACGAGGAATGGAAAAAGGAATCTAAATACGAGACCGTTATCAATATTGAAAATCATGATACCATTGGCATGCTTGCCATTGACTCAAATGGTGATATTGCCGGTGCTTGTACCACTAGTGGCATGGCCTATAAGGTTGCGGGACGCGTAGGGGACTCCCCTATTATTGGTGCGGGACTTTATGTGGACAATGAAGTGGGCGGTGCTACCGCAACAGGAGTTGGTGAAGAAGTCATTAGAACCGTAGGCAGCTTTTTAATTGTAGAATTAATGCGCCAAGGCAAAAGCCCCCAAGAAGCTTGTGAAGAAGGTGTAAAGCGAATCATGAAAAAGAATGAGGGTCGTGAAGATTTCCAAATAGGCTTTTTGGCCATTAACAAACAAGGTGAAACTGGAGGTTACTGTGTGCACCCTGGGTTCACTTATAGAGAATATACCCAAGACGGTCACGAGAATCAGCCCGTGGAGAGTTTTTATAAAAAATAGCTTCACTTCATTATAAAAGACAAAAGACTTCTTGAATTTTTGCGCTAATTTCTAGACTCTTTTTTCTACTTTTAAAATCTGTCAACTTCTAACGTTAAACTGACAAATAAAAACATGTCCGAACAAAAAAGACTCTTTCTTCTTGATGCTTACGCCTTAATTTTTAGAGGTTATTATGCTTTGATCAAAAATCCAAGAATCAATTCCAAAGGAATGGATACTTCAGCCATTATGGGTTTTGTAAATTCTCTTTTTGATGTGATAAAACGAGAAAAGCCTGATCATTTAGCGGTTTGTTTTGATAAAGGAGGAAGTGTAGAGCGAACAGAACTTTTTGAAGACTACAAGGCCAATCGTGATGAAACGCCAGATGCCATTCGTATTGCAGTACCATTTATCCAAGATATTTTAAAGGCAATGCACATTCCCGTTGTAGAATTGGAAGGCTTTGAGGCAGATGATATTATTGGCACCTTGGCCAAACAAGCGGAAAAGGAAGATTACAAGGTTTTTATGGTAACCCCAGATAAAGATTTTGGACAATTGGTCTCCGAAAACATTTTCATGTATCGTCCGGCACGTATGGGCAATGGTATAGAAATTTGGGGAATTCCCGAGGTTCAAAAAAGATTTGGCGTAGAACGCCCAGAACAGGTAATCGACTATCTAGGCATGATGGGTGACGCCAGTGATAATATTCCTGGACTTCCAGGAGTAGGAGATAAAACTGCTAAAAAGTTTATAGCAGATTTTGGAGACATGGAGGGACTTTTGGCCAACACCGATAAGCTAAAAGGCAAAATGAAGGAGAAGGTGGAGGAAAATGCGGAACTGGGCAGGTTGTCCAGAAAACTGGCAGAAATCAATCTAAATTGCGAAGTTACTTTCAATGCTGAAGACTACAAAATGTCTGAACCTGATAGCCCCAAAGTCCAGCAGATTTTTGAAGAACTGGAATTTAGAAGATTAAAAGACCAGTTTATTAAAATTTTCTCTGAAGAAACTGTTGAGGCAAGCCCTACTTCGAATACTCCTAAAGCTACAGAACAGGCACAGGTAGCTGGTAGTGGTCAATTTAGTCTGTTTGGAGGAAACCCGGTAGATGCACCTGCCACTATAAAAGATGAGAGCAGCAGAAATACAGTGACCAACGTTGCACATCTTTATCAAGGCATAACTCCTGGGTTGGGAATGAAGCTTTTTGTAGATAAATTAATGAAACAGACATCGGTTTGTTTTGATACCGAAACCACCTCCATTAATCCATTAGAAGCTGAATTGGTAGGAATTGCTTTTAGTTGGGAGGCGAAAAAAGGCTTTTATGTACCCATTACTGAAGATAAAGAAGCAGCTCAAGAAATTTTGGAACAGCTTCGTCCTTTCTTTGAATCTGAGGCAATTGAAAAAATTGGCCAGAACTTGAAATACGATATCAAGGTGATGAAAAACTATGGTGTAGAAGTAAAGGGAAAACTGTTCGATACCATGTTGGCGCATTATCTGATAAATCCCGATATGCGACACAATATGGATGTGCTGGCCGAGACGTACCTCAACTATACTCCAGTTTCCATAACAGAACTTATTGGTAAAAAGGGGAAAAACCAATTGAGCATGCGGCAAGTTCCTTTAGAAAAACAGACAGAATATGCCTCAGAAGATGCTGACATTACATTACAATTGGCACATCATTTTAGGCCAGAATTGGTGGAAGCCAAGACCCAAAAGCTATTTGAAGAGATTGAAGTTCCCTTACTACGTGTTTTAGCTGATATGGAAACAGAAGGCATTAATCTAAACAAGGATTTCTTGAACTCCCTTTCTGAGGATTTAAACAACGATATCAAAAGTCTGGAAGCCAAAATTTATGAAGCCGCAGGTCAAGAATTTAATATAGCATCGCCGAAACAGTTAGGTGAAATTTTGTTTGATAAGCTAAAATTGGTAGACAAGCCGAAAAAGACCAAAACAGGGCAATATTCCACTGCAGAAGATGTACTTTCCTATTTAGCAAAAGATCATGAAATAATTCAAAATGTGTTGGATTACCGTGGACTCGCCAAGTTAAAAAGTACCTATGTTGATGCGCTACCTAATGAGGTACAACAACATAGTGGTAGGGTACACACAGATTACATGCAGACTGTTGCAGCTACTGGCAGACTTAGTAGTAACAATCCTAACCTTCAAAACATTCCTATCCGTACAGAACGAGGCAGGCAAGTACGTAAAGCGTTTATTCCAAGAGATGAAAACTATACCCTCTTAGCAGCTGATTATTCACAAATAGAACTTAGAATTATTGCTGCCTTAAGTGAAGAGGATACCATGATAGAAGCTTTTAAAAATGGGGAAGACATTCATGCTTCTACTGCTTCTAGGGTGTTTAATGTACCTATTGAAGAAGTAACAAGAGAGCAACGCGGCAATGCTAAAACAGTAAACTTTGGAATCATTTATGGCGTTTCCGCTTTTGGGTTGAGCAATCAAACGGACTTAACACGTGCCGAATCCAAAGAACTGATAGAGACCTATTATAAAACCTATCCCAAACTACGAAATTACATGGGTGACCAAGTAGATTTTGCGCGCGACAATGGCTACGTACAAACCGTATTGGGTAGGCGTAGGTATTTAAAAGATATCAATGCTGGTAATGCCGTAGTACGAGGGGCTGCAGAGCGAAATGCAGTAAATGCGCCCATCCAAGGAAGTGCAGCGGACATCATTAAAATTGCCATGATCAATATCCATAAGAAATTAACTGAAGGTAACTACAAAACCAAAATGTTACTTCAGGTACATGATGAATTGGTCTTTGATGCGTACAAACCAGAATTAGAAGATGTAAAAAGTCTAATTAAAACTGAAATGGAAAATGCTTACATACTTTCCGTCCCATTGGATGTAGAAGTCGGGGTTGGCGATAATTGGTTAGAGGCACATTAATATTTTCACAGATAATACAATCACAAACATGTCAAAATCAAAATATTTCATAGCGTTTCTGTTGATCAATTGGTTTAGCATAAACCTCATAACTTCACAGATAGATACCATCATGGTCTTCAGCAAATCCATGAGCAAAAATATTCCCAATATTGTTATTACTCCTGATGGCTATGCAAATCAAAATGAGAAGTTCCCTGTTTTGTATTTATTGCATGGTGCTGGAGGAGATTATGCAGGTTGGGCATCTTATGTGCCAGAAGTAAAAGCATACGCAGATAAATTTAATATGATCATTGTATGCCCGGATGGAGGCAGTACAAGTTGGTATTTTGACAGCCCAATTGATTCTAAAATGAAATATGAGACTTATGTTTCTAAGGAATTAGTATCAGCCATCGATAAAAAATACCCCACTATCCCTGAAAACAAAGGTCGAGCCATAACGGGGCTAAGCATGGGCGGGCATGGTGCACTGTATCTTGCTTTTAAACACCAAGATGTCTGGGGAGCTGCAGGGAGCATGAGCGGAGGAGTTGACATCAGGCCATTCCCAAATGGTTGGGACATATCCCAACGATTGGGAACATATGCTGAAAACAAACAAAACTGGGAGGACAATACCGTGATGAATATGGTTCATCTACTAAATGGAAATTTGGAAATTATAATTGATTGTGGTTATGATGATTTCTTTTTTGAAGTCAACAGAAGATTGCATGAAAAACTTGTCCTAAGAAATATACCCCATGATTATATTGAAAGACCTGGCGGGCACAATTATGAGTACTGGGCAAATTCTTTGAAGTATCAGCTGGTTTTCTTCGACGATTTTTTTAGAAGAAAATAATCCATAAGAGCTGGTTAGAGACAAACTAAAATCTGAAAAGGCACCCAATGGGTGCCTTTTCTTACAATACTGTTCGTTTTTGTTTACCAGCCAAAAGCCAATTTAAATTTACTTTCCTTTTTAGTTTTTTGTTGTTCTATTTCTGCTTCATGATTCCTAAGACGCGCGTCCTGCTCAAAATGCGCGAACATTTCCATTGAAAACGGTGAAGCTTGCCAAACATTTGGGTAATGCTTTAACTTTTTCATATTGAAATATTTTTCAATTAATACTAAGCAAAATTCAACCAATTAATATCGTTTCAAAACAACATGTTTTTCCAATTTCTATGCTATCTTATCCCTACTATTCCCTTTTGGGAATTAAAAAACCTAGCGTCTGATAAGAATCAGAAATTTTCATAATTATCCCCAATCTTATCCAAAACCTTTAAAAAAGTTTCAAACTCATCATTATCCAGGCCTTTTATAGCCTGTTTTCTTAAAACATGGGCATAGGGCTCAACTTTGGCGATAATATCTTGGCCTATTTGGGTTAATTCTAATTTAAATCGTTTTAAATCACCTTCAAAACGAGTCTTGGTAATCCAACCTTTTCGTTCAAGACCACCAATAACCCTAGAGGTAGTGGCTCTGTTTCTAAAATTGGACTTTACAATATCAGATTGAGATACATCTTCTCCTAACTGATAAATACGATAGAGGATTACCCATTGTTCAATTGTGAGCTCAACACCCAATTCCTTAAACTTTCTAAGATAAGCATCCTGCACTTTTCGTAATACTAAATCCAAATGCAATCCAATACCTGATATTTCGTCTATTTGATGAAGCATATATCACCTTCTTTATCATTTCCCCACTCCGTTCGAAATGATCGTTGTTTTTAACAATTATTTGCCCTGAATAACACTAAAGTAATTTCAAAATTACTATTTTTGTTGCATCAACAACAATAATTTCAATTACATCTTAAAATATATTTGTTATGTCCACTTCCACTTTACCAAAATTGCATGATACGGCAAAAGATTTTATGCCTATAAATGGCACCGATTATTTAGAACTTTATGTAAGCAATTCAAAGCAAGCGGCGCACTTTTATAAGACTGCTTTTGGGTTTCAATCTTTAGCTTATGCAGGATTGGAAACTAGCTTAAAAGATAGGGAAAGTTATGTGGTCGTTCAAGACAAAATAAGACTTGTACTGACCTCTCCATTAAAAAGTGGTACGGACATTGGTCGCCATATTGATCAACATGGTGATGGTGTTAAAGTTGTGGCACTGTGGGTAGATGATGCGACCTATGCATACAACACGGCTATGGAGCGAGGTGCAAAATCCTACATGGAACCTAAAGTTGAAGAAGATAAAACAGGAAAAATTGTTCGCTCTGGTATTTATACCTATGGCGAGACCGTACATATTTTTGTAGAAAGAAAAGATTATAACGGCACTTTTATGCCCGGGTTCAGAAAATGGGAAACTCCAGATTACAATCCATCTCCTGTTGGGTTAAAGTTTGTAGATCACATGGTAGGCAATGTTGGATGGAATAGAATGAACGAGTGGGTGAACTTCTATGAAAATGTTATGGGTTTCACTCAAATACTGTCTTTTGATGATAAAGATATCTCTACCGATTTCACCGCCCTTATGAGTAAAGTGATGAGTAATGGTAACGGGCGTATTAAATTCCCAATAAACGAACCCGCAGCCGGCAAGAAAAAATCACAAGTAGAAGAATACCTTGATTTTTATGAAGGTGAAGGTGTGCAACATATAGCAGTTTCCACTGATGACGTTATCTCGACAGTGAGGCAACTTAAAAGCAGAGGTGTTGAGTTTCTAAAAGTACCTGACACTTATTATGATGCCGTCCTGGACCGTGTAGGTGAAATTGATGAAGATATTGCTCCTTTAAAAGAACTGGGTATTCTGGTTGATCGTGATGACGAAGGCTATTTATTGCAAATCTTTACCCGCCCTGTAGAGCCAAGACCAACCATGTTTTTTGAAATCATTCAAAGAAAAGGCGCACAATCATTTGGAAAAGGTAACTTTAAAGCACTGTTTGAAGCTATTGAGAGAGAACAGGAACTTAGAGGAACTTTGCACTAATTAAAACTTTCAGTTATGCCAATCTATCATAAACTCGGAAAGATTCCGCAGAAAAGACACACCCAATTTACTAAACCAGATGGGAGTCTGTACTATGAACAATTATTTGGCACAATCGGTTTTGACGGCATGTCTTCCCTCCTTTATCATGTGCACAGGCCTACTCAGGTTTCTGCAATTGGTAAAGCAGTTGATCTAAGCCCAAAAATTGCTGTTGAAAAGAACATTGCCTCTCGTAAACTCATAGGTTTTGATGTTGCTCCCAAAGATGACTTTTTGGAGTCACGAGAACCCATGCTTGTAAATAGCGATGTGCATGTTGGGTTGGCAGCTCCCAAAAAATCAATGACCGAGTACTTTTACAAAAACTCGGATGCTGATGAAATGCTTTTTATTCATAAAGGAACTGGCAAATTAAAAACTTTTTTGGGTAATATTCCTTTTGAGTACGGTGATTATCTGATCATTCCACGAGGGATGATTTATCAAATTGAATTTGACACTGAAGACAATCGCATACTATTTGCAGAATCCTTTCATCCCATCTATACACCAAAACGATATAGAAACTGGTTTGGGCAATTGTTAGAGCATTCCCCATTCTGCGAACGTGACTACAAATTGCCTCAAGATTTGCAAACCCATGATGAGAAAGGCGAGTTTGTAATGAAAATAAAGAAGCAGGGTATGTTACATACTCTTGTGTATGCATCGCACCCGTTTGACGTTGTGGGTTGGGATGGATACAATTTTCCCTACGGATTTTCCATTCATAATTTTGAGCCCATTACCGGTCGTGTGCACCAGCCACCACCAGTGCACCAAACCTTTGAGACCAGTGCTTTCGTAATTTGCTCTTTTTGCCCAAGATTGTACGATTACCATCCAAAGGCAATTCCAGCACCATATAATCACTCCAATATAGATTCTGATGAAGTATTGTACTATGTGGATGGGGATTTTATGAGCAGAACAGGCATTGGCCCTGGTTACATCTCCTTACATCCCGCAGGAATTCCACACGGGCCACACCCAGGAACATATGAGGCTAGTATAGGCAAAACCAAAACTGAAGAATTAGCCGTTATGATCGATACGTTCAAACCACTTCAGGTCACAGAAAATGCGTTGAAGATTGATGACGGTACGTATTACAAATCTTGGGTGGAATAAATAGATGGCCTTATGTCAGTTCGAGCGCAGTCGAGAACACATAAGGCATAAATAATTCTCGACTGCGCTCGAACTGACAATTCAATTTTAATTTTCATGATTATAAATATTCCAGAAAACTCCGATTTCTCAATCCATAACATTCCATTTGGGATTTTTTCAACAGCAGATAGAAGCCCTAGAGCTGGCGTTGCCATTGGAGAACATATTTTGGATTTAGCCGCTGTTGCAGAATTAGACGTTTTTGATTTTAATACTGCCGTACTTGAAAAAGATACGCTCAATGATTTTATCTCCTTAGGAAAAACAATTACCAAAAGGGTTAGAACAAATATTCAGCATTGGTTACAACAGGAAGATTCAGCTTTGGCAGACAAACCAGAACTTTTTGTTATGCAATCTGAAGCAAGCATGCACATGCCCGTATCCATTGGGGACTATACAGATTTTTATTCCAGTATAGAACACGCCACCAATGTAGGGACCATGTTCCGCGACCCAAAAAATGCACTGATGCCCAATTGGAAACATATTCCGGTGGGCTATCACGGTAGGGCCTCATCTATCATTGTAAGTGGAGAGTCCATCCATAGGCCAAAGGGACAGGTTTTACCAAAAGATGCTACAACTCCTGTCTTTCAAGCTTCAGCACGTTTGGATTTTGAATTGGAAATGGGATTTATCACTGGAAAAAGCACAGCTGTAGGGGAATCTATTTCAATCCAAGATGCTGAGGACTACATTTTTGGAATGGTATTGCTAAATGATTGGTCTGCACGTGACATTCAAAAATGGGAGTATGTTCCATTAGGCCCTTTTTTGGCGAAGAATTTTGCCTCGCATATTTCACCCTGGATAGTGACCTTGGAAGCTTTGGAGCCTTTTAGAGTGTCAGGGCCAGATCAAGAACCAAAAGTGCTTCCTTATTTAGAATATGAGGGAATTAAAAACTACGATATTAAGCTCGAAGTTGGCATCGCTCCCGATGGCAGTGAAGAGGAAACCGTTTGCCATTCCAATTTTAAATATATGTATTGGAACATGGCACAGCAATTGGCTCACCATACAGTAAATGGCTGTAATATTAATGTTGGGGATCTTTATGGTTCAGGCACCATTTCTGGAAAGGATGAAAATTCTTATGGCTCTATGTTAGAACTAGCCTGGATGGGCACTAAACCCATCAAAATGAAAGACGGGTCAGAACGAAAGTTTATAAATGATGGCGATACCGTAATTATGAGAGGGTCTGCCGAAAAAGATGGTATTAAGGTTGGTTTTGGAGAAGTTTCCGCAAAGGTGCTTCCAGCAAAATAGATCATTATCTTAGCGCAAACTAAAGAAACAGAAATGTCCACCATAAAAACTATAGACCCAACTTCTATTCCTCAACCAGAGCTGCATGCTTATTTACTTTCGGCAGTCGCTCCCAGGCCCATTTGCTTTGCAAGTACAATTGACAAAGCGGGAAATGTGAATTTAAGTCCTTTTAGTTTTTTTAATGTATTTAGTTCCAACCCTCCAATAATGATATTCTCTCCATCAAGAAGCGGAAGGGACAATTCTTTAAAACATTCCCATCAGAATATAAAAGAAGTGCCAGAGGTGGTCATCAACATTGTAGACTATCCTATAGTGGAACAAATGTCATTGTCCAGCACAGCTTATGAAAAGGGTGTGAATGAATTCATTAAATCTGGATTAACTCAAGTCCCCAGTGAAAAAGTAGGACCTCCCCGTGTTGCGGAGGCTCCAGTTTCTTTTGAGTGTACTGTTGAACAAGTTATTGAACTTGCAGACACCCCTGGAGCAGGGAACTTAATCTTGGCAAGGGTAGAGCTCATCCATATCAATGAAAAATACATGGATGAACAAGGAAAGTTGGATCCTTTAAAACTGGATTTAATTGGAAGAATGGGCGGAAGCTGGTATACAAGAGCTAGTGGGAATTCTCTATTTGAAATTCCAAAGCCCATCCGCAATAAGGGTATTGGAGTAGATCAACTTCCAGAAAGTATCCAAAACAGTACTGTTCTTACCGGTAACAATCTGGGCAGATTGGGGAATTTGGAAAAACTCCCAACTACAGATGAAATAGAACGTATTGGTTTGGATGACGAGATTCAAATGCTATCTAAAAAATTGGATGGAAATACAGAAAAATTAAAAAAAGAATTGCACTGGCTATCTCAACAAATGCTGAAAGACAACGATACAGAAAAAGCATTGGCTGTACTAATGTATGCTGAAAAATTAGATTAATGAGCAACGGAATAGAATCTATTTTCAAACCCTATTTAGAGCCGAAAGAGGCATATAAGGGGGGTAAAAACATACCTGTCTCAGACAAGAAAATATATAAACTCTCCTCAAACGAAAATCCGCTGGGAGCCTCTCCCAAAGCCATTTCAGCTCTGAAAAAGGCCGCTGAAAATGTGAATCTGTATCCCGATCAAACAGATATTCGTTTAAGAGAAGCCTTGGTAAACGATTTTGACAATCAATTGACTGTAGACCAATTTATTTGCGGCAACAGTGGTTCAGAAATCATTGATATGCTGCTTAGAGCATTTATTACTGAAGGTGATGAAGTAATTTATTCTAATCCATGTTTTTTGCCTTACTCGGTATTTTCAAGATGGTATGGAGCCAAACCAGTTGATATCCCCCTATTAAAACCAAATTACGATTTGGATGTGGGAGGGATTTTAAATGCAATCACGGATAAAACGAAAGTCGTCTTTTTAACCAGTCCCAACAACCCAACCGGCAGCTACATTCCAAAGGCAATACTAGATGATTTTCTTAACCGAATTCCTAAAAACATCATCATAGTTTTTGATGAAGTGTATCGACATTTTGCAGATGCTGAAGACTATGTGACTGCATTGCCATATGTAAAATCTGGAAATAATGTAATTGCCATTAATAGTTTTTCAAAAACCTATGGATTGGCAGGACAACGTATTGGGTATTGTTACACTACAGCTGTTATTGCAAATTACATTAGGCAAATTTACAAGCCTTTTTTACTCCCAATCACTTCAATAGAGGCAGCCATTGGTGCATTAAACGATGAGTTGTTTATTGAAAAAACGGTAAAAACCGTTCATGATGGAAAGGCATATCTAACACGTGAATTTGATAAAATCGGAATTACGTATTGGCCCACTCAAGGGAACTTCTTTATCGTTGACCCACCTATTCCTGAATTTGATTTTGCCGACAGACTAATGGAAAAAGGTGTCATGGTAAGGCCTGTCTCGCAGTTTGGGGCACCTGGAAAGGTTAGAATCACCATTGGCGACCAAGAATCAAATGAAGCATTGATAAACGCCTTGAAAAAATAAACCCCATTAAATAGTACAATAGAACTAAAGCTCTCTAAAGCACAAATCTATAAGTTGCCTTTAATAAAAAGATGTTTTGAGGTTTTTGCCCAAAAATATTATCCCCTAAACTAGATAGTAATCCTGCTGATGGATCACCATCTTGGGATACATCTTGAGACCATACCAGAAAAATTTCCGATCCCGGAATATACTCCCACCGTATTACCAAATTGGAACGAAATTGGACAAAGGAAAAATCTGGATTATCAAAACTAAAATCTTCAACTCCGTTTAAATCCTCATCTACGGAATACGTATCGTCTGCCAAAGAAAGTTGATCAAGGTTATAACCAGTAAATCGATTTTCAAATAGTTTTGCCGATGCATCTGTAACATGTTTAAAATTGGAATATCGACCTCTTGATATAAAGGGTTGTCCCCAATATTGAATGGTTAGATTCGGATTGATAGTGTAGTTTAACCGAAATGACATACTTAAGGTTCGTTGATTAATTTCGCCATTAAGGTATCTTGGCGAACCGTTTACATCATCAAAATTATCAATGAATTGCAACCTATCATTATTGATTCTTACGGAGGGAAATGCAGAAATACGTATTGCGTTTATGGGTTGATAGGTAACTCCAGCTTCAACAAAGTAAGACCTATATGAATTGTCCACTGCCTTTTCTCCCCTATGAAATACATTAAAACGAACCTTTTTACGACTATCCGTTCTAATACTGTTCCAGAAGCTAATTTCTGGTGACTGTCTCAATCTTGGACCTCCCCTTAGCGCAAAATTGGAATATTGAATAGGCGCATAGTTAAATCCAAAGTTAGAAAACCAGTTGTTTTCCCAGTTTTGCCAGCTATTCGTATTAAAACGCAAACTGTTATGGTTGCCATTAAAATCCCAGGCACTCCAGTGATTATAGTTTATTCCTACTCTTCTAAACGTACTATCCGGCTTTAATGTTTGATAGCCAATCCAAGTATAATGCCTGATATCATCAGCTTGCCGTTGAAAACCCAAATCGTTTAATTCCAGTTCCGGAGACCGCCATGTACCTCCAGTTTCAAACTTCCAATGACCATTTCCAATCTTACCAATTTGAACATTACCTCCACTACCAGTCAACGAAGTTCTAGTAGAATCTAATGCAACGTGGTTAGCGTCCACACGTTGAAATAGATGGGTAATAGACTCTTGCGTATTTTTTATAGCCTCCTCACTCCCATTAACACGGCTTAAAATGACATTACCTTCCACATACCAATCCCTGTTATTCCATTGATGTTTAAAATCAACACCTCCTGTGTAAGCGGATTTATGTAAAAAATTAAGCTCTTCCGTTAAATTATCTCTATTTGCAGCGGTAAAAATTACTCCCAAATAGGAGTTTCTGTCATTAAAGTCTTTCTGAGCTCTCCCAACAAAATAATTGGTTAAGGGTTCCACCATTTCTCGTCGGCGATCCCCGTTCTCACTACTAATAGTTGCATATCTTTTTGAAGTCACACTTTCCAGCACTCCTAAAGCCCATCCATCTTTTGTTTTACCACTAAACTTTGCAGCACCAATAATTGGGGTATTATCTGGCTGATTTACAAACTCGTTATCTTCAGTATCCGGCGAACCTTGGGGACTGCGACCTATCCGTCTAGAATAGAAAACATTATCAAAACCAAATGTATTACCAGCTTCAGATTCCGAAACATTAAAATCGAAAATATTCTTGTTCTCCACAAAAAAGGGTCGTTGTTCCCTAAAGAAAATCTGAAAGCCATCTAAAGCTATTGCTGATGGATCAGCTTCAACCTGTCCAAAATCAGGGTTAACCGTTAAATCCAACGTCAGATCATTGGTGACCCCAATTTTAGCATCAAGACCTACGGTAATATCGTTTTCGCTACCATCTCTAAAAGGGTTTCCTTCTTCTGCCTCATAAGTTTCACCACTGGTAACGGTATAAGGTTGAATTTCCAATTGTTTTTGAGGCTCTATATTCTTGAGTCCATGAAGTTCCCCAAATTCACTTACCCACCCTGGTGTATCTATTGGTTTTCGTTGCCAAAGCGAGCGTTCTTCCGCCCTAAAAAACCTGCGTGTAGATTGTAACCCCCACACTTGATTCTCCTCCCCTCCAAACTTTAACTGACTCAAAGGAATCCTTAATTCAGCTGTCCAGCCTTCTTCGTCTACATTTGTTTTGGTATACCATATTGGGTTCCAGCTACCATCCCAATCGTTCCCATTATTAGAAACAAATTCATCTCCTTTAACCCCAGCAACGGTGGCTGTAAAAGAAAATGCAGTTCGCTTATCATGATAGCTATCTATATTAAATTCTATCCAATCTCCTTCAAAACCGTCTCTACGTGATAATCGTTTTACAATTTTATCAGGTTCGGCATCATAACAGCGTACCCCTATATATAAGTTCTTACTATCGTATACAATTTTAAATTTGGTTTGATAACTGGGCGGGGTATTCTCATCTGGCTGAAATTCCACATACTCTCCAGCCCACTCCACAAGATTCCATGCTTCATCATTTAATAAACCATCTACAAGCGGAGGAGTTTCGTTTTCAATTGGTTTTGTTACATAAATTTTTTTGGGTACAACTTCGGTTGAATCTTGAGCATTTAGATAGACAGAAAAAATTAAGAGCGTGAAGAGAATGGTTGATTGTTTCACTTAATTCGTTTTTTGATTTGATTAGGTAACTTAAAGACCTAAGAAAAATGAAACAGTTACAGTACCGTTAAATTTTATGCCTTTTTTAACAGAAACTCACCTTGAAAATAGTCTCTTCCTTTTAACAAATATGGACCAACAGAAAAAGTAGAAAATATTCCCAATCAACCATTTGGAATTCAATCTAATAATCGTACATTTGCAGCCCGTTTATCGGGATAGGTGTTTAAATCAATAATATTCAAGAAGTGGATACATTAAGTTATAAGACTATTTCTGCCAATAAATCTACCGTTGACAAGCAATGGTTGTTAGTTGATGCTGAAGGAGAAACGTTAGGAAGGTTCGCGTCAAAAGTAGCCAAGTTACTTAGAGGGAAACATAAACCAAATTTTACTCCCCATGTTGATTGTGGTGATAATGTAATAGTTATCAATGCTGAGAAAATCACCATGACAGGAAACAAGTGGGAAGATAAAACGTATTCAAGGTATACTGGTTATCCAGGTGGACAGCGTTCCACTACTGCCCAAGAATTATTGGACAAGCACCCAGAGAGAATTATTGAAAAATCTATTAAGGGGATGCTTCCGAAAAACAAACTTGGTGCTGAGTTGTTCAGAAACCTAAAAGTATATGTCGGTGCAGAGCATGGACAAGAAGCACAAAAACCAAAAGCAATAAACTTAAACGACTACAAATAATGGAAGTGGTTCATAAGATTGGTAGAAGAAAAACAGCTGTAGCAAGAGTTTATGTTTCTGAAGGAAAAGGAAACATTACCATTAACAAAAAGGACTTAAAAGAGTACTTTACAACAGCTACATTACAATATAAGGTGAAGCAACCTTTTGCATTGACCAATACTGAAGACAGTTACGATGTAAAAGTAAATGTATTTGGAGGTGGTATCACTGGTCAAGCTGAAGCTATTCGTTTAGCACTTGCAAGGGTAATGTGTGAGATTGATGAAGAGAATAGAATTGTTCTTAAACCAGAAGGTTTGCTGACAAGAGATCCAAGAATGGTAGAGAGAAAGAAATTCGGTCAGAAGAAAGCCCGTAAGAAGTTCCAGTTCTCTAAACGTTAATATTACAGGTACGTTTGTACCTATTATATAAAGTTCATTGAAAACCCTGAAATTGTTTCAGGGTTAATATTTTAACCAAGTTGTCGTTGTTCCAAAGAGCAAAAAACCGACTTTTTGGAATTTAGTTTAGCATCTAAATGAGTAGGGCGAACATATTTTGTGACCACCAATTCATTGCTAATACAACGGAACGTAAACTAATTTACAAGAAATGGCAAGTAAAATTGAAGTCAAAGACTTACTAGAAGCAGGTGTGCATTTTGGACACCTAACAAGAAAGTGGAATCCGAACATGTCTCCTTACATCTACATGGAGCGTAACGGAATTCACGTTATCAATCTCTACAAAACTGTAGCAAAACTTGATGAGGCCAACGAGGCTCTTAAAAAGATTGCTGCATCAGGAAGAAAAATTCTTTTTGTAGCTACAAAGAAACAAGCTAAGGACATTGTTGCGGATAAAGTATCCAATGTAAACATGCCCTACATTACTGAAAGGTGGCCAGGTGGTATGTTGACCAACTTTGTTACCATTCGTAAAGCTGTTAAGAAAATGGCGGCCATTGACAGAATGAAAAAGGATGGCACGTTCAAAACACTTTCCAAAAAAGAAAGACTACAGGTTGACCGTTTAAGAGCCAAATTAGAGAAGAACTTAGGTTCTATTTCTGATATGACCAGACTTCCTGGCGCTATTTTTATAGTTGACACCATGCGTGAGCACATTGCTGTAAAAGAAGCTCAAAAACTGAATATCCCAATTTTTGCAATAGTGGATACTAACTCTGACCCAAGACCAATAGACTATGTGATTCCTGCAAATGATGACGCTGGAAAGTCTATTGAAGTGATTATGACAGAGGTGACCAATGCAGTAGCAGAAGGTCTATCTGAACGCAAAAATGACAAACAAGACGAAGCCAAAGATGCTCCAGTAGCAGAAGGTAAAGCTCCAGCAAAAGCAAAAGAACCTGCTGTTGCCAAAGAAGAAGCTGAACCTGTTGCAGAAAAAACAGAAAAGGCAAAAGAGCCAGTTGTAGAAAAAGTAGCTGAACCTGTTGTAGAAAAAGTAGAAGAAGTTGTTGAGGAGGTTAAGGAAGAACCTAAAGCTGAGGAGAAAAAGCCAAAGAAAGCTGCAAAGTCTAAAGCTGATGATTTGACTAAGGTTGAAGGTATTGGTCCTAAAGCCGCAGAGGCTTTGACCAATAGTGGTATTGCCACTTTTGGTGATCTTGCAAAAGCAGATCCAGAAAAGATAAAAGAAACCTTGACGGAGGCCAGCTCAAGAATGGCACATTTAGACCCAACATCTTGGCCAAAGCAAGCTCAAATGGCTGCTGATGGCAAATGGGATGAATTAAAAGAATGGCAAGACAACGCCAAAGGCGGTGTTGAATAACCCAATAATTAATTTAACGTTATCCTAAAACAAAACACTCACGCAGTGTTTTACTTTACATAAATTTTTAAAAAGAGAAAAAATGGCAAAGATTACCGCCGCAGAAGTAAATAAATTAAGAAAAGCTACTGGAGCCGGAATGATGGATTGTAAAAATGCATTAGTTGAAGCTGAAGGTGACTTTGATAAAGCAATTGAAATTCTTCGTAAAAAAGGACAAAAGATAGCTGCCAAAAGAGCAGATAGAGATTCTTCTGAAGGTGCAGCAATAGCAAAAGTAAACGCTGATAAAACTGTTGGTGTTGCTATAGTATTAGGCTGCGAAACAGATTTTGTTGGAAAGAACGAAAAATTTATTGCCTTAGCTAACGAGTTAGCAGAAAAAGCTCTAGACCATAACACAAAAGAAGAATTTTTAGCTTCTGATTTTGGAGGAATGACCGTAACCGATAAGTTAATAGAACAGACTGGTGTCATTGGCGAAAAACTAGATATTACAGCTTTTGAAAAATTGGAAGCTCCTTATGTTGGCAGTTATGTACACATTAACAAAATTGCTGCCCTAGTTGGTTTATCCACTACAGTGGACACTGCTGATGTACTTGCAAAAGATGTTTCCATGCAAGTTGCTTCTATGGGTGCCACAACTTTGTCTTATAAAGATTTTGACGCTGAATTTGTTACTGCTGAAACAGAGGCAAGAATTGCTGTAATTGAAAAAGACAATATAGAACTTGGACGTTTAGGGAAAACACTCAAAAACGTTCCGCAATACATCTCAATGGCTCAACTGACTGATGAAGTTATGGCTAAAGCCGAAGAAGATGCTAAGGCACAATTAAAGGCCGAAGGAAAACCAGAACAGATTTGGGACAAAATTCTTCCAGGTAAAATGGAAAGATTTATTTCTGACAACACTACACTTGATCAAGAACAATGTCTTTTAGATCAGAACTTTATTAAAGATGAGAAAATCAATGTTGCAAAATACGTTGAGTCTCACGGAGATGTTTCAGTAACAGGTTTTAAACGTGCTACTGTAGGTTAACATACAATATCTTAATTTAAAAAGCCCGTTTCTTAAAAGAAACGGGCTTTTTGTTTATATCACTATGATGTCTTTATTATTTTGACTTTATCAAAATGTCACCATTAAAAGTCTTAAACAACATCTCTGGGCCACCACCATTAATTTTACCCCTCACCCACTGCTCTATCTTAACCTTATAAGTCCCTGAAGAATTATTTTTATTCACCTCAGGTTTATTTGCTGCAATTTGCATATCAAAATCAGTGAAAATTTCACCCATATCAGATTTCGCTTTTACATCAGCTTTAAGAGAACTGGGGAAAGTAATATCCACGTCTCCATTCAAACTACTAAAGGCCATATTAGCATCTTTTGTAATACTATCAAAGTAAACCTTAATATCTCCATTCACCGTATCTGTAGAAGCTGAACCACTTACTGATTCCAATGTTATTTCTCCATTGACATTACTTATCTCCATTTCTCCATTAACCCCTTTTACCGAAATATCTCCATCATTGATAGTAGAAAGCTTAAGGGAAAAATTCTTAGGAACCTTTACTTCTAAATTGGTCACTTTGTTCCATTGCTCATTAATTACTTGAACAACATTGTTCTTTTCTTCTGCGCTTATGGCCAAAGAAGATCCTTCGATACGCTTCATCCCATCATGCTTGCTTTTTTCTTTATAATGTCCCTTTTCGCTTCCAAAAGAAGCTTTTATCACCACCTCATTACCTTCATAAGCTTCAACATGGATTGAACCGGATATTTGATCTATAACCAACTTTCCTGGACTACTTGGGTTACTCAAGGGAACTGAAAACAAATCGATGCTCTTTTCTTGGGCAACTATACTGTACGCCATTAACATTGCTATCAATACCG
The DNA here is from genome assembly GCF_947499585.1 of uncultured Allomuricauda sp. Classification (GTDB taxonomy): domain Bacteria; phylum Bacteroidota; class Bacteroidia; order Flavobacteriales; family Flavobacteriaceae; genus Flagellimonas. Next base: position 246,505 of record NZ_CANMOO010000003.1, on the reverse strand, counting down.
TAATTAATCTTACATTTTTCATGACTCTATATTTTTTTGATGAATACATTTCCGTTTAGTGTTTCAAATTCAAAATCCACCTGGCCATCTCCAATCTGAACTATTGGTTTGGCTTCGTATTTATATTTTGCCCTATTTTTATTATCAGCTTCTTTGTCAGCTTTCATAAATTGTTTGTTGATGTCAAAATCAGTGTACATTTCGCCATTCATACTTTTAAATGAAATATTGGCTGAAAGTACTTTTTGGTATGAAATATTGATATCGCCATTTAATGAGTAGTACCTAGATGGGCTTTTAGGATTGTCGGCATATGAAATATTTACACCTCCGTTAATACAGTCCACCTTCGTTTTACCTGTTATATTGGTCAAAGTGATTCCTCCATTAATGTTTTCAGCAATTACCATTTCACCTTTGGTATTTTTCACTAAAACCTCTCCATTATTTACAGTACTGACGTCAATGTTGATTGAATTGGGAACCTTAAGGTTAAAGTTTAAATTATGCTCATATTGAGGTTCTTCATAATTATTGCACCAATTATACCTAAGATTATCCTTGTCAAATTGAATATATGGTGCATCTGGATGCAATACCACCCTATTTGCCTCTTGAATAATTTTGAGCTCAAGCTCCTGTTTCCCCAACTCTAAACCTGTAGCATTATCAGCAGTTATTGTTCTTTCTACTTCTAAAATAATTTGACTCCCATTATACCCCTCAACTGATATTGAGCCAAAGACATTCTTAATAATCAAGGTATTTTCTGAATTATTAGAAAAAGGAATTTCTTTTTTGATTTGCTCCGTAAACTTTTCTTGTTGTGCTTTTGTGCATTGTATCCCTATCAACAAGGATAGACACACCATAAAAATTAATTGTTTCATCGTTTCTAAATTTGACTATTCGTGATTTGATTTATCCCAAAATAGGATGGATTGATAAATAAACTAGATTATTGATTCTATAGAATTCTCTATTTTTTTCTGCACCGTAGTGTCCAATTGCTTTTCCTTTAATAATTGTTTAAAAGGCTCAATCGAAGCTTTTTCTTGTAATGCAACCATCAGATTTGCCAATGTTATCTGTAAAATCGGGGACTCTTGATTTGGAATGGACTTTACCAACCCTTGTCTAACCAAAGGTTTATCCACATAATTTGTCAAAGATTCAATGGCCGCTAATCTTACGTTTACATTAGAGTCATTATTAAGGGTTTGCAACAATGCCTTAATTACCATTTCATCTACATCTTCAAACTTATTTGCCTCACTTACACCCTGTAACCTTTGGTTTGCTGATGGTTGCTCCAGTAAGGTCAATACCAATTTTTGTCTAACATTTTCAGTTTCTTGATTGGATACAATGTTCTGGGTTGAGTTAGTATTGTCCGATGAGTTCATATAGTACCCTACTCCCAATCCTATTCCCAATAATAAAATACCGTAGGCCAATTGAGGTTTAAAAACCATCATCAACCCTTCCATAAGGGTTTCCCAACCATTTTTCTTATTCATTTTTTCAACCTCACCAGAAAGCATCTCAAAGAAGGCTTCATCCATTTTTGAGGACGGTTCTGGAGTATCCAGTACATTTATCATTTTCCATGTTCTTGCCAATTCATCAAATTGATCTGTATATTCTGGGTTCTCATCAAGAAACTTCATGAAATCTCTTTTCTCTTCTTCAGACATTGCTCCAGACATATAATCTATCGACCGCGTTTCAAAGTTTTCCTTGTTCATATTTTATGCAATTTCCAATTGTGAAAAAATTGTTCTTAACTCTTTAAGCGCCCTATGTACCCGCACTTTTGCTGCATTCTCTGTACATCCTACAATCTGCGCTATTTCACTAAACTTCAATTCTCTGTATTTGCTCAGAATCAGTAATTCTCTTTTTTCTTCGGGGAGCTTGGCCAAGGCTTGTTTTAGCAAAACAGTGTTTCCCTTCTTTTCAATTTCCTCATTAATATGATCTTCCGTCCCTGCCTTTACATCTTCCGGAGAAACACCAGTTGATATATTCTCTTTTGAAGCTTTTTTATGATAATCGTAATTTACATTTCTTGCCATTCTAAACATCCAAGCGGTAAATGCCCCCTCTCCTATATATGATCCTCTATATTTTAGAATTCTTACAAATACGTTTTGTACCAAATCCTCGCTCACCGAAGGATTGTTGCCCAAATTATAAAAGAAACCGAACAACCTTTTCTTATGCCGCTCATACAGTAACCCCAATTTATCCAGGTCCCCATTTTTTACTTTGAGCATTAGGGCGTTATCAGTTAGGTCTTGCAATTTGGTGTCGTTTTTTGTGGCTTGTTGAAGGATATACTTTAGTTTTTTGAAAAGGTTACAAAATGTATAACTTTTTGTTCATTTTATTCTTGAATCATTGCTTTTTCAAGTAATTCACCATAAATAATTTTGATTATTTTTGTCCGGACTTCAACACATCCTAAATGCAATACAAAAGAATTCTTTTAAAACTTAGCGGCGAAGCCTTAATGGGCGAACAACAATACGGTATTGATCCGCAGCGCCTATCTGAATACGCTGAAGATATTAAAGCTGTAATCGCAAAGGGAATTGAAGTAGCCATAGTTATCGGGGGAGGCAACATTTTTAGAGGACTTTCCGGTGCCGGTCAAGGAATGGATCGTGTACAAGGTGATCATATGGGCATGCTGGCAACCGTCATCAATGGCCTGGCTCTGCAAAGCGCTTTAGAACTTCAAGGAGTGGAAACAAGGCTTCAATCAGCCATTAAGATCAATGAAGTTGCTGAGCCTTTTATTAGAAGAAGGGCTATCCGTCATTTAGAAAAAGGAAGAGTTGTTATTTTCGGTGGAGGAACAGGAAACCCCTATTTCACCACAGATTCAGCAGCAGTTTTAAGAGCAATTGAAATAAAGGCCGATGTTATCTTAAAAGGAACGCGAGTAGATGGCATCTATACATCTGACCCCGAGAAGGATAAAAATGCTACCAAATTTGATAGCATATCTTTTACCGATGTCCTTTCTAAAGGTCTAAAGGTCATGGATACAACAGCTTTTACACTAAGTCAAGAAAACGAACTTCCTATTGTGGTCTTTGACATGAACACAAGAGGTAACCTTATGAAAATAGTTTCTGGAGAAAATATTGGAACCGTAGTGAATGTTTAAATTGGCATACGCTTTGATGCCAATCATTAAAATTTTAAAATTATGAACGAAGAAGTAACATTTGTAATTGATAGTGCTAAAGAAAGCATGGATGGCAGCATTTCCCATTTAGAAAAAGCTTTGGTTAAGATTCGTGCAGGCAAGGCAAGTCCTGTAATGTTATCCACTGTTATGATAGAATATTACGGCTCAGTAACTCCACTTTCACAAGTTTCAAATATTAATACCCCAGATGCAAGGACCATTTCTGTTCAACCATGGGAAAAAAGTATTCTTCAAGATATAGAGACAGCCATTACAAATTCAAACTTGGGCTTTAATCCTATGAACAATGGCGAAATGATTATTATAAATGTTCCTCCCTTAACAGAAGAGCGCAGAATACAGTTGGTAAAACAAGCCAAGGCAGAAGCTGAAGATGCAAAAGTTAGTATTAGAAGTGCAAGGCAAGAAGCTAACAAGGAAATCAAGGTTCTAGATATATCTGAAGACTTGCAGAAGAATGCTGAAGTTGATATACAGGAACTTACAGATACTTACAGTAAAAAAGTTGATGATATCCTTGCTGTAAAGGAAACGGAAATTATGAAAGTATAAATCTCTATAGATTATCAATTTGCTTTCCTTAGGAACACAGCCGATCATTTTCTACCTTTGCGCCGAATAAAACCCATATGGTAGCTAAGCTCACTAAAGGATTTTGGCCAAAGGTCGCAAGAATTATACTTCGTAACAGAATCCTTATTCTACTTGGGGTCGCTGCTTTTACGGTTTTTTTAGGGATGCAATGGAAAAACATGCAGTTTTCCAATACAGAAGCAAATATTCTTCCTGATGATCATCCTGCTACCGTTCAATACAACGCTTTTAAAAAAATATTTGGAGAAGAAGGAAATGCCATAGTTCTTGCAATTAGGGATTCATCGCTTTTTACACCAAGTAAGTTTAATCGATGGAACAAACTCAGCAAACAACTTGAGGCATTTCCAGAGATTGATTTTGTAGTATCTACCGAAAATCTTAAGGTTTTAATCAAAGATGATGAAAAGCAAGAATTTGTTATGGAGCCATTTATCAAGGATGCTCCAAAGACTAAAGATGAGGTAGACCAACTTAAAAACCATCTTTTTAAAGAGCTCCCCTTTTATGATAATTTAATTTATAATCCAGAAAGCGGAACCATACAAACCATTGCCTACCTGGACAAGGACATTATGAATACCGCTGTGCGGAACGAATTCATACTGAATGATCTTGCGGACCTTGTAAAAAACTTTGAAGAAGAGACCAATCTCGATGTACGGGTATCTGGCATGCCCTATATACGTACATGGAACACAAAGTCCATTGTAGACGAAATTGGAATTTTTATTGGCGCTGCCTTGCTGGTCACCTCCATTATTTTCTTTTTCTTTTTTAGAAGTTTTAGGGCTACGTTAATATCAATGTTTGTTGTAATCATTGGGGTAATGTGGGCTTTTGGCATCCTAGGTCTTTTTAGGTATGAAATTACCATCCTTACCGCGCTAATTCCACCTTTGATTATTGTAATTGGAATTCCCAATTGCATCTTTTTGATCAATAAATATCAACAAGAAGTCAAAAAACACGGAAACCAGGCGTTATCGCTGCAACGCGTTATTTCTAAAATTGGGAATGCAACGCTTATGACCAATATCACCACGGCTTCAGGCTTTGCTACCTTTATTATTTTAGATAGTGATTTGCTCAAAGAATTTGGTATTGTAGCCTCCCTCAACATTATTGGAATTTTCATTTTATCCTTGTTGATTATTCCTATTGCCTATAGTTTTATGCCGCTTCCTAAAACCAAACATTTAAAGCACCTGAACAAAAAATGGATTGACTTTTTTGTCGACTGGATGGAGCGAATGGTTAGACACCATAGAATAGGCGTTTATATTACTTCAATAATTGTTCTTATTTTAAGCATAATAGGTATTTATCAAATAGAGATTACAGGAAGTAGGATTGAAGATTTACCCAAAGACACACATTATTTTAAGGACATACGCTTCTTTGAAGAAGAGTTTGATGGAATAATGCCCATGGAAATTGTGGTGGACACCAAACGAAAAAATGGAGCCATTAAACCGGCTACCTTAAAAAGGATGGATCAATTGGGAACGGTCATTGAAGAGACCCCAGAATTATCAAAGTCCATTTCGTTGGTCAATTTGGTGAAGTACTCCAAGCAGGCCTTTTACAGTGGAATTCCAAAATATTACCAATTACCCACATCTCAAGAAAACACCTTCATTATGGATGTGGTCAGGAAATCATCTAATGATGGGAATCTTCTGGAAAGTTTTGTAGATAGTACAGGTCAAACCGCTCGGATAACCACTTTTATGCGTGATGTAAAAATAGATCGCATGGAAGAAATTGAGCAAGATATGTTACAATCCATATCCAAGTTTTTTCCAGAAGAACGGTATAATGTCTTTATGACCGGCAAGGCATTATTATTTTTAAAGGGCACCAAATATCTTGTAAAAAATCTTTTGCTTTCATTGGCCTTGGCCATAGGATTGATTTCCCTATTCATGGCTTATTTATTTCGTTCTTTTAGAATGATCATAATTTCTTTGGTCCCCAACCTTCTCCCATTAGTTATTACCGCGGGATTAATGGGTTATCTTGGAGTTCCTATAAAACCGTCCACTATTCTTGTGTTTAGTATTGCCTTTGGAATTTCCGTGGATGATACGATTCACTTTTTAGCCAAATACCGGCAAGAACTGGCTGCAAATCGTTGGCAAATAAAAAAGTCCGTCTATGCGGCGCTAAGAGAAACTGGGGTAAGTATGTTCTATACTTCCATTGTACTCTTTTTTGGGTTCTCCGTTTTTATCATTTCCAGTTTTGGAGGAACCAAGGCTTTAGGAGGATTGGTATCGGCCACATTGCTTTTTGCCATGCTTGCCAATCTTATTTTACTTCCATCATTGTTGCTTTCATTAGAAAGAAGCATAGCTAACAAGGAAGTATTGAAAAAACCGCAGATAGATATCCTACCAAAAGACGAGATCAACCTCAAAGACAAATAGCACTTCTGGCCCCTATATAAATATGCCAATTCCATTGCTATCGTTTTTGATCAAAAACCTATCTTTACCGCTTAATTTACGATAGCCAGAAATGAATTCTCTTTCTATAAAAGAACTACTTAACAAGCAACCCATTGGAGATACTGTTGAAATAAATGGTTGGGTAAAAACATTTAGAAGTAACCGATTTATTGCCTTGAACGATGGCTCAACAATACACAATCTGCAGTGCGTTGTCGATTTTGAAAACTTTGATGACAATTTGCTCAAACAGATTTCTACCGGTGCTGCTTTAAAAATTTCGGGTACCCTTGTGGAAAGTCAAGGAAGAGGACAAAGTGTTGAAATACAAGCAACAGATGTCTTTGTTCATGGTACGGCTGATCCAGAAACATATCCTATCCAACCTAAAAAGCATTCTTTAGAATTTTTAAGGGAAAAAGCACATCTTAGGGTACGCACAAATACATTTGCGGCAGTTATGCGTGTTCGTTCAACGTTAGCGTTCGCAATTCACAGCTATTTTCAGCAAAATGGATTTTATTATATGCATGCCCCTATTGTTACAGGTTCAGATGCAGAAGGCGCTGGAGAAATGTTTAAGGTAAGTATGTTGGATGCAAAGAATCCGCCTTTAGATGAAAATGGAGAAGTGGATTATTCTAAAGACTTCTTTGGAAAAGAGACCAATCTTACCGTTTCTGGGCAGTTGGAAGCAGAAACTTACGCAATGGGACTTGGCAAGGTATATACCTTTGGCCCTACGTTTAGAGCAGAAAATTCAAATACATCCAGACACTTAGCCGAGTTTTGGATGATAGAACCAGAAATGGCATTCCATGATTTGGACGCCAATATGGATTTATCCGAAGATTTTATCAAGTGGACGCTCCAATATGTTTTAGACAACTGTCAAGATGATCTAGAGTTTTTGGAAAAACGACTTTTAGACGAAGAAAAATCCAAACCACAAATTGAGCGATCTGAAATGGCGCTTATAGAAAAACTCAAATTTGTTGTAGAGAACAATTTCAAAAGAGTAACTTATACAGAAGCTATTGATATTTTAAAGAATAGCAAACCAAATAAAAAGAAAAAATTCCAGTTTCCAATTGATGAATGGGGAGCTGACCTACAAAGTGAGCACGAACGTTTCTTGGTTGAAAAACATTTTAAATGTCCTGTGATCCTTTTTGATTATCCAGCTAAAATCAAGGCATTTTATATGCGATTGAATGAAGATGAAAAAACTGTTCGAGCTATGGATGTCCTTTTTCCAGGTATTGGAGAAATTGTAGGAGGTTCTCAGCGTGAAGAACGTCTAGACGTTCTTCAACAAAAAATAAAAGAACTGAATATCGATGAGAAAGAACTTTGGTGGTATTTGGATCTAAGACGATTTGGCACCGCGGTTCACAGTGGATTTGGCCTTGGTTTTGAACGTTTGGTTCAGTTTGCAACTGGAATGGGTAATATTAGGGACGTTATCCCTTACCCCAGAACTCCGCAAAATGCAGAGTTTTAAATTGAATTCTTAAATTTATAAGAAGGAAGATCATTAATCCTTATGCTAAAACAACATCTACAGTTTAAGCTTTCCCAGAAACTGTCTCCGCAGCAGATACAGCTCATGAAGCTAATTCAGTTGCCGACACAGGCTTTTGAACAACGCTTGAAACAAGAACTTGAGGAAAATCCTGCTCTTGAAAGTGGAAAAGATGAAAGTGAAACCATGGATGACGGTTTTGAGGACACTTACGACGACTCTGATGATAGTGAGACCATTGCGGCAGAAGAAATCAATATTGATGATTATTTAAGTGATGATGAGATTCCTGACTATAGAACCCAGACAAGTAATTATAGCGCCGATGATGATGAAAAAAGCATCCCGTATGCCTCTGGGACTTCTTTTAACCAATACTTGATCAACCAACTTAATACGGTTTATCTGGATGATGAAGAATGGGCCATTGCCGAATTTTTGGTGGGCAGCGTAGATGAAAGTGGTTATATACGCAGACCACTTTCTGATATTATGGATGATCTTGCTTTTACTCAGAATATTTATGTTGAGGAAAACAAGATTGAAAGTGTACTTAAAATGGTTCAAGAATTGGACCCACCAGGAGTAGCTGCCAGATCACTTGGGGAATGTCTTATCATTCAATTAAGGCGCAAAGAAAAAACTCCGTCTGTTGAATTAGCCATTTCCATATTGGAAAAGTCTTTTGAGCAATTCACCAAAAAACATTATACCAAGTTAATTCAGAAACATCACATTAATGAAGAGCAGCTTAAAGATGCTATTTCAGAAATTGAAAAACTAAATCCCAAACCAGGAGGGTCTTATGCTGGCAATACAAGAATCATTGAACATATTGTTCCAGATTTCTCCATTAAAATAGTTGAAGGCGAACTGGAATTGACCTTAAATGGGAGAAATGCCCCTGAACTCCATGTTTCAAGGGATTATAATAATATGCTGGAGGGATATAAAAATTCTAAAGAAAAATCAAAATCCCAGAAAGACACGGTTCTCTTCATAAAACAAAAATTAGATTCGGCAAAGTGGTTCATAGATGCCATTAAACAGAGACAGCAGACTCTGTACATCACAATGAGCACCATCATGGACTATCAACAGGATTATTTTTTAAGTGGTGATGAGCGCAAGCTTCGCCCTATGATCCTGAAGGATATTGCTGATCAGATACATATGGACGTATCTACAGTGTCTAGGGTTGCCAATAGTAAGTATGTTGACACACCTTACGGAACAAAGTTGATAAAAGAGTACTTTTCTGAGTCCATGAAAAATGAACAGGGAGAAGACGTATCAACGAAAGAAATTAAAAAAATACTGGAAACTGTTATTGGAGAAGAGCAAAAGAAAAAACCTCTAACAGATGATAAGTTGGCAAAAATCCTTAAAGAACGTGGTTATCCAATAGCGAGGCGAACCGTTGCTAAATATAGAGAGCAATTGGGAATCCCTGTGGCCAGGCTAAGAAAGCAAATCTAATGCGCCATTTCCATAATATTGTCTCCTACATTTTCCATCCTTTGTTTATACCCATTGGAGGAACACTACTTTATTTTTTGGTGACACCAAAATATAGTTCGTTAGAGATTCAAAGCGGGAATATTCTACCCATTTTTATCCTTACCGTAATCATTCCAATAATTTTTTTTCTTATTCTTAAAAACCTGGGGGTAATCAGTTCCATTTTTTTGCCTACCGTAAAAGAGCGAAAATATCCTCTTTACATCAGTTGTATATTATTATTGATGGTTTTGTATAAGGTCATCCCAAACAACTACATACATGAGTTGTTCTATTTTTTTACAGGGCTTTTAACCGCTACGGGGGCGGCACTCATATTACTGTTCCTCAAGTTTAAAACAAGTATTCACCTTTTGGGAATGGGCAGTCTTTTAATGTTTATGATAGGCTTGAGTATTCACTTTGAAATAAACATTACTTTGGCCATAAGTGTATTTACCTTATTGACGGGACTAGTGGCCACATCAAGATTATACCTCAATGCACACAGTAAAAATGAGTTGTTGATTGGGTTTCTTATTGGAACGTGTTCACAACTAATAATTCTAAAGTACTGGTTATAGGATGTAGAAAATTATACCAATTCGCAATACGCGAATATCAATAGCTTCCCCATTTTCAAGTGCAGTTCCATCCTTTAACAACGGATTTAGACCATAATAGGCTTGAACATTCCAGGTGTTATAGCCAAAATTTAATTGTAATCCATATTGAAAGCTCTGAATGTCATCATTAGAAAAGCGCATTGTATTAGCATCGCTGACCATCCTGGAACTTCCAGAAAAAACATACCCTAATTTAGCTCCTGCATAGATTCTCCAAAATTTATACTCATCAGCTGTAGATGTACGCCACCTTAACTCCAATGGAATCTCAATAGCATGGGTTTCCAATTTGTTTCTTTCAAAATCTGAAGTGTTTGAAACACTATAAACTATAGCATTGTCAACTTTACTAGCCACAATATTACTATAATAAGAATTTGTGGCATAACCCAAACCAATTCCAATACCAAAATTCCTTCTTTGATTAAAAGGAATATCCTTAATAAATCCGGTTTGCAGATTATACGATAAACTTCTCTGGACTACATCAGATGGTTTTTCCAGTAGAAAATTATATCCAAAACCAATGTAGAATTGATCTTCAAGATATTTAGAGGACCCACTAGTTGTATTGTCCAAATCAGATTGTGCGCTTCCAAACATTGAAAACAAAGAGAAAGTAATACAACTAAAATATTTTGTTACCCTAACTAACATGAAATGTTGTCGTTTTTAAACAAAAAACGTCCCAAATTAATAATTTGGGACGTTTTGACTAAATCTAAGTTATTGCCTACTGCAAATTATTAAAAGCATTTCCTTCGTAAGTCGTATAGTTGACTTTTAAGGCATTTACTTCTCTTAATTGTTGTTTAATATCAGCGATAAGACCCATATTGGCCTCTTTATCAACCTTTAAAGCAGTAGTTAATACATTTTGTATTTCTTGAGGTTTCTTAGCACGCTCTGCAAGAATATAAGAACCTACTTCATCCACACTGGCATATTTATCATTCAATTGAATTTTTGGCTCTGTTCCAAAAACCTTTTGATATTCTCTTGTGGGCTTACCCACATAGATATAAATCACCCTGTCCTTCTTCTCCAATTTCTTAATTTCCGTTGCATTAGGAAGCGTGTTTTCAACCATCAAAGAACTATCTTTCATCGTAGTAACCGTCATAAAAAAGAACAGTAACATAAACACGATGTCTGGCAATGAAGCAGTTGAAACTGCTGGCAAATCACCATCTTTCTTTTTTGCAAACTTTGACATATGTTTATACTTTAGTTAGTTGATGTTTCTGCTTCGGAAAGTTTCTGAGGAAACATTTCTTGAATGCGCTTTACTTTGTCCTTAAGATCATCACGTACAGCTTTGGATGTTTCTGGATTCAAATATTCTGCCTCCATACTCGTGAAATCATCACCATACAAACGCTGAGCCTCACGGTTACGCAAGTCATTATATGCGCCAACCAACTCATTTTGCACAGTTATATAGGTAGCATACTTGGTTTCCCTATCGTTCTTTAGAGAAATAATTGCTTTTTCCGGATTATCCGATGAAGCTAAATCCTTTCTACCTTTACAATAGTTACATGATCCGTCACCGCCATTTTCTAAAAAAGCAACAGCAGCAGCTCTAAGATCTTTTAAATCCATCAAATCATCTTCTACCAATAACTGACCATTTCTATTGATGTTAACAGTAAAAATGTTCTTCTGCTTAATAACCACATCAATATCTTCTGGCGGATCCATTGGAGGCAACATACGATCTAATCCTGCATCTGTCTCAATGGTTGTAGTAACCAGGAAAAAGATAAGTAATAAGAAAGCTATGTCTGCCATAGAACCGGCATTCACTTCTGGTGCTCCTTTTCTTCTAGGCATAATTATATATTTTTACTTAACAAACATTTTTTTCAATCCTGGAAGCACCATAAGTGCAACAGCAATAACAGTAAGGATAAAAAATACGTTTAATCCCATACCTATATTCTTAACTGTACCTTCCGTAGCTCCTAGATTTGACATAGATTCTGCAACTTCTTTAGCTTCTTCACCAGAAGAAAGTCCGTAAGAAATGGCAACAACAATTGCCAATCCACCAATACCAAATAATGCCTTTTTAAGACTCCCTGGTGTGGCCAACAATTTTTGAAGTCCAAAAAACACTGTTGCAACCACTGCGATGGCCAACAGAATATACATGATAATGAACATGAAGTTCATCGCGCCACTATTTATTGCATCTGGATCATCTGCAGATGGCATAAAGAACCACAATGCTGCAGCTATCAACCCAATGGCAATAAGCGCTATTTTTATTAATTTATTCATGACTCTCGATAGTTTTAAATTTCGTAATTACTTTTTGTGTGCTGCCAACATATCTATTAAAGATATAGAGGAGTCTTCCATGTCATTTACGATACTATCGATTTTTGCAATAATATAGTTATAGAAAATTTGAAGAATAATCGCAGTGATCAAACCAAATACCGTTGTCAATAACGCTACCTGAATATCACCTGCAATCAAAGATGCACTCAAGTTACCTACTGCAGCAATTTTCTGGAAGGCCGCAATCATACCGATTACCGTACCCATAAACCCAAGCATAGGTGCAATAGCGATAAATAAAGACAACCAAGAAACGTTTTTCTCTAATTGACCCATTTGAACTCCACCGTAAGCAACAACAGCTTTTTCTGCAGATTCCAATCCTTCTCCAGCTCTATCTAATCCTTGGTAGAAAATAGAAGCAACAGGACCTTTTGTGTTTCTGCATATTTCTTTTGCAGCTTCTATACCGCCAGAAGCCAATGCATCTTCCACTTGTTGCTTGAGCTTAGCCGTATTGGTACTGGCCAAATTCAAATAAATAATTCTTTCAATCGCAACTGCTAATCCCAAAATCAAACATAAAAGTACAATTCCCATGAAAGCAGGGCCTCCTTGGATAAACTGTTCTTTTAACACTTGAGTGAAACCTTTGCTAGCTTCAGCCGCAGCTTCTTCTTGTAACATAGCTGCTGATGCAGTCGTAGTTCCCAAAACAAACATTCCGGCTACAGCCAGAGTAGAGGATATTTTTTTCATCTCTTTCAAACTTAAATTTAGTTAGTTAATAATGTTAAAGATATAAAAATTTTATAATTGAAAAATTAAAATACCTAGCAGAGAGGAAGGGATTCGAACCCTCGATACACTTTTGGTGTATACACACTTTCCAGGCGTGCGCCTTCGACCACTCGGCCACCTCTCTATTATTATAGTTAGGCTGCCCAATAAACAAAAAAATAATTAGTAAATAAAATTTGAGGCGTTAATTTTAGAGCATTTCACCGCGGAGCGATGTTTCAAAAATTGTCTTAAAGAGTTTACGGGAAACATTACTGCCCAAAAGGTACATAGCTTTGGTAATGGCAGCCTCCGTCGTAATATCCTTTCCGTTAATCAATTGCATCTCTTTTAGCTTTTCACTGGTCTCGTAATGTCCCATTGAAACACCACCTCCAGAACATTGTGTTACATTGATAATATGTAATCCTCTGTCAATAGCCTCCTTAAGTTCATTTAGAAACCAATTATCCATTGGTGCATTTCCTGCTCCATAGGTTTCCAATACCACCGCTTTTAATCCAGATATATTCAAAATACCCTTTAACACAGACCTATTAAGTCCTGGAAAAAGTTTTAATACTGCTATATTATCATCCATTTTCTTATGGACTTGCAAGGGTTTTATTTTATGGGACTTTTTAACAAGGTATGAATCATGAACTTTTAAATGCACACCCGATTCAACCAAAGGTGGGTGATTTAAGGAAGCAAAAGCTTCAAAATGCTCTGCATTAATCTTGGTTGTCCTATTTGCTCGATACAATTTATATTCAAAATACAGTCCTACTTCTTGCACAACCGGCTTTCCTTTTTCCTTTAAGGCTGCTATTTGAATGGATGTGATCAAATTCTCTTTTGCATCAGTCCTCAAATCACCAATAGGAAGTTGAGATCCCGTAAAGATCACTGGTTTTGAAAGGTTTTCCAGCATAAAACTCAATGCAGAAGCAGAGTAACTCATGGTATCGCTACCATGCAGCACCACAAAACCATCATAGAGTTTATAATTATCTTCAATCATTGACGCTATTGTTGCCCAATGATCGGGATTCATATTAGAAGAGTCAATAGGTTCTTCAAAAGATATTCCCTTTATACTACAGTCCAATTGATTCAGTTCTGGAATATTTCCGACCAACTCATCAAAATTAAAAGCTTTTAACGCTCCTGTTTTATAATCTTTGATCATACCGATGGTACCTCCGGTATAAATGAGCAGAATGTTTGTTTTGTTTTTCATATGAATTCTAAATACCGAAAACCTTTTTGGAATTATTCGTTGTTATTGAAGCTATCTCCTCTTCATCTATTCCATACACTATAGCAAGTTTTTCCAACACCTTAATTATATAGGAACTTTCGTTTCGTTTTCCCCTATGCGGAACCGGAGCCAAATAAGGAGAATCTGTTTCTAGCACAATATGTTGCAACCCTACTTCATTTAAAAATGTATCAATTTTTCCATTTTTAAAGGTAACCACTCCACCAATACCCAACTTCATGTTATAGGATATGGCTTTATGCGCTTGTTCCAAAGTACCGGTAAAACAATGAAAAATTCCGTAAAGGTCTTCCCCTTTTTCCTGTTCCAAAATCTCAAAAATTTCATCAAAAGATTCCCGACAATGAATTACGATAGGAAGTTGGTATTTTTTTGCAAGTTGAATCTGGCGCACGAAAGCATCCTGTTGTTGCCTTAAAAAAGTTTTGTCCCAATACAAGTCAATACCAATTTCCCCAACAGCATAAAAATTTCTTTCTGATAGCATCTTCTCCACATGGGCCAATTCCTCTTCATAGTTTTCTTTGACATGGGTAGGGTGAAGCCCCATCATTAAATGAACGTTTTCTGGATACGTAGCTTCCAAATCCAACATAGCCTGGGTATAGGTGGAATCTATTGCAGGGATAAAAAAGCGTTTCACACCAGCTTCAATTGCTGCTTTTATCATTGTATCACGATCCTCATCAAAAGCTTCACTATATAAATGTGTGTGCGTATCCGTTATAACCATAAAGCAAAAATAGGTTTATCTTTAATAAAAATAGTTGATGAAATCCCTCAAAAAATTTCTGTCTTCCAAAAGCTATGTTCGTATCCCTTTGGTCTTGACGGAAACCAATCATTTTGAAATAGTGGCTAAAATTAATGGTGTTTCTGGTCGATTTATTCTAGACACCGGAGCTTCCAATACATGCGTTGGCATGGATAAAATTGATTTTTTTAAAATGATTTCTGAAGTTTCTGATATTAAAGCAGCTGGGGCTGGAGCCACAGAAATGGAAACTTTGGTATCAAGTAAGAACAAAATTCGGATTGGAGATTGGAAAAAAGGCAAACAAAAAATAGTCTTGTTCGATTTGATCCATGTCAACGAAGCATTAACCTCTCATAATTCCTTACCTGTTGATGGGATTATAGGCGGTGACGTCCTTAAAAAAGGGAAAGCGGTAATTGATTACGATAAAAAGTGTTTGTTTTTGAAAAACAAGTAAGACCTCACAAGCCCCCCTTCTACAAGCTCAGAATGACAGTTTTAGGAAATGTTACTATAGTTCCAATGCCTTTTTCACATTTCCATCCATCAACAATTCTTCTGGACTCTCCAAAGCTTCTTTAACCGCTACTAAGAACCCTACGGATTCTTTACCGTCTATGATTCTATGATCATAAGAAAGCGCCACAAACATAATAGGTGCAATGACCACTTGCCCATCCTTAGCAATTGGGCGTTCCACAATATTGTGCATTCCTAAAATAGCACTTTGCGGTGGGTTTATAATAGGTGTGGACAACATAGAACCAAATACACCACCATTGGTTATGGTAAAGGTACCTCCTGTCATCTCATCTACGGTAATTTCCCCTTCTCTAGCTCTAATGGCCAATCGTTTAACCTCAGCTTCAACGCCTCTAAAGGTTAAATTCTCTGCATTCCTAATAACTGGAACCATAAGTCCTTTTGGACCGGAAACAGCTATACTGATATCACAAAAGTCATAAGACAGCATTTCTTTGCCATCTATCATAGAATTTACGGCAGGATACAACTCCAATGCACGAACAACCGCTTTTGTAAAGAAGGACATAAAGCCTAAGCTTACTCCATGCTTTTCTTTAAAAGTCTCTTTGTATTGCTTACGCAACTCAAAAATTGGCGACATGTCAACCTCATTGAAGGTAGTCAACATGGCGGTTTCATTTTTCGCTGCAACCAAACGTTCCGCAACCTTTCTTCTTAGCATTGAAAGTTTAGAACGAGACTCCCCTCTACTCCCTCCTGTTGGTGACCCCATGGATGGAACCGCCTTCACAGCATCTTCCTTGGTTATACGACCATCTCTCCCTGAGCCAGAAACCGTAGCGGACTCAATTCCTTTTTCATCAAGAATTTTCTTTGCAGCTGGCGATGGAGTTCCTGATGCATATGTCTCTTTCTTAACTTCAGCTGGTTTTGAAGCTTCTACCTTTACCGGTTCTTCCTTGGCTTCCTGTTTAACAGCAGGCGATGCACCCGAATCCCCTTCTGGTTTAGCGGCGCTAGTATCTATAAGGCATACTACCTCACCCACGGCAACAGCGTCACCTTCTTCTGCTTTTAGTGTAATAATTCCACTTTCTTCCGCAGGAAGTTCTAAAGTTGCTTTATCTGAATCCACTTCAGCTATTGCCTGATCTTTTTCCACATAGTCTCCATCTTGCACCAACCATTCTGCAATTTCTACTTCTGTAATGGATTCCCCTGGTGAGGGGACTTTCATTTCTAAAACCATCTTATTCTAGTTTTAATGCTTTTGTAAATTATCTTCTAACCATGTTGTCTTTGGTCTTGTCAAAGACATATTCTATAACTTGAGCATGCCTTCTTTGGGAACGTACTGCACTTCCTGCAGCTGGAGCTCCGTAAAATCTTCTGGATGCTACCCTAAATTGTTTTGCTTCATCTAAATGCATCAATAAATGACCCCAAGCTCCCATATTTCTTGGTTCTTCTTGAGCCCAAACCACATCATTTGCATTTTTATATTTTTTGATAATGCTGCGCATCTCCTCTGTTGGCAATGGGAATAATTGTTCCAATCTAACCAATGCCACATCATCTCTTTTTAACTCTTCTCTCTTACTCAATAAATCATAGTAAAACTTACCGGTACAGAAGACCAGTGTTTTTACTTTGGCAGCCGCGGCCTTATCATCGTCTATAAGTGGTTGGAAACTCCCATTGGCCATTTCTTCCTTAGTTGACAATACTTTTGGGTGCCTCAATAAACTCTTGGGTGTAAAAACAATCAGTGGTTTTCTAAAACCAGCTTTCATTTGTCTTCGCAACAAGTGAAACAAATTGGCCGGAGTGGTTACATCCGCCACATACATATTATCCTTTGCACATAACTGAAGATATCTTTCCATTCTCGCTGAAGAATGCTCTGCTCCTTGCCCTTCATATCCATGCGGCAATAAGAGTACTAATCCATTTTGCAGTTTCCATTTATCTTCTGCGGAAGAAAGGTATTGGTCAATTACGATTTGGGCACCATTACTGAAATCCCCAAATTGCGCCTCCCAAATAGTCAAGGTTTTTGGACTTGCCATGGCATAACCATAATCAAACCCCATTACTGCATATTCTGAAAGTAGGGAATTATAAATATGGAATTTCCCATTTTGGTTATCACCCAATTCATTTAGTAAGACCACTTCCTCTTCATGCATTTCTGTTTTGATAACTGCATGACGGTGAGAAAAGGTTCCTCTTTCCACATCTTGACCTGTCATCCGGACATTATATCCTTCCTCAATCAGCGAACCATAGGCCAATAATTCCCCCATGGCCCAATCCAATTGATTGTCCTCAAAATACATTTTGTTTCGTGCGCTTACCAAGCGTTCCAATTTTCTCAGGAATTTTTTTCCTTCCGGAAGACCTGTGATGCTTTTGGCTATTTGGTCCAATTTCTTCAGTTGATATGAAGTATCTATTGAATCCAACATAGCATCTTCAGCCATTTGACTAAACCCCTCCCACTCATCTTGCATGAATGGTGTTATTTTTGTTTTTTCAACCTTCCGCGAATCCAATAAATCCTCTTCAAGATTTTTCTTGTATTCAGCTTCTAGATTCTTTACATAATCCTTATCAATAATTCCTTCAGAAATAAGCTTCTCTGCATAAATATCCCTTGGATTCGGATGCTTGGATATGGACTTGTACAATAATGGTTGTGTAAACTTAGGTTCATCTCCTTCATTGTGCCCATATTTACGGTACCCCAATAAATCCAAAAACACATCTCGTTTGTAGCGCATTCTATATTCCAAAGCAAAGGTAGCGGCATGCACCACAGCTTCTGCATCATCTGCATTTACATGTAAAACCGGGGATAAGGTCACTTTACCAACATCCGTACAGTATGTGGAAGACCTTGCATCCAAATAATTGGTAGTAAAACCTATTTGGTTATTGACAACAATGTGAATGGTTCCTCCTGTGTGGTATCCATCTAAACGTGCCATTTGCACAATCTCGTAAACTATGCCTTGCCCTGCAAAGGCAGCATCCCCATGCACCAAAATTGGAAGTACTTCTGAAACATTGTCCTGATGGTCATGGTCCTGCTTTGCACGTGCGATCCCTTCAACAATACCATTAACAGTTTCTAAATGAGACGGGTTGGGGGCAATGTTCATATTGACCATTTTCCCAGAATCCGTTTCACGTTTGGATGTCCATCCTAAGTGATATTTCACATCTCCGTCAAAGATGGTTTCCTCATAATCCTTTCCATCAAATTCGCTAAAAATATCTTTTGGTGATTTGCCAAAAATATTGGTCAAAACACTTAAACGTCCGCGGTGGGCCATACCCATCACAAACTGCTTTACTCCTGCATCTGCCGCTTTTTCAATAATGACATCCAGAGCAGGAATCAACGACTCCCCGCCCTCTAGAGAAAAACGCTTTTGCCCAACATATTTGGTATGCAAAAAGCTCTCAAAAGAAACTGCTTCGTTTAGCTTGCTAAGTATATTTTTCTTTTCATCTGGAGAAAAAGTAGGTCGATTGTCATTTACATTAAGCCAATTTTGAATCCATTGAATGCGCTCTGGTGTACGTATGTACATATACTCCACACCTATTGCATCACAATAAATACGTTCTAAATGGGCTACAATATTTTTAAGGGAACTTGGTCCGATGCCAATAATTTTACCGGCATCAAAAACAATATCCATATCCCCATCTGATAATCCGAAGTTGGATATTTCCAATGATGGGTCATATTTTCTTCTTTCTCTAACGGGATTGGTTTGCGTAAACAAATGCCCACGAGAGCGGTATCCGTCAATTAAACGAATCACCTGAAATTCTTTCTGCAAAGATTGCGGAATCTCTACTTCTTGACCATTAGCCAATCTTACGGACCCGTTTTCGGAAGCCAAATCCAACTCGTCTAACGAACTCTCCAGTCCAAAATCAAATCCTTGAAAGAAAGCCCTCCAACTGGGTTCAAGACTATCTGGGCTCGTTAGATATTTATCATATTGCTCCGCAAAAAATGAAGTATGCGCAGCATTTAAAAAAGAATATTTATCCATGGACAGTTTCTAGCTAAAACCTATCTGAAAATTTAATCAAAAATACAACAATTACCATAGGTAGGTCGACAAACTTAAGCATAATCGAAAAAATCTTTCAGGAGCCATACTTGTCTTTGAACCAAACTTTCTGCAACTCCCTTTTTAAAAGCAAAAAGCATACTTCGGCAGAAACATCGACCACATCATCAGCTTCGATTTTCTTTACCGCGGTTTCTGGAATATCCAAAACATATAACAGGTTTAGATATTCTTGAAACTTTTCCAAAATCAAGAAATAGATTTTCTCATGCAGAATGCTTCTAAGCTCATTGGGCTTTATATCCATATTGAACTCCAGCCCTACATTGGCCATCTCAAAATCCTTTTTTACTTGCGTGAGCAGTTTTTGATAGAGCCGCTTTTTTTGAGCCACTTCCAATAATTCTTGACTGTTATTGAAGTTGATCAGCATATCGTATTTACGTCCAACCTCTAGAGAAAGACTTATTCAGATTTATATATTTTTCCTTCTTTCATCACAAATACAACATTTTTCAATGTCTCTACATTATCCTTCGGATTTTCATCCACAGCAACAATATCTGCTAAAAAACCTTCTTTTAATTGACCAAGATTACTGCCCATCCCCAAAAGCTCGGCATTGGTTACAGTGGCAGATTTCAACGCTGCCATTATAGGCATTCCAGCTTCAACCATATAACTAAATTCTCTTGCATTTTCGCCATGAGGAAAAACCCCGGCATCTGTTCCAAAAGCGATTGGCACTCCTTTTTTATAAGCTCTTTGGAACATCCCTTGTATTTTAGGACCTATATCCCTTGCTTTTTGCGCTACCACTTCTGGAAAATATCCAGGGATTTTTGCTTTTTCCGTCACTTGTTTCCCTGCCGTAATGGTAGGTACTAAAAACGAATTGTATTGAATCATTAAATCCATGGTTTCTTCACTCATTAATGTCCCGTGTTCTATAGTTTTGATTCCACCCTTTACAGCGCGTTGCATTCCTTCATCCCCATGCGCATGAGCAGCCGTAAGCATATTGTAATCCTTGGCGGTTTCAGTGATTGCTTTTATTTCTTCAATCGTGAATTGTGGATTTTGACCACTCTTGGCTACACTCAACACTCCGCCCGTTGCAGTGATTTTGATAACATCAGCTCCATCTTTATACCGTTGTCTTACGGCTTTTTTTCCATCCTCTGGTGAGTTGACCACTCCTTCTTTTGGTCCGGGATCTCCCATCAAAGATTTCTTCATTCCATTGGTTGGATCTGCATGTCCACCAGTTGTTCCAATCGCTTTACCTGCAGTAAAAATTCTAGGACCTACAACACTTCCTTTATTTATGGCTTTTCTAAGTGCTATATTTACTCCACTTCCTCCTAGGTCACGTACCGTTGTAAACCCTGCCATTAAGGTATTTTTGGCATATACTGTGGACTGAAAGGCCACATCCGCTTCATTGTCCGTAAATCTTTGTATGTAGGCACTGGGGCTGGATTGTCCTTCTATATGAATATGCAAATCGATAAATCCAGGAAGTACCGTTTTGTTTTTTAGGTCGACGACTTTGTCTTCAGCAGCACCTGTTTTATATCCGTTTTGAATGGATTTGATACTATTCCCCGAAACCACAATCGTCTTTTCCGAAAGAACTTTTCCAGACTGCACATCAACTATTTTACCACATTGAAGATAGGTTTCCTGAGCAAAGAGCATTGAAGTAAATAATGAGATAGATACTAAGAGAATGTTTTTCATGTTTTTTGAATTAGCCAATTTGTGTCTTAAAAATAAGCATACATTCCTTCTCTGCAATAAGAAATTCTACCGCCTTAAATAATTTCAATAAAAAAGCCCATCTAAAGATGGGCTTTCATTTATGTTTTGTATTTCTAACTTCTAAGTTTTAGTTCCCAATCCCATGCAGATTTCATAGAATCATCCAATGTCGATTGAGCTTTCCAACCAAGAACCTGGTTCGCTTTTTTGGTATCTGCATAAGCTTGAATTACATCTCCTGGTCTTCTGTCCACTACTTTATAGTTCAAATTTTTTCCAGATACTTTCTCAAAACTATGAATTACCTCTAACACAGAACTACCTTTTCCCGTGCCCAGATTGAATACTTCATAATTGCCTTCGTTTTTTTGATCTAGCAATCGCTTTAGAGCTACTACATGCGCTTTTGCCACATCAACCACATGAATATAATCCCGAATACAGGTACCGTCCTCCGTTGGGTAATCATCACCAAAAACAGACAATTGCTCTCTAAGACCTATTCCCGTTTGTGTTATATACGGAAGTAAATTTTGGGGAACACCTATAGGTAACTCTCCTATTTCAACAGTAGGATGAGCTCCTATTGGATTAAAGTACCGAAGTGCAATTGCCGCTAGTTGCGGATTTACATTGCAAGTGTCTTTTATAATTTCTTCACCAACTTGTTTTGTATTTCCATAAGGTGATTCAGCAGGTTTTACTGGAGCATCTTCAGTAATGGGAAGTTTATCTGCCTGTCCATACACAGTACAGGAAGAACTAAATATAAAATTGGCCTTATCTTGTTTTGTAAGCTCTTGCAACATATACACCAAAACCCCAAGGTTGTTTTCATAATACAAAAGTGGATTTTCAACACTTTCTCCAACCGCTTTGGAAGCTGCAAAATGAATTACACCTTCAATATTATTATGTTTTGCAAAGAATTGTTGAACATCAGTCTTGTTGCGAAGATCCATTTTCTCAAAAATGGGTTTCTTACCCGTAATGGTTTCAATACCTACCAGAACATCTTCAGAAGAATTGGATAGGTTATCAATGATTACTACTTCAAAACCCTCATTCTGAAGTTCAACTACGGTATGAGAACCTATAAATCCCAAACCTCCCGTTACAAGTACTTTCATGCTTAATTATTGGTTAACAAAGTCTATGACCAAGTTGGTTATAAATTGAATTTGCTCATCATCCAGTTCTGTATGCATAGGAAGTGAAATCACTTCTTTTATCAATTGATTGGTCACTGGAAAATCAGCTTCATTGTAGCGTTCATTCACGTATGCTTTTTGACTGTGTAAAGGAATTGGATAATACACTCCACAAGGAACGCCATTATCATTTAAATGTTGCGCCAATTCGTCTCTTTTTTCGTTCAATATTCGTAAGGTATATTGATGAAAAACATGACAATCACATGGGTCACAGATTCCATCACAACCATTTACTGTCTTAGGTACCACTATATTACTATGCCCTTTAAAGGCCTCTGAATATTTTCTTGCAGCCTCTCTTCGTTTTTTGTTGTAGCTATCCAAATTCGGAAGTTTTGCTCTCAAGACAGCAGCTTGGATAGAATCTAATCTGGAATTTACACCAACAACATCATGATGGTACCTCTTGTACATACCATGATTTACTATTCCCCGAATGGTGTGAGCCAAATCGTCATCATTCGTGAAAATGGCACCACCGTCTCCATAACATCCAAGGTTTTTTGATGGAAAAAAGGATGTAGAAGCAACGTGTCCAATAGTTCCTGCTTTTCGTTTTTCTCCACTTGGAGAAGTATACGTTGCGCCAATAGCCTGAGCATTGTCTTCAATCACATATAAATTATGCTTTTCGGCCAATTTCATTATTGCATCCATATCGGCACATTGTCCAAACAAATGCACTGGAACTATAGCTTTTGTTTTTGGTGTAATTGCTTTCTCAATGGCTTTTATATCGATATTGAAAGTATCAGGCTCAACATCAACTAAAACAGGAGTAAGATTTAAAAGTGCAATGACCTCAACTGTAGCTGCAAATGTAAAGTCAGCTGTGATCACTTCATCTCCGGGCTGTAGACCAAGACCCATCATACATATTTGAAGTGCATCTGTTCCATTTGCACATGGAATTACATGCTTAACATCCAAATAATCTTCCAATTCCTTTTGAAAAGCATGAACTTGAGGCCCATTGATAAAAGCTGAAGAATCTAGAACTTCCGAAATGGAATTGTTCACTTCATCTTTTATACCTTCATATTGACTTTTTAAGTCAACCATTTGTATTTTCTTCATCCAAGATATATTATGGCATAAAATTAAGAAATTAAGGCACCATAACCACCTATTCATGAAAGAATGTATTTTAGCGGAAATATGATGTTTGTGCGCTTCGTTTACAACTTTTTAATTACGCTCTCTTGGATTGTTTTAAAGATCATTGCCCTTTTTAACACTAAGATGAAGTTGTTTGTTTCTGGGAGAACAGGAGTGTTTCAGCATTTAAGCGAAAAAATCTCTAAAAATGATCGATTTATCTGGATGCACGTTGCATCTTTGGGAGAATACGAGCAGGGGCTTCCTATTTTAGAAAAAATAAGATTCAACTATCCATCCCACAAAATTGTACTTACCTTTTTTTCGCCATCCGGTTACGAAGTAAAAAAAAATACTCCCATTGCTGACATTGTTATCTATCTTCCTATGGATACCATATCCAACGCAAAAAAGTTTCTTGATGACATTAAACCAGAGCTCGCAATTTTTGTGAAGTATGAAATTTGGCCAAACTATCTTTATGAGTTAAAGCAAAGAAACATTCCGACGGTATTGGTTTCTGCCATATTTTCCAGTAGACAAATCTTTTTCAAACCCTTTGGTAGCTTTATGAGAAATAGCCTAAAAACTTTTTCTCACTTTTTTGTTCAAGACAAGAACTCAAAAGACCTCCTATCATCCATAGGCTTTAAAAATGCAACTGTTGGTGGGGATACTCGCTTTGATCGTGTTTCTGAAATCTTGAAACAAGACAATCACTTGGGTTTTATGAGTGAGTTTAAAAAAGATAATCTCTGCTTAATAGCTGGAAGCACATGGCCGGAAGATGAAGAAATCTTGGTCGATTGGATTAACGCAACTGACGAACAAACAAAGTGTGTTCTAGCACCCCACACTATAAAAGAAACTCATGTTGAAAAATTAAAAAACAGTATTTCCAAAAAATCGATTTGCTTCTCAAAAATAGAAGGAGAAAACCTCTCCAATTTTGATGTAATCATCGTAGACACCATCGGGCTTTTGACAAAAATCTACAGCTATGCTGATATAGCTTATGTGGGCGGTGCTTTTGAAACCGGGTTGCACAATACTTTGGAACCTGCAGTTTATGGCATACCCGTAGTGATTGGCCCAAAGTATAGTGGATTTAAGGAGGCGGAAGATTTAGTCGATAAAAAAGGAATACACGTTATTACGCGCAAGGAAGAGTTTAAAGAACTGATGAAACGCTTCATTATTGATAGTGACTTCAGAGAAAGCACTGGTGAAATCAATTCAAATTACATCAACAAAAATATTGGTGCTACAGAGCAGATAATAACCTACATTAAAACTATTCTTTAATTTTTCCCTAGTTTTAGGGAAATCAACTTACCATGAACAATCGCATATTTAAAATTTCGCTCACCGCTGCTTTGGCGGGTTTTTTATTTGGTTTCGACACGGTTGTAATTTCTGGTGCCAATCTACCAATTAAGGAACTTTGGGATACCTCTCCTCTTTTTCATGGGGTTTTTATTATGAGTATGGCCTTGTGGGGAACTGTTTTAGGTTCACTATTTGGAGGAATCCCCTGCGATAAATTAGGTAGAAAAAAGACCTTAATATGGATTGGGATACTTTATTTTATCTCTGCTCTTGGTTCCTCTGTAGCCCAAGACCCTTATCTTTTTTCATTCTTCAGATTTATTGGCGGTGTAGGGGTTGGAGCTTCATCTGTAGCAGCACCTATTTATATTTCTGAAATCTCCACACCGGAAAACAGAGGGAAACTTGGAGCCATGTACCAGTTCAATATCGTATTTGGGATTTTCATTGCTTTTATATCCAACTATTTATTAAAAGGTTTTGACGGAGCTAATGATTGGCGATGGATGCTAGGCATTGAAGGTATTCCTGCTCTAGCATATACGGCAATGGTTTTTTACATTCCAAATAGCCCAAGATGGCTTATTACAAAAAAACAAGATGAGAAACGGGCTCTTAAAGCTTTGGAATTTATTACCAATGCAGAAGTCGCCAAACTTAGATTACAAGAAATTAAGGACGCGCTAGGGAAAACTTTTTCTAAAGAAAAACTATTTTCAGGAAAGTATAAGAAACAATTGTTGTTAGCGTTTTTTATAGCTTTTTTCAATCAGCTATCCGGTATAAATTTTGTTCTTTATTATGCGCCAGAAATATTGGAACGTGCCGGTCTGGCATCAAAAGAATCTTTGTTCAGTTCTATTTCTATTGGCATCGTTAACCTGGTTTTCACGCTTATAGGCATTCGTTTAATTGATCGTTTGGGGAGAAAACAATTAATGAAAATTGGTTCCCTAGGTTATATCATAAGCTTAGCTATGGTAGGTTGGTGTTTTTATGCAGATGCCAACTCGACCCTGTTACTGACTTTTATTTTGGTTTTCATCGCCTCTCATGCTATTGGGCAAGGAGCAGTAATATGGGTCTTTATTTCAGAGATATTCCCAAATAATGTAAGAGCCTCCGGCCAATCTTGGGGTACTGGGACACATTGGGTTTTTGCTGCTGTTATCACTTTGGTCACCCCTGTTTTTTTAGATGCCGATAAAGGAATTTTTAGAGAGAATCCTTGGCCTATTTTCCTATTTTTCGCCTTAATGATGGTGCTCCAACTCTTATGGGTGATTTTTAAAATGCCAGAAACCAAAGGAGTGTCTTTGGAAGAACTGGGAAGAAAATTAAGTTCCAATAAGTCAAAACCCAGTTAATCTGTACAGGACGTACTTAAAAGTTGCCCGTTAATCGAATAACAATGCGGAATTTATAATTGATAAATGAATAATTTCTTACATTGTTAGAAATTACACTATTATGACTGATGAAATTTCTTTTGGCAATAAAATGCTAGTTGGCTTTTTGCGACTAATGGTTATTGTCCTTGTAATTATTCTAGTTGCTATTCCTATCTGTATTTTACTTGATTTTATAGGAATTCTTTAATTAACCATATCACTTCTGGGGTTTTATCTCCTAAAGCTGATTAATCTATAGAATACGGATTATAGTTAAAAAATTACATCCTGTTCTCCCATTTTATTTGCGATAAGCCTAATGTATGATTCAATTGTTTTTTCCATTTTCATAGGCTCTAAAACATCTATATCGCTTCTCCAGATAAGCTCTCTTTCTTTATCAACACATATGCAATACAATGAAGTTTCTACTGTATAGATATTGAATGTCTCATAGTATTCTGAATTGTAATAAATGTCTTGATGCTCAAGGTAATCCGTGCTGAAACGAGTATACATTTCATTAAGGTTATTCATTCTTTCTCTAAATGTCCTTCTGTTTTCCGTACCAACTACTTTAGTAAAAAGAATAGCATCAAAACCTTTGTCCAATAGCTGTTCCTCAACTTCTGAAAGTTCTTCTTCTGACTTTTCTGAAGATGTAAACTCCACATCAAAAAGATCCATACTACGCATTGCCTCGACTCCCTTCTCATTTAACCTCTCGGTAAGTCTCGTCTCAAACTCCGTTCTCAAATTTTCATCTTGGGTCATTCCTACCACAAGCACTTTGTACGCATCAAATAAAACTATATCAGGGTTTTTCCAAGTACTTACAAGCTTTGTAGAGGAACACCCTAATAAAAGCAACATACCAAGACATACTATTTTTGTTTTCATTGGAAAAAAGTTTAAAAATTATTCTAGCTATTCAACTATATGGCAATAGCTAATGTCTCACAAAGACGCTTTGCCTTTTTTCTAACTGCCTTTTCAGTTCTTCAATCGTTTCAACCATCGCTTTTTCAAAATTATTTGTTTTGGATTTTGCAAAAAGTCTAGGTCCGGGAGCACTAAGTTCTATCTCGCAAACTTTATCTTCTCCTGCTTTATCGTTCTCAATCTTAAAAAGTACATTGGCGTTAATAACCCAACTATATCTCCATCCTAATTTATCAAGTTTCTTTAATAGAATCTTATTCAAAGATTCACTGACTTCCATTTTTTGATATTGAATGTTAACTACCATAACAGATTTACTTTTTAATTATATATCAAAACTAGATACCTGACCAAAGGAATAAAATGACATTTGTCAGTATTTAACTATTGTTCATAATCCAACGCTCTTTTTAAACCAAAAAATCATCAAGGTTCCTTCCTCTTCATATGCAAAAACACAGAACATGATGCATATCATTTATAAAATGGCAAAGGCACAATAATTTTACCCAGAATTTTAGGCCATACCTATTTGGCGTATTATAAACTAAAAGAAATGAAAAATCACAAAGAATTTTTGATTTTCATATTATTTGCAATTGGTCTCTCTTTACTTTTCGCAGTTTGGTACAATCAAGAGTTTTTGGCGAAAGTAGAGTCAATAGAGATAAATAATCCAGCGTTGGAATCCAAACTTCTTATTGCTTGTACCGAAGGGAACTTTCCTGAAAAAATTGGGCATGGAATACTGGATCACTACAAAAACAAGTATAACCTAAATTTGATAGATATTTCTGATCTATCTGAAATAGCCCCAGAAAATTATGAGGGAATCTTTCTGATTCATACTTGGGAAAAATGGAATCCTCCACCAGATATGGTTGAGTTCATGGACGTTTTTAAAAAGTTTAATGACAACACCGTAATTTTGGCTACGTCCAGTGGTGGGTCTTCACAAACAGATGATGTTGATGGGATTTCAGGTGGCAAAGAATCTGAAAATGTACAGTTTTACGTAAAAGAAGGCATTACCAAGATGAATCTCATTCTAGATACTCAGAAGTAAATGTTTCCAGTAAAATCATTAAAAGAAACGGTTGTATTAATCTGTTATTTTATTGAGAATGGTTGGCCTGTACTTTGCAAAACAGCAAACCAGAATCCGCTTTCCAAATCAATTTTCTTTCTTTTGGAAACAACAGCAGAAATTGGTAGATAAACAAATTTGTCGTTGACCTTACCAACAACAAATTGTGTTTTTCCGCTCATTGCACCATGCACGGCCTGATAAGCCAAACTGCTACAAAACACACTATCCCCAGAATTAGCCGCGGCACTTCTAATAATATAACTTGGATCAATATACTTGATGGTCACAGGAAAAACTTCTGAGAAATATTCCTTTATTTTTTGTTTTAAGAATAGACCTATATCATCGTGCTGTACATTACCAGAAGCATCGGTTACAATATCATCCTTCTCAAAAAGATGCTGCCCTGCACCTTCCGCAACTACAATAACTGCATGATGTTTGGTTTCCAATCTATTCTTTAAAATTTCCAAAAAACCATTTTCGCCATAAAGGTTAAAGTCCATCTCTGGTACAAGAACAAAGTTCACTACGGGCATTGCGAGTGAGGCAGATGCAGCAATAAAACCGCTGTCCCTACCCATTAACTTTACAATGGAAATACCGTTGTAAGCTCCATGAGCTTCATTATGTGCATCCTTTAAAATTGGACTTGCAATATCAAACGCTGTTTCAAAACCAAAAGATTTATCAATAATATCAACATCGTTGTCTATTGTTTTTGGAATCCCAACAACGCTAATATCCAAGCCTCTTTTCATAATTTCTTCACCAATGGCATTACACCCTTTTAGAGTACCATCACCTCCGATAGTAAAGAGCATTTGAATATCATTCTCAACCAAAGTATCAACCATAAGAGAAACGTCTTGCGCTCCTCTTGAAGAACCTAAAATTGTACCACCAAACTGGTGAATGTCTTTTACTTTATCAGGAGTGAGTTCTATAAAACCATGTCCCATTGCTGGGTTTAACCCTTCAAATCCATATGGGACTCCTAAAATCTTTTTGACATCGTAAAAATAATGTAGTGCCATTACAATTCCCCGAATCACATTGTTGATACCAGGACAAAGTCCGCCACAGGTGACTATAGCTGCATTAAAGTTTTTTGGCTCAAAATGGATGTTTTGCCTTGGACCTGCCTTTTCAAGGCACAAAGGCTCTTCATTATTGGCAAGACATTGGGTATAACCTTCTAAAGAGGTATCAAAAACCAATTTATCCGTTTCACTTATAAAAGTGAATATATTATCTCCCCTAACAGTACTTAACTGAAGGGGAGATTTGAATTTAGGAACTCCTAAGTTTTTTATTTGGAATTCGATTTTATCGCTCACTTTATTTTAAAAATTAAAAATGTTCATTTAAGCTGTGATGAGAATCAATTAGCGGACCTCCGTTCAATATCTCTTCTGATGCTTGATTAGCAAACTTATCAAAATTAATATGAAATGAGTGTGCCAATTGTATTGCTTTACTCACATATGCCCCTTTTTGCAGCCATGTATTCATTGGGTCCAATATTTCTGTTGGGACTCCTGGACAATACTTTGGCATGTGCAATCCAAAAATTGGGTGCGCATCAAAATCAACCTTTTCCAGTTCTCCTTCCAAGATTGCCGAGATCATGGCTCTGGTGTATTTCAATTTAATCCTAGAACCCACTCCATAAGGACCACCGCTCCATCCAGTATTGATCAACCAAACGTTAACCCCTGCTTCTGTCATCTTTTTGCTCAGCATTTCTGCATAAACCGTTGGGTGCAATGGCATAAATGGTTCGCCAAAACAAGCTGAAAAAGATGGTACAGGCTCTGTAATACCTGCTTCTGTACCGGCAACTTTTGCCGTATACCCCGAAATAAAATGATAGGCGGCCTGGCCGGGCGTTAATTTAGACACTGGAGGCAAAACACCAAAGGCATCACAGGTTAAGAAAAAGATATTTTTTGGGTTTGAAGCATAAGAAGGCACTTGAATATTATCAATGTTCTCAATAGGATAGCTCACCCTTGTATTTTGGGTAATGGTGCTGTCAAAGTAATCCACTTCCTTTGTTCCTTCTTTAAAAACAACATTTTCCAACAAGGCCCCTGGTCGTATTGCCCTATAAATATCCGGTTCCTTTTCCTCGGTAAGGTCAATGACCTTGGCATAACATCCTCCTTCAAAATTAAAGATGGTGTTTTCTGCTGTCCAACCATGTTCATCATCACCAATCAGTTTTCTGTTGGGGTCTGCGGACAAGGTAGTCTTTCCTGTACCAGAAAGTCCAAAGAAAATAGCGGTGTCACCGTCTTCACCAACATTGGCAGAACAGTGCATGGGCAATACATTCTTTTCAGTTGGCAGAATCAAATTTAAAGCAGAGAAAATCCCTTTTTTCATTTCACCTGTGTAAGCTGAACCACCCACTAAAGCAATTTTCTTGGTAAAGTTGAGAATGGAAAAATTACCATCCAAAATTCCCACTGCCTTTGGGTCTGGCGCCAAATATCCAGGAGCACACAATACCAACCATTCCTCTTCAAAATCTTTCAACTCTTCTTCTGAAAGTCTTAAGAACATATTTTTGATAAAGTAATTGGACCAGGGATATTCTGTGATCGTACGTACATTCATTTTGTATTTAGGATCGGCACAAACTGCAGCATCCCTTACATAAACCTCCTTATCTGAAAGGTAATTTACCATACCTTGATGAAGTACTTCAAAATTTTCCGGTGAGATTGGCTTGTTGATTCTACCCCACCAAACTGTATCTTTAGTGTAGTCATCTTTGACCAAAAAACGATCTTTTGGAGAACGGCCCGTAAACTTACCTGTGTTTATGGATAATGTGCCATTTTCGGTTTCTGTGCCCAATCCTTTTTCAACAGTCATTTGTTGTAGAGTTTCAGCATCTAAGTTCCAATGTATATGCTCCGTTTTGAGACCATACTTTTCTAAAGTTTTTGATTTTTCCATAATTTTTTCCATGTTTATTGTTTTAAGATTAAAAGCTCCATATCAATGGAACCAATACTAGAGTTGCTATAAAGAATAGCAGGAGGAGTGGCCCTCCCACTTTTATATAATCTATAAACTTGTACCCTCCAGATGACATGACCATTGCATTGGTAGTAGTCCCAACGGGGGTTAAAAATGCAGTTGATGCACTAACGGCAACTGTTATCAAATAGGGTTTTGGTGAAACACCAAGAGATGTTGCAGCCAATAAAGCAATAGGCGCCATTAATACCGCCGTCGCCGAATTGTTTATTGTTTGACTGAAAGCTGTTGTCAATAAAAAGATACCGCCCAGAAGAACTGTTGGGTGTATGCTTCCCAGCACTTCCACCAACCCATTGGCCGCCATCTCAGCGACCCCTGTTTTCTGCAAAGCTGTTCCCATGGGTATCATCGCAGCTATCATTACCACACTTGTCCAACTGATTCCCTTATACGCTTTTGATATAGGTACACAACGAGTCAACAACATAATACCAGCGCATATCAATGCTGTTATTGCGCCAGGAAAAACTTTAAACACCAAGAGCAATATCATCAAGATTAGCGTACCCATTGCTATATAGCTCCGTGTACTCAGAGTTGCAACATTTTTAGATAATGCTTCTGGACTACCAGAAATTACAACGTTCTCATAAAGTGCTTTTAGGTTTTCAATGTTTTCCCATGGCCCTCTTATCACAAAAGCATCTCCCGCTTCTATTTTAATTTTTCCAGTAAGCGGGCGGTTATTTCTTGAAGCTGCCAACAACTGTACCCCTGCACGTTTTAGGTAGTTCCCCAAATTGATTGTTTTTCCAACAAAAATTGAATTTGGAGTAATGAGCATTTCAGCCATACCAACTTCTTGATTGATCAACTCATTTTTTAATGTGTCTTTTTCCGCTGTTGTAGGAATGATCCCCAAACTAAACTTTAGAACCAACCTATCTACATCTTCAGGGGTGCCCTTAACTGTGATGATATCATGATATCGCATCTCAGTATCTGGCTCTGGAAGTTCCACAAACTGAGGTACTTTTTGCTGTAGTGGACTTGGGTGCCTACGTTTTAAACGCATCACGGCTATTCGATGATTTGATTCAAAGTTCCAATCACCCATTTTGGTATTGATTAAAGGTGACATGGAACGAATGCGTAACCGATAAAGATTATCACCAATACTATAACTTGAAATCCATTTGTGCATTTCGGCATCAATATCCGCAGGTCTTTCATTGGTTTGGCGTTTAGGCAACAAACGATATCCTATATATCTGAAATAGACTATGGCAATTATCAACAGTGGTAAGCCTATCAATCCAAATTCAAAGAATGAGAACCCTTCTAGATTATTCTCAATCAAAGTATTACTGGCAATAATGTTGGGTGGTGTACCTGTTAAAGTCAGCAAGCCCCCTGTATTGGACCCAAAAGCAACCGGCATCAATAACTTTGATGGTAGCGTACCAGCACTCCATGCTGCAGAAACTGTAACAGGAAGTAAAGCAGCTACCGTTCCCGTGTTGCTTACAAAACCGGAAAGAACGCTAGCTCCCAAAGTAACAATGACCAATAGTTTTGGAATGCTTCTGCCCGCCCAACTTACAAAACGTTGGCCTGCAAGTGCGGTCCAGCCAGTCCTTGAAAGTCCCTCTCCAATGATGAACAGAGCTGCAATCATGATTACTGTTGTATTGCTAAAGCCACTGAGCGTTTCTTTAACGTCGAGTATTCCTGTTAAATACAATGTCAACATAGACATTAGAGCTACAACATCTGGCGGAAATTTCCCCCAAATAAACAGGGCTATTGTAACACCTAGTATTACGAGTAGTGTGAACATAGCTGTATGGTTGAAATGGTCATCAATCCAAGGTTAAAACCGGAATCTCTGAATGCAAGGTCAACAGCTTTGTTAAACGCCCCTCAGATGGAGAACTCAATCTTGTGTGGTTTCTTGGCAAAATTGCCAAAAGATCTATGTTTTTCTTGTTGATGTAATCTAAAATTCCTTCTTCTACATCTTGATTTTTGCTAAAGGCGTGCTCCACATAGAAATGTTCCAAATAATACTCTAACAGGCTCTCTGTACTCTCAACAACAGATTCCTCTTCATAAACAGACTCTTTATAAATGGTCAGTACATGAACCCTTGAATTAAAAGTACGGGCAACATCCAATAGTGTTTTCAACACTTCTTTATCGTCAATTTTCTCATTCCCCATTACCAAAGCAATATCCTTAGGCTCCTTTATTGAACACCCAAAAGGAATAGATACAACAGGACAATTAGCTTCTAAAACAAGTCTTGAAGTATTGGTTATGGCCTCATCGGTACTTTTATCGCCCATAGTTCCCATAAGAATCAGATGGGTTTTATGTTGTTCTTGAGCAGTAAGAATTGTTTCAATAACTTCTCCCTCTGCCGTAATAAATGCAGGTGGGGTTTTTGTCTTTTTCTTAAAGGACTTTGCAATTTTGGTGAAATCAGCTTTTAACGTGTTTTTTTCAGATTCTACCGTTGGCATAGCTGACACATAGAGTGCAAGAATATCTATAAGCCTATTTGGGCCTACAAAATTAACCGCATATTCTAGAGCATTAATAGATGCCTCGGAAAAGTCAAATGGGACTAAAATCTTATCAATGTTACTCATACCTAAAAATTTAAATGATTAAAATCTTCAGTTCAAAAGTAGAACTGGTCTATGACCTAAAATATGACAGAAATCAGGTTTTCAACTTTTGGTAGAATAAAACACTCTGCTATTGCTTTTTTCACCCCTGCCAACTGGAAAATTGTATTCGTATTAGCTATCTTTAAATAAAGTTACAAAAACCCTCTGGAACATGGATATTGTTGTTGGAATAGACATTGGTGGCACTAAAACTAAAATTGGATTGGTGGATAAAAATGGAAAGTGCCATATCAAGACATTTTTCAGAACTCGGGAGTTTCCAGATTTAGATGACTATCTAGATAAAATAAAGAGTGTTTCAGATGAGCTTATTGAAAATCTTGATGAAAAAATAAACATTTTGGGGTGTGGTATTGGAGCACCCAATGCATCCAGTAAAAAAGGAACCATAGAAAGTGCCAGTAATTTGATTTGGAAAGGAAGCGTACCCATTCTTGAAAAGCTAAAAGAAAGGATGAATATGCCCATGCGAATTATGAATGATGCAAGCGCTGCAGCTTTAGGTGAAATGCTTTTTGGGGGAGGAAAAAAAATGACAGATTTCATTGTAATAACATTGGGTACAGGCTTTGGAGCAGGTATTGTAGCCAACGGACAGTTGATAGATGGCTACGATGGTTTTGCTGGTGAGTTGGGCCATGTGGATATGACTATTGGAGATGGTAGATTGACAGGATTAGGTGTACGTGGAGGATTGGAAGCTTACGTATCTGCTACAGGATTAAAGCGCACCATTATGTATATGCTAAGCAAGTATCTGGTAGACAGCAAATTTAGAAGCATCGCATATAATGATTTACATGGAGAGGATATTACAAAGGCCGCAGAAGATGGGGATGAAATTGCCCAAAGAGCTTTTGATTATACCGCTAAAATGATGGCACAGGCTTTGGCAAACTTTACCGCTTTTACCCAGCCCGAAGCTTTTATTCTAATGGGCGGCCTTACCAATAGCGGAAAGTGGATTATGGACCCACTTGAAAAATATTTCAACGAATATCTTTTGGATGTGTATAAAGGCAAAGTCAAATTATTGGAATCTGGAATGGATGGCAAAACAGCTGCTATCTGTGGAGCAGCTGCCCTTATTTGGGAAATTGAAAAGCACTAGTTTGCCTTAAAATCACCATCCATTTTAATACAAATTTCTCTGGTTAAATTCCAAAGCTGACAAGTATCATACTTTTTTGCGCTAGTAAAAACAAAACTTTGCATATCAATATTCAAAGCTACTTACTATGGGATGCGCCAAGCGATTTCCTTGTTTTGTTTTTTTTGTAGCATTCTTTTTAAGTACCACAATCTCCTACACCCAAACCAATAATGAAAATAGATCAGGTTCATGGCTTGTTCTTCATGGCAATAACAAAATACATGAAAACTGGAGCATTCCTGTTGTTGGGATTCTTAGACATCATGATCTGTTTGAAAAGTATGAATTTGCCTTTGTAAGAACCGGGGTATCTTATAAATTAAATGAATCATCAACTTTTACTACAGGCGTTGCTTTTTTAAGCGCAAAAAACTATACCGGATCTCAGGAATTTAAAAATGCAACCCAGTTTTGGGTATATGAGCAGTATACCTTAAAATCAAAATCTAAAACGAATATTATTTCCCACAGATGGCGATTAGAGACACGATGGAAAAAAAGCACTAACGACCTACACATAAATAATAGGGTAAGGTACCGCTTCCAATACATTAAACCCATATACAAGAATGTTCACATTAAATCTTTTAACGAACTCTTTTTAAATTTAGAAAGCCCTTTATTCAATCAGAACAGATTCTATATAGGTTTGGGACAAACACTTTCCCCATCAGTTAAAATAGACATTGGGTATTTAAAAAATCATTTTAAAAATGATGATCATGATGTTGTTAGAATGTCTTTGACCTTTAAAACTGATTTTACAAAAAAGGAAGTCGCTGAGCTTGCAGACTAAAACAATTCAACTTTTTAAAAGACTATTTACCTATCTGAACTGATTATTATCATATTTTTTGATATCTGTCCTATCTAACTTTATATCAGTTAAATAAGAAAAGTCATGAAACCAAAAAAGAATCCAAACGCAGATATAGGGCGCAATAGCGGTCTCTATTTTATGATAGGTCTTACTTCTATATTGTTTGTAACATGGCAATCATTTGAAGTGAAGACATACGAGAAAGAATCCAAAGTTTTGGAAATAGCTCAGGTAACGGATGATCTTAAAGAAGACGTTCCCATAACGGAAATTGTAAAAACCACACCTCCCCCGCCACCCCCATCCGCTCCAGATGTAATTGAAATTGTTGAAGACGTAGAGGATGTGGAAGAAACGGTTATTGAAAGCACAGAAAGTAGTCAAGAAATTTATATTGAAGATGCTATCAGTGTAGATGATGTAGAAGTGGGAGAAGTTGAAGAAGAAGAGGTTGTTCCTTTTGCAGTCATTGAACATGTTCCCGTATTCCCAGGGTGCGAAAATTTGCAAACTGAAGAGGAACGAAAAGTTTGCTTCAGTAAGAAAATACAAGAACACATAATAAAAAACTTCAAATATCCACCAACGGCCCTTGAAATGCGAATATCAGGTAAGGTATATGTTCAATTTGTAATAGACTCCCAAGGTAGAGTAAGGAATATTGAAAAAAGAGGGCCTGATCGATTGTTGGAAAAAGAAGCAGCACGTATCATTGCAGGTTTACCCACTGTAAAACCTGGAATACAACGCGGAAAGCCCGTTAAGGTAAAATATGCTATCCCCATAAATTTTGTACTACAATAAAACAATTCATAGAAAGAGGAGGCCTAAGTAAGTCTACTTAGGCCTCCTCTTTTTGTATTTAAAACCAATCTGTATTTAGGTATTCTTCATTTTTAGACGCAATTTCCCTGCTTTTAACCACCAAATGTGTTTTATCCAGTTGTCTTGCTCTATAACCAAGTAAATGAAAAATAGATTTAGCTAGAAATCTAGCTACTCTTTGATCAACCAACATTGCATCCTTTTTAAGGGATTCCCATTTAATACCAGGAAATTTTACCAAAAGATGGTCTGCCTTTAATTTTCTAAGACCTTTTGAAGCCCATAAAAGCATTGTAGGGATTGACCTTATATAATAAAACCCTTCACTACCCTGATCCTGATATAGAGGCATAAAAATTTGTCTGTCCCCTTTTGCCTTTAAAATGTAGTCATTATCCAAGGCAAAATCTTTTCCTTTTGGTATTTTTTGAAAATTGACAAATCCAGGTAACATCTTAAAATCGTTCCCTTTTTCTATATTGTATTGATAGTAGATTTCGTAAAATTTATTAGATACTTTGCCTGATTTTAAAACCATGCTTTTTAGAATGGTCTGCTCACTTTTAGATAAGTTAACTGACTCTGTAAGACCTAAGGTAAAGTGGATAAAGTCAATACAATTTTTGATAGCGCTTACCTCATCATGTTGACCACTCTCATACCCCAAGGAGACATACCCCAATTCATTTATAAAACTCAACAGAGCACCTTCTAAATATTCCTCAATCCCTAAAACAATAGGCAGTGGGTAGTTTGAGGCAAACTTTCTATTCAAAAGGCTATCATTTAAAACAACAAAAGGAGATGTTTCGCTTGAAGTGGTATGCAGATCTATAAAATAAAGAGGAGAAGCACTTTTCTTAAGTATTTCACTCAATAACTCATGTAATTCAAGTAATTCATTTTCATCACCTTTAAGCTCTTCCTTTTTTTGTTGGATATGCTTCACTTTTTCTGGAGACCAAATCCTATTTAAGTCTTCATCGAGAAATCTAACATTTTTTTCCAGTGCTCTAAGATTTCCCGCTATGGCATAAACTTCGCCCAGAATAGACCTTTGTTGAAGCTTCAATTCACGCATAACATGTTTAAGCGCAAATATTCCGGCTGGTTCATTCCCATGTATCCCCGCAAAAAAAACTACCGTTGGGCCTTCTTTTTCACCCTTTAAATGGTCTATAATCCGCCCTATTTCCAATGTCTCATCAAGGGCCGTGCTATACACTTTTGACATGTTATATATCTACTTTACTGATGATGCCCACCAAATTAGAGCCTACACAAACTGGCAAACAGCCAATTTGATAATCATCCATTAACTTTTTTGCCGTTTCTATTTTAGTTCTTGGTTGCACAGTCACCACTTTTTTGATCATAAGGTCGGAAACCCTGGAATTTCTTTTTTTATGGTTCTTATCCAGGCCCTCAATATGACTCCAAGTTAAAAGACCCGCCAATTCTCCTTTTTCATTTTCAACGGGGATATGATGGATGTTGTTCCATTTCATTATGGACATAGCCAAATTGATGTAATCGTCCTCGTAAAGTTTCATCAGTTTTGTGGACATAATTTGCCCTACCCACTGAAAGGTCTCTTTTGGTTTAATTGCCTCTTTTACAGATGGCCATGTATGCACCGGTTTATTGGATTGTTGATTAGCATACATGGCTTTTGTCAATTCTACCAAAACGCTGTCCAACTTCATTTGCTTTTTTAAACCTCTAAAATTCTCAACTTGCCATTCCGCTCCAGTACCTTTCTTAGTTCTAGCCTCTATAATCCCCAGTAATCTATTAATATCCTTAACGTCAACATTACATTGTTTTAAACCTTCATAAGCTATTGGAAGAAATTCATTAATGATTAGCTTTTTTAGGGTTATTGGTTTACCTAACCAAGAAAGTACAGTTTGTCTGCCCGTTCTCGCGGATTTTATAAAATTCAGTTTTGCCTCTTCAAAGTCCATAATACTGGACATGTCATCAAACTTTTTGGGCCTACCCATCATGAGGCCTACCCAAAAGGCGAAATTGGCTATTTCATCTATCACCGTGGGACCTGATGGAATGTACCTATTCTCAATACGTAGATGAGGTTTTCCATTACCAACTCCATAACAAGGACGGTTCCAGCGATATACTGTTCCGTTGAAAAGGTTCAATGCTTCTAATTTTGGGATAGTGCCATTTTCAAAAACCTGCAATGAGCTTTTTTCTATAGGTTTTGTCAAAATAATGCGATGACTGGAAATATCTTCCTTAAAAATTTCTGCTACAGAATCTTTCTGCCAATGGCTACCAAAACCTACTCTGGCAACTTGTTCCTTTAATGCATAGCTCCACTTTCTGGTATCTAAACTTTGTTGAAACAGCGCTATGCGAGTCTCCTTCCATAGTTCCCTACCCATTAATAGCGGAGAATTACAACAAATTCCCAAGACTGGTCCAGCAATGGCCTGGGACCAATTATAACTCTTGATAAAATCTCCCGGAGGAATCTGTAAATGAAGTTGAAAACTAGTGTTACAAGCCTCAAAAAGCACAGAATCATGACGAAGTGTCAACTCATCTACCCCTCTTATTTTGAGGGAAAAATGGTCTCCCCTGCAAGATTTTAAAACTTCATTAAGTTTATAATATCGAGGGATAGGGGTCATAAAATCTATTCCTAGTTCATTCTTACTAATAGTGGGTAGAATTCCGGTCAACAGAATATTTGCTCCAAGTTCGTTTGCCTTTGTTTTTGCTTTGTTGAGCAACGTTCTTAATTGTTCCTCAACTCTTGAAAAGCAATCATTCTTTAATTCAAATGGATCTAAGTTTATTTCAAGGTTATAACTCGCCAATTCTGTTGTAAAATGGGAGTCATCAACTGCTTTTAGCACATCTAGAGATTTTCCAGAAGGCCTAAAGTCATTGTCCATTAGGCACATTTCCTGTTCTGCGCCTATTCTTACAATGCCATCCTCAATTAAATCTTGTTCAATAAGTAATTCCAGAGCTTTAATGTCATTAAGCAAATGTTGTACAAATGCTTTACGCTCTGCCTGATCAAACTTGCTTTTGGCAATATGTTCTCCCATATTTAGGAACTTGGTATTTAGTATGAAATAAAGCTACGAAGTGCCTAAAACTTAAAATATGATACTTGTCATATGCAAGATTTGCAGCCATACTGATAATTATCATGTTTTTTATTGATGTCCAAGGCTAATTTTGACCTATATCATTATACAGTTATGTGCGGACTTGTTCAAAAATATAATGTGCCGGGGCCTCGGTACACCAGTTATCCCACTGTTCCTTATTGGGACTTGGAGAGTTTCTCTGGCAAACTTTGGAAGGAAAGCATTTTAAAGGCCTTTCAAGAGAATCCAGAAGATGGAATAAGCATATACATACATCTTCCATTTTGTGAAAGTATGTGCACTTTCTGTGGCTGTCATAAACGTATTACAAAAAGACACGAACTTGAACTGCCCTATATAAAAACAATTCTTAAAGAATGGCAGCTGTATTGCGAACTATTTAGTTCTAAACCAACAATAAAAGAGATACACCTTGGTGGGGGCACCCCTACCTTTTTCTCCCCTGAGCATTTAAAACTGCTGGTAAATGGTATCCTGAGGCATGGAAAAAAAGCTGAAGATCCTGAGTTTAGTTTTGAAGGACACCCAAACAACACAACAAAAGCACACTTGCAGGCTCTTTTTGATGTAGGGTTCAGAAGAGTCTGTTTTGGAGTGCAAGATTATAATGAAACTGTTCAAAAGGCCATCAATAGAATACAGCCTTTTGAAAATGTAAAAAAAGTAACTGAATGGGCTAGAGAAATAGGGTATACTTCTGTTGGACACGATATTATTTATGGTCTTCCTTTTCAAAACATTGATGACGTTAAGGAAACCATTTTAAAGACCAATATTCTTAAGCCAGATAGAATTGCCTTTTATAGTTATGCCCATGTTCCCTGGTTGAAAGGTAATGGCCAACGTGGTTATAAGGAAACGGATTTACCGACTTCCCACGATAAAAAAAGGCAATACGAATTAGGGAAGAAAATGCTTACGGATTTTGGATATAAGGATGTGGGCATGGACCATTTTTCCCTTAGTACGGATAGTTTGTACACTGCTATGGCAAATGGAACGTTACACCGAAACTTTATGGGCTATACATCCTCTAAAACAAAATTAATGATAGGCCTGGGAGCCTCAAGCATAGGTGATAGTTGGTACGGATTTGCGCAAAATGTAAAAAGTATCGAGGAATACGAACATTTAGTATCTCATGGTGTCATCCCAATTTTTAGAGGCCATATCTTGACCGATGAAGACCAAATTATGAGAAAGCATATTCTTAATCTTATGTGCCAGTTTGAAACAAGCTGGGAATTGGGAGAAACAAGAATAAACGATTTTCAAAAAATCATTGAGAACTTATCAGAACTAGAGTCTGACGGCCTAGTTGAAATTGGAGCAAATCAAATTAAAGTGACCGAAAAAGGAAAGCCTTTTATTAGAAATATAAGCATGGCCTTTGACTTAAAACTGCATCGAAAAAAACCAGAGACACGTTTGTTCTCTATGACCGTTTAATCCTTAAATCTAAAAAAAATGAAAAGTATCATAGTACCTATAGATTTTTCAGAACAATCAGAAAAAGCCCTAAAAGTAGCAGCGGACATTGCAAAACAGCAAGATGCCGAGTTG
The DNA here is from genome assembly GCF_947499585.1 of uncultured Allomuricauda sp. Classification (GTDB taxonomy): domain Bacteria; phylum Bacteroidota; class Bacteroidia; order Flavobacteriales; family Flavobacteriaceae; genus Flagellimonas. The sequence goes on along the minus strand of NZ_CANMOO010000003.1, from coordinate 204,862 downwards.
TTCATATTGCACATGCTGGAACTTTCTCCTTCCATCATGAGCGAGTCTGGATATGTTGCCCAAGAACAAGTGGTACACCTAATAAAAATGGGAGAGCAACGATTTGTTGATTTTTTGGACAAACCATATCTCAAAGGAGTAAAAATGACTCCTATTATAAAGCACTACAAAGTTTTTAGTGAAGTAGATGAGATAGCGAGAAAGCACAATGTAGATTTAATTGTAATGGGATCTCATGGCACTGATGGATTACAAGAGATTTTTATAGGTTCCAATACGGAACGTGTGGTACGTAGCTCAGAAATCCCTGTGTTGGTCATTAAGGGCGATATTGAAAAGTTTCAAGCGGATCGCTTCGTTTTCGCTTGTGATTTTAAAGAAGAAAACGTTCCCGCATTAAAAAAGGCTGTCGACATTGCCAAACTTTTTAAATCGAAACTATACCCCGTTTATATTAATACACCAGGAGACGAGTTCTTAAGCACGGAAGACACCTATACTAGAATTTCAAAACTTCTGAATATCGCCAAATTAGGACTGGAAGTAGAAATCTATAATGACTATACTGTTGAAAAAGGGGTTCTAAATTATGGCGAGACTATCGCAGCGGATCTTATTGGAATTCCAACACATGGTAGAAAAGGGCTGTCTCACTTTTTCATGGGAAGTATTGGTGAGGACATAGCCAACCATTCCAATACCCCGGTAATAACTTTTAAAATTTGATTGATTGTATTTTTTGATTGGTTTTTTTATGCAATTAAAGAAGAAAGGGAAACTGTTGATAGTTTCCCTTTCTTTTTACTTTTTAGCCTTTTTAGCCTTTTTAATTAGTTTATGGGCCCAATCGTAATGGCTTGATAAAACTCCAATAATATAAGCTCCCATTGCATTATTGCCTGTCCAACCATAATGTTTGCGCACAAATAATTCTTTATTGGAATGGCTAACCACTAAGTTCGTTATTTTGGTATGAGAGGTATTGAATCTTTCTCTCACCTCATCCAAATCCAAGCTCATATACTTTTCATGAATTTTCTTATTCAAGGCAGGTAGTGTGCGCCAATTATACCCTTCCGCAGGAATACTCGGCTTCTCGCCTTTCATTCCAACCTCGTACCAATTCAAAAACATTAAATGCCAATGATGCAGATGTCCCAAAACGTCTCTAATATTTCTGTTCATTGTACCTTTAGGAAAATCTTTCTCTTGTTCCGTTTTGGAGAAAGAATGGATAAAATCATTCAGCTTTTGGTAGTTAGCAAGGCTCAACTCCAGCAACTCTTCCTTTGTCTTAGGTCTTGGCATTGTACTATACTTTATCCTCTTCCATTAAATCTTTCATACGCGGCCTTCTCCAAGACTTCTTGATGGTCTGGATGAGCAATTGAAATCAATGCTCGTGCACGTTGCTGTAAATTTCTCCCATAAAGGTTTACCACTCCATGTTCTGTAGCAACATGATGGATGTGGGCACGAGTTGTGGTCACCCCTGCACCTTCTTTCAAAAAAGGAACAATTTTAGAAGTCCCCTTTTTAGTGGCGGACGACATAGCAAAAATGGGTTTCCCCCCATCAGAAAGTGAAGCTCCTCTAATAAAGTCCATTTGACCTCCCACTCCAGAAAATTGATAACTTCCAATAGTATCAGCACATACTTGACCTGTTAAATCAATCTCAATGGCACTATTTATAGCGGTCACCTTTGGGTTTCTTCTTATTCTTGCTGTATCATTTGTGTATCCAGAATCCCTAAAATCGCATATGGGGTTATCATCAATGAAATCATATAATTTTCTAGAGCCTACGGCAAAACAGCTTACAATCTTCCCATTCTTCACCACTTTCTCCTCCCCAGTAATCACACCACTTTCAATCAGTGGCAGCACACCGTCAGAAAACATTTCCGTATGAATTCCCAAACGTTTGTGATTATTTAAATTAGCGAGTACTGCATTGGGAATGTTACCGATACCCATTTGTAATGTGGCACCATTTTCAATTAAAGAGGCCACATTTGATCCTATCTTATGTTCTAAATCTGAAATAATCCCTGCTTCATGCTCATGGATGGGTCTATTTACTTCAGTAGCGCATTCAATTTGATCAATATGAATTATTCCTGTTCCATGTGTTCTTGGAACATACGGGTTAATCTGAGCAATAATTTTTTTAGCCGTTCTAATGGCTGGCAGGGCCACATCCACAGAAACTCCTAAAGAACAATAGCCATGTTTATCTGGACTTGAAACTTGCACAATAGCAACATCCAATGGCAAAATATTTCTTTTGAACAACCATGGAATCTCACTTAAAAAAATAGGAATGTATCCCGCATTAGGGGTATTTACACTTTTCCTTACATTACCTCCCACAAAGCAGGAATTCAAAGTAAAGGCTTTGGTATATGGTTCTTGGGTGTATTTGGCGTCTCCCTCAGTATGAATTGAAATAACCTCAACATCATTTAACTCCTTATAGCGCTCACAAAGTGCATCGATAAGTTCATTCGGGGTCATGGCCGCTCCCTGTAAAAAGACACGGTCACCTGATTTAACCACATTTACTACTTCTTCTGCTGATGTTATTTTCACTTGTAATTATTTTAAGGTTGATGACATTCTATAGTTGCTGATACAGAATCTGCCGGAGCGGCTTTGGGTGAAACATAGGGAATTCCCAATCCAAGCCCCCTGATTATAAATAGTGCTCCTACAAGCATCACAAACACTGGAACCATTTTTTTAATTTTTGATTTGATAGGGTTGCTAAACAATCCCTTGGAATAGACGACCAAACTCATTAACGGAATAGTTCCTGCCCCGAACAAAACCATATATAGACCTCCTTGCAACGGGTTTCCAAAAGCTACAGCTCCCAATAGCGCCATATAAACCAACCCACAAGGTAAAAATCCATTTAGAAAACCGATAGTTAAAAATGCATCTGGAGTTTTCTTTTTAAGTTCTGCACCAAGTTTTGATTTCACTTTTCCTAAAACCGCATATATAGGTTTTGAAAGACTGTATTGATTAAAGTATTTACCTGGAACAATCACCAAAAGAATCATAACTACTCCTACACCAATGGACAATTTTTGCTGCATACCAAAAATAGACAGGCCCTTACCCAAAAAACCAAAAAGTACTCCAATTATACCGTATGCAAGGAGTCGACCGGTATGATAAATAAACAGCTGTGTTGCTTTTTTAACTCTATTATCTCTATCCAACGGCAGTAAAAAAGCAATGGGTCCGCACATGCCCAAACAGTGCAAGCTTCCCAAAAACCCCAATACCATTGCGGATAACAACATATTCTAATAGACTAATTTCTCTTTATGTAAAAAAGTTTTACCTTGATATTGCCATTTTACAGTAATGTCCCAGCGACCGTCCAGCAAGCTATTGTCAGGTATGAGCAAATGTGTTTTGGACAAACTTATAGGAAAGTCAATATCCAAATGCTTGTTAGACGGTCTGTAAAGGGACACTATACCTGCGATTTGTTTAGGGTCAAACTTTTCTGGGAAAAAAATGGTCATTCCCTCTTCAGATTTTACAAATTTTAGTTTTGCTTGCATCTCCAATGCGGATTTAGATGCGTCAATTTCGTTTTGATATGCCAATTCCTGTTTGTAATACTCTTCAGTAACCAAATCATGATTGGCGCTATTATCTGTGCTCATTCTTACTACAAAATATAATATGAAACTAATGAATGCCACAAAAGCCAATACTATCCCTGTTCCCCAATTTATTTTCATAGTAATCTGTTTTAATGATAACTTCTTGGTGCTAAAAATTGAGTGGTAGTTGTCTCAATAAGTTTTTCTCCATTGTAAACTCCAATTTTCAACTTATCCTTATCTCCAGTTAATGCAGAGCTATTAATTTCTATAAACAAAGTCCCTTCAGCAATTTCCTCTGCAGGAACCTTGAAGGTATCCTGAGATACCATTTTAATCTTTCCTTTATGGGATAATAATTTAAAACTAACACTATCTACATCCTTGGATGTTTTGTTTACCAATTTATATGTGTATACATTACTGATATCGTTATTTGCCTTTCTTTCATACAACTGCCCAGGTAACCTCAAAATATTTGCTTCCAACTCATTTCTAAGAAAAAGCATGCCTATCAAAACCCCAGTTAGAATAAACAGGACTGCTGTATACCCTTTCATTCTAGCCGTAAACTTGAACTTTGTTTTTTTGTTTATTTCATCTTCACTTGCATAGCGAATCAAGCCCCTAGGCTTTTGAATGCTATCCATAATATGATCACATTCATCAATACATGCTGTACAATTGACACATTCTAATTGAGTGCCATTCCGAATATCTATTCCTGTTGGGCAAACGTTTACACATTGAAAACAATCTATACAATCTCCATGACCCAAGGCATCTCTATCTTCGTTTTTACGAAACTTTTTACGTCCACTATCTCCTTCTCCGCGTTTGTGATCATAAGCAACCACTATAGATTTATCATCCAGAAGCACCCCTTGCAATCTTCCATAGGGACAAGCGATTATGCAGACCTGTTCACGAAACCATGCGAACACAAAATAGAAAACTGCAGTAAAAATCAACAATGGAATCATTGTTCCCATATGGGCCAAAGGTCCATCAAAAATATACCTAATCAACTTATCACTTCCTATTAGATAGGCTAGAAAAACATTGGCTATCAAAAATGAAATGATAAAAAAGATAATCCATTTCAATACTCTTTTTCGAATCTTTTTACCGTTCCATGGTGACCTATCCAATCGCATTTGTGCGCCGCGATCACCATCTATCCAATATTCAATTCTTCGGAACACCATTTCCATAAAAATGGTTTGAGGGCACATCCATCCGCAGAAAATGCGTCCATAGGCTACAGTAAAAAGGGCGACAAAAATTACACCTGCCAGCATTGAAACCACAACAAGGTGAAAATCCTGTGGCCAGAAAGGAAATCCAAAAATATTGAACCTTCTTTCCAATACATTAAACAACAAAAACTGATTGCCGTTTATCTTAACAAAAGGCGAAGCAATTAAAACAAATAAGAGTACATAGCTTACATATTTGCGGTACTTAAAAAACCGACCACTTGGCTTTTTAGGAAAAACCCAAGCTCTTTTTCCATCTTCAGCTATCGTTCCTATGGAATCCCTAAAATTCTCCTCCATTGCAATTTATTTTAACCTCTCCCGTACTGCTTAATCAGCGCTTATTCTTTAAAGATAAGGCGCCATTTTCTTTAATTCATTGCCACATCAGTAGAATCAGAAACCTGCTCCATCGGTGCCTCATTTGTTTCTTCTGATTCAGGAGCGTCTGGATCTACCCAGATTTCCCCTTCAGCTGCTTTTGGGTTTGCAGCTGTAGTGCCACCCAAGGTTAATATGTAACTGGCCACCTGAGCCATTTCCAATGGTTTTAGACTTTGTTTCCAAGCTATCATACCCTTTCCATCTCGTCCGCCTTCTGATATGGTGTTGAAAACATTTTTGATTCCTCCGCCCAAAATCCAGTATTCATCTGTTAGATTAGGGCCAATTCCTCCACCTCCATCAGCCATATGGCAGGCTACACAACTTGTGGCAAATATTTTTTCTCCAGCACTTAAATCTGCAGCTTCTGACAAAAACTCAACCGTATTCACATCTACTAAATCCTTCGCCGTTTTTTTGTATTCTTCTATAGCAATTTTAGCAGCGGCTACTTCTTGTTCATATTCCAGTTTTTGGTCATAATCGCCAGCAACATGAAAACGTATAAGGTATACCACCCCAAAAATGATAGTTGCGTAAAAGAGATAGACCCACCAGGGTGGCAAAACATTGTCCAGCTCCCTAATACCATCATAATTATGATCTAGGATTATTTCCCCTTCTTTCTCAATTTCCCTTGTTTTGGTTAGGCGTTTATATATATTGTTAGCCCATGTCCATTCTCTTTTCTTGGCTTTGGATTCCAAGTAACGCTCTTTTGCCTCCGGTGAAAGTGTTTGGAACATTACATTTTCAATGGAACTTAAAATTAGTTCTATCGCAATTAATATCATCAATACCATTAGCATAAAAAACTGCGTAATTGGATATTCGATAATCGCTGGTTTTTCGCCAGAATCTATAAAGTATTCCATTAATCCGAAGATTATGAAGAATAGCAGTGGAATACGTATCCACCAAGGTGTTCTTGTGCTCATAATGCTATAGTTTGTTATGTTGATCGTTATCTAAAGGCAATTCCCCCATTTCTTTTATGTGTGCTTTGCTGGCTGTAAAAACCCACCAAAACAACAGAACAAAAAACACGAAGAATATTAACAAGGATATCATGGGATAACTTGCAATCCCTTCTATACTTTCCATATGGTTTTTTACAAATTTCAACATGGCTATTTGTTTTGAGATAATATTTCTTCTGTTTCTTTAATCTTAATATCCGTGCCCAATCGTTGCAAGTAGGCAATCAATGCAACAATTTCCCTATTACGCATTTCTATAAAATCCTCTCCGTTTTCTTGAGCATATTTTTTATCTGCTTCATAAGTTTTTTCAAACTCAGGATCTGTATATAGGTTCTTTTCAATTTGGGTGGCCTGTTCTGCCATAGACTGCGGTGCATTGGCTATATCTTCATCAGTATAAGGCACGCCCAGTTTAACCATAGCTTCCATTTTACTCTGCGTAGCACTTCTATCATGTTCATTAATAACCAACCACTGATACGCCGGCATAATTGAACCTGATGATGTACTTTGCGGATCGTACATATGGTTTAAGTGCCAGTTGTCTGAGTACTTTCCACCTATTCTATGTAAATCAGGGCCTGTTCTCTTACTTCCCCAAAGGAACGGATGGTCGTAAACAAATTCCCCTGCTTTTGAATACTCTCCGTAACGTTCTACTTCACTCCTAAAAGGTCTTATCATTTGAGAGTGACAACCTACACAGCCTTCTCGGATGTATAAATCCCGTCCTTCCAACTCTAAAGGTGTATATGGTTTTACACTGGTAATGGTGGGAATATTGGATTTTACCAAGATGGTAGGAACAATCTGAACAATTCCACCTATTAAAATAGCGACGGTTGCCAAAATAGTCAACTGTACTGGTTTTCTTTCCAACCAGCTATGAAAGGTCTCTCCAGCAACTCTTCTTTTAGAAACTCTTGTCAAGGCAGGTGCTTCGGCCAATTCATCTTCCACAGAACTTCCTTTTCTAATGGTGATAATGACATTGTAGACCATAATCAACATACCCACAAGAAACATTGTACCCCCTATAGCCCTCATCCAATACATAGGAATGATTTGGGTAACGGTTTCTAAGAAGTTTCCGTAAACCAATGATCCATCTGGATTGAATTCTTTCCACATTAGGGCTTGGGTAAACCCTGCAACATACATTGGCAATGCATAAAGGATAATCCCTAAGGTTCCTATCCAGAAATGCAAATTTGCCAACCCTTTGGAGTACAGTGTAGTCTTAAACATTTTAGGAACCAACCAATAAATCATACCAAAGGTCAAGAACCCGTTCCAAGCCAATGCTCCAACGTGTACATGGGCAATAATCCAGTCACTAAAGTGAGCAATGGCATTTACATTTTTTAGTGATAGCATAGGGCCTTCAAATGTGGCCATACCATAACCTGTGATGGCAACAACCATAAACTTTAAAGTGGCATCAGTTCGTACCTTATCCCAAACACCTCTCAAGGTTAATAATCCGTTGATCATACCACCCCAAGATGGCGCAATAAGCATCACGGAGAAAGCAACACCAAGATTCTGTGCCCAATCTGGTAAAGAAGAATACAATAAATGGTGAGGTCCCGCCCATATATAAATGAATATCAATGACCAGAAATGGACAATGGAAAGGCGATAAGAATATATAGGTCTGTTAGCAGCTTTGGGAACAAAATAGTACATCAACCCCAAAAACGGTGTAGTTAAGAAGAAAGCCACAGCATTATGTCCGTACCACCATTGCACTAAAGCATCTTGCACACCAGCGTATACAGAATAACTCTTTAAAGCGGCCACTGGTAATTCCAAACTATTAAAAATATGAAGTACCGCAACAGTAACAAATGTTGCCAAGTAGAACCAAATTGCAACATACAGATGGCGTTGTCGTCTCTTTAGAATAGTTCCTATCAAATTCCAACCGAAAACAACCCAAACTATTGCTATAGCTATATCTATGGGCCATTCCAATTCTGCATATTCTTTTGAGGTAGTATACCCCAAAGGCAATGTAATTGCAGCTGCCACAATAATTAATTGCCAGCCCCAAAAATTAAAATTGCTCATAAAATCACTGAACATTCGTGCTTTTAACAATCGTTGGGTGGAGTAATAGACCCCAGCAAAGATGGCGTTCCCTACAAATGCAAAAATTACAGCATTGGTGTGCAATGGACGTAGCCGTCCAAAACTCAACCACGAAATACCATCCGTAATGTTAGGGAACAAAAACATAAATGCCAGTAGAAGTCCTACCAGCATTCCAACAACGCCCCATAGCATGGTGGCATATAAAAACTTTTGTACGATTTTATTATCGTAGCTAAATTGTTGTATTTCCATATTTATTGGTTTGTACTTTTAGTTAGTTCGATTTCTTTATTTTCTGGTTCGTTTTCATCTAAATCAGGCAATAATTCATCCTCAAAGAGCATGCGGACAGATGGTGTATATGAATCATCATACTGCCCTCTTTTGACTGAAAAGACAAAGGCAGCAAAAAAGACCAGCGCAACTGAAATACTTATAGCCAATAACACATATATAACACTCATACCTGGTTTAATTAAGCGTAAAACTACATTGCCGCTCTTGCGAAAAAAATGACATATATCAGCTTTTGTTATTTATTCTTTTCTTTTCCAAAGGCGCTTTTTTTGCCATGGTTATCAAGGCCGCAACAATGACAAAATTCTTACCAATGTATTGACCCAGAAGTGTTGGAACCAATGGAGGTTCTTGAAATGATTCCAAGGGAAACAACAGTAAAGGTGTAAATGTCAAGGCCATATGACAAAGAGCGATGATAACAATAGTTCTTCTCCAAAGATTGAATAGCAATAAAACACCAATTCCCACTTCTAGAATGGCAAGAAGCACTATCGACAAGGAATCAGAAATAAAGCCAAATGTTAGTTCATGAATTGTGTTCTTGGCCAAATTTTCTGCTGGACTTAAAGCCGGAAAGAACTTTAAACTCCCAAACCACAAATAAATAATGCCTATACTGATCGCCAACAAATTTGACTCAATCACATTCTTAAAACTTCCGAGTATTTTCTTTGCCAAAACCATCAAGATTTATTGTTTTAATCTTTTTCCAATTATATTGGTCATTAAGGTAGTAAAGATTACAATACTGATAGAACTTAAAGGCATAAGTATTGCAGCAACAACAGGTTCTAACTGACCTGTGACTGCGAAATACAACCCAACTACGTTATAGCACAATGAAAGAAGGAAACTGAGTTTTATGACCTGGATCGATTTTCTAGCCAACTTCATAAAAATCGGAAGTTTGGTCAAGTTTGAAGCATCCAAAATGGCATCGCAGGCCGGTGAAAAAACATTGATGTTTTCGGAAATGGAGATACCCACATTACTTTGAGCCAATGCACCAGCATCATTTAGTCCATCACCTACCATAAGCACACTGTGGTCTTTTTGCAGGTGTTTTATATAATCCAGTTTATTCTTAGGCTTTTGATTGAACAGTAAATTGGTTTTAGATGGAAGTATTTTCTGTAACTGTTTTTTTTCGCCATCATTGTCCCCAGACAGGATTCCAATGTTCATGGTTTTGCCCAGAGTGACAAAAAGGTCTTCCACCCCATTCCTATATTTATTTTTGAATACAAATCGTCCTTTAAAATCCTCATCAGAACTTACATACACCGCCGTATCGGATGCAGCGTTTGGCATAGACTCCCCAATGTAATTAGCAGAACCCACCTTAATGGTATGTGCATTCAATTTCCCTTCTATTCCCATGCCAGTGTGCTCTTGAAATTCATCAAGAGTCATAATAGCATTGGACTTTAATATCTCATACAATGATCTACTTAATGGATGATTGGATGCCCGCAACGTAGTTTTCAGCAATGCCGTCTCCGCTTCTGTCAGCTCAACCCCTTCATACAAAATAGCATCTTTTGTAGTTGTAGTTATAGTACCCGTTTTATCAAATATGGCTGTATCAATTTTTGATAATCGCTCTATAACGTTTGTGTTTTTTAAGTAGAATTTGTGTTTGCCAAATATGCGAAGCATATTACCCAATGTGAATGGAGCTGCAAGAGCAATTGCACAGGGACAAGCAATGATAAGAACAGCCGTAAAAACATTAAGTGCCATACCTGGCATATAAAACAACCAAAATACTGTTGACAGAATAGCAACGCTCAACACCCCAATGGTAAAACGTTTCCCAATACTATCTGTCAATGTTTGGAAGGTAGTAATCTTATCTTTTCCAAAAACTGAATTCCCCCATAATTGGGTGAGGTAACTTTGTGAAACCGATTTTACAACTTCAATCTCTAAAACTCCTGAAAGTTGTTTTCCACCTGCAAAAAGTTTTTCTCCCGACTCTTTAAAAACAGCATTGGATTCTCCGGTTACAAAACTGTAATCTATTTCTGCATTACCCTTTATTAAAATACTATCTACAGGAATAATTTCCATATTCCTGATCAGGAGTCTATCACCAGCTTTAATCTTATAAATTTGAATATTATCTTCCTCTCCATTTGTATTCAATCTTGTTACCGCAATTGGAAAATAGGATTTATAATCCCGTTCAAATGAGAGAAATGAATACGTCTTTTGTTGAAAAAACTTTCCCAATAAAAGGAAAAAAACCAATCCCGTTAGACTATCAAAAAAGCCTGAGCCCAAATCAAAAATAATATCTACAGTACTCCTCAGAAATAAGGTTAAAATTCCCAGTGCTATGGGGACATCAATGTTCAGTAATTTAGAACGTAGTCCTTTGTATGCTGAAATAAAATAATCCTTCCCCGCATAAAACACAACTGGTAGCGAAAAAGCAAACATTAACCAACGGAATACCGGTTTATATTGATCCAACCAAAATTCCTCAACCTCAAAATACTCTGGAAAAGAGAACAACATTACATTGCCAAAGGCAAAACCCGCAACACCAAGTTTATAAATTAGTGAACGGTCCACCTTAGTCTTTTTCTTGCTGTATTCTTCTAAAGAAATATAAGGCTCATAACCTATGGCACTCAATAACAGTACAAGACCTTTCAAGGAAAAATCTTCAATTTTATAGGTGACTCGGATGGTCTTTTTTGGAAAATCAACCTGTGAATTCGAGATAGATGAATGTAGACGATTTAGGTTTTCCAACACCCAAATACAAGAACTACAATGGATGGACGGAATGCTCAAATTGACCACTTGCACTCCTTCTTCATTAAACTCAACCAGTTTTTCAACGATATCCTGATTATCAAGGAAATCATATTTTTGTCGAATTTCGTTAGGAGCTGTGCCAGCCCTTGCTTCTATATCGTAAAAATTGGATAAGCCGTTTGAAGTAAAAATCTCATAGACGGTTTTGCAACCATTACAACAAAACTCCTTTTCATCAAAAAGAACCTTTGTGCGATTGCAATCATCACCACAATGATAACATCTTGTGCTTGTCATTTACATTTGCTTTACCCAAGGCAAAATTGTGTTACAATTTGTTTTAAAAATATGACATTTATCAGTTCTTTTTCAATACCTTAAGCTTAATTTTGAACCATCAGGTAAATCAATCAGTTATGGAGAGCAGGTGTGAAAATTGCATCGTTAGACAATTCAATTCGCTAAGAGCCATGAGTAAAGACGAATTGAAGCAAGTATCCGACTCTAAAACCACAAAAAAAGTCAAAAAAGGAGAGCCTCTTTTTGAGGAAGGTGAAAAATTGAATGGGGTGTTTTGTGTTCGTGATGGAGTTTCTAAACTCTCCAAACTTAGCGCTAATGGCAAAGATCAAATCGTAAAACTTGCAACCAAAGGCGAAGTTCTTGGACAGCGATCCGTAATAGCTGAAGAATGCACCAATCTTTCTGCAATAGCTGTTAACGATATGGAGGTCTGCTTCATTCCTAAAGAAAGTATCAACAATACATTACAAAAGAATCCGAACTTCACCCTTGAGGTGTTGCGGCATATGGCACATGATTTAAAGGAAGCTGATGATGTCATCGTAAACATGTCTCAAAAAACGGTAAAACAGCGTATTGCCGAAGCTTTCCTGTACTTAAAAAATAATTTTGGCGAAGATGATGAGGGTTTCTTGGCTCTTACACTTTCCAGAGAAGACATATCAAATGTTGTTGGCACAGCTACTGAATCCGCAATCCGAATTATTTCAGAGTTCAAGAAAAAAGGACTCATTCATACCTCTGGTAAAAAAGTAGGTATAAAGAATGAACGTAAGTTGGTAGAATTGGTGGAAGGCTTCTAAAGCCAAGCTGTTCAAAAACCTGATATTTGTCATAGTATCCCCTTCTGCATAGCACTAATTTTATTCCATCTTATTTTTAGTAGAATGCAAAGAATTTTAATACCTACAGACTTTTCAGAAAACGCATGGAATGCTATTAATTATGCCATGCAGTTGTTCCGCAATAAACAATGCACTTTTTATTTACTGAACACATATACCCCTGTAATTCCCAGTAGCCGGTTTATGGCTAAAATGATAGACGGGGTAAGTATAGTAGATGCCGTGCGAAATTCTTCGGAGCAAGGTTTATTGAATACTGTTGACAGAATTAAAACCAAATACGGCAATAGCAATCACAGTTTTGAAACGATTTCTTCTTTTAATTTATTGGTTGAAGAAGTAAAGGACATTGTGGATGCATATGACATTGATTTGGTAGTTACAGGAACCAAGGGCGCCTCCGGAATAGATGAGGTTTTTATGGGCAGTAATACTGTTCGCATTATAAAGAACAGTAAAAAATGTCCGGTTCTGGCCATTCCACAAAATTTTGATTTTGTCACGCCATCAGAGATTGCTTTTGCAACTGATTTTAATAGATTCTACACAGCTTCTGAATTAAATCCATTAATGGAATTAGCAGAAATGTTCCAGGCGACCATTAGAATAGTTCATGTACAATATGGAATAAAAGCATTATCAGAATTGCAGCAGTTTAACCTAAACATGCTTAGAAGGTATTTAAACCAGTCTGAACATTATGTACACACAGTTTCTGAGCTGAACTCAGTATCGCAAACACTGGAAATGTTTACAGAAGAGCTAGACATTCACCTACTGGCGCTCTTGAACTACCAACATAGTTATATGGAAAAAATGACTCGTGAGCCTATAGTGAAGCGTACTGCGTTCCATACTCAAATCCCCTTATTGGTCATCCCAGAACTGGGGATGGAAGGTGTCTCAAAAAACGTTAAAAAAAAAGAGAAGGCAATGACTGGTTAGAATCCTAACCCCTATTTCTAAGTTAACTTTGATATAATTTGAAAAGGTGTATTTTCAAGTTAATTAGTTCACCATTCCTATCTTTATGTATTGTTTTTAAATTCAAAGCATTTCACATAAAGAAGATTAATGGACAAGCTACAACTTATTGAATGCCATGACAGAATAAAACCATTTGTTCACAATACCCCTGTGCTTACTTCAAGGTTGATTGATGCCATGGTAGGGGCCAGCCTTTTTTTTAAGTGCGAGAATTTCCAAAAAATGGGTGCTTTTAAAATGCGAGGAGCAGCAAATGCCATTATGCAGCTTTCGGAGAAGCAAAGACAAAACGGGGTTGTAACACATTCTTCAGGAAATTTTGCCCAAGCACTTTCTTTAGCTGCCCAGAGTTTGGGTGTTAAAGCATACATTGTTATGCCCTCTAACGCTCCACAAGTAAAAAAAGATGCTGTTAAGGAATATGGCGGAGATATTATAGAATGTAAGCCTACACTTGCTGCAAGAGAAAATACCACCAAACAAATAGAAATAGAAAAAGGTGCTGTATTTATTCACCCATCTAATGATGATGCTGTTATTTTGGGTCAAGGCACTGCATGTAAAGAATTACTGGAACTTTATCCAGATTTGGATTATATATTTGCCCCTGTGGGTGGAGGTGGTTTAATTGCTGGAACAGCTTTAGCCGTAAAATATTTTGGAAACAACTGCAACGTAATTGGCGGAGAACCTTTTGAAGTTGACGACGCCTATCGTTCTTTACAAAGTGGCATTATAGAAACAAACCAAACTACCAATACCATTGCCGATGGACTAAGAACCCAATTGGGTGATAGAAATTTCCCTATTATCAAACAGAATGTTCAAAGAATTATTAGGGTAAAAGAAGATGAGATTGTAAAAGCCATGCGAATTATTTGGGAGCGGTTAAAAATTATTTGCGAGCCATCTTGCGCAGTTGCTCTAGCAGCCATTCTTAATGAAAAAGAACAGTTTGCTGGTAAAAAAATTGGTGTGATTTTATCCGGTGGAAATGTTGATTTGAACAACTTGCCTTTTTAGAAATTTCATTGAAGACCAACAACAAATTGATGAATACACTGCTCAAAAAAGAATTCGGAATTGATGTATTGCATTTTAAAAAACTGAATGGGTATGACAATTTCAACTATCATGTTAAAACGTCATCAAACAGCTATATTTTTAAAACATACCCATATACACAAGAATTATTTGATTTAATTGAAGCTGAAACCAAAGCCCTATTATTTCTTGACCAAGATAAAACGCAGGCCTTTCCTATTCCAATTCCATTTATCAATGGGGATTACACCAAAGTTCTTGAGCTAGATGGGAAAGCCACCATTTGTAGAATGCTTTCTTTTATTGAGGGAAGTTTTATTGGAGATATTACCCCAACAAAAAAAACCTATGCTTCTTTAGGTGATTTTCTTGCTCGTTTAGACATTAAACTACAAGGGTTCAACAATTATACACTTAGAGCCAGAAAGTGGGAATGGGACCTCCAATACCTACATTTAAACAAGAAATACATTTCCGATATTCCCAATGCTCATGACAGGAGTCTGGTGAGTTATTTTTTTCAGCAATTTGAGGAAATTGTGGTTCCAGTATTACCGGAGCTAAGAAAGCAAACAACATATAACGATGCCAACGAATGGAATATCTTGGTAAACAATGAAAATGTTTCCGGATTAATAGATTTTGGAGACATGGCCCACACACCATTATTAAATGAATTGGCCATCGCTATAACCTATGCATGCTACGATAAAGAAAATCCATTAGAATGGGCAATACCTATCCTAGAATCATATCATAAAACACTTCCTCTGGAAGAAAAAGAATTAAAAATCCTCTATTATCTAATAGCGGGAAGACTTTGTACAAGCATATGCAATTCTGCCCATTCCAGAAAAACCGATCCAGATAATATCTATGCCACCGGAAGCGAGAAATTTGCTTGGAGCATGCTTTACAAACTATTGGCCACAAGCCCCATTGGTGCAGAAAATATGTTTAGAAAAGCTGTTGGAATGTCAATTCCTAAAATAAAATCAGAAGCTGAGGAAATCACTAGAAGGCACAAACATAGTAGTCCCATTCTATCATTGAGCTATAAAAAACCAATTTCTATGGTTCGTTCTGCATTTCAATATATGTATGATAACCATGGCAACACCATTTTGGATGCTTACAACAACATTCCGCATGTAGGGCATTCACACCCAAAAGTGGTTGAAGCGGGACAACGACAAATGGCAAAACTGAACACCAATACACGGTATCTGTACGATTTGCTTCCAACCTATTCAGAAAAGTTATTATCAAAATTCCCAAAATCACTGAACAAGGTATACTTTATTAACTCTGGAAGTGCAGCAAGTGATTTGGCCATGCGTTTGGCACATGCCCATACCAAACACAAAAAACTAATGGTGATGGAGCATGGCTATCATGGGAACACGCAAATGGGAATTGATGTAAGCGATTATAAATTTAATAACCCCAAGGGCACCGGAAAAAAAGAATACATTTTAAAAACACCCATTCCTGATACCTATAACGGAAAGTACAAGGAGGAAAATGCTGGGTCTCTGTATGCAAAAGAGGCTATTGAACAAATATCAAATTCTGAAGAACCTATTGCTGCTTTTATATCTGAACCCATTGTTGGATGCGGAGGACAAGTGCCTTTGGCAGATGGATATTTAAAAGAAATTTACCCAGCAATACGAAAACAAGGAGGAGTTTGCATAAGCGATGAAGTACAAACTGGCTTTGGTCGTTTGGGTGATCATTTCTGGGGCTATGAAGCACAAGATGTAATTCCTGATATTGTTATTTTGGGAAAACCAATGGCTAACGGCCATCCTATGGGTGCTGTGGTTACAACAGATGAGATTGCGGAATCTTTTAGCAAAGGGGTAGAGTTCTTTAGTTCTTTTGGAGGCAATCCTGTTTCTTGCGCTATTGCTTTGTCCGTTATAGAGGTTATTGAAGAAGAACAGTTACAAGAGAACGCCAAAGTGGTTGGAGATTATTACAAATCACTTTTAGTAGCACTTAAAAAAACCCATAAATGTATAGGAGATGTAAGAGGTTCTGGCTTGTTCTTGGGTGTAGAAATCATTGATGAAAAAACACAAAACACAAACAGAAAACTAGCTCATCACATTAAAAATGAACTACGCAATAGGAATATACTAATAAGCACCGATGGCCCTGATGACAGTGTCCTAAAAACAAAACCTCCCCTTTGTTTTACAAAAGAAAATGCAAAAACAGTTGTGGACACTATAAATAGTGTGCTGAAGAAAAGAAATACATTGTTTTCATTGTAATTTAGTTAGCCACCTTACGGAGTTTAAGAATAAATCTGCGTTATCACAGTCAGGGTCATGAATTGTAACAGGGATTTTCTTATCATCAATAAGAAGATCTAGACTTCTAAAAATTCCTTGATCTGTACAAACAATAACTCTACCCTCCCCAAAAGTAAAACCAATCATTCCTGAATACGAATCTGAAGATTCTTCAATTTTCATGTCTCTATTGTTGGTAGGAGTAAAATTAATTGTATTGTTGGGGAATGACAAGATGCTGTCTTCAGGGTTTCTAAAAATTGCAGCTCCACATAAAAATTTTACAATTTCTGGTGAACTTTCATTGGAAAGTTTTGATGATAGGACAGGATGGTTTCCGTTAATCATACCATTAGCTTCTGTCATAATAAAATGACTGCACCTACCATAATTATGCCCAGGAAAGTTAGGGTGATAAGCATAACCATCTCTAAATTTAATGCTAAATGCCTCTAGAAGAGGCAATGCACCGCTACCACCTGGAAAATGACTTAAAAACAAAAAGAGACTTCCCCCGTTATAAACATATTTGGCGATGGCCGTTGTTTCTTCATCTTTCAAAGGTGATTTATAAATAACTTCTTCTTTTTCTCCGCTACCTAATACAATCTTGTCATTTGGCATACCATGCAGAATAAGCATGCTTGGCTTGGCAGCAATGAGATTTATTGAATCAAGCGCTTGATCTGTGAATTGGATATCAAATCCATCTTCTTCCATAATTCTTAACATTTCACGCGCTGTCTCCTTCCCATACGAGAGTGAATATATTGTATTATGGGATTGATCTATGAGAATCTTTTTGTGATGCGTATTTTTCAATGACTTAAACTGATAATGAAAAATTGTGTCAAACTCCGCTTCAACAGTTCCTTGTCCAAAAGATAAATTGTAAATGAAGATTACTATTAGTATGCTGATATTTTGCTTCATGATATTTCTTACTTTTTCAATTCATAAATTTTTTGTGTGCCATTCATTTCATTTCTGACTGCTTTGTTTTTTTAACGCTTATTTTATAAACAAGTTCCCATGTTTTCATTTGATCTGTAGAATGATACACGTTTTTCAAATAACAACTATCGCTGATTACCGTATCAACAACTTTTACATCAAATTTCTCTTTTCCACTATACCCGCCTTTTACTAGAGTTGTCATTTTACCATCTACTATTTTGGAAGTGAATTTATGCCATCGTTGCGCTTTAGCATTTAAAAAGAATGCATGCCATTCATTGGTAGTGGTATTGAATGTTCTAATATCCGTTGAAAAAAAACGTTCCCCAGATTTAAATTGAGATTGAAACGTTTTGTGGTCATCTAAAAACTTTCCTTGTATGGTAGCCACAAATTCCAGTTTTTTAAAAGTGCCATCTTCCTGTTTCATTTCCATTTCAGACTCCCATTCTCCGCGGTAATATTCAAATTGTGCAAGCTCGGGAATGTAGTCATCAGCAAAACCATAATCTGGTTCTGTTTGTGCCCATAAACTGGCGCAAAGAAAAAATACTGTAATACTATTCAATAAGTTCATGTCAATATTTTTAAAAGGTAAACAGGTGGTATTTTCTTTTTCACATGTCGATGAAGGTATACCGTTAATTTTGATGTGATTTCATTTTATACACCCTCCCCTTGTTTTCCAATAGCGTTAAAGCTTCTTTCCAATTTGGTAATTCATTGGCATCAATAGTAAGAGTCTTAATCTCTTTTGCTATTGATTTCGATTTTTTCATGGCATCTAAATGAGCTCCACTATGGGCAAATGCTCTCATATCTTCTTCATTTCTCCAAAGTGTCATGGTATAATGCTTTGTCCAGAAACCTTTATTCTTAAAATCAACGTAGTTGGATGTTTTTAATTGATTGGATACATGGAGTGCAAAAACAGATAGTTTGAAAAATTTCAAAGGAGATTTTAAGGCAATAGAAGTGATCGTTACTTTCATTATTTATAAATTTCAATAATTATTGTTTTGGCTTAACCCTTAATCTGAGATAAATTTATGGCATTTTTCATCAAAATTTTCTTGAACAAATGCTGTATAATCTGCTAGTCAAAAAAGTACAGGTCTTTCTGTTTTATTAGAATTGATAAACAACACCCAAACTAAAATCCGTTTTATCGTCCACATCAATATTGGTTTCTAAATCCCCAAAGTCAACATTTACACGCCCAACTATTGCTTTCACATTAAAATTTCCCAAAACCGGTATCTCAAGCCCTAAGCCATATCTGTTAAATCCTTGCCCATCTTCTTGTGTAAAGTTTGTGCCGTTGGTCTCCGTAATTGTAATATCGAAATTCCTTTTTGTAACATTACCGTATGTATATAACAAGATTTTTTTCTTCCTCCCAAGGGCGATCCCAATGTTTACTCCATATCCAAACTGACTGTTGTTCTTATAATCAATTTCCATTTGATTTCTAGTATCAATTTGTTCTAAATTACCATCCGTAATGCCAAATTGAAGTTCCGCTCCAATAAGAAGTCTATCATTTACAAGCTGCTTTCTATACCCTGCTGAAAACTCGGTCACAAAGCCTGATTTCTGCCCAAGCACATCTAGATTATCAATAAAAGCACCTCCAAATATGTTTTGTACCCCCATACTTATTCCCAGATGGAAACCATCAAAGTATTTTTCAGTTTTGGATGTATCAGCGTCCGGGTTTTGTGCAATCAAACTTGCACAGGTTAAAAGAAAAAATAGTAGAAAAGAACTTGTGAATATTATGTTTTGTTTCATGGTTTATTTTTAATGATTAAGTGAATTTTAGGTTATACATCATTTTAGAGACGGCAAAAGATGTATTAGGTTCAAAATATAATTATCCATCTCCTTAAAGGATTGTTAGCATGTATATCTATTTGATATTATCGATGTGATTCGAACAATTCAAACACATCATTACCAGGGATAGCGCTCAAATATTACGTATCGGTTCCATTAACTAGTCCATCTCTAAATTCTGAAGTATATAAGTCTTGTGGGTTTTGGGCGATATCGGCATTTATATAATCAAACGGGTAGGATTAGAATAAGGTCATCTATAAACCCGAGGTTTTCTTGACCGCCATGATCATATCAAAAGATGTACTTGCCAAGGTTTCTCCATGCTCATAAGGGTGTGGATAATTGCTAGAAGCCTCATATCCCAAATAATCGGGCATAATAACAACATAGTTGTTGGAAGCCAGTGCACTGTTACACATAATAATAACCTTATTGAAGAAGGTTTTATTCTTTACTTGTGCTCGGAAGGTTAAGTAAAAAAACTCTTACCTTGGTATTGGTAGTTTAATGGATAAATAATTATCGTTCGTAAATTCTACTATTAATTATGATTATATCCTATTGTTATATACCATTAAAAGCAAAAAATGTACAACCAGTTAGAGCAATACCTGAAAGATAATTCTAACATCAGTAATGAATCATTACAAATAGTCACATCATATTTTAAGCCCTTAAAAACAAAACGCAATGAAGTCTTATGCGCAGTTGGTGAAGTATGCAGGAGTTTTTATTTTATAAATAGTGGCTGTCTGCGTATGTATGAAATTGATAATAAAGGAAACGAGGCAACAGCCTATTTTGCTTTGGAAGATCAAATAATGTCGGCCATTACCAGTTTTGTATTACAGAAACCCTCTAGAGATTTCTTGGTTTCAATTGAACCTTCAGATCTATTGGTTATAAGTCATGACAGCTTTTATAAACTTATTGAAACTATTCCTGAATTTAGTGACATGTATAATAAGTTTATGCAATTTGCCTATATTCATTCTCAAATGCGCATCTATAGTTTTTTGGGTATGGAGGGCATTGATAAATTGCGCTGGGTTATGGAACATGAGCCTAAACTACTAGGTCGAATTTCTAGCAAAGCTGTTGCTTCTTATCTGGGTATGACCAATTCAACACTCAGTAAGTTAAGGGCCCAACTTTAAAAATGAAAATAGATAAACATATTGGCACATTACCGTTATCAAAATCGAATTCTAAAACACTTCTAGAGTTATTTGGCACTAGTAACGTTTTGCCAATGTGGATTGCCGATATGGACTATGAAATAGCCCAACCTATTCAAGATGCTTTAATACAAAGAATAACAAATTCAGGTTTTGGGTATGAATACAAGCCGGATTCTTTTTTAAAGGCTCAGAAAACATGATATGAAAAAGAGTGCGGTTTAAATCTAAATACCGAGCATGTTGTCTGTTCAACTAGTATTACAACTACCATCTCATTAAAAGAATAAAGACAGTCGTCAAGTTCTCTTAACTCTTCAAATTGGGCTCATTCTCTCCTTAAAAGGTTGTCATATGACAACTTTTAAACTTTCTTAAGCAGGCATCTTTGTACCGTTGATGAACAATAAAGTTCACAATTTAAAACATAGATATTATGCCACTTACATTAACATTAACGGAAGGAGTTTTACCTATAGGAAAAGAAAAAGAAGCCGTTAAACAAATTACGGACTCCCTTTTAAAAACTCATCATCTAACAGGAAATACAGTGATGACCCCTAACATTACTGCCAATGTGCATATTGTTCCAAAAGGATTCTCTTTTTCAGGTGGAGAAGAATTTTTGGGTGCATGGGCAGAATGGAAAGTACCATCGTTTGCCTTGGCAGATCACGCCATTATTAAACAACATTTTGCTGAAGTAACAGAAATTATTCACCAATTATCTGATAAAAAACAACCCAAAGACAGGATTTACTTAAATGTTGTTCATGCAGTAGATGGGGCTTGGAACTTGGACGGAATAGCAATGACCAATGAAGAATTAGGAGAAGCTATTTCTAAAGGGTAACGTACAACGTTTTAAACAACCTTAACTCCGACTCCTGGTCGGAGTTCTTGTTTTAATAGCTAATGAAAACTATTAATAGCAATATAAATACTACCCTCGAAATTCGTCATTTGGAATTGGTAAGACTTAGAATAGGATATCTAAACGAATGTCCTTATGCTATTAGTCTTCATTATAATGAACTTAAAAGCCTCGGAGAAACCGATTTCAGACTTTCGCTAATTTCCGTCTGGAATGAAACGCCCTACTTTTCAGAAAAAGAGCGAGCATTATTTGCTTTGACCGATTACATCATAAGTTCTGATAATAACACACAATTAGAAAATGTATTTGCACTATTAAAACCTCACTTTAACAAGAATCAAATTACAGTTTTAACGCAAGCCATTAAGCAAATAGATCTTTGGACGCGCTCCATCAAACACTTCAAATTGGAAACTGCTTCTCAAAAAAGTAGCGGTCGTTAAAAACGTTGTCATATGACAACTTTTAAACTTCAAAGCCGCCGCAAATTTGTACCATAATTAAAAGCATAACGCATTTAAAAATCAAATTATAAATATTAATACAATGAAAAATTCAAGCAAAACATTTTTATTGATACATGGCGCATGGGAAGGTGCTTGGTCATGGAAAGAGACAACAACTCATCTGCAAAAAAACGGACATAGTGTAAAGGCTATTGATTTACCAGGACACGGGGATGATAAAACCCCTACTTCAGAAATAAATATGGCGCTATATGCCAACCGGGTTAAAGCGGAATTAGAAAAGACTGAAGGCAAGGTTGTATTAGTTGGACACAGTTTTGGTGGCTTCGTGATTACCCAAGTTGCTGAAGAAATGCCCGAGAAAATTGAAAAATTAGTTTACGTCGCGTCTGCTATCCCTTATGAAGGCAAGACTGCTATTGAAGTATTTGAAGAGGATCAAGAAAGTGAGTTTTTGGAAAACCTGATTTTTTCAGAAGATAAAAGCACTGCTACTATGAGTAAAGAAACAATTATGAATGTCATCTTTACAGGGGCTACTGAAGCACAAATAGATGTGTTACTACCAAAACTTGTGGTACAAGCCACCGCACCGTTTTTTGAGCAAGTCATTACAACCCAAGAAAATTTTGGACGTGTTCCTAAAGCATATATCGAAACCACTTTAGATAGAGTCATTTCTTTAAAAGCACAAAGGCATGGGCAAAAAATGCTTGGAATAGATGAAGTAATCACCCTCAAATACGGTCATGTACCTCTGGAAACAGCTCCTGAAAAGCTTGCGAATGCATTGAATGCTATTGCTGTCTCTAACCACCAAGTACCTGCGTAAATATTCACTTTGAATAAAGGGAGGTTATAACCTCCCTTTATTTAAAAACCATTGATTTCAAAAACAATATAATGAAACATATATTATTTATAGTTACAAGCACCAATGTTACAGGTACTGGAAAACATGCTGCAGGTTATGAATTTTCAGAAGTGGCGGACCCATACATGGAATTTACATCAAAAGGGTATACCGTAGATTTTGCGAGTATTCTTGGTGGAACACCACCTTTTGTTGGCTATGATAAAACCCAAGAGTTCAGCAAAACCTTTAAGGAAGGTAATGGATTTAAGCGTCTTAATTTTAGCCACAAATTAATAGATGTGGATATCAATGCTTATGATGCTATTTTCTTTCCTGGTGGCTTAGGTCCAATGACAGATATGGTTTCTGATCCTTTGGTCAAGGAAACCATTAAAAAAGTATATGAAAGTGGTCGCGTAATTGGTGCCGTTTGTCACGGTCCTGTGGCCTTATTGAATGTGACTTTATCAAACGGAAAAAACCTTTTAGAAGGTAAACATATCAACTCTTTCACAAAAGCGGAAGAAGACATAGACAAGCATACATTAGAGGATGTAATTCCTTTTATGTTAGATGCAGAATTAACAAAGCAAGGTGCCCTATTTTCAAATACCACTCCATTTGATTCTTATGTGATAACTGATGGAAATATAGTCACTGGTCAAAATCCTGCTTCTGCATCTGGTGTTGCAAATGCGATGATGGATATTATTAAATAACAGTAAAATATCAAAACAGCTAATGACCCTTATCTTTACATTAATGTTTTTGATATCTTTACTTTTACACCGTTTTATTTATAATTCTTTCTTAGATGCTTCTCATATTAAGTGCGCTAGACCATCTATAGGTTTCCATTATGATTTCTTTCGACCATCCGCAAATCCAACTTTTTTATCAGTATCTAAACGGATATGCCCCAGTTTCCCAAGCGTCTTTTGAGGAGTTTTTGCCTTTAATAAAAATCAGAAGTGTACAGAAAAATGAGAGCATCGTATTTCGTGGACAAACGGCAAGAAATATTTATTTTGTCTGTCAGGGAATCTTAATCTCCCAGTGGATGGATGATGAGGCCAATGTATTTGTCAAAAATTTCTTCGTTGAAGGTCATTTAGCGGGATCCACGGTTTCAATGTTAACAGATTCCCCTTCTGGCTTTGGTATTGAATCTGTGGAGGATGGCACTGTTCTGGAGATGAACTACCAACGTTATAAAGAAGTAATTTATAAACATGAAGACTTAAAGAACTATTACATTGCCAATCTGGAACAAAACTGGATTATTGAAAATGAAAGGCGACAGATTTCATTTGCCACAGAAAACGCCACCGAACGTTATCTATCCTTTCTAAATAAGTACCCTAACTTACCTCAAAGAGTCCCACAATGGCTTATAGCATCCTACCTTGGAATCACCCCCACGCAGTTAAGTAGAATTAGAAAAGACCTATAAAATTCATATCCATCAACATATGTAAATGCAGAGGTTCATCGACTCATCTAATTTTGACACATAAATCGTAAATACCATGAATTATGAGTCAATCAACACCAATTGTTTTAGCATTTATAGGGGGAGTTTTTTTAGCCTTGCACGGAGGTTTTAATTCACAACTTAGTGAACAATTAAAAAGTCCAATGCTTACTTCGTTAGTAGCCTATATCATTAGTGCGCTGATTGCTTTTTTAGCAGTAGCTGTAAATACGAGACATTTTCCATCCTTTTATCAATTGAAGGATGTTCCTTATTATTTATGGTTCTCCGGAGCGCTTTTTAGCGTAGCTGGTATTGGGTTGTACTATTACACTATCCCTAAATTGGGCATCTCCACAATGATCTCTATAGGTCTATTTGGACAAATTTTGTTTTCAGTAATTGCCGGTCATTTTGGTTGGTTTGGTCTGCCTACGGAACCCATGGCCTATAAAAAGATCTTCGGTTTGCTTGCTATGACTTTGGGAATTGTATTAATCAAAAACACATAAAAAAATGGACTTAAAAAAACAAAATATAGATAATTTAACCTCTCTATGGCAAGTAATAAATCAAAGGGCCAGTACCTATGTAATAGAAAACGTTTTTGACTATGGAATTATAAACTACTCCGATTGGCCAAACAGACTTTGGTTCAAAAAAACTCCTGAACAGACTCATCTAGATCTTGCAAAAAAAATTATTTCTTCGTCCTCTACTAAAATTACCATTCCTTACTGGGAAATCAATGGGAATGATTACTATCTGCTTTTGGAGAACAATGGTTTTGTGAAGGTTTTAGAACAAGTAGGAATGTACACCGACCTCTCGAAAAGTGACTTTAAGCCATCAGAAATTAACCTCAATAAAGTTAAGGATGAGAGAACAGCTTTATTGTGGGAATCATCGTTTCAAAAGGCTTTCAATTACAAAATCGACCATAAATTACTGTTGAACAGCTATGACCAAGTAGATTATCTGATTGCCTATGACAATACTTCTCCCGTAGGAACCGCTTTGATGTACCATACTGGAAACCAAATCGTAGGAATTCATTCCATGGGCATAATTCCTGAGATGAGAAGAAAAGGTTATGCTGAAAAAATGATGCACTCCATGTTGTCTGAAGCTGTTAAGAAAGGATACAGCTATGCTACGCTTCAAGCTTCAGAAATGGGAAAAAATCTGTACTTAAAGTTGGGATTTGAAGAACAATTTTTAATGAGGAATTACACCTTACCCAAACATGCCTAAACAAATCAGTAAACAAAATTTAATCACGACAAATCTATTAGAAAAGATTATTGAGCGCTAAAGCCTAGCTTTTTTTTGAGAAACGCAAAGCAAGGAAAACAATTGATGCTTATCTTTCTAAGATTAAATCCATTAAAATAAGTTCCAAGATTTGGGTTGGAAACAAGTTTGAACTCGAATTAATAGTATATTAAAGTTCAAATAAAACATATAGAATGAGGCAAATTTTAAAACTATTTGTAGTTGTATTCTTCTTTTCCTGTAACGATTCTAAAATTATCCCTGCAGATGAACTTCTAGTGGACGGGCTTAAAGAACCTGTTGAGATTGTTAGAGATAAATGGGGCATTAATCATATTTATGCCAAAAACCAACATGATCTCTTTTACGCGCAAGGTTATGCGGCAGCGGCAGATCGGCTTTTTCAATTTGAGATTTGGCGAAGACAGGCCACGGGTACCGTAGCTGAAATTCTTGGAGAACGAGAATTGAATCGCGATATAGGTACACGCCTGTTTAAGTTTAGAGGAGATATGACCACAGAGATGAATCATTATCATGACGATGGTGTTGAAATTATTACAGCTTACACTGATGGAGTAAACGCCTATATCGAATCTATTTTAAAAACCCCAGAAAAGTTACCTATCGAATTTAAAATTCTGGACATACAACCACAAAAATGGACTCCAGAGGTAGTTATCTCAAGACATCAAGGGTTGTTAGGAAATATAGGTCAAGAATTGCAAATAGGACGCGCAGTAGCCAAGCTGGGTGAAGAGATGGTTAAAGATTTATATTGGTTTCACCCAAAAGAACCTGATTTAACAATTGATCCTAGCATAAATACAGATTTGTTGTCAGATGATATTTTAGCCCTATACAATGCCTATCGCAAACCTGTAAAATTCTTAAAAGATGACATCGTTCCTGCTTATCAAAACACCAAAGAGAAGGAAATGGTATTGTCACTTAACGAAAGTAAAAATGACTCTTTGTCCATTGGTAGTAATAATTGGGTAATTAAGGGCGACCGTATGGCAGATGGCAATACCTACATGGCCAACGACCCGCATAGGACCATTGCCATACCATCGTTACGGTACATGAACCATTTAGTAGCACCGGGATGGAATGTTATTGGCGGTGGTGAACCAGAAATCCCCGGTATTTCCATTGGGCATAATGAATATGGCTCCTGGGGCCTGACCGTTTTTAGAACTGATGGCGAAGATTTGTATGTGTACGAGCTAAACCCAAAAAACCCGAACCAATACAAGTACAAGGGGAATTGGGAAGATATGACACATATTTCCGAAACCATAAAAATAAAAGGCAGAAATGATAGTATTGTAAAACTGTCTTATACAAAACATGGACCCGTCACCCATATAGATACAGAAAATAATGTAGCCTATGCCGTACGCTGTGCTTGGTTAGAACCTGGCGGCTCACCATACTTGGCATCTTTACGTATGGATCAAGCAAAATCTTGGGAAGAGTTTAGAGAGGCATGCAACTACAGTCATATCCCTGGAGAAAACATGATATGGGCAGATAAAAAAGGTAATATAGGATGGCAGGCCGTTGGCATTGCCCCAATTCGAAAAAATTTTAGTGGTCTTGTTCCAATACCTGGCGATGGACGCTATGAGTGGGATGGCTATTTACCAATTGTAGAAAAACCAAATGGCTTTAATCCTAAGGAAGGCTTTTTAGCTACCGCCAATCAGAATGTAACTCCAGATGATTTTAACCATTGGGATGCAATTGGTTTCTCATGGTCAGACCCTTATCGCGGTGATCGTGTAAATGAAGTATTAGGGGCAAATGAAAACATGACCATGGAAGATATGAAGGCCCTTCAAGTCGATTATCTATCAATTCCTGCACGTATATTAGTTCCTATGCTAAAAGGCATTGCTTTTATGGATAAAGCCGCTGAGGTCAAAGAAAAAATGACCAACTGGGATTATAGGCTCGAGCCCAATTCAATTTCTGCCGCCATATATGTAGCTTGGGAAAACCAAATTAGAAGAATGGCGAACGAACGGTTTATCCCTGCCAAAGGAAAGGGCATAGTTCCCGGAATTCAAATGGCTCGAATTATGGAGTGGCTTAAGACACCAGATGCAAAGTTTGGAGCAAACCCAATTTTAGGTAGAAATAAATTTTTGAGTGATGCTTTTAGCAATGGTGTTGATGATTTAGAAAAAAGCCTTGGCACAGATATGAACTTATGGCAATATGGGCAAAAAAAGAATAAACATACTTATATGCAACATGCTTTGAGTGAAGTTGTAAATGATAAGACAAGAACTTTACTGGACCTTGGACCGTTACCAAGAGGCGGTAACTCATACACTCCTGGTTCTACTGGTGGTAATTTAAAACAAAGCAGTGGAGCTTCTTTTCGTATGATCGTGAATACTGGCGATTGGGATGCCGCAGTTGGCTCCAATGGCCCTGGACAATCTGGCAATCCTAATAGTCCATTTTATAGCAACTTGTTTGAACCTTGGGCAAAAGATGAGTATTTTCCTGTTTACTATTCGCGCAGCAAAATTGATTCTGTGGCTATAACCACAAAAAAATTAATCCCTTTGCAGAAATAATCTCAATAATACATTCTATTTTAAAGATTTTCTATTGATTTTCAATGGTATCTAGAATATTGATTTCAAGATATTTAGAGATTTTTGTATTCATGACATCTTCCAAATCACTCTTGTTCAAGTAGAACTCCTTGTTTTGTTCCATGAACTTTTTCAGCTTTTTATTTTTCTTCCAAAGCAGCACCCTCCCGTTTAAGACATTTGCCCCCGAATAGACTTGCATATGGCCCAAAAACAAATCTCTTTCCAAAGGTTGAACCTGCAAGGAAAACTGTGAATAGGAGATATTCTTTTCGTTAAATTCAGATATCAAGTAGTTCTCGGTTCTGCTAATTCTACCAATTCCTTTAAAATTAGTATTGTTTACTTTAAATTTTAATTCTCCAAGTTCATTTAAAACTTCAAAAGAAATAGGAATCAAATAGTTGTTCTTGTCCAAATAGAATCCAAGGTAATCCCCAATTAGAAAATTAACAATCTCAAGTCTGTTTAAGGAAACTGAGAGATCAGAATCTTTATGGGGAAGAATTCCGTCCACCTCCATCCGTTGGGAATATAGGTAATGATGAAAAATGGGGTTGACATCCTTGCTTCTTACTTTTTCATTTTGTTCGTCCGCATCGTTTACCTGCTCAAAAACCAATTTTCCAATAACGGGGTTGTTATTCCTGTCAAAACCACAATATGCTCCCAACAGTACAGGTTTTGTTTGCATATTATTTCCGTAGAATATATTTACAAAACATTCCTTGTTCAAGCTCGAGTTATCCTTGCTGAAATAAAACGACAAAGCACTTTCACCGGTAGGCACACATTTTCCAAAATAAGTATAAAATGTAGGTTCATAATTTTTTTCCCAGTATAAGATTTCCCAGGAAGCTGTTTTCATTTTATAAATGGTGAATTTGGATTTTATATAGTATTGTCTGTCTTCCACATAATACCCAACATAATAGAGCGCATCAATATCATTGGATGTTTCATCAAAATTGCTCCCCTCCTCTTTTCGGATATCCGCACTTAAAAAAGGGGAATTATTAAGGTATTGACCGTAGTTATCATAACCTGCGGTAAGAATTAATAAGGATAAGTAATCCCTTCTTAGTTTTACGTTTTTACTGTCACCCCTTTCAACTTCCCTGATTTTGTTGTATAAATATTTTCCATTTATCCATTGCCCCGTAATTTCTGTTATGTACCCTTTTAAACTTGGGCGCCCTTCATCATAACTGCCAAAACCATATAACTGAAATACAGTAAGCGTTTTTGTTTCTATGGAATAATGTTTAGAAAAAATAGTTAAAAGCTCTTCATGAAGACTTAACATAAAACCATTAGAAATCTGAATTCCTCTTACATTCATTGTTTAAATTTCTTAACTACCTCAAAATTAGATATATTCCATTTAAATTCCTATTTTAAATAATTAATATAAAAATAACAGGAATGATGGAATTAATATTTATGTATGTATAGGTTTGTTCAACTAACTTAAAAAGAATTTAAAATGAAGTATCTATTCCCATGCATCCTGTGCTTAATATCCTTTTCGGTTTTTAGCCAAACAGAAAAGGATATTGGTGGAAAAATTTTGGACGATTCAAACAATCCTCTTCCAGGAGCTACCATTATTGAAGTGGGCAATCCCAGCAACGGTGTTACTTCTGATTTCAATGGCGAGTTTGTTATTCCTGTCAATGAAACTACTCAAGAACTGACCATCTCTTATTTAGGTTTTGAAACTCAAACCGTTCAGATTGACGGCAATTACCTCAATATTGATTTGCAACCTGAAGCAAACCAACTGGAAGGTGTAACCATTCAAGGATTTTCTTCCGTTGCCAGTAAAGCACGTGTTAGGACACAGGCAATACAAAGTTTACCCGAAACCACCGTGGCTATTAATGCTGCAACTATAGAAACGAGTGGAATAGACAATATACAATCATTTACATCTCAAATTTCCAATGTCACCTTTAATCAAGCACAGCAACCAGGGGTGAATTTTTTAACTGTTAGAGGTATTTCCCAGATTAGAAACGCAGAATCTCCTGTGGCCGTTGTCATTGATGGTATGACCCTACCAGATGCAAGTGCCATGAACATGACTTTATATGATACCGAACTTTTAGAATTCGTAAAAGGCCCCCAAGGAACACTTTATGGGAAAAACGCAATTGCTGGGGCAATTAACATTGTCACTAAGGAACCAACAAATAGAAATAAGACCAAGGTTATGACTAACGCAGGAAATGGTGGTTTGCTAGGTGCTGGCTTATCTTCATCTGGAGCCATTGTAAAAAATAAGTTTTATTACAGCGTGGCAGGAAATTACGAAACGTTTGATGGTTTGATCAACAATACTTTTTTAAACGAAACAGTAGATTTCTACGATGAATTTAATATTAGGGCAAAACTTAAATATCGTTTTAGCCCAAGATGGTCCGCTACGTATGTTCAAGACAATTTTAAGGTGGACGCAGGCGGAAATTACTATGTGACCAAAACTGATATTTTCGACCCTACTATTCCTGTACTTGCAGACGATGACTATTCAAGTGAACCTTTTGGAGATGTGCAGGGCGATTCTGAGTTATCCAATTCATTGAGCAGTCTCAAAATTGAAGGTAATCTTACCAAAGCAAGATTTCAATCTGTTACATCTTTTAATGCCACCAAAAGATTTTATATCGGTGAAAATGACTATTCCCAATACGCATTTAGTAAAGTATCACAACGGTCAGACTCAGATACTTTTAGCCAAGAGTTCCGTTTAACATCAAACGCTTCAGAGAACCAGTTGGTAGACTATACCTTTGGCACGCTATTTCAAAACAGTGAAAGATATTTGAATACTTCTACATTTTTGAACCGCACTTATTATGAGGGAGGGTTTGTGGACGCATCTGCAGAAAATGCAAACTACAGTGAAGATCCTTTGGTAGGCAATGATGATGATAATACCATTAGAACATTGGCGGCTTTTGCGTTTTTAGATTTTCATATATCGGACAAACTCACTTTATCCGGCGGGATTAGGGTAGACAATGATAAACTGACCAACGACTCCCGTATTACCAATACTTCCATAGAAAACGACATTACTGTGGTACAACCCAAATTTTCAATTGCTTATGCTGTATCTGATAAAATTATGGCTTATGCCAATTATGGCCGTGGCTATCGCAGTGGAGGTTTCAATTCTGAACCAACGGTGAAATTTGACAAGGAGTATGAGCCGGAATTCACTGATAATTTCGAAGTAGGGTTAAAAACGAGCTTTTTGAACAATAGAATAATCTTCAATAATGCCTTTTATTATATCAATTTTCAGAATCAGCAACAATATACCTTTATCCCATTGACTCCTTCAATTTTGGGAATCTATAATTTTGAAGAAGCAAAGATTTCAGGTTTCGAATCTGAATTGAAATTTAAGGCTACCAACAACCTTGACTTTTTTGCAAGTCTGGGACTCAATGATGGAGAAATCAAGGAAGGTACTTATAACTTGCTTACCAATGCTGCCGCATTTGATTATGAAACAAATGAAGAAGTAGATGTAAGTGGCAACACTTCTCCCTTTACAGTAAAAAGCACATTTCAAATAGGGGCCAATGCCAATATTGATTTTAGCGAAAAATCCGGTCTAACGTTACATGCCAATGTTGATAGTCGAGGAACACTTTATTGGGATCCTTTGGAAGAATACAAACAAGACCCTTATGCCTTAGTCAATGCAAGGGCAAAGTTTCATTTCAATAAAGTAGGTGTAACAATTTGGGCAAATAACATTTTCGATACAGAATTCAACCAGGAGTTTTTCCCAACCGCGGAATTTGGTTTCAATAATTTAAGATTTCCAAATACTCCAACAACGGTGGGGGTTGACCTTTCCTATAGTTTTTAAATTCATTTAAGTAGTTTGATAATTAATCTCTCCTTCCTATCTGAATTCGGATAGGGAGAAGCGACTAAACACTTCTTTCTTAAGAAATCAATAACACTAAAAATCAATAATTATGAGCAAAGAATATACAGCAATTCGTTTTAACGAAACAGGAGAATTAGATGTATTGGGACTGGAGAATATCACTATGGAAGACCCTGTGAATGATGAAGTTTTGTTCAAGGTTGATGCTTTTGCCCTTAATAGAGCCGATGTTCTTCATTACCAAGGGTTTCATACAACACTGCCAGATTTTCCTTCACGGATTGGATCAGAAGCAACGGGAGAAGTTGTTAAAGTTGGCACCAATGTAACCGATTTTAAAGTTGGGGATAGGGTTACCTCCATACCGTTCAATACAGCAAAATATGGTGTGCAGGGAGAATATGCTGTTGTGCCACAAGACTATTTAACTAAGGCTCCAGAAAACTTGACCATAGAGGAAGCTTGTTCTATTTGGATGCAATACTCTACAGCTTATTTTGCCTTGTTTCATGTAGGTAATGTAAAAAAAGGAGATTATGTTTTTATTCCGGCTATTTCCAGTTCAGCAGGGTACGGTTGCTTCGAATTGGTAAAAGATGCAGGAGCCACAATTATAGGCTCTACTAGAACAAGTGCTAAAAAGGATGATCTCAAAAAACTCGGTATCGATCACCTTATTATATCAAACGAGGAGTCGGTCGGGGAAAGGTTAATGGAAATAACTGAAGGAGAAGGTGTCAGTTTTGTGTACGATCCTATAGCAGGGAATTTTTGTAACGAATATTTGGACTCCTTATCCATGGGAGCAGTGGTTATAATTTACGGATTACTAGATCCAAACCCAACGCCATACCCTTTGGTTCCTCTAATTAGGAAAAAAGCGGTGATGGATGCCTATTCCCAATTCAACCATGTAGAGGACATTGATAAGTTAAACGAATGCAAGGCTTATGTTTTAGAAAGAATTGAAAAAGGAACACTAAAACCTATCGTGAGTAAAGTTTTTGATTTCAAGGATTATAAAAAGGCCTATGAATATATGCTTTCGAATCAGCAAGTTGGAAAAATTGTGGTTAGAGTACCCAATAAACAATAGGAGATATGAGAGTCGCAACAGATATAGGAGGAACCTTTACCGACCTTGTGTTTTTTGATTATGACAAAAAAAGTAAAGAAGTTAAAAAGGTACAAGTATCTAAATCCAGCACAACACCGGGAGAATTTGAAAAAGGAATCTTAAATACTATTAAAAAAATAGATTTAGATTTAAATACCATTGATTTTTTTGCTCACGGTACAACCGTGGTCATTAATGCCATAACAGAAAGGAAAGGCTCTAAAACTGCATTAATTACCACTGAAGGATTTAGAGACGTTCTAGAAATCGCAAGAGGTACAAGACCAGACTTGTATAATTTCAACTTTAAAAAAGAGGATCCGTTTGTTGATAGATATCTAAGGCAAGAAGTAAAAGAGCGTATTAATTACTTGGGTGAAGTCATTACGCCTCTAGATGAGACAACTGTAGACACACATATCACACAGTTTATAAAAGAAGGTGTGGAAGCCATTGCCGTTTGTTTTCTGCACGGCTACAAGAACCCCGTTCACGAGAAAAAATTAGCTGACTATATACGCTCCAAATATCCACAATTCGAAGTCATAACCTCACATGAAGTTACTAGAGAATGGAGAGAATATGAGCGAACGAGTTCCACTGTGCTTTCTGCTTATGTAAAACCAATAGCTACAAAATACTTAAACAATCTAACCCACCACTTACAAAAATTAGGATATAAAAATAACCTGTACATCATGCAATCTAACGGTGGCATTACCACCGTTGAAGATGTAAAGGCAAATCCCATCACGCTAATAGAATCGGGACCAGCAAGTGGCATGCTAGGTGCTGTTGTTTTGGGTAGAACTATTGGTAAAGAAAACTTATTAGTACTGGACATTGGTGGTACTACAGCAAAATGTTCATTGATTGAAAATGGAATCCCCAAAATAGTAACTACCTATAATATTGAAAAAACAAAAACTCAGGCTGGGTTTCCAATACTCACACCAGTTATAGATATCGTAGAAATTGGTAATGGTGGCGGCAGTATTGCCTGGTTAGATGATGGTGGTAAGATGCGTGTTGGACCAAAAAGTGCTGCAGCTAATCCGGGGCCTTCGTCTTATGGTAAAGGAGGTTCCAATTTCACAACCACAGATGCCAACGTCGTGTGTAATCGTATACACAAAGACTACTTTTTAGGCGGTGAATTAAAACCAGACTTTGATAGCCTGGAGAAAGCAGCAAAACCGCTCTGCGAAGAATTGGGCATGACTTTGGAAGAAATAGCACGCGGTGTTATTCGGGTGGCTAATTCCAATATGATCAATGCTTTAAAAAGCGTATCTGTAAATAAGGGTTATGACCCAAGGGACTTTTCTTTAGTGGTTATTGGAGGTGGTGGTCCCATGCACGGAGCTTATTTGGCTGAAGAATTGCAAATGCCCGAAGTGATAGTACCATTAAATGCGGGTGTTTTTTCAGCGTTCGGAATGCTAATGTCAGATTTAAGGAGAGATTACATTCGCACTGATGTGATGAATTTGAATGCTGATAATTTCTCAATGTTAAAGAGTGTCTTTCAAGAAATGAAAAATGAAGCAATAAATGCTTATGAAAGGGACTCCTATCAAAAAGAAGACATCATTTTTGAGTATTACTTAGACCTGCGCTACGCTGGGCAAGAACATTCGGTAAAACTCAGGTTAGCTGACTTGAACAATCTAAGAATTGATGAAATCGATAAAGATTTTCATCAACTGCACAAAAAGAGATATGCTTTTAGTCTAATCGATACCAAAATTGAGATTGTCAACTATCACCTGGTAGCTGAAGTTATTGTAAACAAGCCAGTGATTGCCAAAGTTGAATCAAAAGGTAATTCAATTAAAGACGCCTTAATTGCCACTGAAAAAGTAGATTTTGACGAGTCGGGAATACACGAGTGCAACTTTTTTGATAGGAATAAATTGACTCCTGACATGCTTGTACAAGGTCCTGCCATTATAGTTGAACAATCCACATCAACAGTTGTGCCGCCAAACCATCAATTTAAAATTGATGCGTATGCAAACATTATTATCAGTAAACCTCAACAATCATGAGCTTAAACAAATTTACATCAGATATCATTCAAGATTCATTGATCTCTATTGGGGAGGCCATGTTTGAAACTATTCAGCGGACCAGTATGAGTCCTATTATTTACGAAGCATTGGATTATGCTGTTGGAATTACAGACGGAGAAGGCCGATTGCTGGCTCAAGGAAATGGGGTAATTACGTTTTTAGCCGCAATGAGTCTTGTTGTAGAAGAAACTTTGGAACGTTTTGGAGAGGACAACCCTTTAAAAGAGGGCGATGTAATTATGGCCAACACGCCCTACGCAGGAGGCGGGACACACTTATCGGACATTGCCCTAATTACACCGATTTTCTATAAAGGTGAACGTGTAGCATTTACCGTAAACAAAGCACATTGGACGGATATTGGGGGAACAAACCCTGGTTCGGTATCAACAGTATCAACTGAAATTTTCCAAGAGGGCATCCATTTTCCCTTCGTTAAAGTAAAAGAAGAAGGCAAGTTAAATCAAGCTCTCATTAAAATGTTAGAAGCAAATGTAAGACTTCCTAAAAGCACTTTAGGGGATTTATTTTCGGGTATTGCCGCCAATGATGTGGGAGCAGAAAGAATAATTAAACTTATTGATAAATATGGTTTGGAAGCTTACAAACAAGCCGCCGAAGAATTTATGGAATATGGTGAGCGCATTAGTTTAAAAGAGTTGCAAAAAATCCCAAACGGTGTTTATGAAAACACAGGTTGGATAGAAAATGATGGTTTTGGCAATGGACCATTTCCTTTGAAATTGAAAATAACAATCTCCAATGAGAATATGACCTGCGATTTTACAGGATCTCATGAACAGCTAAAAGGCCCTTTGAATTTATCTAGAACCGGATTGGAAACTGCAGTAAGAGCAGCTTTTAAGGCGATAACTACACCGACACTACCTGCTAACAATGGATCCTTTAAACATGTAAAACTAATCTGTCCAGAAAACACTATTGTGAGTGCCAAATCACCCGCTCCGATATCTGTTTATTATGAAGTTTTCTTGGCAGCAATAGATTTATTGTTAAGAACATTAGGTCCTGTAGTTCCAGAAAAATTACCGGCCGGTCATTTTAGATCAGTATGTGTGACTTATATTTCTGGAATTCACCCAGTAACCAATGAATTTTATGTGCAGGCGGAACCACTTTCCGGTGGTTGGGGTGGATGCGCTTTTCACGATGGAAACCGTGGGCAATTCTCTTATGCACATGGCGAATCTTATAATATCCCTGCCGAAACCCGAGAAAGAAAATATGGAGTGGTCGTCGAAGAATATGCTTTTCATAACGAAGGTGGTGGATATGGAGAATTTCAAGGAGGAAATGGACAGTATCTAACATTTAAGGTTTTATCTGATGAAGCATTTTTAACAGGAGCGTTTTTAGGGTATTCAATTCCAACATGGGGACTTAACGAAGGTAAAGAGGGGAGTTACAATTATTTTACCGTAATAAGAACTGATGGCACCGAAGAGCAATACAACATCGTAACCAATGTAAAGCTCAACAAGGGAGATAAGGTAAAACTGGTAACGGCAACCGGTGGCGGATATGGCAATCCCGTGAACAGGCCTTTAGACAAGGTAAAATGGGATGTAAAGAATGGATACATTACAAAAGAACAAGCATTAGAGCATTACAACTTTTCTCCGGTTCAATAACTATTTATACATAAAATGGAAGTTAAAGAATTGACATTTCCTGGAATAGATGAGTCCTATTTAAAAAATATCATCCATAAACAAGAAAAAGGTGTAGTCGTACAATGCGGTTCAGTAGTCTTAGCAAAAGGTCACCTACTTCCCTTTAAGACTTTAGGTTTTCATGAGATATCTTATTTGATTTCTGGAAAATTAAAAGTATTCACCAAAGATGGTAATGAAAAAGTGATGAACAAAGGCGATTTGATTTACTTGAATAAGGAAGAAATACGTGAAACGGAAACATTGGAAGATAGTAAGATCCTATTCTTTCTATTTAACGCTGTGCAAAAGTAATTTTTAAGTGTAAGCAGTTTATTTTGATTTAGTTGCAAAAAAAAGCGGAGAAACTCTTCGCTTTTTTAAACTTAAATGGCGCCAACTGCAAAATTGAATTGAATGATAAAGCCAATTATTAAACTGTTTGATCAGCAAGTTCTGTTTTGGGAAAGCCCAAGAATTATTCAAAGAATAAGCACATTCTTGGTATTGTCATTCATACTATGTGGAATATGTAGCTCCTTGGCGTATTATAAAATAATATCCGTAGGCCCATTTAACAACGTTTTCAAACACCCTTTTTTTGCAATAGAAGTAGCCTTTACCATACTTCTCATTTTGGAATTATTGAGTTTGATTTTTGTTCTGCCCAAGTCAGTTTCAAGGTCTTTGGGGAAGCAATTTGAATTACTATCACTTATTTTTTTGCGAGATGCATTTAAAGAGTTTAGTCACTTAGATAGTTTCCTGTTATGGAGCGATAGCAAAGAAACCATTCAAAGCATGTTGGTATACTCTTTTGGAGCTTTAGTGATTTTTGCGGTAATGGGGTTTACACACAGATTGAACAGTAAAATAAGGTTATCCGAAACCTATGTGAATCAAACACAATTCGTACGTATCAAAAAATTATTGGCGCTTTTTTTATTGATTTCCTTCTTTTTGATAGGAATTCGAGACTTCATTGTCCTCATACAAACGGGAACGTACTTACACTCCTTTGATACGTTCTATACTGTTTTGATTTTTACGGATATCACCATTGTTTTGGTTGCCTTGCGTTACACCATTAACTATTATCGTGTTTTTCGATACACAGCCTTTGTTCTGGCCACTATCCTCATTCGGATTTCGCTTACCATTGAACCCTATTACAATGTGGCTCTTGGGGTGTTGACCTCAATTTTTGTCTTGATTTTGGCAATAGTCTATAACCATCTGCAGAAATGGCTTACAAAAAGAGAACTGACAACTTAAACTTTTTAAACATGGAAAATACCTCAAAGAATTCACAAGAAAATATAGATTCAGTTTTAACTTCTATTCCAGAAAATCAGCGTCAGCCATGGTATGTTCCTGCTTTTATTTTTGGAGGGCTAGAATTTTGCATCCCCGTGCTATTGGTAGGAGGAATTCTAATTGGGAATTTTAGCTTGTTGGAAATTATTGGAATCTTGTTGATTGGATTGGTTTTCTTCCAATGGATCGGAAATGCGATACAAGGTTACATAGGGGCGAAAACTGGGCTGACATCATCCGCATTGGCTGCATTAAGTTTTGGAAAAGAGCAGTCTCGAATAATTGTGGGCATCGTTATTTTAATTTTGACATTGGGCTGGTGGGCCATTCAGACTTCCGTAGCTGCCGATGCTTTTAGTGCCTTGTTAGGAATCAACAAAGATGAGAACTTGTTTTTATACATTTTGAGTACTACAATTATCGGATTGCTCTTTGCCATTCCCTCAATATTAGGATACGCGTCTATCAAATGGGTAGATTACATAGCCATTCCTGCAGGCTTACTCTTAGTTACTGTTGCACTGTATCTTTCCTTTAGTAATCTTGGTTGGGAGAAAATATCTACATGGAACCCTGAAGGCAGTATGTCGTTTATTGAGGCCATTAATTTAGTCATCAGCATCAATGTCGCCCAGTGGTTAATAGCTCCTGATTATACCAGATTTGCAAAACCTACTTGGAGGGATAATATTTTAATCCCATTAGGTATAATAATAGTTGGTTTTCCATTATTCATAGTAGGTGGAATTATGTCTATTGGTACTGGAAATTCAGATATCGTACAGGTCATGCAAGAACTAGGTTTTCCAGCTTGGGGTTTTGTTGTTTTATGGGTGGCTACATGGACGAGTCAACTAGTAAGTAATTATACGGGTGGCCTGGTATTGTGCAATATGTTCAATTTAAATGATGGGAAGAGCAGAAAAGTATTGACATTGGTATTTGCTCTTGTAGGCATTTTATTGGCACTACTGGGGATCATGAATCAGTTTGTTAATTTCTTATACGCAACAGCTCTAATTATTCCAGTTATTGCAGGAGTAATCATGAGTCACTACTTTTTCGTTGATAAGATCATGTTAACATCAAAACAATCATGGAACTGGTTGGCGACAGTAAGTATAATAATTGGACTACTGGTTGGGTACTTCACACAATACGTGTATCCTATAGGTATACCGGCTGTTCTATCCTTGATAGTCTCAGGAGCACTATATCTTCTTTTAAACAATTTATTGAATACCAAAACTAGATGAAAAAAATATTTGACAATACTGAAATCGCTTTGGCCCTAAAATCAGATTCAGAACTGGATAGAGCTCTTTTTTTATTCGAATTAATAAAGAAAGAACCCTTGGTTAAAATTGGGGCAGCAGTCACAAAATTTGCTCTAAAAGCCAACCTGCCTGTTGAAAAATTAATTCGCTCTACGGTATTCGACCATTTTTGTGGCGGCATCAATGAAGAAGATTGTCTCAGGGTTATGAAAAGAATGCAAACCAAAAATGTACATGCAGTTTTAGATTATTCAGCTGAAGGCAAAGAAGAAGAAAAACAATTTGATTATTCAGTACAGAAAACATTAAAAATTTTGGAGTATGCAAAAGAAAACAGTGCCATACCTTTTGTGGTGTTTAAGCCAACCGGTTTCGGGAGGTTTAAGATTTACCAAAAACTGACGGAGAGAAATTCTTTGAGTGAATCTGAGAAGGCCGAATGGATAACAATCAAGGAGCGTTTCAATGTGGTATGCAGCAAAGCATTTGAATACAGTATTCCGGTTCTAATTGATGCAGAAGAAAGTTGGATGCAAAGTGCAGCGGATGAACTTGTGGAAGAAATGATGGAAAAATACAATGAAGAACAGGTGATCGTTTTCAATACTTTACAAGCCTATCGATGGGATAGATTGGATTATTTAAAGAATCTTCATCAACGAGCCAAAACCAAAGGGTTTAAAATCGGTATGAAACTCGTTAGAGGAGCCTATATGGAAAAAGAAAGAGAAAGAGCTTTTTCTAATGGGTATAAAGACCCTATTTGCATTGATAAAAATGCCACGGACATATTGTATAATGAAGCTCTAAAATATATGTTGAATAATTTAAATGATATAGCACTATTTGCGGGGACTCATAATGAAGATAGCTCGTATTTACTAATGGACATGATGAATAAAAAAGGGCTTTTTGAAAATGATAAAAAAGTTTGGTTTGGCCAGTTGTACGGCATGAGTGACCATATAAGCTACAATTTATCTGACAACGGATATAATGTAGCAAAATACCTTCCCTTTGGCCCTGTTAAAGATGTTATGCCATATTTAATTCGGAGAGCAGAAGAAAATACTTCCGTAGCAGGCCAGACTTCAAGAGAACTTTACTTAATAAAACAAGAGAAGAAAAGAAGAAGATTGGCAAAACCTATTTAGCAATTCTCTACAAATGAAAGTTTTGTAAGCAGAGTGATCTAAAAGCAATAATAAAATGTCAAACCAGTTTTATACATGCCGAAAATTAAAGTTCTAAAAGCCCCATTTACGATCTCCTTAAGTAATTTTGCTAGTTCTATTTTTTTTATGGGACACTTAAAGTTTACAAAACCTATCATTGAAAAAGCACATATCTTGGTGGGACCAGACCATTTAATCTAAGGGATACAAGAATTTGCCCCCTGTGATGGGTTATATGATCAGCAAGTAATAAGAAAACCTGCCTCTTTGTCCTATTCAATCCAAAATAATCTAGCTCTTCATCAAATTGAGTAATGTCAAACTGTTTGATAAACCTAATGGTTTCCTCAAATGTTTCATCAATTATCTTAATGATTTCCTTTTTGGATTTATTGGATACTTTATACCTTATGTCAGTATTCCAGTCTCTAGATTTTCTTCCACCCAATAATGATTGACTATGCCAATCCATAGCGTATCCTATATGCATCAAATTTTCAGCAAAGCTCAACGACTCTTGGGATGCTCTAAAATTGTATTTATCCTCTGGCATTATTTCCGCTACCTCAATTAGATATTTCCTAGAATTCTCGAATCGCTCTAGATATTCTTTGATAAAGTCATTCTGTTGCGCAAACAAAGGTGATTCAGCCAAACCGAATATCATAATTGTGATGAGGATGAGCATTCGTCTCATTGTTTTTAGTCTTTAAATGTGAAAG
This sequence comes from uncultured Allomuricauda sp., assembly GCF_947499585.1. Taxonomy (GTDB): domain Bacteria; phylum Bacteroidota; class Bacteroidia; order Flavobacteriales; family Flavobacteriaceae; genus Flagellimonas. The sequence continues at coordinate 163,150 of NZ_CANMOO010000003.1, read as the reverse complement.
CGCAAATAAACTGAAAAAGCAATCAAGTAGATAGGGTTGTGGGTCTGATAAAGGTACTAGCACCTAATATATCAAAAAAGACTATTAACCTCTAAAAAATAATTTCTACTTTCAATATGAAAATAAATAGCTCAAATAAACAATGAATAGAAGTAACTCCTTATCCAGAAGAATAAAAGAAGTTTTACTTGATGGTCATTGGGTTGCAAATACAAATTTTAAGGATTTGATTCAAGGTGTTACTTGGATACAAGCTTCTGAAAAAACGGAGAACCTTAACAGCATTGCCGAAATAACCTTTCATATCAACTATTACTTAGGTGGAATTCTTAACGTATTTAAAGGTGGAAAACTCGAAATAAGGGATAAATATAGTTTTGATTTAGCGCCAATTAATTCTGAAGCTGATTGGAATAGGCTTGTTGAGGATTTTATTTCTAACTCCAATGATTTCGTTCTTCATGTGAAAGCGATGTCAGATGAAAAACTCAATTCCACGTTTGTGGATGAAAACTACGGAACATATCAAAGAAATATTGAGGGTGTCATTGAACACAGCTACTATCACCTAGGGCAAATTGTTTTAATCAAGAAAATCATCACCAATTAATCGCGTAACCAAACTATAAGGTTCAAAGAAAGGATAAGTGCTATTGTCCTTGAGAAAACAAAACCCATGTATTCACAGAGCCACGGCCTAGGTTCACAGATTAAAATTTTTATGTACTGAGATGAAGTAGACTTTTGCCCTAAAGTTTACTTATGTTCCGTTATTTTTCTATTGTGCTGTTATGTAGTATCTGTCCTTTTTCTTTTTCGCAAGAAATCCAGGTGTTCCGTGGTGTAATCAAAGATGTGGACACCGGGGCCAATATCCCTTTTGCCACTGTGGCCTTGTTCAATGGGCAAGCATTGACTGATGGTACCTCAACGGACGAAAGTGGACGTTTCTCTATTCGAACGGATAAAAAAATTACTCATATCGAGGTTAGTTTCATTGGGTATGAAATGAAGACGATGATCTTATCTAACCTAAAAGGCACCAACGACCTGCAGATTGGCCTTCAACCATCAAATGTGGCATTAAAAGAAGTTGTGGTGCAGGCCGAGCAAACGACCACAACTCTGAAAATAGATAGAAAAGTGATTAATTTGGGAGCCGACCTACAACAAGCGGGCGCGACCGTACTCGAAGCTTTTGACCAAATTGCCGAGATACAGACCGACTTGGGAACAGGTACTCTATCCCTTCGCGGAAGCAGTAATGTACGTTTACTCGTCAATGGAAAACCCTCTGGCCTCAGCGCTGGTGAACTATTGGAACAATTGCCTGCTGCATCTGTACAAAAGGTCGAAATTATCACTTCACCCTCCGCCAAAAATCAGGCCGATGGTCTATCGGGTATCATCAACATCATTTTAAAAAAGAAGAGGGCAAGGGGGCTTAACCTCAACCTCAATTCTGGGGTGGGGACCAAACGCTACAATTATGGCATTGAAGGTAATTACAATTATACATCAGCCAATTTTAGGTGGACAGCCTCACAAGCTGGACGCCAAATGGATAGCGAACAGACCATTGCCCAACGCTATACCAATGGCGATACTCGTAATTTTTTTGCCCCCCATGATTTTAACGGATTGGTGCGCAAAATTTCTATGGGTCTCGATTTTTTTATAGACGACAACAACGAACTTTCCTTTGGGTTTGACTATACCAACGATTATCACAGTTTTTTCAACAACACCTTCTACTCTAATGTGACAAACAGGGACGATTTTGTCTATACCCGTAATTCGTCGCACACTCATGAAACCACCGAACTCAATGCCAACTATCTAAAAAAGTTTGCCAAAGAGGGTCATTTTATAGAGATGGACTACTACATTGCGATGAACGAAAATCTATTGCCCGCATCGGACTTTGAAGAAGGTGCGTTCCTATTTGAGGAAGAACAACGGAACAAGAATACACTACAGCAATTTGCCTTGGACCATACTTTGCCTTTGAACGAAAAAGTGACCATGGAAACAGGAATGTTGTGGAATGACCGAAAATTGGAAAGCTTTAACTATTTCCAACCTAGTGAAGGCATAGGTGAGAACGAGGTGTTCGATTACAAAGAACAGATATTTGGTATTTATGGAATGGCTTCGTTGCAATTAGGTGATTTTAATACACAAGCCGGGTTGCGGTATGAATACTTTACTTCAAATTCCGCCAACACCCTTAACAACGAGACCACAGATTTGGTTTTCAGAAACCTCTATCCTTCACTACATTTTTCATATGTATTAAATGAGGAGTATACTGTCAGTCTTGGCTATAGCAAAAGGGTCTCTAGGCCCAATTTTCACCATATCAATCCCTTTCAGATGGGTAACCAATACTTTCAATGGAAGGCCAATCCTGGGCTCAAACCAGAGTTCAGCGATAACTTTGAAATGAACGTTCAGCATAATAATAAAGCGCTTACCTGGTCTCTGTCCGCATTCTATAGGAATCGCACCGATGTCATCGTTTGGTTACAAGACATCGATACCGGCGGTGTACAGACAATAAGCTTTGACAATCTTGGCAGAAAGCGGTCCTACGGTTTTGAAACTGATTTGCGCTACACTTTAAAACCTTATTGGAACACCCAATTGTCTGGGAACTATTATTACACTAAAGTAGAACAACAAACACAGATTACCTTTGATGACCTTTATGCATCAAGTATCATCTTTAAAAATACTTTTAAGATTTCCAAGAACATCAGTACTGACATTACTTGCAGGCATACCCCAAAAAACCAGAATGAATTTCGGTTCATACAACCTAGAAATCGATTGGATTGCGCTGTACGGGCCAAGCTTTTGGACAATAGGCTTGTGGCCAATCTTCGGATTATTGACGTACTCGACAACAATTTGCGCAAAGGAACCCTGATTACAGAGCAGATTACCCAAAGTGAGCTATGGAGGTTTCAATCTCAGACCTTTGGGGTGCTCTTCAGTCTTAACTATAAACTCTTTCAAAACCAAGGAAAGGTCAGAAAAAGAAAACAAAGAAATTATGACCATGCTGGGGCTAGGGATTGATTACTTAAAACAGAAACTATGAAAAAAAACACAAAGCTTACTTTGTTAGCGTTGATAGGCGCGATGTTGTCCGGTTGCGGACAGACCTCTTCAAAAGAAGTACAAATAACACCGGAAGAACTCGCTACTTGGCAAACCTTTGATAAGGGCAAAACCACAATCATTGGCAATGAACTTATTATTGAGGAAATTGAGGGGTCTAATGGGTACTTTTTGATCAGTCCCAAACTTTTTGAGAAAGATTTCATCCTAAGTTATAAAGTGAAGGCATTGTCAGAATCCACAGTGCTCATTAATCTGTTTTCAGTCACCCAAGAAGGAGGTGGCGAAGTGTTTGCACTTCCTACCAAAACAACCACTCCGCAAGAAGTCTGGCAATGGCGCAGCCAAATGAAGCATTACAATCTTACCTTCAACAACCGTTCACACGGGATCAAGCCCTTCTTCTTTAAAAACAACTCCCCCTACTCCCGTGGGTTTTATCAAACCCTTCCTGAAAACGTCATGGAAGTGGGCCACTGGTATGCTGTTGAAATTGGAAAGAAAGCGAACCGACTTTGGTTCAAACTGAACGATACTACTTATTTCGATATCGAAGATTGCAATCCATTTGCAGGAGGGCGTCTCATTTTTAGGATTAGCGGCACCACGGGCGAAAATGTCATCTTTGCAAAAGCCGCCTACAAAGATATTGTGATTTCATACCAATAGCCCGTAACTTACCAACATGGAAAGTCGAAACATATACCAGAAATTCCTGCGGGTGGAGCCTTGGCTGCACATTTTTCTATGGTTGATAGTGCTGTTTTATCCGTACCTGAAATATTCGGAAAGAGAGGGCGGGTATATGATGTCCTTTGCGCATGAACTCAATTCCTTGTTTTTTAAAATGACCATTTCGTACTTTCTTTTTTTTTGGTTTTTTCCAAAAATGAACAAAAGGAAATATCTGCCATGGGCTGTATTGGCCTTGGTGGCCAATACCGTTACATATGAATTCGCTGACCGTTATTTTCACCCCAAGGACACTCACTTTTGGCAGCATTTTTTCACCGATTTGTTAACGTACCTTAGTTTTAGCGTAGTCTTTTTTGCGTTGTATTCAGTTAAAAATATATACCAGCAACAAATGCAGTTAGATACTCTTTCGCGTGGTAAAAAGCAAGCTGAGATAAGTGCCCTGAAGGCACAGATAAATCCGCATTTTCTATTTAATACCCTGAACACCATTTATGCCAATGCCTTAAAAAACGATGATAAGACTCCGGAACTCATTCTAAAATTGTCCAACGGATTTCGATATCTTTTTAACGAAGGACAACAAGACAGGGTCTCTTTAAAGCAAGAATTGCAACATCTAACGGAATATATCGGATTGCAGCAAGAACGGTTGGCCGATAAGGTCAACGTGCAGTTTTCGACCGCCATTGATAATCCAGAAGTTCAAATAGCCCCCTTACTTTTAATTCCTTTTGTGGAAAATGCTTTTAAGTATACTAGTGTATTAAAGGGCAAAAAACACCTCATTACCATTAGAATGACCGGTGATGGCCATGATTTTTTCTTTTCATGTACCAATCCTTTCGATACCAAGTCCAATATTGATCCCAACTGGTCAGAAAGTGGTATTGGTATTGCCAATGTAAAAGAGAGATTGCAACTCTTGTACCCTGAAAAACATGATTTAAGGGTTGCGGAAGAGGACCATAGTTTTCATATCAACCTATCCATTGTACTATGAGGTGTATCATACTTGAAGACGAAAAAGCAGCACAGGAAATTTTGGAAGGCTTCCTTCAAAAGACACCTTTCACAATCCATTTGGGCACTTATGAAAGCGGATTGGATATTCCCCCAGAAGAAATTCAATCCGCGGATGTCCTTTTCTTGGATGTTCAATTACCCGAGCTGAATGGACTCCAGTTTGTAAAGACCCTTGCCCATCCGCCCAAAATCATCGTAACAACAGCCTTTACCGATTACGCTGTTGAGGCATTTGAGGAAGCCGTGGTCGATTACTTAGTCAAGCCCTTTTCGTACGAGCGATTCTTTAAGGCAGTAACGCGAATCAGAACGCAACTTTTAAAACGGCAAAACAAAAAGAACCAACAACTGTTCCTCTATGCCGATAAGACCATTTATTCCATAGTAGCACAGGACATTTTATACATCAAAGCTGAAGTGGACTATGTGAACATTGTCACCTCAGAAAGGGAAATCTTGATTTTGGATAGCCTACGCCACTGGAACGAAAAACTTCAAGATTTCGGTTTTGTTCAGATACACCGCTCGTATCTCATCAATATGCAACATATCTCCAAGGTTTACGGTAATCAGGTTTTTATAAGTGGAGCAGTGCTACCTATAGGAAAGACGTTCAAAGAAGGGTTTTTGGCGAGGATGCATTAATCATCTCAAATTAGTGAATAATATTGTTCAATTTTCAGGCTTGGGGTCAGGTGTTTTTTAATCATCAATGGTCCTTGAAAGCGGGGAGGTAGGTAATTTCCTATGATGATCAACGTATTTTTGGAGGTTTGGATTGGGCCATGCAGGGCAGGTTTCATGATGCTGCACTAGTGAAATTCACGGATGACGGATTTGATATGGATCTTGGTTTTGCCTTTATCCAAGAGGGACAAGTTAATGGATTTAATATTCAAGGCTTTTTTACGTATAAGGCGATGCAATATGCATACTTTAAAAAGACTTGGGAAAGAAATTCAGTCAGTTTCTTATTCTTAAATACGGGCTTTCAAAAATTTGAATCTTCAACTTTTGAAAGTGTATTCTTTGAATGGTTTTTTTGGTCGTAGTTGAGAAAACAGGAGAATGCAACTACTTTCTCCATCCTGGGAATTATAAAAAATATTAATTTGCCATTCTTAACACTATCATACATTATGGATAAATACGTGCCAAATCGAATTTTTCGCAAGAAAGGAATCATGATCTCAATTTTACTTTTTTTTCTAGTTGGTTTAGTTAGATCGCAAGGGCAAAGTCCTGTTTCTGCCCAAACACAGAATACTTATGATACCGCACAAACCAACTGGCAGCTATTTAAATATGATATGGGTAGTGTTTTTGGGGGCATAGGTTACTCCTATACAAGGCCATTGCATTGGAAAGGAAAACAATGGAAAACTTTTGGTGCCACTATGGCCGGAACGGGCATATTGTACATTTTTGATGAGGAAACTTCTGAATTTTCAATAAACCAAAAGGAAGGGATTCCTAGATTCATAAGAGATTACGGAACCAAATTCGGAAGCCCCCAATACAATTACATGTTTACGGGAGGGGTATACTTGACAGGCTTATTGACCAAAAACACAAAATTAAGACGTACGGGAGTTTTATTGGTGGCCTCGGCCACCTCTGCAGGGTTGTTACAACAGTTGACCAAATCTCTTGTGGGAAGAGCTCGTCCAGTAAGTGGGAAAACAAAGGATACTTTTGACCCATTCAACTCAAGCAGAGATTACCATACTTTCCCATCTGGTCACACCATGCTCGCTTTCACCAATGCATATGCGATTGCAAAGCAGTTCAGAAACCCTTGGGTCAAAGCTAGTATTTACACAGTTGGTTTGGTTCCCGGCATTTCTAGATTGTGGGATGGAGAACACTGGCTTACAGATGTTGCTTTGGGTGTTGCAATCAGTATTTTCACGGTCGAATCCATTGACCGTTATCTTGACGGCCGATATAGCGAGAAATATAACGAACATGAGAAAAAAGTAAGTTGGAACCTGAATTTTGCCCCGGGACAACTGGGTGTTACAGCACGTTTTTGATCACATAGATCATAACGAGTTTTATGAGCTCACATGATATGGGGATTTTTAAAACCCTTTCGTTCATTGCTGAACCTCCAAACAAGTAAGATTGACCATTTTTTCTGCAATGCAGATACCAGCCATGTCATTTATCTCCGTATAGCTAAGGCTAATTGAAAGACCTTCTTGTTTAGCTACTTCAAAAGAATCAAGATTTCTTGAATCATAGCTTATCTAAACTTTAACAGTATTGTACTTGAAAATATGACCGTTTATAGTGTTGTACTGTATTCAATTCTAAAAGTTTCTAATGAACTTAATTTTATATGAAATAAATGCAAAGACCAGGGCATCAAAATTTGTATATTTAATAAGGATATGGAAACGGTTTAATGCGATTTTAGGTGAAGATTTTTCCGTACTCTATTTTTATTCAAGTAAGCACCAAAACCAGTAGACCATGAACCTAATAAGAAAGAACTTTGTCATCCTTTTTCTTTTATCATTACTCCCAATTTGTGAAGTTTATTGTCAGTTAACCGTGGACGCCGATTTAAGAGCTCGTTTTGAGTATCGCCATGGATTCAACAATTTATTTCCAAATGATGCTGATCCTGCAGCCTTTGTTGCGCAACGTTCCAGACTTAACATAGGGTATCAAGAAGAGCTATTTAAGATATTCCTCAGTGTTCAAGATGTTAGTACTTGGGGAGATACACGGCAAATCTTGCCAGTCGATGGCAATGATTCGTTTTCTTTGTTTCAGGCTTGGGGTCAAGTGTTTTTAAATGATCAATGGTCTTTGAAAGCGGGGAGGCAGGTAATTTCCTATGATGATCAACGTATTTTTGGAGGTTTGGATTGGGCCATGCAGGGCAGGTTTCATGATGCCGCACTTGTGAAATTCACGGATGACGGATTTGATATGGATCTTGGTTTTGCCTTTAGCCAGGAGGGTCAAGTTAATGATGGTACTGCGTTTAATATTCAGGGCTTTTTTACGTATAAGGCAATGCAATATGCATACCTTAAAAAGGCTTGGGAAAGAAATTCAGTCAGTTTCTTATTCTTAAATACGGGCTTTCAAAAATTTACTGGGGTCAATGAAGATGAACCTGATGGTGTATTTTATAGACATACAGCAGGCTCTTATTTCAAATTTCCAATTGATAATGTGAACCTTAGTGGTAGTTTATACTATCAGTTTGGAAATGCAAATGCCATTACAGATTTAAGTGCTTACCAATTTCTGCTTGAAGCAACTTACAAACCTGAAAATACTTTGTACGGGATTGGGCTGGAGCTATTAAGTGGTACTGACCAGAACGGAGATAGTAAAAATAAATCCTTTTTCCCTCTCTATGGAACTAACCATAAGTTCAACGGTTTTATGGATTACTTCTATGTTGGCAATCATGCCAACAATGTAGGTCTAAATGATTTTTATGGGAAGGTGGTTTTTACGACCGGGGAAAAATCAACTATGCTACTTAAGGCACATTATTTTTTATCAAATGCCAACTTATTGAACGATGCAGACAAATACTTGGGCACCGAAGTGGATGTTGTCTATACAGGAGTGATATCCAAAGCACTAAAGTTCAATGTGGGGTATTCCCATATGTTCGCTTCCGAAAGTATGAGTTTGATAAAGGGTGGCAGGCCAAATGACAATACCAATAATTGGGCTTGGGCACAACTGATTATAGCACCTAGATTGCTCAAGGTGGATTTGAAGAATTCAAACTGATAGATAAGAAATAGACAAAAAAAGAAACGTCACAACCGTTCAATGTAAACTTCTTTGCCATCAAAAGAATATAGTATTCTTTCAATCTCGTCAATAATAAGTTTATTGTTCCCAGAGCCAATTTTTTTCAGGAGCTCTTCAACCCCTGTATCGATTTGAAAATTGATAATCTGTATTTTCCCATCATCGGGCACTGCTATAATCATGGTGTCATCATTTTTTCTGCTTTTACGCATTCTTTTAAAGACGTACTCCAGGTTAGAACCCAAATCTATATCGAAATCTGTCAAGCTGTTTATGCCCCGGCTATACGAATGATACGTTCCGTATATTCCCGAAACCCCTGTGCCAAAAACACCTAAATTATTGGAAACGATAGTATTTTTGAGTACTCTGTTTGCCTGGGTTGGAGCGAATAGCAATGTGGCGGATGTAATTTGAAAGCCTCTTTTGAGCCAGTAGAAAGAATCACGAAAAGACCTACGAACAAAGGAGCCAGATTTAAAGGCCGGGTATTCCTTTTTATAAATCAGATTTCCTGAGAAATCGAAAAGGTAGAACGTATTGCTTTCGAACAAAAGGTAGGTGTTTTCCCTAATTTTAAGTTCCGGAAAATTTCTTCCGAAATCAACTTCCTGCAACGATTGTGGTGCCACGCTGTCTCGATTATTGAAAAGATAGAAGCTGTTTTCGCTATATACCGGAAACTGTCCGGTTTCGGGATTGAACCATACGCGATGATAGGGCAATTGAAGCTTTAAATTTCTGTTGATGAAATCGGCATCAAATAAGGTAAGGTCTTCTTTCCATATTTTTTGTCCAGATTCAATTTCTATCCTATTTGCTCTTGATGGTGTTATATATAGCGCATATGGGTCATCGTCAAAAATATACACCGGATTTTCATCACTGGAATATGTAATTTTCAATGGAGCATCCCATGTGTTATGGCCAAACTGGTCGATTCGCGTTAAAAGGTTTTCCTGAACTACCAAATAGCTATCGGTAGTAGGGACGATTTTTTTTATCAAGGGTAGAGGGTCCGATTTACCCCATTTTTTCTTTCCATTTTCAGGGTTGATGATATTAAAACCTTTGGAGGTAATTACCACTAATTGGTTTTTATCCAAAGTAGTTTCTAAGATGTTGCCAACAACTCGTACTGGTGGTCCTGACCACAAACTATCCGTTGTTTTAGGGTCTATTGCGATTATGGTAGTTTCCTGATTCAGTTTTTTACCATTTATGAAGTTTGAGGATATATAGAGTTTGTTTCCTTCATCATTGAATAAAATACTGGTTATTCCCTTTTTATCGTACGCAATACCTCCCGTTTTAAGATCTATTTTTAGCAAGTGTCTGTTTTTCAACCAAAAAATGTTTTGATCGGCATCTAAAAGGACTTTCTCCTCGTTTAGGATGGCACCTTTTGTTCTGGTAAAAAAATCACTCGTTACATTGGTCATCCATATTTGATTTCCCGTTTCAAAATCGAACAAACCAATGCCAAACCCTTCATCTGTTTTGCCATCTACCAAAACCGCTTTTTGTTCGGGCAATAGTAGTGTGTTAAAAACGGCCTGAAATCCGTTCTCGCTAGAATCGAAAATAATTTTTCCGGTCGTTACATCCACAATAGCACGTGAAATACCTTTTGTATTAAGAGCCTTGGAAAGAATTTTGGAATTGATCAAGGGCTTATCTTCAAAAAAGACATATGGTGTAAGTGGAATCTCATAATACCGGCTAAAGTCGAATTCCCCTATTCTCTCATTCTCCCAGATAACAGTTTGCTTTTCCGGGGCAATTCCATAGACGGCCCCAGACGTTTTGACCAGCACAATTCCGGTATTACTATTAAGTATCTTCTCCTGAACCCTATTTTTTAGTGTAATTTTTTGTTGGGCAAATAGGGTGCATGAATGTACTACCGCAATGGACAGAATTAAGCTTTTCTTGATTCCCATGATGTTGGTGTTTTTAATTTAGTACAGACATAAAATCCCAAATGTCATTATTTGGTCGAGATTGGAGATTTGTCAATCTATTTTTTTAAATAACAGCAGCACTTTTCCATTTGAGTCCATTAGGGTCAGATTCAGCTTGGCTATTTTGTACTGATTTGTTTCACGGAGTAAGGTCAGGAATGTGCTGGAGAGCTTCATCTCTTTACAGGCTATTCTAGTTTCATTTATGGTAGCAAACTGCAAATCGGTATTTGTCAGTCCCTTTAGATTTCCCATAATTTGATTACAGCCATTATTGCCGAAAAATGAATTCTCCGTGCTATTGAATTCCAACTGTGGCCTTTTTTCTATTTCCTCTGATATTGGAGTTCCAAGCATTTCTGTCAAAGCCCAAATATCATTGATTAAAATCTTATTTTCGACGGCGACATTTTCTTTTTTCAAATTATCTTTTGTTCTAGTACCATTGCATCCAAAGAGAAGAAGGAATATTACTAGACTTAGTATTCTGTGCATTTTCATGTTATTATGAGTAAATATATTAGATTAATTCATATCCTGATAAAAAAGGCACTCCTGTTGGAATAGTAAGTTTTGAATTAGAAATTTCTGCAGATGAAACTAATTAAAAAAAAAGGTATAGATTGCTGAAACTTTTATTGATATCACAATTGCTGGAAACTTATAAAATACTGCTTATAACACCGTGTATAATTAATTGCTAATAGTGTGTAATGAGTATCTCGGAAATCCTGGCGGATTTCCTTACTTCTGACCTTTTTTGCTTTAATCGCTAAAGCAACTAACCATACACAAACCGTTGCTTCACTAAAACCTTTAGAAACCTAAAAAATATGACTATGACGACCAAACGCCTAAAAACAATGCTGCTATTTCTTTTGTTTAGCGTAACCGCTTTTGCACAAGAATCTAATACAAACGCATATCCCCTTCAAGCCGATGTGCAAACCCTAGATGGTATCATGAAAGCGTATTATGATGTTATTTCCGGTCCGGCAGGGCAGCCCAGAGATTGGGAAAGAGATACGTCATTACATCACCCCGATGCCTTGATAACCATTACGGGAAAGGATAAAAACAAGAATCCCTATATCAGCACACAGACGTTATCGGAATATCATAAAAGTTTTGGGGTTCCTAAAAAGGGGTTTTGGGAGTATGAAATTAGCAGGGAAACACAAACCTTTGGCAACATAACCCACGTTTGGAGCACCTATGAAACCAAAGAAGAAAAAAATGGCTCGGTAACGCAACGAGGGATAAACAGTATTCAATTATATCACGATGGAACAAGATGGTGGATTCTTTCTTGGATGTTCGATAGTGAGCGCACTGATAATCCAATTCCAAAAAAATACCAATAAACGGTTGCTATCAAGGGCTGAACCATTGCTTTAAATCACGCTAATTACCCAAACAAACCCAATAAAAATTTAATGATCAAGGGTGATAGGCCGCACATGGTAGAATTTACCTATTCCATTCTTTAATCGTTTTTTCCACAGTCAGATAAAACAACCTCTATTTCTTTGTTGAATCTGGCAAAATCAATTTCCTCTTCCGTGAGTGATAAGGCCCTTGTGCTGATATTCTCAATACAATTTGGTTCAAACCCTATTGCCCTTCCTACTCTGGTAAGCCACCTTTTTTGGTCAGCACCCATAATCCTTTCATCCGCGTTTAAAATTCTTCCCAACTCGAAAAGGGCTTTAATTCGTTCATCATGTGAATAAGGAGCAGTTATAGGATATTTCATGTAGTTCTGCATGATAAACTCATATTCTGTTTCATCCAAGCTTAACTTGTACATTAAATGCTCTAAGAAAATAATTTCGCTTTCGGAAGCATCTCCGTCCCTCATTGTAATTTTGACCATCGACGCAAACGCATCGTGATATTGGCTTTTAGAAGAATAATTCATTCTTACCTTGATTAAATAATTGCATTGAATATTTCTATTTTGCAGCCTCCTCCAATGAATAAACATTGATTGCAGCATTTTTTCCCCTTAGTTGCATTTTACCCATAAGGGTAGATTTAAACTCTTTCTTTAAATCTAAACTCCCTAAAAGGCTTTCAGAAATTAACAGACTCATATTCAATCTATTACACTCACCCTGAAGTCTAGAAGCTGTATTTATCGTATCTCCATGATATGCAATATCACGTTTTAACTCCCCAACTTCGGTCATAGATATAACTCCTCCGTGCATTCCAGCCTTAAAATCAGGAATTTCGCCATAATTTGATAGATAATGTTCAGACCTATCATTTAATCGTTTTTGAAAAGCAAAAAAAGCTTTTATTCCATTATTCAATCGAACTGCCTTGTCCACGTCCCATGTAAGCACGGCTTCATCACCTACATATTGGTAAATCTCAGCGTGATAATTATGTACCACGATCAGATCTCTGAAACAATCTTGGATTAGTTTACTGTAGGCAATATGCCCCAATCTTTCAGCCAATTGCGTTGACCCTTTAAGATCAATAAACATAAAGACCTTTTCGGTTACCAAAGGCGTATAAAACTTTCCTGAAAGGATTTTTCTGAGGTTTTCTTTTCCAACTATGGAACTAATATACATGCCAAAGCCAATGCAAAAATTTATGGTCAAAATATAGATGCAAGCAACAAGCAGGGATAGGCTGTTCAATAATCCCCAAGTAGAATCGGGAAGTTCGACATCCAAAAGAACCCTCAGCAAATTGATTAGGGCTATCATGATGCCTATAAAAACAATCAATTGTAGTAGTATCCTGAAAAGTACCAATTGATAATATTTGACCCTTCCATTCACAAACTTGGTCATGGCAATATGTATCAACCCAAAGAGTAATCCCATTGTTAGCCAAAGTGCAATGAATATGAAGAAGCTGCCCAAAGTGAACTGTTGGGCAAAGCGCTCTGCGCTCAGGTCCGTATCCCTTAATAGTCTCCATAAGATGCTTGCTATAAGCCAGCCTATAAGGTAGGATTTTATGGTATTCAGTTCTTTAACTTTGGCCAAAGGAAGATGATATAGATTATTGCATTTACAAACATGAAGGTAAGTAATTCCTAATATATCATATTTTCTCTATATTGTTGTCCAATACACCTAAATGGTTTGGGGTTTAATTATCATGGAGTCCTAACAAGCTTTAAAAAATAACAACTAAAAAACAAAATAAGATGCTTAGAAAGAATACCATTAATACTTTTGTTTTGGGAGTGGCAGCTGCTCTTTTAGTTGGTTCATGTGGTTCTTCAGCGAAAACCGTTAAAAACTACACTCCAGTAAACAATTTATCGGGGCTTGAGCAGGATATGAGCCAATCGCCTACCTTAGTATATATTCGACCAGATGCACCTACTTTGGCAGCTTACGATACATTTATCCTCGACCCAGTAAAACTGGATTCACGTGATGCCAGTATCAAAAGACTAAAAACAGAAGATTTGAATCGTATTCAAAACCATTTTACGGAAAGTTTGACTACAGAATTGGAAAATAAGGGGTATACAATAACCAATACACCTTCGGAAAAAACCTTGAGAATGTCTTTTATTCTTTCAGGTATAAAGGTGCCAAATGCCGCGGCAAACGTTACAAGCGTTTTAATTCCAGTAGCATTAAGCGTGGGTGGTGTCACAGTCGAAGGAACGTTTAGGGAATCTAATTCCAATCGTATAGATGCCGTTGTGGTAAGCAGGGCACAAGGTAGTCGTGTGGCAAATGACTCACCCTGGTCCACTTGGTCAGATGTAGAATCTGCACTTGAAGGTTGGGCAAAAGGTATAGCAAAGGCAGTTGATGAAGCTCATGGAAAATAAGTGGGTTAATAAACACTAATTTGTCGCCCCATGTTTCATTGTAAGCAAGCCTTGAGGTGTCCATAAACTCAATTTTTTGCCTAAAAGAACCGAAAGGGAAACACAAATCTCTATACAACTCTAGGACTTCATTTAAGATTTTCAGTGTCCTAGTCAGGAATGTATCAACCTCAGATTATCAAATTGAGGGTTTTATCAACAATTAATCACTCTTACTTAGGATATGGCAAACAAGGATTTCTAAAGATTCCAAAGTTTTACAAAATGATAATGGTTTGCTCCATATTTTCTACTCAAAAATCAATATATTTAGAGTGGTATGAGTGTGTTGGGATTTTTCAAAAAATTCCTCCCAGGAAGAAATTCTAGATGGAGGGTAACTGCCACTGTTTTAATCGGGAGCATCATTGGTTTAGGATTGTTCTTGATGAAAGAAGGTGAGGTGGTTTCATACATGTCGGATAATCCGCAAGCCTGTGTCAACTGTCACGTTATGACCCCTGTCTATAATAGCTGGATGCACAGTTCACATCGTGAATGGGTTTCTTGCAACGGTTGCCATGTACCCCAAGACAATATTGTAAACGCCTATTACTTCAAAGCTATGGACGGGCTTTACCATGCTTCAATTTTTACTGCAAGGGCAGAACCAGAGGTTATTTTTATGCGCGAAGGTTCACAAGAAGTGGTACAGAACAATTGTATACGCTGCCATGTACAGCAGGTAACCCAAACAAAATATAACGGCTTCATAGAAAATCATGAGCAGAACCGGACATCCCGTCAATGCTGGAGTTGCCATAAAGAGGTGCCTCATGGCCGTATTCATGGAATGTCCACGGTCAAGTATAACATTGCTCCTTTACCCACAGATCAAGAAGAAATGGTAATTCCGGACTGGTTACAAAAAGAAATGGAAACACGATAATCCGAACAGTATGAAAAATAAAGTCTTGTTTGTTGTTACAATTGTAGTGGTCTTTCTATTGGGCTTGCTTGCTTCAAGCGTGATTAATAGGAAGAGCGAGGCCAAATACCAATATGTACCTCAAGTAGATATTGGTGAGAATGAACCTCGAAATGAAGAATGGGGAAAAAACTATCCAAGGGAATACCAATCGTGGTTGCAAACATCTGAAACTTCCTTTGCCTCCTTCCAAGGGGGTTCCGCCATGCGCGATGTCCTTGAAGAAGACCCACGACTGGTCGTACTATTTGCTGGATATGGTTTTTCTAAAGACTATAATCAAGGCCGTGGACATTTTTATGCCATAGATGATATTAGAAATACATTGCGTACAGGAGGGCCAAAAGGCCCAGGGGATGGGCCAATGCCAGCTACCTGTTGGACCTGTAAAAGTCCTGATGTTCCGCGGTTGATGAACGAAAAAGGTATTGCAGAATTCTATGAAGGAAAATGGGCAGATAAGGGAGCAGAAATTGTGAACCCAATTGGCTGTGCGGATTGTCATGACCCTAATAGTATGAAACTTCGTATTACAAGACCTGCACTTGTAGAGGCTTTTGATTCAATGGGCAAGGACATTAATAAGGCCACCCACCAGGAAATGCGTTCTTTGGTCTGTGCCCAATGTCATGTAGAGTATTATTTCGATAAGAAAAAAACTGGAGCGGAAGGCACACCATACCTAACTTTCCCTTGGAAGAATGGGATGAACGTAGAAGCCATGGAAGAATATTATGATGAAATGGAATTTTCAGATTGGACACATAAAATTAGTAAAGCTCCAATGTTGAAAGCACAACATCCAGGTTACGAAACCTATCTTACCGGTGTACATGCTGACCGTGGTGTTTCTTGTGCCGACTGCCATATGCCCTATAAAAGCGAGGGTGGACAGAAGTTTACCGACCACCATCTGCAATCACCCCTAAACAATATTGCGAATTCCTGTCAAGTATGTCACAGACAAGAAGCAGATAAATTAAGAGCGAATGTTTATGAAAGACAACAAAAGGCAACTGAAAATAGATTGAAATTGGAAGATCTTTTGGTAAAGTCCCATATTGAAGCGGCAAAAGCATGGGAATTAGGTGCTACAGACGAACAAATGAAAGATATTCTCACAGATATTCGTCACGCGCAATGGCGTTGGGACTATGCTGCCGCAGCTCATGGAGCATCATTCCATTCTCCCGTAGAAACGGCAAGAGTCTTGGGTGGTGGACTCAACATAGCGCAAGAAGCTAGAGTCAAGTTAGCGCGCTTATTGGCGACCTTAGGTTTTAATCAAGAAGTGCCAATGCCGGATATTGCATCTAAAGAAAAGGCTCAGGAATTCATCGGTTTGGATATGGAAAAACTCATCGAAGAAAAAGAGGAGTTTAAAACCAATTTACTACCCAAATGGCTAGAGGAAGCCAAAGCCCGTGAGGATAAAATAGATTCCAAAGCAGTAAGCATGACCAATAAGTAGTCGATTTTAAACCTTTTCTCTAAAGGCTATTTGGCCGAACACTTTTCATGAAAATATTCTATCGTATTTTTTCTTCGCCCGTATTGGCACTTGTTTTATTGTTGGTTTTCGCCATAGCCATGGGCACTGCTACTTTTATTGAGAATGACTTTGGTACCGCTACAGCGTGGATAAAAGTATATGACTCAACTTGGTTTGAGCTGGTCATGCTGGGTTTAGGGCTTTGTTTTGCTGCCAATATTTATAAATACAAACTTTGGCGTAAGGAAAAATGGGCCATCCTTCTTTTTCACATAGCCTTTATCATCATCCTAATTGGGGCGGCGATTACGAGGTATGATTCCTACGGAGGCATCATGCGTATCAGAGAAGGAGCTTCCTCAAATACCATCATTTCCGATAAGAATTATTTGCAAGTCCATCTATCCAACGGAAAGCAAACCAAACATTTGGAACGGGAACTTTACTTTTCTCCTTTGACGGATAATAATTTTTCTATTCAAACCGATTTAGAATCCATCCCAATTACCATTTCGCATAAGCAATTTGTAGCCGATGCTATCCCCGAAATTGTCGATGACCCTGAAAATGGAGTTCCCTTATTGCAAATGGTGGTTACCTCAGGAAATGGCAGGGAAACATTATTCCTGAAAAAAGGAGAAATTGAAGAAATAGGAAGCCATAAGCATAAAATAGGTTTTGAGGCAGAAGGAGAAGATGTTATAAATCTTATAGAAAATGATGGCCAATTCCAGATGTTGACGCCACATCAGCTCGACTTTTTTATTATGGCCGACCAAACTGCAGGTATTATTAAAGGTGATACCCTGCAGCCCATGACCTTGCGGACCTTGTACCGCTCAGGCGATTTGTCTTTTGTGCCGCTATCCTTTCATGAATCTGGAAAAATTGACATCGTAAGCTCGGCTGAAAAACCAAAAGACAATGATAAGGTTAAGGACGATGCTTTAGTTCTGAATGTAGGAATAGATGACGAGACAGAAGAAGTAACCTTACTCTATCGCGACGGCTTTTTACCTACTACACATGAGGTTGTGGTAAATGGCACTAACGTGAGTTTATCGTATGGAGCCAAACCTCTTGAAACACCATTTTCGGTACAGTTGAATGATTTTCAATTGGAACGATACCCAGGTTCTGAGAGTCCATCCGCCTATGCCAGCGAGGTTACCGTTTTGGATGGAGAGACCAAAATGCCCTTCCGAATTTTCATGAACAATGTTTTGGATTATGGTGGATTTCGATTCTACCAAGCCAGCTACGACACCGACGAAAAAGGAACGGTTTTATCCGTTAACCATGATGTTTTGGGCACCAATGTTACCTATGCGGGTTATTTTCTAATGATGATTGGAATGTTCTTTACGCTATTTGGAAAGAGTTCCCATTTTATGTCCATTAACAGAAAGCTCAAAAAATTAAAAACAAAAAAGGTGGTCACCACCCTATTCCTGATTGGAATGATGAGCACAAATCTTCAGGCGCAACAGTCGAATGATACCATTTCGATTTCTGAATTAGTCGCACATCAAGTCATTGAGAAACAGCATGCAGCACTCTTTGGTCGGTTGATGGTACAAGATTTAGATGGAAGGATAAAACCAATCAATACTTTGGCCTCGGAGTTTTTACGTAAAGTTTCCCGTAAACCCTATTTTAAATACAACGCAGCTAGCGAAGAGATTCGTCTGGATGCCAATCAGGTATTTCTTGCCATGCATGTTGCTCCAGGAGCTTGGCAACAGATTCCTATCATAAAAATAGATAAGAAAAAAGGTGGAAGTTTTTTCGAAGCCCTAAAAATTACTGGTGAAGGCTTAATTGCCTTTGATGATTTAATAAATCCTAGTGGCGATTATGTACTTACCAAAGTGGCGGAAGAGGCTAACGCTAAAAAGCCGGCAGAGCATAACGAGTTTGATAAAGAGATACTCAAGGTAGATGAACGTTTTAATATTTTATTCAACATTTTTTCGGGCAACTATTTAAAAATTTACCCCAACAGTCTAGATGAGAAGGATACGTGGTATAGTTATACCCATCATTTTAAGGACTTTCCTGCTGAGGATGCTCGTTTTGTACAAACCATTACACCTTCTTATTTTAATGATTTGGCTGCCAAAAAATGGGCGGAAGCAACCGAGAAGTTATCCTATATTGATACCTATCAAAGCACCTTGGGCAAAGATATTATTCCTAACGATCAGCGAGTGGAAGCCGAGTTGTGGTATAATGAAATGAACCTCAATTTTTGGTTGTTCCAAGTCTTTTTCACTTTAGGATTTGTACTGCTGGTATTGGCCTTGGCCAAAATATTCGTTCAAAAACGTTTCATGGATGTACTATGGAATATTCTCGTTGTCCTTTCCTTAGTTAGCTTTCTAGTGTTTACAGGAAACATTTTGCTTCGTTGGTATGTAGCGCAACATGCACCCTGGAGCAATGGTTACGAAATGTTGGTCTTTGTAGCATGGGTTTTAATGCTCTGCGGATTGATGACCTTCCGAAAATCAGATTTCTCATTGCCATTGGCAACGCTATTTACAGGCTCGTTGCTATTCGTAAGTTATCTAGATTGGTTAAGTCCTGAGATTACAAACTTAATGCCTGTATTAAAATCCTTCTGGCTGAAAGTGCATGTAGCAACTATTGTTAGTAGTTATGCCCCTCTGGCACTCTCTGCGGTCTTAGGCTTTATGGTTCTGGTTCTTATGATTATTGAAACTAAAAAATCTAAGGAAGCGATAGCAATTCGTATTAAAGAACTGACTTATATTAACGAAATATCCATGACTATTGGTTTGTTCGTATTGGCTGTTGGCACTTTTTTGGGTGGAATTTGGGCCAACGAATCTTGGGGGCGGTACTGGGCTTGGGACCCGAAAGAGACTTGGGCCTTGATTTCTATTATTGTTTATGCGGTGGTTTTGCACCTCCGTTTTGTTCCTGCATTGAAAAGCAAGTACGTCTTAAATGTAGCTAGTGTTTTTGCATTTGGATCTATCATTATGACCTCTTTTGGAGTAAACTATTATTTATCTGGATTGCACAGTTATGCAGCGGGAGACCCTGTACCTGTTCCTAAATTTGTTTATGTCCTAGTCGGGGTTGTCGTGCTCGTAGCCATATTGGCTTTTATCAAGAATCGGACATCAACTGAAAAGGCCACGTTATTATTGAACGATTAGACAATCTAGATGAGAATCCACTACACGCCAATGGAAACTCCAAATAAATATGTATTTTCATTCTTCAATGCTAATAAACACAAATACATTATGATCAACTTGAAAACTCCTTTTTTAGTGATTACAGCCGCGATTGTATTGAACTCATGTGGTTCTTCATCCAAAGTGGTTAAGAATTACAACCCATACAACGATATATCTGGCCTTACCTTGGATACCAAAGATGCACCAACACTAGTTTACATACGACCCGGAGCACCCGGTCTTGATGCGTATGATACTTTTATGGTAGGTGATATAATTCTAGATGAACGAGACTCCAGACTTATCGATATCGATACTGAAGACCTTGTGCGGATTCGTACCTACTTTGGGGAAAGTCTGGAAAAACATTTGATGGAAAAAGGATATGAGATAGGCAGCGGACCATCGAACCAAACCTTGGAAATGTCATTTGTTCTATCTGGAATAAAAGCTCCCAATGCTTCTGCCAATGTTACCAGTGTAATTTTACCAATAGCTCTGAAAGTAGGCGGAATTACTGTTGAGGGTTCTTTTAAAAAATCCAATTCTGACCGTACTGATGCTGTTGTGATAAGCACCTCAAAAGGCAGTCGCTTTGCGAATGCATCTCCATGGTCGACTTGGGCGGACGTGGAATCTGCCTTAGATCAATGGGCACAGGGCATTGCGAATGCTGTGGATAAGGCGCATGGAAAGTAAAATGTGACAAGTGTTTTTGCTTTTGGATCTATCATTATGGCTTTTTTCGGCGTAAACTACTATTTATCAGGATTACACAGCTACGCAGCGGGAGATCCCGTACCTGTTCCTAAATTTATTTATGTTTTGATTGCAGTGGTAATAGCTGTGTCCTTAATTATTTTTTTTAAAGTTCATAAATCAAAATTGAAGACTTCTTTAAATTAATTATGAAATAAGAAATTGATTTTCATGATTCTGGACTTAACGTACTTATCAGCATTTTTAGAATATTAGGTCAGCACATAGGAATGGATACTACTCGATTTTACATGGATTTCTTAACGTTGACGCGGATGTCATCGCAATTACTGGTTTAAAATGGTATACATATGGAGGTAGAAGAGGAAAAAAGAAAAGAAGGTAAAATAGAGAAGTTAATTGCAAAAATTGAACTCATTGTAGCAGCCATAAAGTCAAATGAGGAGGAGGCGAAGCATATTTTAAGCAACATACATCCCATATACCAAGAAAGTGCACGCAACCTAATTCACTATACAACCTTCAGGCAGTTCGACCTAAGGAGCGTTCAGAAAAAGCTACAGAATTTAGGGTTTACCAGACTTGCCAATGCAGAAGGTCACGTACTATTCAGTTTGGCAAAAACGAGATTTAACTTGTATAGTTTGTTAAATGATATGCCTTTGGAAACCATGAAACCCGGATTGACCATAAAGACCAAAAAGAAGTTGGTGGCAGGCCACACCAAAGAACTTTTTGGTAAACGCAAGGGACGCAGAGTCCGTATTATGGTAACGCAACCCACCGAAGCTGCTTACAATTATCAAATGGTTTTGGACATGGTGAAGAATGGCATGAACTGCGCAAGAGTCAATTGCGCCCATGATGGGCCAGAAATTTGGAAAAAAATCATCTTACATGTAAAACAGGCTTCTATAGAATTGGAAAAGGATGTTAAGATTGCCATGGACCTTGCAGGCCCGAAAATCCGGACCGGAAATATAACCCCGGGGCCAAAAGTTAAAAAGTTTAGTCCAAAAAGAGATGTTTTGGGAAATGTGGTAAAACCTGCTCTATTGATTCTTGTTTCCAGTATTGAAAAAGACTCTCCATCGAATAGCCTACCCTTACCTATGGAATGGTTACAAAAATTATCTACGGGAGATAAATTAACGTTAAGAGACACTCGAAACAAACGAAGGAAGTTGGAGGTAATACATATAGCTCAAGACGAAGTGCATGTGCATTGTTATAAAACGGTCTATATAAGCACTGGGACGGTGATACAGCATGAAGATGAGGGATTGGAAGAGGCTGTCGTTGGGGAACTTCCTACCATTGAACAATCTATCTTGCTCAAAACGAATGATGTTCTTATAGTAACCAAAGAAAATGCTTTGGGAAATCCGGCAGTATTCGATGAAGAGGGAAATCTTATTAAGTGGGCAAGTATATCATGTCAGGTCCCTGCCGTTTTTGAGAGTATAAAAGAAGGAGATACCATTTTATTTGATGATGGTAAGATTGAAGGTCGGATAGAATCAATATTCCCTGACCATCTTGAAGTAAGGATAACAAGAGCATCACTTAAAGGTTTAAAGCTAAAGGCCGAAAAAGGTATAAATTTTCCCAAGACCGCTTTGGGAATCAGTGGCCTTACCACCAAAGATAAGATTGATCTTGAATTTGTGGCAAAGCATGCGGACATCGTAAACTTCTCATTTGTGAATTCTGGAAAGGATGTCGAGGAGCTGTTGACAGAATTGGAAAAATGGGATGTTGTCAATAAATTAAGTGTTATTCTTAAAATAGAAACCCGATTTGCCTTTGATAACTTGGTAGAGATATTATTGGCGGCCATGAAAGTGAAGTATATAGGTGTTATGATTGCAAGAGGGGATTTAGCAGTTGAAACAGGGTGGGATTCCATAGGAAAAGCGCAAGAAGGTATATTGAACTTGTGCGGTGCTGCACACATACCTGTAGTTTGGGCCACCCAAGTTCTTGAAAACTTCGCCAAAAATGGGTTGCCCTCTAGATCTGAAATAACGGATACAGTAAACTCACTTCATGCTGAATGTGTAATGCTGAACAAAGGACCTTATATTAATGAGGCACTACAATTGCTAAATAAAATTCTATCCCAAATGGAGCAGTTTCATGACAAAAAAGAATTGATGCTTCCAAAAATCGGCAAATTGTGATTTGAAAATATGCCAAATCACTTGTACAAACCAAGGCTATAAATAATTGGGGATTTAATTTCTCAATAAGATTACTTTTCCATCCCTTAGAATTTCCAGAGCGATAGGGTCGCCAGGTTTCAATGTATTTGCAAAATCGCCTAATTTGGTCAAAGTTTCATCAGTAAATTCAAAACGAATTCCATTAACTGCAAGAATAATATCTCCACCTAGCAATATGGTTTGTTCCCCTATGGTTGCTTCAAGGGTTCCGCCGCGCAGACCCATTTTGCCAAAAGGGGAATTCGAAACTACACGTTGCACTAATAAGGCATCGTTCTGGGGCACGTTCAGCATTTTAGCGCTTTCACCTGATAATGGTACAACCTCTGCTCCAGTCCAAAGTATTTTCTTGTCCAACAGCAGTTTTTTTGCAATATTCGATGTGGCTGCAAAACCAATTCCTTGAAAACCTCCCGTAATTGTCTTAATATGACTAACAATTCCAATAACCTCTCCTTTTAGGTTAAACATTGGACCACCGGAATTGCCGGTATTGATGGCCGCATCTGTTTGAATATATTCAGCATTGGTAAAAGGATTTTTATCTTCATTATTTTTAATTAAACCACTAATATAGCCTGATGAAAGCGAGTGTCTTAGCCCAAAAGGGGCGCCTACAATAACTACCCGTTCCCCTATCTTACTTTCATCAGAATCCCCTAGCGTAGCAGTAATAGCATTTTTCTTTGGTGTAGTTAAGGATATTAATGCGATATCGGAATTTTTAAATGAAGACACAACCTTGGCTTCAATGATTTCTCCATCTAAAAACTGAACTAAAAGTTGTTCGGCTACATCAACCACATGTGCTGCCGTCAAAATTTCAGTATCCGAAATTAAAAATCCAGAACCCAAGCTTTGTGAACTAACCATTTTAAGGGAGGCTCCCTGTTTCTCAAGTTTTTTTTCTTCTGAAAAAATAACCACCACCGAAGGCCGTACTGTTTCATATAGTTTAGATAAATCCTGTGCTTTAGAGGATGTATAGAGCAATATGGTAATACCCAATAGTAGATAACGCATGTTTGATTTATTTAAGGGCTTACTAGCCCATCCTTCTATAATTTCTTTAAAGATACTGATGTCATTCAATCCCTTACTAGTTGAATTTACGCATTTACTGGGTTAGGGAAAAAGTACCATCTTCTGTAATATTAAATTTTGAAAATATATCTGTACAAACCTAGAAGTTACTATGATAAATTGTAATATTAACACACTTCTTGAACAAGAAAACTAAATGAAGTCAAAATTCATCAGCATTACCAAAAGTTATCTCCTTGGTTGGTTTGTTGCTAATGTGGTTTGGTTTTTGGGCACCAGTGTCAACAGCAATCAATCGGACACATTTAGCAGTGGACCAGAGAGTCTAGTTCTTTTTTTTATTCTCACATGGATTTTCCAAGGTTTGTTTTATGGAATTCTTTTTGGATTAATTGACAAATTCATAAAAGGCAGAGTACCCTTTTTAAAGCTTCAGTTTATTGTGCTTTTGACACAGACCGTCATGGCGATTTTTCTTGTATTAATTCTTTTTCAAGTGTTCAAGGCTTTTGAGCTTGTAAAAGATATTGTTACAATACAAGATTTTTTCACATCTCTCCCGGAAGTATGGCTTGGCTTTATTTATGCTTTAATTGTAAACTTCACAATTAACCTATTTATTCATATTGATTGGATTTTAGGAAAGGGCAATCTGTTGAATTTGATAAAAGGTCGGTTTTATTACCCCAAAGAGGACAAACAGATATTCATGTTTTTAGATCTTAAAGGATCAACAACTTTGGCGGAAAAATTAGGGAATGTAAGGTATAGTGAATTGATTCAGGATTGCTTTTATGATTTAGCGGTAGTTGCCAAATTTGGAGCAAAGGTATATCAATACGTAGGCGACGAAGCAGTATTGACATGGAGCTTGGAAGATGGACTTAAATACAACAATTGTGTTAAAGCTTTTTACGCCTTTAAAGACGAACTTAAAAGAAAAGAAGATTACTATATTTCAAAATACAATGAAATGCCTGTTTTTAAAGCGGGATTAAACTCAGGAGTCATCACAGTTACTGAAGTTGGAGAAATTAAACGAGAGATTGCCTACCATGGTGACACCATAAACACCGCGGCAAGACTTCAGGGAGAATGCAATAAGCTAGGAGCAGATTTTATTATATCAGAGACATTGCTGCATAGTTTAGAAAAGGATTCTTCGATTAACACAAAATTTGAAGGAGAAGTTGTTTTGCGAGGAAGGTTAGGACAAATTAATATGTTCTCTATTTGGAGAAACAACTAATTACGTTTTGGACTTATTAATAAATTTCCCCACTACTACAGCGGTAATAATAACGAGATAAAACTGCCCCATTAATCCAATTAAAATGGCTGCTTTTTGTGCAAGGGGTGTTACTGGCAATATATCTCCATAGCCGATGGTCATCATTGTAATAAAGCTAAAGTACATAAGCTGCTCTGTAAGCGTATGTGGTAGAGTCTCTTGCATGGCCAATAGTCCTCCTCTAAATGACTCAGGATTGGCCAGTTCAATACTCATGCAAATAAAGAAACCTATGAGACCCAGTGATATAAATCCACTTATCAGACCATAAATTACCGTTTTGTTTACTTCACGGGTTTGCCATACCTGTTTTATGATTTCGAAGGTGACTACCAAGTAAAAAGAGAAATAAATACCAAACTGAATATAACTGGTAGTCAATGACATTTCATGGGTTGCCGTTGCAATGCCAATAATTGTTCCTCCAATCAGTAACAAAACAAGAAAGAACCAAAACACCTCTTTTTGTTTGTATATTAAAATAATACCAGCAAGTAAGTTCAATTGGAAAAGAATGGGGGCCAGGGTATCCTCAAAAAAAGCTCCAGGAATGAATAGTGAGCCAAATAAAATAGCCATTTGGGTGATAAAGAAAAACTCAAAACGATATGAATATAGCTTTTTGAACATTTCTTAATCCAGAAGTTCTTTGTTAAAATGATAACCCCTATAATCTACCTTATATAAAACACTATAAAATGCAGGGATGAAAAGTAGGGTGATTACAGTCCCAAATAATAATCCAACCATAATCGTCACTGCCATGGGCTCCCACATTTCACCTCCACCAAGGTATAATGGAATCAAACCCAAAACGGTTGTGAAAGTTGCCAATAAAATTGGTCTGAACCTTTGAAGACAGGCTGCAATAATGGCATCCTGAGGCTTACGTTTTATTTCATTTTCCTCTAT
The DNA here is from genome assembly GCF_947499585.1 of uncultured Allomuricauda sp. Lineage (GTDB taxonomy): Bacteria > Bacteroidota > Bacteroidia > Flavobacteriales > Flavobacteriaceae > Flagellimonas. Next base: position 136,866 of record NZ_CANMOO010000003.1, on the reverse strand, counting down.
CTCAATTCTATCCACCAGAACGATGGCATTGTTAATGACAATACCAGCTAAAGAAATGACTCCCAAAAAAGCCATAAATCCAAAGGGAACATTAAAAATCAATAAGCCCAATACCATTCCTATAATTCCCAATGGAATGGTGCAAACAATCATAACCATTTTCCTAAAAGAGTTGAATTGAATAATCAATAGCATCACAATAATAAAAGCAGACAAAGGTAAATAACTAGCAACCGCTCCCATATTCTCAGCAGTGCTTTCAGCATCTCCACCAAGCTTATAACTATATCCAGAACCCCAGATTGCCACTTGCTCCTCTAGCCAAGGTGTAATTTCAGCTGTAATTGCCGAGGCATTACCGCCTTCGGTCAATTCACTTGAAATATTTATTGTTCGCGTGAGATTCAAACGTTTGATACGAGTGTACTGCCATTGTGGAATTATGGATGCTACCTGCAATAAGGGAACACTTTTTCCAGAACTTTGGGCATAGATATTCAAAGTTTCCAACGAGGCTAAAGATTGTTGTTTGTTTTGGTCGCTTAACATTACAATGGGAATGGATTTATCTTCCTCGCGATACTCCCCTGTCGTAAATCCATCCAATACGGTTTGCAAAGAAGTTGCAATATCTTGATTGGTCACACCTGCAAGCTGTGCTTTATTTTGGTCGATGTCAATGATGAATTTTTTTCCTTTTGGTCCCCAATCATCTTTGATATTCTTGGTGCCAGAAATTCCGAACAACTTGGTTTTTATAGTTTGGGATATTTGTGCCAATTTATCTGGATCATCACCTGAAACTTTAATTTCAATAGGTGTTCCACCACCACCTGAACCCAGAAGACCTACTTTAATATCCGCATTGGGGAAAGTATTGAAACTAAAGGAATCCAGTTTTTTGACCATCTCATTATTTACCAAAAAATTGGAGGTATTTATTAGGATATGCGCGTAGTTGGAGTTCGCTTCATCAGGGTTATATCCTAAATCATAAGTAGATGGTCCTTCACCTATATAAGCTGACCAATCTACAATCCCGTCTGGGTTGTTATCAGAAACTTGGAGTGTACTTTTCATGAACGTTTCAATGGCAGTAACCATTTCTTGTGTGCGTTCAATCTTTGTGCCTTCGGGAAGATTCACGTCTGCGGTGATCATATTACGGTCACTGTCAGGAAAGAATACAAAGGCCAACAATCCAAAACCTAAAATCGATAGCACAAAAAGTCCAACAATACCAAAAAGTACCGTTCGCTTCCAGTTGAGCGCAACCAATATTAAATCTTTGTATTTGGCTTTCAAACCATTTATCAAACGGTCCAAAAAGCCCTCTTTTCCTTCTTCCTTCTTTTTAATCTTCAAAAAGAACACGCAGAATAAGGTAATAATGCTCAAAGCTATAATCCATGAGGAGAGCAACGCTATGGTAATTACCACAAAAATTGGTCCCATGATATCACCCATAACGGATTCTGCCATATAAAAGGATAAAAAGGCTGCTGATGTTGTCAGTGTCGAAATCAATAAGGGTGTGAAGAGTTCAGAACAGGAATCTATTGCGGCTTTTTTTACGTCCGCGCCATTTTCCATCTTGACCATAATCGATTCCGCAACCACAATTCCATTGTCCACCATCATTCCCAAGGCCATAATCAAGGCGGCCAAAGTGATTTGGTTAAGACCAACATCGATCAAGCCCATGATGAAAAGCGTAGTTATGGTCACAATGGGGATTAAACTGGCGATAACCAGACCTGTTCGCAGCCCAAGGAAAAAAAGCATGACCGCCAGTACTATACCTATGGATTGTAAAAGGTTTCCAATAAAATCACTAATCTTTAAGTCGATATAAGAATCTATGGACGCCAACCTGTTCAACTCCAGTCCTACAGGCAGTTTTCCCCTCCAAATATCAAGTACACCATCCAATTCTTCTCCAAGCTTTATAATGTTTGCGCCAGATTTTAAAGAAACATGAAGTGACAGGGCTTCTTTACCATTGATTCGTACTATTTGTGTCGGTGGGTTAATGTATCCTTTTCGAACATTGGTAATATCCTTAAGAGGAACGACTTGACCTCCTTCCCCAACAGGGATTAACATTTCTTCAATGTCAGTAACATTATCAAAGTTTCCTGTTGGTTCGAGAATAATGCGTTCGTCTTCTACATTAATTTGCCCTCCAGAGCTTAAAATATTGGTATTGCTGATCAGTTGCTGCAGACGGCTGGAAGTCAACCCATAACTTTTGAGTTTTACATTGTCAAATTCCACAAAAACGCGTTCTTCCTGATCTCCATTTATTTCAACTTTTGCTGCATCTTCAAGTTTGATTAAATCATCCCTGATATCATCAGCATATGTTTTCATATCGGCAAATGAATATCCGTCACTTGTTAGGCCCACTGCGATACCAAAAACTTCTCCGATACCATCATCCTTTAATTGAGGCTGGACCCCACTGGGAAGACCTTCAATACTGTTTAACTTTCTTCGAAGCCTGTCCCAAACGGGTTGCAGATCCTGAGGCTCAACCTGCATGACCAGTTCTACTTGAACCACTGAAAGGCCAGTTCTAGAAGTACTTGTGACCTTTTTTAGTTCGGGAAGTTCTTGGGCCACTTTTTCAATTTTATCGGTGACCAGTTCTTCAACACGTTCAGGACTTGCACCTGGAAAAGAAGAAACCACTGAAGCGACGCGAATGGTATATGGTGGCATACTATCTCGTGAAAGGCTTTGATAGCCGACCAACCCCATAAGCAAAACAACTCCTAGAATACTTAATACAACCCTGTTGTTATTGATGGAAAATTTGGTAAGATTCATAATTTGTATCGTTTAAGGTGGCTATTGTAATCTTACTTTTTGACCGTCCAATAAAGTTTGTAATCCCGCGGTAGCTATTTTTTCCCCTCCATCTAGTCCACTACTGATTTTAAAACCATCGCTGGTTATTTCTCCTACTTCTATCGTTTGTTTTTTGACCACGCCAACCTTATCATCATCCGTCTCAATAATAAACACGTAGTTTCCATTACTATCTTCTCCGACTGCTTTTACGGGAACTACCAAGGAATTGTCTGTGGTTGCATCACTTGAACCAAAATCGAATGTGACATTTGCGGCCATACCCGGTTTAATATCAGCGGAGGGATTTACGATACCTATAGCTGTTATGTAGGTAGAGGAATTCTGATCAATTGCTGGAGAAACTTCAATGACCGTACCTTTGAAAGAACCTTGTTCGATTGCAGAAAATTCTAAATCCGTTTCCATTCCGACATTTACTCTATTGACCAAGGATTCAGGCAATCCTACCTCAATTTTTAAATCATCACCGGCATTTAAAAGTGCAAATTGATGTCCTGAAGACACGCGTTCATCCACCGCTCCATCGGTCCAGGCGATTACCCCATCTTTGGGCGCCCTAATTATGCCATAACTTACTTGAGTGGCCTGTATGCTTTTGTTTCGCTTTGCTGACTCATATTGATCCAAAGCAGATTGGTAGGAGTTTTTGGCTGCTTCATAATCACTTAGCGATTGGCTTCCGCTTTCATACAATGACTTTACACGTTCTAGAGCGGATTTGGCTGTTTTCATTGCCGAATTTGCACTGTTGAGAGCAGACACGGACTGTTCATAAGCTAAATTTGCCTCCACATTGTCCAGCCTTGCAACCACATCTCCTTTCTTTACTTTGGCGCCCTTCCAATGATTCACTTTGGTAATCACACCACCACTCCTAAAGCTCAGTCCAATCTCATCACTGGCCTTGGCCGTTCCACTAAAAGAGCGCACTTTGCTGGCATCTGAAGTACCCACCACTTGAAAACTAACAGGACGAAGTACTTCTTCCTTCTTTTTTTCTTCTTTTTTACAGGAACTAAATGCCAGAATTGTTGTGATCAGCAACAGGCTATGACGGAAATATTTCATGGTCGGTATCTTTTAATTATTAGTTTCTACTTAGGATAAATGCTCTGGCCTTTTGAATAAAGTCTTGGTTATTTTCTTCAGAATTCATCAAAAAGAAATATCCAATGGCTCGTTCCAATTGCATGGAGGCCAATAGGTAATTATAGTTTGCGGTTGCGCTTGCCAATTGTGACTGCAAATAATTGGTTTGGGCATCAATAAGTTGAATTAAAGGCACTGCCCCTTCGCTATATGCAATCTGTGTCAAATCCAGACTTTCTTTGGCGGCCTCCTCTGCAATCTTTGAAATTTGGATATTGGCAATCTCATTGGTCAAATCCAGTACAAGTGCATTGACATTGGTTTCGATATTTAAATCGATATTGCCCTTTTGGATATTTAACTGATCTTCCTGGATTTTAGCTGTTTGCCTATTAATGTTCTGTTGGTTTTGACGGAAAATAGGAAGTGAGAGATTCAATCCCAAATTGTAGGTGCCATCAGGAGCAACCGGCACTCCCTGTGCTACTGTAGAGCCCTTACCTGATTGGGATATTACCAAATTGTAATTTCCTTGAAGCGCAAGGGTAGGCACAAATCTACCTGATGCATTAAGCCGATAGGTCCGTTGCACGGCATCTAGGTTGTAATTAAGGTTTTTCAGTTCAGGAGCGTTCTTTTTGGCTTCCTGAATCAAAAACTCAACAAGATTGGGTCTCAGCTTTGGATTATCCAAAATTTCTAAAAAATCTTGATAGCGATAATTGGAAAATAGCCCTTCGGAGATAACCGCATCCTTTATATCGATCTCCATAGCTATTGGATTATTCATCAATTGGTTGATCGTATAGTAAGCTTGGCTTAATTGATTTCCAGCCTCTATCAGCGTTTGCATGTTCTGTGCCATTTGACTTCGAAACCTCAATACATCAGACTTTCCAGAAGCACCCGCTTCAAAGTTTTGCTCAGAAATTTGAAGGTTTTCTTTAGTCACTCCAAGGTTTTGTGCTTGAATTTGGGCGTTTGTTTTTAAAATCAAAGCATTGAAATAGGCTACCGAACCATTCAAAATAGCATCTAACTCCGCTGCATTGTACGTTTCTTGTTGTGCTTTCTGCAAGTTATCTTGAATAGTGATTCCTGCCGCTGCACCTTCGGAATAAATGAGTTGCTGCAGGCCTACCGTTCCAGAAGTCGAAAATTCGGGACTAGCCCCACCCGATATTTCAGCAACACGGGGATCGACATATGCTGCCGTCGTGGAAGCAGATACGTCTGGCAGAAAATTACTTTTAGCGGTTTTTACATCCTGGGTGCTCAAATCAATATTTTTCCTTTCTGCCTCAAGCCCTAAGTTGCGACCTATTACACCATTCATGATATCTAATAAGGAATAGGCATCCTCAGCAATGTAATTATTCTCTCCTCCCACAATATCAACAGTACCCAGCATACTGTATCGCAATGGAAACTTAATTTCTTTGGCAGTATTGAAATTTAACGATAATCTGTTTTTGTACTCTAACAGCATTGGAAGCTCAGAAGGATTGGTTCCGTTTACTATCGATTCCACATCCAAGGCAATACGTCTAAAAAGTTGATCAATAGTTGTTTCCGGTTGATTGGTAGCAAGGATACCTTTTTCCACATCTCGTTTTCTATTGGCGGAAAAGGAAGGCAATTGATTTTCATTTATAGTAGAAACCAAATTTCTAAAGGCTACTTCTGATAAATCAAAGCCTCCAGCTAAATAAACGGCGTCCACATCACCAAGAAGGTCCGACACATTACCATCTTCATGAAGATTAATTAAGGTGTAGGCAGCATCTTTGTCCGCAAAATAGGTATCAAAGAGTTCTTTTATGGGCAGCGCTTCAGGAAGATAATCATCTACTAAAATACCTACTTTTTTATATTCGTAAATGGAGTTAAAGGCATCAAGGTCTTTAGCATAGGAAAGTGGAGCTATGATATAAGCAATATTATTGATCCCAGATGTTTTTTGGTCTTTAGGCAAATCGATAAAGTCGCTATTTACGGAACCAAAGACGATTACCGGTTTGGCATAAACTTTTTGTTGATACAACGCTATGTTATTGATAACCCCAAAAACGAGGATGATATCAACGTCGCTGGCTTCCATAGCCAGATAATTTGATTTTGCGGTATCTAAATCGAATCCGTTTTCAATAGGATCTTTGAAAACTACTTTGGCATCTTGCCCTACAACGGCAGTAATCTCATTTTGAAGTTTTTCAAGCAAAGGAGCATTTTCAACTGAAGTTTCATCAGCCAAAATTCCAATGGTCACAGTTTTGGTATTTTGAGCAAAAGAAATTGATACTCCCACAAGGAGTAAGACTACTAGCAATCGTTTTTTCATAATTTTAGATTATTTCCAACCTTTTCTTTCAAAAACACCTTTCAATAACTTTTCATATGTATTAAGGTAATACGTATATTGTTCATCATCTAAAATGGCTTTTATTTCTTTATGTTGCTTTTGCAATAGGCCATCAAACTTTGAACGAATCTCTTCAGGGGTGTATCCTTTACCTTTTTTTTCCAAACCCTTCATCTTATAGCTGTGATAAAGAATAATATTGTAGTACTCATCCCTTATTTCATTTGATAACCCCATTGCAGTAGCACGATTGTAGAACCACACTTGCATACTATCCTTTTCTTTAGAGGTAAATAAAGTTGATTTGGGGTTAACATTTGCATTATTATCTTTTTGTGCAAAAACACTACTACTTGATAATACAGATATAACCAAACAAAAGGTTAAACAAATTTTCATGATTGGGTTTTGATCTAAAATATGAAATTAATTGTTAACATTTTAGTATTAATCCATGAATCCGAAAGTAGTGGATTTAGCATAACAAACTAATAATCAATATTTTATTAAAAAAAAAAGAATGTTTCCATCAGGAATGGCAGCAAGCTCAACCAATATTCAATACATAAAACAAGCAAGTTAAGAAGGTGACGAATTGATTTTGTTTAACGAAAGATGTTTAGTGGAGTAGAAATGGATAGTATTATCACTAGATCTATGACCTAGGAACTTTAATTAAAAGTTGGCATCGATACTTAATAGCTTAACAATTCAATCTAAATTGATGCAATTGGTGTTATTCTAGAAGATTTGTTCTACCAATGTTGTACCTATGTTGTACCTAAACTAAAAAAGCCGACTCCTAAAAGTCGGCTTTTCCCTTGCTGTGCGGGCGGAGAGACTCGAACTCTCACACCTCGCGGCACTAGATCCTAAGTCTAGCGTGTCTACCAATTCCACCACGCCCGCAAAAGGAGTGCAAATATAATTCAATTTTCGGATTTGCAAATACTCTCTTTTTAAAAACTTGTTTTTTGTACTTTTAGTGCCCTTTTAAAACTTTACATGGAACAGATCAACGATTACATTAACACTCATAAAGATCGATTTATTTCTGAGTTGATTGAACTACTTAAAATACCTTCAATTAGTGCGGATCCCGCTTTTTCCCAAGACGTTTTGGAAACCGCCAGGGCTGTTGAGAAATCCCTTAAAGCTGCTGGATGCGATAAAACAGAAATCTGTGAAACCAAAGGTTATCCTGTTGTTTATGCGGAAAAAATAATAGACCCTAGCCTGCCCACGGTGCTCGTTTACGGACATTATGATGTTCAACCACCGGATCCAATCGAGTTATGGACATCACCTCCATTTGAACCCGTTATCAAAAAAACTGATTTGCACCCCGAAGGTGCAATTTTTGCAAGAGGTGCCTGTGACGATAAGGGGCAAATGTACATGCATGTCAAAGCAGTTGAATTCATGATAAAAAATGATGCTTTACCGTGTAACGTAAAACTCATGATTGAAGGTGAAGAAGAAGTTGGAAGCGATAGTTTGGCGGATTTCCTTACTGAACACAAAGAAAAATTATCAAATGACATTATTCTTATCTCCGACACAGGAATGATAGCAAATGATGTCCCTTCAATAACAACCGGATTAAGAGGATTGAGCTATGTAGAAGTAGAAGTTACTGGTCCTAATCGTGATCTTCACTCGGGAATATATGGCGGAGCTGTACCCAATCCCATCAACGTTTTAAATAAGATGATTGCCTCTTTACATGATGAAAACAACCATATTACCATTCCTGGTTTTTATGATAGGGTTGAGGAAGTTTCAGCAGCAGAGCGCGCAGAAATGGCAAAAGCACCGTTTAATTTGGACGAATACAAAAAAGCTTTGGATATAGACGATGTTCAAGGTGAAAAAGGATTTACAACCTCGGAAAGATATTCCATTCGCCCTACTTTAGATGTTAATGGAATCTGGGGTGGATATACTGGTGAAGGTGCAAAGACTGTGATTGCCAGCAAAGCCTATGCAAAAATATCCATGCGCTTGGTTCCTGATCAGGATCCTGATGAAATCACCGAGTTGTTCACCACACATTTTGAATCTATTGCTCCAAAAGGTGTAAAAGTAAAAGTAACGCCACATCATGGCGGACTTCCTTATGTAACCAATATGGATAGCTTAGGGTATCAAGCGGCAGCTAAAGCTTACGAAACTACCTTTGATAAAACACCTGTACCAGAAAGAACAGGTGGAAGTATTCCTATCGTTGCACTTTTTGAACAAGTTTTAGAAAGTAAGACCATTTTAATGGGCTTTGGGCTGGATAGTGATGCCATTCATTCCCCTAATGAACACTTTGGAGTTTGGAATTATTTAAAGGGGATTGAGACCATTCCATATTTTTATAAATATTATACAGAACTGTCCACATAATAACCTAAAAAAATCCACTCAAATTGAGTGGATTTTTTCAATCAACCAACAATCAAGGCAATTGTGAATACCCATTTCGGGTTTTCCACAAAAAGTATTTCTCGAACAAAACCTTTGAAAAGTCGTAGAATACATTTGGAATCATGATGGCGAAATTACGAGGTTTAAATAGACGGTCACTCACAATAATGACCTCTTTTTTGCCTGCATCCATAACGCAGATTCCTGGAATTTTGCCCCAAGCTTTTTTTCGCAATTTAGACCTACCCTTAACTACCCGAGTGATGTTCTCCGCAACAATCTTTCCAGTTTCATCCGATGGGTATCCGGTTTTTGGCCCCGAAAAAGGCACCTTACCTGGTTTGAAAGGCAAATCTACCTGAACGGCAATCCCCGCCGCCCAAACATTGGGCCAATCAAGATGCCTATAATCTTCACCAACTTGCAAATAACCATTGCTAGTTGGATTGAGTACCGGTGAGTTAACCACAAAATCGACCCCAACAAAAGGAGGCATCAGCATAGTGAAAGAACTGGGCAATACTTCTCCGGATGTCAACGTAACGCTATCTTCAGTTACTTCAACAACACCTACTTCTGTCCTATACTGGATATTGAACATTTTCATGAAAGATTTTAACATGGTTTCACCTCCCGGCATACCATCAATGCCGAAATGACCAAGATACGTTTCAGGAGTAATCCAGTATAAGTCCACTTTTTTTCTGATTTTTTTCTCGCGGAGCCATTTTTCAATGTTAAAAAGAAATTCATATGCCGCTCCCATACATCCTGCATTTTGGGTGGCTCCAATCACCACGGGCCCAGGATTCTTCATAAACTCTTCCAAGACTTTTTTGGTTTTCATAGCACTTTTGGGCGTACCAATGTAGTGCGCGTGTTCCTTTACCCCAGGTGCCACCTCATAATCTACCTTTGGCCCTGTTGCAATGACCAAATGATCATAAGTGAAATCACCTTTCATAGTTTTGACGATGTTGTTACCTGGATCAACACTTAAGGCCTCGGTCTGAACAAACTCAACACCCTTCTTCCAAAATATTTCATCCTTTTTGAACGAGATATCCTTAACCTGTCTCCGACCAAAGGGCACCCAAATAAGTGACGGGATAAACAAAAAAAGTGGTGACTTATCAATGACGATAACCTTGTGATTCTTCTTTCCTTTTCGTTTTATTTCCAATGCGGCGGTCATTCCAGCAAAATTTCCACCAATTACTACTGTGGTTGTCATGTCTTCTTGTTTTATGACATTAAGTTACGCCAAACTTCAACCAAAAAAAGTAACCTAAGTTACACTAAATCAATAATTTAAAAGTTTTCAAATATTCATCCGTAAAGTCGTTTTACGTATCGTCAAATCCCACAAAAGAATAAAATATTGGTCTTTCCATCCAACATGTTTCAGTCTATAAATAAACGTTAAAATGATGATTTTGAAGGTTTTGGTGTAACAAATGCACCCACACCACGTTCTAATAGTCAATCAGAACCAAACGAACACTATCATGTTACAACGCTTTTTTATTTTCTGCTCAGGAGCAGATACCCAGATTTTAGAAACTTGTTCCAACGGGGAACGTAACAAATATGCTGGCATAGGCGCTACTGTTTTCTTTACTGCTGTAATGGCATTTATTGCCAGTGGATATGCTCTTTATACTGTTTTTGATAATGTATTTGCTTCCATTTTCTTTGGATTGATTTGGGGTCTGTTGATTTTCAATTTAGACCGCTATATTGTTTCAACCATAAAAAAACGCGATAATTTCAAAAGTGAATTGCTACAGGCAGCCCCAAGGATTATTCTCGCTATCATTATCGCCATTGTAATTTCCAAACCTCTTGAAATGAAGATTTTTGAAAAGGAAATCAATCAAGTGCTTTTGGAAGAAAAAAACACGATGACATTGGCCAATCAAGAGCAAATAGCTTTGCAGTACAATCCAAAAATTGAAAGTTTAAACCAGGAAGTCTCAAGATTAAAAAATGAAGTTGCTCTTAAAGAAGCAGAAACCAATGCCCTTTATGATACTTATATCTCCGAAGCAGAAGGCACCGCCGGAACTAAGCTTTTAGGTAAAGGACCCGTCTATAAGGAAAAGCGAGAAAAGCATGATGCCTATTTGGCTGAGTTAAGACAATTAAAAGAGGGCAATGCAAATAAGATAAGCGTAATAGAAACTCAAATTGCAAATCTAGGTTCAGATTATACTACAGCAGTAACGAATTCGCAGCCCATAATAGATGGTTTTGATGGACTTATGGCTCGCATCAATGCATTGGGCAAATTACCTTGGTTACCTTCCTTTTTTATTTTCCTATTGTTTCTAGCTATTGAAACGGCCCCTATCATCGCCAAACTTCTGGCACCAAAAGGCGAATATGATTATAAGTTTGAAGAGCAAGAAAGTGTAGTTGCTACCTGGGTAACCCAAAAAGTAGCGCAACGCAAACTGTTGTTTTCCACTGATGGGGAGCTCAACCAAAAAATTTATGAGGATATCAAAAACGAGGAAGAGTTGTATCGTTACAAAAAAGAAAAAGCCGAAGAATTGCTCAAACTTCAGGCTGACTCATTTCATAAAGTGCAGATGAAGGGGTTGTAGTTAGTTTTGAGACTGAACTTTCTTAATTTGTTCATCCCCAATCTACGTCTCTCAATTTGCCATTGAATCTTAAGTTGAAATCCGTTAACTTCACTTATCGTAGGATATAAATCATTCGATAAAACGGATTCATATCCTTTTAGTTGGCGGTAATTTGAGCAATATGAGAACATTTAAACTTGGAATTGGAATATTCTTACTCTTTTTGATCACTTGCTTCAGTTGTTCCAAGAGGAATCAAGAACCGAAAATTTTTGATAAATTATCCTATTATCAACCAGAAGGATTTAAGGACTCACTAGTTGTTGGAACGCTTCAGGTCTTTGAAAATAGTGATGAGCAGAAAGGGAAGAAAATCAACCTTTTTGTGGCCGTAACACCGGCAATTGTCAGAGATAGCCAGATGGAGCCTATATTTATTATAGAAGGTGGGCCCGGTGCACCTGCTAGCAATCAGAGCTATTTTTATACAGAAATTGACCAAAGTTACAGACGTTATCATGACATAGTATATGTTGATGCTCGAGGAACAGGTAAGTCGAACCCTCTGCATTGCGATGAAATCCAAACCAATTATTCTCCGCAAGAATATTTTGATCATCCTTTTCCACAGGCAAAACTTGAAGCCTGTATTCAGAAATATCAAGATTCAGTAGATTTTAATTTCTATCAGTCAAAGTATATGGTTGATGATCTAGAGGCTGTTCGTCAATGGTTGGGATATGACAAAATCAATTTAATGGGTACTTCTTTTGGCGGAAAGGTTTCGTTGATGTTTATGGATCGTTATCCAAATTCTATTCATCGTGTGGCCTTACACGCCCCTGATGCCCCTCATTTCGAATACGTTTCGAAACGTGGCAGCTATAGTCAGCGAGCTTTAAATGAACTCTTTAAGTTATGTGAGGCCGACAGTCTGTGCTTCTCAAACTATCCATATTTCAGGAATGAATTCCAAGTGGTTATGGACAGGATTAAGACCACTAAGGTTGTTCAAAGCATACAATGGAATGGGAAAGAACAGGGGGTAGCATTAACATGGCCCCCAATTGCATATAAAATTTCAAAAATGCTTTACAGCGATGACCAGTATATTCAAATACCCTATTTGGTTCATGAGGCCTTTACAGGAAATTATACGCCACTACTTGAAGTGATGGATATTACCAATACCGATACAAATTACTTTTTTGCTGATGGGTTATGGTTCTCCAACATTTGTGCGGAGGATTTACCAGTGGCTTTGCGAAATTACGATGAAAGTGAAAAAGAATCATTCTTAGGTGATTATGTGTTTGCAACAAGAAAATACGCTTGTGATCATTGGCCAGTGCAACATTCAAAATCATCAGACCTTATTGCGGTTGTTTCTGATATTCCCACTCTCCTGATTTCAGGTCACTTTGATCCTACCCTTCCTCCAGAGACAGGTACTGAAATTGTAAAACACCTTTCAAACAGTCAACACATTATCATTCCATATATGGCACATATGCTAGGAGATCTCTCTGATATCGAATGTTACGACCGCTATATTCTTGCTTATTTTGAAGGAAAAGAAGACCAATTAGATACTGAATGTTTTAATGAGATGAAGCCAGGGCCATTTAAACTGCCGCCAACAACGTATAAAATCCATTGAAACGGTTCTATACTAGACCGATAAGTGCCCTTCAATTTTGATTCAAAGCATAGGTTAACTTCTTTTCGCCTTTCCTTCGACAGGTTCAGGATGACAGCTCAGTGCTGGCAGGCTCAAGATGACAATAGAGTGTGCAATCAGATATTAATTTTGGAGTATGCTTTTAAAGCAACGGTAAGGCTGTCTTTCCAATGCGGAATCTCCAAACCAAAAGTATTTTTGATCTTGGACTTATCCAGAACACTAAACTTTGGGCGTTCAGCGGGCATAGGATACTCAGTGGAAAGAATTGGTTTTAAATCAATATTGATTTTGTAATTATCAAAAATAGCTTTTGCAAAATCATACCAACTTGCCACACCTTCATTACTGTAATTATAAACGCCATATTCTATACTGTGTGCTTTTATAATATGAAGAACCACCGTAGCCAAATCCAATGCATAGGTTGGAGTCCCAACCTGGTCGTAGACCACTGAAAGTTCATCTCTTTCGTTTCCTAACTTCAGCATGGTCTTCATAAAGTTGTGTCCAAACTCTGAGTACAACCAAGAAGTTCTAATAATAAAATGCTCTTCAACATTATTTATAATAGCGCGTTCACCCTTATACTTGGTATCGCCATAAAAACCTATAGGCCTGGCAATATCTTCTTCTAAATATGGGGTGTTCAGAAATCCATCAAAAACAAAATCCGTAGAGATATGGATTAATACGGTTTTACTTTCATTACAGTTCATGGCTAAATTACGAGCTCCCGTAACATTTACCCTGTACGCCAAATCATTCTCAGCTTCCGCCTTGTCTACATTTGTAAATGCAGCACAATTAATACAATAAGCATAGTCTGAAGAAACAAGCTCCTGTCGTACCTCATCAAAATCCGTGATATCCAATTCTGAAGAGGATTTAAATACAAAATCCAAATCTTTTGTATGTCCATCAGAAACTAGTGATTTAAAGGTACTTCCCAATTGTCCAGATGCGCCGGTAACCAATATTTTCATAGTATGCTTGTAAAATTAATGGGGGACTGCCTCTTTAAAGACAGGTAAAAATTTATCTTTTTCAGAAATGATCAAATCCTCACTTGCTAAAATCCAATCAATATTGAATGTAGGGTCGTTATATATTATCCCTCCTTCTGATGCTGCATTATAAAAATTATCGCATTTATAGGAAAACTTCGCTGTATCGCTTAAAGTTACAAAACCATGGGCACATCCCCTTGGGATAAACATTTGTTTTTTATTGTTTGACGAAAGTAATGTCGACACCACTTGTCCAAAGGTTTTGGACTCAGGTCTTATATCAACAGCTACATCTAAAACTTCTCCATCCAAGACGCGAACCAATTTAGCTTGAGCATGTTCTCCTTTTTGAAAATGCAACCCTCTAAGCACTCCTTTTGAAGAAAAGGATTCGTTGTCTTGTACAAAAAATGGTTTTGCACCAGTTAATACTTCAAATTTTTCTTGGTTGTAGCTTTCAAAAAAATACCCTCTTTTGTCCTCGAACACTTTGGGCTCAATAATAAAACAACCTTCTATTTCCGTTTTATAAACTTCCATACTTTATGTCAAAGCTTCTAATAATCGTTTGCTATAACCACTCTTTAAAAATGGTTCTGTCAATTTTTTAAATTGACTTTTGGTTATGAATCCCATTTTGTAAGCAGAAGATTCAATGGCACCTATTTTAAGGCCTTGTCTTTCTTCTATGACCTGAACAAATTGTGAAGCTTGCATCAATGATTGAAAAGTTCCTGTATCTAACCAAGCCGTACCTCTATCCATAATACTTACTTTAAGCTTACCTCTTTTTAAGTATTCTTGGTTAATGTCTGTTATCTCCAACTCTCCCCTCTTACTTGGTTGAATATTTTTTGCTATTTCTACCACATCATTATCATAAAAATAAATTCCTGGTACCGCGTAATTGGATTTTGGCTTTGTTGGTTTTTCCTCAATCGAGATTACCTTGCCATCTTCATCAAATTCAACCACTCCATATCTCTCTGGGTCGGTAACATGATAGGCATAGATGATTCCTCCATCTGGATTGTTGTTTGATTGTAATAATTCTTCTAATCCCGTTCCATAGAAGATGTTGTCTCCAAGTATCAAGGCTACCTTGTCATCTCCAATAAATTTTTCACCAATGATAAAAGCTTCTGCCAAACCATTGGGGTGTTCTTGTACCGCATATTCAAACTTGCATCCGTATTTTCTGCCGTCGCCCAACAAGCGCTGGAACATGGGCAAATCATGTGGGGTTGAGATAATCAATATTTCCCAGATTCCCGATTCAATCAACGTTGAAAGTGGGTAATAGATCATGGGTTTGTCGTAGACGGGCATCAGTTGCTTACTCACCGCTAAAGTAATGGGGTGCAAGCGTGTTCCCGATCCTCCTGCTAAAATTATTCCTTTCATGTGTCTAATTTTAAGCCAAACTTTTGGTTTTGTTATGGATGAACTTGTTCAAATACCAATCGATGGTTTTGTCAATACCGCTCTCAAAATTCTCATCAGCTTGCCAGCCTAAATCATTTTCAATTTTTGAAGCATCAATCGCATACCTAAAATCGTGCCCTGCCCTATCTTTCACATAGGTAATCAAATCTTTATAGGAACCTTCAGATTTTGGATGTTTTTTATCTAAAATTTCGCAAACAGTTTGTGCGATGTACAAGTTGTTTCTTTCATTCCTTCCACCAATGTTATAGGTCTCCCCCGATACTCCCTTATCATATGCCAGTGCAATTCCCCTACAATGGTCTAAAACGTAAAGCCAGTCACGAATATTGGAACCATCACCATAAATAGGGATTTGTTCTCCCACCAATGCTTTTCGTATTATGGTAGGAATTAACTTTTCATCATGCTGTTTTGGTCCATAATTGTTGGAACAATTGGTGGTTACCACATTCATACCATAGGTATGATGATAGCTTCGCACAATAAAATCAGATGATGCTTTTGAAGCACTGTATGGACTGTTGGGTGCATAGGGTGTAGTCTCCATAAACAAACCTTCTTTTCCAAGAGTTCCGTAGACCTCATCTGTTGATACATGGTGAAATCTTGAGTTTTTATAAGCTTCTTTATATACTCCCGGGCCAACCATCCAATACTTTTTGGCCACATCAATCAAATTAAATGTACCCAAGATATTGGTCTGCATAAATGCATCTGGATTGGTAATGGAATTATCAACATGCGATTCCGCAGCAAAATGGATAACCCCTTGAATAGTATACTTCTCAAATATCTTGTCTATGAGTTTTCTATCACAAATGTCTCCTTTGATAAACGTATAGCGCTCATGCTTCTCAACTTCATTCAAGTTTTCTAAATCTCCTGCATAAGTGAGTGCATCAATATTAATGAGATGAACATCTGTATTTGCTTCTAAAAAATAGGGGACAAAGTTGGATCCTATAAATCCTGCTCCTCCCGTAACTAAAATATTTGTCATGCAGATTATGCTTTCGTATTACTTATTTTGTAAATATAATCCTACTTTTTGTGGTCGTTCAATTATTGTTGTGAATGGCTGGTTTTTGTTGGTGGAATACTTTAATATATGTTTTAAAGCAAAACAAACCAATTTATTAAACTCAATATTTTTATTCTGACAGTAAATACTGAATAAA
Source organism: uncultured Allomuricauda sp. (assembly GCF_947499585.1). Taxonomy (GTDB): domain Bacteria; phylum Bacteroidota; class Bacteroidia; order Flavobacteriales; family Flavobacteriaceae; genus Flagellimonas. The sequence goes on along the minus strand of NZ_CANMOO010000003.1, from coordinate 120,214 downwards.
CATAAAATCTTTTTCCTACTTTCGTATTAGGCCTTTTTGTTTTAAATGGAAAACCAAGTTACGGAAAAACCTTATATCCTTGCGGTTGATGACGAACAGCTAAATTTAGAGCTGCTTCGATTTATTTTAGAACGGAATAACTACCACTTTGAAGGCACCAGCGATGATGACTATTTTTTTGAGCTTCTTGAAAAAAGAAAGCCAGACCTTATTCTCCTAGATGTTATTATGCCTCGTATTGAAGGGTTTGAACTCTGTGAGAAAATCAAGAGTTTTAGAAAATACAAAGACATACCAATTATTTTTCTTACTGGTAAGGTAAACGTGAAAGATAAGGTGAAAGGTTTTGAAGTAGGCGGGGTGGATTATGTTACCAAACCTTTTAATGAGCAAGAATTAATCGCTAGAATTCAGACTCATGTTGAATTGATTCGTGCTAAAAACCAAATTGAGGAACAAGCCAAAAATCTTAAACAATCCAATGATCTTAAGGACCGAATGTTCTCCATTATTGGGCACGATCTGCGTTCTCCTTTGAGTGCTGCTAAATTGAAAATGGATTTCATTATGAGGGGAATCATTGACCCCAAGGATGACAAGTTCTTGGACGAAACAGTTTATGATCTTCTAAAAACCATGGATGAAGCATTGAACCTACTTCAAAACTTATTGGGATGGGCAAAATCCGAAAGTGATCAAATTCAAGTGATTCCTGAAAAGCTCAATATCAATGAATTGGTGGAACAGACCTTTCGCTTATTAAAATTGGGGAGTGATCATAAAAAAATTGAAATGCAGAATAACGTTCCGATGGATGTTTTTGCCTATGCTGATAATAACATGATCAAGACCGTACTACGAAATATACTTTCCAATGCTATAAAATTCACTCCTGTTGAAGGGATTATTAAAATCAATTCTAAGCTTAGAAAAAATAAGCTTGTTATAGAAATCGAGGATAATGGTAATGGTATTCCCAAAGAGGATATCAAAAAAATCTTGAATCCTAACGAACACTTTAGCAAACTGGGAACCGAAAAAGAACCAGGTACTGGATTGGGTCTTGTGCTTTGTCAAAATTTTGTCCAAAAAAATGGAGGCACTTTAAAAATTCGAAGTGAGGTTGGAAAAGGAAGCACCTTTTATTTTGATCTACCTCTTTTTACAGAAGAGGACTAAGCAACCGCTTCTTTCTGTACATCTCTTTTAGCACGCTCCCAATTAACGGATTGATTTCCTTTGATATATCTTCCAAAACCAAGGAATACCGAAAGGTTCATGATAAAGAAATAGTACGGTATAAAAAGTACCTTTAAGCGAATCTGTCTGTTTTCTAAAAACCAACCCAATAAAGCCGCCGCATAAAATAATACCTGTCCCCAAAACAGTAGACTGAACAGGCCTAGGGAAAATAGTCCTTCATTTTGAGTCAAAACAAAATTGGCAGGAATTATTAAAAAAAGTAAAAGTGGGGTCAACGTCCAACGCAATACGCGATGCGAAATATATTGAAACGAGAGCGTTCCGTATTTAAAGAAATTTAGCAACGCCTTTAATCTAACTACAGATTGAATTCCCCCTGCCGAAATTCTTACTTTTCGTTTTAATTCTTCTTTTACATTGGCAGATGCGGTTTCAATAGCATAAGCCTCAGGATTATATTGAATGGTGTAACCAGACATGGCTACACGCAGTGAAATCATAAAATCATCCAACAGTGTGTCCTTCTCTACTTCTTGCCATAGTGCTGTTCTGATTGCAAAAAGTTCACCGGCAGCTCCAACAACCGAGTAGAGTTCTGCATCCCATTTTTTAAGCTGTGACTCGTATTTCCAATACATCCCTTCTCCAGCGCCAGCAGCACTATCTGCGTCTTTGGAATAAATTCGCTTTTCACCCGAAACACAACCTACTGTTGGGTTTCTGAACAAGCGTACAATTTCTCTAATAGAATCTTTGCCAAGATCGGTATTGGCATCAGAAAAGATAACAATTGGTGTTTTTACAAACGCCATACCGCGATTCATAGCTGCAATTTTCCCAGCCCTTTCATCTTTATGATGTACTTCTACTCCATCATACTTTTTTAATAAATCTGGGGTACCATCATCGGATCCATCTGTCACCCAAATTTGAGTCACTTTACCTTGTGGGTAGTTTAAACTTTTTGAGTTTTTTACTTTTTGCTCTAAATAATCCTTTTCATTAAAGGCGCTTACAAAAAGGGTTACTTCTGGCTCATAATCTTCATTGCCCTCAAAATTTTTAGATAAACCGAGGATTCTTCTAATCTTGATAATTAAAAACAATAGTATTCCATACCCCAGGTATGAGTAAAAAATGATAAAAAGTGAAATCCAGAAAAATATCTTTAAAAACTCCATTGCTATTTTTTTTAATTCATGAATGAATTATACTGCTACAAGATTCTTTTTTGCTGTTCTTTCCCATTCTCCCGTATCATGGTTATATGTTTTAACCACCCGTGCAGGATTACCAACAGCAACCGAATAGGCTGGAACATCTTTCGTGACAACACTTCCACCTGCAATAATGCAGTGTTTTCCTATTGTAACCCCCGCAACAATTACACTATTTGCCCCTATCCAAGTTTCTTCTTCAACAATGATTGTTGCAGTAGATACTCCTTGTGCGTGAATGGGTTGTGACACGTCCTCATAATTATGGTTAAGCCCAGAAAGTACTACGTTTTGTGCCAATCGGACATCATCACCTATAGTTACAGGGCCGATAATGGTATTGCCAAGACCTATCCTGGTTCTATTACCGATTCTTACCGCCCCTACTCCGTTGTTAATGGTTGAAAAATCTTCTATTGTAGAATTTGCACCTAATTCAAAAGGACTCCAAGGCAAAACATCCATGCGAGTTCTTCTGCAAATAGTAGCGCCACTTCCTTTTTTATGATAGAAGGGATTAACAAACCATTTTACCCATAAACGTGGTCTTGCTTGGTTTTTAGGAACTAAAAGCCAATGCACATACTTTTTAATGCTTTCACTATTCTTTATTTTGTCCTTTAAACCCATAACCTTTGGTTTATGCTGATTTTTTTATGGCGTCATAAATAGCCTGAACATTATTTTCCCAGGTATGACTCTTTGCAAATTCGATGCGTTTTTTCACAAATTCTGAATTGTTTTCAGCTAAAGCTTTTTCCGCCAATTGAATGTATTCTTCTTTGTTGGATCCTAGATACACATGTTCTTTGAACATTTCCATGGCTTTGGTTCTTGTTGCCAAAGTAGGTTTCCCCATGGCCAAGTATTCATCAATTTTACGAGGATAATTTCCGATGGTCCAATCATTCACTACCTGTGGATTCATAGCAACGTCAAACCCTTTAACATAGGCCGGAAGTTGAGATGCATCTTTGCTTCCCAAGAAAAACACATTGTCCAATTCATGTAATTTTGATGTTCTAAAATCCTCATCTTCGGGTCCAACCAAAACAATGCTCCAGTTCTTCTTGGTATTGGCCATATGTTCCAATAGTTCAATATCTAATCGCATACTTGTTAAGTAGCCCACATAACCAATTATAGGTTTGGGGATCGTATCAAATTCTTTGGGAATTTGAATAGTATCTTTTTCATCATTGAACAAGGATACATCACAACCCTGGCCCACCATAAAACTATTTGGATTGAACTTGGAACCGTATTCAGCATAAAGTGTAGAATTGTTCACAACGGTATCTGCTTGTTGAATAATTTGCGGTTCAATACGTTCCCCGTGTTTTCTCCAATACGGAACCCGTATTAAATAATCCCTCATGTAATACGTATAGGTTTTAGGGGATAAAAATTCCTTAAGATGTAATCCCAAAAACATGGAACTATCGTTGAAGAGCAATACATCCTTAAAGTTTAATTGATGCATTGCCTCTTGAATATCGTTGGAGAAAACTCTCGAATTTCTTTTATTCAATTTCTTGAATATGGAGTGAAAAGGAATCCAGTTAATTGACTCTGTCAAAGACTTTGGGTATAAATTCCAGAGGTTTTCCTTAATAGGAATTAAGCTAGTTTCTTCACCATTTTTGATTCTAATTCTTTTTTCCACTTTTTCGGTGCCCCTTCCTCTTCTTAAAGTGGCCCTGTCTAACGGAGGATTTACATAGAGCACTCTATTGTGCTTGGCAAATTCCAGGGCAATATTTTTGCAATTACTGCCAATCTCAATATCCCATGCTTGTATGCCCACAACTACAATATCTTGACCTTTAATCATATTAGCTGTTTTTTAATTCGATATTGACATCTTCATATAGTTCCAATACATTCTTCGCCATGGTCTCCCATGAAAAGTGTTTTGCTCTTTTAATTCCATTTTCTGCCAAAACTTGGGCCATTATCTTGTCTTCAACCAAAGTTTTCATGGCTGTGGTTATTTCCGATGGCTTGAAAGGGTCTACTATTAAGGCAGTATCCTCTCCAGCAACTTCCGGCATTGACGAGGTGTTCGATGTAATCACCGGAACTCCACAGGCCATTCCCTCCAAAATTGGAATTCCAAAGCTTTCCCGTAGTGATGGATATAAGAATATTGTGCATTGATTTATAATCGCTGGCAAATCTGTATTGGGAACATAGCCAGTAAGATGAATCAATGGTCTTATTTCTTCTCCTTCAATAGACGCCAAAAGTTTTTGAAGCTCTCCTTCGTCATAATCCAACATTACCAGTTTGTATTGGTTGCGATATGCTTTATTGAAGTCTGAAAATGCCTTCAATACACCTTTGGTGTTTTTCTTAGGGTCTGTATTCCCAAGAAAGAAAAAGAAATTGTCCGGTAGTGTATATTTATCTTTTATAGTCTTTAAATTACCTAGGTCGGTTACCTTTTTAAAATGGGAACCAACACCATTATAGATTGCAGTTAATCTATTATCCTTAAATCCAAAGTGATTGTTTATTCGTTCTTTTTCATAGTTGGAAACGGTGATTACCTTTTTGCTTTTTTTAATCACTGGGGGCACAAAATACCTTCGGTACATATTACCCAATTTCTGATACCAGGTGCCTTCTTTTTTAAAAATACTTATGCTTTCTAAATAAATAATATCATGTAAAGTGGTAATAAGAGGAACTTTGGAAAACAACGGTCCTGTATTGCTTGTGCAGTGCAGAACATCACAACCTTCTTTATAGGCAGCTTTGGGCAATGCAATTTGTTCCCATCCCGGATAACCCCATTTAGATTCTAATTGTACTATTTTAAAATTAGGTGCATTGGGAATACAGGTGTCATCAAAATCTGGCTTTACAAAAACTACATATTCATTCTGATGGTCAATTTTCTGAAGGCTTTTAATAAGCTCCAGAGCAACCATGTCCATACCATGCTTCTTTTTCCTGAAAAGGCGTTGTCCTTCTATTCCTATTTTCATTTGCTGTTATTGACTTTTAACTGTACCGTGCTGGGTATGAATAAATTTTTTATTGGCCCCTTTTAATTTGAAAAGAGATAAGAACATAAGTAAAAACGCCTTAGGCAAAGTGAGCACAGCGCGTAATGTTTTTGAGCTATAAAACTTTTTAGGAATAGCGAAAAAGAACGCCAATATGGTTAGCAATAAACTTGCATACCAAAAGATAGCCGGTACACCTGAAAGGTTTGCTAGAGAAAAAAAGTTTATAGCAAAATATACAAAGGAAATAACCACTACCAACCCAAGCAATAATACTCTTGGAGGAGATACCATCTGATATACTTTATCAAAAAAATCTATATTTCCTTTTGTAAATAATTCTTTTAATCCAGGAACAAAATATCTTCCAAAATATATAAATTGAGCTGAAAGCCAGCGCTTGCGCTGGTTAGAAAACACTTCTGATTTTTGAACTTTTTCATCCAATACCAAAGCGTTATTTAAATATTCAATCTTGGTTCTGTTCTTTAATAGTTTTAGCTCCAATTCTTTATCAAAACCACCAACAGCATTAACATTGGCCATGGTATTTTTAAAGAAATAGTAATCAAATGCCATCCCAGAACCAATCAATGCGGACGACAGTCCTAGAACGCGATGTCCTTTCCTAAAAATATGATTGTTTATTTCCTCACTAATGGCATCCAGTATTGCAAAGGACGTATTGGTGTTTTTTGCAATTCGATGTCCTTGCACCACCTTATATCCCTGATTAAATGCGTTGTTGACCTTTTCAATAAAATGGTCTTCCATAATATTGTCCGCATCTAGTATCAAAGCAACATCATAACCATCTCCAATAACTTCCATTGCTTGGTTAAGTGCTTTGGATTTTGTGCTTTTCTCAAAAGAAACCTCAATTACCCTTAAAGGTAATTTCCGAAGTTCGAATAAGGTGCTTTCCTTAAATGAGTCTGCTATAATAATTACTTCAAAAAAATCTTCAGAATAGCTTTGTTTTAATGCCTGTTTGGCAACCTCAACAATAACACTGTCCTCCTTATAACCAGGAATCAATACCGCAAACTTTCTTTGCTTATGGAATATTTCATTCCGTTTTTTTGCCTTAAAGAGGCCCGCAAAAGAAAAAATGAATACGTAGATGGATGCAAATCCAAAGTAACCTATCAAAAGGAATTCAAGGCCATGTATTAAAATTTTGATTACATCCATCTAAATATTCTTCTTAGCTATCGTTACCCCTCTATTAGTTCTTTAATGGATTTCTCCTTTATGAGATTGTCAAAATATTCAATGGTCTTTCCAAGACCCGTTCGTAAATCAACACTAGGTTTCCAATCTTTTAATTTTTCTTGAGCCAATGAGATATCTGGCTTTCGCTGTGTAGGGTCATCTGCTGGTAATGGCAGGTGGATTATTCTAGACTTTGACCCAGTTAAATCGATGATATTTTCCGCAAGCTCCAACATGGTAAATTCTCCAGGGTTCCCAATGTTTATAGGACCTATAAATTCATCTTCTGTCGCCATCATCTTAACCATTCCATCCACTAGATCACTAACGTATTGAAAGCTTCTGGTTTGCATTCCATCTCCAAATATGGTAATGTCCTTACCTTGTAGTGCCTGCATAATAAAGTTGGAAACCACTCTACCATCATCCGGTTCCATTCGAGGTCCATAGGTGTTGAAGATTCTAATAATCTTCACCAAAACGTCGTTAGAATTGTGGTAATTGACAAAAAGCGATTCTGCACATCGTTTACCCTCATCGTAACATGAACGAATTCCTATAGGGTTTACATGTCCCCAATAATCTTCTGGCTGCGGATGTATTTCTGGATCCCCATATACTTCACTAGTTGAGGCTTGAAGAATTTTTGCATTTATTCTTTTGGCCAATCCCAACATATTGATTGCTCCCAAAACGGATGTTTTGATTGTTTTTATGGGGTTGTGTTGATAATGCACTGGTGAAGCTGGACAAGCCAAATTATAGATTTCGTCCACCTCCAAAAAATAAGGTAAGGTTACATCATGACGGATTATTTCAAAATATGGGTTATCCATCAAATGAACTATTTTACTTTTTCTTCCAGTGAAGTAGTTGTCCATACTCACTACTTCATTTCCCTCGTTCAAGAGTCTTTCGCATAAATGAGAGCCTACAAACCCTGCCCCTCCTGTTACCAATATTCGTTTCATAGTACTCTTATTAAATGTTAGCAGTTTCTACTTCTGTATTCTTTACAACTTCTCTACCTATGCTGTAATAGGTAAATCCTTGCTCTCCCATTTCCTCTGGGTCGTAAATGTTACGCCCATCAAATATGACTTTGGTGTTCATGAGTTTTTCTAGAATTCTAAAATTGGGCATTCTAAATTCTGACCATTCTGTCACCACTATCAAAGCATCTGCATCAATAATGGCATCGTATTCATCTTTTGCATATTCAATCTTATCTCCCAAAATTCGCTTAGTTTCTTCCATAGCAACAGGATCATAAGCTCTCACGGTGGCGCCAAGTGCTTTCAATTGCTCAATGATCACTAATGATGGCGCTTCACGCATGTCATCTGTTTTTGGCTTAAATGCCAATCCCCAAAGCCCAAATTGTTTGCCTTTTAGGTTTTTTCCAAAATGACTCTTGATTTTTTCAACTAAAACAGATTTCTGTCTATAGTTAACACTTTCTACTGCTTTCAATACTTCTAATGAGTGACCGTATTCGTCCGCTGTTCTTACCAAGGCCTGAACATCTTTTGGAAAACAACTGCCTCCGTACCCTGTACCAGGGTAAATGAACTTGTTCCCAATTCTGGAATCGGAACCAATACCTTTTCTAACTAAATCCACATTGGCTCCAACCAGTTCGCACAGGTTGGCAATGTCATTCATGAAGCTGATTTTGGTTGCCAGCATTGAGTTTGCAGCATATTTTGTCATCTCTGAAGAGAAAATATCCATAAACAATAATGGATGTCCATTCATTAAGAAAGGCTTATAGAGTCTTTTCATCACCTTTTCAGCGCGCTTGCTTTCTATACCAACAACTATACGGTCTGGTTTTAAGAAATCCTCAACTGCACTTCCTTCTTTTAAAAACTCTGGGTTTGAAGCAACATCAAAAGGAATACGAACATTTCTGTTCACTAATTCTTCTTCAACTGCAGCTTTTACTTTATAAGAGGTCCCTACAGGAACAGTACTTTTGGTAATGATTACCTTATAATCCTCCATATGCTGCCCTATCTCTCTTGCAACGCCCAACACATATTTTAAATCTGCGCTACCGTCTTCATCTGGTGGAGTGCCAACTGCAATGAAAATAGCATCACTACTTTTAATTCCTTTTTCTAAACTTGTGGTAAAGGAAATTCTACCTTTATCTATGTTGCGCTCTAAAAGTAAATCTAGACCGGGTTCATAGATGGGAACTTCACCGTTACGTAGTTTTTCAATTTTCTTCTCATCAATGTCCACGCAGACAACGTTGATTCCTGTTTCTGCGAAGCAAGTACCTGTTACCAAGCCTACATAACCTGTACCTATTACTGTTATATTCATAATTTAAAGTGTATTAAAAGGTTGATTTTCTATTCTATTTATTATCTCACATACCAATCTAAATCCTGTGTTCCTCCAGAATTGGCCCAATTGACAAATCTTGGGTATTCTATGCTTATTGGAATGGATTCTGCAGGTGGAACAAAATCATCAAAAATGTTCAACACCCATGGTAAGTTTGCACTAGTTTTATAGTATCTATTTTGAGCAGGATTACTGTCATCATTAGCAGTGCCTAAGAAATCTGCTTTACTGGTAGGAGCAAAATCCGGTAAATGAATTTCTTTTGCTCTATTCCCATCAGAAATTAAAAATGGATTGAACGGTACCAATCCAAGTTGTTCATAGGTAACTGGAGTATTTAAATCAATCACCAATTCAATAGTATCTCCTTGCATTTCTATGGTATTACCTGCCACAAATATTACAGATTCATTGGCTGCAGTGCCAGCTTCGGTACCATTGTCATTTAGGTTCATAAAGGCAGCATTTACTACTTGACCTTGCACACTTTCCACCAATGATGGGGAAATTGGCAATACCAATCCAAAACCATTTTTCAATGCACCACCAATATTATCAATGGTAAATGTGCCTTCTATCCTTGCTACTTGATTTGAAGCATTGGTAATAAGGTTATAGCTGTATGAAACGACTAAATCATTAAAGTCATAATCTCCTTGACTTGGCCAGAGGTCTTCAAAAGCCAATACTCCAGAAAGGTTGGCACTTGGCGAAAAATTGTTGAATGCCAAATTGGTGTCAAAAGGAAAATCATCAAGCTCATCATTTATACCATCTCCGTCTTCATCGTTTGCTGGAATTAAAGCAACAACATTGGTCAGTTCTATAGATTCTACAGGGTTTGCTCTTGCATAAAAAACAGCATCATTAAAATCGTCATCAGAATTTTGATCTCTTCTTAAATCTTCAAAAGCCAAAAAGTTGATTTCCCGAGCACTGTCGTATAATTGCACAACATGCGTGTTTAAACTGGATGATTCTGGATTAAAGCTTGGCTCCGAATAAAAAATATTGTTTCCATCTCCTACTCCAGATCCGTTCCAACCATTTGCCACAACAAACCAAGACACAACAGTGTTTGGAGGAAAACGCCCTAAGTAAACACGATCTCCTGGAACCAGTCCTCCTGAAGAACCTACCATGGAAACATTTGGAAAAATAATATTGTGAGCTGCAATCTCATCAACTGAGGCAGGCTCATCTCCCAAAGGGTAAGAATAATATCCAAGAGCATTTCTATATCCTGCTCCTTCCGAGACAAAAGTGACCCACACATCCGCAAGATCAGTAAGTACCATACTGGTCTCACTGCTATTTGATAAAAATTGCGGATTTGCATTGGGCACCCTACTCCTTTCTGGGAGCGATGCATTAACATCATCTAATAAGTTTTGTTCTATGACATCTGGAAGTTCCAGCTCTGCTGGCACTCCTTGATTATCAAAACCACTTAAATATGTGTACGGGACTTTACCTGTCAGATTTGAGATTCCTTTGTTCGCTCGCAATAAGGTTCTTCCTTTTCCTGAAGTAGAACGTTCATACAATGGTCGATAATCGTAAGTAACAGTTCCATTTTGGACAGCCAGCCTAATGTCTTTGGTAAGTCCTAAATAATCAGATATTAAAAGAACACTATCTGCTTGTGCCTGCAAGAGAAATTTTTCTTCAAAATGGCCATTGGCATCAAAAGTGGCACGACCAAAAGAAACACTGTCCTGTGTTCCTGTTTTACTGTAAAGTGAAAACACCGCCTTGTTTAAGAAAACGGGAACATCTAAAGCAATACTCACCTCCTTGTTCGTGGCGTAATTAAAGTTAGCTGAAACGCTGAAATCCCCTAATGGATTATCATCGTTATCATCATCTATTACAACTGGATCCTCTGTTGGTGGACCCAAGTCACTTTCGCTTACACAACCTGCATAAACAAAAAGAACCAAGAGAAGAACTGCAGTTTTTAAAACTTTAAACATTATTGTAGGTTTAATATATTTTGTAAATATTATCCTACATTATAATAAAGAAAAGTATTTGTTGTAAAGCACTGGATTCGTGTTGTCAATTGGTGACAACTATGTATCTAGTTCACGCTAAAAGTCTTATATGATACTAACTAGCGGTAGTTTTGTTTGTCAAATTCCATGAAATAGCCCTCCAAAACGCTCTCAAATGTTCAAACTCTCTTTTTATTATAAACATCAGTGTGTTTTTAGGTATTGAAACAAAACACTGAAACAATAAACTGATAAACAGTTGAAATGGCTTAAAGTTTCTTCTTGCAAAGAGGATTCTGTTTCTTGAAATGTAATAGGTTTTCAAAGGACTGAACTTTCCTGTTGAAACGGATTCTTTATGAAGAATGTGTGATTTAGGTTGGTAGTAAATTTTATAACCAGCTCTTTTTACCATTTCGGCCCAGTCATGTTCCTCATAGTATAAGAAATAAATCTCCGTCATCATCCCCACGTTTTCAACTACACTTTTGGGGACCATCATTGCAGCTCCATGAATGGATTGTGTTTCACCAGCTCTATCAAAATCCCCATCATCTTTTTGATGGTATCCTATACTGTTATTACGAATGGTCCAATGACTCATTGGTGTGTAGCCTGCATATTGTATTAAAGTAGGATCCCAATGAAATTTAATTTTTGGACTCACCATTCCAATAGTCTTATCTTCTTGAAGTGTTTCTACAAGTGGCTCAATAAAACCCTTAGGAACTATGGTGTCATTGTTAATAAATAGCAAGTAATCTCCTTTGGCTTGTTTAAGACCAAGATTGTTACCTCCCGCAAAACCTAGGTTTTCCTTACTCTTAATAAGGTTTACTTCTGGATATTTTTCTTTAATGCTATCTGGATTGTCGTTGGGTGAAGCATTATCCACCACAATGATTTCATAATTTGGGTACGTTAACCCTCTAATAGATTGTAACAAATCCGAAGTCACTTCAGATTCATTGTAGTTAATGGTTATTATAGATACAAGTGGTTTCATGTTCGTTTTGTGTATTACTTATGATGCTGCTTCTAATTCAAATTTGGCTTCTTTTTCCTCCATAATCTTCTTGTCCAATTTTGGGGCAATGAACATAAATACCATCCCAGCGTACATCAATATACATGTTGGAAATTGCCCAAAAATTCCATTTCCGTAGGAAGCTGCCATTATCCCGAACATACCACACACCAAAGCAGCAATTTGTCCTTTTAGCCAGCCGTCCCGTATTTTGTACATTACATTATATGCCCCGGTAATCAATACAAAAAAGAGTATGAAAAGATGTAGGTAAAGACCAACAATACCCGTATCTGCCCAAACAGCGACAAACCAACTATCCGTTGCCGTATTGGCCAAAAAGGTGTTTGGAGAAAAGCGTTTTCCCCAGTTTCCTGTGGAACCTATTCCTCCACCAAATGGTCTGGAATCTAAATATCCTTTTAATTTTGCCTGATTTTCCAATCGTACTTGCAATGATGCATCATTTGGATCAAAAGCAGTTCGCATTCTGCGTATTTGGTCGTTGTCATTCCCAACAGTAGTATACTTAAAGAAAACGAAAATGCTGATTCCTAAAAGAGCTCCAAGTACTATGCTTGGTATATGTTTTCTAATAATCAAAAACATTACCCCACCTGCTGCCGGAACGGCAATTGCACCTCGGGTGCCCGAAATCATCATTCCCAACAATCCAGCCAGACAAACAACAGCACAAAAAATCTGAAATTTTCTATTCTTTGCAAATAAGGCCAATACGCCAAAAACAACACCGGCATGGCCTTGTGCCGCACCGAACTGACCTGCGTCTGAATAAAAAGAGAAGATTCTAAGTTTTCCAAAAAGTATATGGGTTACATCACCACCGCCATCTAACCATGCTTGTTCAAAAGGGTCAACCCCAAAGATTAATTGTTGCATTCCTTTCATTGTTGCCAAAAGAGACAAGACGCCCCAAATAACAAAGAACAACTGAAGGTCTTTTGGTTTATTGAATAGGATAAACACCAAAGGAATAAATAACCACATATAGAGCGATAGCCCCCTCATAGCATAGAACCATGCTGCAATGCTCACTGCTTCTGGATTTACTATTTGAAATATGGCATAGCCAAACCAAACAGATGCCAAAATAGTAAGTTGAGAACTCGCCCTATTCCATGGCACTTTTACTCTGAAGGCCTTAAAGAATAATGCTAAATACATGAGCACCATTACTCCATCCATAAGTAATCCCCATGTCATTGGAATATATCTACCAATACCCAATACAAAAAAATTGAAGACAAGAACCGTTACTACACCTATTCTGGGGTTTACAAAAAGAGCTCCCAAATACACAACCGCAAAGGGTATTATCATTACCCCGATACCTGCTACCAATCCTTTGGTTGCAGTGAGATGGGCCGTTGTCAATACCACCGACAAAAGCATTAAAATGGGTAGAGGCTTTTTTAGATAATCTGATCCTTGTGTGGTTTCAAAGGTGTTCATTAGCCCAAATGCGTTTTAAGGTTTTTTAGGAACAGAACACTTTCAGATACTATTTGCCTGCTTTGAATTTGAATCTCCCTTTTCAGATAATAGAAACCTAGAAATATTCCCATTACTGTAAATAGTACTGTTCCCATTGCAACAGCCACCAAGCTTTTAAACACAAAAACTGCTAGTACATTCAGAATAATATTCGCAAATGTCATGACCAAAACCTTATAAAGATTCAATTTTGGTTTATTGATGCTATCCAACAAGACTCCTGTAAAACGATCTATGGGCAATAGTATAATGTAAACTGTAAATACTCTGAAGATTAATGTTAGCAAAGGCAGTGAGTCGATATATTCGTTTCCTCCTAAGAATAGCACCATATACTCGGCAAAGACAAAACTTACCAGTGCCACCGGAAAAAACAATAATGTGATAATACCAACATAGGAGTAAAAAATCTTTTTAACTCCTCCTAAATCTCCTTCTATTGATTTTTTAGACATTCTAGGATAGGCGGTCATTGCAAAGCTATGCAATGGTATTCCCAAAAGGTCTGTCAATTTTAGTGGTATGGCATACATGGCAATACCCGCTGAGCCTAAAAATGGGCTCATCCCAATGATAAAAGTATCTGAACTCTTCAATAAACTGGAACTTATTAGGGTTCCCATAGAATATTTGCCAAAATTTACCAGTTCTTTTTCAACGTTTCTTTTGGCATGTTTTAAATAGGTAAGTCCATCCCAATTTTTAGCAGAACACCAAATACCTGAAACAGCGTTAACTGCAATATTTACCCAAACAATTTCTAAAAGACCAAGTTTGAGCCACCATTGGTTTAAAATGAGAAAAAGGCAGAATAGTCCAACATTGGATAATCTTACCACCATCATTCGTCTAAAATTCTGATCTGCTTGAAACAAAGACATGGCATTGTTCCAACTTAAATTGGCTAGCGCCAAAAAAGGATAGTAAAACAAAAACAACCTATACCCGTTGTTTATTTCTAGATTAAAAATAAGCAGAGCCACATGGGCTCCCCAACATAGAAATGTCAATACTCCCAGGAGCTTAAGATTTATTTTAAATGTGGAACCCAGAATATTTTTTTGCTTTTGATCATCTGCTCCTGACAATAACCGTACTGAAGATGTACGGGTTAGTCCAAAACGTAAAAGATCCACAAAAGTGGCCAAGGTTATAAACAAGACCCATTCTCCAAATAGTTCTTTGCCCAATTGCCTTGTCAATAGCATAAAACTCACCAATCCTAAAAAGGCAACACTTACGTTTGCCATTAACGAAGATAAGTTCTTTTCCTTGCTGATGTTTTTGAGTCTTCCCAACATTAGGTTACTGATTCTTTGGTGAAAAATCTAAACTGGACAATCTTTTTTACCCAACTTCTAATCAATGATCTTTCCTTAGGGAGATCGCCTACTACTGTTTCCATTTCCAACACCTTTACTCCATTAAGAATAATTGAAGGTTCAGGTCCTGTTGTGGCTTCCTTGAATAAATTCAATGCATTCTTGTCAGCTTCACCCCAAGCTCTATTGGCCCTGGTTACCAAAAAGGTATAATCCATGGTTGAAGCCAGTTTTACGGGGAACGGGTTTTTTATAATGCTCGGGATTTCAAGGATTATAAAGTCAAAAATGTTGAAATCTGAAATTGTATTGTCGACATCAAACTCTTGAACATTTGAAATTTTATAAAGTTTATCACTTATTGTATAGATAATTTTATGGTAGTAATCTCCGGTCAATCCAAGGTCTTGTTCATCATAGGTAACATGGAGTATTTTATAGTCCAACTCGCATAACTTATCAATCAAATGTTTACAGATGAAGGTTTTACCCTCATTTTCTTGGGTAGAAAACAACATATTGATTACCGGTTCATTTTCTTTTTCCTTTTTATATTGATTTAGGATCACGTTCCTTGAAATTGCATTTACTGCTTTGTTCTTCAAGTAATCGTAATCCAATTTTTTATTCTTTTCACTTATCACAGGGAAAATAGAGGACACATTTAACTCAATTTTATCCTCCGCTCTTTTTGCTGTGTTAAGGTTTCCATCCAAAAGCTCAAGAACAAGTATTGTAGCAGCTACCAAAACAAAGCCTACCATACCTGCAACAATAACCAAGAGCATACGCTTACTTGGTTTTGGGCTAATAGGAAAAAATGGGACTTCGGTTAATTTTATATTGGATTTTAGCTCTACATTTTGTTGACGAAGTTTGGCCAGCCCAAGACTGTGAAGCAAGCTTAAATACTCCCGCTCAGCAATGTCAATTTTACGCTCTAATCTTTTCATTGTTGCTCCAAGCGGAGAAAATTCCTGGTACAATTCTTTAAACTCCATACGCTTTTGCTCCATCACCTTCAGCTGTGCATTATAGCCTTCATACTCTATTGTATTCTGCAGCCAGTCTGAAAGCACACTTGTAGATGCAATGCTCTTGGGATCATAATCTGTGGTGTACAGGGTATCAATATGGGAGGCTAGCTTGTTCTCCAATGCGCTTATTCGCTGCATTTTCTTAGAAACTTCTTTAGCATCTTTTTCAAGTTGGGTAGAATCTTTTTCCAATCCCAATGTTTTCATGGAGACCTCAAAATTCAAGGTTGATAGTTCCTTTCTAAGTCCCATGATGCTTTGACTGGAAATTCGTTTTCTCTCATGGGTTTTTAGCTTGGATTCCAATACAGTTAAAACAGCCTTTGCTGCGTGAAACTTTCTTTGGACTTCAAAATATTTAATTTCAAATTCTTCCTTCTCCGCAGCTAAATGTTTGGTCTGTTCATAATAGTTGATAATGTTATTGGTCCTATTAAAGTTTAAAAGTTCATCCTCTGCCCCTCTTAGGCTTAAAGTGGATTTTCCCAATTGGCCTTCAAAATATTTAACTACCGCATCAGATTGGTTCACTTTAATATCTGCATTCAACTGCACAAAAACTTCGCAGAGAATCAATAAAGTGTTTTGACAAATCGCTGGGTCTTCAGACTCAAAATCAATATCCACAAAATCACTGTTGGAAATGCGTCTTATACCTACTTTCCCCGAAATCTTCTCTATACTATAATCTGGATGATCCAAATTGATCATTTTGTAAATGAAATTGGTATGGTTGGATTCTTTAAGTGCTATGAAGTTTTCATACGTTTTCTCTACATCACCTCTCACCACCAATTGTTTAACCTCTTCTGGAACAGCTTCCATTAGGTTTTGATATTTCTCTCTAGAAATAATTTTAATATCCGCACTGTCCAAAGCCATATGTTGCGTAAACAACTTTAGACCAACAATTTCCATTGTGGTTCGTGCTTTTATTAAATTAAGAAGGTTATCATAGGCTGTATTGGTCGCCCTAAAATCGATTTTGGTATTTTCCAGTTCTATATTTGAGCCTGTAGCAATACCGGTATAAATTCGAGCCTTGGAATTATAAACCTTAGGTTCACCTTTAGTCATGAAAAACACCAAAGAAGCTAGAATTATGGGCATTGCTACCAATAATCCTATATGTCTTAGTAAAAGACGAACAAAAAATAACAGGTTAAACTTCATTTTTTAAATATTCAAATCTGCTCCTATAATGCTTTCCAAAGCCATTATTGAAGAAATAAATTCTGAACGTTGTAGTTCAAAGTTCATCGTTGCTTGGTTCATCATTTGCTGCAAACGGGTATATTCTGTAACGTTGATCACTCCGTTTGCAAAATCTTTTTCGGCCCTTATGGATTGGACTCTGAAGTTGTCCACAATAGACCCTGAGATAAAAAAGAGTCGATGGGCTTTGAGCAAATCATTGTATAACTCAACAACCTTTTGTTCCAACTCCATTTCGGCAACTTCGGTTTCAAATCGTGCTTTTTTAGCTTCGCCCTTAGCACTTTTTATTCTTGCACTCCTGTTCACTATTGCAGATAATGGCAATCGTAAAGAAACACCAACATTGTATCTACTTTGCTCAGTGGAAAATAGGGTCTGACTCCCTGGGTCTCCTGCAATTTGTTGGTTGCTCAGGTTATCAAAAATTCCGTAGCTATACCCTGCTTCTAAATTGATGTACTCCAACCAAGCTCTTTGCTCTGCAGAAACAACACCATCTCTATATTGCTGCTCGGAAACAGTGACTTTCACGAAAGGAGAATAAACCTTGGCCATATGGACAAGTGTATCTATTGGAGGTAGTTTCTTGCTGATGTCATTCTCCTTTAGTCCTTTATCTATGAACTCATTGATAGATTGACCCGCTACTGTTTGTAGTATTAAAAAAACCAATAAAGAGCCCCAAAATTTCTTCATTATACATTCTCTTTTTGAAAAACCGCCTTGAACGTTCTAAGTACTATCCACATGTCAATCAAAAAAGCATATTTACTATTAGCGTATTCTACATATTTTACATCCAAGCTTTTGCGCTCTTCTGGAGACATTTTGGAACTTCTTCCCCGAGCTTCTACTTGCCAGAGTCCTGTTATTCCCGCTGGTCCGTTAAACCTATCTGTCCATTCATCTGTAGTCAGCACTTCAGCTTCATACAATGGCAGAGGTCTATTGCCTACAACCGACATATCTCCTTTTAGAACATTGATCAATTGTGGCAATTCATCAATACTCAACTTTCTTATGATCTTACCCACTTTGGTTATTCTGGGGTCGTTATCAAACTTTACAAAAGCACTCTTAGCGCTTTCTTTCCGAATGTTGTTATGAAGATTTTCATCCACTTCATCATCATCTCCAAAAAGGACAGTCCCTTTCGGTTTATCAGATGCCTGCCCAGTACTTTCTTCATTGGATTTTTCTACATCTTCATGCACATATTGATTTAAATGCTGAAACTCCTTTAGACGCTTATCAGCATCTGGATACATGGAGCGTAGTTTGTAGAAGTCAAAAATTTTATACCCTGTCCCCACTCTTTTTGAAATGTAGTAGACTTTGCCTTTGGATTCTAACCTGATAGCGATAATAAACAATATCAGAAACGGAGAACCTAACAATAATGCAAATCCAGCCACGGTGATATCAAAAGTTCGTTTCCAAAAACCAATCTTATATTTTTTATCCGATCCTTTTGGAGGGCCGATTTTCTCCTTTTTTAAATTGACTTTAAGTTCCTTTAAAAATTGAACTCTATCCAAGATATTTGTTATGGAAAGTGGTTGCACATAGAAATCATCTATACCGCTTTTCACAGCCTCTGACAAGTCATTTTTGTTTCTATCCTTGGCCACTAAAATGAATGGAATGGAACTATTGTCAGCGAACTTTTCCTTCAAAGCTTTATGAAACTCTATACCAGATTGTCCTGGAATTTGTTTTTCGCATAGAATGGCATCTACATTTTCATTTTCTTCCAACCATTTTATTGCCAACAATGAATTCTTCGCAATATGGAAATCTACTTTTTGGCCGCAGTCCAGAAATTGGTCCACCACTTTTTGATTTGTTCCCACATAAAGAAGACAAAGTTTTTTATCCGATATTACTTCCATAATTCTTAAGCCCGTATAAGTAGTTTTTCTACTCTAATTAACAGTTCTTCTGGATTAAATGGTTTTACCAAATAATCATCTGCACCCAATTTTAAACATTGAATGCGATCTGCGCTACTGTCCCTGCAGCTCAGCACAATTATTGGAATGTTTGCAAAATATCCGCTTTCTTTAACCTTTTGAATAAGTTCAAAACCGTCCATGTTTGGCATTTCTAAATCTGTAATGATCAAATCTGGAATATTCCCTTCTTGCATCCACGACAATGCGGACAAACCATCTTCCATTGTAGTAACATTGTAAGATTGTCCTAAAAACTGCGATACCAATTCGCTTAGCGATTGTTTATCATCTACTACTAAAATTTTCATTGTATTTCCTTTTTAAGTTTTGTAGTACTTAACATTATTGAAAAGTAGGATAAATATTACTTAATGATAATTCTATGTTGTAAAACCAAGGTAGTATGTTGTAAGCGGCAGTTTATTGATAGTAACATTTTACCAAGCAATGCTCAGTTAGGTTCCAAAAAAAAGTTGCTGTTTTTAAGGCTTTTAGGCACACAAGCCCATGACCAAATTATATTGGTTAAGTATGAAGAGAGAAATTAAAAACGAAGAAGTGATTTAGAAGGCCAAAACGTGAAACAGTACTCTGAAACCTATTGTATAACTTCCTCTGTAATTAATTCTTTATAAGTTTCTTCCATTGATTTTTTAGCAGGCATAAACCTTTCATTGCAAAATGGAAATGGCTTTGCAGGTTCTCTTTTTGGAGGCAAAGCGGTATAGACATCAATGGGGATATATTTGAATTTTCCAACACTATAAAGTTTAATGGCCAACATGCCATCATCACATCCAGATACCGCCCTTAGATCCGTTTCATATCCAATAGGAAGAATGGAATCTCTCCGTATGGCCATGCAAACTGCCCTTATGTGTTTAATTTTGGTGGTGAAATCCTGGGATAGCTTCCATCTGAAATAAATGTTTTTCAGTTTGTTCCGAAACTTCATTTTGGAAGAAAGTTGAAAATCATCTTCGTAACTTTTTGAAACAGAATAGCAAAGCACAAGGTCTTTGTCAACAAAAAAAGGAAGAGCCATTTTATCTATGTAGTATGGATCATATATAGAATCTGGATCCATGGTACATACAATTTGCCCTTTGGCCTCTTCCAATCCTCTTTGTCTTGCATAGGTTATTCCCTGCTGTTTTTCACTAACCACTTTAGCACCCAATTGTTCAAGAATTGACAAACTTTCATCATCAGCATTATTGTCTACAAAAATGACTTCGTAGGGAATAATTGTCTTAAGATTGGCCAAAGAATATATATGTGCGACCAAAGTTTCCTTTGCTCTGTAAATTGGCACAATTAAACTTACCGTTGGTTTTTTAACAGCAGCCAACAGCTCAAAATACGCAGTTAGCTTATTAAAATCATCATCGTTCAAGCTTTTTGGTGTTGCTCCAAAGTAAGGTTTGTAAGCTGTTACTTTCATCTTTTGAACTCTTTTTAGCTGTGTGGATTAGACACGGTCAGAACTGAGAATGTAATTGGTCTTTGTAGTATTCATGATTTCTGAAATACTCTGGTTCTGCCTTCCTATTAAAGAGATAACCTTATTCTGCTTTCCAGATTTCTGATAGAGCTTTTCAAAGAAGTGGGCAGCTGCTGAATCCAACATGGTTACTTTTTCTAAACTAACCACAATATTTTCATTGCGTTCCAAGATGGAATCAAAATATGAATTCAACGCACTTACATGTTGTATAGATACTTTTCCCAATATTTCAAAGATTCCCCGACTCTCCCTTATTTCTAATGACATAGGCTAAAAGATTTAATTATTAAATTCCAATCTGTTCAACATTTTCACAAAGCGTCTATTATATTAACGTAAAATGACATATAAATTGTAGTATTTTTCTTTCTTTTATAAAAGATTCAATCGCTGCATCAACTCCGGTCTATTAGATCTACTAATTGGAATTACACTTCTTTCTATTAAAACACTATTGTCTTGTATGTCGATTATTTGAGTGAAATTTATTATGAACG
Organism: uncultured Allomuricauda sp.; assembly: GCF_947499585.1. GTDB lineage: Bacteria > Bacteroidota > Bacteroidia > Flavobacteriales > Flavobacteriaceae > Flagellimonas. The sequence goes on along the minus strand of NZ_CANMOO010000003.1, from coordinate 99,132 downwards.
AACGATGAATTTGAAGAAACCTGCACTCTGGTAATTTTTCTTTTATTTTCTTCAGTGTTGAGTGCACTCTGTACCTTTTAATCTGTGTTTGTATCTCTATATAGTCTCCTTTTGCTTCTATTAGCAAGATATCCTTGAACTTTAGCTTTATCAATCGCCGGTCTATATTAATATAAAGATCTTCATCTTCGTTCTGGACTGTATTTATTTCTGTTTGTTCCTGTGATATTTCACCAAATGTATTTTCCAATTTGGAGGCACATTTTTGAAAACGCTCAGAAGAAATTGGCTTAACCAGATAATCAACTATAAATTCATATTGATAAGCCTCTATTGCAAAGTCTTTGTCAGACGTGGTCAACACAATTTTTGGAGGATTGCTCACTGTTTCTATAAAATCAATCCCAGAGAGCTTGGGCATATGAATATCCAAAAAAATTAAATCTACCTGGGTGTGTTTAATAAACTTAAGCGCTTCCAATGCATTTGGAAACTCCGCTACCAACTCCATGTCCGGAATAGTTTTGCAAAGTTCTTCCACAATGGCTCTTGCACTTGCCTCATCATCCACAATAATACACCTCATCTTAAGCTATCTTTAAAATAAATTCCTCAATGGATTTTAAAATCTCATAAAACTCATCTTTGAGCTTTGTATCTCCATACTTTAGGTCTTCTTCATATTTAACCGCAAGCTTATACCCGCTATTAAGTCCTAGAATACCAAGTTTGTGTTTTATCTTATGTACAATCTTTGCAGATTCTTCGAAGTTATCTTGCTCTAGATTTTCTACATATTCGTTTTTCTCCTTTGGAAACTCCGTCTGGATAATCGTTAAGAATTTCTTTTCAAATTCCTCATTCCCTCCTGAAATTTCCTTTATATAATCAAGATTTGGTTTCTCTGTCATTATGGTCATTTTTTATTGTAAAAAAGAAAGTGGTACCCATGCCTTCTCCAGATGAGAGCCAGATATCACCTTTATAATAATTTATAATTTTCTTTACCAGTGCAAGACCTATTCCTGTGGCTCCTGAGTTATTTTCAAGTTTTTTAAACATGTCAAAAATACCTGCTTGCAAGTGTTTGGGAATTCCCTTCCCATTATCCGTTACACTAAATAGCCAACCATCCTTTTCTTCTTTTACATCTACAATCACTTGTCCATATCTTCTATCCTCTGTGGCGGTAATTGCATTGGTAATTAAATTCTTGAACAATTGCTCTATTCGGTATTTGCCCGTATATAGTTTAGGTAGTTTTTTACCTTTTTTTATCTTGACATTTTCCGGAACAAATACAGTTTGTCCTATTTCATCAATTAACAAATTAAGGTCTATCATTACAGCACTTTCTTGGATAGAGTCTATTGTTGAATGCCGCAGAATACCATCAATTAAACCATCCATTTTAGATAGGTTTTGAAAAATGAGCTGTACGTTTTCCTTGTTTTCTTCTTTAAACCCATCTTGTCCGTCCTCGAATACCCAACTCACCAAAGAATGCACGTTTCGTATTGGCGATTTTAAATCGTGTGAAACCATATGGGCATAATTATTCAATGACTCATTCTGCTGTTCCAGATTTTTCAAGAGCATATCTTTTTCCGCCGTTATCTCTACAAGTTTATGCGCCTGCTTTTCTATATCCTCAACTAATTTTTGTGGATTAAAATCCAGTACACCATTTATGCGATCACTTGTTTTGTGCTGCATTGAGGCAACGGCCTTACTTAACGCATCCAATACTTTTCGTTGACTTTCTGCTTCTTGATGCAACCTTTGATTGGCCTGGTACAATTCTTCTGAGCTCAAAGATGTTGCTCTCTGAATCATTTTTAGTTTTTCATCAAAGTCTGAATATGATCTGCTAATGGAATTAAAGAACGCCTCTATTTCTGGGTGCTCTATGAACTCCTTAGGGAAAAATTTCTTTATTTGTCTTTTAAGCAGAGAATGCATTTATTCGCTCAGTAATGTTAGGGTCATGGTTTGGTTGTGCAATTGGCACTCGTTTTTTCCTGCAAATGGCGCCATCTCCCCATAGGAGTAAAACCCTGTAATTTTTGCCTGGTCTCCTATAATTTCGGCCACCTCTTCAATTTCATCTTCAGTTCGTTGGTCCAACACTAACTTCCGACCTACGCAACTTACCAATATGGCCAATTCTGGTTTATTCTTCCTATCCCTCATGGCCAACACTGCAGCATTAGAAGCACCTTCAGCAATATCATCTACAGTGGACATCATCAATTGCACTTTAGCGTTCATTGGCACATCACCAGCCAAAATCATTGAATTTTCTGCTTCGTCTATATTAAGAATAGTGCGCACCAATGGTTCGGATTCATCATTCTGTTGAACAGTCAATGGATACAAGAGGGCTGCTTTTGGTAGCTCATCGGCCTTATCTCCTAAATACATTTTATATAGATCCAGTGCTGGTTTTCCATCAATCTCAAAAAGTACATTTCCTTCAGATTTGGTAATAGTTCTCTCTGGGCCAAATGGTGTCCATCCTCCAAAATTTGCATAAGAAACTTCAAAGTCTCCGCCATAAAAACCGATGGCCACTACTTCACCTTGCTTTGGGTTTTCATTGTAAGAAGTCAATGTTTTTTCAAACCGGGCACCATCACCACATAATCCTCCGGTAATGGAGGCATTAAACCCTTCTACAGATTCCAAACCTTCAATTAAACCGCTTCCATTTACAAAACTTCCATCGGAAACAATGAACATGTGCTTAAGCTGTTCTTGGTCAAATCTATTTGAAATAGCCAAGCCCAATTTTTCAATATCCCCATGGTTTGAAACGTTTTCACTTACTATATTAAAGCGGGTTTTTTCAAACTCTATAGCTGTTAATGTTATGCTTTCTTCATATACATTAGTTTCCATAATCTCTCCGGAAGTGGACCCAAAAACAAGATGCCCTTTGGGATAGAGTTCCTTTACTTCATTGAACAAATCTTTGGATTCCAATAAATATCTATCTCCAAAAATTAGTACCAATGGCTCTTTTAAAGGTTCATTTTGAGCAAACTCCCATACCCCCCCTTTTAATCGTTTTGCTTGATTTATCTTCATTATTTTCTGTTTTTAAGAATCTTTCTTAAGTGAAAAGTAGAATGTTGTTCCTACTCCTATTTGACTTTCTAACCAGACTTTGCCCTCATATCTATCAATAATCTTTTTAACTATTGAAAGTCCAATTCCCGTTGAACGTTCATTGTTTCCAATAGATTGAAAAATCTGGAAGATTTTTTCATGATACTCCTTTGGTATTCCCACTCCATTATCTTTTACGCTAAACTCCCAATGTGTGGAGCGCTCTTTATAATCTATCTCTACCAATCCATCTGGCTTATCAATATTTACAACTGCATTGCTCAAAAAGTTTTGGAACAATTGATGGATTTTGGTTTTATCGGCCTTTATAAGTGGTAATTTCTTTTTGGTTTTTATTGTAACATTCTCAGGGATATAAATGATTTCTTTAATTTCATGAATTACCTCATTTACGTCGACTTCCGTATGATCTAAAACATCATTATTAACTGTGGAATATTTTAAAATTCCACTAATTAATTTGTCCATTCCCTCAATTTTCTCCTGCATCATCTTCAAATTATAAAGACCATTTTCATCCAAAGAATCTTTATAATCATCATAAAGCCAAGTGGCCAAAGCACTTACACTTCTTAACGGTGATTTTAAATCATGAGAAACTATATGTGCATATTCTTGCAAACCTTTATTACTTGTTTCAAGTTCCCTTAAAAGGTTTTCTTTTTGAAGTTCTAGGTGTTTCTGAGAAGTAATATCCAAATGAATTCCTATGGATCCTATCACATTTCCGGCATCATCAAATCTTGGAGCGCCACTGACCAACCAAAATCGCTTTTCTCCATTGGCAATTTTTACGGCTACCTCATAAGAATCCGAAATCCCTTCTTCTTCCTTCTGGTGTTGTTGCTTTAGATCATCTGTTTCATCACTAATAATTGGAATGGCTTCATAAACATTTTTTCCGATTAACTCATTGGCAGAATACCCTACCATATCGCTAAAACTTTGGTTGATCATTAAAATATTGCCATCGCTGCCAACCTCAACAAGACCAAGGTTCATGTTAGCAATAATGCTTCCGTACTTTTCCTTTTGAATTTCCAAATTCTTTCGGTAGTTCTTTCGTAAAGTCACATCACTATAACTCCATAGATGACCTTGGTACTCTCCATTGCTGAACAAAGGAATATAGTCTCGCTCAAATGTTCTGCCATCCAGAAGTTCCATTTCATCTGCCGTAACCACTTCTTTTTGATCAATAACATGGTCTATCCTTCCTAAAGCCACATCTGGTTCTAAGAACATGTTTTTATACTTGTGTGTAGATTGTTCGCTATTTATTCCTATAAGTGCATCTGGAGAAACAGCAATCCCAAAAAGGTCGCAAAATTTTTGATTGGCCAAGACAATCTTTCTTTCTTGATCTTCTAACAAAATACCAGTCTGAAGATTCTTGATCAAGTCCGTCATCCGTTCTTCTGATGCCCTTAGTTTTTCTTCAGAAATTTTTTCTTGAGTAATGTCCTCTATCATTGCCACATTATATTCCACATCCCCTTTTCCATCTAAGAGTGAACTCATGGATGTTTTTCCATATAGGGTATCACCATTCTTTTTGCGAAATTTGCGAATTATAGAGAATTTCTTTGTGTCATTTTCTAGACTCTTTTGCAAGAGGTTATCATACAAATTGCTATCCTCTAAAGAGGAAATCTCATCCAACGATAATTTTTTAAGCTCAACTTCTGAGTACCCTAATAACTCAATAAAGGACTTATTGGCCTTTATTATTTTATCCTTCACAATCAACAAAATTCCCAAGGAGGAATTCTCCACAATGATGTCTTGCTGCTTTTTTTGTTTCTCTAAAAGTTGTTTTACCTCAATCTCCTGTGTAATATCCCTTATCACTCCTTGTGCAGCTATGGGACTTCCACTTTCATTATAAATGAGACTTGCATTTATATTTACATACTTCTCTTCTTGATTTTTTGTGATAATTTTTGCGGAATAGTTTTTTAGAACTCCTACTTGCAGTAAAGTTTGAAACGATTCTGCAGTGTATTCCAAATAATCTGGATGTACTATATCTGAAAGACAGATTTTTTCCTTTGTATGATCATACCCCAAAAACTCTTTTGCAGAGGTATTCATATTGATAACGTTAGACATCAAATCCATGACCACATAAGGATCAATAATGTTAACGAAAGCATTGTCTATAGCAGTTCCACCATCATTCAATAAGGTTTCTAGGCGTCCATTTGCTTCTTTAAGGTGCAAAGAGGCATCATAGAGTTCCTTTGCTTTGTTTTCCAGCAAACTCTCCGCTGTCTTACGGGCCTTTTTCTCCCGTAACAAAGCTCTTTTTAATATGGGAATTTCGTTACTATCCATTTTGGAGGATAGTAAACTTGACTTCTGTTCCGTTTTCATTCAATAGTTTATATTCTACTTTTGCCAACTTTCCAAAGTGTTCAAACGTCTTTACTATAAGCCCGTGCGCTAAAGCATAGAGCCCTCTTGAAGAGCTATAGATCATTTCAAGTGAATTATCCGTTTTTGAAAGTATTTTAAATTGAGGGAGTTCCGCATCGGGGTAGAGTTTCTTTACATGTATGTGAATATGATCTTCAATACAGTGAAGAAGGCCAATAGGTGTTCTATAACTTGAAACTACTTCTGGATGGGCATCTACAAGCCCTACAAACAAATGATGCCCAAAAGAATACAATAAATCTTCTTGGGAAACACTCTTTTTTTCGCTGAGTTCAGAAATCAAACTCACCATCTCGTTAAAGTCATAAGTGCCTACAGAAGTATATGCACCTCCAGAATGAAGGTCACAGTTTTCCAATAAGGAATCAACAGTCTCTAGTCCATAAATAGACTCGACCATTTCCATAAACTCAGTAAAAACAATTCCTTTCATAATAAAGAATATTATGATTTAAAAGTAGGAATTGTACTACCTATTTAAAAAAAGAATGTTGTGAAATAAAGAATTTTGTTAGGCTTTAACTAGCTCACTAACCTCCCAATAGTCAAAAACTTTCTTTAGTTTAGACTCGTAATCTTCATATTTTAAGGGCTTTATGATATATCCAGCGATTCCAATCTCAAAGCATTTTAATAAATCAACGCGATTTTCCGATGTGGTCAAAATAATGGTAGGCAAATACTTAAGTCTATCATCCGCCTTTAAAATAGAAAGGAATTCAATACCACTCATTCGTGGCATATTTAAATCTAGAAGGATAATATCAGGCAAGTTTCCTCCTTTCAAGAATTCCATAGCTTCTTCTCCATTTTTAGCTTCGGTAATCTTATGTTTGGACTGAAACTTAGAAATAGCTCGTTGCAATTTCATAGTTTCTATCATATCATCTTCTATAAACAGAACATTCATGACGCTTTGGATTTAGTATACAAAAGTCTTAAAACACTTTAAGAAAAGGACTACAATTTAGTTAAACAAAAAAGAACTATCGACGAATGGTAGAAATGTTTCGGTTAAATATCAATAATTTTTATTAGGTTACCTCTAAAGTGAATCCAGTTGCTCTTTTAGTTTCTTAGTTAAACCAGAAACCACTAAATCATAAGAATGATTCACTAGTTCTCTGGTTAGGTTTGGCGGAAGGTTTTCCAAAAACAGTGTATTCCAATGCTTTTTGCTCATATGATAGCCAGGTGTAATATCTCCATCATACTCCTCTCTTAACACTATTGCTCGCTCTGGGTCACACTTTAGGTTACATTGAGAAGGTATTCTTTCCAAGGGCAACAAAGCAAACATTTTACCCATTACCTTAAATACCAAAGTGTGCTCATCAAAAGGGAATTCTTCTGTCACACCTTTTTTATCAACGCAAAAATTTCTTAGCTCTTCAACGTTCATTTTTATATTCCGTTGGAATCATAAACTATTACCTTTTCCCAAAGATGCTTGCATTCTTCAATAAAGATTAAATGAGCTTCTTCTTTTTGATATCCCTCTTGTGCTTCCGCAGACTCAAACGTTACTATTAATGAATAGGTGAATGACCCATCAACAACATCCCTGCTAGATTTTGGCGGTGTACCTATAAAATTGGTTTTTGCATATTTGGAGTTCTTAAGAAAGGTTTTCAAAGAAGTTTCAAATTTTGTTTTGTACGCACTATTATCAGGGTTTTTAAACCAAAAATATACGGTATGCGCAAAGGTCGAATCAAAGGTTTTCATAGTGTCTTTAGTTTGTGCAAAACTAGTGGCAGTTACAAAGCCAATCAATAGTAAAGTTAAAATTCCCGTTTTCATAATTATTTATTCTTCCAAAATATTTTTTTCTCTATTCGTAATTTCTAATGCTGAGTAATCTAGAGTCCATCCTATGGTCTCAACAATTTTCTCAACTAGCAATACAGCTTGCAAAGCTTCTTTCCTTGCCGTGACCATTAAACCACTTTCTGGTATTTTTTGTTTGATATGATCTTTAGCCTCCAAGTTCAGCTTAGTTAAATCATCTGGTGAAAAGCTATTGAAGAGTCCATTTTTAATATCATAAAACTGAAGGTCAGGTTCAATGGATAAAATTTCTGGTTCTGGAAAGTCTGCGAGTATAATCCGCTTATTTTCATTATCTGCCTTTAAATTCAATTTCTTTAGGTCGTATCCAATATGTGCTTTTGCCTTTACTACAATCAAGGCCTTTTTCTTACTGCTTAGAAGACTCATAAAGCCTTCTTTAATGTTTTCATAGTGGTAAATCTCTGCAAAATCCCCTTCTACAGAAATCAATTTACATACGCTTTGGATTTTGTCCAATAAGACCGTGGACTGCTGTTTGGTGAGTTCTTTATTTTTTTTTCTTCGGAACAAGGAGAATAGCCAATACATTAGTATTGCCCCTAGAATAAGACCCAAAAAAGCTTCTAAAATACTATCCATGCTTCTTTCCTATTTCTCCCAAATGGGTAAATTTAAATCCTTTTTCATATTTGAGGCCATAGCCAAAAAATCTATCCATAGCTGCGTGGGAAAAAATTATGATTCCCATAAGTTCAAAAATCTGCAGGTTCAAATAACTAATCCCAATTAAATATAGCAAAATGGCAATACCTCTATGGTGAAACACATTATATATGAACGCTCCTACTCTATTACCTGCCAAATACCCTAGCATTCCAATATCTGGCACTAACAACAATACAAAAAACCACCACCAAGACAAATCCATTTTCATAAAAAGAAAGAACCCAAAGATCAATAGCATCAACTCTTCCAATTTTAGGGCACTTTTCATCAATTTTCAATTTTATATAGCACTGGCCTACTTGGACTGGCATCATTTTCAAAAGGAGCAACATGGAGGTTTAAAAAATAGCAACCATCTTCTATCTCATTCCCTACATAGATAAACTCTGTAATTGTAGCATTTAACCTTGGTTCACCATTCATCCTCCAAAAGGCATTATGTGCCAAAAGAGCACCGCCGTCTTTTTCTTTATCCACAGAAGGAAGATCAGTTAGTAAGTGTGATATCCCCTTATCAACCAAATAACTAGCCGCCGCCTCTAACAGGTAAGGTGGGTTTTCATTGGAATACTTCATCGACTTCTTGTTTTCAAGGTTCGGAATGGTCCTAATGATCAATGCCTCCCGTTTTTTATTTCCTAAAGCATATTTTAATTGCTTTTCCGATATCACAAAATCTTCTCCAGATTTTTCTGGGGCAACAGTTATCACTTCAGCTAAAAAAAAGAATTGTTTTAGTTCTTGATTTACGGAGTAAAACGCCTCAGTAATATGACCCAAACATTCTGTATGCGTCACATGAGAATGCGGATTGAACCAAATGTCGTTAAAGTTGGTAGATGCCCCTTCAGAAACTTTCCCTACGAAATCGCCCTCCTTATGCGGTTCAATTTTAGGTGGGTCCAAGTACCACGCATTTACATTTTCACTGCCATCTTGAAGCGAAATGGAGATATCCAGTGGATTAGATAAATCTATTTTATAATTCTTGGAATTGTATTTAATGCTAGCAATCATGATTCCAAATTAATCATAAAAAGGTCCGATGCAATTCCATCGACCAGAAACTTTCCCTTTTTGGTTGCCAACAATTTTCCATTATCCACAAAAAGCAGATGCGTCTCCAAGTATTTTTTGGTTTGTTTATTTAAATAATCAAGATACGTCTGTCCAAAATCGTGCTTGATTTTTTCTAGAGAAACACCCCAAATAGTTCTCAACCCGGTCATCACGTACTCATTATATCTATCTGTTTTGGACAAGGTCTCTGTCTCCTTGGATAGTACCTCTCCTTCTAAAGCCTTTATATATTTTGGGTTGTTCCTAATGTTCCAACTCCTATTTTGCCCATCAAAAGAGTGAGCTGAGGGACCAATACCAATATATTTTTTTCCCTGCCAATACGAAGTATTGTTTTTTGAAAAATACCCTTGCTTTCCAAAGTTGGAAATCTCATAATTCACAAAGTCATTTTTCTCCAAAACATCCACTAATATATTAAACTGTACCTGTGCCTGTTCGTCATCCACATTGGCCACGATTCCTTTTTCTATAAACTTTTTAAGTGCCGTTTTTGGTTCAACGGTTAAGGCATAACTAGAGATATGAGGGAGTTCAAAAGAAAGTGCTCTTTCAATATTAGCTTTCCACCTATTGTTATCCATACCTGGAATTCCGTAAATTAAATCGATTGAAATATTATCAAAGTACTGAGTTGCCATTGACAATGAATTAACTGCTTCATCAGATGAATGCGCACGGTTCATCAACTTTAAATCTTCATCAAAAAAAGATTGGATGCCTATACTAAGACGATTAATAGGGCTATTGGATAGCTCAATGATTTTATCATCCGTTAAATCATCAGGGTTGGCTTCTAAAGTAACTTCTGGGTTTTCAACAACCTTGTAATTTTCTTGGACAGTTTTTACCAAAATTTCTATTTCAGCGGTAGTCAAAACAGATGGTGTTCCACCTCCAAAATATATGGTTTCTACCTTATGATTTTCAAACTCATCTTTTCGGAGTTCAATTTCCTTTTTGATTGCTAGCAACATGACTTCTTTCTTTCCCATTTGAGTAGAAAAATGAAAATCACAATAATGGCAAGCTTGTTTACAAAATGGAATATGGATATAGATTCCGCTCATTTAGATTTCAACTTGCTCGGGTTTTGTTTTACAAAAGCATCCCATCCGGTGTAGTGTTTTCCAACCTCAACGCGACCTTCATTATAAAAATGGCATACTGCGGCAGCGAGCCCATCTGTGCTATCCAAGTTTTTGGGCAGAGTTTTCAGCTTCAACATACTTTGAAGCATTTTTGCCACTTGCTCTTTACTAGCATTTCCATTACCCGTTATGGCCATTTTAATTTTTTTGGGCATGTATTCTGTTATGGGAACTTGCCTAGAGAGTCCAGCAGCCATAGCAACACCTTGGGCCCGACCGAGTTTGAGCATGGATTGAACATTCTTGCCATAAAAAGGAGCTTCAATGGCAATCTCATCTGGGTGAAAGGTATCTATCAACTCCAGGGTACGTTCAAAAATCAATTTAAGCTTGGTATAGGGGTCATCGTATTTTTTTAGCATCAACTCGTTCATTTGAACAAAATGCATCTGCTTATTAATCACCTTGATGATTCCGAAACCCATGACCGATGTGCCTGGGTCAATCCCTAAAATGATTTTTTCTGTTGCCAAGTTTTTAATTGGTGTTTAATACTATGGGAAGTCTAAACTTTAAACCTACTGGAATACCTCTTTTTAAAGCAGGGGCCACCGTTGTTAAATCGTTCAATCGGTCAGATATTTTGGCATTAAAATCTGATATCTCATTTAAGATAGCAGTATTCTCCTCAACATTTAAAACCGATATAAATCCATGCTCATCAATTGAAAAGTCTATGTACATGGTATCGTTCAAATCCTTATCCACTTGAAATTGCAATCCTTCCAGTGCTTTGGAAAAATGATTAAGCATTACACTTTGAAAACATTCCCGTTGTGCTTGCTTGGTTGCCGTTTCATCACAATCTTCAAAAAGTGGATATTGGTCAACATCGTTCCAATCAATGGACAACAACTCTTCATTGACCATTTTTTGGGTCTTATCTTCCTTGGACATAAAGAGTTCGCAAGAGGCAAGTAAACCTAAACAGGATATCAATAAAAACTTCCGCATACAGCCCCTAATATTTGGCTGAAATTACAATTTTTTGATTAAGTACTCCAAAGTCCTTTGGGTTATAATTAAAAAAATAGCTCAGGATATCCCAAGCTATCAAATCAACAGAAAATGACCTATTTAGTCTAACTCAAAAATGATCGGTATTGAGAAAGGAACACTTATGTTTTCCCCATTATGCTTCCCAGGCTGCATTCTTGGTAATTTTGAAATGATATCCACCACCACGTCTTCCAGTATTTTATCAGGCCCCTTAGTTTTTATGTCTTTGATAAAACCTTCTTCAGTAATTGTGAAAATAACGTTTACCCTACCTTCAAGACCTTTGTCCTGGGCTTCTTTGGGATAATAGAAATGCTTTTTGATATGCTCCTGCATTTTTTCCATAAAACATGATCTTGTATCTGTAGCACCTTCACACCCTCTGAATATCGGTACATCTGGAACTTTACCAAAAGGAACTGAATTTGCAGAACTTTTCTGTACCTCCATTTTCTTTATTTCGCCCTCATCAATATGAAGTTTTATTGAATTGCTACCATCTTCTACCATCAAAGTTTGCGCTGACTTTAATTCAATTAGTTCATCAATTAGCCTTTGTTGTATATTCTTTTCACTTTCTGACATATTATTTAAGTCGTTAACAACAAGAAAGGATTCATTATTATCTTGTCGAATTGAACTTACAATTCTACCTTTTTCATTTTCAACATCTTCACATGAAGTATATAACAACATACTAACTGTAACAGGCAATAATAAAAGATATTTAAGCCGATAGATTTTTCCTGATTTTTCTTTTTGTAACATGACTATTCGTTTTTTGATTAATGATTTTTTAAAAAATTGATTGACAAAACTGATATTTTGAGTTTGAAATACATCCGATAACAATAATTGATATTGTTCTTTTTTATTTCCCTTGGAAACCTCAGAATCCGCAATAAACTCATGCAGTTCCGAAGCTCTTTTTTGATATACAAAAACCAAAGGATTGAACCAAAACATTATGTGCATTAGCTCAAAAAAGATAAGGTCGATAGTATGTAGCTGTCTTACATGTACCAACTCATGGGCTATAATTTGCCGCTGCTTATCTTGTTTAATATCCTGACCTAAAAAAATATTTCGGAAAAATGAAAAAGCTGTTTCACTTTTTGGAACTACTATCTTGGTATAATCTTTATGGTAATGGACGACCCCTTTATGCTTTAATCTAAGGATTTGGAAAAGTTTGATTGAAAACCAGCAACACATCACCAACACACCAATCCCAAACACCATATGCTCCCAAGAAATGGATTCAAAAAAGCCTTCGTTATTATTTTTGCTATACACCGTAATTTCATCTAATTGCCATAAAAAAGAGGGATACGCTATTAACTCATTTGGAACCAAGGCTTGAAGCGCTTCAATTCTTATCCAAGGGAGTATCAAAGAAAGTGTAAATGTCCCTATAAGGTAAATCCGATTCCATTGAAAAAAAGTTTCTTTTTTCAAGAACAAATCATACGTCAATAAAAAGATTAACTGAAAGACCAAACTTTCTAAAACATACTGTATCATTCTTCCTCTTCTTTTATTTGGTCCATAATACTCTCTAATTCACTAAGGCTAATGTCATTTTTCTTCATAAAAAAGGATACCATACTTTTAAATGATCCTTGAAAATAACCTTCCATTAGTTTGTTGATGGACTGGTTACTATAGTCCGATTTTTTAATCAATGGAAAATAGATATGTCCTTTCCCTACCTTCTCGTGATTTACAAAACCCTTGTCTTCCAATATGCGAACAATGGTAGAAATTGTGTTATATGCTGGCTTTGGTTCTGGTAGTTCCTCTAGAACTGCCGCGACATTGCATTTTTCGAGTTTCCACAAAATATGCATTACCTCCTCTTCTGCTTTTGTCAATTGCTTCATCATTTAACTAAGTTTTTAGTTATAACCCAAAACAAATATAACTAAATTTTTAGTTTAAACTATTTTTTTAGTTCAATAAAATAATCTAAACTCGGTTTTTAGAATAGACTTGTAACATTTCATTACTAAATTTGTCTTATAGTCAAAACCAAAAAATGGACATTGCTTTACTTGTTTTAGGGTTTATATTAATGCTAGTAGGTATTTTGGGTAGTTTTCTACCTGTGTTACCCGGTCCACCGGTAAGTTGGCTAGGATTGTTGCTGTTGTATTTGACCAAAGCTGTTCCAGATGATTGGTGGATGCTGGGTATAACGCTCTTTTTTGCGCTACTGATTACGGTAATGGATTATGTGATTCCAGCCATGGGGACTAAAAAATTTGGCGGCAGTAAAGCGGGTATGTGGGGGACAATCATTGGACTTTTAATAGGTTTGTTCTTACCTATTCCGGGAGGTTTTATTATTGGAGCCTTTCTAGGTGCTTTTATTGGCGAACTCTCAAACAACATAGATCAAAAAAGAGCTTTAAAAGCTGCTTTTGGGTCTTTTTTGGGCTTTTTGACAGGTACGTTTTTAAAAATTTTGGTAACGGTTTTTTATGCAGTTTTGTTTTTTTGGAAAGCCATTGAATACGGCTCGGAACTGTTCACCTTTAGTTAATCAAACCATTCTACTTTTTCTTCAATAGGAGTTCTTGTTGATGGTTCTACCGGATTATCATAATACCCCATATATAGGAATCCAAGACATTTCTCGCCTTCATTAAGATTGAAAAACTCATCTATGTATTTTATCAAACCAGGAGAACTCCAATAACATCCAATTCCCATTTCCGTGCAGCAAAGCCACATATTTTGCACTGCCATCGCCGTAGCTGCCAATTCTTCCCACTCGGGTATGCATTCATTTGAATCACGTTGCATACAAATGGCAATTACTGCTCCTGAACGAGCAGGATTATCTTGTAGTTTTTTAATTTTGACTTGCTTGGGTTTGGAATCTACTTCTTGGTATTTATCCGACATAAATTTTCCCAAAGCTTCTTTTTTTGCGCCCATCAATACCTTAAATCGCCAAGGTTCGGTCTTTTTATGGGTAGGTGCCCAGTTGGCTGCTTCCAACAACTCCTCAATGGTTTCTTTTGAGATGGGCTTATCATTATATTGAGCGGGAAAAACACTTCGTCTTTTCTTAATTATATCAAATGCCATAGTCTATATTTTAAGCTTTTCAAAGTTACACTTTGGAAAATTTTTATGCTATAGTTTTAAAAGTAAATCAATACAATTTTGTAGTACTGGATTTCGGTTGTCCTCTTTCCAGACCATAGATAAAATAGCCCGTTGTTTAATCTTTTTGAGTTCGATGAATTTTACTTTCATTTGAAAACCGTATTGCAACGCAGTGGGCACTATTGCAATGCCTAATTTATTTTCCACCAATTTAAAAACAGTTTGAGCATGTACCGATTTATGGGAAACATTGGGTGAAAAACCAGCATCTTCGCAAATGCTTAGAACAGTATCATAATATTGAGGGCTATAATCCTGTGAGAATAGGATAAAATCATCCGTAGCGACTTGATTAATGCTTTTAAAATCTTTCTCATTCAATATATGGTCCGCTGGCAAAACCAACGAAAAGGTATCTTCAAAAACAGGTTTCAATTTCAGCCCTTTTGGCACTCTTGATAACCGCACAAACCCCAAATCCAATTTGTCCCTTAGAATAGCACTTATCTGAGCTCTGTTTGAAAGTTCTTCAAGACTGGTATGTATGAAAGGGAATTTTTCCTTTAAATCCAGCAATAAATTTGGTATTACATTCTGCATTGCGGAACCTAAAAACCCAATTCTAATTTCACCCAAATGCCCCTCACCAATAAGTTTTAATTGTTTTTTGGTCTGCTCCAAATGGTTCAGTATAAACTCTACTTCCCCTTTTAAAAATGCTCCAGCTGGTGTTAACCTAACTTTTTTCTTATCTCTAATAAAAAGTTGGGTTTGGAGAATTCCTTCCATCTGCTTGATTTGCGTACTTAGTCCGGGTTGGGATATAAACAGCTTTTCTGCTGCCTTTCTATAGTGCAATTCTTCGGCCACAGCCAAAAAATAAATGAAATGTCGTAATTCTATCTGATAATTCATAGTTATTAAATACTACAAAAATAAGTATTGGTAATTATTAATGATACATGGTATCTTTATAAATCTCAAATTATACATATGCAACTACCCAAAACATTTCATTTTGGCGAACATCATCTAACTGCAAGTATCGCCATAGGCATTGCAAAGGGTTCGGTCAAAGGAATTATGTCAGAAGATTATATCAAGAAAATTGAGGTAAGCAACCTTCGCGTTCAAAACATTGTTGCCAAAGGTGACACCGTTTATGGTATAAATACGGGCTTCGGACCTTTGTGCAATACCAAGATTTCCAAGGAGGATACTAAAATTCTTCAATCCAATATTTTACAAAGTCATAGTGTTGGAGTGGGAAAACCCATATCCGAAGAACTTGCCAAACTAATGCTTATCTTAAAAATCCATGCCCTTGCCAAAGGATATTCGGGTATCGCAATTGCCACAATTAATCGAATGCTCTGGCATTTGGAGCATGATGCTATTCCTGTGGTTCCGTCACAAGGTTCAGTAGGGGCTTCTGGTGATTTGGCTCCCCTCTCCCATTTATTTCTTCCCTTAATCGGGCTAGGCAAAGTAAATTATAAAGGAGAAACCATTATTACAGATCAGCTATTTAAGAAAACCGGACTTCAATCTTTGGAACTTGGTCCAAAGGAAGGTTTAGCGCTCATCAACGGCACACAATTCATTGCTGCACACGGCATATTGGTCCTACAAAAACTACAGTATTGCCTAAGACATGCCGATATTATTGGAGCTATGATGCTGGAAGGACTTCAAGGCTCTATGAAACCTTTTCACGAAGAACTGCATACACTTCGCCCTTTTAAAGGAAACCAACATGTGGCCGGAAGAATACGAACACTGCTCCAAGGTTCCGAAATTTTGGAAGACCATATCGACTGTGAACGCGTTCAAGATCCTTACTCGCTTCGTTGCATGCCTCAAGTACACGGTGCATCTAGGAATACATGGCTGCACTTAAAAGAACTGTTAGAGGTGGAACTTAATTCTGTTACTGACAATCCGGTAATCATCAATGATGAGTTGACCATAAGTGGAGGTAATTTTCACGGACAGCCCTTGGCCATGGCTTTGGACTACGCCGCACTGGCAGCTTCAGAATTAGGGAGCATTTCGGACCGAAGAATTTATTTGGCGTTAGAGGGGAATAGTCCAGGAGTGCCTAAATTATTGATGGGAGATACTGGAATCAACTCTGGATACATGATTTTACAGTACACTACAGCAGCATTGGCCAGTGAAAATAAAAGTCTATGTTTTCCGGCGAGCGCGGATAGTATCCCAACCTCTTTAGGACAAGAAGATCATGTAAGCATGGGATCAATAAGTGGGAGAAAAGCACTTCAGATTATTGAAAATGTTGAAAAGATATTGGCCATTGAGCTGTTAACCGCCGCTCAAGCCTTCGAATTTAGAAAACCTTTAAAATCAGGTATTGTATTGGATGAAATTCATAAATTCATAAGAACCAAAGTTCCCTTTGCAGATAGCGATCGTGTTTTTGCCGATGATATTGAAAAAGGAATAGAGGTCATCCAAAAAGGTGAAATTATTGCACTGGTAGAACAAACCATGGCAGCAAAAAACCTTCAATGGAACGCTCCTTATCTGGAAGAATTTGAAACATACTAACACATGAGCAAACCACTATTAATAGGTCCATTTACACAACTGCTTCCTATGTCGGGTTTGCCTTTGAAAGGAGCACTGCCCGATGAGCAATTGGTAATCATTGAGCAAGGGGGTATTCTTATTTCCGAAGGAAAAATCAAAGCTGTTGGTAATTTTGAGGATTTAAAGTCCGATGCGGTCGACACCCACCATATTGAAGGACAACATGTTTGCCTTCCGGGGTTTGTAGATTCCCATACCCATATCTGTTTTGGTGGTTCGCGAGCTAGAGATTATGCTTATAGAAATTCTGGAAAGACTTATCTGGAAATTGCCAAAGCTGGAGGCGGTATATGGGACACCGTGTCACAAACTCGCAAAGCTTCTCAAGAGGATTTGATTGAAGGCATTATCTCAAGAAGTAAAACTCATCTGGAAAATGGCACCACTACTATAGAGGTAAAAAGTGGTTATGGCCTCTCTATTAATGAGGAGCTTAAAATGCTCAGAGCCATAAAACAAGCTGATAAAAAAACACAAGCAGACCTTGTAGCAACTTGTTTAGCTGCTCACATGAAGCCAAAAGATTGGAACAGTGACAAAAATTATCTAGAGGAGATTGCCTCACAATTATTCTCAATATTAAAATCTGAAGGACTTAGTAATCGAATTGATGCTTTTATTGAGGAAAGTGCATTTTCTACACTAGAGATAGCACCCTATTTTAAGAAAGCTAAAGCAATGGGATTTGATATCACCGTGCATGCAGATCAATTTACTACTGGCGGAAGTGAAATAGCCATACATTTTGGTGCCATAAGCGCAGACCATTTGGAAGCCAGCACCGAGAATGAAATTCAATTATTAGCAAACAGCAATGTTATTTCCACGGCATTACCTGGAGCTTCCCTAGGTTTAGGATGCGCCTTTACCCCTGCCCGAAAGTTATTAGATGCAGGCGGAGCTTTGGCCATTGCAAGCGACCATAATCCTGGTTCGGCACCAATGGGCCATTTGCTCACCCAAGCAAGTATTCTAGGGACCTTTGAAAAGCTCTCAAATGCGGAAGTATTGGCCGGGATTACGTTCAGGGCAAGTGCTGCTTTGAATTTGGCAGATAGAGGAATTCTAGAAGCAAATATGCTTGCGGATTTTAGTGTTTTTCCAACGGACAACTATCAAGAAATCACCTATCAACAAGGGCAATTAAAACCCAGTACTGTTTGGAAAAAAGGTGAAAAAATTTACGAAAGAGATTAACATGACCAAAACATTGACGGATTTTCAAGCGCAGCTAGTAAGGGGGATTCCCGAAAATCTTCCTTCAAAAAGAGAGTATCCAAAAATGGGAAATCCAGCTCCCAAGCGAAAAGATATTTTATCAAAAGAAGAGAAAAAACTGGCCGTTCAAAATGCATTACGATACTTTCCAAAGGCTTGGCATGTAGAATTGGCCAAAGAGTTTGCCAGCGAACTCAACAATTATAGTAGGATCTACATGCATCGCTTTAAACCGGACTATAAAATCTATGCCCGACCCATCTCTGAATACGCGGCCAAAACGAAGCAGGCTGCTGCAATTATGCTGATGATTCAGAACAACCTTGATCCCGCTGTGGCACAACATCCTGAAGAACTTATTACCTATGGCGGTAATGGTGCAGTCTTTCAAAACTGGGCGCAGTATCTGTTGACCATGAAATATCTTGCTGAGATGACCGAGGAACAAACATTGCATATGTACTCCGGACATCCCATGGGGTTATTTCCTTCCTCAAAAGAAGCCCCCAGAGTAATCGTCACCAATGGCATGATGATTCCCAATTATTCGCAACCAGATGATTGGGAAAAATTCAATGCACTTGGCGTTACTCAATACGGTCAAATGACAGCAGGCTCCTTTATGTACATTGGCCCTCAAGGCATCGTACATGGAACGGCAATTACTGTGATGAACGCTTTCAGAAAAGTATTGGATAAAGGCGATTCCCCTAAGGGGAAAATATTTTTAACTGCTGGTTTGGGAGGGATGAGCGGTGCCCAGCCCAAAGCAGGAAACATAGCCGAATGTGTCACTGTTTGTGCAGAAGTAAATCCCGAAGCCGCCAAAAAAAGACATCAACAAGGTTGGGTTGATGAGTTATTGACCGATATACATGAACTTGTTCAAAGAACAAAAACCGCCATTGCTCAAAATGAAGTGGTCTCTTTAGCTTATATCGGAAACGTGGTAGAAGTTTGGGAACAATTCTACGAGGAAGACGTTTTTGTCCACTTGGGTTCTGATCAAACCTCCTTGCACAATCCATGGGCAGGCGGATATTACCCTATAGGGTTATCCTTTGAAGAATCTAATACCATGATGGCCGAAAATCCCACCGAGTTCAAGAAAAAAGTACAGGAATCGTTACGAAGACAAATTACCGCTATCAACAAGCACACAGCAAAGGGCACCTATTTTTTCGACTATGGCAATGCTTTTTTATTGGAAGTTTCTCGCGCTAGTGGTGATGTAATGGCGGAAAATAATATTGATTTTAGATACCCTTCCTACGTTCAAGATATTTTGGGACCCATGTGTTTTGATTATGGATTTGGGCCATTTAGATGGGTCTGTACTTCTGGAAATCCAGAAGATTTACAAAAAACAGATGCTATCGCTTTGGAAATCATGAAGCAAATCAAGGCTGAAGCCCCTGAAGAAATCCAGCAACAAATGCAGGACAATATTAAATGGATTGAAGAAGCGGAACAGAACAAATTGGTAGTCGGTTCGCAAGCTCGAATTTTATACGCCGATGCCGAAGGCCGAGCCAAGATTGCAGACGCTTTTAATACCGCTATTTCCAAAGGTGATATTTCCGCTCCAGTGGTCTTGGGACGTGATCATCATGATGTTAGTGGCACCGACTCTCCTTTTAGGGAGACCAGCAATATTTACGATGGTAGCAAGTTCACTGCCGATATGGCCATTCATAATGTTATTGGAGATAGTTTTAGAGGCGCTACTTGGGTTTCTATACACAATGGAGGTGGTGTAGGCTGGGGCGAGGTCATTAATGGGGGGTTTGGAATGGTCTTGGATGGTTCGAAAGAGGCTTCACGTAAATTGAAAAGCATGTTGTTTTATGATGTAAACAATGGTATTTCAAGAAGAAGCTGGGCCAGGAACAAGGAAGCTTTATTTGCCATAAAACGTGAAATGGAACGAACTCCCAATTTAAAAGTAACTTTACCCAATCTGGTGGAATCGGATATATTGGACCATCTTTTTGATGCATAATGAAACACTACACAAACCCAAATACAGCTATTTGGCATGGAAGAGTCAGCAATAAGTACCTGTACCTCCATGAAAAAGTGCGATGCACTCCTTTAAATGAAATTTCTGAACCCGCTAAAAAATCCATAGCATTATTAGGATATGCCTGTGACGAAGGAGTAAAACGAAATCAAGGTAGAATTGGAGCTGCAAAAGGTCCTGAAGTTATTAAAACCAGCCTAGGGAAATTTCCAAATCATCTTGCCAGTACTGTAGTATTGCAAGATACCGGCACTATAACCTGTAAAGATGAAAATATGGAAGCTGCTCAAGAAGCGCTTTCAAAAGCAGTTTCCACACTTCTGAAAAAAAAGCAGTTTCCCATAATTTTGGGTGGCGGTCACGACATGGCCTATGGACATTACCATGGGATTCAAAACTACTTGGATTCAAAAAAAGAAGGGCAGACAATCGGAATAATTAATTTTGATGCGCATTTTGATCTTCGGAAGCCTTCGGATAATAACAATTCCGGAACCCCTTTCTATCAAATAGCAACACAATCCAAAAAAGAAAATTGCTCCTTTAATTATTTATGCCTTGGTATTCGGAAAGATGCCAATGACCGGACACTTTTTGAGACTGCCAAAGAATTAGATGTTAAATACGTACTATCCGATACCTTTCAGATGCAATTTCTGGATGAGATCAATACTTGGATCAATGCTTTTATTAAAACTGTGGACAAGGTTTATGTAACCATAGATTTAGACGGTTTTTCTTCCGCTTATGCACCTGGAGTAAGTGCCCCCTCTCCTATGGGATTCACACCACAAATTGTTGTGGAATGCCTTAAAACCATCATTGGTTCGGGAAAATTGATTAGTATGGATGTTGCTGAGATGAATCCTAAATTTGATATTGATGGGCAAACGGCAAAGCTGGCCGCGTCTTTACTTCACCACATTATACACTCTATACACTAAAGTTGATTCCAACAAAAAAAGCCTTCCATATGGAAAGCCTTTCATTGGTGGGCATCGTATGATGCTTCAACCTGATTCCAATCCAATTACAGATTGAAATCCAACACAACGCCACAAAGATAGGAAAGGATTTGGATTAATCAATCTGTTTTGTAATGATCATCGCAAATTCATCAAACTGCTTTAATGACATAAGTAACAATTCCCCAAATCAACAAATCACTCCCCTTTGGCACTTTGATAGGTTTGTATTTTTCATTTTCAGGCAAAAGGGTAATTGTATCTTTTTCTATTTGAAGTCGTTTTACAGTAAACTCACCATCCAAAAAGCATACTGCTATTTTGCCATTTTCGGCTTCCAAGCTTCTGTCAATTACTAATAAGTCACCATCATCCAACCCCGCTCCAATCATGGATTTCCCGCTCACCCTTGCATAAAATGTGGCTTCCTTATTCTTTATTAAAGTATTGTCCAGGCTAATACGTTTCTCTTTAAAATCTTCAGCTGGTGATGGAAAGCCGGCAGAAACTGTATTATTGGAAATTGGAATCCTCAAGTTTTCTGTCTCATCCGGTGTAAAAAAAGTAAGTGAATTGACCTGGGTAATTTTTTTTGAACTCATCTTACTGTAATAATATCATTAATATTGGTAGTGTATTTAGGGGACAGATGTTCCTGACGCATTTTCCAAGTCCGTTTTAAATCTTGATTGGCAATTTTTATTTTGTATCCATATTTATCATTCACATTATCCATCACTTTCATGATTTTAT
The DNA here is from genome assembly GCF_947499585.1 of uncultured Allomuricauda sp. Classification (GTDB taxonomy): domain Bacteria; phylum Bacteroidota; class Bacteroidia; order Flavobacteriales; family Flavobacteriaceae; genus Flagellimonas. Next base: position 77,122 of record NZ_CANMOO010000003.1, on the reverse strand, counting down.
GGTGTTTAGGATTTTCAGCCAAAAATAAATCCAATTGTCTTTCATTTGTAGGAACTAGACCTGAAACAATTACTCCCGCCCTCTTATATTTAATACCTGGTTTATAGATAGAAGTTACTGCTTCGACAGCATAGTTACTTATGATCAGGCTTGAATCTGTTGCATAAGGCAAAGTGATAATTACACTACCTCTATCTTGTGGTTCGTTTTTCTTATGTCTATTACTTCGTAAAAAGACCACAATATGGTTGCAGCTACTGTTTTGAGTTCGCAATTTTTCGGCACAACTAGTAGCAAAAGTAGAAACACGCTCTTTTATGTTCTCAATATCATCATAGGTATATTCAAAACTACGCGTGGTCGCAATGGCTTTTTTATCTCGGGTATCGTCATCTAAATCCAAGGTTGCTATTCCTTCCAAATCCTTTTTTAATCGCAAACCAATAATCGCCATTTGCTTTTTAACCCAATCGTCTGATAATTGAATAAAATCGAAAGCTGTTTTTACATTTTTGGATTGCAACCGTTTTAAGTTGCCATGGCCAACCCCCCAAACACTTTCAATTTTTGTCCACTGCAGTGCTTTTATGCGCCCTTCATCTGATTGGATTACAAATACCCCGCCTGTTTTAGATCTAAATTTTTTAGCAATCTTGTTGGCTACTTTTGCCAATGCCTTTGTAGGCGCCATTCCTATACTTATTGGAATTCCTGTACATTTTTGTACTGTACGTTGGATTTCTTTACCATAGGTATCAAAATCATAGTTTTCAAATCCATCAAACTTTAAGAAGGCTTCGTCAACACTATAAACTTCTATATCTGGTGTAAATGTCCCCAAAATATTCATCACCCTAGTACTCATGTCACCATATAAAGGGTAGTTGGAAGAAAACACTTTTATGCCATTGTCCTCACAGAATTTTCTGTATTTAAATGCTGGAGCAGCCATGGGAAGGCCAAGTTTTTTGGCTTCATCGCTACGCGAAATAAAACAACCATCATTATTGGACAGAATGGCTATAGGGGTATTGTTGAACTTAGGCTGGAAAGCTCGTTCACAAGAAGCATAAAAGTTGTTGCAGTCTACTAAGGCAAACATTCTCTAAATTAATGGATTTTTCAGATTTTCTACTATTGAAAATAAATATTACCTCTTTGCTCTCAGAATGAAGCAGTACAACTATATGTTCTCTAAGAAAGCTCTTGCAACGCATTGACCAAATAGTCAATGTCCTTTTTAGTAATATAAATAGCAAAGGAAAGACGTAGCGCATTTAAGCCATGACTTGTCATGGGCCTGCAATCAATACCATAATTCTCCCAGAGCTTTTCCTTGATATCCTTAACATCCTTTCCATTTACTTCTACTACCTGAATAGCACTAGAAAGGTCATCTAACGCTGGACTTTTTATGGTAAAATAGTCATTACCCTCAATTTTAGAACGAAAATAGGCCTTAAGTTCATAGCTGCGCCTATGTATTACTTCGGCCCCTATTGTATTATGAAAATCAACGGAGGCACCTAGTCCTAAAACCTCCGGGAGATTACGGGTATTGTAATTCTCCAAACGACGAATACTTTCATCTGTATGTCCACGGGCAACCATTAAAGGTTTTAAATGATGTTGACTTTTCATCTTGGCATAGAACACCCCTACTCCTTTAGGCGAAAACAACCATTTATGGGAACTAGCTGCATAAAAATCACAACCCAATTCATGTAGATCTATCTTAAACATACCGGCGGACTGCGCTCCATCCACAGCTACTAAAATTCCCTTCTCATGTGCCATTTTGGAAACCTCTTGCACTGGCAACAACATACCGTTGGTATTCACCATATGGCACATGGAGATTATCTTTGTCTTTGCTGTTATCGCCTTTTTATAAATTTCGGTCAATTCTGAAATACTATTGGGGAGAAGCGGCAATTCTGGCCGTATCAATTTTATGCCTTTCGTTTCTTGCCATACTTCCCATGGAATTGTTCCACTTGGATGTTCATGGTTGGCCAAAATAACTTCATCCCCTGGTTGAAGGTCAAAACTGCGAGCAATAAGATTCATTCCTTCAGTGGTATTATGAATCAATGCGATCTCCTCTGCATCTACAGAAAAAAGATTCGCAACAGACTCCCGAACTTTTTCTTTTTCCTTTTGCCATCCGCCCCACATGTATTTGGAAGGAAACCCATCCAGTAAATCCCTAAACCCAAGCGTAGCCTGACGTATATTTGTAGAAGAAGCGCCCAAGGAAGCATTGTTGAAGTAGTGAAGTCCATCCGCCATATCAAATTGGGATTTAACCAATTCCCAATACGCTTCTGATGTATGATCGCCTTTAGTAAGTCCTTCTGCATTCCAATGGTCGGCCAAAGAATTACCAAATACAGGCAACGCAAAGGAACCTATTGCTCCTTGACCAAGACGTTTTAAAAAAGTTCTTCGGGCTTTATAATCCATTCCACTTTGTTTTACAGCAATAAAGTTACCATTGGTGCAATAGCACCAATCTAATATAAGGATTTCACCTTGTTCTTTATCCTGAAAATGAAATGAACCTGTCTTATCTATTTGAAAGCAGGAAGCCCAGTAATATCTGCACCCGTAATCAATAGGTGGATATCATGTGTTCCCTCATAGGTAATTACACTTTCTAGATTCATCATATGACGCATGATGCTATACTCACCGGTAATACCCATTCCACCTAAAACTTGTCTTGCTTCTCGTGCAATTTTGATGGCCATATCCACATTGTTACGCTTGGCCATAGATATTTGCGCAGTAGTTGCTCGACCTTCGTTTTTAAGCTGTCCCAATCTGAACGCTAATAATTGAGCCTTGGTGATTTCCGTAATCATCTCGGCCAATTTCTTTTGTTGCAACTGTGTAGCAGCAATGGGTTTTCCAAACTGAATACGCTCTTTGGCATACCTAAGTGCAGTATCATAACAATCCATGGCAGCACCGATTGCTCCCCAAGCAATACCATAACGAGCAGAATCCAAGCAGCCCAATGGAGCGCCCAATCCACTTTTACCTGTCAAAAGATTCTCTTTAGGCACTTTCACATTATCAAAAATGAGCTCGCCAGTAGCTGAAGCTCTTAAGGACCACTTATTATGCGTTTCTGGAGTAGAGAAGCCTTCCATACCACGTTCCACAATAAGCCCATGGATTCTTCCTTCTTCATTTTTAGCCCAAACCACAGCAATGTCCGCAAATGGTGAATTGGAAATCCAAAGCTTGGCACCATTTAATAGAAAATGGTCACCCATATCTTTATATTTGGTTTCCATACCACTAGGGTTAGAGCCATGATTAGGTTCTGTTAATCCAAAGCAACCCATCCATTCTCCTGTTGCCAATTTTGGTAAATATTTTTTTCGTTGTTCTTCTGTTCCGTACGCAAAAATTGGGTACATCACCAAAGAAGACTGGACAGAAGCCGTTGAACGAACTCCACTATCCCCTCTTTCAATTTCTTGCATGATCAACCCGTAGCTTATTTGATCCAAGCCTGCCCCACCATATTCTTCTGGAATGTATGGTCCGAAGGCTCCAATCTCTGCCAATCCTCCAATAATTTCTTTGGGAAATTCAGCTTTTTGGGCATATTCTTCTATAATTGGTGAAACATCACGCTTCACCCATTGACGGGCGGCATCACGTACCAATTTATGTTCTTCAGAAAGTAAATCGTCAAGATTGTAGTAATCAGGGGCTTCAAATAAATCTGGCTTCATTCAAGAAAATTTTAATCAAAGGTAATAATGAAATATAACAATTCACATCCAAATTGTTACATTTTTAAATAGAATGCTTTCGTTAAACTAATATAATCCTTTGTGTATTGTTGACGTTCCAATTCAATGGTCAATTCATCTATTTCAGGCTTAGTTTCTAAAAAACCAAATTCCAGCATGCTCCTTATAAAATCTGTATTGGGATTTCCCTTTACTCTGGTTATTCTAATTGGATAAAGTCCAAACTCTTCCGCTAAACCAATAAATTCAGTTTCTTCTTTAAAAGGAATGATTACTGAGAAAAGCCCATTTTCAGAAAGTAGTTTTGATACTCCTTCCAAAAGTTCATTGAAAGGCAAGGAAATATTCTGGCGCGCTTTGTCTCTAGAAGCATCCCCGCTTGTAACTTCTTCTGAATAAAATGGTGGGTTTGAAACTATTAAATCATAACTATCTTCTATCTCATCCATGAATTCATCCAGTCCTGCATGATAGCAAAATAGTCTATCTGCCCAAGGCGATGCTTCAAAATTTTCCACGCACTGTTCATAGGCACCTTCATCCAACTCAATAGCATCAATGGTTTCTGCAGTGGAGCGCTGAGCCATTTGCAACGCAATTAAGCCAGTTCCCGCTCCAATATCCAAAATAGAATCAGGTTGGGATTCCAAAGATGCCCAAGCGCCAAGTAATACTCCATCCGTGCCAATTTTCATCGCGCAGCGATCTTGATGAACCTCAAACTGCTTAAATTTAAATGGACTACTCATCAATTCTACCAGGCTCTCTAGTTTCGGACCCTTCCAGCTCATATAAAGAATCTCCAAGTCTTGACCTCATATTATTGGCCAAATACTTGATCTTAGAAACTACTTCAGGATTTTCAGATGCAACATTTTTAGTTTCACTAATATCATTTACCACATCGTATAGCTCAATTTCTTTCATGTCAATCATCCTATATTCACCCGGTAATCCATCCTTTCCCGGTTCTTGACCGTCCATAGTACGATAACGATGCGGAAAGTACAGTTTCCATTTTCCATAGCGTACACCAAACATTTCGTTCACTCTATAATAAAAGAAATAGGCTTCCTGGACAGGTTCTTCACTTTCTCCGGACAAAACACTCCAGACGTTCTTACCATCTATTATTTTCTGAGGTAATTTAGCCCCAATAAGCTCAGCAATAGTGGGTAGAATATCGATGGCCATTACAGGCACATCAACAACTTTTCCTGGCTTTAATTTTTTTGGATATTTTATAATGAATGGTTCGCGCTGACCACCTTCCCATGCTGTTCCTTTTCCTTCACGAAATGGCTCAGCACTTCCAGCATGATTTCCGTAGGATAACCAGGGACCATTATCCGAAGTAAAAATAACAATGGTGTTTTCTTCAAGTCCATTATCCTTAAGCGTCTTCAAAATCTGCCCTACAGACCAATCAATTTCCATAATCACATCCCCGTACAATCCTCTTTTTGACTTCCCTTTAAACTTATCAGAAACAAACAAGGGAACATGGGGTTGCGGATGTGGCACATATAAGAAGAACGGATTATCCTTATTTCTTTTGATAAAATCCACACTACGCTCCGTTATTTGAGTGGTCAACTGTGACTGCTCTGTTAAAGTGTCAATTACAGTTTCATTTTCATACAACGGCAGGTCAGGAAATTTAAAAATTGGCCCTTGTTGTGGGTGATAGGGCCACATATCATTGGAATAGGGAATGCCAAACCATTCATCAAACCCGTGTCTGGTGGGCAAAAACTTTTGATGGTGCCCCAAGTGCCATTTGCCATAAATCGCCGTAGTATACCCTTTTTCTTTTAGCATCTCTGCAAGGGTGGTTTCAGAAGCATTTATTCCATGCGTATTGTCCGGTCCCAAAGCATTGTGAATACCTATACGATTAGGATAACAGCCTGTTAAAATACCTGCTCTTGATGCGGAGCAAACCGCTTGTGCCGAATAATAGCTGGTCAATTTGACCCCATCCGCTGCCATTTGATCTAAATGGGGCGTTTCTATGTCTGGTGAACCAAAAACACCCACATCCTGATATCCTTGATCATCGGTAAAAATCAGTACAACGTTTGGTGGACCTTCAGGTTTTTTGGTTTCCTCCTTTTTATTTCCACAAGAAACAAGACAAAAAACAAAGACAATAAAGCAATAGCGAAACATAATTTGAAGATGAAAGATGGGCTTAAATATAGTGCTAAATCACTACATTTTAGTTTTAAGATAGATAGAGATCCACCAGCCCTTCTGGTGTCTTTACATGAATCTGTTTGTTCTGGCGATCCACCTTGGTGATAATATCATCAGTAATGGGAATGAGTAATTCTTTGCCATCTTTCTCCGCTTCAAAAAGCTCTTGTGAAGCACTATCATTTACTGCTTTGATGATTCCAATATTTCCATGGACTTCATCCATCAAAGTAAATCCAATGACCTCATGGAAATAAAATTTATCTCCTGATAAAGGTGGAAGCATATCCAAAGGAAGGTATAACTCAGCTCCAATCATTTTATCCGCGGTGGGCTCGTCTTTTACCTCTTCAAAATCAATACGTAGCAATGCTGATTTATGCAATCGACAACGGTCAATAAAAAATGGAATCAGATTGTTCCCAATTGAAACAAATACTGATTCCATGTTTTCGTATATATCGGGCTCATCAGTATCTAATTTTACCAATAATTCACCCTTAAAACTATATTTTGAAACGACTTTGCCTAGGTAGAAACAATCTTCCTTACGCATAGTCTGAATGTTTACTCTTCTTCCTTGCTTGCTTCAGCTTCTTCTGCAGGAGCAGCTTCCTCAGCTTTAGCTTCTGGTTCTGCAGCAGCAACTTCTTCTTTTGCAGGCTCCGCAGGAGCTTCCTCTACAACTGCCTCTTCAACCGCAGCTGTTTCTTCAACAACGGCTTCTGCAGTTTCTGTTACTTCTTCAACAGTCTCTTCTACTTCTGGTAATGCTGCAGCAGCTCTTTTATCACTAACTTCTTTTTCAGCTTCCAATGCTTTGGCCTTAGCGTCAGCTTTTGCTTTATCCAAACCACCAACTTTAGCAGCTACAGCTTTTTCTTTTTCTTCAACCCAAGCTTTGAATTTCTCTTCTGCTTGCTCTTCGGTAAATGCTCCTTTACGCACACCACCTAATAAGTGATGCTTCATCATAACACCTTTATAAGACAGAATTGCTCTAGCCGTATCTGTAGGCTGTGCTCCATTGCTCAACCATTTTACAGATCCATCAACATCTAAATTGATGGTAGCAGGGTTCGTATTAGGATTATAAGTTCCCAATTTTTCCAAATATTTACCGTCTCTTTTTGATCTAGAATCTGCTGCAACCACCCAATAGAATGGTTTACCTTTTTTACCGTGTCTTTGTAGTCTAATCTTTACTGGCATATCACATTAATTTGTAGGGTGCCCGACCCTGATTATTAATTCTTTTTAATCGCTTTCTAGTTAAGCGGGTGCAAATATAATCCAAATCCTTTAACAGTCAATACGTTTTGTGTTTTTTATTGGTTGATAAATCTTCACAACTCTTTTTCCTGTAATCTGTCTTCTTCCTTATTTTTATTCATTGCTTTTAATTTAGTTTTCGACTGCTTCTTCGACAGGCTCAGGATAGCTGGCAAAACGAATAGAATCTTATACTATGTATTTAATCTTTGATACTGAAACCACAGGCTTACCCAAGCGATGGAACGCACCAATTACAGATACTGATAATTGGCCCCGTTGTATCCAGATTGCATGGCAATTGCATGATGAATGGGGTAATTTGGTAGAGCATCAAGATATGTTGATTCAGCCAGATGGTTTTAATATTCCATATGAGGCAGAACAAATTCATGGGATTTCCACAGCTTTGGCGGAACAAGATGGAGTCCCTTTGAGTGAAGCTTTGGAGCTTTTCAATGAAGCACTTTCCAAAACAAAATTCGTAGTTGGTCAAAATGTGGATTTCGATATTAATATCATGGGCTGTGAATTCCATCGTATGGGTGTTGAAAACTCTCTGACCACACTTCCTGTTTTAGACACCTGTACCGAAGCTACAGCGGAGCTCTGCAGAATTCCAGGTGGGCGTGGCGGTAAATTCAAATTACCTACACTTACAGAACTTCATGAATACCTTTTTGGCGAACCTTTTGCAGAAGCGCATAATGCAACTGCAGATGTGGAAGCTACTACAAGGTGCTTTTTAGAACTAGTCCGTAAAAAGCATTTTTCTATACAAGAACTAGATGTACAGCCTGACTATTTTGAACATTTCTCCGAAACCAATCCACAAGTCGTTCCTCTTATTGGACTAAAGCACATCAACCTTAAAAAAGCATCTAAGGCTATAGCGGATGCGCTATGGGCCGAAGACACTGGAGAAATTTCAGAAGCAGAAATCAACGAAAATGTTGAAAGCCTGGCAGACGCCCCGTTTGCACATCTGCATAATCATTCTCAATTTTCTGTACTTCAGTCCACCATAAATATCAAAGATTTGGTGAAGTCAACTGCACAGAATGGAATGTCCGCTGTTGCTTTGACCGATCATGCCAATATGATGGGCGCCTTTCATTTTGTAAAAGAGGTAAAGGCTCACAATAAAAATGTAAAAGAAAAGAATGCAGAACTAACTGAGAATGGAGAGGCTCCAACAGAAAAAGAAATCACTCCAATTCTCGGCTGCGAATTTTATGTTTGTGAAGACCACACCAATAAAAATGTAAAAGATTATGGGTATCAAATAGTGCTACTTGCCAAAAACAAAAAAGGGTACCTCAACCTTGCTAAAATGTCTTCCATTGCCTATACTGATGGTTTTTATTATGTCCCCAGAATCGACAGAAAAATTGTTGCACAGTATAAAGAAGATGTAATTGCTCTTACCGGGAATCTCTATGGGGAAGTACCCAATAAAATATTGAATGTTGGCGAAAAGCAGGCTGAAGAAGCTTTGCTTTGGTGGAAAGAACAGTTTGGTGATGATTTATACATGGAAATGATGCGTCATGACCAAGAAGATGAAAACCGTGTAAATCAAGTTTTGGTCTCATTGGCCAAAAAACACCAAGTAAAATTGGTCGCCACAAACAATACCTATTATTGTGATAAAAAAGATGCCGAAGCGCACGATATTTTACTTTGTGTAAAAGATGGCGAAAAACAAACTACACCCATAGGTCGAGGTCGAGGGTATCGCTATGGTCTTCCCAATCAGGAGTATTATTATAAATCTTCTGATGAAATGAAAACCTTGTTCAAAGATGTCCCAGAAGCTATTTTAAATATTCAAGAGGTTGTGGATAAAGTAGAATCTTTTGACTTAGCGAGAGATGTTCTGCTTCCAAAATTTGATATCCCACAAGAATTCAAAGTACAGGACGATGAAGCTGACGGTGGTAAGCGAGGAGAGAATTCTTATTTAAAACATATCACTTACCAAGGCGCTCAAAAGCGCTATGGCGAATTAACAAATGAGATCACCGAGCGAATTGATTTCGAACTAAAAACCATAGAAAATTCTGGATATCCTGGATATTTTTTGATAGTTGAAGATTTTATTAGGGAAGCACGAAACATGGACGTGTCCGTTGGGCCTGGTCGGGGTTCTGCAGCAGGTTCCGTGGTTGCCTATTGTTTATGGATCACCAACATTGACCCATTAAAGTATGATCTTCTTTTTGAGCGTTTTTTAAACCCGGATAGGGTATCCATGCCCGATATTGATATTGATTTTGATGATGAAGGTCGAGGGAGAGTCATGGACTATGTTATCAATAAATATGGTGCCAATCAGGTTGCACAAATTATTACTTACGGCACCATGGCCGCTAAGTCTTCTATTAGAGATACAGCACGGGTTCTGGATTTGCCACTAAACGATGCAGATCGTATTGCAAAGCTTATCCCCAACATGTCCAAATTGAACAAGATTTTTGGGGTTGAAGAATCTGAACTAAAGAAAAAGTTCCGTTCAGATGACTTGGAAAAAGTGCATGAGCTATTAAATATTTCAGAAGGTGATGATTTAGAAGGGCAAACGGTTAAAATGGCTCGCGTCCTGGAGGGTTCACTTCGTAATACTGGGATTCATGCTTGTGGAGTGATTATTACCCCAGATGATATCACCAATTTTGTTCCAGTAGCTACAGCTAAGGATTCAGACTTATACGTAACCCAATTTGATAACTCCGTAGTAGAAAGTGCCGGTCTCCTAAAAATGGATTTCTTGGGATTGAAAACCTTGACACTTATCAAGGATACGGTAAAGATTGTAAAAGCCAGAACTGGAGTAGAATTGGTTCCTGATGATTTTCCTTTGGATGATGGAAAAACATATGAACTCTTCCAACGCGGAGATACTGTAGGCATATTTCAATATGAATCCCCCGGGATGCAAAAGCACATGAAAAACCTAAAACCTACGGTTTTTGATGACCTTATTGCCATGAATGCGCTGTACCGCCCGGGACCCATGGAGTACATTCCCAGCTTTATTGCACGTAAACATGGGGATGAAGAAATTACCTATGACCTTCCCGATATGGAGGAATACCTAAAGGAAACGTATGGAATTACGGTGTACCAAGAGCAAGTGATGCGCCTTTCCCAAAAAATTGCAGGATTTTCCAAAGGTGATGCAGACGTGTTACGAAAGGCAATGGGTAAAAAGATATTTGCACTACTTCAAAAATTGAAACCCCAATTTTTAGATGGGGGTGAAAAAAATGGACACCCAAGAGATGTTTTAGAAAAGATTTGGAAAGATTGGGAAGCTTTCGCATCCTATGCTTTTAACAAAAGCCATTCTACCTGTTATGCTTTTATTGCTTACCAAACTGCATATTTAAAAGCCCACTACCCTGCCGAATACATGGCCGCAGTATTGTCCAACAACATGAACGACATCAAACAGGTGACTTTCTTTATGGAAGAATGTAAGCGAATGGGATTGGAAGTTCTTGGCCCTGATGTAAATGAATCGTACTACAAATTTGCAGTAAACCAGAGCAATGCGGTTCGTTTTGGAATGGGAGCTATTAAAGGTGTTGGACGTTCGGCAGTAGAGACCATCGTGGAAAACAGGAAAGAAGATGGACCTTACAAATCAGTTTTTGATTTGGCCAAACGTGTCGAGCTTCGTGCCGCCAATAAAAAATCTTTTGAAAATCTTGCTCTAGCTGGAGGATTCGATTCTTTTGGAGACACGCATAGGTCACAATACTTTCATGATGAGGGAGATGGCATAACTTTTCTGGAAAAAGTAATAAAATCGGCAGCAAAATATCAGGAAAACCAAAACTCCTCACAAATGGATATGTTTGGAGGAATGAGCGAGGCACAAATTGCCGAACCCGTTGTTCCTCCATGTGAAGATTGGGGCACAATGGAAAAACTCCGTCGCGAAAAGGAAGTTGTTGGCATCTATATTTCCGGACATCCTTTGGATGATTTCAAAAAAGAGATTACCGCATTTTGCAATAGTAGTGTTTCAGCGTTTTCTAATTTAGACCATTATGTCAATCATGAATTGACAGTAGCAGGAGTAATTACTGATGTGCAGCATCGTATTTCTAAAAACGGAAAGGGCTGGGGCCTTTTCACCCTCGAAGATTATACAGATACCCATGAATTTCGAATTTTTGGGGAAGAATACTTAAAATTCAGGCATTTTTTAATGATTAATTCCTTTGTTCATGTAAAAACGTATGTCCGTGAAGGGTGGGTAAATAGAGAAACCGGTAAAAAAGGAGACCCTAGATTACAGTTCAATGATTTTAAACAGCTACAGGATGTCATGGACTCCTATGCCAAAAAACTTACCATTAAACTGGATATAGACCGCCTTCAGGAAAACCGAATACAAATCTTAAAGGATACCTTAACATCCCATAAAGGAGATCATATCCTCAATTTTGTAGTTTATGAAATGCAAGATGAAATAAAGCTTAATCTTTCTAGCAGAAAACAAAAGGTAAAAATCAACAGTGAACTCCTTTCTGCATTGGAAGAGAATGAGATACATTACAAATTGAACTGATTGCACAATAATTAATGTTGATAGCACGATAATTAAAACGAATATAAAGCCAGTAAGGAAAGTGGTCAATATTTGACTAAATTTGCGAATATTAAAATAAATAAAATGGCACTAGAAATAACAGATGCAACTTTTGATGAAGTAGTACTTAAAAGCGACAAGCCCGTCGTTGTAGATTTTTGGGCAGCATGGTGCGGTCCTTGTAGAATGGTAGGACCTATCATAGATGAGGTAAGTTCTGAATATGAAGGCAAGGCAGTTGTTGGAAAAGTGGATGTAGATGCCAATCAACAGTTTGCAGCTAAATATGGTGTTCGTAACATTCCCACGGTTCTTGTTTTTAAGGATGGAGAGATTGTTAATCGTCAAGTTGGGGTATCTCCCAAGAAAGTATATACAGATGCAATAGAAGCTGCACTATAAGCTTTATAAATAATTACAAGTTTTAAAAAAGGTTTGGCATATGCCAAACCTTTTTTGTTTTATATTGAGCCATCAATCTTTGTATGGATATTAGGTCAGAACTTCATAAAGCCCAACTCTTTCAAAATCTTGAACTTTTGGCAAACCAAATTGTTGAAGGTTTTATAAGTGGGATCCATAAAAGTCCGTTCCATGGGTTTTCTGCTGAATTTGCTGAACATAAGATTTACAATCCAGGAGAAAGCACCAAACATATTGATTGGAAGCTATTTGCGAAAACTGACAGATTATATACCAAAAGATATGAGGACGAGACCAATTTAAGGTGCCATATGATTCTGGATAATTCGGCCTCTATGTATTATCCTGAAATAAAACAACCTGACCTTGCCAATCTGAATAAAGTAGGCTTTGGAGTTTTGGCCATAGCTGCACTCATGCAAATTTTGAAAAAACAACGCGATGCCGTTGGGTTGAGTATTTACTCAGATTCATTCAATTTTTATGCCTCTGAAAAAAGTAGCGAACGACACTTTCAAATGTTGTACTCCAAGTTAAATGAGGTTTCGAACACCACAAATACCTCTGAAACTACCAAAACGTATACGTATTTACATCAAATTGCAGAGAAGATACATCGTCGCAGTCTTATTTTTCTGTTTTCAGATATGTTCCAAACAGAAACCGAAGAAGCACAACTTTTTGAAGCACTTCGCCATTTAAAATACAATAAACATGCGGTGGTGCTTTTCCATTTATTAGATCACAAGCATGAACTTAATTTTGATTTTGAAAACACTCCCAAACGTTTTGTTGATGTAGAAACAGGAACACATATAGATTTATATGCCGACAACATTAAAAAAGCTTATAACGAAAAAGCAAAGCAATATCAAGAAGACTTAAAATTGAAGTGTGCGCAATACAGAATAAAATATGTGGGCGTAGATATAGGCTCCAATTTTTCACAAGTACTAAATACCTTTATGATAGAGCGACAAACGTTTGTATAGTTCTTCATTTTATTTTTGAAAATTCTTTTGTTGAATCGAAAACAGGGATGTATATTTGCACTCGCTTCACAAAAAGCAATAATAACAAGGTTTGAATCTGACTGTCGTCAGAGTCTATTTTAGATAAAATCATTGGTCTGGTAGTTCAGTTGGTTAGAATACCTGCCTGTCACGCAGGGGGTCGCGGGTTCGAGTCCCGTCCAGACCGCAGAGTTAAATCCCAATTCATTGTTTATCAATGTTTTGGGATTTTTTCATTAAAATAATGTACGATTTATGTACGTTAAATTTTATCCCAGTGTTTTTTAAACATCTATTCTTCCACCATGGGTGGCGGTGGCGGAGGGGGAATATCCAAGTAGGAATACCTTTCAAAATTCAGTTGGTAGAAATATTTTTCTGTCCCTAACTCTTCATTGATTTTTTTGAACTGTTCTGCTATTTCCTTAATTACTTCCTTTGTCTTTACTATTGGTAAGTTGTTTTGGACGTTTAGAAACACAAGTGCAGGCTTCAACCTTCTTTTTCCAAAAATACCGTGGTATTCTGAATAATCATTGAATTTGATTATTTGGGTCTTCAATTCATTAATATGAAACTTTCCTTCTCCAAACCCAGAAAGACGCAATGAATCATTTTTAACAAAGATCATGTTTTGATTGAAATGGCAAGATATTATTCCACTTGTTGGGCATTCAGTATATCCTGTTATATGGTAGTAAATATTTTCATGATTGAATTCAAGCCCAATCCATTTATCTTCACACGAAAGCAACTCCATTGATGCTAGAAGTTCTCCGAAGTTCTCAAAGGAGTCAAGTTTCAATATTTCAAAGTCCTTTTCTAATTTATGCTCAAGGAAGTCTTTTGAATAGAATTGTGCCTCAAACTTGGCTATATCATCTGATGTATTGTTAATGTGGTCTTCACATCCAGACACAAAGGTTAAGCAAAAGATGTAGACTAAATACCTCATCGTTCGAAAGGCAGCAGATATAGTACCAATTTTATTCATTTAACTTTAATATTTCTCCAAGAGGGAGAGCAGTAATAACCCAGTAAGTACTATTCTTGCTGGGTTTTTTGTTTTATGAAAGTTTTTTTATCCCATTTTTTGTCCCAAACCCAGTAAAGTTGTCTATAATCAAGTGAGTAGTTAGTCAGGAAAATATTCTTTCCATATCATTAGTTGCAATGAGCATTATAAAAATCCACTATTTCTGGAAGATGTTTGTGTTTAAATTCACCATTTGAAATTTTTTCAACTAACTCAGGACAATCGGAAAAATATTCTGAGGCATATTTTTTAAAAGGTAATCTAAAGCCATTTGGTTTATCTCTTAAATTTGTCGCATTACTACTTTCGTCTTTGCCGATATAGTAAATTATACCTCCACTGGAGTAACCTCCATGAACAGACCCATAAGTACTATAAGTAATACCATATAAATTGAGTTTGCCTTTTTTTTTCTAATCCCATTAACTGTGGGATGTTTTTCCCAGAAATAATTTTAAAATACCCTATACTTCCATCTATCCACTTAACATGAGAAATAGTTCTATAATCATACTTAACCTTTTTTTTTGTTATGCTATCTGGGATAACAAATTGCTGCTTTTTTAAGTTGTAATAACCTTTGCAAATAAGGCTGTCGCCATTTCTGAAAAATAAAGTTCGCTCACTTCCTCCATGTATTTGAGAATAAGTTAATTGAAATGGTAGTAATAGTAAAAATAGGGCAAGTGTTTTTTTCATATTATGATATTTACTGTTCAAAGATGAATTTTTATTGGCAACTCACAAATTAAAAAAGATTATTAATAATTCAGTTTAAATCAGTTAATTGATTGCAAATACCATTACACACCCGTTTGAAAAAAATTGATTAATCAATATCAATTGAAATTATCCTCGTCGTTTTTAAGTCCTTCCCTCGTTGCTACATCGTTGTTTTGAATGTTGGGTTTTGCTAAGTTCCTAATACACGAACAGATAGTCACGAAGTCTAATTCAATACATGCGCGACAGATACCCAAATATTCTTTAAAAATCAAAAAGTAAGCAATACGCGCGCGCGTAGTGACCCCAAATTATTCTTCCATTATGTAACTCCAATATATTAATTGCCGGTAAAATTTAAGCCGTCGCTAAAAAGTTCCAGTAGGATGGAAATAGGTAAATTCATAAGTTTATCTCATTTAAATATTGTTTCCATGAACAGAACCTTAATTATAATTATTGCAGTTGCAGCAGTGGCTCTTTTAATCAAATCTTGCCTCCCATCTGTTAAATCTAGTAGGCCCAATCAAAATTTGTTACCTGTTGAGGAAGTCATTAATGATAAACTTATCAGTATTAAGAGTTTAAAGAAAAAGGATTTGGAGAAAGCAATTGAGCAGTTCTGTAATATGTACAATCAGGAAGGTTTTAGGGCACTGCCCAGGCTATTTACGATTGGAGAGGATGAGTTTGTTGTCACCTTTCCTTATGACATTGATTTCGCTACTTTTTGTGTGTTTGTGAACTATTTGCACTACCCCAATAACATTGAATATAGTCCTGTTATAAGAGGTTGGACCACTACCAAGGAAACAGAGGAGTGGGTTCAAAGGCCCATTGACAATAAAAAGGTAATGTTGTTCATACCAAAATCCGATGATGAATATGATAACGTTTATTTGACCACAGAAGAAAATTTCTGTGTTCAGATTGGGTTTGCCATTGGACATCATTTCAAACCATTTAGCCATCCGGTGAAGTATTATGAAGAACCCATGCACTCTATTGGAGAACTGAAAGGAAAAGAATTCATTGATTTCAAATAATTAATTAATCAAACTTTTTCAAAATCAAAGACTCATTAATACCCGCGCGTAGTGACCATCAAAAAGTCTTCCATTACGCTACCTCAAAATACTCCTGAGTGTTGGTAATACGATATGAATGGCACTTGCCCATCTTTACCTCAACATCAAAGCCTAACTGCACCATTAAGTTCAAATATCGCTGTACGCTCTTTTCGTGAATGCTGAGGTGTTTGTTTATCTCCCTGATGGTTCTAACTCGGAGAGGAACTTTATGAGTTTAAGAACCCTCTCTACACGTCTGGTGTTGTTTATTGGGTTCCCATTGAACTCTCTTTTTCTAATATGCAGAAACAGAAAGTTAAAACCCCAATAATCTTTTGATTATTGGGGTTTTATTAATAAAAATGAAACCAAAAAACGATTCTACCAAATTGTTGTTATTCGGTTTTTGTCAAAAATTCTACTCCCTTATTAGCCGAGCCGAGCCAATAACCAATCCATTGCTCATTCCAATGAGAAGACATATATCTAGGCTCAATTCTCATGTCATACTTCCTTTTAGCAGTTAATAAAAGTACTCTTCCGGCATAAACAGATTGATAATCTCCCTTTTTTACAAGATTTGTTGCTACAATAACATCTGCTAAAGGATTATTGGAATTGGCGCTAATCGCTTTTTTCAATTCTGTTTCAGCTTTTTCGCGAAATTCTTTTTTCAATGCCTCATTACCCGAGGTCCATTCACTGAAATTGTAAATTAATGATTGTAATGCATGGAAGTCGGATTTTATTTCCTTGTTCATCTTTTTGATTCTACCATATGCCTTATCAATATTTTCTTGTGATTTTTTGAGCAGAAGCTCTTCAGTTACTCCTTCTGGTCGATTATCTTTTGGTATGTTTCTTACAAGTTGCGTATAGAAATAACTGGCCCAATAGTTTGGAAGCCATTGGTCTTTGTAGCTCTCACTTACTTTTTCCAAAATTTCGGCTCCTTTTTTCCAATCTAAAAAAGTTTCTCCATTGGAGTACGTATCAAAGCCTTTTTGCATCTCTTCTGAAAAATTTTCACTTTGGGCGTTTAAAACACAAATACTTAATAAAAGTATTGTCAATAATTTAGTAGTTTTCATCATTTACAAATTAAATTAGTTGACATAAAACAAATCAAAAATTGAGGATGCCATATCCAAATTTTTGCCAAATAGGGTAACATTTTTGAAAAGTGTTATTGTAACATTCTATTTTTAAAACGAAAAGCTTCTGGTGTTATGCCCTCTATTCGTTTAAAAGTTCTATGAAAACTGGTTTTATTTGAAAAACCAGAATCAAGAGCAACTGCTAGTATTTTCGCATCTGTTTGGGAAAGAAGGTTCTTAGAGTGTTCAATCCTGTATTCATTTATATAAGTAAAGAACGATTTCCTATGACCTTTATTTATTCTGTGTGAGACTATATGTGAAGGTATCCGTAATACAGATGCTAAATCATTAATTGTTAAGTTAGGGTTTAGAAAAAGACTATTGCCTAAAACCACCGCATCCATTTCAAATAGCTCCTCCTCTGTTACCTTATTAACCTTTCTTATAACATCAAAGCCTTTTTTTGGCCCCATTGCCTCAACTGGAATGATCCTTTTTTGTTTCATAACCGCTATTGATAAAATGACAAGATTTGTCATAAGTATGAATGACATTATCGAATAAAGCATAGAAGTGTCTAGGGCTTCAAACAAGCGAAGTGCCACCGCAAATAAATATCCGACCAGCACCATTACACATAAGAAAGTGAACCTATAAAAGGATAAAACCCAAAATTTTTCTTCATTACTATGATGTTCAGCACTTCTGCTGCGATATTTTATAATCTTGATTAAACTAAAAAAGAGATAAATAAACATTGAAAAAATAGACACTATCCATAGGAGTGATATCAGTTTATCATAATATTGATTTCCGAAAGGGACAAAACTGTTAAGAAGTAAAATCTTTGTATAATGTGGCAAAATAAAAAAAGGAATCAATAATAATAATGAAACAAGAGCAGGGACAAAATGGAAAGTAATAGCAAAAAAACTTAATTTTTTTATCTGGGTCAATCTTATTGTATAGAATAAAAAAAGTGGGCCAACACATAACCTGATTGGAAACCTATAACCAAAGAATTCTACTAATTTATCGAAACTGTTGGGTGATCTAAAAATGCTATATTCAATTAAATGTATTGCGAACAAAATAGTAGTTAGGCCAAAAATCCGCTTGTAATTTTCCGTTTTTTCAAATAGTAAAATTAGCCCTACTATTAAACCCTGTCCAGCACCAACGAATAGCAGCGCACTTTTCCAATCAAAAAGCATTTTATAGGCGTATTAAGAATATGGTTCTATCCAGACCATGCATAAAAGTTATGCTCAATGTCCAATAAAAAGCCTGTTTTTTTATACAGTCGATTGGCAATAATATTATTCCTTTGTGTTTCTAGAGTAAGTTCACAAGCACCCGTTTCCCTACATAGATCTTTAGCACAATCCAGCAGGTTTTTTGAAATTCCACGACCTCTAAAATTGCTATCAACAAATAAATCATTCAACAACCATATTTTCTTTAGCCGTGTGGAAGAAAAAAGAGGATATAATTGAGCAAAACCAACAATTTGATTGTCAGCATTTTCACCAATAAATACTATTGATTCACCATTCTTAATGCGTTGTCCAATAAAACTGGCGGCAAGTTCCAAGTTGGATTCTTCTCCATAAAAGACCCTATATTCTTCAAATAGTTTAGCTAAGTTGGGTATATCTCTTAATATAGCTTTTCTGAACTTCATTTCACTTTTCTTTTTGGACGAATAACCAATTCTCCATTACAATTAATACAGTTGTACTCCATACCAATAGAACAAGTGCTACAAAATGTACATTCATAACTACATATGTATGCCTCCGACTTATGATTTAATATGGCACCACACTTTTCACATTTATTCCGCATTTCCATATCTATTGTTTTAACAAAACTTTTAGCAAAGCTTATATTTTCTTTCGTTTTGCGCTTATTTTGCTAATTGGTTCCCATTCACCATTGTCTGAAAGAATTTCATATTTCCATTGAAAAGAATTTTCTTGTATATCGTAAAAAGTAACTAGCCATTTCCCTGTTCCATCATGCATTTGAATTGTCCCATCTCTATATTCAGCCTCAAACTTTGGTGAGATTTTATGGGGCCTTGAATTCATAACAACAGCTTCCCACTTTGTAGTCTTTGGATTAAAAATAAACATGCCAGTAGCAAAATACTCTTTAGTAATTGGGTTTGGTGAAGTATCCTCTTGCCACCATTGATTAAGTACCGCATGACCTCCAAGTACATATTCCCATTTCCAAGTGGCTCTGTTGGAATACCACTTAGCTTCAGTTTTGTTTCTTGTATCCAAGTCCATTGAAATGCAGTCCCATTCACCTGCTAATTGACCCCATTGCCCTGTTTCTTTTGGGGCATTTGGGTTTATTTTACCGTAGCTCTCAAAATTTGTTGTTAGCTCAGTTTTCTTATTATCAATTCGATTGCATCCCATCAAAGCAATTAGAATACAAATTAAAACAAACGCCCTCCTCATATCGTTATTTATTTTTCTCACTCATTTTTACATAATTATACTATACAATCAATTCCCATTTTTTTTCAATAATTAATTACTATGAAAGTCATATATTATTTAGAAATAGGCTCAGAAAAAAGATTCATAAACGGTTATAGACCTGACTTACTCATTAACTTTCAACCTAATAACCTCTCCTTCTATTCAGGGTTCATTTAGCTTCCATTGAAACCAAACCCCTTTGTTTTCCATTTTTACCATAGCTTTTTTTTCGATATCAATCCAAAATGTTTTTTCCCTACTGCCCTTGGACAAAACCTTCCATGTTTCATATGTTTTTCCTCTAATACGGACATTCTCCTTTCCGATGACTTCAACATTTGCCCAAATTATTGAGGATCCATTATTTAAATCTAACATAGGCAACGATACTTTGTATCCTTTTTTTAAAGGAAGAACTTCCAATAAATAATTTAGCATGGCCGGCTCAAACACTTCATGTGGAAATACCTTATCGTACAGCAAAGGAGTTTTTAATTGGGAATCCTCTGTATATGGCGCAAGCTTTCCTATAAGTTTATTGTTCTCAAACTTTAAGTTACCAGTATATTCTGAAAAGGCATTTTTAAAGGATTTTTTAAAAAAAGCCAAGGTTTTAGCATCAAAATAAATTGTATCTGGGGAAGCTTTGCCATTAACCATGAAATCAATGTTTAGCTGCCAATACTTATTATTGTCAATAAGAATTTCTTCTATGTCATAAACCATTGTTCCCCAAGGTTTGGAATATTTATGCGAGTGTAAATCATTTTTAGAAATTTCTAGTTCTTCACTTCCAGGCAAAACCTTCTGATATAAAGGAATGTTTTCACTCTGTTTATTCTTGGAACATGAATACAAAACAGTAAGCGCTAGTAACCAAACCCACCTACAATTGACTTCTTTGTGGAAAAAAACCTTTAAGACCAAAAACATATACAAAATTTAGAAACTCCATCCAGAAGACGGCGCCGGTTCTATATTATTTAGTCTTGCATATATTGTTATTTTACCATACTCAAGTTGAAAGTGACTATATATCATTAAAAGTCCTTGATGTTTAGTAATTTTTCTTCCACTCCCAGGTCTTCCCCATTCGATTATATTGCCAAGTGTGCCATCATTTAACGATTGTAAGTTTTGCTTGAAATAGTCAGATGATTTTTTGAAAAGATCGATTATATCATTTTTATCATTCGGAGGATTATTTTTGTCAAAAGAAAATTCAGGTCTTTTTCCAAAGACCATCATTCCTAATCCAATATTTGATCTTGTCAAATGGTTGATTTGTTCGCCAAAACTTCTGATTTTTTCATTTGGTTTCTGATCATATAAAGATTCGGGCATTCTCTCGGCTGTATCTATTAATATTTTAGACATATTGTCCCACGCCTTTTCATAATCGACCACTGTCATTTTTTGACCAGTTACCCATTGTGAGGCTAAAAAAACAAATACATAAGCTATTCTTTTGACATTTTTCATTTTATAAAAACTTAAGTCATCTTTAATTCTAAATATTTAAATGAATGTATAATTGAAGTTTTCCGCTTGCAACTTATTGTTATTAATTAATTGATAATAGGTGTAGATCACCAAAATCTGATTGCATAAACGTTTATTGCAACTTCTGAGCTTTGGTAACATGATACCATACGTTCATAACAACTATCTTAAACCTAGTGCCAATTTTAACTATATTACCTCAATGCAAACATTATTGGTCAAAAGAGCAATGCACATACTTGTTCATATCGTCGTATGGATTTTTGCCACCTATTTTATTGCTCGTACATTTAGCTTAGAAACAGATAGCATTGTTGAATACCGAGGCGGAATTCAATCCGTTACCAAGGTTTATAATTATAAGTTGCAATATGGACTACTAGCAACTATAATTTTTAAAGCACTTTACTTCTATCTTATTTCTTTCTTTTTCTCAGGATTGATTTTCGAAAAAAAGTATTTTAAGTTCTTTGGACTTACACTATTCTTAATTGTTCTATTTCTGTTATTGGAGAAATTGATATTATTAATATTCTGTGATAAATTATGCTTTTCAAGATATTTAAAAATTGGAATAAGTCTTTACCTATTCTTTGCCGTTGCATCCATCATATATAGTTTTTTGGCTCAATGGAAAAAGGACCAAAACATCAAAATAGATTTGTTAGAACAAAAAAAAACAGCGGAGCTCAATCTATTGCGTTCTCAAATAAATCCCCATTTCCTTTTCAATTCTTTAAACAATCTTCTCTCCATAGCCGAAAGGGAAAATCAAAAAGATGTTTCAAATGGAATATCTCAGTTATCGGAGTTATTAAGATTTATGCTATATGATAGCAGTTCAGAAACTATTTTACTTAGTAAAGAAATTGAGTTCATTCATAATTATATAAGTTTGAACAAACTTAGATTTGACCACACTGATTCAATTGAAATAAGATTTGAAGTAAAGGGTGATGTTGAAAACATCAAAATTTACCCTGCACTGCTAATTCCCTTTGTTGAAAATGCATTTAAGCATGGAATCAATATTTACGAAAAGTCATATGTCAAAATCAAGCTTGAAATTGAAAACAAAACCCTCTATTTCCGAGTTGAAAATTCTTTACATGTAAATGATTCCTTGAATGAATTTGAAACTAACAGTTCTGGAATCGGATTAACAAATGTTTGCAGGAGATTGGAAATACTTTACCCAAAAATGCACATCTTAAAAATATATGAACCAAAAGAAATGTTTGCAATAAATCTTGAGATTATTTTATAATTATGTTACAAGTTGTTATCATTGACGATGAGCCTAAGGCGATTGAATTATTAAAAAATTATATTGAAAGACTGCCCTTTCTTAATTGCCTTGAATCATTCAGAAATCCACTTGACGGATTAGGTTTTATACAATATAACCAAGTAGACCTTTTATTATTGGACATAAACATGCCAAAATTATCGGGCATATCGCTAGCTAAGACAATAAAACCAAGCACTAAGATAATATTCACCACTGCCTATTCGGAGTATGCAGTAGAAAGTTATGAGTTAAATGCTTTAGATTATTTACTCAAGCCAATATCCTTTGAAAGATTCTTAAAGGCCATTGTAAAAATAAAAAATACCGATAACAAAGAACCTTTGTCACTTTTCGAAAATAAAAGCATTAATCTTAAGAGTGGACATATAATGCACAGGGTTAATCCTGGAAATATTCTATATCTAGAAAAACAGGGCAACTACATGTTTTACAATATAAATGAAGGAAAAAGAATCATGGTAAGAGAAAGTATCTCTGATGCTCTTAACAAACTTCCTCACTATTTTATACAAATACACAGATCTTTTATCATTTCACTAAACAGCATAGAATCAATAGAGTCAAATCATCTCCTTATAAAGGGAGAAAAAATACCTATTGGGAAAAAGTATAAAGAAAAGTTGATCTCTATTTTAAATATGAAATAATGTCTAATCGCTATGAAAAAGTTTTGCAATGTTAAATACCTCTATCAACCCATAATTATTTGGGCGCAATAAACCAGTATCACTATTGGCGCAAATTGCAACAACGATATTATCCTCAAGTACCTTTAATACAAAAGAACGACCACCAACTGAACTTCCGCCATGATGAATTACTGTTTTTTTTGATTTGGTAAAGTATGTTTTTCTATAACCTAATCCATATCCTGTGTCTTTCCCATTCTTTAACTTTTGCGACTCAAAAAGTATATTTTGAGATGACCGTGTTAACAGAGTGTCCAATTTCGTAAACATCAAGGTCAAATCTCTAGGAGTGGACAGAAAGCCACCACCTGCCCATTTATTACTTAAATCTACCCCTATGGCTTTCCTTATTTCATTTTTTGTAATTGAAGAACTATAACCTATACTATTGAGATATTTTTTATCAGGTTTAGTATCTTTCATCCCCAACGGCATAAAAATTTCTTCCTCCATAAATTCTAAATACTCTTTGCCCGCAATTTTTTCTACAACTCCGCTTAGAATCGAATAATTATAGGTACTGTATTCATATTTGGTTCTTGGCTCAAAAAGTAAATCATCCTCTTTGAATATATTCATTGCTTCATATACATTTTTGTAAGACTTATTGGACAACATCTCCAAACCTTTATATCCGCGAACACCACTTTGGTGCGAGGCTAAATCCTTAATTCTTATTTCATATTTTTTCTTGGGAAAAGAAGGCAAAACATTACTTAAAGTTTCATTTAGGTCTAGCTTTTGATCATCCAATAATTTTCCCAACGCAATTCCTGTCATACTTTTGGATATACTTCCGATTCTGAATAAAGAGGAAGTTGTCACAGGAAAGTTATATTCCACGTTTTCACATCCAAATCCCTCATTCCAAATAATTTCATTGTTGACGGCAACACAAATAGCCAATCCAGGAATCCTATATTTTCTTTTTAGAATTCTCAAACTATCTTTAGCCATGGACACAGATTTGGAATAAAGGCCATTGGCAATAATTCCAGAGTCCTGTCCATTACAATTTGAAGCTTCGGCATAAGTATAGCCGGGACCTCTCTCCAATAACCTTTTGAAGAGATCATATTGATATATTAAAAGTGTGGACAAAAAGATGGTGATTATCAAAATAGTGCCAATCCCAATTTTTTTCAGTTTTTTCATTTTAAATTTCTTTAGTCAATTCTTTAATTTTTCCGTTATCATTTTAATAATCACCTCATCTTCAAAATCTAAATAGTGAGTACTTGTTATATCGACCTATTTCAGGTTCATCTTTATTTTTTTTGTTAGAAAATGTTTCGGGAATACAAAAGAGTTCTATGACATTTCCGTATTTCAAATGATCCAAAGTAAAAAAGATCAACAGCAAAAACGTCTCACAAAACTTATTGAGACTTAATCTTGAAGCGGAATAAAATTTTGATAGCTGTTTCGAAAGGCTTTGGGAGATTCTTTTGTAAATTTCTTAAAAATCCTATTAAAAGTTGCCTTAGAATTAAATCCGCAATCATAGGCAATGCTCATGATTTTAAGATTCTCATACTTAGAATTTCCAAGACGTTTTTTTACCTCATCTACCCTATATTCATTTACAAAGTAATAAAAGTTCTTTTTCAACTTTCTATTTAAGGCAAGTGATATCTCTTTTTCGGTAAGTCCAGATTGGGAGCTCAACATTGCTAAGTTTAATTCAGGGTTCAAAAAAAGTTTTTCGTTTTTCATTAGACTTTTCAAAACGGCTACGGGTTTGGAATAGTCTTTATCATCAACAATAAAATCAGCTTTTATAAGCGGATTATAAATTTGAGCTTGCCCAAAACCCCTTATGCTTAACCAATAGATTGTAAATATCAAAATGAGCTGGGTAACCCAGCGATAGGAAAATAAACGTCCTTGATTGTATTCCACTGTATAATCTATGAGCACTTCATAGTCCACCAACTGAAATAGTATTATTGCCAAAAAAGAAAATGACAAAACTCTAATGAGCTGTTTTATCCAGCTAAGGGTTAGATTATCTATAGTGGACACATGATTCAGCAAGGATGAGTTGTATTTTCCAAGACTCTTATACGCTATTGCTAAATAGATAAAAATTACCGGTATGGCATAAAACCCTATTGATTCTGTAAAGTTGTGTAGTTTTTGGCTGTAGTCTACATTTTCGAATGAAATGTGGTAAAATCCATGCATATAATTTAGGAAGAGTGGTGCAAAATGCCATAGATGTTTAGGATGAAATCTTGAGTCTGGTTGAATAAGACATCTAATGTAAAAATAAAAGGCAGGGCCTATCCAATATGTCATTGTAAAAGGTAGGTAATGAAGCCATTCATTAGTTCTATAAAGATTAAATTCCAGAAATAGACTAGTCAGCAATGTACTGCTCAAAGAAATGAGGAGTAACAAAAGAAATTTATTGGCTGTTCTATTATCTTTCTTTACAAGTAATAAAAAGGAAAAAACTAAGCCAGTGATTATTGCTGTAAAACTAAGAAGCTGTATAATGTTTACATGGAATTTGATCATTTAGCAATTACTTAATATTTTCAGGTCTAAGCTATCCATATTTGTTTTCTTTAATCAAAAATGATGCTTAAAATAACAGAAAAACCTAAAGCATAGCAAAATGACTAATTGTTTTCATGTGCCTCCATTAAACCAGTTCGAATATCTTGTGATGGATTAATTCCAAGCTCTTTCAAGGAATTTTATGAAATTGAGGTGCATTATATTTTTGACATCACCATCTGAATAACCTCTTTTGGATAGTAAAACAGGAATTTTCTGCAAATCAGCTATAGTATTAAGGTCATCTGGAGTTTGTTCTTTGCCAAATGCTCCATCAAGATCGGTTCCGATGCCTACATGCAACGAATTCCCGGCCAATTGGCATATGTGATCAATATTATCTACCATTTGGTTCAAAGTAACCCCCATATCTTTTGGGGTAGATTTTCCCCTTATCCAATTTGGAACCATCATCCATGCATCAAGAGCAATGCCTATGACCGCTTTTCTACGAATAAGTTCATTGATTTGCTCATCTGAAAACTGCCTATTGTGGTTCACAAATTTTCGGCAATTGTTATGGCTTGCCCAAACTGGCCCATTGTAAATTTTCATCGTTTCCCAAAAACTCATATCACATAGGTGGGTAGCATCTAAAATAAGATTGAGTTCTTCAATTTTTTTGAGAAGTTCTTTCCCTTTAGTGCCAATTCCTCCGATGGAGTCAGTGCCATGTGCATATGTCCCTGGCCCATAATGCGCAGGACCAATAGCCCTTAACCCCATTTCATGGGATTTTTCTAGATGGTCTATGGTAACAATTGAATCTGCGCCTTCCAAGCTAAGTATGTATCCAATTGGTTTTTTGGAGTCACTAGCACCACGTTCCCAAAGTGCCATATGCGTTTTTAACTCTTTTATATTGGTAATTTGCACCATCTCACCAATTTCTTCCATAGCCTTGTACCAGGCAAATTGACCCTGGGTTTGTGCCCAAGCTTGGTGCGGTGAGTTCCAACCTGGTAATGGACTTCCTCTTTTTACGTAACGAGCAATTTGTGTTGCTACGCAGAGACCAACATTGCTTTTTCGCATTGCCGGCAAGGAGACCGTGTTTTTTCCTCTATCGGGTTTATCGATCATTCCTGCTTCGCTCTTTCTAATGTCTTCAACAGTCCAGGTCAAATCCCTGTTCCACTCCAAAGCGTTCATGGCCAAATCTAAATGAGCATCGAATACGAACATAGTTGGGTATTTATAGTAAAAATATTACGCAGCCCTTCTTTTGTTGCTTTAATGCAACTGGAACATAGCCTCTACTTCAACGGGAATATTGTCTGGCAACATCATGCCAACTGCACTTCTGACTCCAATGCCGTTTTCTTTTCCGAACACATCAGCCATAAGTTCACTGAACCCATTTACAACATAGGGTTGCCTTCCAAAATTTGGAGTAGAATTAACCATTCCTAAAACTTTGACCACCCGTTTTATTTTATCCAAACTGCCAAAATGTGTTTGAATGGTAGATAACATGGTTAGTCCAACTTGGCGAGCTGCCAATTTAGCTTCATCTTCGTTTAGGTCATCTCCAGCGCGACCCACCATTAAAGTACCATCTAGATTAATGGGGCCTTGTCCAGAAATGTATAGAAAGTTGTCCACTACCAACAGTGGCTTATAAACTCCAAGGGGTTTAGGAGCAGGCGGAAATTGAAGTCCTAATTCTTTTATTCTTTCTGAAGGTAAATTATCCATTATTTTAAAAATTAAATAAACATATTCAGTGTTAATACTCCCAATAGCCCAATTACACCAACCAAAGTTTCCATTACCGTCCACGTAGATAGTGTTTCTTTGACCGTTAGGTTGAAATATTCTTTGAACAACCAAAAACCAGTATCG
The DNA here is from genome assembly GCF_947499585.1 of uncultured Allomuricauda sp. GTDB lineage: Bacteria > Bacteroidota > Bacteroidia > Flavobacteriales > Flavobacteriaceae > Flagellimonas. Next base: position 49,498 of record NZ_CANMOO010000003.1, on the reverse strand, counting down.
TTCACATGGGATAACATTAGACTTCCCGAGCCAATGGCCAATACCATAAGTTCTGTATTTACACCTGTTCCTGATGCCAATGGAAGTACAATGCCGGCCGCTGTCAATCCAGCAACTGTTGCAGAACCAACACAAACCCGTATGGCTGTTGTAATCAGCCAAGCTAAAATCAAAGGAGATACACTAGATCCTTTTAATAAATCCGCAATGTAATCGCTCACGCCACTATCTACCAGTACTTCTTTAAGAGCACCTGCCCCTGCAATAATCAACAGAATCATAGTGATACTGGATACTGAGCTGGATAGAGAATCCATCACCGCTATCATCTTTTTACCTCTTGCCAAGCCCAATGTATAAATCGCTACCAACACGGAGATTAACATCGCAATGACCGGGTTCCCCAAGAAGACAAGAATAGTCTTAATGATACTTTCTTGCATAAATTGATCTACCGCAATGGAGAAACCAATTAATATTATAGGTAATAAAGCAGTCATTATACTAACCGCTACACTTGGTAAATACTCATCTTTTATGATAACAGGATTGTAAAATTCTTTCAAAGGTTTAGCCTCTATTTTTTTTATTGTTCGAGCAAAAAGAGGGCCTGCTATTACAATTGCGGGAATTGCTATAATAATACCATAAATCATGGTTTTCCCGATACTGGCATTAAACATTGCAGCAATAGCCGATGGAGCTGGATGCGGTGGCAGATATCCATGGGTTACAGACAAAGATGTGAGCATAGGTAACCCAACATATAATAATGGAAGACCTGTTGACATTGCAATGGTAAATACCAAAGGAATCAATATTACAAAGCCAACAGAATAAAACATGGGAATACCCACAATAAATCCAGTTAAGACTACCGCCCATTGTACATATTTAACCCCGAAAGCTTCTACTAATTTTGTGGTAATTTGCTGGGCTGCGCCACTATCCGCCACCAGTTTCCCTAACATAGCACCTAGACCTAAAATCAACACCAAAAAACCAAGCGTATTCCCAATGCCCGTCTGGATGGATTTAACAAGACCTTCCAAGTCCATATTTTGGGATATTCCTACAAATAAGGATACAATTATAAAGGAAAGAAAAGCGTTGAGTTTAAATTTTGCAATGAGTAGAAATAATAGAAGTATTCCTAATACAACAAAAACAATGGGCATAAATTTTGGTTATTGGTCGATTATAAATGTAAGAATTCAGGAGCAAAAAACCACCAATAATCTAACGCGGATTACTATCAAAAAAGGCGAATATTGTGATGTTACCATAAAATATCAGTTTTCAGCGTTTACAAAACATCAACCGATTAATAAAATTAGCTAAAAGTCTATATCATAAGCTTTAAAAAACAAGACCTTATTCCGCCCAAACCGAAAAAAGCGTCTTTAATGGTTTTATTACTTGGCCTCGGTATACTCTGAAGGTGAGCACCCAAAATACTGTTTAAAACAAGTGGAGAAATATGCTGGTTGATTAAACCCAACAGTGTATCCAATTTCTGAGATATTTACACCTCCATCTTTTAGAAGTTGAGCTGCAAGTTTCAGCCGTTGGGCTCTAATAAATTCTGTGGTGGAAAATCCTGTTAGAGCTTTTAATTTCCTATGCAAATGCATTCGACTTAACCCTATCTGATCAGAAAACACTTTCGCGCTAAAATCTGGATCTGTCAATTGGTCATCAAGTATGGTTTGAATTCTTTTAAGCAATTGAGCATCTATAGACGTTAGTTCAATTTCGTGTGGTTTAAGAAACACTTGCTGACTGAATTTTTCCTGAATGGCTGTTCTGGAAGCAATCAATTTTTCAATGACTACTCTTAATTTTTCTTCCTTGAAGGGTTTTATCATATAAGCATCTGCACCAGTTTTAAGTCCTGCCAGTTCATCTTCTTCAGCTGATTTGGCTGTTAGTAGAACAATTGGGATATGAGAGGTTCGCTCATCCGATTTTAGACTGTTACTTAAATAAATTCCATCTTCTACAGGCATCATAATATCAGAAACTATCAAATCTGGTATTGTCTCAAATGCCACATCCACTCCTTCTTTTCCATTTTCTGCCTGCAGTACACGATAATCGTTTTTCAATAATGATTGTATAAAAAGTCTAATCTCTTCATTATCATCAACTATTAGTAGCAACGGCAGGGATTCATCATTAGATTGTACTTCTTCTTCAGGTTGGGGAATGATTTCTGTATTGATTTCGGTTCTAGACTTTTCTAAAAGATCACTTGCCGAGGCTAATTCTTCTTTGGTAAATGCATTCTTGGATATGGGTAAAGTCACACTAAACCTTAAAGTTCCCGGACTAGGTTTATCTGCCTTAACTTCTCCATGAGATAAATGGGACAACTCCTTTACCAAAGATAACCCTATGCCGAAACCTTGATTGATCGAGCTATTCTGATAGAAACGATCAAACAACTTAGGTAATTCTTTTTCGGTCAAGTTTTCATTTTCGTTGATAACACTGATTCGCACCTCATCGTTAACAACCTCTGCTTTAAAATCAATGTTACCATTTTTATCGCTGTATTTAAGTGCGTTTGACAGGAGGTTTCCCACTATTTTTTCTACTAAATCTCGATCAAACCAAGCTTGATCAGGAAGATTAATGTCAGTATTAAAGGTTAGGTTTTTACGAGCAGATTGGTAACTGAAAGGCTCAACAAGATGTTTAAGAAATAAATCCAGATTTCCTTTTGATAATTTTAGTTTTCTACGTCCAGCCTCAATCTTGGACAAATCCAAAAGCTGATCGACCAAACTCAACAATCTATTTGCATTTCGTTGAATTAAACCCAAGTCTGTTTTATCATCAGATGATAATCGTTCTTTTGACAATTGATGTGCTACCGGCCCAGAGATAAGGGTAAGAGGGGTACGAAATTCATGGGAAATATTTGCAAAAAACCTAGATTTGGCAGCCTCCAACTGCCTAAGCTTATCATTTGTACGCTTCTTGTTCCGAAAAAGAATAAATAAAGCAATAACCGCGAGCCCCAATATTAATATGCCCGCAATAAAAAGACTTTTCTCATTTTTAGATTTTTGATTTTCCAATTCCGCTTGTGAAGTAAGCAACTCTATTTCCTGTTCCTTTTTTTCTGTTTGGTATTTCTTCTCTAGTTCTTCAACCACCAAATGATTTTGATACCTTCTGATACTATCCTCTAAAACGGCTCTTTTTTCATAGGCTACAACGGCTGCCTCAAAATCCTTCATTTTCGTATAAGTAGCTATCAAACCTTTATACGCCGCCAAAACATTAAGTCCCTCTGATTTGTTATTCTCTAAACCACTTCCTATTTCAATTGTTTTATTATAGTGCGATATTGCTTTACGATATTCTTTTCTGGCACTATAAAGGTCGCCCAACGCCGTATTATTGGTAGCCAAAAATGTAATCCGTTGCGCGTCTTCTGAAAGCACATTACTTTTTAAAAGATATTCTTCAGCTTTCTCTATATCTTCCTCCAAATAACAGCTGCCCAGTCTCATGTATATTTCTGCAAGCATGTTGGCATCCTCATATTCCTCATAAAAGTCTTTTGCCCTTAACAAATGTTGTATTGATGTTTTACAATTACCCTGAAGTTCATAATGAATGCCCAAAGCCGCTTCTCCATAATGTACTCCTTCTTCATGTCCTAATTTTTGGTACACCTCAATACTCTTTTTCATGTACCTTACTGCACGTGAGTCTTTAAGTTCTGAATAAATGAGACCAATATTAGAGTATGCCGCAGCCAAGGATTTATCTAAGCTATTTTGGGCAGTGTAGATAGAATCCAATTTTAGGTAATAGGATAGTGCTTCAGGGTATTGTGTGAATTGAAAACTTCTATTTCCAAGTGCTACGTATATAGAGGATAGCAGACGCCAATCGTCTGTCTCCTTAGCACTTGCCAAAGCTTTATTGATGAATTTTAGAGAAAGGGAATCATTTCGCCAAACATCATAAATAATAGATATTTTTTTATAATTATCAGCCATGTAGGCTTTATTTCCCAATTTTTCTGCTATGCTAGCAGCTGCTTTGATGTAAAAAAAAGCACTATCTAAATCTGACTTTGCAAAATAGAACCTTCCGCTTTGGGAATTATAAAAATAGCTCCCCTCTTGATAAGAATTTTTTATGGAAACCTCTCCAATACGCTTGCGATAAAAGTCGGCAGAATCCAAAGAAGTATACAAATACAACTCAAAGAGTTCATTTGTAATCTCAACGGTTTCTGCCGGCCCTATCTTTTGTTTTAGAAGTCTCTTTAACGAATCTATTTGAGGAGTTTCCTGACCCCAACTCAAGGAATACAACAAGAAGGTAATTAAAAAGCAAAGGTTGGTTTTCATACTGCTTAGTGAGGTTACTCCAAAAAGATACAAAATTTGATTTTTCATCACGTAAATAGAAACATCTTAAAAATCCAATTTGTTTTTATATCCCTCTAAACAGGTATACTGCAAATTTTAACGTTGCCAATAAATCAACCCTGTGTTTTATCAAGTATAATGATATCTCCACTTGAGTCTGTTAGTGATAACTCACTTGCAGTAATACTATTAATAGTTGCTGAAATAACATCAGAACCAAACGTAATTTCCAAAGACGAGCCACTTAAGGTATAAGTAGCTGTGGCAGTTTCTTCTAACTCACAAGTCCCCGAATTTTCTTCAAAGTTTTCCTGTACTATTGAACCATCATCATTAAATTGAAGGGAGCCATTTTTTTCACAGGCTGAAAAATCATCAGGTGTTTTTGATTCTAGATACCATTTGCCCGAAGTCAGTAAATTTTCTGTTTTCTGCATTTCCGATAAATCGTCATCATCATTATTATCGCTGCAGGCGAACGACAAAAATAAAAGGCCTAGAATACTAATTGTTTTTATTGTTTTCATAATATATTTCTTAATGGTTATGTTTTGAATTATCTCCTTGCGGTAAAGGTTCTTTTCTTGTCTGTAAACCTGTGCAATGTGGTCTTATCATTCCCTCTTTTATAGTAATCTCCTATGGCTTCTCCTCCTTTACGTGCTTCTATTCGTATGGCGTTGAGATTCCAATTATCCCCTCCAGAACCTCCCCTAAATGTAGTTTGCAGCACTACTTGCGAGATTTCCGATAAATTGAAGATGTTATTATTAAGGGTAACATCTACCGAGTTTAAACTTTTGTCTGGCCATCGCGTTCCTTTATTTACATTGTTCACAACTTGCTTTCTTCCATTCCTATAATGAACCACAATATTCAGATTGTCATTACCCCCTCTTAAATCGTCATCACCTGTTCGTAGCCACAATCTTAGTTTATCGATTTTCTTTCTACTAATAGGGGGAAGTTTACCTCCGGTTCCACCAGTTCTAGGGTTAGATGCAGTACGCGCAATTGTGGGAGGGTTAGGATTGATAATTGCTCTAAAAACTTTGTCTTTCCCTGTAAAGCGTTTTAGTGGAGCACCTAACTTTTCATAGATTCGTTTGTTCACATTATATCCTCTGGCATTTACTTTTAAACCATTTAGATTGAAATTATCGCTCCCGGATATGGTATTCAACTGTACCGATTTTATCTTATTTGAAGCAACAGGGGTTTTAAGAGGAATTGTGATATACTGGGAATAATTATCTATCCATTTATTCCCTTTGTTGACATTGTATATCCTTTGGGGTGAAGCACCGTGATAATTAATAGTAAGGTTCAGATTGTCATTGCCCCCTCGTAAATCATCTCCTCCCACGCCAAATTCAATTACAAGCTCATGTATTTTTCTGTCGTTTGGATAATCTGTAAGTGAGATTCGTGCTGGAGATTTAGCACGATAATTTCTATCGACAAAATAAGTTCGCCATCTCTTTTTGGGGTTTTCTAGGTAATAAAATGTTTCCTCTTCAAAGTTGGGAACCATGGTTTTTATGCTCCCTTTAAAGTTTGGATCATAAACATAAATTTTCATTTTACGTTTATAACTGCCATTGGCAATATCTTGCGCTGAGCCAAAATCGTAACCAATGGCCAATATCTGATGATTGCCCGGATCTGACTCCTCCTCTCCCACACTTTGCATTCCTAAAGGCACAGGAATACCGCGGTCTATATAAGAGCGTAATTCATTAATTCTACTGCCTCTTTTATTCTCAATGCCCCAATTGAAAAACTCACTGTTGCGAGCGCCGTCAGGATTAAAACCAAGTTCGCCCCATTTATCTAGGTTAGAAGTAAGCGATGTCACTTGGCGATCATACAAGTAGCGTTGCAAGGGACTTCCTTCTGTAGGCCTGTAACTAGTTTTAGGAATTGATCTACCCCGAGTATTGTAATAATCCAAAGCTGAGTATACCATACCTCCACATAACCCTCCCGTTCTCCAATCTAGAGCGTCTACAAAAATGTTTTTAAAAGTATTGTTGAATTTGAATCCATGCTGTTCAGGTTTAAACGAGGTCATCTTTTTAGTTTGACCTATGCCCTGGAATCCAAATACAATTGATCCAAATATTATAATGAGATTTTTCATCTGATCTATTTTTTTGGTTTTGGTTATTAATCTGGAAGGTTGTAAAATGCTTTTACAGCTTCATAATCGTTGTAGTCCAATGCTGATTTTCCACTTACATTTATATTGCCCGGGATTATGACATAGCGGAGTCGATTATAGATAATGCCCTCAAACTGCCCAAACGTATCCCTGGTTTCAAAATCTCGATCATATCTTCTAATGGTTATCCATACATCGCCAGATGTACCTCTAACATTCATTGATCGTGAAATATTTAAAGCTCCAGTAATTGTACTATATGAATTCCAAGGAACAAGAAATGTAGATCCGTTATTGGTAATCCAATAAAAGAGAATTACACCATCATCATAATTCTGCCCAAATTCAGGATCCGTAACTATCATTCGCTTAGCTCTTGGAGCATCAAATTCATTCCAATCAGGAAAGAACCAATCGGAATAGATTACATTGGCATTGCCATCCTCTCCATCTGCACCTTGTATTCCTTGCTCTCCTTGAACCCCTTGTTCTCCCTGAATTCCTTGAGACCCATTTTCACCTGAAGCACCTTGGGGTCCTTGTGGCCCAACAGCGCCATCCTCTGCGGAGCATCCTCCCAACCCAATCAATAAAGCGAGTAATAACAATTTTGAAATTCCATTCAATTTTTTCATAATTAGTGTTTTAACATTAACAATTATAGATTAATGGGGGAGTTTCCTACTATTTATTGTTCTACTCGGAAATAGAACAATCACAGAACAGGGTAAAAGTAGTCTGAGGTGTTTTGGGTCTTTATTTGATATGTAACATAAGCTTTCGTATATGTAACATGCGTCAATTTTACAGGCGTTGGAAACCAGAATAATTTTGTAAAACGTTTGGCCTACTTAGATTATGGAAGAGTTCTCAAAAGTATTGAGTGCCTTTTTATTTACCGTTGTTTCTTATTATTTACTATGCATGATTAGCATATTTTTAATAAAAAACTTAGTTTTAGTGCAATTAAAACATAATCCCATGGGTAAATTTGAAATAAAGAAAGACAAATCTGGACAGTTCAGATTTAATTTAAAGGCCAACAATGGTCAAGTTATTTTAAGTAGCGAGGCATATACTACCAAGCCTGCTTGCGAGAATGGTATTGCGTCTGTAAGAACCAATTCTCAAGACGACAATAGGTTTGACAAAAAAACAGCAAAAGACGGTAGCCCTTATTTTAATTTAAAAGCTTCTAACGGACAAGTTATTGGAGCAAGTGAAATGTACTCCAGCGTATCTGCCATGGAGAATGGGGTTGCTTCCGTAAAAAGTAATGCTCCCGATGCTTCGGTTGAGGACAATTCATAGTTGTTTTATAACATCTCTTATATCATATCTGATATAAAAAACAAAACGGCCCTATTGGGCCGTTTTCTATTTATAAAGTTTACATGTAACCAAGCTAATTAAAGACTAATTCATCCAAGAAAATAAAACTATTGCCTCCAGGTTCAATATGCCAATCAGGATTCTTCAATGGACTTTCAACAAAAAGCTTCATCTTTTTTAGTGAAATAGGATCAAAGGCAATATTGTAAGCCATGCGTTCAATATCAATGCTAGGTTCTGGCTTTGGCAGTTTTATGGTCTTTATTTTTCTAAAATTATTCCCATCTGTTGAACCCCAAACGGTATAGCCTACAGGAAAGAAAATCCAACTAGTTGGTATGGAAAGACTCCCTACGGAGATATTCGATACTGTGGTCTGTTCTTTAAATTCTATGGTTGCAGTAATATGCTGACTTTCATATCCCACCCAATTACCGTCAACAAAATTAGTTGTCCCTCGTTTTAGATTCATAAGTGTTTTACCACCTTGAGCTTTATATTTTGGATGTGGGGTTCCAGCTAATGTGATATTACTGACTTCCACCTGGTTTTTTAAGAAATGTGCCGTACTTACCAAACTAGGCTCCCAATTGTCAGAAGTGGCATATGTTTTTAAAGTAGAAGTTTCTGTAAGATAAAATGGCTCTGAATATTCCTTTGGTATAGTGTCGTTTTTTGAATTTTCTGTTATGTAATACACCTTGGCTCCTTCAAAATATTGCTCAATGGATACTTTTACAGAGTCCTTAAAAATTTCTTGATCCGCAAGGATGGTGGGCGGAGTCAAAGTACTTGATGCAAAAACACTATCTGCTACCTGACTTTGTACCAAAATTGCTTCATTCTGTTTCTGAAACTCAGAAAGCCCATCTTTGGTCATCTTGGTTTGCCATACATAAAGGCTTTTTAAATTGGGCAAAGCTGTAAATGCGCTAAGAGCTGAATCATCTAGCTCCGAACCATAAAGATTTAGCGATTCTAGAAATTCGAAACCACTGAGCATGGGCACAATTGCATTGGTTATTTCCGTATTCTGCAACTGAAGCTTGGTAAGGTGTTTAAACTGTTTTAGTTTCTTGGCCAATTCATCGGTTAAATTGGTATGCCCTAAATTGATTTCGACAATATTATCCCTATATGGTTTAAGCAGATCAAAGTCCTCCTCGCTAAGATTTTTCCGTTTTAAAAAATTAACGGATAATAGGGGAACTTCCTCTGAAGCCAATTGTGCAGAAATATTATTTTGAGATAAGGTGCTGATGAACTCCAAAGGCACATTATCCACTTTTTCAGCAATTAATGCTTTTACAGAGGTATCCTTTTCCAATGAAGCCAATACGGCATCCAACTTTTCATCAGCAGGTAAATTCTTTACCACACAATCAAAACAATTCTCGTTCTTCATCCACCAATTCAATAAAAGCACTTCTTCAGCAGTAAGTTGTACTTTCCCTTTTGGTGGCATATGTTCTTTATCAGCAATAGGAAGATGAAGACGATGCATTAGCAAAGACATCTTTTCTTGTTCTAACGAATCGAGAAGTGATCCTGAATCTCCACCTGCCAATAGTTCCTTTTTTGAGGTAAGCAACAATCCTCCTTTTGCCTTTCCACTATTATGGCAACTAACGCATTTTTGTTGAAAAATAGGTTGAATAACCTCGGAGAACACGGCCGCTTGTTCTATATCTTCTATTACAGGTTCCTCATAAGCTTCCTCAAATAAAAAGTCTTCGCCATGAGTAAGACTTCCGCCAAAATGCCCTGTCAACGTCAAAAGAATCAACACTAAAACAAAAACTGGAAAATATGATTTTTTAGCTAAGCTACTAACAGATTTTTTGAGGAAAAACAGTAACAAAGCTCCTACAGAAAAAGCTACAGCAATCCACCTGTGTCTAAAAAGTAGCTCTTCATCATATCCTCCATTATCACCCAACAGCCAGCCAGACCCTATAGAAAATAATGCGCTCAAAGCACCAATGCCCAAAGCAAATAGAATGGTCCCATTATCTTTTGGAGCCGGTTTTTTATAGTAATAGAGCTCCATTAAGAATGCCAAGACCAAAATCCCTATGGGCAAATGGACAAATAAGGGATGTAAATTTCCTAACTGCATTATTAGCTTTTATTTATTCAACAATAATCTCATCTACAAATACCCAGGGCAGCGTTCCTTTACCTTGATGCCAATCAGGGATTTCCTTTAAAGATGAAATGGTTATGGTCAATTCGTTATATTTCTCTTTTTGGACGGGGATCTCAATAAAATCCATTGTCTTGCTGTTCGCTTCAGCACTACTCTCCAATTCAATAGCTCCAATGTCTCCCTTTGCAGATTTAATACTGATGGATGCTGGTGAAAAAATCCATGACCCTTGATCTTGTAGCACACTTACAATTACATTTTCCACGAACGTGGGTTCTGGGAAATTAAGGTCAACAACAATTTCATTTTCCTGAAAACCTAACCATTTTCCTCCATTTCTGAAGTTGACGGTTCCTTTAAGGCCATCAATCAAGGAATTTGCCCCGCTTCCCTTATAATTTTCATTCGGTTCTGGGCTAATATTTACTTTAGCCTTTGAAATATCTTTGCTCATTTTTCGGACAACCAACTCTTGTTCATCGCTTGGTTTAAAATCCTCATGAAAAGCCTTTACCTTTAAATGGGTTGTAGCCTTTAATTTTAAAGGCGATTTGTAACGGGGAGAATTTTCTGTGACACCGCTTCTATCCGTTGTATATCGAAGAATTGTATTGTCATAAGCCAAATCTATGTTCATCAATGCTGAGTTTCTAAAAAGTAAAGAATCCACATGCACCATTGGAGGTGCCAACTGAATAGCAGATTCATTTAAAAAAACAGGCTTTTTAGATTGGCAAGATGCTATTGTGCAACTGAAAACGAACATCAAAGTTGCTCCTTTCACAATCTTACTAAAAGCACCAATTGCTCTCGTTAAGTTGAAAACGAAAACCGTCATACTCGATATAGTTTTATAGGATAGGTAGCCGAGGAGTTCCATTGGGCAACATAAATGTTCTCATCTTCATCAATACAGACATCATGCGGGTGCCTAAAAATCTTTAAAGCTTGATGCATGGGATTCAGGATATCATTTTCATATTCGGGAATACTTCCTCCAGGAGCAGAAATCAATTTATTGTTTTCATCCAATATTGAAATAAAGCCAGTGTTCTCAGACCCATCTCCAGACCATATGGTAGCCAGATAAATATGCTTATTGTGTATTACCGGCCTGCATATATATGCTCCAGGCAAATCAATTGAATTGAGATAGGTTCCATCCAATGAGAAACGCTTTAATTTGTTCTGTTGGCGTGCGGTGATCAACAAGGTTGGGTTTTTTGCGTCACGATTGTCAATACAAATACCATGTGCATTATTGAAAAGGTGGTCTTCATCACCTCTACCACCGAATATGTTTTTTATGTTTCCTTTGGAATCATAGTGCGTTATGAATTGAGCACCATACCCATCTGCAACATAGATATCCCCATTTTCCGTAATGGCAGTTTCAGTTGGAATATACGCTTCCTTTTTTTGATACTTTCCACTTTCTTTTGGGAATGGAAAAACCTGAATTACTTTCCCATCCAATGTCGTTTTAATAACCTCGTGCCTATCATTATCAGAGATGTATAGAAACTCTGTTCCATTTTCATCATGAATGGTTAATCCATGTGCACCAGGATATTCATTTCCCCAGGTATCCAATAATTTTCCAGACTTATCATAGATGAGAACATTGTTTTTGGTGTGATTGGTCAACAGGATGATTCTTCCCTTAGCATCTTGCACCATCTCATGACAGTCCTTCACTGGAAAGTTCTTACTATTAAGTTTTCCCCAGTTTAGATCTATCTTATATTGGTGACTTCCATGACCAATAATTGCTTCTTTTAAAGTGTTTTCCGAAAATGACATAGTCCCTATGGATGCTAAACCTAAAGAGGCCAAGCCTCCTTTTTCAATAAACCCTCTCCTATTCATCATGCTAATATATCCTTTACCAGGTGTCCTTCAACATCAGTAAGTCTAAATCTTCGCCCTTGATATTTATAGGTAAGTCTTTCATGGTCAATCCCTAACAAATGGAGTAATGTTGCCTGAAAATCATGAACATGAACAGGATTGTTAACTATATTATAACCAAACTCATCTGTTTCACCGTATACAAATCCTGGCTTAATGCCGCCGCCTGCCATCCACATGGTAAAACATCTTGGATGATGATCCCTTCCATAATTGGTATCGGTCAATAAGCCTTGTGAGTAATTGGTCCTTCCAAATTCACCTCCCCATACGACCAATGTGTCTTCTAGCATTCCCCTTTGTTTAAGGTCAGCCACAAGTGCCGCAGAAGCTTGATCTACATCTTTTGCTTGTTTTTCAATAGCAGAAGGCAAATTATCATGCTGATCCCAACCCATATGGTACAATTGTATAAAACGAACATCTTGCTCTGCCAATCTTCTTGCCAGCAAACAATTGGCGGCATAAGTGCCCGGTATTTTGGCATCAGCTCCATACATTTTATAAATGTAATCTGGTTCGTTTTCCGTATTCATTACTTCTGGAACAGACGTTTGCATTCTATAGGCCATTTCATATTGGGCTATCCTACTCTGTATTTCATCATCCCCAAATTCCTGATACTGTTTTTCATTTAGGGCAGCTAAATTATCCAGTATGGAGCGTTTGGTTTCTTTGGATATGCCTTTTGGGTCATTCAAATAAAGAACTGGATCTTTTGCTGCCCTGAACTGCACCCCTTGATGTAATGAATGAAGAAAACCATTGCCCCACAATCGGGTGTACAATGGCTGCCCATTTGGTCTTCCCGTACCCCTTGATAATAATACTGTGAATGAAGGTAGGTTTTCATTTTCACTTCCTAGTCCGTAGCTTAACCAGGAACCGATACTGGGCCTACCAGGTTGCTGTGAACCAGTTTGAAAAAAAGTAACAGCGGGATCATGGTTAATTGCTTCGGTATACATCGATTTTACAATGCATAGCTCATCCACCATTTTGGCGGTGTAGGGCAATAAATCACTAATCCATGTTCCATTCTTACCATGCTGCTGAAAGCCAAAATTTGAACCTACCAAAGGAAACTTGTCTTGCCCTGATGTCATTCCAGTCAAACGTTGCCCGTTACGAATCGATTCAGGCAAATCCTCACCTCTTCTTTGGTTAAGCAGTGGTTTGTAATCAAAAAGCTCTAATTGTGAAGGTCCTCCACTTTGAAATAGATATATGACACGTTTTATTTTTGCGGGATGATGAGGGGAATTAAGAATCCCTTTTATTCCCATTGGATTATCCGTTTTCGTAATCAGGCTACCTTCTTTTTGATAAAAATTACAACCAAGAAGAGAACCTAATGCCATTCCACCAACTCCCAAGGCAGACTTTCCAAGGAAAGATCTCCTGTTCATATTAATGGCATTATCTGCTATTATTTTCTTTTCACTCATATTATCCTCTTGAAATGGTTTCGTCTAAGTTTAATATTGTATGCGCTGTTAAGGCCAATGCTGCAAGATGGTTTGGAGCAGTGTCCGTATCCATAGAAAATTCCCCTATAGATAAATATTCATCTGTAATAACTTCGCCAGTCTCTATCTTTTCAAGTGCATCCAAATAAAGGTCATATAAGATTTTCAATTCTTCCTCATTTGGTTTTCTAGAAGTAGCATTTTGAAAAACATATTGTATTTGATTCATTGGTTCCTTGCCACTTGTGTCTATGGCTTTATAAGCCAATGCTCTGGCTGCCTCAATAAGCTGTGGGTCATTTAAAAGTACAAGGGCCTGTAAAGGAGTGTTCGTTTCTTGGCGCTGAACGGTACAAAGATCTCTTGAAGAGGCATCAAACGTCATCATACTGGGCGGCGGAACTGTTCGCTTCCAAAAGGTATATAAACTTTTTCTGTACAAATCTTTGCCTTCACTCTGAACATAAGTTGAAGTACTTCCTCCCCCTCCTCCAGTGGTCTCTTCCCAAATACCATCTGGCTGATAAGGTTTTACGCTTGGTCCACCAACCTCCGCATTCAGTAATCCACTAATTTTTAATGCTTGGTCCCTAATCATCTCAGCACTCAATCTTAACCTAGAAGCTCTTGCCAAATAGGTGTTTTCGGGATCTAATTCTTGCATTTCTTCTGTAATATGACTACTCTGTTGATAGGTAGAAGAGAGTACCATATATTTAATAATTTGCTTAACATCCCATCCTTCTTTCATGAATTTAACCGCCAAAAAATCTAATAATTCTGGATGGGAGGGCAATGCTCCTTGATTTCCGAAATCATAAGAACTTTCCACCAAACCTTTTCCAAATATTCTTTGCCATATTCGATTTACAGCAACGCGTGCTGTTAATGGGTTTTCTTCATGAAACAGCCATTTGGAAAGTCCAAGTCTATTCTTTGGAAATTCTTCGGGAAACGGCAAAATTGCTTCTGGTGTTGAAGGAAAGACTTGTTCTGAAGGTTGATCGTAGACCCCTCTATTCAAAACAAAAGTTTCTCTCTGCCCAGGCATATCTTTCATAACCATTACTTCCACCTTTGCCTCTGGGCTCTTAGTCATGTTCACGAAATTCAATACCCCTTCCATATCTTCTTTTGAAACCGTTATATATGGTTTTGGTATTTCTTGGGCATTTGCCATAAGCCCCTTCTCATCTATATTATTAAAAAATCCGAAAAGCTGAAAATGTTCCTTTTGGCTCAAAGGGTCATATTTATGATCATGGCAGCGAGCACATTCCATCGTCATACCTAAAAAGGCAGTGCTAAACGTATTGGTTCTGTCTTCTACATATTCTATGCGATATTCCTCTGGGATGACCCCACCTTCCGCCGTTATTTTATGGTTTCTGTTAAAGCCCGTAGCCAAAATGGATTCTTTAGTCGCATTGGAAAGCATGTCTCCCGCCAACTGGTAGGTCACGAATTCGTCATAAGGCATATTCTTTTCAAAAGCATGGATGACCCAATCTCGCCAAGGCCACATAGTACGTTCAAAATCATCTTGATAGCCATGAGTATCCGCATACCTTGCAACATCCATCCAGTCTGCTGCCATATATTCCGCATAAGCTGCAGTATTTAGCAAGGAATCCACAACTTTCTCATAAGCGTTTTGAGCGTTATCTTTCAAGAAAGCATTGACCTGATCCACACTTGGAGGTAATCCCGCAATACTAAAAAATGCGCGACGAATGAGTTGTTCTTTAGCTGCTTTTTTTGAAGGCATAAATCCTTTGAGATTCAATTTTTCTTGAACAAACTTATCTATCTCGTTTTGACTCCATTCATCATTCTCAATTATTGGTACTGCTGGACTAACTGGTGGCACAAATGCCCAATGTTTCTTGTATTCTGCACCTTGTTCTACCCATTTTTTAAGTAATTCCTTTTCATAATCAGATAATGAAAGGTTTGACTCCGGTGGAGGCATTTTAAGAGCTGGATCTTCTTGAAAAATCCGTTTTATCAATTCACTTTTCTCCAAATCGCCAGGAACAATTGCATATCTATCCTTATCCTCACCAATTGCAGCATAAGCATCTTCAGGCTTATTTAAGGAAAGACCTCCCTCAACAGCATTTTTATCTGGCCCATGACATGCAAAGCATCTATCAGAAAGAATTGGTTTTATATGAAATGAGAAATCAATACTATCTGGAATTTGCCCTACGGACTGCTCTTGGGATATGGTTGCATACTCTCCTTTTTTACTCTGACAACTTATTACAAAAAAAGATAGGATAACGAAATATGCAGCTAGGAGCATCTTCTTTCTTAATGTCCTGATGGAAGGCATATAATTATGATTTTGATTGTTGCTTTTGAAGCTAATTAGATAACTGGAAATGCACTTAAAAAATTCGACCAATGGCAAAGCAGAAAGGACTAATGAAGTTGTATTAATATATTTAAATTAGAATTCATTGGATAATTGAAAAACTGCAAAAAACCCAAGTTTATTAGATTAAGAGATTCAATTGAAAAACAAGTTTGACAAAAAACATAAAAAAAGAAAAGCCCGAACCACTCTTACATTAACCTTACCCCTATGTAATTGAATCGTTTAAAATACGACTTTTAGCATCGTTTAAGTAGCTTCTCCCAATGGTATATCTGATACCATCAACTTCGAGACTATTGCCTTCAATAGCCTCAACTTTGTCTATGGCAATAGTGTAAGATCTGTGGATTCTTAAAAATTTATCAGAGGGCAACTCATCCGTAAAACTACCTAAGGTCTTGTGGATGATATATTTTGCCGATGTGGTTTTAATCCGAATGTAGTCTTTAAGACTTTCCACAACAACAATTTCATCCAGAAAAATCTTTTGTAATTTCTTTTTGTCTACTTTGACGAAAATACTTGGCTTTTCGTTTGTTGACTGGCTACCAGTATTGGATGCTCCTTGTTTTAAACTTATAATACGGTTTACAGTTTTCAGAAATCTTGGGAAAGGAATAGGTTTTACGAGATAATCTATAACTTCAAGTTCAAAGCTCTTTAATGCATATTCCTCATGTGCAGTTGTAATAACAATCATTGGAGATACGTGTAACGATTCCAAAAAATTGAGTCCATCTAAAATGGGCATGTTGATATCCAAGAAAATAATGTCAACCTCATTTTCTTGTAGAAACGATGTAGCGTCTATAGCGTTTGAAAAAGTATTGACAAGTTGCAGTTGTTTTATCTGTTCAGCATAATTCTTCAATACATTAATTGCCAATGGCTCATCATCAATAATAATAACTCTTAAGGCCGTCATACTTTTAGTTTTAAGTCTACATGAAACATATTCTCCTTCTCAAAAATAGAAAGGTCATAATCCTTTGGATCATAACCTAATTCCAAACGTTTCTTTACATTGGACAATCCTATGCCCCCACCTCTGGTTGCCACTTTGCTATCCATGTCATTTTTAGGAATTGTGTTGGATACATTAAAATACAAAAAATCATCTGCAACATTAATATCTATGGTAATATGCATGTCGCCAATATTTTTACTTGCCCCATGTTTAAAGCAGTTTTCAATTAGCGGAACAAGTAGCATTGGTGCAATCATCTTATTTTCCAGATCTCCCGAAATTCCAATGTCAATCTGCAATGAGTCATTAAAACGTATTCGCTCTAAGTCTATATAATTTTGAATACAGTCTATTTCACTTTTTAAATCTTGCTTTCTTTTTCTTGTAGCGTAGAGTAAATAACGCATCAGTCCAGAAAGTTTTAAAATGACTTCTGGTGCTTTATCCGACTTTTCAAGCGTAAGCGAATAAATATTGTTTAAGGTATTAAAGAAGAAATGCGGAGAAACTTGTGACCTTAAAAATTTAAGCTCGGTTGTCAACTGTCTTTTTTCAAGATCATGAAACTTACTGTTTTCTCGCAACCAATCCACTGTAATTTTTATGGCAGTAGCAAAAGATACCACGTATAGTTCCCCAAGCATGGTCTGAATGGCATAATTTAAGGTTAAGCCTTCTCCTGCTATTTCGGCCGGTCCTTCTGGCCATACATTTGTGCTCACCAAATAATAAGTAAGGTTGTATTTTACAAGCAACATTATAAATAGAGACAGTAATACAATGGTAGTATAGGTAATGTACTTTCTTCTGTAAACATACTTGGGCATTAAAAAATAAACATTGAAATAAGAAAGCGCTATATGAATTGGGAAACCTATCAAGTTAGTTTTAATGGAATATTCAAAATCATCATGCATACTTCCCCAACGCAATGTATTGAGCCCAAAATAAATTGCCCAAAAAATGATATGGTGCATATAAGTAATGCGATACGGTTGTGGAGATTCAGCTTTTAATAGCTCATCCAATTTATCATTTATGTACATGGATTTCGATGTATTTTGTTTGTACGGTATTTCTGCTGTTTAGCTTTTGGCGCAGGTTGTTGGTCTAATTTTATTCTTCCTCAAAATAAAATTGCAAATATTTAGGAATACAATTGCACAACCAAACACGACCATTGACTTTATCTACACTACTCCCTTATTACCATAAGAAAGCCAAATATATTTTGAGGAAAAGTATAAAAAATATCAATATTAATATAATTAGCAGATGAGCAAATTCTCTTTTCCTTTCTTTTTGATAGCACTCCTTATAGGCTCATCATGCAAAGAAGAAAGACAAAATGACACTGCTGAAAATTTTACTGAATTTGTAAATCCTTTTATCGGCACCGGTGCCCATGGCCATACTTTTCCTGGTGCCACCGCCCCTTTTGGAATGGTGCAACCCAGTCCAGATAATGGCACTACAGGTTGGGATTGGTGTTCAGGCTACCATATTACAGACTCTATTATTTCTGGCTTTGGACAATTACACCTTAGTGGTACAGGAATAGGTGATTTGGCAGATTTGTTGTTAATGCCAACAAACAAAACTCTGGACGTATCCTTATTTGGTGCCAGAAGAGATAGTTTGCCATATACCTCTCGCTTTTCCCATTCCAGTGAAATTGCTTCTCCAGGATATTATAAGGTTGACTTGGAAAACAATAATATTCAAGTAGAACTTACCGCCAATGAATACGTTTCTTTCCATAAGTATACCTATCAAAACGATAACGTTCCTTCTTTTGTTCTTGACCTAGGCTATGCTGTAAATTGGGATACTCCAACGGAAAGCTCCATTGCATTGGAAAGTGAAACCCAAATTGTGGGATACAGGCACAGCACAGGTTGGGCAAAAAACCAAAAAGTATTCTTTGTAGTAGAAACCTCTGAGCCAATTATAAACGCTCATTTTATGTCCAATAGTGAAACTCTGGATAGTAGAAGTGAAGCAAAAGGAACAAAAACAGGAGGGCAATTCTTTTTTAACAAAGATTCAACAAAGATTGTTGAGATAAAAGTCGCGGTTTCTTCAGTAAGTATTGCAAATGCGAAGGAAAATCTGACCCGTCATGGTAGTACTATTTCTTTTGATGAAGTAAAAAGTCAAACAAATAACAAATGGGAAGAATTATTATCCAAAATTAAGATAGAGACGCCTCAAGATTCTTTAAAGACCATTTTTTATACTGCCTTATATCACACTCAGATAGCTCCGGTACTCTTTAGTGATGTTAATGGTGAATTCCGATTGCAAAATGACAGTATTGATCATACCCAAAATTGGAATGCCTATTCAACCCTCTCATTATGGGACACATTTAGGGCAGAAAATCCATTGCTGAATATTTTGCAACCAGAAAAGGCGAATGATATAGTACAGTCTATGCTTGCCTATTATGATGAGCAGGGTAGATTACCTGTATGGACTTTATATGGAAACGAAACGAACACTATGACTGGAAACCATGGAGTATCAGTTATAGTAGATACGTATCTGAAAGGAATACGAGGGTACGATGTTGATAAAGCATACGAGGCTGTTCGTAACACAATGATGGGAGAGATTCGAGGGCTAGCCCCTTATAAAGAATACGGATATATTCCTTATACAGAGCTGGATGAGTCAGTTACAATAAGTCTTGAATTTGCCTATAATGATTGGTGTGTTGCCCAAATGGCCAAGGATTTAGGAAAAGAGGAGGATTATCAATATTTCAGCAATCGCTCTAATGCATATAAATATCTTTTTGATACAGACACTGGATTTATGAGAGGTAAATCCGTAGATGGGAAAAGTTGGAACGAGCCATTTGACCCTAAATTTTCAAGTCATAGGGAACATACGGATTATACAGAAGGTAATGCTTGGCAGCACAGTTGGTTTGTTTTGCATGATGTTCCCGGTTTTATAGAATTGCATGGGGGGAATCAAGCTTTCACTAAAAAATTGGAACAACTTTTCACAGAGAGTTCAGAGATTTCAGGAGAAAATGTTTCCGCAGATATTTCGGGGTTAATTGGTCAGTATGCGCATGGTAATGAACCAAGCCACCATATTGCCTACATGTTCAATAGTGCAAAAGAGCCTTGGAAAACTCAATATTGGGTAAGACAAATATTAGATACGCAATACACCGCACAACCTGAGGGATTAAGTGGAAATGAAGATTGTGGACAAATGTCGGCATGGTATGTTTTCAGCTCATTAGGGCTTTATCCTATGAATCCGGCCTCTGCACAATACGAGTTTGGCAGCCCTCTTTTTGAAAAGGCTACCATCTCAATATCCGACACAAAGAATTTTATCATTTTAGCAGAGAATACCTCTCCAGTCAACAAATACATTCAAGCGGTTAAACTAAATGGAGAATCGTTGCAACGCACCTACATCACACATACGGAATTAATGGCAGGTGGCACTTTGAAATTTGAAATGGGTCCTGATCCCAATAAAAATTGGGGTATTTAAATATGACCAGTACAATTATATGGATGTAATAGACATTTCGATCATAGTTATCTATGTATTGTTAACCCTTTTTATTGGAATTTGGGTTTCCAAAAAAGCTTCTAATGGCCTTGAATCCTATTTTCTGGGCGGAAACAATATTAAATGGTACTATTTAGGCCTTAGTAACGGATCTGGCATGTTTGATGTCTCCGGAACTGCATGGATGGTTGGCATATTGTTTCTATATGGTGCCAAGAGCTTTATGTTCATGTGGTTGTGGCCCGTATGGAACCAGGTTTTTCTTATGATGTTTTTAGCCGTTTGGATAAGACGCTCCAACATAATGACTGGGTCTGAGTGGATTTTAACACGATTTGGAGATGGAAGATCCGGAAGGGCATCCCATAGTATTGTAGCCATATTCGCAGTTGTTTCGGCTGTTGGATTCATAGCATATTTCTTTGAAGGTACCGGCAAGTTTTTGACCATTATTTTACCATGGGATATTCCTTTGGAGTTAGGGGATGTTCTTTTATTGACATCAGAACAATCCTATGCCTTAATTATTATTTTCCTAACGACAATTTATACGGTTAAAGGGGGTATGTTTTCCGTTGTGGCAACTGAAGTTTTGCAATACATCATTATGGTTATAGCAGGTATACTTGTTGCAGGGTATACCTTTTTTGCCATTAGCGATGTTGAAATCAACATGATAATTTCTGATGAATGGCGAAGCATTTTCTTTGGTGGTGAATTGGAAACACATTGGAGTGCCAAATTTCAAGCATTCAATGATTTAATAAATACTGAAGGATACAAAATGTTTGGAGCTTTTATTGGAATGTCACTTTTCAAAGGCTTCTTTGCTAGTATCGCAGGACCGGTTCCAAGTTATGATTTTCAGCGTATTCTGTCCACTAGAACAGTTAAAGAAGCTGCTTATATGAGTGGTTTCACCAATCTTGTTTTATACATTCCTAGGTACTTATTGGTAACAGGAATTGTAGTAATCGCCTTAGTAGTCTTAGCACCAGAAATGAGTTCCAATCCAGGATTGGTTGGTGGAGATCTAGAAGTCATTCTGCCCAAAGTCATCAACCACCATTTACCTGTTGGTGTTAAGGGATTATTGTTAGCCGGTCTTTTGGCTGCTTTTATGTCTACATTTTCAGCTTTCGTAAATTCCAGCCCGGCCTATATTGTCAATGATATTTATAAAAAGTATTTTAAGCCAAAAGCATCTAATAGACATTACATTAAGGCTAGTTATATTGCTTCATTCTTTGTGGTTGGCTTGGGTATATGCATGGGTTTTTTCGCGGATTCCATCAATTCTCTCACATTATGGATTAGTAGTGCCTTATACGGCGGATATGTTGCTTCCAACTTTTTAAAATGGGTATGGTGGCGCTTTAATGGCTGGGGATATTTTTGGGGTATGGTAGCAGGATTACTAATTGCCAGCTTTCAGTTTGTCTTGGATCAGAATAAAACTCATTTTTTGGAAGGTACTTTTTGGTATGACCTATCACACATTCATGCTATTTATCTTTTCCCATTAATTTTTGGATTTTCACTATTAGGTTCATTTTTAGGAACTTATTTATCAAAACCTACAGAAACTGATGTCCTAAAATCTTTTTACAAGGAAGTAAAGCCT
Source organism: uncultured Allomuricauda sp. (assembly GCF_947499585.1). Taxonomy (GTDB): domain Bacteria; phylum Bacteroidota; class Bacteroidia; order Flavobacteriales; family Flavobacteriaceae; genus Flagellimonas. The sequence goes on along the minus strand of NZ_CANMOO010000003.1, from coordinate 27,559 downwards.
TGGGGCTGGTGGAAACCTGTGTCCGATAAGATTAAAAAAGAAGATGCCTCTTTTGAGAAGAACAATGATTTTTGGTGGGATATGATGAACTGTGCCATTGGAATCATTTGGCAATCCAGTATGATCTTATTGCCCATTTATTTGGTGATTAGGGATTACCCAAAAACCCTAGTTTCCTTGATGGTATTTATAATAACTTCCATAATTTTAAAGTACACTTGGTTGAACAAGGTTCAAAAAATACCGAATTAACTCACAACCAAAGTTTATAGACTATGAGCAATCAAGTTTCAACAAAAACAAATGCGATTCCGTGGCAGGAAAAACCACCTAACATATCGGATGTTGTTTGGAGGTATTCCGAAAATCCTATTATCCAAAGAGATGCCATTCCAAGCTCCAACAGTGTGTTCAACAGTGCCGTTGTGCCCTTTGAAGATGGTTATGCCGGAGTTTTTAGATGCGACAACAAAGCAGTGCAAATGAACATTTTTGCCGGTTTTAGCAAAGATGGAATCAACTGGGACATTGAACATGAACCTATTGTCTTCGGTGCTGGAAACACCGAAATGATCGACTCCGATTACAAATATGACCCTCGTGTCACTTTCTTGGAAGATAGATATTGGATCACTTGGTGCAACGGATACCACGGCCCAACCATAGGTATTGGATATACTTTCGATTTCAAGGAGTTTTTTCAATGCGAAAATGCTTTTTTACCCTTTAATCGAAATGGAGTGCTCTTCCCTGAGAAAGTCAATGGCAAATATGCCATGTTGAGCAGGCCCAGTGATAACGGTCATACCCCTTTTGGTGATATTTATATCAGTTACAGTCCAGATATGAAATATTGGGGCGAGCATCGTTGTGTAATGAAAGCTTCACCCTTTGAAGACAGTGCATGGCAGTGCGCAAAGATCGGTGCCGGTTCCGTTCCCATTTTGGTAGATGAAGGATGGCTCATGATTTACCATGGTGTAATTAATACTTGTAATGGATTTAGATATTCTATGGGCTCAGCCATTTTAGACAAGAACAATCCAGATCAGGTAAAGTATAGAACACAGCCCTATCTGCTGTCTCCCCAAACTTCATACGAATGTATGGGTGATGTACCCAATGTGGTGTTCCCATGCGCCACTTTGCATTCCACTGAAGAAGATAAAATCGCCATCTATTATGGCGCTGCCGATACCGTGGTCGGATTAGCTTTCGGACATATCTCCGAAATTGTAAAATTTACCAAAGAAAACAGTTTATAAAATGTATGATGGATAATGTTGGGAAACATAAAAAATTAATAAGCCTAGTACTTTTTTTGGTTTATATGGGCTGTATAGTATTGTGCGCCCAAGAAAAGCCGAGAACGTATGTGGCCTATAAGGCTACGGATTCGATATTGATTGATGGAAAAGCGGATGAATCTTCATGGACAAAAGCACCTTGGTCCGATTTGTTTATCGACATCGAAGGAATTAAAAAACCAACGTATGACACAAGAATGAAAATGCTCTGGGATGAAAACAATGTGTACTTTTTCGCTCAATTGGAAGAACCTCATGTGTGGGGCGATATTTCTGAACATGATGCCGTGATTTTTCATAATAATGATTTCGAAATTTTTCTTGACCCAGAAGCAGATGTACATGGTTATTACGAATTGGAGTGGAATGTGCTAAATACGGTTTGGGACCAATATATAACTGCTCCATATAGAGCGGGCAACGAAACCATTAACGGATGGGAAGCCTTAGGGCTTCAATCTGCAATATCCGTGCAAGGCACTTTGAACGACCCTTCTGATATTGATAAGGGTTGGTCTATTGAAATTGCCATCCCATTAAGAGATTTGCGAACGGGATACTATCAGAACAATGTGCCTCAAAATCAATTTTGGAGAGTAGGTTTTTCCAGGGTTAATTGGGATTTTGACATTACCAATGGAAAATATGGACGCAAGAAAGACCCAAAAACTGGCGAATTCTTACATGAAAACAATTGGGTTTGGTCTCCCCAGTATGTAATCAATATGCATGAACCGGAAAAGTGGGGTTATGTCTATTTTTCAGAAAATATAGTTGGAACCAAGTCTGTCAATTTTGAGATTCCCAAGGATGAACATATCAAATGGTATTTGTATGAATTATACCGGGATTTAATTTCTGAAAATAAACAAGAAATAAGATGGGAAAAAACAGAAAATGCCTTCCATGGTCCTTCAAAACAGCTTTTTGGGGAAAACATAGTCCCAGTACTGGAAAGGTATACCAAAGGTTTTATCCTTTCAGCAAAAAGTCCGTTTACGCAAAAACTCTTGACCGTAACCAAAGAGGGCAAGTTTGAAACCTATGAAGATTAGTTTCTTGAACACTTTCATTTACCAATAAATATTGAAATCAATTTGATAAAACTATAGAAGAACGATTAAAAATGAAGTTGGATTTCGCATATATAGGTTTATTAATTTTGGCTTTTGGTTGTTCTACCCACTCTCCAAAAGAAGCCCCATCCGAAAACCTTACGGACTTTGTTAATCCGTTTATTGGAACCGATGGCCCCGGAAACACCTATCCTGGAGCCACTACCCCATTCGGAATGGTACAATTGAGTCCTGATATTGGGATTCCTGGTTGGGACAGAATTGCAGGGTACTATTATCAGGATTCTATTATATCCGGATTTTCCCATACCCATCTTACCGGGACTGGAGCCGGTGACCTCTATGACATTTTGGTCATGCCTACCAACAGCAGGTTCTCTGATAGCATTCCAGAGAACAACTTCAAACCATATTCAAAATTTGATCACCAAAAGGAAGGTGCATCTCCTGGTTATTATTGGGTAGATTTATTGAATTATGGCATCAAAGCGGAAATGACCTCCACAAGTAGAGTTGGAATACACAGATACACATTCCCAGAAGATAAGGACACCCAAATCCATGTCGATTTGGGATACTCCCTCAACTGGGACAAACCAACGGACACTTTCATCAAAGTTGTCAATGATTCCACTTTACAAGGGCATAGAATGTCCACTGGCTGGGCTAGAAATCAAAGATTATTTTTTGAAATGCACTTTTCAAAACCTTTTGATTCATACAAAATTGATGACGGTAACAAGGAGAATAATTCAAAAATAATTTTGAACTATGCGACTAGTGATGGGGAACAAATCGTAGTAAAGACCGGTTTGTCTTCAGTAAGCTCAGAAGCTGCGGGAAAAGCCATTCGAGTTGAAGCCCAGGAAGATTTTGACACTATCAAGACAAAAACACAGGAAATATGGGAAAAAGAACTTCAAAAAATCAGCATTGTATCTGAGGATTCTGATAAAAAATCCATTTTTTATACGATGCTATATCAGTCCATGTTAGCCCCAACTTTATACAGTGATAGCAATGGTGAATACAAGGCTGCCAATGATGCCAATGGAAAGCTAAAGGATGGAACAGATTCAATAGCAAAAGCTGATGGCTTCAATAGATATGACACCTTTTCGTTATGGGATACGTTTAGAGCAGCCCATCCATTGTACACATTGATTCAGCCCGAAAAAGTGCCGGACATGATTAAATCATTGTTGGCCCATTACACTGAAACGGGTGTTCTACCTGTTTGGTCTATGCAGGGGAGTGAAACCAACATGATGATTGGTTACCATGCAGTTCCGGTAATTGTAGATGCCTATTTTAAAGGGTTTCAGTTTGATGTTGACCTGGCCTATAAAGCTTGCAAAGAAAGTGCCATGGTAAATGAACGTCAGATTGATGTGTACAAGGAAAGAGGTTTTATTCCTGTTGATGAGCATCATGAAAATTGGTCCGTTTCCAAAACCATGGAATATGCCTATGATGATTGGTGTATTGCAATGTTTGCAAAAGACTTGGGCAAACAAGAAGATTATGAATACTTTTTGAAGCGTTCAGAAAATTGGAAAAACCTATATAATTCCAAAAGGTCATGGTTGCAACCCAAAGATATCGAGGGAGAATTTATAGAACCTTTTGTACCTAAGGAATACTCTCCCTATTTCTGTGAAAGCAATGCATGGCATTACTATTGGTACGTTCCACAAGACATTGCAGGACTTATTGAAAAAACAGGTGGAGAAGAACGTTTTGAACAGAAACTGGATTCCATGTTCAGTTATGCACCAAGTCCAGAGGACAAATTGCCTGTATTTAGCACAGGAATGATTGGTCAATATGCACACGGTAATGAACCCAGTCATCATGTTGCTTACTTATACAATTATTTAAACCAACATTCCAAAGCGCAAAAATTGGTTCGGGAGATTTTAGAAAATCAATATAAAAATGAACCTAATGGGCATTGCGGTAATGAAGACTGTGGACAAATGTCATCTTGGTATATTCTTAGTTCATTGGGGTTCTATCCGGTAAATCCAGCAAAAGGAGTGTATGATTTGGGAGCACCCATGTTTGAAGAAGCAATCGTGGAAGTGGCGAATGGCAAAACCTTTACGGTCAGCGCCGATGGTTTAGAAGAAAATCAGTTTGTGCAAAGTGTGGCGTTAAATGGCGAAACATTAAATAGAAGCTATATCACCCATAAAGAAATTATGAATGGGGGTACATTGGTATTCACCATGACCAATGATTCTAAATTGGCTGATAAAAATCAACTGAAAACACCAGAAGTCAACAAAATATACAACTAGTATGAGATTGAGAAAAATTTACCAATTCAAGAAATTGATTTTCATTTTTGCTATAGCTTTAGTTGTAAGCTCTTGCGGACAAGACGCAAATAAAGAGTCCGCTCAAAATCAATCTGAAGACAAAAAAGAATACTTGCAATATGTGAATCCTTTAATGGGGACTGATTCAGATTTCAGCCTGTCCAATGGAAATACCTATCCAGCTATTGCAACACCTTGGGGAATGAATTTTTGGACTCCCATGACTTCAAAAATGGGAGATGGATGGACCTATAAATATGACGAGAAAACAATTCGGGGCATCAAACAAACGCATCAACCCAGTCCCTGGATTAATGATTATGCAGCATTTTCTTTAATGGCCGTTACCGGAGATTTGAAATATAAAGAAGACGAACGAGCTTCGCATTTTTCGCATAAGGCCGAAACTGTAAAACCAGATTATTACAGTGTTTACTTAGCAGATTATGATGTAGTAGCCGAAGTGACACCTACAGAACGTGCCGCACATTTTAGATTTACCTTTCCAGAGACGGATAACGCCTATATCATGCTGGATGCTTTTTTTAAAGGTTCCATGGTGAAAATTTTACCAGAGCAACGAAAAATTATTGGGTATTGCAGAAACAATAGCGGTGGCGTTCCAGAAAATTTCCATAATTATTTTGTAGCGGAATTTGATAAAGATTTTGAACTCACCAACACTTGGGGTGATGATTGGAAATTAGAAGAGAATATAACCGAAAACAAAGGCGACCATGTTGGGGCCATCATAGGTTTCAAAACAAAAAGAGGTGAAGCAGTACACGTAAAGGTGGCCTCATCCTTTATAAGTCCAGAACAAGCACAATTGAACTTGGATAGAGAAATTGGAAATAATAGCTTCAAAGAAACCAGAAATGAAGCAACCCAAGCTTGGGAAAAAGAATTGGGAAGAATAGAAGTAAGTACCAAAAATATAGATCACCTGCGCACTTTTTACTCCTGCTTGTATCGTGTGTTGTTGTTCCCAAGAAAGTTCTATGAGTTTGATGCCAATGAGCAAGTGGTGCATTATAGTCCTTACAACGGTCAGGTATTGCCTGGCTATATGTTTACAGACAATGGTTTTTGGGATACCTTCCGCGCAGTGTTTCCATTTTTTAACATGATGTATCCAGAATTGAACAGTAACATTATGGAAGGATTGGCAAATACGTACAAAGAATCTGGATGGCTTCCGGAATGGGCCAGTCCTGGTCACAGGGACTGTATGATCGGTTCCAATTCAGCCCCAATTATTGCTGATGCACATTTGACAGGAGTTACCGGTTTTGATAAAGATTTGCTTTTAGAAGCCGTAATTAAAAATGCAACTATATCTGAAGGAAGACCCGTAAACAGTGTTGGGAGAGCGGGAGTGGATTACTATAATGAATTGGGCTATGTTCCCTATGATGTTGGCATCAATGAAAATGCCGCAAGAACTTTGGAATATGCTTATGCTGATTTTACCATTGCTCAAATGGCCAAATCCCTTGGGAAAAATGAACTGGCCGATACATATTACAAGAAATCCTTGAACTATAAAAAATTGTTCGACCCCTCTTCAAAATTGATGAGAGGAAAGAACAAGGATGGACAATTTCAAACGCCTTTCAATCCATTAAAGTGGGGAGATGCTTTTACAGAAGGAAACAGTCTACACTATACTTGGAGTGTTTTTCATGATGTACAAGGTCTCATGGACTTAATGGGTGGTGGCAAAGAATTTGTGGGAATGCTAGATGGCGTTTTTAATATGCCTCCTGAATATGATGATTCTTATTATGGATTTACCATTCACGAAATACGAGAAATGCAGATTATGAATATGGGGAACTACGCCCATGGCAACCAGCCCATCCAACACATGATCTATCTGTATAATTATGCCAAGCAACCTTGGAAAACCCAGAGCAAAGTACGCGAAGTATTGACCAAACTCTATACCCCAGCCCCAGATGGCTATTGTGGTGATGAGGATAACGGACAAACATCCGCTTGGTATGTGTTCAGCGCTCTGGGTTTTTATCCTGTTGCCCCGGCCACAAACCAATATGTAATTGGAAGCCCGCTTTTTGATGAAGCTAAATTGCATCTTCAAAACGGAAATACATTTACTATTACGGCAGATGGTAATGGAAAAGACAATTCGTTTATCCAAAGTGCAAGTTTAAATAACAAAAGCTTCGATAACACTTGGATTGCTACAGAAACTATTCAAAAAGGAGGTGGGTTACATTTTGAGATGGCTGCCGAACCAAATAAAAATTGGGCTATTTCAGATGATTCTTTACCCTACTCATTAACCAACGATATTGATTAACAAATTGAAATTCAAATTCTTCATATTCATAATTCTTATTTTTAGTGGAATTGCCTCCGCACAGACTAAAAATATTGAATCGGATATTCGTTTGGATTGGTTCAAAAATGCCAAATTGGGCATCTTCATTCATTGGGGCTATTATGGTGTAAATGGCATTACCGAATCTTGGTCCATGTATCATAAAAAAGTATCCTATCAAGATTATATGCAACAAGGTGAAAAGTTCGCCGCCAATAAGTACAATCCAGAGGAATGGGCAGAACTATTCAAAAAAATAGGGGCTCAATATGTAGTAATGACCACAAAGCATCATGACGGTGTAGCGTTATGGGATACCAAGCTAAGTCATCTTAATGTGGTTGACAAAACTCCGGCCAAAAGAGATTTGGTAACACCTTACGTAAAGGCTCTAAGGGAAAATGGCCTTAAAGTGGGGTTGTACTACTCACTTTGCGATTGGTCCCATCCAGATTACGACGTAGTATTCCCAAGACCAAATACTAAGAAAGATTATCCTCAGAAGGGGCAAAAGAAAATGGCTTCTTGGGAAAGATTTGTTCTCTTCTATCAAGGACAATTGAGGGAGCTAAGTTCACAATTTAATCCAGATTTATACTGGTTTGATGGTGATTGGGAAAAGTCTGAAGAACAGTGGCGTTCAAAAGCTTTAAAGGATTCCCTTTTAAATTGGAATCCAAATATTATCGTGAACTCAAGGTTGAATCAATATGGTGATTACAAAACCCCTGAACAGGGTATTCCTGTTGTTAGGCCAGATGGTCCTTGGGAGTTTTGCATGACCATGAATGATAATTGGGGCTACTATCCTTCTGACACCAATTACAAACCTATTTCCCAGATTATAAGAACTTTTGTTGAGGTCATTTCCAATGGTGGTAATTTATTGCTAAATATTGGACCTAAGCCAGATGGCACTATTGCGAAAGAACAGAAAGAACGCTTAGAAAGTTTAGGTCTGTGGATCAATAAACACCAACCGGCAGTCTTTGAAACGACTGCAGGACTTCCATATGGACATTTTTATGGACCTACATTAGTATCTAAAGACCGAAAAAAAATATACCTCTGTTTATTTGATGACCCAAAGAACTATATCCAACTGAAAGGAATTCAGAACAAAGTCACTTCCATAAAAATCTTAGGGAGCAATGAAAAATTGACCTTTAAAAGAAATGGGGGGGCAGCTTGGAACAACATACCAGGTATTTTGCGTATTGCTGTCCCAAAAGGTGAAAGTCTTGATAAATACGTATCAATTATTGAGATTTCTTTAGAAGATGAATTGGAGCTGTATCGAGGCCATGGCAATGCCGTAGAGTTGAATGATTAATTGGTTAACACAAAAACAATCGTCTAAACATGAGATTTAAGATTACATTCCTTTTTTGCTTGTTGTTCGGAGCAACTTTTTCTCAGAAAACCCCAGTTGAATATGTAAACCCATTCATAGGAACTTCCAATTTTGGGACTACAAACCCTGGGCCTATTGCCGTTAGGGGAATGGCCAATGTATCTCCTTTTAATGTTGCAGGCTCTCAAAATCTTCCTTTGGAAAAGGACAGTCGTTGGTTATCCACTCCATATGTGCATGAGAATACTTTTTTAACAGGATTCAGTCATGTAAATCTGAGCGGTGTTGGTTGTCCAGAGTTAGGTGTTATTCTTGCCATGCCAACTACCGGAGATATTAAAACGAACCATTTGGAATATGGAACTACTTACTCCAATGAAATTTCCAAAGTTGGATATTATTCAAACACTTTGGATAAGTATAATATTAAAGTTGAAGCAACCGCCACAACCCGGACAGGGATAAGCAAATATTCTTTCCCAGCGGGTAAGTCAAACATATTATTGAACTTGGGGTTGGGACTTACCAACGAACAAGGAGCACAGGTAAAAGTGGTTTCACCCACTCAGATTGAAGGAATCCGTTCTGTAGGGTCCTTCTGTTATTATAAACCAGAAGAAGCCTATCCAGTATATTTTGTAGCAAAGTTTTCAAAACCGGCCAAAGAATTCGGCGTTTGGAAAAAACCCACAACATACAAGGGAGCAGAAGCTGAATGGATGGGGTACAATGGAAAATCCCGACTGATGAAAGGGTACACCAAAGAGGTAGTTGGTGATAGCATTGGAGCTTACATGCAATATGATTTTGGAGCACCCACGCAAGTTGAAATGAAAATAGGTATTTCATACGTAAGTATAGAAAATGCCCGTGAAAACCTAGAAAAAGAAACACAGGGAAGGACTTTTGACGAAATATTGGTATCCGCAAAAAATGAATGGAATCAATACCTTTCCAAAATAGAAGTTGAAGGCGATTCTGATGAAGACAAGACCATTTTTTACACAGCGCTTTATCATACATTGATACATCCAAGCACCTTGAATGATTTTAATGGGGAATACCCAAAGATGATAACACGCGAGACCTTAAAAACAGAAGGCTCGCGCTATACTGTTTTTTCGCTTTGGGATGCCTATAGAAATTTGCACCAATTAATGAGTTTGGTATATCCCAAACAACAATCCAACATGGTTAAAAGCATGTTGCAGATCTATGATGAATCTGGTTGGCTACCAAAATGGGAGCTAAATGCTACAGAAACAACAACCATGGTAGGTGACCCAGCTGGTATTGTAATTGCCGATTCCTATTTACGTGGAATTAGGGATTTTGATGTTGAAAAAGCATATGAGGCCATGCTTAAAAGCGCCGACCAGTTGAAAACAAACCCTCTTAGACCTGGAATACAGGATTACATTGAAAAGGGATACTTGACCACAAAAACAACCAAAAGTGGTTCCGTCTCAACTACCCAGGAATATAATATTTCGGATTTTGCCATAGCCCAACTGGCTAAAGCATTGGGCAAGAAAGAAGATTACAAGCGCTTTTCAGAGCGTTCCATTTCTTATAGGAAGCTTTTCGACAAAGAGTTCAATCTCTTACGGCCCAAAAATGATGATGGTAGTTGGTTGACTCCTTACAATCCAGAAACTGGAGCCAACTTTGAAAAGAATGTGGGCTTTATAGAAGGAAATGCCTGGCAATATACTTTTATGGTATCTCATGACGTAAAAGGTCTCATCAAATTAATGGGAGGATCCAAACCTTTTACCAATCGTTTGCAAGATGTATTTGGCAAGAATCAGTTTGACATGGCCAATGAACCTGACATTGCCTACCCCTATTTGTTCAATTATGTAAAGGGGCAAGAATGGCGGACCCAAAATAAGGTTTCTGAATTGCTGAAAACCTATTTCAAAAATACGCCGGACGGCCTACCCGGAAATGATGATACGGGAACAATGAGTGCTTGGGCCGTGTTTTCAATGATGGGCATCTATCCCGTGAGCCCCTCTAATCCAATATATGCGCTCACCACTCCAAAATTTGATAAAATCACCATCCATCTTGATACAAATTATTATTCAAAAGATAGATTGATTATTACTTCCGAACCTTCAGACAAGAAAGAAAAAATCAATTCCATTTTAATTGATGGAAAAAAACTGAAGAGCTACTTTGTTCAACATAAGGATTTGACAAAGGCCAGTAAAATTGAATTTGTTTTGGAATAAAAAATGTTGTTCGGCCCTTTTAAAGTAAAATACAGTTGATATCAAAAGAAAAACCTAAGCAATTTTATAAATTGATTCTACTGGGAAAGACCATTTTTAAAGGTCTACAGGGTTGAAAAACAGGTTTTTTAAATAATTCATGTACCTCAATCGTTTTCGCTTCCATGTCCTTTAGCCTTTCAGCATCGTTATTAGTCGAATTTTTTTCATATATAAATAAGGAATTTAAACATTTATAAAGTGAACATTAAGCTTTTATTAAGCTTTACGAAACTTATAACCAAACTCAAACAGTATGAACAAAAAAATTCATTACTTCTTAATGCTTGTGTCGCTCCTATGTATTCAAGGAATAATGGCACAGGGGAAAACAATTACGGGAACAGTTACAGATGCAGTTAATGGAGGTCCACTTCCAGGAATTAATGTTATTGAGAAAGGTACTAGAAATGGTACTTCTACAGATTTCGATGGCAATTATTCTATTTCGGTTCCTGATGATTCCGCAATTTTGGTGTTTTCAGCAATTGGATATACCGAAAAAGAAATTGCTGTTGGTGGACAATCTACCATTAATATGACCTTAACAGAAAGTGTTGAGCAATTGGGAGAGGTTGTTGTGACAGCACTTGGAATTTCCCGAGAGAAAAAATCCTTGGGATACTCTGTAACGGAAGTTTCAGGAGATGCTGTCTCACTGGCCAAAGAACCAAACGTAATAAATGCCTTAGCAGGTAAGGTGGCGGGGGTAGTAATCTCACAAGGTACCGCCGGTGCAGGTAGTGGGTCTCGTGTAGTAATAAGGGGAAACAATTCCATTACGGGTAACAACCAACCGCTTTATGTTGTTGATGGGGTGCCAATTGACAATACCGCTTTGGGAGCCCCTGATGGCTCTGGACAGTTTAACATTAACAATCTAGGGGATGGTATTTCCGATATCAATCCAGATGATATTGAGTCCATGTCTGTACTGAAAGGTCCAAATGCCGCGGCACTATACGGTGCCAGAGCAAGTAACGGTGTTATCATCATTACTACCAAAAAGGGAGATTTAAACAAAGGATTGGGAGTTTCTTTTACTTCTAATGCCTTGTTCGATGACCCATTGGTACTTCCCAAATATCAGAATCAATATGGAAGGGGCACCGATGGCGCTTTTCCACAAATCAATCCTGACGACCCATTGGTGACACAGGTAAACACCGTTGCGGGATCAGGTTCTTGGGGGCCAAGATTTGACGGCTCACAGCAACTGGCCTATAATGGTCAGCAAAGAGCTTATGTTGCCCAACCTAATAACGTTAAGAATTTCTTTGAAACCGGAACAAGTTTTATCAACACCGTGGCACTTAGCGGTGGTAGCGAAAATGCTTCTGTCCGTTTTTCCTATACCAATTCGGATATTGAGTCTATTCTTCCCAATTCAGGAATTGATAGGGATAATTTTAACTTAAGGGCGTTTGTCAACTTGTCTGATAAGCTAAGTTTGGATACAAGAATTACTTATTTTAAGCAAACGGCACGAAACAGACCAAATCAAGGTACTGAAGGTGTTGCAGCTTATTTGTGGGGCTTGGCAAGAAATGTACAACTTTCAGACCTTCAAGTTTTTCAGGATATTGAAAATCCAATTAATCCAGACGATATCTATCGCGTTATTGCGCCTACTTCTTCCGGAGGTAATCCATACTGGATTCTACAAAACGATTCCAACGAGGATAGAAGAACTAGAATTACTGCTTTTGCAAAATTGCAATATGAATTCACCGATTGGTTATCTGCTTTTGTTAGGGTAGGTACGGATGATATCACTCAGGATGTTGAAAATATAACCAGGGTAGGACATCATTTCTTTGGAGACGGTAGAATTAGATTTCAAAAAAACGACCGTACCGAAACGAATTATGATTTCTTGGTCATGTTCAACAAGAGCCTAAGTGAGAAGTTCAGTTTGACTGCTAACGTAGGTGCAAATGCGTTACGTTTCAATTCAATAACCTCAGAGACGCGGGGAGAAAACTTTAAAATTCCTGGAAGGCCATTGTTGGATAATACCGTGGAACTTTTTGCAACTCAAGGTCAAAGAGTGCCAAAAGATATCAATTCCGTTTATGGCTCTGCCTCGTTATCGTATGATAACACGCTTTATTTGGACTTAACAGGTAGAAACGATTGGTCATCTGCATTAGCGGACGGTAATAACTCATATTTTTATAGTTCTGCCAGTTTGAGTGTTTTGCTTAACGAAGCATTAGACTTGGGAAGCAAGGTTAACTTGCTTAAATTGAGAGGTAGTATCGCTACTGTGGGTAACGATACAGATCCACAACAATTGGTCAATGTATTTAATGTTGCTGCTGATGGATTCTTGGGCAATATCACTGTTAGTAGGGATAACATACTCTTCAGTGAAAGTCTTCGCCCAGAGGAAGTGACTTCTACAGAACTCGGGATAGAATATAGAGGCTTTCAAAATCGTCTTTATGCTGATATCTCTTATTATGATATCAAATCAAAAGACTTGATTTTTGATGTTCCACTAGGAACCGGTGCAGCGTTTGAATTTTTTAGAACTAATGTAGGTGAAATTTCCAACAAAGGTTTTGAAATATTGGTAGGAGGAACCCCATTCCAAACCCAGAATTTCTCTTGGGACACTTCCATAAACCTAGCAAGAAATAGAAATAAGTTGGAAAGCTTGGTTGAGGGACAGGACTTTTTTGAGTTTAGTAGAGATAACGGAGGTACCGTTGCCGTTGTAGCTAGAGTTGGTGAAGGTTTCGGTGATATAGAAACTACCACTTGGCTAAGAAATGATGCTGGACAATTGATTGTTACTGCGGAGGGTCGACCTCAAGCTACAACGGATAGAGAAAAGTTTGGGAATTACCAACCTGATTTAACTGGTGGGTTTTCAAATACGTTCCGTTACAAGGACTTTACACTGAATACCCTAATCGATTTCCGAATCGGTGGTGAAGTCTATTCCTTTACTGATTCAGCCTTGGATGCTTCGGGAGTTTCTGAAGGATCCTTACAATTTCGTGAAGGTGGTATTCTTGTAGATGGAGTTATCGACAATGGTGATGGAACATTTACTCCCAATACAACAACAATTAGTGCCCAGGATTACTGGGGAGCTGTTAGTGGTATTGGATCCGAGTATGTGTTTGATCAAACCAACTTCAGGTTAAGAGAGGTGAGTTTGAGTTATACATTCCCAAGTAAACTACTGAAAAACACCTTTGTACAAAGTGCAACATTAAGTGCAGTAGGAAGAAATTTGTTATTTTTATACAAAAAAGCTGATAACTTCGATCCAGAATCAAGTTATTCCACATCCAATTTTGCCCAAGGAGTATTGTTTTATGCCCTTCCGACTACTAGAAGTCTGGGACTTAGCCTAAATGTCAACTTTTAAAAAATTGTGTAATGAAAAAAATTGAATTATTATCCTACATGTTGTTGTGCCTTATTTTGGCTAGCTCGTGTACTGAGAATTTTGAAGAAATGAATACCGATCAGGAAGGTTTTCTTGCTGATGAGGTAAGTGCCAAGTTCTTTTTAACGGACGTTCAGTTCCGCTTGTATTCACCTGATCGTTTTCCATATTGGAGGGCTCAATTGATCCATGCGGATCGTTATGCCGGACATTTTACTTTTGGTCATAATTCCTCTTGGTGGTCAGATGAACTATGCTATGATTACAACGCAGGATATACGGATGCATCCTTTGACTGGCTTAATAATTACTTGGGAAGAGTGGTTGAGTTCCAGAGATTTGTTCAGGAAGGAGGAGATTTGGAAAACGAATTTATGTTTGCCATGTCTTTAATCATCAAAGGTCTCTATTATCAAATGTACACAGATACTTTTGGCATGGTTCCATATACAGAAGCAGGTGTAGAGGGTGTTTTAACACCTAAGTTTGATGAGCAATCGGTAATCTACCAAGGTATTATCGCAGACTTGGATGAAGCCATGTCCATCATAGGAGATACCGAAAGAACGGGAATTGGTGTAAACGATGCTGGAAGTAACGATATCTATTGTGGAGGTGATCTACAACAATGGAAGCGTTTGGCCAACACCTTAAAACTAAGAATAGCTATGCGCGCACTAGGCGCCCCTGGAGAAAGTTTTGCTGCCGCGACAATTAATGAAGCATTGGCAGCTCCACTTTTGGATGATGTCAACGGAAGTGTTGTGATGACCAAGGATTTTGTAATCAGTCAATGGGCAGCAGCGGCATATGGAGATGTATGGCATAACTTTGGTGGCGGATCCGATTGGACCGTGGGAGCCACACTTATCAACATGTTAAAAGACAATAATGACCCAAGACTTTCGGTCTATGCCAAACCTGCAGTGGGAGGTTCTTTTCTATTCGCTAACAACGCAGAAACTCCGGATCCAAATTATCAAGATAGGTTGGATTTTATTGTTGCCTCTCTTGATCGTGCAGGAGCAGACTATACCATTTCCACTGCAGGAGATGAAACCACTATTGAACTTGCTCCTGGCCAATATATTGGCCAACCCACAAGAATCAATGGTGATACCTATCCCTATGTGCGTTACGATCTTTTCAGCACACCAAGTGACAGGGTAATACAGGAAAAGGGGGCTCAAGTTGACGCCTACCCTGAAATTGTTTTAACCAGCGCGGAATCGTACTTCTTGCAAGCAGAAGCTGTTGTAAAAGGATTATCTGGAGGGGATGCACAGACCTTGTTTGCCACAGGCATCAAGGAAGCCATGAAACTTTGGAATATTTCAGAAGGGGATGCAGATACCTATATTGCGACAGAGGCTGCTGCGGACATCACAGGTGGCACCACCGATGAGAGGCTGGAAAAAATCGCCCATCAAAGATGGTTGGCAGGTTATACAGATGGTTTTGAAGCATGGGCAGTAGTAAGAGATACGGGTTACCCTACAGAATTGGCTGCTGGGGTATCCAATCAGACCATTTTTGGACTGGGCACCTTAAATGGTGCATATCCGCAAAGAATGAGGTATGGTTCTGGAGCACAGGATAATCCCAATTTTGCGGCTATAGATGGTATACAAGGAGCAGACGTGCAAGGAACCACACTATGGTTTGCACAATAATGAGTTTTTCTATAAAGTAATCAAGTAGATTATTTCATAGTTTGAGTTAGTTTTAAGTATAGTTAATTATTTAAGTAAAGGAAGAGTAATTCTTCCTTTACTTTTTTAGATTTTTTTCAAATCATTATTAATCATTTTAATGATATACTGTTTTTATCTATGAGAAAAAAAGTAGCAATTCAAATTCAGCATCTATCCATAGTGTTACTTTTATTTATCAGTTCATGTACAATAGAAAAAGAAGGTACACTATCTCTTTTTGAAGATTTGGACAGTGATAGAACCAAAATTAAATTTGTTAATAGAATAACGGAGAATGAATTGACCAACTCATTTGTTTATGAGTATGTTTATAATGGTGGTGGGGTTGCTGTTGGCGATATTAACAATGATGGTCTGGAAGATATCTATTTTACTTCCAACCTTGGCAAAAATGCACTTTATTTAAATCAAGGAGCACTTGAATTTAAAGATATCTCTGTTCCTTCAAATACTACTGGAAATAGAGGGTGGACAACGGGCACAAACATGGTAGATATCAATAACGATGGACTACTTGATATTTATGTCTGTAAATCAGGACCCTATGGGAAAAAAGAATTACTGCAAAACGAACTCTATATAAACAAAGGACCAAACAAAATAGGAATTCCTGTTTTTGAAGAGTCTGCATCACAATTTGGATTAGATGATGTTGGACATTCCATACAATCAGCATTTTTAGATTATGACCTTGATGGTGATTTGGATATGTATCTCATGAACCACAATCCAGATACGTTTGGCAGGGGCACTACGGAAACCTTTTCTCAACTTGGAGATAGGTTCTATGAAAATAGGAATGGTAAATATGTGAACATAACTGAAAGGGTGGGAATCTATTCCAATGACATATCCTATGGTCTTGGCGTGGGCGCAAGTGATTTAAACAATGATGGATGGCCCGATCTATACATATCCAATGATTATGATGAACCAGATTATTTATACATCAATCAGAAAAATGGAACTTTTAAAGAAGTTATTAAAAAAGCAACAAACCACATCTCTAATTTTTCTATGGGCAACGATTTGGCAGACTTTGATAATGACGGTTTTGTAGATATATTAACCCTAGACATGGTTTCGGAAGACAATTACGGGATGAAAACAAGTATGGCTAGTATGAATCCAGAAAAGTTTAATAACAATGTGGCTTCTGGCAAGCATTACCAATACATGTACAACGCCCTTCAAAAACATAGTAGCCATATAGATAGTTTGGGCACTCCTTTTTTCTCAGATGTAGGGCAAATTACAGGAATTTCAAATACCGATTGGAGTTGGGCTCCTTTAATGGCAGATTTTGATAATGATGGACATAAAGATATTTTCATATCTAACGGAATTAAGCGGGACTTCAGAAACAAAGATTTTTACAATGATTTAAAATCTTATATGAAGGAAAATCGTGATGCGCTCTCCAATCCAGAGAAGATAAAATTTCTCATTAATAGCACACCGCATCGTCCACATGAAAATTATTTTTATAGAAACAATGGTGATCTATCCTTTGAAAACACATCAAAAATCTGGTTAAAAAGCCCTAAAAAAACTTATTCAAATGGTGCTGCTTATGCAGATCTTGACAATGATGGAGACTTAGATATGGTTATTAACAATGTAGATGAAAAAGCAGCCGTCTTAAGGAATAACTCAGATTTACGAAATGTAAACTACTTGAAAATACAGATGAATGGGCAACCTCAAAATACCATGGGCATTGGAGCTAAAGTAAAAGTCTATTGCAATGGCAAGGAACAAGTATATGAAAATTATAGTGTTAGGGGCTATCAATCTTCAGTACCACCAAAAATCAATATCGGAATTGGAAAACATGATGCTGTAGATTCTTTATTGGTGTATTGGTCTAGGAACAAAATTCAACGTTTGATAAAACCAAATATTAACACAACACATACAATCGTATACAATCCAGAAGAAGAGTACCATCAAAACAAATCCATTTTGTCAAAAAAGATATTCGAGCCAACAGATATACTCTCAGGAGTAGCTCATGAAGAAAACTATTTTGATGATTATGAGCTACAAGTCTTATTACCGCACAAAATGTCAGCTTTTGGTCCAGCTATAGCTGTTGCAGATATTAATGGAGATCAAAAAGAGGATTTTTTTTTAGGGCAAAGTACCGGAAAATCTTCTGCTGTTTATATACAAAAGGCTAATGGAACCTTTGAAACAAATCAATCCTTAGAGAAAGAGGCTATTCATGAAGATGTTGATGCCCAATTCTTTGATTTTGACAATGACGGTGACCAAGATCTTTTAGTGGTTTCAGGTGGTAACGAATTTGAACCGCAGTCCAGTAATTATGAAGTCCGATTGTATGAAAACAAAAGCAGTAAGTTGATTGAACGAAAAGATTTACTCCCTATAATTCCGGTAAGTAGCTCGAAAATTCGTGTTGCAGATTATGATAATGATGGTTTTTTGGATGTATTTATTGGAGGAAGGTTTGTTCCACATGATTATCCTTCACCCGCTAGTAGTTATCTTTTAAAAAATAATAAAGGAAAATTTGTTGATGTCACAGAAGCTGTTGCGCCTGAGCTTAGAAATATTGGCTTAGTGACTGATGCTGTCTGGACAGATTATGACCAAGATAATGACTTGGATATTTGCATAGTTGGAGAATGGATGCAACCTACTTTTTTTGAAAATAGAAACGGTAATTTTATCAAGGTGGATTTAAAATCCCTGCAAGGGCTTGCAGGTTGGTATTTTTCTATTAAGTCATTTGATATGGACAATGATGGAGATGAAGACTATGTTTTGGGGAATCTAGGTCAGAATTATAAGTACAAAGCCAGTGAGGATGCCCCTTTTGAAGTCTATTATCATGATTTTGATGAAAATGGCAAAAAAGACTTGGTATTGGGCTATTATAATTTTGGAGAATTATATCCTGTAAGAGGAAGAGAATGTTCATCACAACAAATGCCTTCTATCAAAAAAATCACCCCTTCTTATGACCTATTTGGTAAATCAACAGTTTCTGATATTTATGGGAACAAAAATTTATCTGAAGCGCTGCATTTGGTTTCTTATAACTTTAAAAGCGGTGTACTCAAGAACAACGGAGATGGAAACTTTGAATTTATTGAGTTCCCAGAAATTGTCCAAATTTCCTCAATCAATGCTATTCTAAACTTTGATACCAACAACGATGGTTTTCAGGATTTAATAATGGCAGGAAACCTATTTGGTTCGGAAATAGAAACTCCAAGAAATGATGCCGGTTACGGAATCGTACTAAAAAATACCGGCGAAGGAATATTTGAACCAATCAATGCAAATGAATCTGGATTGTTTTTACCAAGTGATGTGAAAAATTTAAACTTCATAAATATTGAAGATAAAACTCATATAATTGTTGGAAAAAATAACGAAGAACTTGGCTTACTTGAAATTTTAATGGATTAAATATTCCTTATCAGGATTTTATCAAATAATCATTGCTCTACTATCAAAGCTTATATAGAAGATAATTCCCTTACCAACCAAGGCAAAAAATACTTCTCAAAACAAAATTAGAAAAGACCAATTAAACCAACCAATTTATGGCAATTATACCCAATAGCAACAACATTGCTAGATCAAATAAATCCGTGAATTATAGAAAACCTTTTCTCACCATCACGTTTTTGTTTTTCATGTGGGGGTTCATAACCGTTATGAACGATGTTCTGATTCCTCATTTAAAAGAAGTTTTTGAACTGAGTTATTTTCAAGCCGCGTTAATTCAGTTTGCTTTTTTTGGAGCTTTCTTCATTATTTCATTGATTTATTTTATTATTTCCGTGAGCAAGGGAGATCCCATTTCAAGAATTGGATATAAAAATGGGATAATTATAGGGCTAATACTTTGTGGTATAGGTTGTTGCCTATTTTACCCAGCAGCAGTCTTTCAGCGTTACGGCATATTTCTTAGCGCATTATTCGTATTGGCCTCAGGGGTAACTATTTTACAAATAGCGGCCAATCCATATGCCGCAATTTTAGGAAAGCCAGAGACAGCTTCCAGTAGATTGAATCTTGCGCAAGGCTTTAATTCTTTTGGGGCTACTTTGGCCCCTTTGGTAGGTGCTTTGCTATTGTACAAAGTCTTTTCCAATGGAGAAATTACAGTTGACTCCCTTAAAATGCCATACTTAATTTATGGGGGATTGTTCTTCCTATTGGCTTTGATCATCAAATTCATAAAACTTCCTTCGTTTAAGAATACAGAAACCCTAGAGAAAGGGCTTCACGTATTAAAATTTAGACATGTGGTTTTAGGAATGATAGCCATTTTTGTTTACGTAGGCGGTGAGGTTACCATTGGAAGTTTCCTTATTAACTTCTTTAAATTGAACAGCATTGCTGGGATGGATGAAGCACAAGGAGGTGTATTCTTATCCTATTATTGGGGAGGTGCCATGATAGGTAGGTTTTTGGGATCTATTGCTATGGGAAGCATGACCGATAAGGTTAAAAAGTATCTTATTATGGCATGTGTATCAATTCTTTCCTTTATGGTTATTTATCTTATTACTGGAGTACAAAATAATGACGGGGTCTTTTCTTTGGAATTGATTCCATTTGCCCAAATACAATTCTTTGTATTCTTTTTAATCATCAATTACCTTGCTTTCTTAATAGGTGGTTCCAAACCATCAAGAGTACTAACTTTATTTGCTACAGTAGTTATCATATTACTGGCCATTATGATTCTTGCAGATGGGCCTGTGGCATTTTGGAGTGCCATAGCCATTGGCGCGTTCAACTCCATTTTATGGTCCAATATATTTACATTGGCCATCAAAGATTTGGGCAAGTATACCAGTCAGGCATCTTCACTATTGGTTATGATGATAGTAGGGGGAGCTATTATGCCTATAATTCAAGGTGCTGTCGCTGACCAAATAGGCATTCAACTCTCCTTTATCATTCCAATATTCTGTTATGCCTACCTCATATTTTATGGACTAAAGGGATATCAAGTAAAACCTTTAACTGTTTAGTTATGGCTCATCAAAAAGAAACATATGTTATTGGAGTGGATATTGGAGGCACACATATATCTTCCGCCGTTGTTGCTGTTCAAGAAAAGAGAATCATTGACCATACATATGCCACAAGTCATGTAGCCAATTTAGAGTCTTTGGAATCGATCATGCAAACTTGGGCAAATACCTTAAACAAAACTATAGAGGCAGCACAAGAAATTCCTTTACTGGGTATCGCTTATGCTATTCCAGGTCCCTTTGATTATAAAGAGGGTGTGGCAAAGTATCCCGAAGGATTCAAGTATGGCTCTCTGTATCAAACCAAAATTGAAGAAAATCTTAATCCCTTACTATCACACAGTAGCTACTTGCCCATGCGTTTTTTAAACGATGCCACTTCTTTTGCGGTGGGGGAAGCATGGTTGTCTGAAGCAGATGGAAACAAAAAACAGTTGTGCATTACTCTTGGAACCGGTTTAGGAGCAGGGTTTATTGAAAATGGAATCCCAATAGTGACCGGAAACACCGTCCCTCCCAATGGGTGTTTGTGGAATATACTGCATGAAGACGGAATGGCCGATGATTATTTTTCAACTCGAGGAATTATTAAAGCCTATCACGAAGCCACGGGCAAAAATGCAGCAGGGGTAAAAGAACTCGCGGATAATTTTGATACTGACGCAAAAATCAAAGAAGTCTTTGATGCTTTTGGCAACGATTTAGGGGATTTTCTGGCTCCTTGGTTAAAAACCTTTCAAACGGACGTATTGGTTCTAGGAGGCAATATTTCAAAAGCCTATTTCTGTTTTGGTACAGCTTTGCAAGAATCTCTTAAAAAAAATAATCTCACCATTCCAATCAAGATCTCCCACCATATGGAAAAGGGTGCAATTATGGGATGCACGCGAGTATTCAATTCCAATTTCTGGAAGCGCGTCAAAGGTAAGCTGCCAAAAATATAGGCTACTTTTCTTAAAAAATGCGGGCTGTCCCAAATCACCTCAATCAGAATTATTCTTTTTCAACCTTATTCTTCTAGTAAAACCACACTGCGCTAAATAAAAAAGCGATACAGTTGAAGGCATTCTAATTTCGCTTTAAATTACTCATTAGTTCAAAACACTCATTGGTTAAATGAAATAGCGCATCCATAAGCTTGTTAGTTTGCCAACTATAATTGTATAGTATGTTTGTCCTATTAATAAGCGTTGAAAATTCTTTGAGAAGGTTTGGTTAAATACTTGCTCATTTCAACATTATTTTAAACAGTAACACACTTTTGGTCTGTTTGGTCATAAAGTGTTTAGTTTAGTTGAGGTTTCCATTACGCCAAGGAATTCTTGTAATAATTTCTTGGTCGTAATGGATTTAAATCTACTCGTAAAATATCCCCATTTATTTAATCTATATGCTTATTAAAGAGTCACTCCCAATGGCTCTTTTTTTATTTAAAAAACAAAATCAAACAGTTGGTGCAATGTATTGGAACTGTAAAAAATTGATTTTCAGATATCTAAATCAATAACAACACGTAAAACCTAATCTTTTTTTCCTTTGGTCTAGAGATTAGTCCAACTTCTTCATTTATCAATTGAAAAAGAGCGTTCGTTCATTAGCATGCTGCTCAAATACAAATTTGTCATCTCTTTGTTCCTGTTTGTAAACCAACCAAATACAGGTATTTACAAAAAAATTAAAAAAATAAAGTTTAGAAATATGCATTCAAGAAAAATTATGATCAGCCTTATGTTCCTTTGTATTGTGAACATTTTGAAAGCACAGTCTTACAATGGTTTTTTAACAGACAATTACAGCGGAGTCCACAGTGTAATTTCCAATCCAGCTAACATAGTAGATTCCAGATTTAAATTGGATATTAATCTAGTTGGGGTAAGTGTCTTTTTTGGAAATGACTATTTTGGTCTTAGTCTAAAAGATGCATTTAATGATTTCAGTAAAACATTGGATAATGCAGAAAAATCCCCATCCCAGAACAATTTCCTTTCATCTAACTTTGATGTTCTTGGACCTTCAATACTATTTAATATCGATGACAAAAATTCAATTGCATTCTTCACCAGAGGTAGAGCTTTTTTTAATGTTATCGATATAGATGGTTCAACCTTGGACAAAGAAGGTGGTTTTGATGAGAGTGAAGACTTTTCTATTCAGGAAGGTTTCTTATCAGGTGCTGCCAATTTCTGGACAGAAATTGGGGTTTCATATGCTAGGGTTTTAATAGATAAAGAGCAACACTTTTTAAAAGGAGGGCTTACTATAAAATATTTAAAAGGCTTTGGTACTACCTATATCCGCAGTAAAAATCTTGGTATAGACTACGATTCAAATACCCGAACCGTAGCAACACAAGGTGAATTTATTTATGGTAATACTGGCGGGTTGGATGACCAAGGAAATGGAGATGGCCTATTTGACTCAGATGAAAATGACGGAGATAACGGATTTGGAGCAGATATAGGAGTTGTATATGAATGGAGACCTGATTCTGCCAGAAACACTAAAATGGACAACAAAGGAAATACCATTATTGACAAAGAAGCCAATAAATACAAATTAAAATTTGGAGTCTCTGTTACTGATATTGGAGAAATAAGAAATAAAAATGGAGTAGATCAAACATATGATCTTAACAGAACTCAAGATATAGACAACTTTGATGGTGCTTCATTGGGAGAGGCACTAGCTCAAAATTTTGACTTGATAGGCGAAAGAATCCAATCTCCAAATTCTAAATTACCTACTGCTTTGCATACCAATGCGGATTGGAATATCAATTCTAAATTTTATCTAAATCTAAACGCGGATATTCCTTTAACCATTAAAAACAATATAAATACCAATAGAATATTAAACCAAGTCTCATTAACGCCAAGGTTTGAAAGCGCATGGCTTGGTTTTTACTCTCCATTTAGTATTGTTCAAGGTGCCGGTTTTCAATGGGGAGCTGGGTTTAGAGCAGGACCGATCTATATGGGTTCAGGTTCTATAATGTCAACGCTTTTAGGTCAAAAAACAAAGGCTTTGGATTTGTATGCAGGTATCAAAGTTCCAATCTATCACTACAAGTTAAGGGACAAGGACAACGATGGTATAGAAAACAGATCAGATAATTGTCCAGATGTTGCAGGCCCCATAGAAAACAATGGATGTCCATGGAAAGACACAGATGGTGATGGTGTTTTGGACAAGGATGACGATTGTCCAGCAGAAGTAGGTCCAAAAGAAAATAACGGATGCCCATGGAAAGATACTGATGGTGATGGTGTTTTGGATAAAGATGATGACTGCCCACAAGAAGTAGGAACCATGCAAAATAAAGGATGCCCAGATTCAGATGGGGATGGTATCGTCGATAAAGATGACCGTTGTCCAAATATTGCTGGAAGAATTGAGAATAAAGGATGCCCAGATACAGATGGAGACACCCTTGTAGATATCGATGATTCATGTCCCAATACAGCAGGACCGATTAGTAACAATGGTTGTCCAGAAGTGACTGCGGAAGTTCAAAAACAACTGAACAGTTATGCTAAAACCATTTTGTTTGATACAGGTAAATCAACCATTAAATCAGAATCACTTTCAGTAATGGTAGATATCATTAGGATTTTGACAGAATATCCAAACGCCAATTTCACCGTTGAGGGTCATACAGATAGTGTAGGAAGCGCTACAAGCAACCAAAGATTATCCGAAGCAAGGGCAAATTCGGTTAGAGATTTCTTAATTAAAGAAGGAATCACCTCAAATAGATTATCGGCTAAAGGATATGGTGAAGACAAACCAATAGCAACAAATGCCAACAGAAACGGCAGAAAACAGAATAGAAGGGTGGAAATAAACCTAATGAAATAACTGTCCTGTTTTAATTTTCAATGGTTTTATTAAGAATATAGGTTTGGTGTAACATAATGTGTTCTTAAATAACAGCGATGGTTAAACCACCGAGAACCTATTCTCGGTGGTTTTTATACAATTTAGAAAAACAACCCGCTCAAATTAACAACAATCTGTTTTTAGATATATCCTCATTTAGGCCTTTCATCAATTGTAAACACGTATAGGTTAATTATCTACCCCTCCATTACCATTAAGTAATTTACTTTATAGCTATCAAGAATGTCCTGTTTTTTTCTTCTGTGGAAAAGCATGAGTAAACCTACTTGCTTATGACTAAACATTTACACTTCAATAAATTTTGCGGTTTAAAAAAACCGAAATGGACCTATCAAGGGATTTATCCCTTTTTTCAGTATGCATTAGTACTATTATTTCTTTTTGGTTTGGGATTCCAAATACATGGTCAAACTAGAAATGATACATGGTTTAGGGCAGGAAAAGCTGTAAACAGTGACCCCGGTGCTTTTAACTTCTATGATCATAATCCACTACCTCCTGGAAATAATACTTCGGTTACTACTTGGTTTGATATTGTTGACTTTGTATCACAAGATGCCATTCCACATCCAGCAGCTCCCGGAGATTACCCTAATGCCTGGAACGCAGCTAATCCCGGGTTTGATTATTCTATAGGTTCCGGTCACCTTCACCCTACGGGAACAGTGCCGGGAGTGCCCACATTTCGTAGAAATGCGACAGACAACATTAATTTTAATCCTGTTGTTCAATTTGATGGAACTGGGGACGGTCAAGCGCTGCATTTCCATTCCGTTGTCAGAGAAGATGTAGCAGTGTTTATAGTATTTAAAGCTGTTGGAGCTGGAAACTCCGCAGAAACACAACGATTGTTGTTTGGGGGAGCAGTGGATACCTTGCATACCTCGGCTAGTCAAAACCAATGGGCTGGTAACCTTTCCTTAGGAATTGCGGACAATAACCGCTTCTCCATTGGTAGAAACTGGTTCACCGGTGATAGAAATAACTATGATATTGCGGATAACCAAACGTTTTATCAAAGCGGTACAATTAATCTTTTGGGTGAGCCTGCCATTGGAGCTTTCACCAGAACTATAGGTGCCGACCAAGAAACCTTGGTTACCCATGTAAATGGCATACAGGATATAAATCTGACCAGAAACGACACTTTTGCCGATAATCCATTATTCGATTATAACAGACTGGGCAAACATTTTAATAGCAGTACTTCCGATTATAACCTTGCAGGCGATATTGCCGAGGTTTTAGTGTTAGATGTTGAAACACTGAATCCGATAACTAACAATATAAGACAGCGTGTAGAAAGCTATTTGGCCGTTAAATATGGAATTACCCTAACAGACGATAACCAATTAGGCAGCATAGTTGGGAACGGCACATATGATTATCTTGCTGCTGATGGTGCTATAATTTGGACTTCGGATGTCACGTACATGTATGATATTGCAGGGATTGGTGTTGATCGACATGGAAGTGTTGGCGCACCTGATTACAGGTTATGGTACAATCTAGATCAACGAATTTCCAAGAGTGTTAATAGCGATGCCATAGTTACCGTTTCCACAAACACGGATTTTAGTACAGATAATTTAGATTTGACCCGTACCCGTATTTCTGGGGATGGATTTTCTCTTGACCATAATTATTTACTGTGGGCAAACAATGATTTGTCCATAAATGCAACCACTTCTGGTGTCCCCTTAGGAATTGGAATTACCCACAAACTTGACAGACAATGGATGGTACAACTCACACGAACCGCTTCAAGTCAAATTTCCGATGTAAGCATCCGCTTGGATTTGTCGGGATCCGATATTTTAAGCTTTGGCGACTGTGTTGTACTACTAATAGATGAAGATGGAGATGGAGATTTTACCACAGGAACCATAAGAAAGGTAGTAGCCACCAGTATTGATAACGCAGATAATGCCTATTTTGATGGAATAACCTTTTCAGAACTTACAGATGAGATTTTTACTGTAGGAATAGAAGTACTAGATGCTGGGGACGACACTACTATAGATATCTGTATGGGAGATGTTATCCCCTATGACCTTACCGCTCAACTTAATGGCACTCCTGACCCAGGTGGCACATGGACCGATGTGGACAATACGTTCGGCAATGGTGCAAACGATGTTATAACAGACCCAGCAAACGTAAACTTCTCGTCACTTGTAGTAGGAACCTATGATTTTAATTACACCATCTCCAATACACTTATGTCATGCCCAGATGAAACCGCGACACTGACCGTAAATATTGTTGATCCCGCGGTCAATGCCGGTGATAATGCAAGCATCTGTGGGTTAACAAACCATGATATACAAAATGCAAGTGCAAGTGGTCATGACAGCTTTACTTGGTCTATCCCTTCAGGAGATGGATCATTGATTAACGACAACACTTTGAGTCCGACTTACCAACCCCATGCAAACGATATCGGCACCACCGTAATCATACAATTGGAAGTCGTTAATTCAGCAGGTTGTGATGCAACAGACACTGTTGAACTGATTTATATTGAGCAGCCCACCGTGGACGTACTGGCCGATGTCACCGTATGTGACTCCTTCACACTGCCGGCACTCACAACGGGCAACTATTTCACAGGCGCAGCAGGAACCGGAGTCGCTCTGCTCCCAGGGGACAACATCACCGCCACACAGACCGTGTTCATATACCAAGAGACGGGCACCACACCCAACTGCTCCGATCAGTCAAGCTTCACCGTGACCGTCAACAACACCCCCACCGTGGACGTACTGGCCGATGTCACCGTATGTGACTCCTTCACACTGCCGGCACTCACAACGGGCAACTATTT
>NZ_CANMOO010000002.1 GCF_947499585.1 uncultured Allomuricauda sp. | reverse complement strand
CCGGCACTCACAACGGGCAACTATTTCACAGGCGCAGCAGGAACCGGAGTCGCTCTGCTCCCAGGGGACAACATCACAGTGACATCCATCATATACGTCTTCAGCCCCGGAACCGGAAGCTGCCCCAACGTGGAGAACTCCTTTGTGGTGACCATTACTGGATTTGAGATTTCCACAAATATTCAGAATGAAACCTGTTGGGAAACTTCAGATGGAACTGTAGAAGTGAATGCTGACACCACCAATTTCCCTTTAACAGTTCAATTGAATTCATTGCAACCTATGGTTTTTGTAAACAATTCTTTTGAAATAAGTGGATTGTCCCCCGGAAGCTATGCAATGACAATTATAGATAATAATGGCTGCCAGTCAGAAACTACATTTGATATTCTTCCCGGAGGGCCAAATCTTGACGCAACAATAGAACCATTTTATTCCTGTGATTCTGGAATACCTACAAATTCAATACAAGTTTCATTGATTGATTCTTCAATAAGTTCTGAAGTACTTTATGCTTTGGATTCTACAAATCCAAATGATTTTGTTCTAAGCCCTGACTTTCAAAATATCAGCGTGGGCAACCATACATTGTCCATAATGCACAATAACGGTTGTTTGTTGGAGATTCCTTTTATCATAGAAGACGTCGCTCCTCTAAGCATGACTTTAACCAATGAAAATATCAACCAAATAAGTGCCAATGTTACTGGAGGTTTTCCGCCTTACACCTACTATTTTGATAATAATGGCGGTAGCAGTTCCAACACCTATAATATAACAAGAAGTGGAAC
The DNA here is from genome assembly GCF_947499585.1 of uncultured Allomuricauda sp. Taxonomy (GTDB): domain Bacteria; phylum Bacteroidota; class Bacteroidia; order Flavobacteriales; family Flavobacteriaceae; genus Flagellimonas. The sequence continues at coordinate 1,206,305 of NZ_CANMOO010000002.1, read as the reverse complement.
TTTTACCGTAACTGCAATTGATAGCAGAGGATGTGAAGCTACCGAAACCATTACGTTAAGCCTAATAGATATAACAATTCCGAATTTCTTCACTCCAAACAATGATGGCCAGAACGATTTTTGGAAACCAAGAAATATGGAGTTGTTTCCAGATGTTCAAACTTTCATATTTGATCGCTATGGAAGAAAGATCAAGATAATGGGGGCAATTGATGATGGATGGGATGGCTACTATGAAGCCAAAGCATTGCCCTCAGGAGACTATTGGTACGTTATAAAGTTAAATGATGATAGTGGACGGGAGTATGTTGGACACTTTACCCTTTACAGATAAAATATGTTGAGTAAATCAATTCATAAAATCACAAGTTTGGTATTGCTAATTAACTTTTTATCTATGCAAGGGCAGGAACTTACAGTACCTCAGCTTTCTCAATATCTCTCTGACAACCCATTTCTTATGTCTCCTGCTTATGCAGGTATTGGAAACTATGTGAAAGTGAGAATGACCGGTCTAACACAATGGGTAGGCATAAAGGATGCGCCAGATACCCAATCTCTTTCTGGAGATGTTCGATTGGGAAATAAATCAGGTTTAGGTTTAGTTCTGTACAATGATTCCAACGGAGAAACAAAGCAAAGGGGAGCTAAAGTCTCATTTGCCCATCATTTAATTATTGATAAGCATGATGAATTTTTGTCCTTAGGGTTTTCATTCAACTTTAATCAATTTAGAATTGATATTGAGAATTTTGATCCTAATAATGATTTGGCCATAATTGATGATAGATCTTCCACCAACCTAAATTTTGATGTTGGAACACTTTATAGAAAGGAGAATTTTTATCTGAGTCTTAATGTTTCAAACATTCTTAATAAGGATTATAAAAAATTTAATCCTCTTTTTGAGCCAAACACTTTAAGGAACTATTATTTATACACCGGATATAAATATAAAAAACATAGAACTGATGATTTTGAAATAGAGCCCTCGCTATTTATTCAATATTTTGAGAATGATAACCGGTCTGTGACTGATTTCAACACAAAGTTTAAATGGTATGATATTGAGGACTACTATTATGCTGGAATCACTTATAGATTTCTAAACGACCAACTTGGAAAACCTCTTTATGTTGCTCCAATTATTGGTCTTAAAAAAAGTGATTTCTATTTTGGGTACTCCTACCAAATAATCCTTAATCAAATTTTAGGGTATTCCGAAGGAACCCATGTTCTAACATTAGGGGTAGATCTTTTTCAAGGAATATCCAATTGCACATGTACTTATTAACAAACTACAAACACGATTTATCATGAAATTATTCCATCAAATATTGCAATTCTTTAAACTACTTATTCCGTTATGTTTGGTTGTTTTTTATTCATCATGCGGAAAAGATGATACCACTTTCCTTTCAAAAACAGGGAACACTGAAACCTTTATTTCTTTAAGCACCTCGGACACCATATTGTATGCAGTAGTAGATAATGCAAAAGTCCCTGTTTATTTATCCATCCCAAAAGAATGTGGAAACAAAGACTACCCGGCAGTTGTAGTGTTACATGGATCTGATGGTATGTGGAAAAACAAGAACCCAGAAGGAGGTGTCATGTCTGGACAAAATAATGAATGGAGAAAATTGTTCGATGATAATTGTATTATTGGTGCCTATGTAGACAGCTATTCTCCAAGAGGTACCAAAGAAAGAACAGGAAAATGGACCACCGCCCCAGATAATTTTAAGATAAGTTCTCAGTTTGTTCGCCCAAGGGATGCAAATGCAGCCTTATCACTATTAAGAAACCTTAAGTTTAATGATGGGAGCAAGGTTGTTAGATCAAAAGACGTTGGTCTTCTGGGATTTTCTGATGGTGCCAGCGCTGTTGCGGCTACACTTTACAATTCCAAATCTACTCCACCTGATTGGGAATGGACACAAAAGTTTAATGAAAAAGAATATGATACTTCCAGTGGAGTAAGAAATCCGGCAGATATACCTGTAGATGGTGGTTTTGCTGGCGGAGTATTTTATTATGGCGGCTCTGGAGGTTATGATTATTGGGGCAGCAATCCTTGCAGTGAAAATGCTTTAAATAATAATGTTTATAACATCTACGCACCAATGCTCTATCAGATACCAGCCGATGGATATCTAACAGAAAACACTATATGCTCTTTTAACCTACTTAAAAGTAGAGGTACTCAAGTTGAAATGAATATATATGAAGGCGTTGGCCACGGCTTTGACTTTGACCATCTTGAACAAAGTTATATTGCACGAAACAGTACCATCAACTGGTTTAAGAGTATTCTAAATATTAATTCACTTTAAAAAGTTAATAAGAAGTATAAGATTATATAATCTCCAGTCTCACGCATATCAAACATGAATAAATCTTTAACAGCTTCAGAAAAGAATTCAAAATATGAAGCATGAATATAAATAATACTCTAAGCCGTCTAGAGGGCCTGTTTATTCAATTTTAATATCATTAAGAATTTATAAACGATTGCATCATGAATTGGAAGTGCCTAAAACACTGTTTATCCAATACTTACAACTTTTTAAAATATCACTAAAACAATTAGATAAATAGTAATAGAATGGAAAAGAACTTTCTGGAAAAATGGATTTTAAATTTAGTGAAGCTGGAATATGAATTTGGAAATATCCCCAAACGAGCAACCTACAAGCTTAGAGAAAGAATGGATGATTTTATAGAAGTTACGATTGAATGGATCGATCAGCAAAATTCGGAATTTAAGATCGTATACAATGCCAGAGCATATGGTAAAAAAAAACTAACTGAGTGCAAAGCAGTATTAACGGACTCAATATTTGAGCTCGAAAACTATTATACATTAGAAATACATAACTATATAAACAATGTTAAGAGAAATTATAGCACTAGAAAAATTGCAAACTATGACGTAATGAAGGTAATTGGAGAATTAGAACAGTCAAATGAGGTTAAAGATTTAGAAGTATAATATCAGTTTTTTGAATGTTAATTCAAAAGCAAGTATTTCATACCATAATGCGTTTGTCCAGATTGATTAATAATCAAAAAACTATCATCAGATAATGTGTATGTGTACAAATAGTGTCCATATGTCAATTGAAATTGGGCTTTTATATATTCATAATCATTACTTTCCATCTTTATCTGTTTCTTGTTGGTTAAATAGAAAAAGTTCCCAAAATTTTAATCTAAATCCTACTTAATATGCATTTAATAACCATTATTTGGACCTTGGTTTGTGCAATAATAATCATTGGATATCCTCTTTATCTCTATAATAGATCATCTGCTAATGTAGAAATAGAGAAAAAAAACAATACTGTTCTGTTTTCTGATAGAGTGGAGCTTCTATCCTTTGATTTACGCAATCAGTCTCCTAGCTGGTCATTTATTCTTGAGGTTCCTCAAATTACTGAAGATATCTTATACAACAATCCTATTTTATTTTATTTGGAATCTGAAAGCTACTGCTTAAAACTGCCATTGAACAATGCAACTATGGGATACACAGCATCTATTCATAAAAACACGGGGAAGGTATATTTGACCTTTAAGTCATTAGTAGATGGTGTTTCTAATTTTTGTGTTCCAGCGTGGCATTTAAGTAAATTAAAAATTCTCATTATAAAGTCCCATGACAAAAGAATATATGGAGATTGGGGAGCAAAACCACGTAAACACACAATTTATAAGGGGTTAAAAAAGGCAGGCATTAATATAAATGACTATGAGGATGTTCTGGGGTATTTTAGCAATATAGCCTCTATCGATTTTAAAGGTCATTTCTCAAAGCCAAAAATACATTTAGAAAACCACGAGCTATCCTCAACAGGGTAACCAAATGCAATTTTTAGCTATAGCAGTTTATTTTAAAACGTCAATACCGTATAATCAGATTAGTGTTCATGTATACCTGTAAAAGTGGGATTTCTCTAAAAGAAATCCTGCTTTACTCTTTAAGTATTTATATACACGAATTTTCTTAAGATAAAAAAGAGCCGTCCCTTGATTTTTTTAAGCAACACCTATTTTCTGAACAAATTCAAAACAATCATTTGTCAAACCAAAATAGGCATACATCAACTTGTCTGGATAATCCACTTGTACACCCCATAATTTTGCCCTCTTATTAACCTTATAAAAAATATTAGTGATGAAATTAAGTAAATTTATCGTTTTTAGTTCTGTGCTATTAGCAATGGTTCTAACCTCCTGTACTGGTGAAGATGGTGCAGATGGTCTGGATGGTCTGGATGGTCTGGATGGCACAAATGGAATAAATGGTGCAGATGGTAACACTGGACCCGCTGGTACGGACGGAACGGATGGCATAGATGGCATAGATGGCAACGCCAATGTAACTCATCTTTCTTTTGAGTTCATGGAGGGTCAATATGACGGTAGTTCAACGATTAGTCTTGCTGTTGAGGAATTGACCGTGGAAGTACTTGCAGAAGATACAGTGCTTTACTATCTGGTCCGGGATGGAGGCAACCCTAATGCTATTGCATATTACTCCATACCTGGTTTAGGAATTGCCGGAGACTACACCATAGGGGTCTTTGCGCAAGCAGGGACTGCGACCATTTCTTTTAGAAATTTTGATGGGTCCGCTTACCAGCTATCTAATGATGAATTCACTGGCGCCAAGGTAGTAATCATAGAGTCCTCAAACCAAACTACCTCAAAAACACTCGCTGGCCTAAAATCTGCCGGTATAGATGTAAACGATTATAATGCAGTAGCAAAGCACTTTAATCTTCAATAGTTAGTTAGCACTTTTTTTTGCCCTTAATAAACCACTACTGTTCCTTTAGCATTTACAACAAGTGTTTTTAAGAGATAGCCAGTGGTTTTTTATAAAGTCCAGTATACGTAACCAAACCAAAACTGTCATTTAACAAATTTATATGTAATAAAATAACAGTTCTATTTATATCTGACCTATTACGACCGCTGCTTCTTCCCATATCCAAAAAGTACTCTTGGTGTGGTTCTCGGGAAAGGCAGCGGTTTATTTATTGTGCTTACCGTTCCTTATATAACTTCAAAAAAGGCATAATTGTATCAGAACCAATATTCAAAATAATTTAAACATAGGTAGCTCTTAAGCTTAATTAATCGAAATCGGTTATTTATCAACTCAGAACACAGCTATATCAATTACTAAAAGCTGGCACAATTTAACAGGCTTACCTTAGTAACAAAATAAGCATAACCCAATGATAGATAACATAAAACTTCACAGACATAGTAAACTCACTGTTAGTAATTCCATTAGTCAATGCTGAAAACGAGTATGGGGTTATGCTGCGTATCAGCTTGCTAAAGGGACAAACGCGGTGAGTTTTTTGTACGACATATATTAAAATAGCATACCACAAAACTAGATATCAATCATTAAATCAAAAAATGCTCAAAACCAATGAAGAAACCGTCAAATAAATAGAAATAAAACTATAAATCAGTTTTCTCTCCCCCCTTTTTTGTTTCTAAGGGTATTAAAAAAATGAAATACCGATACTTATTTCATTTTTTTAATACCCTTAGAATTCTATAGCAAAGCAATTGTCATTTTAGACAACCGAATCTAAAAGCAATCTCAAGAAATATTAGTTTTTCTATGAGACCACTAAATTTTATCAGGGATTTTCCTTTATACAAAAACATAACATGTCGACTATAAAAGCTAGAGCATTATAGCAAGTTTAAAACTCTATGAAAAGGTATCATAAACTTTGTTTTGGCAGTCTATTGTTTGTTTGCAGTTTTACCGCACAATTAAGCGGTCAAGCATTAAATGACAGAGATGTAAGACAACTTCCCTTTCATGTTCTAAAAGTTGACAAAGACACCTTAAGTATAAATACAGTTTTAGATTCTGGCCTTTCTTTTATTTCGCCCAATTCTTTTAAAGCGAATACAAAACCAAACGATATTTATTGGATTAGAGTCGATTTTAACAACACTATTGATACGTTGATAACGCCAAATATTTGGCGTTTAAGGACACCTATTTTTGACTATGCCGAAATGTATTATCTAGAAAAAGATACCTTAATACATAAAACTTTTGGAAGATTTAACATATCTGAAAAAATGAGTTCAGTTTTGTACGCCCCAGGTATAACATTTAAGTCAGAAAATTTAGTAGATAAGAGATTTCTTTATATAAAAGCGAGGATATTTCAATATGCCTCCAATGTTACAAATTGGAAAATTGGCTATCTCCCAGATAGTTATAACAAACTTTTCACACATTATTATTCCCATAAGGACCTTAACCGTTTAACTTGGCAGTACTTGTTCCTTGGAGCTTGCTTGGTTACGTTCTTTTCCTTTCTTGGCATCTTTTTGTATTCCAAGAAACCGCAATTTCTATTTTATTCCCTCTACATTTTATGTTCAATTTTATACCTGGTTCTACCTAGTGTTAACATTCCGGAAGTAATTGCATTTTTCCGGACACCAATAGGTTATTGGATCGGAATTATTTCTCAGGTCTTTATCAATTTATTCTATTCAATCTTTATTTCTTACTACTTAGCCACCAAAAAAACATATCCAAAACTCCATAAAATCCTGCGCATTGTTGTTTTTATGTTAATAGGCATCATTATCTTAGATGCATTGGCATTCTTCTTAGCGCACTATGAATTTCATTTATATCTTCTTGATCTTCAGCGGTTACTAATGACTATTTATGGCGTATTTGGCATTATTTATCTATTACGCAAAGCAAAGGATCGATTAGCACTTTTTATTGTAGTGGGTTCAGCTATTTTTATGATTGGTGCCCTTGCTTTTCTTTTTCTATTGGAGCGTTTTTATATGATTCTTGGTTCCTCTTTAGAAATGATAGTGTTCTCCTTAGGTCTTGCCTATAAAATAAAGTTGGAATATGAGGAAAAAATAATCCTTCAAGAAAAGGTGTCTTTAAAAGAAATAAGCGCTCTAAGGGCACAGATGAATCCACACTTTATCTTTAATTCCCTTAATTCCATTCAACACCTAATACTAAACAATGATAGGATATCAGCTCTAAAATACCTTTCAAAATTTGGAAAGCTTACACGTAATCTTTTGGAAAGTTCCATTGAAACCAAACTAACCCTAGCTGATGAAATAAAACTACTAAACTCTTATCTGGAATTGGAATCTCTTCGCTTTGATAAAATGTTTAATTATAAGATAAATGTTGCAGAAAATTTGAATACCAACAACATTGAGATCCCGATTCTCTTGATTCAACCATTTGTGGAAAATGCCATTATCCACGGTCTTGTTAATAAAGAGTATGGTGAAAAAACGCTTATGATTTGTTTTAAAAAACAAGAAAACCACATAACTTGTAAGATAGAGGATAATGGTGTTGGAAGAATTGCATCCAAGAGGATAAATTCACCAATGAAAAAGCAAAAAAAATCCAGAGGTATGGAAATTACAGAGAAAAGGCTGGATTTATTAACACATACTCAAACAGGAAAAAACACTATTGATATCATAGATAAATATGACTTAAATGGCATTCCAACTGGAACCGAAGTAATAATTACAATTCTGGATGCACAAAAACAACCCATATGACCTTAAAAGTAGTAATTGTAGAAGACGAGAAACATAGCAGGGAAACATTAAAGAAGCTCCTTGAAGAATTTTGTGAAGATGTAAAAATCATAGCAACTGCAAGCTCTGTTAAGGAAGCAGTTAAGGTATTATCCGTTTTTAGTCCGGATATTGTGTTTTTGGATATAGAATTACAACCTGGAGTAGGCTTTGATGTTCTTAACCAAATAAAAGAGCCCAACTTTGAGATTATTTTTACGACTGCTTTTGAAAAATATGCTATCAAAGCCATAAAATTTAGCTCTCTAGACTATCTCCTCAAACCCATTGATTTAGACGAGCTGCAACAAGCAATTGAAAAAGCAAGGAATAGGTTGGACAAAAGTGTATCCCGTCAACAAATTGAGACTTTAATTCAGAACCTTAGCCAAGAAAACCCTAGACAAGAAAAAATATGCCTTGCCACTACTTCCGGAATGGAATTTATTTCTATTGAGGACATTATTGTTTGTAAAGCCGACGGCTCTTATACTTCTTTTATACTTAAAAACAAGAACCCATTGTTGGTAAGCAAACATCTAAAAGAATATGAAAATTTATTGGCAGATCAACAATTTATGAGAGTACACAATAGTTATCTCATCAACTTAAAGGAAGTAAAAAAATACATTAAGTCAGATGGCGGATATATTATTATGAGCAACGACATGCATGTCAGTATTTCCCCAAGAAAGAAAGAAGAGCTTATTGGAGTAATGAAAAGGCTGTAAGGACAAACACTAGATTAATTCTAAACAAAGAACCATCAGCCATTCTTTGGATTTGGGTAGTTATCGGATTGATCTTCAAGAGTTTCATCCAAGCAAATGAAATCCTTTTCTAAAAGCAGATGAAGTATTTTTCCGTTTTTTAAAGTCATGTCGTTTTCATACCCCACACGGGCTTCATCCATCCACTTATCAGTATCTGTCTTAGACAAAAACATGGTTATGGTATTATCCTGGAACTCCGCTTTCAGGCCATCTATTCCATCCTTTGCTTGGAGTGTATAGTTAAAAATGGTAGAGTTAAAATTTGTTTGCTCACTATAGAGTCCCTCGCTGCAAAACGTCTCTACTTCCGTTCTGGTAAGTCTAAAACGAATGGAATCTCCTTTTATTCTTATTTTCATTACCTATTCATTTTTGTTCACCAAGCTTTTGGTAAACTCATTTAAGGCTTCTACTTTTTCTTCAAAATCGCCTTTTAATGTTTTACGGTATTCATTTAAGTTCTTCACCAAATCATCAATATTCTCTGGAAGTACGTCTTCAAAAAACTGACGCAACCTTTTAGCAGCGGTTGGGGATTTTCCGTTAGTGGAAATAGCCACTTTCACATTGCCCTTAGTTACAATACCTCCCATATAAAAATCGCAAAAAGGTGGATTATCTGCAACGTTGACCAAAATACTGTTCGCTCTGCAATCATGATAAACTTCTTCGTTCACTTCAACTTTATCTGTACAAGCAACGACTATGTGTTTTCCTTCTAAAAAGCGTTTGTGGTAAACATCTTTTGTGATTTCTACCTCATGCTTTTTTGCCAACTGCAAAGTCTCTTTCAAAAATTGAGGAGCTACCATTTGCACTTTAGCATTAGGACTGGACTTTAAGAGAAAGGACAGTTTTTCCAATCCCACATTACCCCCACCAACAATAAGCACATTTAGATTGGTTACTTTTAAAAAAATGGGGTACAATTCATTTCTCTCCATCTGCAAGTGCTGTTTTTATGAGTTCTTTGGCATTTTCTGGCAACGATAATTCCAAAGCCGACTTTTGTCCTTCTAAAGACATTTTTCGCCATGTCTTTTGAACAATGTCCACTACCTTATCTTCTGGATGTTTTTGCATAAACGGTTCAAAATAATGGTTTAAAAATACCAAACAAATAACGTCTTCCAAGGTTTGGGTCTCTACACTTTTTTTAAGCTGTTTTTTTAATAAAAGGAACTCTACCTTATCTATTGTATCCTGTTCATAATCAACATTTCTGAGTATTTCAGCAGCCTTTTGCACATGAAATTTTTTGAGTTCCAGGCGCCATTTTAAATATCCGGGGCGGTTCATTTCATAATTGCTCCTGGGAATTTCCCATCTACAAATATGTTGGCAACGAGCAGCAAGTTTTAACGCCTCTGAGGCATCTGGAGCAAACTCATCCAAAACTTCCGTCATACGCATGGCATATAACAATTCCTTTGGATACATTTTACCGTTATACGTTTCTGTATTAGGGTCTTTGTTATTTGCCTCATCAAAAAGATGAAAGGCTTGCAAAAGCTTTTCAGATGCGGCCATGGTACATTTTTTTTCTAAAATTATTCAGAAAAGCAATACACTCAAAGCTATTCGCCTTTTTAAAATCTCAAAAGTATATTAAATTAAAAGCTCCTAATGGGTTTTCATACGCAGTTGATGAGGGCTTGTCTTGGGAATACGCTCTATTATCCCTCTAGCTTCTAAATCTAATTTTACGGTAACGATATACCAGAGCACTTTACCATCAAAACTATTTGTTAATTCCTCTACTGCCTTATCTCCTAAACTTTCAAAGGTTATTGTTTCATGCTCTAGGATTGTATTGACAATAAAATCTTTAATAAGGTCATACCGTCTTTTAAGAATATTGACACCCGCTTTTCCTTGCGGGTGCAACGTCATTATTTTCTCCTCTTTAGACATATCTTCAATAGTGTTCAACAATACAATATATAAAAGAATAGGCTATTTTTTGATAACTTTCCCATCACTGGACAATATCTGTCTAATAATTTCCGCATCTCCTTTATAAAACAGCTTACTGCCTGAATTTGCCGTAACATCTATAGTATTAGAAACTGAAAGGTACGAATCACTGTCAGATGACAATGAAATTTTTAAATCCTGCACTTCTAGTCCATACTCTTTTAAATTACTTCCAGAAGAGAGCGTCGCATCTAAACTTCTTATTGTCCCTATTAGGTCTATTTCTGCATCTGACGATAGTTTAACAATAGCTTTTTCCACCTCTGATTCCCCGTCCAAATCTGCATCGGAAGAAAGATTCATATAGGCATCCGTCGCCTTTAAATAAATAACTGCTTCACTATCTGACGAGCCCCTAAGTTCAAAATTATCCACTGTAATATCTCCTTCAAAATATGCATCAGAACTCAAATCAATAGTTACATTTTGAGTCTCAAGAGGTGAGTCCAAAAATATTGCAGCATCTGAGGAAGCCTTAAAATTGGTGATATTCCGTGTTGTAATGTAGAGATTCAAGGTTTCCTTTCCTCTAACATTCAAATTGTTATTCAACTTGACCGTTAATCTTCCGCCTTCTTTGTAAACATTTATCTTTCTAAACAGATTATCATTTGCTTGAATGCTCATGCTTTCTTCGGTTTCAGAAAAAGTAACATATGCCTTAAAGTCAGTTGCTACAGTTAAGGCAGTAATATTATCAAAGTCGTATTCGCGGGTAGACACTTCATCTGAGACTCTGATGGTTTCATTTGTACAAGACGTTATTGCAAGGCCTAGCAAGGCAATTACAAAGGTTTTTTTGATTGTTATCATGATGTTCGTTTTTTGATTAAAATTCGATTCTGTAATTCACTAGTGGTAAAAGTTCCAATTGGTATTCTGTTTCAATCATCCTGGTTTGGGTGTTGAAGAATTCCTCATCCACATTGAGTCTATTTGTAACATTTTGAATATCCAATGAAATTATATGGGCCACTTTAGGTCTGTTAATTCTATATGAAAAACTGGTATCTATTCTCCAATAATCATCAAACTGCAGGGTGTTCCTTTGGTTTTGTATCCGGCGTACACGTCCAGTTTCATCAAAAAAATCCAAATCTATGGGCGTTCCTCTTTTACCGCCGTTCCATAATACTTTGGCATTGATTCCAAAAATGTTGTTACCATTCTTTCCTGCCTTAAATTCTTTACCTCCTACAACATTAAAAGTGTAATTGGCGTTGTATCTACTATCATACCAATTGCCATCCGCAGCTCTATATTGAGAATCAAAAAGTGAACTGGTCACCAAAAAATAATATTGGTTGGAAAAGAATTTTTCAAGTGTAAATTCCAATCCATAATTCCTGGCCTTTCCTGAATCTGTAAGCTCTCCTTGAATAAAAACACCGTTTAAAAAAGAATCGGTGAAATTTGGGCTGTTTGCTATTGCCACTTTATTCAAATCCTGGTAATAGGCTTCTATTTTTAAATGCCCATTCTTTATAATGCGCCAATCATAGCCCAGCACATAGTGCGTAGCTCGCATTAAATCAAGTTCGGTATTCGGTGTTCTAATATTTCCATCACCATCTGGAATTTCTATAAAATATTGGTTCAAAGGCATTCTTCTAGAATGCAGCCCCACTCCGGCACTTAAAGTATGTTTTGGTGAAATTTTATATTCAAACCCTCCCCTTGGCTCAACTATAAAATCATCATTTACGGAAAATGAAGAGACATGAAGTCCAAACGTAGTTGAGAACTTCTCATCAAACCGATATTTGGCTTGGGAGAAAAATTGAAGAAATGTACCATTGCCCTCTGCATCTACTAAAGTTGCGGTATTGGTGTTTTGGGTTTCGTCCGTTAGCACATCATAAGACAATCTGCTATAGATAAACCCTGTTTTTAGTGTTGTCTTTGCATTGAACTTCTGGTTGAGGTTGGCACTTATTCTAAAGGCATTATTTCTAAGAATATCCCTTTCCTCAAAGAAATTGTCATTAGTGGTATTATCCAGTGAAAAAACATAATCACTTCTGTTACCAGAGAAAGACAGCGCTGCATCTATTGACGTATTGGTATTAAAAAAATGTTTGATGTTGAGTCCTCCCATATATGTTTTTGAATCAAACAATTCATCTTCTTCAATAATTGGGTTTTCCTGATCAGCATTATCTTGGTTATCTTCACTTATCCCACCAATTCCCCATAAAGACAAATTGGTCTTTTCTCCTATCGGCAGATTAATCTTAAGTGCAATGTCCTGAAAGGTGGGTACTGAACCTTCTGAAACTTCTATGATTTCATTTAAAACGGTCAAAGTAGAATATCGGTAATTGACCAAATAGGATCCTTTGTAGTTTTTGGAGAAAGGCCCTTCAACAGCCAAATCGGTTCCCAATACCCCAAACTGAAAGGCATACTCGGTATTTTCAGCATTTCCGTTTCGTAGCTTAATATCAAAAACCCCTGAAGTAGCATTTCCGTATTCAGCAGGAAAAGCTCCGGTGAAAAAATCAGAATTGCCCAACATATTGGTACTCAACAAGCTTACCGCTCCCGGTGAATATCCTTCTTCAGAAAAGTGATTGGGTTCTGGCACTTCAACCCCTTCAATTTTCCATAACAGCTGGTTTGGCGCATTACCTCTGATCACTATCTCATTGGTAGTGTCATCTGTATTGGTTACACCAGCAAAAGAAAGTGCCATTCTACCAGGGTCGCTAATACTTGCCGGAAAGCGTTTGGCCTCTTCAACCCCAAAGGACCTTGCGCTCACGGTTGCCAATTTATTGTTGGGCTTAATCTGATCTTTGCGTGCTTGTACCACTACCTCGCCCAACTGATTTAAAGATTCAGTTAGTCTAATCGTCAGGCTTATTTCTTTTGCAGAGCCTACCAAAACCTCAGAAGCCAAAGCATCTTCATAACCCAAATAACTACAGCTAAAAGATTGTCGTCCTACGGGTACATTCTCCATAATAAAAAATCCTTGAGCATCTGTGATTACGCCTAGTTGCGGTTCAGAATCCATCAAAACAATTGTTGCACCCATTAATGGACTACCTGTAACAATATCTGTAACTTTTCCTTTTACAGTTTGCGTTAAATTTTGACCATGTCCCAGAAATACGGATGTAAGAAGTAGGCCCAAGAACAAAGGGCTATTGATTTTTGATATTTTCATAATTACTCTTTGGTTGGTTAGCGAAGTTCTTTTTCTAGTTTTAATACTGGCATCCAAAAGAAGTTTATGACGGACCACTCATCTACTTCCAAATTTTGTGAGCTCCTGACAAATACAGATCCATTTTCTGAAAACACATACCTCGATGACAGGCCTTTGTTTATTGATTGTTCGTTGTTTTTTGATTTATTTTCCATTACCTAAATGCTTTTTATATCTGTTTCTACCCATATTGAAGATGCCCACCTTAATACCAAACCCGGCAGAAAATCCATTGATGTTTTTGATTCTATCTGGACTCAAGTCTATTTTACTTGAAAATCTATAACGCATACCAACTTCCAACTGCACATACCTTGAAAGGTTGTACAAAAAATTAACTCCTGGCTCAACCACAAAAACCTCATCCCAATCATCTCTATTTAAATCTATATCAACATCTCTATTATTATCTTCAACGTACACAACTGCCCCTGCACCAACAAGTAATGGAAAGGATAGATTTGCTTTAGACCTCCCAAAAAGAATAGGCTCTATATGAAGCCCTGCGTAACCCCCTGCAAAATCCAATGTTTCAAAGGCATCAACCCTAATATCTTGTTGGGAGTAAAACCCAACAGCCGCAAAACCAACTTCAAACTGTCTGTTTGCCACATATGCTACTTTAAATACCCCATGATATGTGTTTTCTCCATCAATTTCTCCAAAATAGGTTCCCACTCCGAGATACACGCCGTGAACCACATTGCTCCTATCATTAAATTCAATATAGTTATCATCTTCCTGGGTTTGCCCCCAAGAAAAACAGCTAAAAAGCAGTATTGGAAGTAGTAATTTCTTTTGTAACATTTGTCTTGTATAGGTTATCGCATTAAAGACAATCATAATTGTAAAAGGTTGCATGTTTATTACTTTTTTTTCAAATTATTTTTCAATTTGATCTATGCTGAACTTTTAATCTGTGAGCACAATCACTCCTTTTATTCCGTTTATTGAAAAGTCTCCACGTGTTCCTGAGCCATAGGTGGCGGTAATGTCCCTAATCTTTTTTCCGGCATTGGTCACATTTGTTTTAATGCCAGTAAAGGATTTTGGAACCCTTAAAAGCCCTTGTTCCAATGTTGCACTAAAATCAAATGATAGACCAGAAATATTCAGATTTATATCTGAGGACTCTTGAACAATGTCTATATCAGGATTGGGTTTAAGGAAGTGATGAATTTCTACTTCAGCTATTCTAAGGGTCAAAAACATTTCATCACTTATGCTTTTAATGTCAACATTGGAAAATTTAAAATCACCTCGTAAGCGCCCTATTTTAAAAAGATTCACCTCGTCTTTGCTAGAATACAGCTCTAAGTTGGATACATCGTCCAATTTTATCTCGCTCCCGCTACTTAATATTTTCAACTTCTGGGCATTCTCAATATCAATACCGCCATTGCTCATTTTTATATTCCCATAACCTATTTTACCACAATTTAATTTTCCAAAACGCATGTCCACCTTTATGGTCGAGATATCCTCATTGATCCATAAATCTCCATGCTGAACATCTGCCTCTAAATCCCCATACCAATTGCCTATAATTACATCACCAAATTTGTTCGTAATGTTAAGCTCAGCATTTGCAGGTAAATACACCTCGTAATCTATTTGAATATTGGATTTGTCAAAATCGAAAGGATTTGCCTTGTTAAAATATCTGCTAAATACGCTGGAACTTCTATCTAAAATCTCAGAAGTTATTTTAATAAAATCTCCCGCCATAGTTACTTCTGGTTGAATTCTATCCAGTAATTTTTTGGCATTTTCATCCTTTCTGTGCGTTACTTTTATAGATATGGACACCTTTAACTCATCCTTATCCCAACCATTGATAGCTACGTTACCATATTTATTTTCTATCTGCACAGTTCCAGAAGCTGGAAGGTCATAACTTTTTTCCCACTGTTTAGAACGCTCGCTCTGTGCCCATGCAACAGTAGCAAGACAAAACAGCAGTATGGAGAGAACCGTGTTTTTATAAAATATACCCTTCATAATCCATTTCATTTTTAGAAGCATTGATCTGTTTGAGTAAATTTTCAATCAACTCAATGCGTTTTTTATAATTGTTTACAATGGCTTCCAATACCAGCTCATTGTCCAAATTGTTTTGCATTTCCAACTTTAACTGTTCATATTCATCATCCAATTCATCCATAAAGGACAAAAACTCTTCTTTGTCTTCTGTTGCAAGTGTAGGATGGTTTTTGACCAACTGTACTTGCTGATAAACCAAGTTTTTGTAATACATATCAATATCCAATAGTTCTTCGTTGGCATAGCCATCAATACTCTGGGAAACTGGATTGCCTACCATTAAAAAGGCTGTTAACGACAATCCCATTAACAGGATAATCGAAGCTGCAACTCTAAGCTTACGGGATTTCCACAAAGGAATAATCTTAACCTTATCATCTTCCTCTAGTTGAGAGGTGATTCCTTGCCAAAGCTTATCCTTATCCACTTTATGAACATTAAAAGCTTCTTTATTTTTCTTAATATATTTTTCAAAATTGTCCATTACAATTCATTTACAATTTGAACTAGTTTCTTTTTTGCCCTATGGTATTGCGACTTGGAGGTTGAGGTTGATATTCCCAATATTTCTCCAATTTCCACATGATCGTAACCTTCTATCAGATACAGTGTGATTATTTGCTTATATCCTTCTGGTAACTGACCCAATCCTGTCTTTATCTTCTCAATCTCAAAATCCTGTGATCCTTCTATTTCATTTTCTTCAGCGGGTTCCCCTTCATTTTCTAGAGAGGATAACAATAAGCGCTTTGCTTTTAAATGGTTGATGCTTCTATTGATCACAATTCGTTTTAACCAAGCTCCAAAAGTGCTTTCGAATCTAAACGAATCCATTTTTTTAAAAGCCTCAACAAAACTCTCTTGTATTACATCTTCCGCATCCTCCCTAATCGTCAATAAACGCATGGCAACATTGAACATGGCATCCACGTACAGCCCATACAACTGGTGTTGGGCATTCCTGTTCCCTTGTTTGCTCTGTTCTACCAAAGCTTGGTGCGTAAAACGTACGTTTGCTTCCAAAAATTCTGGACGGTTATTCAATGACAGCTAAAAATAATCCTTATTCATCTATTCCAAAGACAATTCAAAAATCAAAGGGTTGCATTGGTACCTGTTTTAAATAAAAAAAGCCTTCAACTTTCGTTGAAGGCTTTTTGAGAATTCTATTTTTTCTAAGCTATTATTCCAATTTTACAATGATAAACTCTGACCTTCGATTAACATCATGTTCTTCTTTAGTGCATTTAACACCATTCCCGCATTGGTTCAATAATACTTTTTCCCCGTAGCCTATGGCACTTTCTAATCTATTAGCCTCAATACCTTGAGAAATAATATAACTTCCTGTAGCTTTTGCCCTTTTGTCCGATAAGGTTTCATTGTAGCGATCACTACCTCTTGAATCTGTATGCGCCTCTACCTTAATAACCATTTTAGGATATTCCTTCATCACTTCAACAATCTTGTTCAATTCTTGTGCCGCATCTGGGCGAATATCTGCTTTGTTCAAATCAAAATAAATATTATCGATTTTAATTTTGAGCACACCATTTTCACGCACGATCAATTTGTTTAGTTCCTTGGTAATCTCCAACGGAACGGTATTTACAAAGTCTTTCTCTGTAGTGGTAGTAAATGCTTTTTCATTGGGTAAAAAGCCACGTTTACTTATTTTGATGTTGTATTCCGCTTCGCAATCCAAAACCATATCAAAACTAAATGCTCCATAAGGATCTGTAGTTGTCTTTCCTATGGAAGTGCCATCTACCAAGACAAGTTCAACATTTACATTTACAATAGACTGTGCATTGGCCTTTCTGATTACGCTACCCTTTACGGTCTGTTCACAGGCTTCTTCCAAGCGTTGAAACGAATATATGTCATCATCACCCTTGCCTCCTTCTCTATTGGAAGAGAAGTAACCTCTATCTGTTGCTTCATTAACAATATATGCGAAATCATCTCTATTGCTATTCAAAGGCTTTCCTAAATTGTTTGGAGTTCCAAATCCATTTTGTCCCAGTTCACTTTCAAAAATATCAAGCCCTCCAAGACCTAAGTGCCCATCTGAGGCAAAATAGAGTTTTTCTCCTGTTACATAAGGAAACATTTCCCGGCCACTCGTATTGATTGTAGGTCCTAAATTCCTTGGTTGCGAAAAACTACCATCCTTATTAAGCTCTACCATAAAAATATCAGTGCCTCCTATGCTTCCTGGCATATCGGAAACAAAGAAAAGGAATCGTCCATCTGGACTTAGAGCTGGTTGGCCCACAGAATATTCTTCACTATTGAATGAAACCTCAGTAGCTACTGTCCATTCTCCTCCTTGAAGTTGGGAAGTGTACATTTTTAAATGGTTGGTCCCTTCGCCATCTCTGCCCAAGGTTTGGTTAGAGTAATTATTTCTTGTAAAATACATCACATTTCCTTCTGGAATAAAGGTTGCAACCGCTTCATGATATCTGGTATTCAGTATTTCTGAAAATGGGACAACATCAGCCAAATCTGACCCAAGGTCATTGGTATCTGCCATGAAAAAATCCAAATAAGGCTGTTTGTTCCATTCATAAACCCTGGTTTCAAACCTTAGCGAATCTCTACTTGAAGAAAAAACAATTTTATCTTTATAATACATAGTTCCAAAATCAGCCACAGGTGTGTTAATGGCCAAATTAGAAATATAGAATTGGGGTTGTCTGTTCAACAGTTCGTCCAACGCTTCATCATTGTTCTTTAACTGTTCTACTTCAAAATCCGATGCATCAAGCTTTTGGGTGTAAATCTTCATAATGGCCTTGGCCAGTTTATAATTACCTACTCCTTTTAGCGCGTGAACATATCTAAAGGCATGTTCGGGTTTTAGCACATTCTCATATTTAGAAAACAAAACACCATACCATTTAGCGGCATTTTCCATATCTGTATTGAAAAAATAGGCATCTCCCAAACGCTGTAAAACATGTTGTGAATTGTCTCCTTTTTGAACAATACTTTCATATTGATTTGCTGCCCTTACATATAATAAATTATCAAAATTGGCATCGGCGTCATTGTACTTTAACTGGGCCTGCATAATGCACCCCATAAGTGAAAAAAGTATGACTATGTTGGTTTTTATAGTTTTCATCTTAGTAAAATCTTGGGGATTTAAGTCTTTTTTCCACTGTTTTAAATTCGTATCGCAAGAATATTTCATGTGTTCCACTGGTATAGCTTCTCAAATCTGATGTAGTTAAATCGTAAGCATAACCCGCACTTAAATCTGGGGATATTTGAAGTCCCAAAAGCGCGGAAAAAGAGTCATCCCAGCGGTAAGCAAGACCAGCGGTAAAAGTTTCCATAAGCATAACATTTGCAGAAATATCAGCAATAACAGGTGCTCCAGGAACCCATTTCACAAAAAAGGCAGGCTTAAATTTAATGTCAGGAGTTAGGTCAATAATCTTTCCTCCTATTAAAAAGTAGTGCAGTCTTTCAGAGGCTATTTCTTGTTCTTGCCCATCATAATGATCTTCTGAGAAAAAATTAGGTACGGCAAGTCCTAGATAACTTTTGGCCGTATGATAATAAATACCGGCACCAATAGTTGGAAAAAATTTGTTTTCAATATTATTTTGAAAAGCTATATCTGGGTTTTCTACCAATCCTTTGGAAAAATCTACATTGAAAAGCCTTCCTCCTCCTTTAAGACCAAAGGACAGTTTCTTGTCCGTATCATCCAGTTTTACCGTATAGGAAAAATTGGCATCCACAAAAACCTCGGAAGAGGGCCCTAAAGCATCATGGGAGAGTACTAGTCCTAATCCTACATTATTGCCCATTGGGCCATCAACAGCCAAAACCTGAGTGGTAGGTGCCCCATTTACTCCAACCCATTGAGAGCGATGCATCAAAAGTGCCGTAAGGTGTCCACGAGAACCTGCGTATGCCGGGTTTACACTTAACGTATTGTACATGTATTGTGTAAACTGCGGATCTTGCTGCGCGGAAACCACAAAGCTTCCCAACAGTAAGGTTATTAAACAGGTATATCGTAATTGCTTTTTCATTCGTTGTGTTTTTTTGACTTTTCTAATACCCATCTTTACTATCGATTTATGTATAACCAATCCGTTCGTGGCTCAGAGCCGTCTCCAAGGTCCAGCACATAATAGTAGGTGCCTACTGGTAATAAATCTCCTTTCTGCACTGTGGCACGACCAATGGAGGTCCCGTCCCAATCATTGTTGTAGGAGCGCTGTTCATATACAATGTTGCCCCATCGGTTATACACCTGTAGCACATTGTTAGGGTATCTAGAAATACAATCAATTTTAAAGAACTCATTTACACCATCTCCATTTGGTGAAAACTCGTTATAAATAGTTAAGCATGAAGGTTCAACAGCTGCTTGATCAGAATCATTCGCAGTGTTCACATCCAACTGATCAACAAAGGCCAAACTTGCAGTGTTCACATAATCATTGATATCCAAGACCTCAACTGTAAGTTGCAGGTTAGCTGTTCCCAAGGCATCTAAATCCTCTATTTCCCAAAAACCTGAGATTTCATCGTAAACACCTACAGAAGCCTGTGTAGTAATCAATCTAAATCCTGAAGGCAATTGCTCTT
Source organism: uncultured Allomuricauda sp. (assembly GCF_947499585.1). Taxonomy (GTDB): domain Bacteria; phylum Bacteroidota; class Bacteroidia; order Flavobacteriales; family Flavobacteriaceae; genus Flagellimonas. Next base: position 1,186,049 of record NZ_CANMOO010000002.1, on the reverse strand, counting down.
CAATACCTATATTGGTTGCAGCTACACTTCCTTGATTGGCCACAGTAATTGTGAACACAACTTGATCACCAATGTTAGGGGAGTTATTGTCCACTGTTTTCGTAACGGCAATATCTGTAGTTTGTGGAGTTACAAATGCAATAGCTTCATCATCATCGTCAAATCCATCTGAAAGGTCATCTACGTCAATCCCCTGATTTGGGTTACTATCTGGATCTGCTAGATCACTTGCAGATATCATCGCAACATTCAAGTATTCATCAGTAATTCCTGTTGGTGTATTTACCGTAGCTAGCACAACCAATGTTTCTGTACTTTGATTTAAAATAGTCCCATTGATATTCCATATTCCTGCATTGGAGTCATAGATTCCAGCTGTGGTTATATGGGATTGGTATGTATAGCCGGCCGGCAATAAATCAGTAATCACTACTCCTGTTGCATCACTTGATCCATTATTGTTGACATTTAAGGTGAACTCAACCACATCACCAACATTTGGCGTTGGATTGTCCACAGTTTTGGTCAATGATAAATCTGCAAGTCCATCAGGAACTGGAACAACCGTATCTTGATCATCTTCAGAATTTAGCTTATTATCTGGAGTTGAATCAGGATCAAAAGTGTCCAAAGCAATCAGCTCCGCTGTATTTCTATAATCTCCGCTTGATAAAACCAAAGCAGTAATCTGTAATGTTTCTGAGGCTCCATTTGCAATGTTAGACAATGCCCATCCCCCTGTTATTCCATCATAGATACCTGAAGATGTTGTTGCGGACACAAAACCATAACCAGATGCCAAAGCATCTTCAATAACCAAGCCTGAAGCATCATTAGGACCTGCGTTATTCACGGTTACAGTAAACACTATTTGGTCTCCTACTAATGGACTGAGGTTATCCGCAGTTTTAGTAACTGAAATATCTGTTACTGCTCTCGGTGTGGTGGATTGTTCATCTTGATCATCTTCTGTAAGAACATTATTCCCTGGAGTAGAATCAGGGTCTAATTGTATTGATGTAATTACTTCGGCACTATTCACATAATTTCCGGTAGCATTTACTTGAGCTGTTACGTTTAAAACCACATTGTTTCCGCCAGTAACTGAACCAACGTTCCATAGTCCACTAGCTGAACTATATGCTCCTCCTGAATCATCAGAAATATAGGTGTATCCAGATGGCAATACATCAGAAACTACAACACCTGTTGCATCACTAGGCCCTTCGTTGGTTAAGGTCACCGAAAAGGTTACGTTTGAACCAACATCAGGAAACTCATTGTCCACAGACTTGTCCAATGCTAAATCTGCTGCAGGAATCGGTGTGGTTCCCGCACTATCTTGATCGTTCTCAAATATATTGTTGTTGTTGGGTGTGGAATTTGGATCCAAATTGCTGGAAGAGAACACTTCAGTAACGTTGAAATAATCTCCAGTTGGATTTACAGTGGCAACAATGTTCATAGTTTCCGTAGTTCCATTTGGAATCATCCCATTCAATTCCCAAATACCTGTTGCAGGAATATAAACTCCTGCTGTTCTATTATTAGACACATAAGTGTATCCCGTTGGCAATAAATCCAAAACTTCAACCCCAGTAACATCACTAGGCCCATTGTTGGTAATGCTGATATTAAAGATAACCTCTTCCCCTACTAATGGGCTTAGGATATCCACAGATTTGCGTAGAACCAAATCCGAAACTAATACTGGAACCGGTTCTATAGTCTGTTGATCATCTTCTGTATCATCATTGTTTGCAGGCTCAGAATCAATATCCGTTTCTGTCAAATCTGTTAATTCGGCAATATTGGTATAGTCTCCATTGGGAAGTACATTAGCTGTAATAACAATTGTTTCTGAGGCTCCATTGGCCAAATTGCCTATTGTCCATGATCCATTTAAGGGTTCGTAAACTCCGTTTGATGGGACAGCACTCACAAATTCATATCCAGATTCCAAGAAATCCGTTACCACAACATTGGTTGCATCATTTGGACCATCATTTAATACCGAAACTGTAAACACTATTTGATTACCCACATTTGGAGTTAAATCATCTGCTGTTTTTGTTACCGAAATATCGACCAAGGGTCTAGCATTAACTACGGCATCATCTTGATCATCTTCTGCTGAAACTCCATTACTTGGTGTAGAATCACTGTCTTGTTGGTCGTGTGCAGTTACTTCTGCAATATTGATATAATTACCTGTAACATTAACCGTTGCTGTAATATTCAAGGTTTCTGCAGCTCCACTTGTCAAAGCTCCTACATCCCAAACACCAGTACCACTAGTATAATCTCCTCCTCCATTATCAGAAACATACGTAAATCCTGATGGGAGTAAATCGGTTACTTCAACAGACGTGGCATCACTAGGTCCTGCATTGGCAATCGTCAAAGTAAACACAACGTTGGTATTTACATCAGGATTGGCATTGTCCACATCCTTGGTTAAGGAAATGTCCACTAATGCTTGTGGATTGATTACCACTTCGTCTTGATCATCTTCTGCTGAAACTCCATTACTTGGGGTAGAATCAATATCAAAAGCATCTGAAGCTGTTATCTGAGCAGTATTGGTATAGTTTCCTGTAGCATTTACTAAAACATCAATGATAATCGTTTCTGATGTTCCACCAGCTACTGTTCCCACTTGCCACTCTCCTGTAGTATCGTTATAAATTCCCGCTGTAGCGCTATATAAAACATAATCAAAGCCAGTGGGTAATTGGTCCGTTACAACTACATTGGTAGCGTCCGCTGGCCCAATGTTCGAAACAGTTATCTCAAAACTTATTTCATCTCCTACGTTAGGCGTGAGGTCATTATCAACTACAATTTTTGTTAAGGAAAGGTCAGCCTGTATTGGTGCTGCAGTAACAGCATCCTCGTCATCTTCACTCTGGTTCCCTGAATCGTTATTTGGAGTACTGTCAACATCAAACTGGTTACTTGCTGTTACTTCGGCGATATGTGTAAATTCACCAGAAGCACCAGTTGGGGTTAACACTTCCGCATTAAATGTAAGTACTGTTGTATTTGCACCCAAAGGAACAGTAAGTCCTGTCCAAGTAATTATATCAGAAACAAAACTAAAAGTTCCTCCACTACTTATTGCGGATATGCTTCCGTATCCTGGGGGAACAAGATTTTCAATAGAAACTCCAGAAGCACCTACATCTCCCAGATTGCTCAAATTGATTGTAAAGGTGACTACATCTCCCACATCGGGTGTTGTGTTACTTGCCAATATCTCCAATTCTAAATCAACTACTTGCGGTGTTACCACAAAAAAGTCCTCGTCATCCTCATCTTGGTCACCATCATCATTTCCTGGGTCACTATCCGGATCAAATTGATCTACAGCAGCTATTTCAGCAGTATTTAAATATTCATCTGTACTTCCTGTAGGTGCATTTACTATTACTTCATATGAAACAGTTGTTGAGCCTACTGCCAATGAAGCAATATTCCATGTTAAGAAAGTACCTGCAATCGCAGATCCTCCATTATTAATTGTACCCAAGGTATAACCAGAAGGAACAATATCTTCCAGAACAATATTTGTAGCAGTATCTGTACCTGCATTGGTAATCGTTAATTCAAAAATTACCGTATCTCCAACATTTGGTGTGGCACTAGAAGCAGCGCTTATATCTTTTACCAAACTTAAATCCGCAGCAGTTGGTACAACTGTTTGCGCATCTTCATCATCCTCATCTTGATCTCCATCATCATTGTTAGGCGCACTGTTTGGATCAAATTGGTCCACAGCTGTAAGTTCAACTACATTCACATATTCTCCAACGGCTCCTGTAGGAGGATTTATAGTAGCTTGATATGTAAGTGTTGTTCCTGTTAAAGGCACATTTGCCAATGTCCAAATGACCTCTGATCCTCCTAAATTAAATATCCCTCCATTAGAAACGGAACCACCAACAATGGTGTAACCCGAAGGAACTTGATCTTCAATCGATACATTAGTTGCAATGCTAGGTCCAGCATTGTCAACTTGAACTGTAAATGTTATTGTATCCCCAATATCTGGAGTTGTATCACTTACTGATTTATCTACTGAAAGGTTTGCAACTTGTGGTGTTATGGTCAAACTCGTCTCATCGTCATCGGCAATGGTATCACCTAGATCATCCGCTGCAGGACCCACGGTTGGGTCACTATCTGGATCAATCTGGTCACTTGCCGTTATTTGTGCGCTATTGGTATACTCTCCCGGAGTAGCTGTTGGTGTGTTCACCGTTGCCTGATAGGTAAGAGCTGTTGTTCCACCTGAAGGAATAAACAATCCAGACCAACTAGCTGTATTGCCAGCTAGTGAACCTCCACTGTTCACTGCGGTTAGGGTAAAACCAGCAGGTAACACATCTTCAACAGAAACCCCCGTTGCATTATTTGGACCAGAATTGGATATAACAAGCTCAAAAGTTAGCGTATCACCTATGTTTGGTGTTGTTGATCCAACTATTATATTTTTTGCAATACTTAGATCTGCCTCCTCCAAAACGGTCAAAGACACAGAATCTTCATCATCTTCGCTTTGGTTTCCATCATCATTGCCTGGTTCACTATTTGGATCAAATTGGTCCACGGCAGTAATTTCAGCGGTATTTACATATTCATTTGAAGCACCTGTAGGTGCATTTACGGTAACATCATAAGATACAGTAGTGGTTCCCGCAGCCAATGAAGCTATAATCCAACTTATGGTTCCTCCAGATTCACTTCCTCCATTGTTAATGGTTCCTATTGTAAAACCGGAAGGCACTATATCTTCAAGGGTAATATTTGTTGCTGTATCTGGACCAGCATTCGTAATTGTTAATTCGAAAACCACCGTATCACCAATATTTGGTGTTAAACTTGACGATGCGCTAATATCTTTGGAGAGACTTAAGTCAGCAGAAGTTATTGTTACTTCTGCAGTATCTTGGTCATCTTCACCTGCTAAACCATTATTTACCGTTGAATCGATATCAAAAATATCATTGGCCGTAATCTGAGCTGTATTTACATAATCTCCGGAAGCATTAACGGTTACATCAAAAGTTAAACTTGTTGTAGCCCCATTCAAAACAGAAAGGTTGGACCATGTAATGGATAAATCTCCTACATTAAATATACCTCCATTGCTTACTGTTCCAGGAACCAAAGTGTATCCTGAAGGGATAACATCCCGTACGCTTACACCGGTAGCATCAGATGCGCTAGATATATCATTGTTGAATACATCCAAAGTAAAAGTTACTGTATCTCCCGGATTGGCTGATACAGGTAAAACTGATTTTGTAAGTTCCAAATCCACCCCTATTAAAGAGACTTCAACAGTATCTGATACTGGAGTACAAGTTCCATTGGAAACTGTCCATTCAAAAACGTAAGTACCTGAATTTGCGCCGAAGACTTCGGTATTAGGATCATTTTCATTAACAAACCCTACTGTGGTTGGTCCAGAAACTTGAGTCCATATCCCTATTCCAGCTATTGCGGCATCTGCAGCCAAAGTGACAGTAGAAAATTGATTTAATGATTGGTCTATACCTGCATTTGTGTTAATAGGATCTGCATAAATGATCACTTCCATTGTATCTGCAAACGTACAGCCTCCATTAACTACTGTCCATGTAAATTCATAGGTGCCTGGCTCTAACGTATCGATCAATGTAGTTTCGCTATTGGGTGTTATGATATTGGCAGGTGTTCCCGGAGCACCTCCAAATCCTGGGCCAGCTGTTTGGGTCCAAGTTCCTGTACCTACTAAAACAGCTGTAGCTGCCATATTGGTCTGTGTGACAGCACAAAATTCTTGATCAGGTCCTGCATCTGCTGTTGATGGTGCATCTGCCGGAAAAGTTATATTTACTGTATCTGAGCTTGGATCACATGCAGATGGGCTGTCAACAAACGTAATACCATTGTGTGCAACCGTCCATGTTAACACATATGTTCCTGTTGCAGTAATATTTGATAGTGTTGATGTTGGTAAATTTGGATTATCGATTATCGCCGCACCTCCTGAGGGGTCAGTTGTAAACGTCCATGTTCCAGTACCAGATGTTGGCGGATTTGCATTAAGTTGTGCCTCTAACTGACATGCTGTGGTTTGATCTGGACCTGCATTTGCAACTGAAGGAGCATCAAAAACTTCAATCCTAATAATATCAGCAGTATTAGAGCAGTTTCCTGATTGAAAGTTCCACTCTAAAATATAGGTTCCTGCTACGCTAAGTCCGGTAATCGTAGAGTTTTCATTTTGATCATTTGTGATAACGGCTACACTGCCAGTTGGTTGTTCTAAAAAACTCCATCGCGCAATATCTACATCATCTGGAGGTATATTCCCTGCCAATGTAGTTTGATTTGCTACGACCAAATCACCCCTACACAGTAATTGATCAGGACCAGCATCTGGTAATATTGTAGGCAGTGCACTTGATTCTACCTGTACTTCATCTGATGTATTTCCACAACCTGTAGATCCTGGATAGTTTGTTGTAAACTCAAACCTGTAAACCCTTCCTAATTCAATATTACTTACTTCTGCAACATTACTGTCAGAAGGATTTTGTGAAATGGTTGCTGGTGTGCCCGGAATAACACCAACCCCTGGTCCAAATGTTTGAACCCATGTACCCGTAGATCCGAAAGTGGCTTCAAGTAAGAAATTTTCAACTTGACAAAAGTCCAAGTCTGGTCCAGCATCCGCAGGAACAAAGACATTCACAGTTTTATCTGCAAAAGTGGTTGGGCAATTGCTGTCTCCCGCTATGGTCCAACGAAAAACATAGGTTCCTGAAACCATTCCGGTAATCATTGCGTTTGGATCGTTGACATTTGAAAACGTAGGTGTATTGGGTGCTCCAGAGAGCAAGGTCCAATAACCAGTTTCAATATTGCTATCAAATGGATTACCATCTAATGTAATAGATGTCGAAGAGCAAATTGTTTCAGTGGGTGTTGTTACCACAGCTGTTGTAGGTGGAATACCCACGTTCAAAACTACCTGATCCGCATCTGTGGAGCAAGAACCATTATTGGCTGTCCATTCAAAAATATATTGTCCTGAAAAAGAAAAGGTAATTTGTGCTGTAGGGCTGGTATCGTCATCAAAACTGAATCCTCCAGGGCCAGAAATTTGCGTCCAAATACCGCTGTTCCCTATAGAACCTGTAGCATCCATGACAAATATGGATTGGCATTCTGTTTGGTCCAGCCCAGCATTTGCAACGGCATTAGCCCCAATGGTAATCTCAACATCATCAGTCGTTGCTTGGCAACCTGGAGCTGTCTTCTCTATGGTCCAAGTAAGTATATAACTCTGTTCTATAGTTACGGTTGCATCCGTGTCAAACTGGTTTGCATCATCAAATGCTATTCCTAGAGCAGGAACCGATGTCCATGTTCCAGTTTCATCACCCGCAGGTTGATTTCCAGCTAAGGTTACCGAAGTAGATCCTATTCCCAAACATTGGTCTGGTCCTGCATCTGCCAAAGTAGGTCCTTGCGTTGCACTTGTATTAATCGTAACGGTATCTGTTCCGGGAGTTGGGCAGGTAATATCGTCTGGATTAGCTATAGTCCATAAGAAAATATAGGTTTCATTTGGATCATCTAGTCCAGACACTAAAGTTTTAGGATCGTTCTCATCTTCAAAGACAATAGTTGCTCCCACAGGTGCATTATCTACAGTCCATGTTCCTACCAAGTTTGAAGTTGGCGGAGCATTTCCATCCAACTGTGTTGGAGCTCCAAAACAAATAGTTTGGTCCGTACCTGCTGCTGTTGCAACCGCTACATTGGATGACACTACAATCTCTACAGTATCCTCAGCGGATGGTGCACAAGCATTACCACCAGATATTCCATATTGAAAAACATATGTTCCCGCTATCAAATTAGAAACATTGGTTGTTCTTGCATATTGACTTCCTATGGTAGCGGTATTTGGACCACTTATTTGTGACCATAATGAATTTCCTATGGCAACAACGTTTCCCGTTATATCTGTATCTGTTATATTACATGCTAAAGTTTGATCTGTTCCTGCATTAGAGGCAGTTGGTGTTAATGCCACCGTTACATTAATAGCATCCGTAGCAACATCACAACCAGTTTGAATAGTTCCGCTTACAGCCCTTCTAAAAAGTATGGTGTAAGTCCCTTCAACATCAAAATCTATGTTTAGCGGCGTGCTGCCTGTATTTGCAAAAGAACTAGGGTTTATAAGTGCCGATCCGCTAGGTCCGCTTACTATGCTGTAGGTATTGCTTCCGTTTCCAGTAGTTGAAAAAGGGATATCCACACTTGTTGAACCACAAACCGCAACAATATCTGCACCACCTCCTGCTGGATTTGCCGTTATGGAAATAGGATTGGTTGAATATCGAATTGTTGCTGTTGCTGAATCATCACACAGGGTAGCTGCATTTTCTATGTTATAAGTAAATTCATACGTGCTACTCCCATCTAAACCACTGATCTGGGTAGTACTTGAGTTTGGGTTTAATATATTGATACCCGCTACAGGTCCGTTAGTCTGTGTCCATGTTACTGTCTCTCCTGTAAATTGAGGTTGAGAGCCCGCTAAGGTTACCGTTGTAATACTAGCATCACAAAAACGTATGTTATTATTTTGAATAGATGCGTTTGAAATATCTTGGGTAGCTTCGTCTACAGTAATCGTTACAGTATCCTCTCCATTAGCACAAGGTCCGTTTACAGACCATCTGAAAACATAAACCCCTTCAATAAGGTTTGTAACACCAGTATTATTTGTATTAACGTTTGAAAAGCTTGGGGCGCTTGGTCCACTAACAAAAGACCAAGTTCCTACCTGTCCGTTTATATTATTACCACCAAAGCTTCCACCTAAGGTTGTAGATTGGGTAACTGCATAACAATTATCTAAATTTTGATCACCACCTGCACTAACAATCGATACTCCTCCATAATTGGTAACAGTTATAGTAGAGGATGATTCACAAAATTGTCCGGGTGCATAATCTGCTCCAGTAATTGTCCACTGCAAAGTGGTCGTTCCGGCCCTATTTTCTGGTAAAGTCAAACTTGTTGTAGGTGAGGTAGGCGAATTAATAATTACACCAGAATTGTTATTGCCTACAATACTCCACTGTCCAGTTTCCCCTGCATTAAGTGGTGTATTGGCATTTGTGGTAATTGTTCCTGAGCTGTCGGGGCAAGATGCAATATCATTCCCCGCACTTGAAATTGTGATTGGTTCAACCGTGATATCTACATCTTGAAAAAGTGAAGTTCCATCCGTGCATACACCGCTTAATCTAAAAGTATACGTATTTCCGCCTACCAATCCGGTTATGCCCGTATTAAGATTTGATGTGTCGTTAATGATTATGGATGGTCCGCCAACTTGAGACCATGTAGGTCCACTTTGAACAAGACCAGCCGAAGATCCGGACAAGGTAAATGTTCCATCATTTTCGCATATAGTTTCTGGTATTCCAGCATTGACAGAACAGTTCTGAGCATAACTCAATTGAAAAGAAGCTAGCAAGAACACAAAAAATAAGAGAAAATTTCTAGTTTTTTGGTGGGTTAGAGATATGTTCATAGTCAAAAAAATGAGGTTGTTCTTAATGTGTAAGAATATTCAAACATATCTACTACCATCGACTAAAGGGAAAATATGTTGTATTTCAACGATCATTTGTTGTGAAACGTCGGATAACCGATGAAAGCTTTATACAATCCTTAACATTTCACACTTAACACCAGTCACAATTACGTCTAAACAAGAGAAGTTGAGGTTTTAAAACACATTGACTACAAGGCAATTAGTCTCAAAAGTCGTTTTTGTGAATTAGGACTTTTAAAAAATTATTAAAGCAAAAATTTGAAGTTTTGTATTTGACCAAAATGTGGTTAAAATTGGATTATTTTGGGTAGTCCAATTTGTATTGCTGAGGACTCTGTAAAACAAAAAACCCTGCAAAGATTGCAAGGTTTTTTCTGTACTCGAGGTGGGAATCGAACCCACACTCCAAAGGAACTGGATTTTGAATCCAGCGCGTCTACCAGTTCCGCCACTCGAGCATTAATTTTCCAAAAGGACTGCAAAGCTAAAAAATAATTTCATTTCCCACTAAAAATACCTTCATTAATCCTTTAGCAACCCAAATTAATTTATAAATTTGCACCTCTTTTATAAAAAGGCATTTTAAAAAGCTAGTTAACAATAGATTGCAATGTCGTACCAAGTTCCAGAACCTAAAATTTTCGCTTGCACCCAAAGTACTGTGCTTGGCGAGAAAATTGCAGCCTCCTACGGCGCTGACTTAGGTAAGGTTCTTTTTTCTAGATATAGTGATGGAGAATTTCAACCTTCATTTGAAGAATCCATCAGGGGAACGCGTATTTTTATTATTGGTTCTACCAATCCCAGTTCGGAAAATTTAATGGAAATGTTGTTAATGATAGATGCCGCCAAAAGGGCTTCTGCTAGACATATTACAGCGGTAATGCCTTATTTTGGATGGGCGAGACAAGATAGAAAAGATAAACCAAGGGTTCCCATTGCGGCCAAATTAGTTGCAAAAATGCTGGAAACGGCAGGAGCCACACGTATTATTACCATGGATTTGCATGCTGATCAAATTCAAGGTTTTTTCGAAAAACCTGTAGATCACCTTTTTGCATCAACCTTATTTTTACCCTATTTAAAGGGACTTAATTTAGATAATTTATGCATTGCCTCACCTGACATGGGAGGATCCAAAAGAGCATACGCATACTCCAAAGCGTTAGAGTGCGATGTGGTTATTTGCTATAAGCAGCGTGCCAAAGCCAACGTAATTTCACATATGGAACTAATTGGTGAAGTAAAAGGCAAGAACGTTGTTTTAGTGGATGACATGGTAGATACGGCTGGAACATTGACCAAAGCCGCTGATCTTATGATAGAGCGGGGAGCAAAAAGTGTACGTGCTATTACTACACACGGGTTATTGTCTGGGAATGCATACGAAAGAATAGAAAAATCAAAGCTGTTAGAACTGATTGTCACAGATTCTATCCCAGTTGAACACAACAAGAAAAAAATAAAGATATTGGGGTGCGCAGATCTTTTTGCAGATGTTATGCATAGGGTTCACCACAATACTTCGATATCATCAAAATTTTTAATGTAAATCAATTTTAATATATAATGAAATCAATTACTATCAAAGGATCTCAAAGAGAAAGCGTGGGCAAGGTATCTACCAAAGCCTTACGTAATGCTGGAAAGGTCCCTTGCGTGCTGTACGGAGGGGATAAACCATTACACTTTTCAGCTGATGAACTAGCATTCAGACATTTAGTGTACACTCCTAACGCATACACAGCTGTGATTGAGTTGGAAGATGGTCAAAAGTTGAAAGCTGTATTACAGGATATCCAGTTTCATCCTGTAACAGATAAAATTCTTCACATAGATTTTTATCAATTATTCAGTGACAAGCCAGTTACCATGAACATTCCTATACGTTTGGAAGGAACCTCGCCTGGTGTTTTAAATGGTGGACGTTTGCTTTTTAGAAAAAGAAAGCTTTCCATTAAGGCACTACCGGATTTACTTCCGGATTTTATCACTATTGATATTTCAAAGTTAAAAATTGGTGGTACCATTCCTGTGGAAACTCTTTTAAATGATGATTACACCATTCTTCATCCAGACAGTACCGCAGTGGTACAAGTAAAAGCTTCTAGAACATCTGTTGATGATGAGGAAGAAGAGGAAGAAGAAATTGAAGGAGCAGAAGGAGCAGAGGGTACTGCAGAAGGTACAGAAGCACCGGCAGCAGAAGCTACTGAATAATTTTAGCATAAATTATAAAAGCGCCCTTGCTTTATCTTTGATAAAAGTTTTGGGCGCTTTCGTATTTTTGAACAAATGGAAATCTGCAGATGTTTCAATTTTTCAAAGCACTTTTTAGCACACCAAAATTCTTATTGGAAGAAACTGATACCATGAAAAAATTCCTAATTGTTGGTCTAGGGAACATTGGGTCTGACTACCAAGAAACCCGTCACAATATTGGTTTTAAAGTCTTGGATTTTCTATCTGAACAGGAAGGTTTTGTATTTGAAAATGCTAAACTGGGTGCCATTGCCACTTTTAAACATAAGGGAAGAAGTATTTTGTGTTTAAAACCATCCACTTACATGAACTTGAGCGGTAAAGCAGTTAAGTACTGGATGGAAAAAGAAAAAATTTCCTTGGAAAATATATTGATTGTAACGGATGACATCAATCTTGATTTTGGCACGATCCGTCTAAAGACCAAAGGCAGTGATGGTGGTCACAATGGCCTAAAGGATATTCAAAACACCTTACAGACATCGCAGTACAACCGCTTTAGGTTTGGCGTTGGGTCTCAGTTTGGAAAAGGAAAACAAGTTGATTATGTTTTAGGGAAGTGGAATGCCGATGAAGTAAAACAACTTTCCGAAAGGCTACATAAATCCTCTGATCTAATTCGTTCATTTGTGTTTTCGGGCATCAAGAATACCATGAACCAGTTTAATGGGACATAGTTTTAGAATACTTTAAATTCAAAAACTCCAGAATCTGAAGCATTGCCCTCCAAATCAGTGGTAATGACTTTCCAATAGTAAATGGTATTGGATTCCACACTAACAGTAAACTCCATTACGGTTGAACCCGTGTTTCCTTCTGAAGCAGTTGGTGGATTTTGGTCCGAAAAGAAAATTTCAAAATTATCTATATCATCGTCAACATCTGCTCCTGACCATGATAATACAATTTCGTTAGCGATGCTTTTTTGCACAGTAGAACCGGATACTGGACTTACCAATTGCGCTGGAAAGGGTGCGTACGTTGTCTGAGAACCTGAATTGTAAAACAACCATGTTTCGCTGGCAGCCACTTGATCAGATCCAGAATTAAGCGAAGTAACTGACCACGAATAAGGTGTTCCTTTGGCAATGGATAAACTTGCAGAAGTCGCCGCCGTAGAAATTGTTTGCGGCACATTTGTATCCAAATTTATCGCATTTAATGTGTAGCTATCTGTATTGCTAGAAGCTTCCCATTCAAAAGTAACTTGGCTTTGTGTTTCATTGATACTTACTCCCGTTGTACACTCGGAGTTTTCTAAAGGAAAAACAAGATTTGCACCAACCGGAGATGGTGGCGGGTCGTCGCTCCCTCCACAAGAAGAGAGTAAAACAAGTGCCAATAAACTTAGAAAATACTGCTTCATTCTTTAATCAATTTAAACACTTCTTTTATTTCTGAACTTTGAATATTCATATAATAAGCTCCAGTGGACAATGATGAAAAATCCATTTCAAATTCGTTCCCATTTACATCTCTCACATCAGTCATTATCAGTCGTCCATCAGAGGAAAATACTTTTATATTAATTACTTCTCTTGCAATCCCATTTAGAAAAATTCTGGTATTTGCTCCTACTGGATTTGGATATACAATGGGTTTGGACGAAATAAAAAATGATTCTTCATATGTTCCTTGACATGGTACGTTCGTTGATACTTTCAAAGTGTTTCGGCCAGTTTTTAAACTTAACTGTATTTCGGAATTTTCTGTTTGTGTTGTTAAACCATTAAGTTCCACATTATAAAGACTGCCTCCATTCAAAGAAAGTTCCAACACTCCTGCATTAACAATAGCCGCTGCAGTTAAAAGTTCTGGTTCTGCAATTACTATGTCAAAACAAGTTTCTTGGTAAGTAATTGAGCCATTGGTGCCAGTAATGCATAAAGAATAGTTGCCCGCTGCCAAACTCTGAAAAACATGTGTTTCTGAAAAATCCATATTCAAAGTATTTCCTTCTCCATCCAAAACAGCAGAATATGTTATTGAGGTATCGGTAGTTGTCAAAGACACCGAACCGTCATTATTGTTTCTACAAGCCTCACTCTGTATCTCCACCAAAAAATTATCAGAAGCAAATCTATTAACGGGACAACCACTTGCATCAACTTCAACTCCTTTTGGAGTGCCTAAACACAAATCATCCCCATCATCAAAAACACCATCCTCATCCGCATCTGGTCTAAAAGCACCTTCTACACAAACTTCTAACGAGAATGCCACCAACGAACCTCCATCACCATTAGCTCTATCTTGAATTTCCAAAGTCCATTCCCCAAAGGTAGATTCTCCCTGTAAAGAGGATAAGGAACCCAAGGGTCTCACCGTCCCAGAAATAGCAGGGTTTCCAGAGCAAACAATAGCACTACCATCGTCGTCAAAAACAGCACTTACATTATTAAGTTCTCCACAACTACCTGAAATTAGAGCAACTCTTGTGCCTGAAGGAGAGATAAGATTTATACTAAGATCTTCCAAATAGGTATGTGTAAGCTCAAGATTTGCATTAATATCCGATATGGGCAGGTCTTCTAAAAACTGCAGTGTTGTTGACACAGTAGGTGTATCAATATTCGAAATTTCCAATGGCAGGTTATTAAATTCCAAGTTTTTACAATTTACTTGAATCGTTGTAAAGCTAAATGGCGTTCCAAAACTACCAGTGCCACAATTATTACTAGGACGTACCCTCCAAAAGTATTCTGTCTGACCACTCAAGTTGGTTGATTGATAAAAATTGAATGGTACGTTAGCAGATTCTACGATGTCGGTAAAACCAATATCCGTGGCAATTTCAATATCATACTCTGAATATAAGGCATTGGCTTCCCAAGTAAGTTGAGTCCTTATTGAAGTATTCGCTTGGGTATCTGTAGGCGAAACCAAAACAACATTCCCAAAATTAGTATCTCTGACCACTAGAGACACCGGAACATTTTTAGTTTCTGATGCAGAAGTGGATGTAATAGTAATAGGATAAACACCTGGTGCAACACCATTGGTATTAGAAATGGTCAGTACAATAGGAGTATCATTTGCATCTGCTTGTGCAGGCACAAAAGAGGCCGTTAAGCCCACAGGTACGTTAGTCGAAAATGTTGAAGTTTCATTAAATCCTGCAAAGGTTTGATAGGTAAAAGGAATAACTATATCGTCTGGTTGGCAGGCTTCAAAAGACAAGTCTTGGAAATTCAGGACCACAGGAGATTCTTGAATGGAGAAATTGGAAGAATTGACAGCAAAAAAAACATTATCACTGGCTTTAACCATTATCCGAGCCATATTAGTAACGTTTCCTGGAATAAGCACCTCTTCACTTCCATCGTTAAGTTTGTCTTCGGCTATAGTAATGGGAAAACTATTTCCTCCATCTATTGAAAGAAAAATATCCACTGTTTTGGCATCAATAGGTAAAATATTGGTGTTGGCAACATCCCATGTTATCTGTTGAATCGAACCCCCTTCATAAACTTCATTTGAAGCTTGTGATGTAACCGTAAAAGGTCCTGCTGCATTAACCACTTGTACATCAAGCAAATCTGAAACTACTTGCCCCCCTCCAACGGCATTGTCTCTAACAGTAAAAGCAAAGCTCATTTTGCGCTCTATATTGGAAACCGTTTCCCATTCATCATTGGTTGCGGGATTGGTCTGTGTCAGATTTCCTTGGATAACTCTGGATAATCTAGGAAAATATCGTGCCGGATTTGTAGTTGGGGGTAAAGATCTAAAATTGGCACCACTAGGATTTTCAGGTCCAAAAGTACCCGTTGTAACCACACCATTGTCAATTTGTTCCCATGTATATGTCAGAATATCTCCTGCATCACTATCGGTCGCAATTCCTTCAAGAACAAAAGCAGTACTTTTTGGTATAACAAAATCTCCAACCGGTGTTAGAACAGGTGGTACATTGGTCAACGGAGTTGTTTGCGCACAAAAAACCGTTTCTAAATAATCTGAAATCTGAACAATGCTGTTGTAATGATAGTAATCATCTCCATTGGGAGCTACATTGTTTCCATTTACAATTCCGGCATAACCCATAATCGTGGTACCACTTGCAGGTTCTGCTTGCACACCCGTGCCTTCAGATTCAAAAGACCAAGTATGATTGGCTCCAAATTGATGGCCAAGTTCATGGGAAACAAAATCTAGGTCAAAAACATCCCCTTGTGGTATAGAAGCTGATGAAAATGCGCTTCCTTTCCTGTTATCTGAACAAACAGCACCTATAAAACCTGCATTTCCATTATTTTGTGAGGGTAATTCCACTTTATTAAAAAGATGCCCCACATCATAATTAGCTTCTCCTATGGTTGTAGTAAGTGTGTTTTGCACCTCTCCATTCAAGTTGCCATTGTAAGGATCTGTACCTGCATCTGTAAATATGACCAAATCATTATTAGGAATCAGCTCTAAGGTCACCCCTAAATCTGTTTCAAAAACTTCATTTATTCTTGTTAGTGTTGCGTTGATTGCAGCGAGAGCATCAGCAACCGTACCTCCATGAAAATCTGTATACTCTCCGGTTGTGGAAACCGCTATTCTAAACTTTCGCAAAAGTTGATCATCCACTAGGGGAGTAATTGTTTTAGCAACACTTTGTTGTAGTTTTTCAGTATCACATATAAAGCCATCTTTTCCAGAAGCTCCCGCACCTTTTTCATAAACAACATATGAATTGCTCTTATTGGACAACTGCTCCATAAATACAGTTTTCCGATTCTCTCTGTTTACAATCATACTTTGAAGTCCTTTGTGCGAACTACTAAGCTTCACTTTGTATTTTCCGTCCAAACTATATCCAGAAAACGACTTTATGTTTGGGTATTTCTTTGCTAAATCTGGATGAAGAACCGAAGTCTCTTCTATATTGAACGCTACTACATTCCCGTTATGATCTGGAAGATAAATTACATTTTTCTGATTTTTTGAATTGGAAAAGGATTTGAGTGTTTTTGAAAAAAGAGTTTTCTCCAAAGAAAAAACCGCACTGGCCTTGCTCATATCCTTAACCGATGCACTTTTAAAATTGGATTTTGCGGGAATAGTTTTCCAATATGCTTGTTGCCCAAATGCGCAAAAGCAAGCAAAAAATATGGTTATTGAAAAAACAAGATGTAATTTAGCTCTCATGCATAAGGGGCGTAAGTCAAATTCAAAAATAAGCCTTTTTTATTTTCTTGATTAAGTGAAAACAGTCCAAGGCATTTCTCAGTTTACCAATACTACGTTTCAAACCGCTGTTACCATTGGCACTTTTGATGGAGTGCATCTTGGTCACCGCAAGATATTGGAACGCCTCATAAATAATGCCAAGAATATTGGTTTGAAGTCTACTGTGCTTACTTTTTTCCCTCATCCAAGGATGATACTTCAAAAGGACACAGACATTAAATTATTGAACACCTTGGAAGAGAAAATACAGATTCTAGATTCTTTAGGATTGGATTATCTTATTGTTCACCCTTTTACAAAAGACTTTTCAAGGCTTTCCGCAACCGAATTTGTAAGAGACATTCTTGTAAATAATCTAAGAACCAAAAAGATAATTATTGGATATGATCATCGGTTTGGAAGAAATCGTAATGCCAATATACAAGACTTAATTGCCTTTGGAAATGCTTTGGATTTTGAAGTTGAAGAAATACCCGTACAAGAAATAGATGAGGTCTCTGTAAGTTCCACGAAAATTAGAAATGCGCTGTTAGAAGGTGATATTACTACCGCAAATACATATTTAAATTATGCCTACATGCTTACCGGAACCATTAAAAAGGGCAAGGGGCTTGGTAAACAATTTGGTTTTCCTACGGCTAATCTACATATAGCTGAAGAATACAAACTGATTCCAAAAAATGGGGTATATGTGGTGAAGAGCATCTTGAATGACAAAGAATATCATGGAATGATGAATATTGGCTTTAATCCAACCGTATCAGGAAAAGAAAAGAGCATAGAGATCAACTTTTTTGAATTTAAAGGGAATCTTTACGACAAAAAAGTGCAGGTAGCAATTTTACATCGTATTAGAGATGAACATAAATTTGATTCCGTACAGGAACTGAAAGAACAGTTAAAAAAGGACAAAAACCATTCGCTGGCATTAATCACCAAATAAAATGTTGAACCAATTTCTTTTTAAAAAAATAGACAACGCTCAGCTTATTATTTTTAGGGTTTTTTATGGATTATTGGTAAGTGCGGAGTGTTATGGCGCTATTGCAACAGGTTGGGTACGCAGAACATTAATAGAGCCCCAGTTCACCTTTTCCTTTATTGGTTTTGAATGGTTACAGCCACTTCCTGGGAATGGAATGTATGTCTATTTTGCCATTATGGGAACATTGGGACTATTAATCGCTCTTGGCTATAAATATATATTTAGTGCCTTTGCTTTTGCTATCATGTGGGCAGGGGTTTACTTAATGCAAAAAACATCTTACAACAACCATTATTATCTATTAATGTTGCTGGCTTTTATCATGGCATTTTTGCCCGCAAGCCGAGATTTTTCGTTAGACGCCAAATCAAATCCAAAGCTTCGTTCCCGTACAATGCACAATTGGGTTAGATGGACTATCATTATACAACTGTTCATCATATACACATATGCTTCAGTTGCCAAACTATATGGAGATTGGTTAGATTTTAGCATCATTGAAATCTTAATGAAATCCAAAAAGGACTATTACTTGATTGGAGAATTATTACAACAAAAGTGGGTGCATAAAATAGTGGCCGTCTTTGGCATTCTTTTCGATTTATTGATTGTTCCTGCCTTATTATGGAAACCCACTAGAAAGATTGCTTTTGCATTTTCCATATTCTTCCATTTATTCAATAGTATAGTTTTTCAGATTGGGATTTTTCCTTATTTATCATTGGCTTTCACCGTATTCTTTTTTAGTCCACAGACCATTAGAAACATTTTCTTAAAAGAGAAAACCATAGCAATTGATAATGAGGTAAATCACCCAAAAAACGCAAAATTGTTAGTCGGTGCCTTAAGTCTCTATTTTTTGGTGCAACTGGTACTCCCACTTAGACACCACACTTTTAAAGATGATGTATTGTGGACTGAGGAAGGGCATAGATTAAGCTGGCGTATGATGTTGCGCAGCCGCACTGGCCTTGTTACGTTTAAAATTTTAAACAAAGAAACAGGTAAGGGAAGTCATATTAATTTAGATGAATATCTTACCAAAAAACAAAAAAGAAAGGTAGCTTGTTACCCAGACTTTATCTGGCAGTTTGCCCAGCATTTAAAAAAAGAGTACGCAAAAAAAGGTGAAAAAATTCAGGTTTTTGCAAGTAGTAAAGTTAGAGTCAATAAAAGTAAATACCTTGAATTTGTGGATCCGAAAGTAGACTTGGCAAGTGTACCATGGAAACATTTCTCGCACAATGAATGGATAAGACCATCACAAAAAGAATAATTGTTAGTCAACTTCCTTAGATTGACTTAAATTTGCCGCTCAATACAAGTCCATGCTTCAATTACAGATAATTAGAGAGAACAAGGAGAGTATCATCAAAGCTTTGAAAAAGCGAAATGTTGATGCAGAGCCTATTTTATCCGCCATATTGGATTTGGATGAAAAAAGACGTTCCATCCAGACCGAACTGGATAGTACCTTGGCAGAATCCAACAAACTTTCTAAAGAAATTGGAATGCTTTTTAAATCAGGAAAAGCACAAGAAGCCAATGCAATAAAAGAGCAAACGGCCGGTCTTAAAGAAGCTTCAAAACAATTGGGAGAAGATTTAAATGCAACAAGCACCGCCTTACAAGAACAATTATACCAAATACCGAATATTCCCCATGAATCTGTTCCCGCAGGAAATTCAGATGAGGATAATGAAGAGATTTTCCGCGAAGGTGACATTCCAACGCTTTCTGAAGGTGCTTTGCCACATTGGGAGTTAGCTAAAAAATACGACATCATTGATTTTGAATTGGGAGTGAAAGTCACAGGTGCAGGATTTCCAATTTACAAGGGTAAAGGAGCTCGCTTACAACGCGCCTTAATCTCATATTTCCTGGATAAGAACACAGAAGCAGGCTACTTGGAAGTACAGCCACCACATTTGGTCAATGAGGCTTCAGGTTATGGCACGGGTCAACTACCTGATAAGGAAGGACAAATGTATCATGCTCAAGTAGATAATCTATACCTTATTCCAACTGCTGAAGTACCTATTACCAATTTGCATAGGGGCGATATAGTTCCCCTAGAAAATTTTCCAATTAAATACACAGGATATACACCTTGCTTTAGAAGGGAAGCTGGAAGTTATGGTGCGCATGTAAGAGGATTAAATAGACTTCATCAATTTGATAAAGTTGAGTTAGTTCGCATTGAGCAGCCTACAACTTCATACCAAGCTTTGGATGAAATGGTAGGACATATTAAGAATATTCTGCGAGAATTGAAATTACCTTACCGGGTCCTCCGTCTTTGTGGTGGGGATTTAGGCTTCACCTCTGCCCTAACCTTTGATTTTGAAGTTTTTTCAACTGCCCAAGACAGATGGCTAGAAATTAGCTCAGTATCCAATTTTGAAACATTTCAGGCCAACCGATTAAAACTTCGCTTTAAGGACGAAAATGGAAAAAGTCAATTGGCTCACACATTAAATGGTAGTTCTTTGGCATTGCCCAGGGTTTTGGCGGGAATCCTAGAAAATTATCAAACCGAGGATGGCATCAAAATCCCAGAAGTTCTGGTTCCTTATTGCGGGTTTGATGTTATTGACTAGGAATGTCAACCTATTTATTTGGAATCACTTAACAGATTTCGGCGTTTTTCTGCGTTATATTTGAAATAAAACAAGGTATTGCGATACATCTTATTTCTTATTTCTTTTCTATTTCTGTCTGCAGCACAGTCACAAGAAGATTTTCTGGCCAAACAGTATTTTAATGATGGTGACTATGATAAAGCGCTGGTCTTCTATGAAAAGTTGGTCCAAAAAAAACCAAGACGTACGGATTATTCAGAAGGTTTGGTTGCCTGTTATCAACA
Organism: uncultured Allomuricauda sp.; assembly: GCF_947499585.1. Lineage (GTDB taxonomy): Bacteria > Bacteroidota > Bacteroidia > Flavobacteriales > Flavobacteriaceae > Flagellimonas. The sequence continues at coordinate 1,165,121 of NZ_CANMOO010000002.1, read as the reverse complement.
ATTGGAACGTTATGAAGATGCGGAGAAATTCTTGTTGAAGAAAATTGAAGACTCATATGCCTTCCCTACTTTTTTCATAGAACTGGGCTACAATTATACCTTGCAAAATCAACCAGAAAAAGCAACCACTTACTACGATAACGCAATAGCAAAAATTGATGAAAATCCTAATTTTGGGTATAGCGTGGGCTACCGTTTTCAGAAATACGCACTGCTAGATCAAGCTGTTTTGGCCTATACGCGAGCCATGACGCTTAAACCCGAATTAAATTATGACTTTCAATTAGCCCGAATCTATGGGGAACAGGGTGATATAGAAAAAATGTATCAATCCTACCTAAATTTAATCCACGAAGGAAGAACTTCACGTTCAAACATCCTTCGCAACATAGATGATTTTATTTCGGAAGATCCTTCCAATGCCAACAATGTCTTGTTGAGAAAAGTATTGCTCAAAAATGCCCAGAAAAACCCAGATATCCTTTGGAATGAATTACTGAGTTGGCTCTTTATTCAACAAAAACAATACAATAGTGCTTTTAGTCAAGAGAAAGCTATTTATAAAAGAACAGATGAAACTTCTCTGGGCCGTTTGGAAAATCTTGGTCAGATAACATTGGAAGATGAAGATTACGAAAATGCCACCACAATTTTTGAATACATTGTGGATAATAGCAATAACCCTGTGTCCAAATTGAACGCCGAGCTTCATTTGATAGATATTGAACTTGAAGGTACAAGCAGAAAAAAACTAGATGCGGTAGAAAAGAAATTTCAAGCATTGGTTAGCGAATATGGAAACCAAAGTCGCACATTACAACTTCAAATTGCATATGCCAACTTCCTAACTTTTAAAAAGGAAACTCCAGCACCGGCAATTGCAATTCTTAAGGAAAGTCTAGAGCTTCCTTTAGGACGTATGGGAGTTGCCTATGTAAAATTGGCTTTAGGAGACATTTTAGTATATGACCAAAAATTTAATCAAGCCTTAATTTATTTCACACAAATTCAGAAGAGCTTAAAGAATGATGTTTTAGGCCAAGACGCTCGTTTTAAGGTGGCACAGACCAGTTTTTACAAAGGTGATTTTAATTGGGCACTAACACAATTAAAGGTGCTTAGGGGTTCTACTTCACAGCTTATTGCCAATGATGCCATGCAGCTAAGTCTTTTAATCTCGGACAACTCCCTGGAAGATTCTACCCAAACTGCACTTAAAAAATATGCCAGAGCAGATCTTCTTGCATATCAAAACAAAAACAAACAGGCCATTGAGGTCTTAGAAGATATTTTGCAGAATCATAAAGGTGAGAAAATTGAGGATGAAGCATTGCTGAAACAAGGGGAACTTTTAGAAGCTCAAAAATCTTATGAGAGTGCGGAATTCAATTATAAAAAAATAGTAGAGTTCTATCCTGATGGTATTTTGGCAGATGATGCCCATTTTGCATTGGGAGAGTTGTACAGAAGCATTTTAAGTGAACCAGAAAAAGCAAAGACCCATTACGAAAAAATTATATACAATTATCAGGACAGTTATTACTTTCCAAAGGCCAGAAAACATTTTAGAAGGCTTCGCGGTGATGCAATAAATTAAACTTATCTACATTTAAGCCATCAAAACTAAGGGTTAATGCTCATATACAATGTTACAATCAATATAGATGAAAGCGTTCATGACGAATGGCTTATATGGATGAGGGACAAACATGTTCCAGATATGCTGGCCACTGGGAAATTTTCTCACGCAAAAATGGCCAAAGTTTTAGTTGAAGAAGATATGGGAGGAATTACATATTCGGTCCAATACACAACTAAAGATAGGCAGACTCTAGAACTGTATTATAAGAAAGATGCTGAGCGCCTTAGAGCAGATGTGCCAAAATTGTTTTCTAACAAATTTGTGGCCTTCAGAACAGAACTGGAGATCATTAGTCAACAGATTCCCTAAAGTTTTGGATTATCTTTTTACTTATGGTACGCTACAAGATTTGCAAGTCCAACAATATATTTTTGGTCGCATTCTAGATGGAAAAACGGATTTTTTGTCCGGATTCAAACGTCTGGAAAATGCAGTTTATGAAAGATATTCTTTAGTCGTGCAAACCAATGACTTTAAAAACAAGGTTGAGGGAAAAGTCTATGAGGTAACTGCTCTTGAATTACAAAAAGCTGATGTGTACGAAACAAGCGCTTACAAACGTAAAAAGGTAAAATTAGAATCTGGTATTGAGGCTTGGTTGTATATCGAAAATTCACATTAACTTGCAAAAAAATGTCCCGTGTCCAAAAAAAATAAAAAAAAGTTTGCCAGCGGTAAGGCAAAGAAATTTAAAAACGGGCAAGAAGAAAGTGCGGTAAGGGCTAAAAAGCATTTAGGGCAGCACTTTCTTATAGATGAAGACATTGCTAAACAGATTGCGGATACACTTTCCCTTAAAGACTACACCAATGTTATAGAGATTGGCCCAGGCATGGGAGTTCTCACTAAATACCTGCTGCTTAAAGATATGGATTTGGTTGCCATGGATCTTGATGAGGAATCCATAGTATATCTCAATCATAGTTTTCGTTTGGAACATCCAACAGTGTTTGAAAAAAACAACCGATTAAACATTATAGAAGCGGACTTTTTAAAGTTCGATTTAAAGCAATTGTACGGTGATGAGCAATTTGCCATCACTGGAAATTTTCCCTATAATATTTCTACACAGATCGTTTTTAAGATGCTTGAAATGCGTCAGCAGGTTCCAGAATTTTCAGGAATGTTCCAGAAAGAAGTCGCACAGCGTATTTGCGGAAAACCTGGGAATAAAACCTATGGGATCTTATCGGTTTTGGTCCAAGCATTTTATGAAGCTGAATATTTGTTTACCGTGGATCCTGAAGTATTTGATCCACCACCAAAAGTGCAATCAGGAGTATTGCGCTTAACAAGAAAGGGAAACTTAAAACTTCCTTGCGATGAGCATTTATTTTTCAAAATTATAAAGGCAAGTTTTAACCAAAGACGAAAGACCATTCGCAATAGCCTTAAAACTTTTAACCTATCTGATAATCTAAAAGAAGATACTATCTTTGACCAACGCCCAGAACAGCTAAGTGTAGCCGATTTTATAGCGTTAACGCAGAAGATAGCCAATGATTCCGTTTAAACTCACAGACGAGCTAATAGAGCAGATTCAACAACTAGTAGCGGATAAAAAGAACGCTGACCTTAGGTTGATGATGAAGGAGTTCCACTATGCGGATATTGCAGAAATAGCAGAAGAGCTTACCAAATATGAGGCTACTTATCTCATTAAACTTTTAGATAGTGAAAAGACCTCTGATATCCTTGCCGAAATGGACGAGGATTTACGGGAATCCATACTAAAAAACCTTTCTGCCAAAGAGATAGCCGGTGAGTTGGAAGAACTGGACACAGATGATGCTGCAGATATTGTTAGTGAACTTCCAAAAGATATTGTTCAAGAGGTCATTTCAGAAATAGAAGATAGGGAACATGCCAAGGATATTGTAGATCTTTTACGTTATGATGAGGATACCGCTGGTGGACTTATGGCCAAAGAGCTAGTGAAAGTCAAAGAAAATTGGAATGTTCTCACGTGTGTAAAAGAAATGCGTGCCCAAGCAGAAAGTGTTACTAGGGTACATTCCATTTATGTTGTAGATGATGATGACAAACTCAAAGGCAGACTTTCATTAAAAGATCTATTGACAACTTCCACAAAGACCCATATAAAAGACGTCTATATTTCAAAGGTGGATCATGTAAATGTCAACGAAAAAGCTGAGGAGGTAGCCAAGATTATGTCTAAATATGATTTGGAAGCAATTCCTGTAGTGGATGAAATAGGTCGATTGGTCGGTCGTATTACCATTGATGATATTGTGGACGTAATCAAGGAAGAAGCCGAAAAGGATTACCAACTGGCAGCTGGTATCTCTCAGGATGTTGAGGCAGATGATAGCATTTGGGAGCTTACCCGTGCCCGTTTACCTTGGTTAATTCTAGGGCTCTTTGGAGGATTGGGGGCCGCGGCCATAATGGGCGGTTTTGAAGAAATGATCGCAAAACATGCCATCCTCTTTTTCTTTACCCCTTTAATTGCTGCAATGGCAGGTAATGTGGGAGTGCAATCCAGCGCCATTATTGTTCAGGGCCTTGCAAATGATGATTTAAAGGGCAGTATTAGTAACCGTTTGGTCAAAGAAATGTTATTGGCTTTATTGAATGGACTCATACTTGCCGTATTACTTTTAGTTTTTACATGGATATGGAAAGGGGATTTCTTAACCGCCTTGGCCATTTCCATTTCCTTGGTTGTGGTTATTATCGTAGCTGGAATCATAGGCACATTTATACCACTTTTTTTAGATAAACGAGGTATTGATCCTGCAATCGCAACAGGCCCATTTATCACCACAAGCAATGACATTTTTGGCATCTTAATTTACTTTTGGATTGCCAAGTTGGTTTTAGGAATTTAGTATCTTTAGTTGTAGTTATCTTTTTCAATAAATTCAAGTATACCACAAATGACACCTAAAGATGTAATACAGCAATGGGTCACGATTTTTAACTCTGGAAATGCGGAAGAATTGGTACAACTTTATCATACAGATGCTATAAATCATCAAGTTGCAAATGATCCAATTATAGGAAAAGAAGCCATATTCGAAATGTTTAAAAACGAGTTTAGTACGGCGGAAATGGTCTGTATTCCTGAACATATTTTCCAAGATGGGGATTGGGCCATTTTGGAGTGGAAGGATCCGTTGGGGTTAAGAGGCTGTGGTTTTTTTCACATTGTAGAGGGTAAAATCAAATTCCAAAGAGGATATTGGGACAAGCTTTCTTTTTTAAAGATGCACAACCTTCCAATACCAATAAATTAAAAAAATATGGAGACTATAAATTTAAAGCAAAAACACACCAAATTTACCAAGCAGTGGCATCCACATCAAATAGCTACAGTGGATGATATGCAGGTAATCTTAGCTAAAATTAAAGGAGAATTTGTCTGGCACTCGCACGAAAATGAAGATGAACTCTTTCAAGTAATAAAAGGCACCCTGTACATGCAGTTTAGAGATAGAACGGAAGTAGTAAAAGAGGGTGAAATTATTGTTGTGCCTAAAGGGGTGGAACATAATCCTATGACAAAGAATGACGAAGAAGTCCATTTATTGCTTTTTGAAAAACAAAACACGGCCCATACAGGTGCCGTACAACACGAAATGACTCAAACTGAGTACCCTAAAATTTAGGGTATATTTAGCCCATGAAAGTTCTCCACTTAGACACCAACCATCCATTACTTCTTGAACAATTTACCCAATTGGGTTTTGAAAACCATGAAGACTATACATCCTCTAAAGAAGAGGTTGAAAAGAAAATCCATTTGTACGATGGGGTCATTATCCGAAGCAGGTTTACTTTGAACCAACAGTTTTTGGATAAAGCAACAAATCTCAAGTTTATAGGCAGGCTTGGGGCAGGTTTGGAAAACATAGACATCGAATATGCCAAGCAAAAAAATGTGTTCTTGGCTTCCGCTCCGGAAGGAAACCGAAATGCTGTTGGGGAACATACTTTAGGAATGTTGTTGTCTTTAATGAACAAAATGACCAAGGCCAATAGAGAAGTGAAAAAAGGAAAATGGGACCGCGAAGGTAACCGAGGTGTAGAATTGGATGGCAAGACCGTTGGTATTATCGGTTATGGAAATATGGGTAAGGCATTTGCCCAAAAACTTAAAGGTTTTGATGTAGAAATCATTTGTTATGACATCATTGGTGGTGTAGGTGATGACAATGCAAGACAGGTAGGAATTATGGAATTTCAACAAAGGTCAGATATTGTGAGTCTTCATGTCCCTGAGACTGAATTGACCACAGGAATGGTCAACAAGGAATTCATTAACGCATTTCACAAACCTTTTTGGTTTTTAAATACGGCACGGGGTAAATGTGCTGTCACCAAAGATTTGGTTGACGGTCTAAAATCAGAAAAAATTCTAGGTGCCGGATTGGATGTTCTGGAATACGAGAAGAAATCGTTCGAGAACATGTTTGTTCAAAAACCAAAGGCATTCAAATTCTTGCGAAAAGCCAAGAACGTTTTACTAACTCCTCATGTAGCAGGCTGGACTGTTGAGAGTAAAGAAAAACTGGCACAGACCGTTGTGGACAAAATCAAAGCTAGATTTTGTTAATTTTATTAAGTGAAAAAGACCGTTTTCGTTTTTTCTTCCCTTATTGTGGCATTGCTTGTCCTTTTCAAGTTCAGTAAATACTCCTACGTTTCTGGTGATGTTTCCCTTGAAATAGTGATAGCTGTCATTGCAATTGTATTTTTTATCATTGGTGTTTACATCAACAAGAGAACATTGCAGAAAGAAAAACTTTCTTCTATTTCCATAGATTATAAAAAGATAGAACAGCTTGGTATAAGCAAGCGCGAATATGAAGTGCTAGTCCAAATTTCCGATGGTCTATCCAACAAAGAAATTGCTGATAAGCTTTTTGTTTCAGAAAGCACTATAAAAACCCATGTTTCCAGCCTGTTGGTAAAGTTGGATGCCAAGCGTCGTACCCAAGCAATACAGAAAGCAAAAGCCCTTCAAATTATAGCTATTTAATTGATTTAGAGTCAAATTGCTATGGTTTTGGTACTTTAGTATGACTCCCAAACTTTCCTCTACCACTACTTTTGGTCTAACTTTTTAAATAATTGATCATGAAAAAAACCATAACAAGATTTGGGCTTTATGGCGCTATCACTATCTCTATTCTATTTTTAACAAGCTGGTTCTTATTAAGCGATGTATCATACTCAATCCAAGAAGTATTGGGTTATGTGTCTATGATTTTATCCCTGGGGTTTGTCTATTTAGGCATTAAACATTTCAGAGATAAAGAGAATCAAGGCAAGGTAAGTTTTAAACAGGCTTTAATCATCGGCATACTTATTAGCCTTATTACAGCCTTAGCATTTGGGTTTCTTGATATTTTTTATAGCGAGGTGCTTAATCCAGATTTTACAACTCAATATTACGACACAGCAGTTGAAAATATGAGAACCTCTTTACCTGCGGATGAATTTGAAATAAAATTGGCAAAACTAGAATCACAGAGGGAAATGTTTTCTAACCCACTTTTTTCTTTTGCCCTAATGGCCATGACCGTTTTTATAATAGGATTTATTATTACTTTAATTTCAGCTTTGATATTGCAACGAAAATAATTTTATCATGACAATAGATGTCAACACGCCAGATGAATATATTAGCAAATTACCTGAAGATCGCAAAGTAGCCGTTTCCAAATTGCGAGAAACGGTTAAAGCAAGTTTACCAGAAGGATTTCAGGAATGTATCAGTTATAAAATGATAGGTTATGTGGTTCCTCATTCTCTATATGTACCCGGATATCACTGTGACCCCAAACTGCCTTTGCCTTTCGTAAACATAGCCTCACAAAAGAACTTTGTGGCATTATACCATTCAGGAATTTATGCGGATAAAAAATTACTGGACTGGTTTGTTGGGGAATACCCAAAACATGTTAAAACCAAATTGGATATGGGCAAGAGTTGTATCCGATTTAAAAAAATGGAAAACATTCCATATGAACTTATAGCAGAACTATGTCAAAAAATTACCCCAAAAGCATGGATAGCGTTATACGAGAAAAACATAAAACGGTAATTTGGTTTCCCATCAGTGGGAGCTGAAAATAATATAATTATGAAAAAAAGAGTAACAGGACTGGGAGGGTTTTTCTTTAAAACGAAAGATCCGGATAACATTAAAAAATGGTATAAAGAACGTCTAGGAATTCCCGTAGACCAATATGGTTGGAGTTTTTGGTGGAAGGACAAAGAAGGAAATGATTGTATAACCCAATGGAGCCCGTTCAAAGATGATACTACCTATTTTCAGCCAAGCGAAAAACAGTTCATGATGAATTTTAGAGTAGAAAACTTGGTAGAACTTTTAAAAGCTCTAAAAAGCGAAGGTGTTACCATTGTGGGTGAGATTGAAGAGTACGATTACGGGAAATTTGGCTGGATATTGGATCCTGAAGGTAATAAAATAGAACTTTGGCAACCTGTTGATAAAGCTTTCTTATAGCTATTAAAATAATCCTTATTTTTAAGACTCGTTTAACCAACAAATTATAATTACCATGTCTGAAGAAAACAAAGACTTAGGAGATAAGGCAGAAGATGCCTTTGACAATGCCAAAGAAGCCGCAAAGGATGCTGCTGAAGATGCCAAAGAAGCAGCAGGGGATTTTGCTGACGAAGCTAAAAAAACTGCTAATGAATTTGCCGAGGGCATTAAAGGTGCAGGTGGTGAGAATAAAAAAATATTAACCGGAGTTCTAGCCATTATTTTAGGTTCGCTAGGAGTACACAAATTTATGCTCGGGTACAATAAGGAAGGTTTCATTTTACTTGGAGTTTCTATAGTGGCATATGTGCTTTCATGCGTTGGAATAGGGTTGCTTTTTGTTTGGATTCCCAGTGTAATTGGATTGGTAGAGGGTATCATTTACCTAACCAAATCGGATGATGAATTTTACAACACATACCAGGTTGGAAAGAAACCTTGGTTCTAGAAAAAAAGCCAGAGAAATACGCTCTGGCTTTTTTATTTATTATTATTATCGTAATATTGCAATATAAAATTATCAATGTCGTTATAACCAATAATGGGAGCTTCTAAAACACATATGTTTTCTGTAACACAAAACGAGCTGGCACAAGTTGCCAAAGTTTTGGCGCATCCTGCACGTATAGCGATTTTAGAATATATAAGCAGACAGGAAAATTGTATCTGCAATGATTTGGTTGATGTTATTGGACTTTCGCAACCTACTATATCACAACATTTAAACGAAATAAAGAAAATAGGTCTCTTAAAAGGAACCTTTGAAGGTAAAAACCTATGCTACTGTATCAATGAAGAACGTTGGGAAGAATTACAAAATTCCTTCAATACGTTTTTTGCCAATATTAATTATAATTGCTGTTAATCATGAATACATCAGAATTTCTATCCTTACTAAAACAACATCAGAATAAAAGTTTGCTTTTTGAATACACGGAAGGCAAATTTGTAGGAGCAAATTACCATATCACTGAAATCAAAAACATTATGGTGGATTCAGTGGATTGTGGAGCGGGAACGGATTTTTGGAAAGAAACCATTGTACAATTATGGGAAAGTCCAAAGGAAAAGGACAAAAAAGAGTTTATGTCTGCCTATAAAGCTTTAGGTATTCTCAACAAAGTTGATGGCATTAAACCCATGGTAAGGGATGCCGAAATCAAGTTTGAGTATAGCAATTCAGATTTTCATACAGCTCAGCTCTTTGTGAATGATTATGCTATGGATGAGCAATCTCTAGTTTTAAAACTTTCTGTAGAAAAAACAGATTGTAAAGCCAAAGAAACTTGTGGTGTTGTAGATACTTCAGAAGAAGTGGTAACAGAAGCCTCAAGCGGCTGCACTCCTGGAGGTGGCTGCTGTTAATACGTTATTATGCAAGTCCGTGAAATGAATGCTTCGGATTGGGAAGGTGTTTCCCAAATATATGCCCAAGGTATAGCAACTGGTTTTGCAACCTTTGAGCAAACCATCCCCAGCTATGAAAGTTGGAATCAAGCCCATGTGGAGCAGTGTAGGTTGATTGCCGAAGAGAACGGTGAGATTCTAGGTTGGGCTGCATTATCTCCCGTTTCAAGCAGGTGCGTTTATGGCGGTGTTGGAGAAGTAAGTGTCTATATTGGAGCCAAAAGCAGAGGTAAGGGTGTTGGTAAATTACTTTTGGAACAACTAATATCTGAAAGTGAAAAAGCTGGATTCTGGACGATACAATCAGGGGTTTTTCCAGAAAATGAAGCAAGTATACATCTCCATAAAAAAGTTGGGTTTCGCTTTATTGGTAAACGCGAACGAGTTGGGAAAATTAAAGGTATTTGGAAAGACAATTTGTTATTTGAAAAAAGAAGTGAAACTATAGGTGTAGATTAATTATCATATCAAAAAAATGAAAAACGTATTGGTCCTTTGTACTGGGAACTCATGCAGAAGCCAAATGGCACATGGGTATTTAAACTACTTTCAAGATTCTTTGGCAATTATTTATAGTGCTGGAATAGAAACACACGGATTAAACCCAGGAGCTGTATCCATAATGAATGAAGATGGCATTGATATTACTTTCCATACATCTAACCATGTGGATGAATATCAAGGTATTGAATGGGATTATATCATCACTGTTTGTGACCACGCCAAAGAAAATTGTCCATTTATTCCAGCTAAAAACGCAGAACGCATCCACCATAACTTTTTTGATCCTTCAAAGGTTACCGGTACTGAAGATGTAAAGCATGCGGCATTCTTAAAGGCCAGAGAAGAGATAAAAGAGTTTTGCCACAACTTTGTAAAAGAAGAATTGGTGAATTGACGATAACAAAGCTCAGCTTTTTTAAAGCCCATAATCTATTGGCAACATTTCCCCAATACGAAAATTGGCCATGTAACCGCCAAAGACTATTTCTTGAAAAGGAGAATAATTTCCATATCTATCCAAAGTATAGACTGTATCAAGATTGTTTATCCTTAAGGTAGATCTATAATTGCCTTTTCTCTTATGATAGATTACATACTTAGCACCTGAAAATCGAATATTCTGTAAATCTTCTTTCGGGTTTTCTTTAGAAAAAAAGTTTTTAATTGGTACTGGTTTAAATCCTTCTTTCAATCTAAAATTTTGAGTTTTCAAATCTCCATTCCAGCACGATCTCATAAAATGCATACTTGAACCTAGATATGCTTTCTTTCTACGTTCCCTTATTTTCAAATCATTGGATGATATATCATAAAACTGGGTAGAACCATCATAAACTGTATAATAAATGTTATCTGTTCGTTCTAAGCTCTTTTTTTTAAAGAAAATTTTGAATTCCTCTATCTCAAAATTTACAACATATGCCAAATATTCGTTTCTAATAATCAATGGTTTATCGCAATAGGCAGAAAGTGTATTATCATAGGAATTAAAATACAGTTTTACTTCACTTTCATTTATAATTGTGCTGTTACGACCACCTTTTGTATCTCCTAAAAATTCTAATTTAAAAACCTTTAGTTTTTGCTTACGGGAAAATGGATCAGATGTAACAACAATTTCCTTTAAACTCTCCACTTTTTCCTTAAGCCCAATTTTTAGTTCATCAACTTCTTCTAGATTGACGATCTTTTTAGTCTCATAACCCAAATAACGTATTACTAAAGTGGCATTATTTTGAAATAGCAGCCTAATTTTAAAATTACCTTGCTCATCTGTTATCGTACCGATAGAACTACCATCAAAGTAAACAGAAGCTCCATCAATAGGTTTTTTGGTCATGTTATCAAATACAAACCCTTCTATTTCTTGGCTATAACCTAAAACCGAAGAAAGAAATAAGATGGTAAATACTAATGGTTTTCCCAAACTCATTTAATTAAAAAATCAGTGGTTTAATTTACGTTCCAATTCAGCTTGGAATTCCTCCATAACAGGCTTGACAGTGCTTTCAGGTAAGTCAGCAATCTTTATGTACATTAACCCATCCACAGAATTATTAAATAGTGGATCAACATTAAAAGCAACGACTTTTGCATTTTGTTTGATGTACTTTTTAATCAAAACCGGTAAACGAAGACTACCTGGTTCTACTTCGTTAATCAACTTATCGAACTTGTTCAAGTCAGCTTGGGTGTCATCAAAAATGAATTCTTTATCAGCATCCTTCAACTGCACTTTAAATTCTTTCTTAGGTCTTATATATTGAGCCACATAGGGATCCCAATAGTTAGATTTCATAAACTCAATCATTAACGACTTTGAAAAGTTGGAGAACTGATTACTGATACTGACCCCCCCTATTAAATATTTATGCTCTGGGTGTCTTAAGGTGGTATGCACAATCCCTTTCCATAACAAAAACAAAGGCATTGGTTTTTGCTGATATTCTTTAACTATATAGGCCCTTCCCATTTCAATGGATTTCTCCATCATTCCATAGAGTTCCGGTTCAAAACGAAACAGATCTTGAAGGTAGAAGCCATCAATACCATATTTTTTGAATATTTGAGAACCAAGCCCCATACGATACGCTCCAACTATAGCCTTTTCCTGATCATCCCACAAGAAAAGATGGTGATAATAAGAATCAAACTCATCTAAATCAACAGCATTATTGGTTCCTTCCCCTACTTCACGAAAGGTTATTTCGCGTTGTCTTCCAATTTCATTTAAAATAAAGGGCATATCCTTTTCTTGGGCCAGGTATACTTCGTAGTTCTTACTTTGAAGCATTCGGCAATCTTTTTCCCTTAACTTTTCTATTTCGCCTTGCAATACTTCAGAGCCAACGGCCGTAGCTATTTTTTTAGGGGGTTTAGGAATTTTTAAAGTGGTGGGCACTTTATCGATCAAACGTTCTTTCTCAAACGCATTGGCCAAGAGATAGGTTTTCTTTCTTAATAATTCTGCAAAAGATTCTAGCGTTTCCTCTTCCTTTTGGGCATTTATAGATATGGGTTGCCCAACACGAACCTTTATAGGTCTTCTGTTTTGAGAAGCAACCTCTGACGGTAGTTTTGCCGTTCTAAAAACATCATTTATTTTGGATAACCTGTAAAAAAGTCTGCTGTTTCTAGCATGAAAATATATTGGAACCACCGGAACCTCCGCTTTTCTAATAAGTTTAAGTGCTGCCTCTTCCCAAGGTTTGTCCACCACCAGCTTTCCATCTTTATAAGTAGATACTTCACCTGCTGGAAAAATACCCAAAGGGTGACCTTCCCTAAGGTGTGAAAGTGCATTTTTAAAGCCTGCAATACTGCTTTTGGCATCCTTATGATTTTCAAAAGGATTCACCGGCATTATATATGGCTTCATGGGTTCAATTCGATTTAAAAGGAAATTTGCGATGATTTTAAAATCTTCCCGTTCTTCTAGCATGAGTTTTAACAACAAAACACCATCTATTCCTCCTAGCGGATGATTACTGATGGTGATATAAGGCCCGTCTTTGGGAAGACGTTTTAAATCTTCTTCCGGAATCTCAAAATCAATTTCATAATGATCCAAGATAGCTTCTAAAAAATCTCTTCCCGGAAGTGACTTATTCTTATTATAAAATCTATTTATCCCAGTAATTCTTGTGGCAACCATTAAAAGCCATCCAACGAAGGTGCCTAAAAAACCATACCTGTCCAAATTAATGACTTTTGCCACCTCTTTCGCAGAAACCAACCCCATAAAACAAAAATTAGGTAAGCGTAAAGATAGAAAATTACAGCTATTAGATTTTTAGTGGTAATGCAGTTTTGGAAATTTTATTTTACAACGAGTTGAACTGTCTCTCTACCACGTTGTTCCACTAGAACAGACCTTCCATTTTGAAGTGATTTTACAGCCTTATCATTAAAATGCCTTATGGTGTAAAGAGAAACATCTTCATGGCAAACCACCTTGAATTTTCGTTTTAGCTCGTTCAACATGAGTTCAAGACCATTAAACTTATTATCCAAACAAACTGAAAAACTGATGGCAGAATTCTGAATTAAATCTACCTTCATTTTATGATGGTGGAACAGTTTGAATATCTCACTAATATTGTCTTCCATTATAAAGGAGAAATCAAGGGAAGAAAGTTTTATCAATACTTGATTCTTTTTTACAATAAAGCAAGGCACTTTAGGCGATATATCTTCTCCCTTGCCAACTGTTGTGCCATCGCCATTAGGAGCAATGAAAGATTTTACAAGCAATGGAATCTCTTTTCTTTGCAACGGTTGAAGGGTCTTGGGATGAATTACAGAGGCTCCATAAAAAGCCAATTCTATAGCCTCCCTATATGAGATTTGATCAAGCAACTGGGTTTCCTTAAAGTTTCTAGGATCTGCATTTAAAACTCCGGGAACATCTTTCCAGATTGTAACGGAATCTGCATTAAGGCAATAAGCCAAAATTGCTCCAGAATAATCAGAACCTTCCCTACCCAAAGTAGTTGTAAAATTATTGTCATCACTCCCCAAAAAACCCTGGGTAATATTCAATTTAGACATATCCACTTTAGCAGAAACCTCTTTCTGAGTGCGTTCCCAGTTCACGGAAGCATCTCTATAATTATTATCCGTTTTAATGAGGTTGCGAACATCTTGCCAAACATTGGCAATTCCAACCTCATTAAAATACTCGCTTACAATAGTCGTAGAAACCAATTCTCCGTACCCAACTACTTGGTCATAAACAAAGGCATATTTTGGTGACTTGTTCCAAGCTAAAAATCCTTTAACCTCATCAAACAGGAGTTTTATCTTATTATAGACAGGGTGGTTTTTGTTTTCGAACAAATCTGACAAAATACTTTCATGGTAATCTATTACTTCTTGTATAGAAGCTGTGATGGCCTGTTTATCCTTAAAATAGGAAGCCACTACTTTTTCCATTGCATTGGTCATCTTTCCCATTGCAGAAATCACTACCAAAGTATCTTCATGACCTACTTCTTGAAGCACTTTAACAACATTCCTAACACCTTCGGCATCTTTAACAGAAGCCCCACCAAACTTAAAAACTCTCATCTATTCTTGGTTCTATATTTTCCCTTAAAAGGTTAATTCAAATTACCTATATAGTTGTTAATCCCCATCTCATCTAGTTGAACAACATCCCAATCTCGCATCACCCTAGCGCCCTTTTTTTCATAAAAGTTGATCGCAGGCTCATTCCAATCCAATACTTCCCAGCAAATTCTTCTAACGCCCAAATTATGCCCATATTTTACCACTTCATTTAAAAGGGCGGTGCCCAAACCACTTCCTCGCATCTTTTCGGCAACAATTAGATCTTCCAAATGGATCACTGGACCTTTCCAAGTAGAATAGCGAGGATATACCAATGCAATCCCTACGATCTGTTTGTCTTTTTCAGCAACAAAACAATGGAATAGTTTACTCTCTGCAAAACCATCTTTTACTAAATCCTCTTTAGTGACTTCTACAGCATTTGGATCATTCTCAAATTCTGCCAACTCCTGAATAAGAGTCAACACTTGTTGCATATCTTCTTGCTGGGCATCTCTGATTGAAAAATTCATATTGTTATAAATAAAACTCAAAGTTATAAAAATCAAAAACTTTACTTCTACGAAATCGATGTAGTATCACAAAATGCCCGATATTTGTGGGCAAAACACAACCCTACTTTAATGACAAGAAAAAATCAGACCCTTGGAGAATTCATTATTGAAAACCAGTCTTCATTTCAATACTCTTCTGGAGAGCTCTCTAAACTAATCAATGCCATTCGTTTAGCCGCTAAAGTAGTTAATCACGAAGTAAATAAAGCAGGTTTGGTTGACGTAATCGGAGCTGCTGGCGACACTAATATTCAAGGGGAAGACCAGCAAAAATTAGATGTATTTGCAAATGAAAAATTTATCCAAACACTTACCAATAGAGAGATAGTTTGTGGAATAGCTTCTGAAGAAGAAGACAGTTTTATCACCATTAATAGTAGTGATGAAAAACACCAAAACAAATATGTGGTATTGATTGACCCATTGGATGGTTCTTCCAATATTGACGTTAATGTTTCGGTTGGAACCATATTTTCAATTTATAGACGTGTTACCCCTGTTGGTACTCCAGTTCAACTTGAAGACTTTTTACAGCCAGGAAATAAACAAGTAGCTGCTGGCTATGTGGTTTATGGAACATCGACAATGTTAGTTTACACCACTGGAGACGGAGTAAATGGCTTTACTTTAAATCCCGCACTGGGCACCTTTTATTTATCACACCCTAATATGCAGTTTCCGGAAAATGGTAAAATATATTCTGTAAATGAAGGAAACTACATTCATTTCTTACAAGGGGTTAAGGATTACATAAAATATTGTCAAGAAGAAGAAGGTGACAGGCCTTATACTTCAAGGTATATTGGCTCACTAGTTTCTGATTTTCATCGTAATATGATTAAGGGTGGAATATATATGTATCCAAAAAGTAGTATTTCGCAAAGTGGAAAACTTAGGCTGCTTTACGAATGTAATCCTATGGCCTTTATTGCAGAACAAGCCAATGGTTTGGCAATTGGTGGTAAAACTCGAATATTAGATATTGAGCCCACTGAACTACATCAACGAGTGCCCTTCTTTTGTGGAAGCCGAAATATGGTTAAAAAATTGGAGGATTTTTTAAATAAGTACCATTAGATTACTTATCCATCAAAAATTGATAATCTTCAAAAGCTATTTTACCAGTAAATATGGCAATGGATTTTTTTATGATTTGAGAAGCTTTTTCAGGCGAGTAACCCAATCCTACTGCGTATTTAACGATTAGCTCCATTTGTTCTTCATCAAGATTGTTATCAGCAAAGGCCATCCCAAAGAAATCGAACAAACGCTTTAATCTTTTTTCACCACTATGGGGAGTTTCAATTGGATATTTGTTCTCTTTTTTCATCACCTCTTTATACTCAGCATCGGTGATATTTAATTTGAACGCAAACTTATCCAATATTGCTTTTTCCTTTTCACTTATTACACCATCCGCGGCTGCCAAACTTGCCAAAGTAGCAAAATGGGCCAAATTATGTCTCTGTTCGCTATGTTCGTATAAATCTATAATGGGCATACACTAAAATTTGTTCGGCAAATATAAATCTTAAACTAGAAAGGATGGTAAAATTATCACCAAAAGAAATTTGTAATTTTCATAGCTCTTTGTAATCCTTAACGCAATTTATCCTGCAAGAATCTGAACTACTCCATATTGCCGAAAATTGGTTCCACCAACAAGATTGGAAACCCTTTCCTTTTCAAAAAGAGACATGGAATGCTTTTTTGCAAGGCAAGCACGGATTGCTAAATGCTCCAACAGGGAGTGGAAAGACCTATGCGCTTTGGTTCCCCATAGTATTGAATTACATAAAAAATAATCCTAGTTACAAAGACAAACACAAAAAAGGCCTAAAAGCAATTTGGATTACTCCGTTACGCGCTTTATCCCAAGAAATCAAACAATCTGCGGAGCGTATTACCCAAGATTTAGAAACTCAAATGACAGTAGGCATTCGCACGGGGGATACTTCGACCAAAGAACGTGCAAGGCAAAAAACAACAATGCCAGACTTATTGATTACCACTCCTGAAAGTTTGCAATTACTGCTTTCATCAAAAGGGTATGATAAAGTCTTTAAAGACTGTTCTGCCATAGTGGTTGACGAATGGCATGAACTTTTGGGAACCAAGAGAGGTGTGCAAATGGAACTTGGCCTTTCCAGATTAAAAACAATATGCAAGGATTTAAGAATCTGGGGGATCTCTGCTACTATTGGGAATTTAGACCAAGCCCGAGAAGTCCTTCTTGGCCCTGCTTCCTTGGCCCATGAAAAATCGGTTTTGGTAAAAGCCAAACTGAATAAGAAAATAACAGTCAAAAGTATCATTCCAAAAGAAATGGAAACATTTCCATGGCGTGGACATTTGGGGCTTCACTTACTTGAAGAAGTCGTGCCCATTATCAACAATAGCAAAACCACCTTGTTATTTACAAATACCAGAAGCCAATGTGAGATTTGGTTTCAGAAAATTTTGGAGAAGCATCCAGAATATGCTGGTGAAATTGCCATGCACCACGGCAGCATCAACAAAGAAACGCGCCTTTGGGTGGAGCAAGCCATACGGAATGAAAGTTTGAAGGCGGTGGTCTGTACTTCTAGTCTAGATTTAGGTGTAGATTTTGCACCTGTGGAAACCGTGGTACAAATTGGGGGACCAAAAGGGGTAGCTCGATTTTTACAACGTGCAGGACGAAGCGGCCACAGACCGGGCAAGGAAAGTGTAATCCACTTTCTACCAACACATGCCATTGAACTCATTGAAGCTTCCGCCATGCAACAAGCGGTTAAAAAAGAAGCTGTTGAAGATAGGGTTCCTTATTTGAATAGTTTTGATGTTTTGGTTCAGTATTTAACCACCTTGGCAGTATCCGATGGTTTTTATCCCGATGAAATTTATCCAGAGATCAAACAGACTTTTTGCTATCAGGCAATTTCAGAGGAGCAATGGCAATGGCTCTTGAACTTTCTGGTCATGGGCAGCCAAAGTTTAAAAACCTATGATGAATATAAAAAGGTAGAGGTAGAAGCAGATGGAAAATTCAAGGTCAATAATCGTGGAATTGCCATGCGTCATCGTTTTCAAATAGGAACAATAGTAGGAGATGCCTCCATATCTGTTCGTTATCAAAAAGGAGGGTACATTGGTACTATTGAAGAATCTTTCATATCCAAATTAACTGCTGGCGATGTGTTTACTTTTGCGGGCAGAAACTTAGAATTTATTCGCATTAAAGGTATGTCTGCCCATGTACGTAACTCTTCAAAAAGAACCAATAAAGTGCCCAGTTGGATGGGTGGTAGATTGAGTTTCTCCGCACAAATGTCAGAATTGCTTCGTCAAGAATTATATACAGCAGAACTGGAACCCAAGAAGCAATCAAAAGAAATAAAATCTTTGGCTCCCATGTTTACAAAACAACGAGAAGATAGCATTGTTCCAAAGCCAAATGAATTTCTTATAGAAACTTTTAAAACCAATGACGGCTATCATCATATCTTTTATCCTTTTGAAGGTAGGGCAATCCATGAAGGAATGAGCAGTTTATTGGCATACCGAATAAGTTTACTGACCCCTATCACCTGCTCTTTGGCTTTTAACGATTATGGCTTTGAACTCTTATCGGACAAAGAAATCAACATTCAGGAGGTATTGGACAACAATCTTTTTACTCCAGAATATATGCTGAGTGATCTGCAAAAAAGTTTGAATTCCAATGAAATGGCAAAGCGAAAATTTAGGGATGTTGCGGTAATCAGTGGAATGGTCTTTACAGGTTATCCAGACAAAGGCATCAAAATGAAGCACCTACAAAGCAGCTCGCAATTACTTTTTGATGTATTCAAGGATTTTGAGCCAGACAATCTTTTGTTTCAGCAAGCCTTTACCGAAACTTTTGAACACCAATTAGAAGAAGGTCGTTTGCGCTTAGCTTTGGAACGAATTGAACAGCAAGAGATTGTATGGAAAAAGTGTAGCAATCCAACGCCATTTTCATTTCCTATTATCACGGACAGGCTTCGTGAAAAACTATCCAATGAGAAACTAGCTGATCGCATAAAACGAATGACCAAGATTTTGACTAGATGACTCAAACTATATATTTTAACAACCAAGAATTTGTTCTTCATCCCCTGGGAGGACTGTTTTGGGTGGAAAAATCACTGTTGCTCATTAGCGATGTGCATTTGGGCAAGGTAAATCATTTTAGAAAATTTGGAGCCGCTGTTCCAAGGCAAGCCATCCATAAAAATTTTCTGTTGCTAGACAAAATCGTTGCTGATTTTAACCCCTTTCAAATATGTTTTTTGGGAGACTTATTTCATTCATCCTTAAATAAAGAATGGGAGCTTTTTGAAAATTGGGTGGCCAAAACCCCTGCTGAGATTATTCTGGTATCTGGAAACCATGATATCATCTCTCCTCTTTTGTTTGAAAAATTAAATATTGAGATTTATCAAGAATGGGTTTTGGATGATTTTTTATTGACCCATCATCCAGAGGAACGAGATGGCTTATTTAATTTCTGTGGACATATCCACCCAGCCATCAAACTAAAAGGATATGGACGTCAAAACTTGAGACTATCTTGTTTTTTCAAGACCAAAAGTCAACTCATCCTTCCCGCTTTTGGAGAGTTTACAGGAACCTACACACTTAAACCTAAAAAGAAAGATGAAGTTTATGTTATTGTTGAAAATGAGGTAATAAAAATTTAGATTTCTCAATCGGTATTCTCCCATTCAAAAATGACAATTTCAACTAGATGGTCATTTCTAACTAATGTGAGAAAATCCCATTTACCTATTGCAAACAACTATACATCAATCTATATTTGCCACAAAGTTTTTGGATTGACCAAAGCATCAGTTTCCCAACTTTTTAAACAGTCTCCACAACTTGGGAAACTGAGGGACACAATTGCCCAAATTGAAAAAATCAGTATTAAGGGTCTTACAGGTTCTTCACTATCTTTTGCCATTGCCGATATCTTTAAATCTGCCGAATTGCCTTTTTTGGTTTTACTGAATGATAAGGAAGAAGCTGCCTATTATCTTAATGACCTGGAACAATTAATTGGTGAAAATGAAGTGCTTTTTTACCCCGGGAGTTATCGTAGACCTTACCAAATTGAGGAGACAGACAATGCCAATGTACTTTTAAGAGCAGAGGTCCTAAACAGAATAAATTCCAGAAAGAAACCAGCAGTAATCGTTACCTATCCCGATGCGCTTTTTGAAAAAGTGGTCACCAGAAAAGAACTGGACAAAAACACCTTAAAAATTAAGTTGGAGGATACCCTCTCTCTGGACTTTTTTAACGAGGTACTTTTTGAATACAAATTCAAGCGTGTAGATTTTGTAACGGAACCTGGCGAATTTTCCGTGCGTGGCGGAATCGTGGATGTCTTTTCTTTTTCCCATGATGAACCCTATCGTATTGAATTTTTTGGAGATGAAGTAGAAAGCATCAGGACTTTTGATGTGGAAACACAATTGTCCACAGAAAAAGTAAAGCGCATTACCGTTATCCCGAATGTTGAGAACAAATTTTTGCAGGAATCCCGTGAAAGTTTTCTAAAATACATCTCTCCTAAAACTGTGATTTTTTCAAAGAACCTGGATTTGGTCTATGGTAGAATCGATTCATTTTTTGCAAAAGCTGAAGAAAATTTCGCAAAGCTCAGCGAGGAGATCAAACACGCCAAACCAGAAGAACTTTTCGTGAGTTCGGGCTTATTAAAATCACAATTTCAGGATTTTAGTTTGGTTGAATTAGATGGAAGGACAAGTCATCCAGATTCTGTCGAAGGACAACTTGAAACCAGCAAAATCTCGCACCTTGATGAGCTGAGTGTAGCATCAGAAATTAAATTCAATATCAAACCTCAACCTTCCTTCAATAAAAGGTTTGACTTGCTTATTGAAAACATCAACGAAAATCATGAAGCAGGTTTTACCAATTATATTTTCTGCGCTACGGAGCAACAGGCAAAACGTTTTCATGACATTTTTGAAGAAGTAGAAGAAACGGTTCATTACAAAACTGTAGTTTTTCCTTTATATCAAGGTTTTATTGAGCATGATTTAAAACTTGCCTGCTATACCGATCATCAAATTTTTGAACGCTATCACAAATTCCAGTTAAAGAATGGTTATGCCAAAAAACAGGCCATCACCCTTAAAGAACTCAATAAACTGGAAATTGGTGATTATGTAACCCATATTGACCATGGCATTGGTAAGTTCGGGGGGCTTCAAAAAATTGATGTAGAAGGTAAAAAACAAGAAGCCATAAAATTAATGTACGGCGAGCGCGATATTCTCTATGTGAGCATTCACTCGCTGCACAAAATATCTAAGTTCAATGGCAAGGATGGAGCGCCTCCAAAAATCTACAAGTTAGGTTCTGGCGCTTGGAAAAAAATAAAAGAAAAGACCAAGGGCCGTGTTAAGAAAATTGCCTTTGACCTCATTAAAATTTATGCAAAACGTCGTTTAGAAAAAGGGTTTCAATACGCTCCTGACAGTTATTTGCAGCATGAGCTGGAAGCTTCATTTATTTATGAGGACACTCCAGATCAGGAAAAATCTACTCAAGATGTAAAAAAAGACATGGAGAGCGAACGCCCTATGGACCGTTTGATCTGTGGCGATGTTGGTTTTGGTAAAACGGAGGTCGCTATCCGAGCTGCATTTAAAGCGGTGGACAATGGCAAGCAGGTTGCCATATTGGTGCCCACTACTATTTTAGCCTTTCAACACAATAGAACTTTTAAGGAACGGCTTAAAGAAATGCCCGTTACCGTTGATTATTTAAACCGTTTTAGAACAGCAAAAGAAAAAAGGGACATCCATGAAAGATTGTCTGCTGGTAAAATCGATATCATCATTGGCACGCACCAACTGGTAAACAAAAACGTGCAGTTTAAAGATTTAGGACTGCTGATTGTAGATGAGGAACAAAAATTTGGAGTTGCGGTAAAAGATAAACTTAAATCCATTAAAGAGAATGTAGATGTGTTGACCTTGACGGCTACGCCAATTCCGCGAACCTTGCAGTTTAGTTTAATGGCCGCCAGGGACCTTTCTGTCATCAATACCCCTCCTCCTAACCGCTACCCTATTGAAAGTCGCGTGATTCAGTTTAATGAGGAAATCATTCGCGATGCGGTTTCTTATGAAATTCAGCGTGGTGGACAGGTATTTTTTATCCATAACCGAATAGAAAATATAAAGGAAGTTGCCGGTATGATTCAGCGCTTGGTACCCGATGCCAAAATCGGCATTGGACACGGCCAGATGGAAGGCAGAAAATTAGAACAATTGATGCTCGCCTTTATCAACGGGGAGTTTGATGTTTTAGTCTCCACCACCATTGTAGAAAGTGGACTGGACGTTACAAACGCCAACACCATTTTTATCCACAATGCCAATAATTTTGGATTGAGTGATCTTCACCAAATGCGTGGACGAGTAGGCCGAAGCAATAAAAAGGCCTTCTGTTTCTTTATTACCCCACCTTACGAAGTAATGACACCAGATGCTCGCAAACGTATTGAAGCTTTGGAACAATTTACGGAACTGGGAAGTGGTTTCAACATTGCCATGAAAGATTTAGAGATTCGTGGTGCAGGAGATTTGTTGGGCGGTGAACAAAGCGGGTTTATCAACGAGATTGGGTTTGAAACGTATCAAAAAATATTAGCTGAAGCCATTGAAGAACTTAAAGAAAATGAGTTTAAGGAACTCTATGAAGAGGTAGAGGGCAAACAGGAAAAGGTGTATGTAAAAGACACGCAATTGGACACCGATTTTGAACTGCTCTTTCCAGACGATTACATCAACAATATTACAGAGCGCCTTAATCTCTATACACAATTAAACGAAGTGGGCGATGAGACTGGTCTTCAAAAATATGAAGCTGAATTGGTAGATCGCTTTGGCGAATTGCCTACCCAGGCCGTGGACTTGCTCAACTCTGTTCGTATCAAATGGATTGCCAATAGCATTGGGTTAG
Organism: uncultured Allomuricauda sp.; assembly: GCF_947499585.1. Taxonomy (GTDB): domain Bacteria; phylum Bacteroidota; class Bacteroidia; order Flavobacteriales; family Flavobacteriaceae; genus Flagellimonas. The sequence goes on along the minus strand of NZ_CANMOO010000002.1, from coordinate 1,141,894 downwards.
AGCGCGTGATTTTAAAACAAGGAAAGTTCCTGGGGTATTTTATTGCCGACCAACAATCACCTTTCTACCAAAGTCCAGCTTTCACACAAGTACTGCAATACGTTCAAGCGAACCCAAAAGTTTGTCAGCTAAAAGAGAAACAAACCCGTAACGGATTACGGTTATTATTGGTTTTTGATGGAGTTACAAATGTGGAGAAAGCTTTGAAAGTCTTGGAGCCAATAAATTCATAAAGAAAATAAGTCTATTTCCCCAATCTAAAACTTAGTCGATTTTAAATTGATTCACTTATTTTTTGAGTTCTCTAAGAATTTGGCTCTGTGCAGCAGTACGTCTAGGAACATTATAGGTAGCCCAAAATTTAGCATCAAAATTTTCAGTTTGGTTTTCAATACTAGTATTGATGTTCATGTTTCTAAAAAATTGATAATTGTCTACACCATCAACGATAATGTTGTTGATAAAGAGCTCTTTTTTGGGGTATTTGGTAAACAATAAGAGATTGGAATCCTGTCCTTCATAAATCCTCCAAATATCTTCTTCTTTTTGATATTTTAAATAGAATCTACCATTGTATTCTTGATATTCAAAAATAACATTATAGTATACTTGTTGTGCCCCATTGGTAAAACGTCTTTGCCAAGATGTACCATTCTTTGCTTTTCTGGTCAGCTCTACTCGCACAAAAGCAAAAGTTTCAGCATCAATATAAAGCACAGCCTTCTGAAAAGGTTCATCTAAGCCTGTAATCTTATAAACCAATCGGTTATCATACGATTCAATACCTTCAATTTCATATTTCCATCCTTTCTTTCCTAAAATTGGGCCATAATCAAACCGAATAAAATCATCTTCAATCAAGTCAATAACCGAGTTTTTGCGTTCTGAATTTTCATTCCAAGGATGTCTCTGTGAAAAGCTATTGGTACGAACCCCAAGCAATTCTACCTCTGGTTCTTTTCTAACTTGTAAACCTTGATATTTAAACTTTATAGCGCATTCCAAAAATTCAACATAAGTCTCGTCCTCCTTTTGTAGATCTCTCACGAAACCTTCTAAAAAATAGGGTTCGGTCGGATAATTTAATGCAATGTTCTTATAGGCCTTCTTAATAATTTCCCTTGCCCTAAGTATTTTATTTGCACTTCCATCCAATAAGACTTCATCCAATTGATTGATTTGTGGAAGCAATGAAATTACTTTATCCTGAGAAAAATCATCGGACTTTCTCTCGACACTGACATAACCCATTGCAGAAATGACTACCAATGTTTTCTTTTCTTTCGTCGGAATATGAAATACAAAATACCCTTCTGTATTGGTCGTGGTCCCGATTGGTTTTTCCTTTAGATATATAGAGGCATAAGGAATAGATTGCTGTGTTTCGGAGTCCACCAATTGCCCTGTAATCGTAAATAACTCCTGTTGACCATGCACAACTATTCCATAAAAAATGAAAAGTATAGACAAGCAATACTTACTACTTCTAACCATATTTTTAAGACGAAATATATTTTATCTTGTGACAAAGAACGTGAGATTTCTTAAACTCATGACTTCTGGGTCTAAATCACATTTCGATATAAGCAAAGTAATGGAGAAATCTAAAACCTATTTTAATTGGAGCTCTGGGAAAGATTCCGCAATTGCCCTCTACTTTTTACAGCAACAAAACAACTACGTAATTGACCGTTTGTTGACCACGGTAAACTCGCACTACAATAGGGTTTCCATGCACGGACTGCGTAAGGAGGTTTTGGAAGCTCAAGCTAAGGAGGTTGGCATACCATTAGACATTCTTGAAGTTCCTGAAAGTCCATCAATGGAAGAATACAGCACTTTGATGGGAAATAAAATTGAGCAATTAAAATCCGAAGGCTATACGCATTCTGCTTTTGGTGACATTTTTCTGGAAGACCTTAAAGTCTACAGAGAAAAAATGTTATCTGTTGTAGGAATTGAAACTATTTTCCCTATCTGGAAAAGGGACACTCGGGAACTGCTCAGCGAATTCTTTGCATTGGGATTTCGTGCTGTAATCGTGTGTATTAATAACTCAAAGTTAGACGCTTCTTTTTTGGGACTAGAACTATCTTTGGAACTTATAAATCAGCTCCCAGAAGATGTAGATCCTTGTGGAGAAAATGGGGAGTTCCATACGTTCTGTTTTGATGGTCCCATTTTTAAAAACCCTATTGCATTTGAGCTAGGAGAAAAAGTCTATAAAACTTATGACGACCCTTCAGATAAAACCAAAAATATCAAGTTTGGGTTTTGTGATATTTTATTAAAAAGCGTCGTAGACTAATTTTACAAACTCCCCTATTTTATTTGGTTCCAACCAACGTGTTACTAACATGAGTCCACTTTTTTGGTCCACTACAATAAAATTGCCTCCAAAACCAGCTGCATAAAATAAATGTTCGGGAACACCTTCCCAATGGCGTGATCCTTTTTGGTTTAACCACCACATATATCCATAATTTACATTGGGCACTGAAGGTTCTGTCGCTTTGGCAATCCAATCTTCACTTAATAATTGCTGATCTTTCCAACGACCATTATTAAGGAATACCAATCCAAAACGAGCCATATCTTCTGTATTAATAAACAAGCCTGCTCCAGAATGCCCACCTCCTGTTACAGATTTCATTTGAATGCCATCAATCTCGGTCCAAGCGTGATCATACCCATACCAGCGCCAAGTTGTAGAGGCATCAATCTTATCCATTAAATTTTCTTTTAATACCATGGGCATAGGTTTACGCCAAACATGGGTTAGGGAATAAGATAAAACATTTACCCGAACATCATTGTATTCCATTACGGTACCTGGCTCATTGAGTTTTCTGAATCTCCAATCATCCAAGTCACCTTCTTTTGGCGGTCTATCTGCCCAGTCCTTAAGGCCCCAAAGCTCTCCAGACCAATCTGAGTTTTGCTGTAAAAGGTTCGCCCAACTTATTTTACTGTTATGACGTCCATCAAAAGTACCATCCCAAATATAATCGCCTAATTTATCATCAACACTTGAAATCAATCTTTTGTCCATTGCCAAACCCGCCATAGTGGAAAGAAAACTCTTGGTAACGCTAAAGGTCATATCAACACGTTTGGTATCTCCCCAAGAAGTAAGTAAATAGCCATCCTTCAGAATCATTCCTGCTGGTCCTCCACGTTTTTTAGTTGGTCCTAGAATTTCATGAAAAGGTTCTCTCTGAAATCCTTTTAAGATTGCTCGGCGCAAATCTTTAGAACCAGAATATTCATTTGCATTGGCAAAATCGACCGCCACTTGTAACTTGTTTTCATTAAAGGAAAATTGATTTTTGGAAGCTTCTTTCCAAACGGCATTGCGTTCTGGAAAGTAAACATCTTGACACACACCAAAATGTGCCGACAAAATAAAAACAAGCAATACGATTACATGGGTAATATTTTTCATTTGTAGTAACTCTTAGTTTGGGAAATCAAGTTACTAATTGCAAGTTACATCTTGAAGTTCTTTGAAGAATATATTAAAACCGCTTCTTCCTGACCAGTTCTCCGGCATCATCAAAATAACGCCACATACCTACTTGCTCGTCTTTTTTGAACCGTCCTGTTATTTTTTCATTACCATTGGAATAGAACTCGTGATAACGACCATGTTTAAGGCCATCTTTTAATTCTACCTCAAATTTTACAGCCCCGTTGGTGTATTTTTTCATGAATGTTTTTGCATTCAAGTCTGTTGGGTAAATAGGTTTTAAGTTAAAAACAGCATCAGTTACCTCTTTGGCTTTTGATGATTGAACCTTACTTTTTAAAACACCTGCGCCTTCCTGAAATTGGGATTTTGTTTTTACCTCTTCCACATTTTGATAGTTGACTACCAGCCTACTTTCAAATAGATTGTCATCTGGCGTTAATTGAAATCCTATCTGTGGAAAACAGATAATAAAGTCTTTGTTCTTTCGTAATTGCACACGCGTAGAACCGTCAGCTAGAGCATACATATTATCATACAAAACCGGGATGTTACTATACACGAATAAACTGGATTCCCTTTTGAACTTTTTATTAAAATCTTTAAAGTCTTCGGTACTAGAGAGTGTTTCTTTTGCTATAAAATCATCAATAATGCTTTTTAGGGTATTAGGATTATTGCTGAAGACCACATATTGATCTATAAGGGTAAAATAGGGTTTGTCAAACTCCTTAAATCGATTCCCCAACAAGATTTTAAAGAACCCTTTTATGGAAAGGAAATTGATTTCATGCTCCTTATATGTAATGGCTTTAAATTTTACAGGGGTCTTCTTTTTAATTTGTTTCAGTATAAAGTCCAAATTGGTTTTGGCATCATCAATAGCATTGGCCTTTAATATCAAAGCAAGATCATTCTTTCCTTTTGAAATTTCTGATTTGATTTGAAGCAGTGCTATCTCATCACCAATCCAACTCACAAAGTTTTCCTTCATATTGATCTTGAGGAATTTCTCTACTTTTTCAATACCTTCTTGGTAGCTGTTAAATTGCTCTGGACTGTCCTTCTGGACTGTTTCAAAATTCTCATAAAATTCTGAAAAGCTATCGAAGCCATAGCTAACATATAGTGCTGTCCTTTTAGGTGCTATGCTAGGAATAGTTCTTTCGGCTTTACCAGATTTTTGAAGTGCTTCTAAATAATTATGATTTGTTGAACTAATGTTTGTGTACCCATTGGCAGTAATAGTGCTATTCTTGTCTAGGTCAAAACTGAATCCGGAGAATAAAAAATTCTCACTTATTCGGTTGGCCCAATCACTGGGTTTATTAGAAAACCGCTTGTAATAGTCGTCCAAAAAATCATACTGCAGATATAATCTAAACAAATCTTCATACCCTACCTTTTTATTGATCTCAATAAAATTCAAATTCCTACCAAGCACTGGTTCCTGATATTGATCAATAGAGGCTTCCACTAAAGTATGCGTATATGAGGCCACGAGCTGATTTTTTACAAAAGACAGATACATTGTCTCCTTGCTATTACGATCATATACCTCTAAAATCTCATGATTGTGATAGTTTCGTTTGCTTAAAGAGTAGTTATCGTTGAGTAGTGTGTTCAAATAGGTTTTAAGCAACTTTAGCTTAGCGATCCGCTTTAAGTCAAGCACATAAAAAATACCGTAATCTTTTTCAGAGACCATATGGATTGAAATAAACAGAGATCTGCCATCAAAAAACTCGAACAACTTATTGTTGTTGTTAAATACCGTATCAACTTTCTGAATATTTTCTGTTAGTTCCGCAAAGTATCCGTTCTTTTGAAGGTGTTGCCATGCATCACTCTCACTTACCTTCTTCCAACTCTCAACGGGTTTTTCAGATTCAATTACAAAAACGGCATCCTTGGGAATTAAATAAATAGATTGCAAATTGGTTTTTGGTGATAAAACCAAAATGTACAATAGGTAACCAATATAAATTAGTAGTATAGCAAGCAGACCAAAGAGGAATCTTTTTTTAATCATTGGTAGAGCAGTGTCTTTTCTAACAACGAAAAAGCTGATAATTTAGTCTAGGGCATGTATTCTTACAAAGACTTCAAATCCTTAATAGTCTTAAATGCTACATCTACTTGCTCCTCATTTACTAAAATGGTAAACTCATTGGTGGTAGAAATAACTTCATACAAAACAATGCCTTCCCATGCCAAACGCTGAAAGATAAAATAATAGATTCCAGGCACCGAAACATTTTCCGCAGGTAGCTTTACCGTAATTGATGATAGATTCTCAGCTTTTTGAGTGCAGCGTTCATGCTTAAAATACTTTTCCACCACCCCATCCAAGATATTGCTTATTACAATATTAATCTCATTGACCCCTCTGGAAGAGGTATAAAACACATCTTGATTGGCGTTCACTTCTTGCAACAGTCGAGCTTGCTGTTGCAAAATAGTATCAGAAGCCAAAAACGTATAGTCGGTTAACGAAGAGCGCACCGTAATTTCTCCAATGTTTTTAAGGACCTTTACAATTTTATGTGTGGCTCTAAATTCGAGGTCATCAGAAAGTCTTTTAAGTGCCATTACAATAGCCCCATCTTTTACATCTTTTCCTAATGCATCAGATATTTCAGGTTTTATTTGCCTGGACAATGATGTAAGGTTAATGATTCCTTGAGCCAAAGCACTTTGCAAGAAAGGCTTCTTTTTAATGTAATGTTCAACTACTGCAGATATGGTTTTCATTATTGGCGGTTTTATGCAAAAATAACATATTGTTACAAATAAAACAAATGGTTAAAAATGATAAAACGCACTTTCCAAATGTTCAACCTCAAATCTTCTTCCCTTCCTAATAACGGTAATGATATCAAACCGTACCTCAACCTCCAAATCGTTTTCTTGAATGTAGTGGTCTGCGGCCATAGTTAAAAGCCTAATCTTTTTTGGGGTTATCGTATCTGAAATATCTTCAAAAAACCCGCTTGTTCTAGACTTTACCTCTATTATAATAAGTTCCTCTTCCTTTTTGGCAATGATATCGACCTCTGCTTTTAGATAGCGATAGTTCCTAAAAAGAATCTCATAATCCTTTTCAAGTAAAAAATCGACAGCTTTTTGCTCTCCAAGCTTTCCAAATTCATTATGATTTCCCATAGATTATGAAAAATATTAAAAAATATGTGCAGTTCATCGAAAAATTTGGTAGTTCAAGGCAAAAACAGCGTTTAGATTGTAATTTGTTGGCTGAATTGAACCACACCCAACGTTAACTAAACATATAGTTGCCCCAAAACTATGGACCTAATTAACGCCAGACATTGCTATGGAGTACTTCATTAATTGTAATTCCTCAACTTTGGCGCCGTATACTACTCCATTGGATGAGTTGCGTGCTGCCCATTTGTATAGGAGGCTTGGTTTTAGTGCCTCAATACAAACCATTAATGCCGCTGTTGGACAAACAGCCGGCACCCTTGTGGACAATTTAGTAAATCAAGCTCTTGCTATGCCGCCTATCCCAGCTCCCTTATGGGCAGATTGGACCAATGCGGATTATCCTGCTGACGACGATTTGGCAAGACAAGTAAGAAGAGCCCAACAGGAAGAGTTTTCAATTGCCTATGGCAATTCTTTATTGGACAATAATTTACGAGACAGAATGAGCTTCTTTTGGAGCAACCATTTTGTTACTGAATTAGATGTTTATGATTGCAGTTCCTTCCTGTACTATTATATAAACTGTCTACAACGAAATGCACTTGGAAACTTTAGAACTTTTGTAAGCGAAATTGGCCTTACAAGTGCCATGCTATATTACTTAGACGGCGTAAGAAACAGAGGTAACAACCCAAATGAAAATTATGGCCGTGAGCTATATGAGCTTTTTACCTTAGGTGAAGGCAATGGGTATACTGAAGAAGACATTGTTGAAACGGCCAAAGCGCTTTCCGGATATACCAACCGTGGCGAAGAAGGTTGTACACAGGTAACTTTTGATCCTGATGACTTCAACACAGAGAATAAAACTATTTTTGGTCAAACTGGAAATTGGGGTTATGACGATGTACATAACATCCTATTCACTGAAAGAGCTACCCAAATAGCAGGTTTTATTTGTAAAAAACTATATGAGTTCTTTGTTCACCCAGATTCAACTAACGATGACGGCGGCATTGCACCAGATATAATAGATGGTTTGGCCCAAACTTTTGTTGCCAACAATTTTGAAATTGCCCCAGTACTATCACAATTATTTAAAAGTCAGCATTTCTTTGATGAAACCGCTATTGGTGTTATCATAAAGAGTCCGTTTGACCTTTATATGAACTTGGTCAAGGAAACTGGGTTTACCTATGATGATGGAACCGTTATCAACGTTATTGACGCGTCTAGGATGATTGGTCAGACTATGTTTGATCCTTTTGATGTTGCAGGTTGGCAACGAGATAGACAATGGATCAACACCAACTTTATTATTGGGCGCTGGTTAACATCTGAAGTATTCTTGGAGCGTTTCTTCCAAGCAAATCCAGAGCAGTTCAGAACGTTGGCCATGGATGCCGTTGGTGCTGCAGATGTAAATACGAGCAATCCAGAAATAGTGGTAAATGCCTTGGTAAACAAGTTTACACCTAAAGGTTTATTGACGCCCCAGGATTTTGAAAATTCAATGGATGCCTTCAAAATTGATGATGTACCTGAGAATTATTATTCGCCAGATTATATAGCTGGAGGATTAAGCCTCTGGTCACTTTCAATCAGTGCGGAAGTACCTACACAAGTCTATGTGTTATTACGTCATTTGTCAAGAGAACCTGAATTTCAACTTAAATAACCCTACACCATGTGCGATACTCATCATACTCACGATACAACACCACATAAAGGCCTAGAACATGATGGCCACGATTTAGAACACAAAACATGGAGCAGACGTTCCTTTATCCAAGCATTGGGTATAGCGGGCTCTGGTTCTATGTTTTTAGGAAGTAACTTAGTTTCAGCTTCAGCTCCTTCACCTTTGACATCAGCTATCGCAGATGCAGAGACCGATAATATTTTAATATTAATTAGATTATCCGGAGGTAATGACGGACTAAGTACTGTAATTCCAATACAACAATATGATACTTATGCTAATGCAAGACCCAACATTTATATCCCGGAAAGTAAAGTCCTAAAACTTACCGACGATTTTGGTGTACCTACGTACATGAATTCCTTGGAACCTCTTTGGGGAGATGGGCAGTTTAAAGCAGTGCACGGAGTTGGATATGAAGGTCAAAGTTTATCCCATTTCACAGGTTCAGATATTTTTTCGAACACAGATCTTACTACCACTGGTTTTAGTGGATTGAATACAGGATGGATGGGAAGGCATTTTGAAGATTGTTTCCCTGATTATCTAATCAATCCACCAGAATCTCCAGCTGCCATTCAAATTGGCAATTTGGCCAATTTGGTCTTCCAAGGTGAAGAAACCAATTACGCCTTTGTAACCAACAACATTGACCAGCTAGAAGAAATTGCCCAAACAGGGTTCTTCTATGACATTGAGAATGCTCCTTTTGATAACTGTATGTATGGTGATCAGCTTAGGTTCTTAAGAGGTGTTGCAAACACTACTTATGAATATGCTGGAAAAATTCATGAAGCATATGAAAGAGGACAGAATCAAGTAGAATACCAAGACAATGGTTTTGCAAGACAATTGGCCCTATTGGCAAGATTGATCAAGGGTAACCTTGGTACAAAAGTATATATGATTTCTATGGGTGGATTTGATACTCATGGTAATCAACCACTTGCCCACGAACGATTGATGACCAATCTTTCCATTGCTATCAATAATTTTTATGAAGACGTAGCCTTTACCCAACAAGATGAAAAGGTATTGAGCATGACATTCTCAGAATTTGGTCGTAGAATCTTTGAAAATGGTTCCAACGGTACCGATCACGGAAAAGCTGCTCCAACCTTATTTTTTGGATCAGGATTAAACGGAAGTGCCTTTATTGGTGACCACCCTTCATTGGAAAGTCCCAATGGTCGTGGAAATCTAGAACATACTATGGATTTTAGAAATCTCTACGGTACGGTCTTGGCAGAATGGTTATGTGTTCCAAGAGAAGCTGTTGAGCGCCATTTATTGGGTTATCCATATCAAGCAGTAGACCTAGGTTTCAACTGTAGTGGGGAAACCTTTGATGATATTGCAATGGATAGTGACCCGCCAACATTACCGGATACCCCTCCAAGTCCAGATGGCATGGATCCAGATCCAGATGCATTGGCTACAATTGTCCATAGACCTTACTATCCAACTGAGCGCACTCCACATATTTATTTGGAAATGCCCGTTGCGGCCCATGTTGACATTCAATTGTACAACATCTTAGGTCAGAATGTGGGCACTGTTTTCAATGAAATGATGTTGGAAGGTTCCGCTGAAATCAATATTAGGGAGCGAATGAGAGATAGTTTATCCACCGGAAAATATATCTATAGAATCTCAGTGGGAGACGAAAAAATGAGTAAATCAGTAATGATAATGTAGACTAGTCGTAACGTATACATTCCAGATTCCTCCGATAGTGCAACTCCCCACCCCAAGTAAGAGCTGCATGATTCGGAGGTTTCCTTTTTACGTCAATTTTGGTTTATTCCTATCTGTTTTAAATGCCAAGGCTTTTTTCACTTCATGATTTTTGTCCTTATAAACTCGGGTTACTTCTTCCTTTTTCTCTTCTTTTAAAACTCCTTTGAATTTTTCAAGATTTTTAAACTTCTTGGGATTACCTGTGCTCATTTAATTATATTTTATAGATATATTCTTACAATATACTAATTATCTAATCCTCCATTTTCCAATATCTGTACACTCCTCAACAAGTCCCTAAAAGGATAGAATCACTCGAATGAAATTCAGTATTTTTGGGGCTTAATTAAAATGATTCATGTCTGAGACCAATTCTCCATCAAGATATACCATAACCGCGGCACTTCCTTACACTAATGGACCAATCCATATTGGGCATTTGGCCGGTGTTTATGTTCCTGCTGATATCTATTCTCGCTATTTACGTTTAAAAGGACACGATGTCGCTTTTATCTGTGGTAGTGATGAACATGGGGTAGCTATTCCAATGAAGGCTAAAAAAGAGGGAGTTTCTCCAAAAGAAATTATTGATAAGTATCACGAAATCATCAAAAAATCATTTGTTGATTTTGGGATTTCCATGGATAATTATTCCCGCACCTCAGCAGAAATTCATCATAAAACCGCGTCAGATTTTTTTGAGAAATTATACAATCAAGGTGATTTTATAGAAGAAGTAACCGAGCAATTGTATGATGAAGAGGCCCAACAGTTTTTAGCAGACAGATTCGTTGTGGGAACCTGTCCAATATGCGGTAATGAAGAGGCTTATGGGGACCAATGCGAAAATTGCGGTTCCTCCTTAAATGCTACAGACTTAATAAATCCAAAATCTGCCATCACTGGCAATGTCCCTACATTAAAGAAAACCAAACATTGGTTCCTGCCTCTGGATCGTTACGAAAGTTTCTTAAAAGAATGGATTTTAAAAGGCCATAAAAACGATTGGAAACCTAATGTCTACGGCCAATGCAAATCTTGGATAGACGATGGTCTAAAACCACGTGCCGTTACACGCGATTTGGATTGGGGAATTCCCGTTCCTGTTGAAGGCGGCGAAGGCAAAGTATTGTATGTATGGTTCGATGCCCCTATCGGTTATATTTCTTCCACAAAAGAATGGGCAGAAAGAGAAGGAAAGGACTGGGAACCGTATTGGAAGGACAAGGACACCAAATTGCTACATTTTATTGGCAAGGACAATATCGTTTTCCATTGTATCATCTTCCCAAGCATGCTAAAGGCCCATGGAGATTTTATTCTACCAGAAAATGTGCCTGCAAACGAGTTTTTAAATTTGGAAGGCAACAAACTTTCCACCTCTAAGAATTGGGCGGTCTGGTTGCATGAATATTTAGAAGAGTTTCCAGGCATGGAAGATGTGCTTAGATATACCTTGACCGCCAATGCACCAGAAACCAAGGATAACGATTTTACTTGGAAAGATTTTCAAGCAAGAAACAATAATGAGTTAGTAGCCATTTTCGGGAACTTTATAAACCGTGTGGCAGTGCTCACCCATAAATATTATGATGGTGTTGTGCCTACCCCAAGTGAATTTTCAGCTATTGATAAACAAACGTTGGAAGCCTTAAAGGAGTTCCCTAATACGCTCTCCAATTCTCTTGAGCGTTACAGATTTAGAGAGGCCAGTCAAGAGTTGATGAACCTTGCAAGATTAGGAAACAAATATTTGGCAGATGAGGAACCTTGGAAGCTCATAAAAACTGATGAAGAACGCACAAAGACAGTGATGTTTGTTGCGCTTCAGATTGCAACTGGTTTGGCCATATTAAGCGAGCCGTTTTTGCCATTTACGTCCAATAAACTCAAAAATATCTTAAATGTCACGTCGAGCACAGTAGAGACCTCTTGGGATGAACTTAGCGCTAAAGAAACGCTGCTCCCTTTTGGGCATCAAATCAATAAAAGTGAACTGCTATTCCGTAAGGTAGAAGACAAAGAAATTGAAGCTCAATTAGCTAAGCTGGAAGCAACCAAAAAAGCAAACGAACAAATGGAGAAAGAGATTACGCCTCAAAAAGAGACCATCACCTTTGATGACTTTACCAAACTGGATATGCGTGTTGGCACTATAATAGAAGCTGAAAAAATGCCCAAGGCAAACAAACTCTTGGTTTTAAAAGTAGATACAGGCTTAGATGTGAGAACCATAGTCTCTGGAATTGCCGAAAGCTTTACCGCTGAAGAAATTGTAGGTAAAAAAGTAACTGTTTTGGTGAATCTAGCGCCCAGAAAATTACGTGGCGTGGAAAGTGAAGGCATGATTTTGATGACCGAAAACCAAGAAGGTAAATTGGTGTTTCTTAATCCAGATGAGGATGAGGTGGGGAATGGGGAAACCATTAATTAGAATTCATGCGTTTTACATTTACCTTAATTGCTTCTCTCATTATTTACAAGTTATCTTTTTCGCAAGAGATATTTGGAAAGGTAGAAGTCGCATTGAGTTTTCCTGATTTAAAGGAAACCATGACCGTTGTCGATAACCATGGACGTCCCAATATATTTTTCGTTGACAGTAAAGAGATTACCCAGGTTATATTCAATAACGATACAGAAAAAATTGAAAAAACTTTTCCTAAGCCTCCAGAGACATTCCCTAAAATTCAAGGATTTAATGTTGGAAGTGATAGCAGCATTAATCTGTATTTTTCAAATTATAGAAGTGACGGATTTTTTCTCATGTCTATTAAAGAAGGGGAGAAACTTTTTGTAAAACAATTTGATTTGGGTTTTGACAACAGAGAGCGGTTTCTTTCCACTATCAATTACAAGAATCAATTTTACCTGCTTTCTTATATTGAAGGAAAATCAATCATTAATATATATTCTTTCAAAAAGGCAGGACATAATAAAGTTGTTTACGACTTATCCAATCATACGTTTTACAATGAAAATGGTAATGTTGTTCCTCTAAGCAACCTATTAGATAAAGATAAAACTGAAGTAATTGAGGATAATATTCCTTACTCCTTGGAAATTGTTTCCAAAAAAATCAAAATCTACCCAAAGAATGATTCTATAATTATTACGCTTAACCACAAAACTGATAGAACACAAATTCTTAGCTTAAATCTTAAAAATGAATCAAATAAATCATTTTTTATTGAAAACATTGGAGCTTCAGCCACAAAAAAATCCAATTCATTTATTAGTGATAATAGACTATTCCAACTTATAGTTTCCAGTGAGTTTTTGGTATTAAGCATTCATGATTTGAAAACTCGGGAAAAAATTACTGAGTATTCTATTAAAAAAGATGAAGAGTTTTTCTTTAAAAATGCTCCGTTTTATCAGGAGTTCGAAGGTCAAATGTCCAATATGTTTAATTCCAGGGCTAGGAGTAACAGGGCCGAAGTAAAAAACACAAAAGACTTTTTAAGAAAATTATCAAAATATGAAGTTGGCCTATACATTCTTAAGAATACAGATTTTATTGATATCACAATAGGTGGCGCTAAAGAAGCCAAACCTTTGGGAGTCGGTTCTCTATTAAATCCAGAAATACTTCCAACCTTAATTAGTACAACAACAGATCCTGTTTCCTGGGGATACTATTCCTATGTACAAATCAAATCATCCATATTTACAAAATCACTTCTTAATATCAAAACGTTAAAGCATATAGATAAGAAAGCTCAAAACAATGTATTTGACAGGATTTCATTAAAATCCAAATACTTAAAAAACTCTGTTTTAAAGAAAAAATTAAAACTTGAAACAATTTTTAAAATAGATAATTTCTTTGTTTATGGCTTTTATAACAAAAAGGAAAAGAGTTATACCCTTATGAAATTTGAACACTAGAATATTTCTTATAACAAAACCCAAATGCAACTCATCCCGTACATAGTAAAACACACTCAGCTTTCAGAAAAAAGTATAGAAAATACCGTTGCATTATTAAATGAAGATTGTACCATTCCCTTTATATCGCGTTACCGAAAAGAACGCACAGGTAATTTAGATGAAGTTCAGGTTGGTGAAATCGTAAAATTCAAAGCAGACTTTGAAGCCCTTGAAAAAAGAAAAACGGCTATTATAAAAGGGGTTGAAGAACAAGGACTCCTTACCCCAGAACTCCAATCTAAGTTTCAAAATTCCATTGATCTTACCAGTTTGGAAGATCTTTATCTTCCTTTCAAAAAAAGTAAAAAAACAAAAGCGGAAACTGCCAGAAAAAATGGTCTGGAACCTTTGGCCAAAATTATCATGGCACAACGAAGTGATGAGATTGAATTCATTGCCTCCAAATACCTCGACAAAGAAATTGTGAATGAAGATGATGCCTTAGAAGGTGCTCGTCATATCATTGCCGAGTGGGTCAATGAACGGTCAGACATTCGCAACCAACTCAGAAATCAGCTAGAGCGGCATGCCTTGATTACCTCCAAAGTCATCAAAACCAAAAAGGATGACGAAAAAGCACAAAAATTCCGCGATTATTTTGATTGGAGCGAACCTTTAAACCGTTGTCCTTCGCATCGGTTTTTAGCCATCCTAAGAGCAGAAAAAGAGGGTTTTATCCGCATAAAAATTGAAATTGATAATGATAGGGCGGTTGACAATATAGAACGCCGTATCATCAAATCAAACAACTCTTGTACTGCTCAAATTGAACTTGCGATAAGCGATGCCTATAAACGACTTTTATTACCCTCTTTATCCAACGAGCTTTTAAAAAATGCCAAAGACAAGGCTGATACTGATGCTATTCAAGTATTCTCTAAAAATCTAAAGCAGTTATTGCTCGGTGCTCCTTTGGGTGAAAAACGTATTTTGGCCATAGACCCCGGTTTTAGAACAGGCTGTAAAGTAGTTTGCTTGGATGCGCAGGGTGACTTAAAACATAACGAGACCATTTATCCGCATGCACCTCAAAATGATAGCGCTGGCGCCATTAAAAAGATAAGTTCGCTTGTAGATGCACACAAAATTGAAGCAATTGCCATTGGTAACGGTACCGCATCTAGAGAAACCGAGAAATTGGTCAAACGTATTCACTTTAAAAACCCCATTGAAGTTTTTGTGGTCAGTGAGGCAGGTGCCTCCATTTATTCGGCATCCAAAATTGCAAGGGATGAATTCCCCAACTATGATGTAACCGTTAGAGGTGCCGTTTCCATCGGGCGTCGTTTGGCAGATCCCTTGGCCGAATTGGTTAAAATAGATGCAAAATCCATAGGTGTTGGCCAATACCAGCACGATGTGGATCAGACCAAATTAAAAACCTCCTTGGATACCGTAGTGGAAAGCTGTGTCAACTCCGTTGGTGTTAATATCAATACCGCAAGCGTCCCGCTGCTCAGTTATGTCTCAGGCATTGGTCCAAAGCTTGCGGAAAATATTGTGGCTTATCGCAACGAAAATGGTGCTTTTAAAAACAGGGCTGACATTAAAAAAGTGCCTCGCTTAGGCGGTAAAGCTTTTGAACAGGGAGCCGGCTTTTTACGCATAAAGGATGGCAAAAATCCGTTGGATGATTCCGCCGTGCATCCAGAAAGTTATGGTATTGTGCAGAAAATGGCCAAAGACAAAGGTGTACCTGTATCTGGCATTATTAGAAATGAGGCAGTACTAGAAAGTATTGACCTTAAATCTTATTGCACTGAAACTATTGGAATGCCGACCTTAGAAGACATTCTTGAAGAATTGGAAAAACCAGGATTGGACCGTAGGGAAAAAGCCAAGGTATTCACCTTCAATCAAAACATCAAACAAATTACAGATTTACAGCAAGGACAATTGCTTCCGGGTATCGTTAATAACATTACCAATTTTGGTTGCTTTGTGGATATTGGCATTAAGGAAAGTGGGCTCATCCATGTCTCCAACCTATCAGATTCTTTTGTTAAAGATGTAAATGAGCATGTAAGTCTACACCAGCAGATTGTGGTCAAAGTTTTAGATGTTGACGTCCCAAGAAAGCGCATTCAATTGGCTTTGCATAAAAAAGCTTGATCTCATAATGCTCAAAATAGCCTTTCATCCCATATACAAACACCCACTACCAGAGAAGCATCGGTTTCCGATGATTAAATACGAGTTGTTGCCGCAACAATTGCTTCACGAAGGCACTTGTGTTGAAGACAATTTTTTTCAACCAGAAATTCCAAGCGATGACCCTATTTTGGCGGTGCACGATTCTGAATATTATAAGAATTTGGTCAACTTGGACATTAAACCAAGTTTAGCGAGAAAAATTGGTTTTCCCTTGAGTAATGAGTTGGTGCAAAGAGAACGCATTATAGCGGATGGCACCATTAAGGGATGTGGATTTGCCTTGAAGCATGACATAGTTATGAATATTGCTGGAGGCACTCACCACGCCTACTCCAACCGAGGGGAAGCCTTTTGTATGTTGAATGACCAAGCCATTGGAGCCAGGTATCTTCAAAACAAAGGATTGGCCAAAAGAATCCTGATTGTGGATTTAGATGTGCATCAAGGCAATGGTACCGCCGAAATCTTTCAAAACGACGATTCCGTTTTCACTTTTTCAATGCATGGTAAAGGAAATTACCCCTTTAAAAAGGAAACTTCAGATTTGGACATTCCCTTGGAAAAAGGAACTACAGATCAAGAATATCTTTCTATTTTAAAAAACACGTTCCCTAAGCTATTGGAAAAAGTACAACCTAACTTCATCTTTTATCTATGTGGCGTGGATGTTCTTGCTTCTGATAAACTGGGAACCCTTGGAATGACTCTGGATGGTTGTATGGAACGTGATCGTTATGTGCTTAAAACTTGCCATAAAGCCAAAATTCCAGTGCAATGCAGTATGGGTGGAGGATATTCCCCAGATATTAAAATTATTGTTGAGGCGCATGCCAATACCTTTAGGTTAGCCCAGGATATTTATGCCTAGTCTTCCCGGTTTATTTTCGTTTCTGCTTTATGAGGTGGATGAAAATACGACAACAACAAACCTAAGCTGGAGCCCATCTTTTGGTCCAAATACCCTTGGTTTGATGGTCCAGTTTTAATATTTCAATAAAAATCAAGATTACAGATAGTCATTTTGTAATTTTATACCTTAAACACGTATTAAGCTATGTTATCAAAGAAACTTGAAAAAGCACTTAACGATCAAATACAAATAGAAGCTGAATCTTCGCAAGTATATCTATCCATGGCTTCATGGGCAGAGGTAAAAGGTTTGGAGGGAATCGCTGGTTTTATGTATGGCCATTCTGATGAGGAACGTATGCACATGCTTAAATTGGTGAAATATGTCAACGAACGTGGAGGGCATGCTAAAATTTCTACCTTGAAAGCACCAAAAACGGATTTTGTTTCTTTTCAGAAAATGTTTGAAGAACTATATCAGCATGAAATCTTTGTATCCAACAGCATCAATGAACTTGTTCATGTTACGTTGCAAGAAAAAGATTATGCCACGCACAACTTCCTGCAATGGTATGTAGCTGAGCAATTGGAGGAAGAAGCCTTAGCCAGAACCGTATTGGATAAAATCAATTTAATTGGCAATGATAAGGGTGGTCTCTATCTTTTTGATAGGGATGTACAACAGATTAACGTAGAAAGTGCTGCCTCTAATACGGCAGGGGAATAATTGTTGACAATTCTTTTATTTAGATTAATTTAAAATAACTATTTTTGACCCGTCTGCATATTACGATGGGAAAAAAGAGAAAAGATTTAAAGAAAACCAACAAGGCCTTATTAAAG
This sequence comes from uncultured Allomuricauda sp., assembly GCF_947499585.1. Classification (GTDB taxonomy): domain Bacteria; phylum Bacteroidota; class Bacteroidia; order Flavobacteriales; family Flavobacteriaceae; genus Flagellimonas. The sequence goes on along the minus strand of NZ_CANMOO010000002.1, from coordinate 1,124,036 downwards.
GAATTGCCCATTACCAATTGTAAAATAAAGTGCTGTAAAAAATTTAAAAAGGGAGAGAATAAACGCTGCAAGCGTTGCCCATGTTTTGACCTGCTTAAGAAAGTAGCATAAAAAAACCGTCAATTGGGCGGTTTTTTTATTTTCTATGTCCAGGGACTTTATCTTTTTTCTTTTGAGCAGAAGATGATTGCACCACCTTCTGGGCTTTTAGGCTTAATATGTCATTTGAATTGGATACTGATAAGTATTCCCTTGCTTTCTCTAAATACAAATCACTGTGCTTGTATTTGTGCTCGCAAGTTTGCATATGTTCATGGTACGCATCTTTTTTACTTTTCATATACACTAAGTATGATGTAAAGTTTGCCTTACCCAAATGCCTTTCGTAGTTACGCTGGTCTATCCAATAATCAGACTCATCTTGATTACCCAATAGCTGAAGTGATTGTTCATAATCAGCATCTCTTTCAGCCAATTTTTCATAAAAACGCAATCCCTTTCTATATTGCACATCATTTTGAGCCCATGTCGATAGACAAAAGCAACAAGTAAAAAGCAATGTAAGGGTTTGTACTGGTTTCATGATACAGACTTCTACTCTATTAGACGCACAACTTCTATAATTGTTGCGCTATCTTATATTAAGTTAAAGTTAAAATCCAGCATATTAAAAGAAAGGGGGCCAATTGGCCCCCTTTCTCGATAATCTGTATAAAATCAGTTACTTACCTAGCATTAACAGCTCGTTGCACTTAATTTCTGTGATGTATCGTTTTTCTCCTTCTTTGGTCTCATAAGACCGTGATATCAGTTTGCCTTCTATTACAACTTCTTTTCCCTTTACTAAATAGTTTTCTACTATCTCTGCGGTTTTTCCCCATGCCACAACATTGTGCCATTGGGTATCTGTTATCTTTTCTCCTTCTGCATTCTTATATGACTCATTGGTCGCAACGGAAAATTTAGCCAGTTTGTTTCCGTTTTCCAAGATTACCATTTCAGGGTCATTTCCTAAGTTTCCAATCAACTGTACTTTGTTTTTTAGCGAATTCATAATTTTAGTTTTACGTGTTAAACAGTTAATACTATCGAACTCTTATCATTCGACAGGGCAAACATACTAGCGATTAAAATCATGAATCGGTTTGAAAACATTTGTTTTCGTTTGTAAACGAATGTAATTGTTTAAAAACTTATATAGGTGCCACCCAATCCCTAGATTCTTTTTCTGGTTATGGGTGGTTATTATGGTCCGAAGGTTTTTTGTTTAGCCTTTTTTCGTACTCACCTAATTTGTCCCAAATGGCATAAAACTGTTCCGCGCCGTCGGCATCTAAATCCGTGTTGACAAAAAGCAATTTTCCAATTTTAGACTTAGGATCAAAGAACATAAAAGTCGATACCCCCGGATCTCCCCCCATATGACCAACATATCCAATAGGGGTGTGTCCAATAAATAGTCCACTGTTGTATTCATCATCAAAGGGTCTATCCGTATCGCGTTCTTCAAAGTTGTCTTCAGAAAGCAGCTCTGAAAAGAAAAGTTCATAGCTTTTCCCTGAAAGTAGTTTACCATTTCCTGAGTATCCTCCAATAAGTTCAGAAAGGTATTTTGCCTTGTCGTCAACAGAAGTTATAAGACCGCCATCAGGGTAGGTAATTAATTTATAATCCGGAATTTTTTGACCATCAACCGTAAATAAATGTGTAAGCTTTGTGCTGTCCACTTTAGCTACATTCCACCCGGAAGAGGTCATTTCTAAAGGTTCCAAAATATACTTATTCGTGAAATCGGCATATGATGTTTCCGTAGTGATTTCAATAATATAAGCGGCTAAAGTCGCCCCAACATTAGTGTATTCATAAAATTCGCCAGGTTTGTTTTCTAAAAAATTCTCTTTTTTATACCACTCCCCTTCTGGCGACAGAAAGTTCTTTAAGAACAAACCCATATCCATATCATATTCAGGAGAATTGAACCCTTCGGCGCTGGGCATGGATTTGACTACAATGGTATCTTTTGACTTCTGAAGAATGTAAGACTTCTCACCATACAGATCGCCATCTTGTATCGTAGAAGTATGAGTAGCTAAATGCTGAATGGTTATTATCTCTTCTGTATTAAAAGGATTGTGGACTTCAAACGGTAAATATTTATTTACCGGATCTTCTAGATTCAATTTGCCCATTTCTTGCGCTTTTAACAGCGAAACCCCGATGAGTGTCTTTGAAACGGATGCGATATTCTGTAACGTGTTTTTTGTGTAGGGAAGTTTAGCATCAACATTTGAATATCCAAATCCATTTGCATATAGCGTAGTATCTTGATTGACAATGGCAACACCAAATCCATTAATGTGTCCTTGCTTTTGAATTTCCACTAACTCATATGACAAAGAGTCTTTGACAATATCAAAGCTTGAAGCCTTGTGAACAGTAGTTTCTTGCTTGCACGAAAAAACCGAAATAGCAATCAAGAGATAAAATATGCCTTTTTTCATAAGTGTTATGTTACCATTATTCATTGAGCTCCGATTCACAAATCGCAATTATTTCATCTATATAACCATGTAGTTTTTGCTGATAATCAATTCTAAGTCTTTCTAGCCATGTCTTTGAAATTAACAACCCAAGATATACATCATTATTCATAAGGCTTTCAATAGACTCATTGAAGTCTTCATTGGCCACAACTAAACCAAGATTTGTACGCTGAATATCATGAATAAGGGCAGGTGTTATATCAGCAGATATTTTGTTCATTTCAATTAGATAACTCATGGATTCTTGATGATCTTCAAACCCCGAATTGATATCGGCTGTAAACTGAGAAAGTACTCTTTTTAAGTCATCGCTTTCCAAAATTTCAATTTTACCCGCGTTAACCATAGCATCGTAAGTGCCCGTTATCAATTCTGCCTTCCACCACGATTTTGCTCCTGAAGTGACCCAAAACCTAATGGAGTCCATATTTATTGGTTTTTGGTCCTGTTGCATGGCTTGAATCAATGACTTGCTCATTTTAATCATATCCATTTCCTTATCAATAGCATCTACTATTCTAATCTTGTTCTCCTTAAAGTCTTCCATGAGAGCAATGAGCAACTTTTCTTCTTCAATTTCTCGTTTTCTTGTTTCGCTCCAATTATTGATTTGTAAGGCTATTAAGATTCCTATCACCACCAATACTATTTCTCCTATCGCATAAAGAAAATATTGGTTGAAGTTGTTTTTCGTAAGTAAACTTTGTCGAATTTTTCTAAAAATTTTTGACATAGGGTGGATAGTTGATTATAATGAAATGCAACAGTCTTATGTGTCATTGGTTGTCAAAAACCACCAATGAACTTCTCCGCAATAGTCTAAAGATAATTCATTGCTGGATTTTCAGGTGGGAAAATTTGAGTATCACTGAAAATAAACGTTTTCAGGAGGAGGCTCTTATTCCTAATTTTCAGAATAGATTTTATATTACATGTTTAGGAAAACCCTTTTGTCTGAAATGAGATAGCGTCAATTTCAAAGCAGCCCTTAGATTCTTTTTCTGGTTTAGGAGGGTTTTGCAAGGTTTACAATAAGTATCCCAATATCACGTTTTGTAAGTGTATTCTTTCAGGATTAGTTAGGTTGATTTGGGAAAACAACTTCATGAGAGTACAAATAGTTCTATATATGGGATAAAGGTTGCCATACCTTTATCCCTTTTTGTTTTAGCTTTTGTCTCCCTTTATATACACCCTCTATTCTACTTCATTTTTGTAGCGTATACCTTATCTACAATAATCCATTCATCATCAATTTTTAGCAAATTCAAGTAGTCGATAAATATAAATGTGGGAAATTCTATTTCCAGTCTAACGCCTGCCGCATTACCGGTAACATTGATATCGCTAATTCTGGTAATCATTCCCTCTCTTGATGGGTTTCTACCAAAGCTACTATATGATACGTGAAGGCTAGATAATCCGATTTACATGCCCATTTATGGTATACATTTATAAGCAGCTTACTGAGTTCATTAAACAAATAAACTTCTATCGACTGCTGAGAAATCCGTTATTACTCCATGATTCCATTTGCTATAATCGTCGTTTATTGATTTTACAATTATTATCTTTTTCACTTTAGAATTTTCAGCTGCAATAATACCGGATGTAGAATCTTCGAAAATCAAAGTAGTATCAGGATGAATTTTCAAAGCTTGCATCGCTTTTATAAAGATTTCAGGGTCCGGTTTACTTTTTACGGTTCCGTCGCTGTAGATTATTTTAGACATATCAAAATATCTACCCGAGTCTAAATGCTTAAAATAAAATTCCAGATTATAAAGGTCTGAAGCCGTAGCAATGGTGAAAGGGATTTTTTTTAAAATCAAGTAGTTTATAAAGTCCACTGCCCCGGGAGCCAGTTCCATTTTGTGCTTTAAACAAAGTGATTGATAAATATCCTCCTTATCAATACTTAGTCTTGTTATATCACTTACAGTTAAATCATTAGAAAAAAGATTCGATAGTATTTCAGCATTATTTTTCCCATGAATTTTTTGGTTTTTTTCGTCGTCCCCCAATTTTAATGCATGCTTCTCCAAAAAAATATCCCACGCCCTATTATGTAAGTCGGTATCAAAAAACAAGGTTCCATTAAAATCAAATATCACACCTTTTATAGCCATGAATTAAAGTTGTTGGTTTGTAGTAGCAAAGCATGTTCGATTGTATAAAATCTCAATAATATTTTTTATTGCTTTTAGAATTTTTATCATTGTTCAATCTATAGTCGCATAGTTCTTCTAACGGTTTGGTTAAGGACGCTCAATGTTGATTGGTAAAATAATCCTGCTCGGATACTCAGCACTATGATATATTTTAAGGTGTGCTTTTTGTGAGTACGAACTGGACTGACGAGAAGGGTCCTCCCAATAATTATAATTTTTCTGGATATTAGGTGAATCGATGGGTGAGAACACCAATCTAATCCTACTTCCTTTTTTAAGAACCCTGCTAAATAAATTTCTTCCTTCAAGAGTATATTTAACAATTTTATTCTTTGGAACTTTTTCAGCTTTTTCTAGGCTATTTCTATACCTAGCTCTTAAAACCCCTTCTTGCAAGAAAATGGATTTATTCTTACTGGTTATCTCATATACAGCAAATTTCAAATCGGTGTCCTCAACATTCATTGAAATATAAGCTTCTAGTTTAATTTTTCCATTAACAGTAATGCTTTCCTTAAATGAACTGGAGTTATATATCAAAAGGTTAGCATCATTTATATAGCTCTGACTTAAATAATAATCATCACTGTTGTCTTTGTAACTTAGATTGTTAATTCCTTTTTTTAATGAAGGACTATATACAATTGAGTCCGGCTCTAAATCTTCTTCTAAAGGCTCTTTTAACAAATCACCAGAAAAGAAAGCATCTTTAGCCTCTGAATGCAATGAACCGAGATAAAGAACCATCTCCTCGTTGAAAATTGAATTTAGGTCCGCAGCATATTTCCATAGATTACTCCCCATTTCATAATACATCAAGCGATTTTTTAATAGCACTGGCTTCTCTCCATCTCTTAAGGTCCAATTAAACCAGTCAAGGTATAGTTGATTCATATTAATTATTGCATTTTCTGCAAACTTAAGACCGCCCAGTTCACTTTTTGGGTTTCTTGTACCTCCATGACTCCAGGGGCCAATTATTAGGTAATGATTTTCCTTTGAACTAGTATTCCCATACTCCATATGATCTTTATAATAAAGAAGAGTCCCCATTTGATCTCCATCAAAATGCCCCGTTATTGATAGGATAGGGATGTCTATTCTGTGATTTTCTTTTGGGGTCAAATAGAACCCTTTCCAGAAGTCATCGTGAGCAGGATGCATAAGCCATTTTTGAAATACTATATTGGGAGCACCAACAATACTATCAAATTTGTAAAATGGCAATCCATTTGCATACAATTTCTCTTGCTTAACCTTCCAAAAATCTTCCTGAAATAGATTACCGTTATATGTTTTACCACCAGTAAACATAAGCCAGCGTAAAGAATAGAGAGAAAAGATGTTATTATATTTGGGAAAATCTCTTCCCGGTCCTACAGAAGCAATAGGGATTATAGTTTTTAGGCTCTTGGGAAAATGTTTTAAAGTAAGCCATTGACTCATACCTCGGTAAGAACCGCCAAGCATTCCAATATTACCATCGCACCAATTTTGTTTTGAAATCCAATTAACAATATCATGGCCATCTTTACCATCATTTTCAAAAGGAACAAATTCACCTTCAGAGTTTCCTCTGCCTCTTGAATCTACCGTGATAAAAACATATCCATTTCTTGCAAAAAAAAGACCTCTAGAATGATTCTCGTCAGAAATATATGGTGTGATAATGAGAACAGTTGGATACTTTTTATTTAAATCTGTTGGCATGTAAATATTGGATGACAAACTAGTTCCATCAGACATCTCAATTTTTTGATAGAAGTCGACATTTACGTCTAAGGAATCCAATTCTTGAGCTATACCAAAATTCAACCCCAAAATAAAAGCAAATAATAACCTAAAAGTGTGCGATTTCATAATTGATGCTAACATGTTATAATATAAGATAGGTGTATAAATATAGGTTGGAGATTTATAAAGGTACCAACTGTAATCAATAATTACCAATACTTATTCATGCAACAAACAATAACTTGTGGTTATCAATAAAAGTCGCTAGACTTTGCCATTTTCAGATGTCTAAAAATGTAGAATAAAGTATCTTCGTAAAAAACAAAAAAATGCGCTTTCTTTCTATATGGTTAATGCTTTCCATAATCCCTTGGATTGCACAAGGACAGGAGTCTTTTCGTTTTTATGAAACGGATATCACGTCTGGCACCAAAGAGCATTTTAAGATTCCCGTTACTGATGGCACGGACAGCACGTTTATTCCCATAACAGTTTTTCACGGTTTAAAGTCGGGCCCGGTTTTAGGGATAACCGCTGGTGTGCATGGCTATGAATACCCTCCCATTTTGGCAGCTCAAAAAATCGCTCAGAACCTTGACCCTTCCAAGTTGAAAGGCACCGTAATCTTGGTGCAAGCGGCAAACGTTCCTGCATTTTTAGGGCGAAGCCCTTTTTTGAATCCTTTAGATAGTAAAAACCTAAACCGTTCTTTTCCTGGCAACTCCAATGGATCGATAACAGAGCGTATGGCCCATACCATTAACCAGGAAGTTATTGCCAAATCTGATTTTTTTGTGGACATGCATGGAGGGGATTCCCCGGAAGATTTAATGCCCTACAATGCATGGTATAATTCAGAAGCGTTTCCAGAAACCTCTGCAAAGGGGCGTGAAATGGCATTGGCTATGGGGTTCGATTATGCCATCGTCTTCAATATCCCAAAAGAACGTGTATCTAAACCCAGCCTTTATTGTTCGCAGGAGGCCTTTCGTCAACAAATACCTGCTGTAGATATTGAATGTGGCCGCCTTGGTATACCAGGAACAAAGGAAACAGATATCATTGTATCGGCCATGTTCTCCCTTCTATCACATTTGGAAATGCTTCCTCCCATAAAATCCGTTAAAAAATCCCCCATAATTGTAGATAAGAGAGTTGCAATTAAAAGCAATCATACCGGTTTATTTTACACCGATAAAAAAGCGGGTGACAGCGTAATCAAAGGTCAAAAAGTAGGATACATCACAGATTTTTTTGGTAAAAAATTAGAAGACATCGTTGCTGATAATTCAGGTATTATCCTGTATATGATAGGCACACCACCAATTAATAAAGGGGAAACTTTGATGAATGTTGGTCTTATAGATTGAATACCATCACGGATTTTAAAACTGTTTCAAAAACGTAATCTTACTGATAAATTGGGTACTCTGTTGCACAGGGTCAAAAACATCAATTTGTGTATCGTTGAATACCAAATAAATGAATGACAATGGCATATATTCCCAACTAAAACGTACGTTCCATCGCCCCTGTTCATTAAAACTATTGTACTGATAAAAGGTGGAAAGCTGAACCCTGGGGTTCAAGGCAAGACGAAGGTTGGCCGTATATAAATCGGTGTTCAAATCTTCCTGTGAAACTCCCACTCCATTGATATCATTATGTTCATAATTCAGGGAAAGGGTTGCATGTGGAAGGGGTGCAAAACGTGCAGCAGCATTTACAGTCGTTCGGGTACCATTGTAAAAACTACCAAGGTCAACGCCAATATCACTTGACCACTTTTTAGAGAGGTCCGTATTATATTGCACTTTATACCGGTTATAAAAATACCTGTCCTCCTCAATTTCAAGGCCTAGGGGAGCAAAGGCAAAATTGATGTTTTGCCATGTTGGAGTGGTGGAAACTTCCAAAAAACTATTATCCTTAAACCAGGTAAATACTGGAAATATATACAAGCTAGCTTGCTGAAAACTACCTGGGTCGGTAGCATCATGATTGTAATTCACAAACATTCCAGGGTCCCAGCGTCTTATCCAATTAAGCTTTTTGGGTCGCCAAATAAAGTACCCTCCGGGATTGTGGCGTATTACGTCTGTCTGTCTCACAAAGCCCATCTTAGGACTATAATTGGCATCAGTGTATTCTGTTACCCATCCATAATAATACTTGTTGGTATCGTTTCCAACAAAAATTCTCCCAGCATATCCAGTGTTTCCCGAAAGCTCATCTATGGAGCTGGAAAACAAGTATTGGATGTCCCACTGACTGGTTGGTCGTATTTGCCCATCCAAAGAGATGGTAGTATTGTTGTTGCTTTCCAGACCCAATTCAGAGTAATTGTCATCCAACCTATGCGTGACCATTAAGCCAATATTATTTTCGTTTCCATAATTTTTCAAGTATCTAACCACACCAAAATTGGACCCAGCGGAATTTTCGGTTTCACGTTGACGCACAAAAAGTCCCGCTAAAGCATTCTTTTCAGTACGCTGTGTAAAACGTGCACCAACATCAATAGGTGCAGGGGTGGCATTGAATGATCCTTGCAGGCCTATACGTCTGCTAAAGAAAGGCCGAATGGACTGTTGTAACCCGCCAGCCCAAATACCTGAATTTTCCAAAAAGAACTGACGTCTCTCAGGGAAAAAAATATTGAAACGTTCCAGGTTGTTTACAGCAAGATCTACATCGGCCTGAGCAAAGTCGGTGTTCACGGTCAAATCCAAAACTGTTTTTGGGTTTACCGCCCATTTAGCATCAAAACCCGTTTTAGGTTCGTTCAATTTATCTACGAGTAGGTTACCTTCCTTATTTTCATCATATTGATAAAGAGCATAAGGTTCAACCCTTACATTTGTTGATGGGGGCGGAGCCTCAATGCCGGTCAATTTGGCCGCATAGGTCATTCTGTAAGGAGTAAAAGATTGCGGTATCGCCGGAAATGTGGATACTTCTATATCTCTTCTCGCATAACGAACCAATGTAAAACCAAGTTCAATTAGATTTCCTGTTTCAGGGAGATTGTAACGCAGTGACTTAAATGGTATGGCCATTTCCACCGTATACCCGTTTTCCGTTCTTTGTGTTCGTACCCTCCAGAGCGTATTCCAGCCTGTATCAAAATTGTTCCCATTGAAATTTTGAAAATCACGTTGATTCCCATAAGGAGTAGTTTGGAAACCTTGGGCGTATTGTTTTAAGTTTTGGGGGTCCAGTGCTATCCCAAAAATGTCATTTTCTCCCCAACTAAAATCCCTTCGAAGATCTTGAATCCGCATGCCTTCAATGCCCACAGAATCTGAACAAAAGGCACCTATATATAGATTCTTGTCATCATACAAAAAACGAACTTCTGTTTTGTACTTAAGTGCACCGCCCTGTCTGGGTTCTCTTCTAAAAAAATCTGTGGTTCGGTCGGCTTGCTCCCAATCCGTGTCATCCAATCTTCCATCAATTTTGATTTCACCAACTGTTTTGGATACATCGATTTCAATTGGAATATCGGAAGGAGGGAAATTGTCGGTATCCTGAGCGCTTAGACTCAGACTTATAAGAAGCGTTAATATTGATAAAATTGTTTGTTTCATTTGGTTCGTTTTAAGATTAATAATCCCAGAAAGAAAAATAAGCCTCCTAATAAAGCTACTATGAGTGCATCCCAACACCAACCCCGAATAGTTGATGGCACCCCATATCTACTGAAAACGGAATTACTATATCGGTCTTAATTATTGAGTTGTTTCTTTCAGTTTTCATTGATTGACCAATGACTGTTCTTTTTTTGAGTAAATGCGAAACCGCAAGGCTCCAATACCTAGAACTATTAACGCTGAACATAACACCACAAACAATGCCGATGACTGTGATTGATATGTTGGTCGTTGGAAAGTAAACTTTGGTAATTGCGCATAGTTTTCCGAACGGAATTCTTGATTGTTGTAGAGCATGGGCAAAAAATGATTGCGCCATTCTTGGGCAAAGGCAATTACCTGTTCACGATAGCTCTTATAGGATTTATTGCCATTCCCCGCCATTTGATTAAGAGACCCTTGAACAACAATGGCAGGCGAAACCCAGGTAAAACGATTAAGCAAAAGCTGTTGTTTTTCCAACTGCCTTTCATATCGTATCAAGATAGGTTCCAATTCTTTTTTGACCAATTGTTGCGAGGCCATGTAACGATGCCAGAATGAACGTTTCTGCGTGGTATCGTTGACCGCATATTCGGGATGGTCCCTAAGATAATTATCCAAGATTTCGTCTTGTCGTTGAGTAGCTTCTGCCTTAATGGCACGCATATCATTGATCATTAACCCACGTGAGGGCATTGGATAAAGTGTACCCCCCAATTGGTTAAGAACGGCAGGTATCAATAGCACAAACACCACCCATAAGCCTAATAACGCCACTGCGTTCTTTCCCGAACTGCCTACCCATAGGTTGACGGCAAAAGCGAGAGCGAACCAGAAAAGCGCATAGGCCAAAGTAATTGCTAAAAACCCCATGAATGCTGCAAAATTGCTCCCTATAGCTACTTGATTGAGCAGAAAAACCAATGTTAGCGAAAGGGTCATGATAACGGCCACCCAAAAAAAGCGTAATCCCAATTTTTGAAAAAGCCATTTATAGAGCGAAATAGGTTGAGCCGCCAAGAGCCTCAGCGAACCGCTTTCTCTTTCAGAAGAAAGTACATCATAGGAAAAGGCAATAATTAAAAGAGGCAAGAGGAAGATGACCACAAAAGCAATATCGAAACTCCCAAAAAGCAATTGCACAGGGCTTGTCATTTCCGTAAAGTTCAATGCCAAATCATCACCAGATGCCGTAGGTTTTACAAAGTGTGTGAACATATCGCTTTGTCCAGTAGCCAAAAAAGAGAGGTCAGACGGGGGCATACTCGCTAACCTTGGATGATAGTTGCCCACTGCCATCGGTGCATTTGGGATTGTCCACGAACTGGCACTTACTTGAAAGCCTTGTTCCACAGAATCCAGCAGTTTTAACATGTCTCTATCGGCATCAGCAATTTCCGCATTGGCCTCAATAATATCCGCCTGTCTTTTGAACGTTTTTTGTTGGCCGTTATAGGTAGCAAACCCAAAAAGCAACAATAAAATCACTATAAGTATCTGGATCCATTTACTTCGCAATAGCGCGATGGACTCATATTTAAAATTATATCTGAACATGATTATATTTTTTTAGTGGATATAAACAAAAGGATAAAGGACAAGACTGTCCACATACCCAAAATCATAAGATTGGAGCTATTGTTTTCCAAAACCTTATCCAAACAGGGCGGATCATAGTCGAAGGCTGGCAACTGTTTCCAAAAGTCGGCACTTGCTTTATAGCCCCTTTCCCCATATTTTGTATTCTGGGCTGTATTATCGTTCAGAAACTTTTGAGTGGCGATACGATAGTTTTCTGCTGCATCTGAAAAGTCCCAATGGGTAGCATAATCTGTATGGGCAATCCCCATGCTCAAAAAGCGAGCGGGTAGAAAAGGTGAAAGCAAGGCCAGGCTTCGATAGGTTCCTGACTGTTTCTGATATTGTTCTTTGAGATAATTGTATTGTTTAAAATAGACTTCGGCCTCATGCTCTTCCCCTTTTTGCATCCGATAAGCATTAAAGTTAAAAGGTAGTTGATGCAGACTATCCACCCCATGCTCGGCCAGTACCTGTTCTTCCAACAGTTTGGCCTCTTTGTTCCAAGGGTTGTGCCCGTCCAGTCCTGCTTCTTTATCTTTTAAAACATTTGCGGCAAACTCCTGACGGGTTGGATATGGATGCCTCGCCTCTGCAATATTGCTCGCAGCTTTAGGGGCTGCCAGACAGGCGACTATCCAAAGGGAAAGGGAAACCACCAACGAAATTCCGGAGCGTTTGGCCCAATGGGAAACCCAAAGTACCAAGTTGGTAAAAACAGCATAATAAAGCAAGTATACCAATCCCATTGCAACAAGTGAACTCCATTGAAACACCCCATAATCCGGAAGGTTCGAAAGCACAATACCTGCCAACAATAGGAGTGACGTTGTAATGGCCAGAACAGGTAAAAAAAGAGCAATCCATTTGCCAAGCACAATTTTCCATCCTCTTGCGCCAGCACTTTTCAACAGCGAATGCGTGCCTAGTTCTCGCTCTTTGGTAAAAGAATTGTATCCCAACAACACTATAAACAAAGGCATGATGAATAATAAGATGAAATCTGGTGTCAAATCTCCAAAACGAGACAGTCCAGTCTGATCGGTCGCTGCACTGAACTGTGCCTCGTTGCGCTTATGTGCTTCCAAAAAGATAGAGGTACCAGCGTATTTGTCCACCCCTTGATCTACTAAAGACAAAGGGTATTTTGGTTTAAAGGCATAAGTGCCATAATGTGCTGCAGAATGAGGATTCTTTTCGCCTTGGTTATCCCAAACCTCCCGTTCGGATAACCTGGCAGCAGCATAATCTTGATTGGTATTTTGGTACTGTCTACTACTAATCCAAACAGCCACTCCCAAAAGCAAGAGAACGATAAAAATGCTTATACGTACCCTTCCGTCCCTAAAAAGCTCCTTGATTTCCTTTTTGATGGTTTTTCGTATCATGATACCAAGGTTTTATAATCCATTGTTTCCAAATAGGTTTTTTCCAATTGGGAAAGTGATATATCGGAGGCCACGAACTGTTGTTTTAAGTGTCCATCTTTCATAATACCAATATGCGTAGCTACTTCCTTCGCGCGGAAAAGATCATGAGTAGCCATCAGGGTGGCCACTCCTTTTCCCCTGAGTTTTTGCAGCAGGTGACCAAATTCGTTGCTTGCCTTGGGATCAAGGCCCGAGGTAGGTTCGTCTAGCAGTAGCACCTTGGCGTCCTTCGCCAGAGCGATGGCAATGCCCACTTTTTGCCGCATACCTTTGGAAAAGCTTTCGATACGTTTATGGAATGCTCCCGATTGAAGACCGGCCTCTTCCAAAAAACCCTCTAATTGAGATTTGTTCAAACTCTTGCCCCCAATGCCAGAAAAATAGTCGAGGTTTTCTACCGCACTCAGGCTCGGGTACAACATCAGGTTTTCTGGGATGTACGCCAAAAATCGTTTGGTTTCCAGCGGGTTTTCCTCAACTTTCAATTGATTGATAAAGGCACTTCCCGAAGTAGGCTGGATAAAGCCCAACAAGAGGTTGATCGTAGTGGTCTTCCCGGCACCGTTCGCGCCCAAAAGACAATAGATATCGCCTTCCTTGACAGATAGTTCCAATTGGTCCAATGCGGTGAAATCACCATACTTTTTTGTTAGATTGTTTGTGATAATCATATCGTCTTCTGTTTTGATGTAGTATTGTTTTGTATTAGTTGTTAATTATATTCTTAGTATTTCTCATTGCAATAGGTGCTTACCGCTCTAATGCAACTTTCGCCCAATTATGATACAGCCGAGAAACATGATAAAAGTGGCTATCAATAAAGGCCACATAAAACGAAGTTGTGTTTTATCATCCTTCCCATCATCGCTATATTTTGGTACAAACTTTGTCCAATCCACACTATCCCCAGATTCCTCTTTGAAAATCAAAGGATAAAAAAATAACCGTAGTTCCTCATGAAAGTCACCTGTTGCATCCAAAAAACTTAAATGTTGGTTTAGACTGGTTCCTGCAAGTTCATTGAATGCCAATTGCAAATGCATATTGGGTAAAAATGCCGACAATTGTTTGCTAGCAGTTTCACGCTCGCCCATTTTCTTCCGTAAAGCTTTGGTGTCTTTGGCAGAATCATCATCTCCCATTTGTTGCATGGCATAATACCAGGTCCAATTAAAGCCTTCAATAGGGTATCCAAATTCCTGGAATTGAGGGTAATGATCATAGAACTTTTGTAGGGTTTCCTTCTTATCCGTATCCCATTTGGTATGATATCCATCACGCTGACTTATCATGGTGCTCAAAGCTTCTGGCACTGGATATTTGTTGGTTAGATAAGCATTGATTCCTGCTGGTAACAGAATAAGTAAAACCAACCATATTGACAATAGCAGTAGAGCATTGAATCCTGAATTCTTTTTATAGTTAATGACAAAAAAGCACAGAGCGAACCAAAATGCGACATACAGGAACGATAGGAGTACCACCATCATAAAATTCAGATCCAATGGAATCGCTAGCACGATTTTGGCGACAGTAAAAAGTACTCCTAGAACCGCATAAATTAGTAGTACCCTGACCGATAATTTTGTCAATAGATACTTTGATTTTGATGATGTCTGGACGGATACCAATCTCCACGTTCCTGTTTCGGTCTCTTCGGATAGTAAATTGAATGTGAAAACAATAATCAAAAGTGGAAATAGGTATATTAAAACAAAGGACAGGTCCAGATTACCAGATTGTAAATTCATAGGGTTGACCAGATCGGTATCGTATCGTTGTCCCTCTAGGTTTTTGATTGTAATTCGCTGTACATTGGGGTTCAAATCGCTCTGGCCAATGGAAAGTCCAGCAAGATGGGTTGTACTGTTTACAAATGCGAATTGTACATAATACATAAGAAGTCCCAAATCGTCTTTATGGAGTGCCACATTTCGTTCTATATGACTTTTTTGGTGACTTTCGACTTGCTCAATCGCCGCTTTCTTTTGGGATAGAAACTGATGGCCTATACCAATGCTTATCACTCCCAATAATAGTATAAGCACCAAACTAGCGAGAACCGCCCTAGATCTTAAAAACTGTAAAAATAGAAGTCTATACATGGTTATATCGCTTTTGCTTTTTTAGAAAGATATCTTAGGCCTAAAAAGGATAATAAAACCCAGCCTAATAAAGAGAAAATGCCTAATGATGCTACGTTCAAAGAACTTTGTAAAGGTTGCATCTGATGTTCAAAATCTGGAAATTCCTCCCAATGTTCATGCCCCACTACATGTTTCTTTCCTTCGGAACCACTTATTTTTTTAGTGCTGATATATTCCATCTGAAGCTCGTTCATTTCCTGTGCCAATTGATACCGATAGGTCTCGGCTTGTTCTTGAAAGTCTACATATCCCTTAAAATCAGTTCCAGTAAAGGCCATTGATATTGTCTTGATGGCCACAAATGGATTAAGAACAGCGGTAAAACGACTGACATTGTTCTGTTTTTCATAGATATGCAGTAGACTGTCATGATGCTTCTTATATAGGTTTGCGCTTGTTTTTTCGCCTTCCCGCATTACAAAACCGCCATAATTAAAAGGAAGTTCAGTAACCGAGTCAACTCCATGTACGGCCAAAACAGAATCTTTCAACCTATTAAAATAAGGGTCATCAGGGTTATGGCTATCTCCCTTTTTAATAACATCTCGTTCAACTGCAGATTGAAAACTCAATTTTGAAGGTGTGGGATACATTGCATTTCCTATTGCTTGCGAAGTTTTGGGAACCAATACTACCATGAACAACCAGATGCCCAAGAGGGTAAGCAGCGCATTTTTAGAGGAGCGTGCCGTGGTGGACACAACAATACTCATAAAACATAAAATGAGTAAAAAGAGCGCATATCCTAAGAACAATAATAAAAAGCGTTGCCAAGAATCAGCTGGATTTATGCTGGTCTCTCCAAAAAATAAAAACCCCGTCGTGAACAGAACAATAGGAGCAAAGAATAAAAGTGCCAGTACAAACAACCCTAAGGATTTACCCAATAGTATTTCTTTCCAATCCGCTCCTTGAGACAGCAGTATCTTCAGGGTCCCGTTCTCTCTTTCGGAGACGACTACGGAAAATCCCAAAAAGAACAAAATCAAAGGCAACACCAATTGTAAAAGCATCGCCATGCTAAGTTCTCCAAAACGCAGAGTGCCTGTTGAAAACCCTGCATCAGAAAAGTTAACACTGTTCTGTCTATGGGCTTCCAAGAAAACGGCGTTCCCTGTAAAACTTTCTATGCCGTAATCGAACATGCTCAAAGGCTGTTTCATACGAAAAGCGAACGTACCAAAATGGGCCATGCGGTGTGGGTGTTTATCTGGATTGGCCTCCCAACTTTGCCTTGCTTTTTCTTGATGTTCCAGCCTAATGGAATTTTGTTCTGAGTAATTATGAATACCACTGACCGCGGCATAGGCGGTCAGCAATATAAAAACGGTAAGCATTACATAAATCACTTTGGTCTTAAAGGCATTTTTGAGGAAATGCTTCATGAACAGACCGATGTTTGCCTTTTTCATGATTCTTAGAATTTATATGTCGCATTTAGCAAGACATTTCTTGGAGCACCTGGGCCTAACCTAGAAGGGTTAAGACCGCCTAACCAATACGTCTCATCAAATAAATTGTTCAACTTAAGCGTCAATTGAATGCCTGTATTATTTGGCTTGTAATATACAGCAGCATCAAAAACGGTATAGCTGGGTAATAGCACTCTATCGGTATCGTAAGTGGGGTTGTACCACGTAAATCTTTCGTCTATATATTGTGCGCCAAAACCGATTCCAATACCTTTTAAAGTTTCATTCATGAAATCATAACGACCCCAAAAATTTGCATTATGCTTAGGAGCACCTCCAATTCGTTCTCCAATAAATTCTTCTATAGCATCTTCTACAATTTCAGCATCTGCAAAACCGTAAGATGCTGTAAGTTGAAAGTTCGGTGATATGTAACCAGAAATATCCATTTCAAAACCTCTACTTCTTTGCTCACCTCTTGTTGTTAGGTTGTCTAAATCATAGGTATCCCCTAATAAGATGTTCTTTTGAGTAATATTAAAAATAGCAAGGTTGGCAAATAATTTTCCATTTAAGAACTCTCCTTTAGCACCTACTTCTGTCAAGCTACTTTCCAAAGGATCAAACCTAGCTGGTGAAGCAGCCCAAAAGAAACCTTCGGCCGTTGGAGATAAGGAAACCGTATTGGTATGGGGTTGAAAGCCTTCGAGATAAGTGGCATACGCACTAATACTTTTACTAACTTCATAGGTTAAACCTAGTCTAGGCACAAAAGCATTGGTTTTAAATTCTTCTTCATCCCCCTTATAATTAAAGATATCCGTGAACCACTCATACCTTAAATTGAATAACGCTGAGAATTTTCCAAGCTTAAATTGGTTTTGAAGATAGATACCACTTGAACTTGTCAAATTTGCAGGAATTCTTAGTTCAGAAAGATTGTAATCACTGATATCTCTAGCACCATTAAAAGGATCTTCTAAATTAAAAAAAGCTGCAGCGGGTTTCGGTATAGTAACACCGTCAACTACGATTTGCTCAAAATTATCAGCATTTGCCGGGTCAAAATTAGACTGACCACCATCGACGGTTAAATATCTTCTGGCCCTTAGAAATCCAGCTCCGATTTTTCTTTCCCAACGCGTACCATCATAGCCAACTAATATTTTATTAGTAACCTTATCGCTTTTGATATCATAAGTAAAATAGGTGCTGAAATTATCTGTTTCCCAAAATTGTTGTCTTTCATCATATCTTAACCTTGCTAGGGTAGGAATCACATTCCCCTCAATATCGACCACGGTACCACCAACTCTATGTTCTGCTAAATCTTCATCCCAAGTTTGTTTCATGAACTGCGCATTGAAACCAAAGTTGTCCCCAAACTTTTTACTAAAGCTGGCCATGAAAATAAACTCCTTGTTTTTGTAATGGTCGCTTGATGCACCGACATTCCTAGTAATTGGCGTACTATTCAAATCAAATTCACCATTAATTGCACCAAAAATTGGCTGACCTCTATCTAAATTACCTTCGGCATCGCTATAAATCATTTCGACATTTAGTGATGTATTTTCGTTAGGGATGTAACTTAAAGATGGTGAAAATAAAATAGCATTATTGTTTACAACATCTCTAAATGAATCTGCCTCTTGAACAGCAGCATTAAAACGATATAGCAAGGTTTTGGAACCGTTTAGTGGTCCTGTAAAATCTGCCGTAGCTCTTAAGGTTCCAAAACTTCCTGTGGTTAAAGAAACTTCACTACGCTTTTCAGTCAATGGTTTTTTAGTTACCATATTTACCGTACCACCTGGGTCTGCACTTGAAAAAGTTACTGATGATGGCCCTTTTATTACCTCAACACGTTCCAGATGCGAGGTAATCGGTTGTAAAAAATAGTATTGACGGGTACGCATTCCGTTCAGCACTTGCCCGTCATCTCCCTGCGTAATACCTCGAATATTATAGTGATTGTATAAACCCGTTAAGCTAACGTTACTTACTGTTTTAACCGCATCTGGCAATTGAAATGCCAAACGGTCAGCTATCAATTCTTTGGTGACCGTAGTAATGGCTTGCGGCAGTTCTTTGTTCGCTATAGCTACTTTGGTTGCTGAAAAGGAATAATCACTATTGTAGTCAATTCTTGCACGGCCAATGACCTCAACATTTTGTAAACTTTCAGTAGCTTCGATTAATACTGTTGTCCCCAATTCTTGGGTGGTCAAGGAATTTACATCAATGGATTTCTGACTGGTAGCATATCCTAAAAAGCGTGCCTCGAACTTATAAACTCCCTGGGGCACACTCAATTGAAATGCTCCATCTCTATCCGTCAATACTCCAAACACATCATCCGTATTGGCTAGGGAAACAGTAGCCCCAAAAATTGGATTTCCCTGCTCGTCAGCAACCGAACCTGTTACCTCTACTTGAGCGTAGATATTCCCAACAAAGCTAAATAATAAGAGTATGAATATATATTTTATGATTTTCATTTATGTGTTTTGTTTCAATGTGACCTGTAATCTCTGTGCTAATAAAAAGTAACGTCATCCTTAAGATGTAACCGCTACTTTAATCGTTTTGATTTAAGGTCTTAAATTGTTTTTAAGTATAGGTTTTGTAATTCGTTGGCATCAATAGCAGTGGTCTCTGATGAATACACTAAACGACCTTCTTTCATAATACCAATTTTAGTACCGACGTTTACAGCATTGAAAATATCATGTGTCGCCATAAAAATGGATTTTCCCATTTGACTCAATTCCTTGCAGATAGCAGTAAATTCTACTGCTGCTTTAGGGTCAAGACCAGAAATGGGTTCGTCCATAAATATGAAGTCGGCATTTTTTGATAGGGCAATGGCAATACCCACCTTTTGACGCATTCCTTTGGAATAGGAAGCCAAATTCTTAAAATGGTCACTTTCTTGAAGTCCAGCTTTTAACAAATAGGACGTCAACTGCTCTTTGGTATACCTAAATCCGGCAATACGGCTAAAGAAGTCTAGGTTCTCAATACCTGAAAGGTTACCGTACAATTGCACTACTTCAGGTATATAGGCTATCATTTTTGAGGTAGCATTGCTATTCGGCTTTACATCGACACCGTTAATCAAAGCCTTGCCGCTTGTAGCTTCTATTAAGCCAAGAAATAAATTTATAGTGGTGGTCTTACCGGCACCGTTCTGACCCAGTAAACAGAATATTTCGCCCTGAGCAACGGAAAGATTCAAATTGCTCAATGCTTCATGCCCACCATATCTTTTTGTAAGATTGATTGCTTCTAACATGTATATATGTAAATGTGATTGATTAATCAATGGTATGCGATATTGGAAATAATCGCATGCTAAAGATTATTGGCAACATAGGTTACCAAATATTTAGTTATGAAAGGAAGGAGATTAAACCAAAGGAGGTCCTCGTAGATAGTGCTGTTCTTGAGAAACAGTAATCGGTATTTCTGATGTACTTTGAAGAAAATAATAGGAAAAACTCTCTAACTGAAAGGAAAAAGAACTCTGAACATACAGTTGTTGATCAAAATAAAAGCTACAGATTTGACAATCCGAATTGTCATCAACAGTTATGTTATCAAAATCACTTTTGACAATTTCTACAATGTCCTGAGTATGCGTTTGAGAGTGAAAAACCAAAACAACAGGTAAGGACAAAACATACATTGCCAATATCCCTGCCGCTATTTGAATTTTATTCTTCAAGATTACTAAAGTAATGTATTTTTCATTTTATCAATATCCAGTGTTGTTATAGTTTGATAATTTTAACAGTTTCAATTGATCCATGTTATAGTATAAACCTCTGATTCCTTTGTATTAGTAGAGTTGAATCATACTATTATTAAAAGCAATCTTAATTTAATTAAAGGTACACGTATGAAGTAAAAAGAGTTAAATTTAGATACGATGGACAATCAAAGCTCTTTTACCAAACGAATTGGAGGATACCTTCATAAAATGGTTCCCATTACTGATGCCAGCGGGAAACTACTTCACTATGTTACAAAACCTTTGATGGTAGAGTTAAAGCCAAGAGATGTAATGCAAATTATAATTGGTTCTACCATACTAGCACTTCCCATTGCTTACACAGAAGAAGCTTGGAAATTAGGAGAGGAATTACCGTTGCTGAACGTAGGCTTTTTATCATTACTATCACTCATATTTATTGCTCTTTTTGTTTTCTTTAATTTCTACCGTTTCAATATAAAGGGATATGTTTTCAACTACATCAAAAGGGTAATAGCTACTTATCTTATTTCTATATTGGTTGTTGCGGTGCTTCTTACCATAATTCAAAGATGTCCCTGGCAAGATGATTTTACATTGGCAATAAAACGTATTATCATAGTTTCCTTCCCCGCTTCAATGAGTGCAACGATAAGCGATGTTATAAAATAGTTTTTGTCCCGCCGTGTATTTAGACGCATAAGATTCGTCATAGATAAGAAAAGGTTAGAATCAAATGATTGCCAACCTTACAGTCAGCAATGTCAGAAACACGATGATGGATATAATAGAGCACGTTAAAGGAAAATAGAAATAAATCAATTTATTTGCGGGTTTTTTTCTCATAAGACTTGATGTTATCCATAGGTTCAACACAAAGAAACTATGAGAAAACAGCAGTCGCTCACAAAACCTTTGTGAGCACGAAAATTGGCCCTTAACAAGGAAAAATAAGAGGTTTAAATTTAAACCTCAAATACCATTATCAAAGATTTTGGCTTTAGAAAACAACCATAAAGAATAATATTTCCGAGGCGAAACGGTGAAATCGAAAATGCTCTTGCGAGGTCAAGGACCTGTTATTGAACTATCGGCAATTTTCTAATTCGTTTTCCCGTAGCCGCATAAATAGCATTTACTAATGCAGGGATTGCGGGTGGTAAAGGAGGTTCACCAAGACCTCTTGGAGGCAACTCATTTTTTATAAATTCTATATGAATTTCTGGCACTTCTCCCATTCGCATCCATTTGTAGTCATGAAAATTAGACTGCTCAGTAGCTCCATCTTTAAACGTTATTTCTCCATAAAGCGCCGCACAAAGTCCTTCAAGGATTCCTCCTTCAACTTGCGCTGTTGCTCCTGAAGGATTTACCACTATACCACAATCCACAATGGCATCCACTTTTAGAATCTTTATTTTTCTGTTTTCATCGGCGCTTACGGTTACCACCTCAGCAATAAAAGACCCAGCTCCTTTTCTGGCCGCAAAACCTCTTCCCTGCCCTTCTGGTAAAGGTGTATCCCAATTGCTGTTTTGCCTTACTTTCTCCACCACATGAATCAAGCGTTTCAAGTCAAACTCATAATCATCCACCACAGGAACCATTCTTTCAGGGCCTATAAACTTTAAAAAATAATCTATGGGGTCCGTCTTGTTCAAAATTGCCAACTCATCCAAAAAACAATGAACGGTAAATGCATTGGCAGAAGAGGCCACAGCCCGCCATTGTCCTAGAGGAACATCGCTCAATACATGACCATATTCCAATTGTAGGTTAGGGACAAATCCAGCAGGGAAATCATATTCGTCTATTTCCGTGCCGGCAGGTCCACCTTCCCGTCCTAATGAAGTTTTACGTGAAGCATTGGCCAAAATGTGCTGCCACCCCGTTACCATACCATCTTTATCCAGTGAAGCCGATATTTTCTGTACACTCCCAGGTCTATACCAATCATGCCTGATGTCTTCCTCCCTAGTCCATGTAAGTTTAACTGGTTTTCCCGTTTTTTTGGATAAGACAGCCGCATCCATAGCATAATCCACGTAATATCTTCTTCCAAACGCACCCCCTATTCTTGGCAAGTGAATTTTAATCTGCTCTGGTTGTAATCCAAACAATTTAATCAGCCCTTCTTGCAGCGCTTCTGGGTTTTGTGTTGGAACCCACACTTCACAAACATCGGTTCTAAAATCAACGGTGCAATTCATGGGTTCCATAGTTGCATGTGCCAAAAAAGGAACTTCATAAACGGCTTCAAAACTTGAAGCGGCACTTCGTTTCGCCTTAGCTATGTCTCCATCCTTTCTTTCTATGGATGTATTTGAAAGTTGCGCATGAAATCGTTCAAAAATCTCATCTGTATTTTCTTTTCTAGAACCGGTATTATCCCAAACTACCTTAAGTTTCTTGGCGGCCTTAAATGTAGCCCAAGTTGAATTGGCAATGACTGCAACGCCATTGACAAAGTTGGGGCTGTTTGGGCCAAGAAGTCTCCCTCCATATGCTGCGTTGTTGAGTTCTATAATGTCGATAACACCATTTACCAACCTTGCGTCTTCATCATCATAACTGCTTACACCACCCTCAAAAACAGGGTTTTTTAAAACAGTGGCATATACCATTTCTGGTAGTTTTATATCAATGGCAAATTCAGCACCTCCACTTACCAGTTTATCCAAATCTACTTGGGGAATGTTTTTCCCAACAATTTCAAAGGAATCCGTTGGTTTAAATTCCACCTCCTCTGGCAATGGTATTTGTGAAGCTTCGGCAATTAGTTCTTCAAAAGGCAAGGTTTTATTAGATTTTGTGTGGAATACCTTGCTGTTTTTTGTTATAAATTCTTCAACAGGAAGGTTCATTTTTTTTGATGCCGCTTCTATGAGCACCTGTCTTACCATGGCTCCCGCTGTTCGCATTAAATCCCAGTTTAAGATGATGGCATAGCTACCTCCTGCCCATTGCTCGTCATAAATTGTATCATAATCCGCTTGAACCACTTTCACTTTGTTCCAATTGGCACCAAGTTCCTCCGCCAAAATCATTGGGAGAGCTGTTTTTACTCCCTGTCCTATTTCTGGATTCTTGGCAATCAGGGAAATCCACCCGTCCGTATCAATTTTAATAAGTGGCGAAAACTGATGTACTTCCGCCTGTGGTTTTTTGGGCATGCACGATTGCAGATGCACTCCTGCAATAAGGGCTCCACTGGCCGAAACTGTAAGTTTGATGAAATTTCTTCTTTTTAGCGTATTTTTCATTTTTCAATTCGTTTAATTTCTTTGCCTTCAATAACCTCATAGGCAAAATTTGCCTCCAAGTTCTTCCCACTCTGTTTTACCCCAGAAGGCCATTCCACTTCAATTGTATTTATTTTTGCCGAAGCTGGGATGCCAAAGTGAATTTCTGGAGCATTTTCACTTCCGTAGCCTGTTTCTCTAGAGAAGTATCTAGTTTGAACCGTACCATCATTAAGGGAGAGTGTTACCCAGCTACCAATACCATAGCTATTGGAGGAAATTCCTTTTAATTGAAACTTTATCCAGTGATTGGTTTGGTTTTGATTGATATAGTAATCATTAGCTTCAGCATCCCCTCCCCAATTACACACATATAAATCTAAATCACCATCATTGTCCAAATCCCCAGAGGCGGTCCCCGCCGATATATGGTCATCTATTGCCGGAAGTGTGTTGTAAATTCTATTGAAGGAGCGATCCGATTTTCCTGAGAAGAAAAAATTTTGAATTTCTGGATATCCTTCTGTGCCGTTAGCAACATATACGTCCAAAAACCCATCAGTATTAAAATCTCCCCAAGTTTGCCCTTTTGAGGGGCGATGGACTTCATAGGCAATTTCACTATCTGTCAATTTTTTGAATATCCCTGTTCCAGAATTTTCATAGAATGTATTTTCATCGGCAACGGATACGTTTGTAACATAAATATCAAGGTCCCTGTCGTAATCATAATCAACAAGAAAAACACCATATGAGGCATTTAATTCTTCTACAAGAATGCCTTTTTTTTCCTCTATAAATTTTCCATCTTTAGAGTTCAGATAAAGAAAATTTCTGTGTTTTCCTTTTACTTGTCCATCCTCTTTTACTACAAAATTTGCCACATACAAATCAGGTTTTCCATCTCCATTTAAATCACCCCAGGAACAAGATCTCCCATCACCCTTATTCCCTATCCAGGGTCCAGCACTATTTTTTACAAATACTCCTTTGCCATTATTTGTATATAGGTTGTCATCTTCACCATCCCTGTTCACTATAAAAACATCTAAATCGCCATCTAAATCATAGTCACACCAGCAGGCTCCAGGGGAATTGGTCTTATCTTCAGTCAGATCTCCGGCCAAACCTTGTGAAAATTTTCCTGAACCATCATTAATATACAAGAGATTGGGTACGCCAAACTGTGTGGTAAAAAAGATATCGAAATCATTGTCATTATCCACATCAACAGTATGCACAGATTCACTCCATGCATTGATATTGTCATTTGCAATGGTTATTTCTTTAAACCCCTTTTCATAATTGAACAATATGGAATTTCCAAAAAACTGGATGGAATCAACCTGATTGGCCACTACGATATCAAGTAATCCGTTCTTGTCAAGATCAGCGATAGAAACCCCTCTAGATCCTTGCTGATTTTCAGTTAAATCAATACGCTTAAATTGAAAATCCTGTCCATGGGATTTCACTATTAGGGATATTATTAAAAGTAGTGTTAGGGGCCTCATTATTCATCTAGTTTACTAGCCGCCAATTGGAAGGCTTCACGTATTCTTGTATAGGTGCCACATCTGCAGATATTACCTGCCATGGAGGCATTTATTTCATCCTCTGTGGGCTTGGGGTTTTTGGAAAGTAATGTAGCAGCGCTTATTATTTGACCCGACTGGCAGTACCCACATTGGGGCACGTCCAATTCCCTCCAAGCTTGTTGCACTGGATGGTTTTGGCCTTCGGACAAGCCTTCAATAGTGGTGATGTTTCCTTCCAAAACGGAGTCAGCCGTTAGTGTACAGGACCTAACGGCATTGCCTTTATATTGCACAGTGCAGGCCCCACAAAGACCTTTTCCGCAACCATACTTGGTTCCTGTTAATCCCAGTTTGTCTCTTAGCACCCAAAGCAAAGGGGTGTCTGTATCTACTGAAACAGTTTTTTCTACACTGTTTACCGTTAATGTATAGGATGGCATATGTCTATTTTAGAATTCATGATTAGGTGAAGATTGATTGATGAACATCTACTGGGACAACAGAATCTGAGTCCAGAATTTGAATCCTAAACTTACCTAATAATCAGAATGGAATTTAGCGCTTGCAGTAAACGGTCAAGCTTTTGATAGCGAATGGTGTTAATATGTTCTATCCTTGAAGAAAAGGGTAATCTCTTTGATAAAACTTCTACTCACCCTGCGTCTAGTACCATCTTTCATGATTACTTCTAGACTATGATCATTACCTCTGGAAAGTTCAGATACATAGTTTACATTAATTATGGTAGATCGATGGATTTTCCTGAATGTATTCTGAGGGAGAATATCATGGAAAGATTTTAAGGGTTTTCGCATTACAAAAACACCTTCCGTAGTAAATAGCTTGGTATAATAATTTTCGGCCGCCAATAAATAAATTTGGGAAGGTTCGCAGAAGTATTTATTGCCTCCTCTGGTCAGTTCAAACAACAGAGGTGGTTCTAGCTCTTCTTTTTTTGTTGCTCTCAACTTATCAATAATAAACCATACCAATCCAATATCCACTAATGTCCAAAAGATAAAAAAGTAGCGATATACACCAAACTTAGATCCTTCCAAATCTAAGTACGGACTGTATGTGGAGCTAAATTTAAAAAACCAACCAAAATGCAAACAGATTAACAACAAGCCAGTACCCAACAACAGCGGTAAGGTAAATTTAGATTCAGAAGTACTCTTGATGATTTTATCCAAGATCTTAAAACCAAGAATCCAGGGCACCCAAATACCAAGTTGCCATAACACAACCTGATAAAGCACTACCTGATCTCTGGTAGCGTATTCCCGCCAATAAATCAATACGCCCAGAAGCACTGCGATAAAGAGTATTAAGCCTATAAAGTTTTTGGTTTTCATTCTATTTCAATGGATTCTGAATGACCTCCGGTTAACGCTCCATTAAGCCAATTCCATTCAAACTTTAGTTCCAATTTATCTTGTGCATTTTTCAAAATAAGTCCAGTTGATTGACCTGCTTTTAGCTCTCCTTCATCTGTAGGCATTGATATAATAATTGTATTTTATTATCCCCTATTTGTTTCCCAATAAGAAGGCCTTCAACAATTGCCCCTCCTTTGTAGCTGCCTGTAATGACCTTCCCGTTTTGATAGTACTGAAAAACAGTCTCATTTGAAGAAAGTCCTTCTTTATTATTTACTGTAACAAATCTCTTATTATTCAAATTCAATCCCATTCAATTTTAATGTTTCGCTGTATTGTATATAAATTTACCAAAACCCTTTGATATGGGTTTTCAGTCTCAAAATATGCATTTTCCTAGCATGTGTTAAAACAGCAAGAATCGGGTTTTCCATCATATGCACCCTTTATACTTTTGGATAAAATAAAACAGGTATTATGAACGAACAAGAACAGCTAAATTATGACCGCATTGCTAAGGCCATTGCGCATATTAGATCCAATTTTAAGGAACAGCCATCTTTAGACGAAATTGCCGAACAAGTACATTTAAGCCCATACCATTTTCAACGAATCTTTAAGGAATGGGCAGGGATAAGTCCAAAAAAATTTTTACAATATACTAGTGTTCAACATGCCAAAGCAGTCTTGGACGAAAGTAAGGCTACATTATTTGATGCCGCCATAGAAACGGGACTTTCTGGAACAAGCAGATTGCATGATCTATTTATCACTATTGAAGGGATGACACCAGGGGAATACAAAAATTCTGGTGAAAACTTAACCATAAATTACAGTTATGCCCATAGTCCGTTTGGACTTGTGGTAATTGCTTCTACACCCAAAGGCCTATGCCATGTAGCTTTTACTGAAGATGAAGAACAAGGTCTTTATGAGCTTAAATCACAGTTTCCAAAGGCTCAATATCATCAACGAGTGGATCAGACACAGGTAAATGCGTTAATGGTCTTTGCAAATGACTGGAGTCAGATTTCAGAAATCAAACTTCATTTAAAGGGCTCAGATTTTCAATTAAAAGTCTGGGAATCCTTACTTAGAATACCCAAAGGCCAATTGGCCACGTATGGAAAAATTGCTGATGTCATAAAAAAACCAAAGGCATCCAGAGCTGTAGGCACAGCTATTGGCAGCAACCCAATCGCCTATTTAATTCCATGTCACAGGGTCATTCAATCTTCAGGAAATTTAGGCGGTTATCGTTGGGATAGTATTCGCAAAACGGCCATCATTGGATGGGAAGCCGCTCAATCACGTTAAACATTTAATACTTGAATCTTATGGAAATCAAGAAAGATGGATTGGACGGTATTATTTGGCAAAACGTACAAAATGAGATAGCGCAACAGGGGTATTCTATTCTAGAAAATGTGTTGGATGATACCCATTGCTCAGAATTAATGGATGGATTCACAGACTTCACGCTTTATCGCAAAACCGTAGAAATGGAACGCTATCGCTTTGGGTCAGGAACTTATAAGTATTTTAGATATCCACTTCCAGAAACCTTGCAACAACTGCGAGAAAAAACGTATCCCAAACTCGCACCGGTTGCAAACCAATGGATGAATAACTTAAAACTGAATCTTTCATTTCCCCCAAACCTATCGGAGTTGCACCATCAATGCGAGCTTCATGGGCAATCTCTAGCCACCCCGTTAATTCTGAAATATG
Organism: uncultured Allomuricauda sp.; assembly: GCF_947499585.1. Lineage (GTDB taxonomy): Bacteria > Bacteroidota > Bacteroidia > Flavobacteriales > Flavobacteriaceae > Flagellimonas. The sequence continues at coordinate 1,095,736 of NZ_CANMOO010000002.1, read as the reverse complement.
GAAAAGGAGGTTACAATACACTACATCAAGATTTATATGGGGAAATCTATTTTCCGTTGCAAGCAGTTCTATTTTTAAATGACCCAGAGGCTGATTATACTGGTGGTGAATTTGTGATGACACAACAGGTTCCACGAGCGCAATCCAAGGCAATAGTTTTACGTCCAAAAAAAGGCTCCATGCTCATTTTTACAACCAATTTTAGACCTATGAAAGGAAAAAACGGGCATTATCGTGTTACTATGAAACATGGCGTTAGTGAGGTCCGTTCCGGAGAACGTTATACTTTGGGCATTATTTTCCATGATGCTACTTCATAACCATGATTGAACATAAAGAAATCACTTCCTCTGAGCTTTTTAGATTCTTAAAACAAAGAAAAATACAATGGGCAGGGAACAAAAATCTTAAGATATATGGAACTCTAAGTTGTAAATCAGGAAAACGTCTAAAGGTTGAGAATCGTGTTTTCTTTGATTCCGATAAAGACGCTATAAAGGAAGGTTATCGCCCTTGCGGACATTGTATGCGAGAAGCTTATAGGGTTTGGAAAAACAATAAACTTATCTTTGGGGTTTAAAACTGAACAACATGGAAACATGGTTAAATCCAATAACTCTGGAAGGTGAATTGATTAAACTGATTCCGATGGAAGCATCGCATAAATCAGGTTTACTGACTGCTGCTGCAGATGGCAAGTTATGGGAACTTTGGTATACTTCCGTTCCTTCTCCAAAAACCATTGACACTTATTTGAACACTGTTCTGGATGAACAAAAGGCTGGACTAGCCCTTCCCTTTGTTGTTCTGGATAAAAAGACTGATATGATCATTGGTTCAACCAGATATTTGAATTGTGATGCCAAAAACAGAAGGGTTGAAATAGGAGCTACTTGGTATTCGCAACGCGTTCAGCGAACAGGCATCAACACGGAATGTAAGTATCTGCTGTTAACTCACGCTTTTGAACAGTTACATACTATTGCTGTGGAATTCAGGACACATTTTCATAATCATCCTTCTAGAAATGCAATTCTTCGTTTAGGAGCCAAACAGGAAGGCATAATAAGAAATCACAGAATAGATGAAAACGGAAATTTTAGGGACACTGTTTTATTTTCAATTTTAGACAGTGAGTGGAACACCGTAAAACATTCCCTAAAGTTTAAAATGAATAGGTAATAAACTCTGTTTTATGTTTTAGCTGCCTTTAAAAGGTTGGCAAAATTGTAACTGGCTTGTTCTAGATTTTTATAGCTATTGGTTTTAGCATTATCAAGGTTACCGATTTCATTTAAAATTGATATTGCATAGGTAAGTCCCAATGCTTTCATTTCATTAACGGAAATATTCATAGATCCACAGAAAGCAGCAACAGGAATCTTCTTTTTATTTGCTGATTTTAGCACACCATTGATTGTTTTACCAGAAAAAGTTTGTCCATCCAATTGACCTTCGCCAGTAATAATCCAATCTGTATCAGTTAATGCGCTTTCAAAATTGGCCATTTCCATAACCAAATCCACTCCAGAAGTTAAAACTGCATTTAGAAAAATCTTGGCCCCAGCTCCCATACCTCCGGCGGCTCCGGCGCCCGGAATATTTTGAACATCAACCCCAAAATCTAAATGAATGATCTTAGCAAAATTCTCAAGTCCTTTATCCAAAAACTCAACTTCCTCTTTGGACGCTCCTTTTTGGGGGCCATAAATATATGCTGCCCCGTTTTTACCATACAATGGATTATTTACATCACAGGCCACTTTGATTTCTACTTCCTTCAAGCCATTATTCACCTTCGTCTTATCAACTTTGTTCACCTTAATTAGGTTTTCCCCAATAGGACTCAATTTATTTCCATCCTTATCCAAAAAATCGTAGCCCAAGGCAGTGGCCATTCCCATTCCGCCATCATTAGTAGCACTACCTCCAATTCCCAAGATTATTTGTTTAGCGCCCTTGTGCAATGCATCTGCAATCATCTGCCCCGTTCCCAAAGAGGTTGTATGCATACAGTTCATCTCTTCCTTATCCAGTAATTTGTATCCAGAGGTTTCAGACATTTCAATAAAGGCGATGCTTTTGTCTTCGGAGAGCAAATAGCTGGCAGAAATCTTCCTAAACAATGGATCCGCTACGGTTATGGATTCATTAGTTGCATTTAAGTATTCTTTTACAACTTCTATGGTGCCATCTCCCCCATCAGCCAATGGTTTTTTAATAATGATGGCCTCAGGAAAAACCATTTTAATTCCATTGCTAACAGCATCACAAAATTGAAACCCGGTCAAGGAACCTTTATATTTATCCGGAGCTATAACAAACTTCATTTTTAAAGATAGTTAATTGAAAAACTTGGGTAACCCAATACTCAAAACTACGATTAACAGAAAAAACGAGCCCAATATAATGAGCTCTTTTCTACCTGAGTAATAAACCACCTCTAACCCTTCATTAGCTTTTCTCTTAATTACATAGCTAAATAGCACCGCCACAACTATGGTTACCAAACAACCGATGGCATTCCACCAAAACCAAAATATCTCTGGTACATAAAGCCACAGGCACATATTGAACAATACTCCAACTACAATACCCAAATTAGCTCCTAGAGCATGGGTTTTTTTAGTAAGTATAGCCAAGATAAACGCAGCTAAAATTGGACCATAGAAAATTGAGCTTATTTTATTGATGACCTCAATGACCGTTCCTTCAATATTTCCTGCAAAAAAAGCAAAGGACAAACAGACTAATCCCCAAAATAGAGAAAGGAACCTAGAGCTCATTACATATTTTTTATCGCTTATATCTGGTCTGAATCTTTTTACAAAATCTTCCATAGTTACTGCAGATAGCGAATTAACAGTTGAACTTAAGGAAGACATTGCAGCTGACATGATGGCTACAATTAAAATTCCAATAATTCCATTTGGTAAATAGTTGATGATAAAAACAGGTACCATTAAGTCCGCTTTTTTTCCTTCAAGTGAACCAATGTTAGCTTGGTAAACCGTATCCATCATCTCTTGAAAGCTAGCATCTTGAACTAAAAGAGTACCCAATACAAGACCCATTACACAATAGGTAAGAGTAAGGGGGAACCTAAATAGGCCATTGGCCAAGAGTAATTTTTTTATGGTTGGCATCCCTTTAGCAGACAGCAGTCTTTGCGATTGTGTCTGATCAGTTCCATAGTAAGAGGCGTAAAGAAAAAACCCGCCAATGACCATAGGCCAGAAACCAAATTCATCACCTCCATCAGCATTGTCAAAACCCCATTTAGTAAAATCAACAGCGGTAATACGATCTTGGTCCACATTAGTAAGAAAATTTTCAAATCCACCCAACTCGCTTATTCCATATATCAAACATATTATGATTCCTAAAAACAAAATAATCATTTGAATTACGTCCCCCCAAATAACCGCTTTCATTCCACCTTGAAAGGAGTACACCAATGTAATAACACCAATTATTAGAATAGAAATCCAAAAGTCAACCCCTACAGTAGCTTGTAAAATCAAGGCCATGGTATAGACCATAACCCCAGTTGCCACGGAACGACTAATTTGAAAAACAAAACTTATCAATAAGCGTGAAGAGGCATCAAACCGTTTTTCAAGATACTCGTACACACTAACAATTCCAGATTTATAAAGTGTGGGAATAACAGCTATCAATAAAAAAGCCATTGCTAAAGGCACTCCAAATTCATAGGTTAACCACTGCAATCCTCCTCCTTCTTTTAAACCCACAAAGGCTGGAGCAGAAATGAAGCTTATTGCAGATAATTGGGTGGCCATGGTTGAAAGACTTAATGGGAACCATCCCATACTTCTACCTCCCAAGAAATAATCACTTGAACTTTTGTTTTCCTTAAAAAAATAGCCTATTCCCAAAAAACCAATGAGGTATACTACAATGATGATGTAATCTATATAGTTCATAATCTATTCTTTAAGTTTTCCTTTTTGATTTTAAGCCATTCCTGTTTAAGAATACCCAGTAAAACAGCATCAGATCTTCCCTTACCATGGATAGAGGGAAAAAGATTTCGGATTTCCCCTTCTTTAACACAGCCCACACTCTGCATTGCTGCGATACTAACCTTGTTTTCTGAGTGAGCACCCAATCCAACCCGTTCCAAACCGATTTGGTCAAAAGCAAATTGAAACATTAAGTATTTGCAGTTCTTATTTAATCCTGTGCCCCTAAAATCCCTGCCATACCAAGTATATCCCAAGCGTATTGTGTTTAAGTCTTCTTGATAATCAAAAAAACGTGTACAGCCTGCATAACACTTTTTCATTTTGTCATAGACCGCAAAAGGGTATCCGCTTTTTTTATCGCGATCAGTAATAGCTTCAAGAATGTAATTTTCAAAATCCCTGCTGCCATCTGACTTTCCTAAAAAATAGGTCCAAAGATCTTCCTCCCTTGAAATTTCTTGTAAAAGTACAGTATGATCAGGAGTCAACGGGACCAGCTTTACTTTATCGTTTTCCAAAACATAATCCTTAGTAAAGTCAAGTACCATTATCTAAAGCTTAAGATTCCTCCTTTAAAAAATCTATCAATAAAGCGGCACTCCATGAAAAATTATCTCCGCCATATCCACTGTTTTCAGCATCTGGGTTGGCCTTCCTTGAATCAAAATACTCAAAAAAGCCATTATTTTCAACAAGCTCAAGTGAATCATTTTTAACTCTTTGCCCTAGTTCGTCATAACCATATCTTTTTAGTCCATGATAAAGCATCCAATTCATGTTAATCCATACCGGACCTCTCCAGTATTTTTTTGGATCAAATTTTTCATGTGTTGGATCAAAAGAAGCGCATAGATACCTGTCTTCATCTCCAAACTTTTGAATCATAGTTTTTACTAAGTTTTCAGCTTTTTCTTTATCTGGAGCACCTGAATAAAGTGGGGTAAAGGATGATGATGAAATGTATGGTATTTGTCTATTGTTCCGTAAATCAAAATGTACATAGGCCCCAAGCTCATCATTATATAATTTAGCATTCAGACTTTGAATACTTTTTTGTTGTTTGGATTTCAGGTATGCAATCCTTTCATCATTCCCTCCCAACAATCCATATAGTTTGATCAACGCTTCATTTGACCTTATCAAGATGGAATTAAAAAGAGGATCCAATACCAAAAAGGGAGAGTGTTCGGCTATTTTGGCATCATCATAGTTATATTTCTTTGCAACATCAATTATATACAGGTAATGATCATATTCCCTTTTGGAAGGACGCTGGGAAGCATCTACATGCGAAGTGTCCCTTCTTTCAAATTCATATTCTGGAGGGTTCATGGTCAACCAAATATCATCCCACATAGGAGAGTTGTCCGTGCCAGACTCCCAATTATGGTATATATAGATAAGGCCTTCATTTTTCCAATCCCGATTTTCATAAAAATAAACGTGATTCGCATAGACCTTATCAATTTGTTTACTGATGAATTCCAACATCTTATCACTGCCTTTATCAATCTCCAATAATCTTTCCAAGATAAAGCCCATTACAGGAGGCTGAGTCATACCTGTAGAACGGTATTTTTTTGAAGATTGGGGATGAAGGTTTGACTGATGAAAATCGGGTCCCGGAAAATAGGAATCACTATCCGTATGAAAAACTATATGTGGAATAAAACCATTTTCCCATTGTGCATCCAACAACGTTTCAACTTCAATTTTTGCCTTTTTAAGATCATAATGCGCAAAACCCAATGCAATAAAACCTGAATCCCATTTCCATTGAAAGGGATAAAGCCCTTTGCTGGGAATTGTAAAACCACCATCTTGAAAATTATCTTCCAACACCTTAATGGCCCTATTAATCAATTTCTCTCTCATAAATAGCATATAAAAACATATTGGCGGCCTGTCACCACCAATATGTTGCATGAACTTGAAAACTAACTTAAACTATTTTTTTACTGACTAAAAATTAAATGTCGCAGTCAAGAAAAATCTTCTCGGAAGAATTGGACGACCAAAGAAAAAATCTTGATTTCCAGCTTCACCGGCTACTCCTGCCCTTGGATTTCCTTCTGTTATACCATCACTATCAAATAAATTAAAGACAGAAAAACCAAGTCTTACAGAATTTTCATCAGCAGTATTAAAGGTATAACCCGCTCCCAAACGTGCAATGGTAATAGCATCCAGTTCCACATCATTAATGTCTGAAGTGAACTTTTTCCCGGTATGGTTCAGTGTAAAATTGGCATCAAACTCCCTGTTATCATAGTTAAGTCCTAAGGTTCCTAAGAGGTTGGGTTGCCTTGCCAATTCATTGCCCTCATTGGTTGTTGTTGTTCCTCCATTGACCAAATCTTCTTGAATGTTCTTGGTGATTTCATGATTTTGATATGTAGCGGTCCCTTGCAAGCTAAGACCGTCCGTAAACCTATAATTCCAAGTAGCCTCCAGACCAAAGGTTGAAGTATTCTGTTCTGTTCTTGTTTGGTCTACCAATAAGCCTCCAACAATGGCTTGATTAATTCGTATTCTATCTTTTAAGCTCACATAATACGCTGCTGCAGAACCTGAGAATTTTGATGTGCCAAACTTAGCACCAGCCTCAAATTGTATAATATTTTCTGAATCGTAATTTGACTCACGAATACCTGGAACCGGAGCAAAACTTCTTATTTGCGGAAAGAAAAATCCTCTTGAAAAGTTTGCATACAAATTAGTACTTTCAGAGAGCTCATATAAACCTGCCAAAGACAAGGCCCAGTCAGAAGCGCTTATTGTTGCTCTTGTAAAACTTCCATCGGCAAAATTCACATTCCTAAGTCCATCCGTAAGTTCCGTATTATCATATAGTGTTGATTCAACAATGCCACCATTGCTAAAAGTTCCTTCTGTTGATTCGTATCTGAAACCAACATCAAAACGCCATCTATCAAAAACCATTTCATCTGTTAGATAAAACGCAGTTCTATTCTGGTCTAAAAATCTGTTTGATGTCATTCCAATACGATTGGTAAGGCCTCCTTCTGAAAAGACTACGTTGGCACCATTTTCATCTGTATAACTTAGATTGACCAATCTAGGATTATTATTGAATTCTGATAGCACTCGGTATTGGTAGTTCACATCTTCTGCTTCAGTTCTTGACAAAAATGTACCTATAGTAAAGTTATGGATATCATCATTTGACCTTAATGTCAATGATGCCTCTCCAGAATAATCAGTCATAGGTCGCAACCTATCAACATGTAAATTATCCACAACCAAATCGGAACCGCTTATTTGGACATCGCCCCCACCTTGATAGGTAGCTACAAAACCCTGATTGTTTTCATCAACGCTGTTTACATAATTGTTTAGTGAAATTGGATTTCCATTGTCTCCATTACCTCCAACATATAGTGCAAAATTATGTTCGTAGTTCGCATATCTTACTTTGGATTTGAACCTTAAGTTATCCGAAAAGTTATAGTTGAAATCTCCCATAACATAGCCGCCTTTTGTAAAAACACCGTCTTCAATAGGGCTTTCATAAACTCCGCCTGCTGTTAAAAATGAGGTCTCCTCTAATTCGCCGGACAATAACTGCTCCACAGGTTGTCCGTCATTACCATCTATTCTTTCTCTTGATGCACTTAGTGGTATGGGCAAATAGAATTGAGCTCTATCATTAATAAATTGAGCATGAACTGTAAATGATCCGTTTTCAAATCGTTTTTTAATATTTCCGCGGAATTGAACTCCTCTTGTAGCTAAACCTGTATCTATTGGACCATCATCTGTTCTAACAAAACCAGTGAAAGCATAAAAAGTATTCGAGTCTTCTCCCCCAAGTCTGCCACCGCTATAAAAATCCGTTTTAAACCTATCGCCATCTCCCCACTCAACGTTTATAATATTACCTGGGTTTGAATCTCCAGTTTTACTCGTATAGTTGATAATACCTGCAACGGATCCCGCACCATATAATATGGCAGCGCCACCTCTAACAAATTCAACACCTTTAAATCCAATATCCGGTCTAGCATATACATCATGTGCAGATGAGTTTAGTCCGAATGAACTAATCAAAGGCATCCCATCATACTGAAGGGGGTTAAAAACATATTGCCCGCCAGAGGGCAGACCTCTAACAAATAAGTTGGTTGCAGTTTCACCACCACCGCCTTCAGCAGTGATACCTGGAACACTTCTTAATATATCTGCCTGGCTATTGGCGGATAACTTGGTGATTTCCGCCATTTTCTTTGAGCTAATTGATAATGGTGCCTGTTTCTGTGATCTAAACGTACTGGACGCCGTAATTACTACTTCATCTAATTGCTGACCACTCTCTTGAAGCACAACATCCAAGGAAAGTGCTGAACCATTTAAATCAACGGTTTGTTCAGATGGCGTAAATCCAATAAAAGATATCCTAATGGTTTGACTCCCGCTTAAGTCTGTTGAAAGCACAAAGTTCCCGTCAAAGTCGGTCGTAGTTCCTTCCGTGGTACCTAATACTAATACATTAGCTCCTAGAATTGGAACTCCCGAACCATCCTCTACATTTCCTGTAATCTCTGTTTGAGCGACACTGATCCCCATACAAAAAAGGACTGTTATCGCAAATACTAAGTTTTTCATAATCGTTTAGTTAATTCGTGAGACATTTTTAAGTTTCATTATGTTTTTACTAGTAATAGGCTAAAATTATTTGAATGCCTTAATGAATTCTGTAATTTTTTACAATTTTGTTATGCAAACGTTTGCGAAAACGTTTGCAAAGTGTTTTATTTTTAAAACCGACTTTGTACGTTACATTTGAAAACATGAAAAAAAAGCATAACATTACCTTAAAAGAGCTTGCCAAAAGTCTAAATATCTCTATATCAACAGTTTCAAGAGCTTTAAATGATCATCCCGACATCAGCCAATCAACTAAGGAAAAGGTTAAAAAACTGGCCAACGAACATAACTATGTTCCTAACTTATTTGCCAGTGGGTTTAGAAGTCATAGAACCCATATCCTTGGAGTAATTGTTCCCAATATTTCGCATTACTTCACCACAACTGTACTTAAAGGGGTTCTAGAAGAAGGGGAAAATTTGGGTTACAGGGTCATTATATCTGAATCTAAAAATGATGACAAAAAACAATCCGAAATGCTGCAGACCATGATGCAGTTTGGAGTAGATGGTGTTCTTTTGGCCTTATCGCGGAAAACAAAATCCGTGGATGATATTCTTCAAACCGTAAATAGAATCCCACTAGTTATGTTTGATAAAGTTTCTGGGAAAATTCCTTGCACGCAAGTAGTAATAAATGAAGAAGAAGCAGCATATAATGCCGTGGAACATCTTATCAATACAGGGAAGCGAAGAATAGCGATAATCAAGGAAACCGAAGGATCCTTTAATTCTGAAAAACGCTTTGAAGGTTATCTTAGGGCTTTGAAGGAACACAATTTACCTATTGATGAGAAGATAATCTTGAGCACAGAAGATATCTCCCTGACAAAAGGTAGGATGATGGCTAATATTCTACTGAGCTTAAAAAAAAGGCCAGATGCCATTTTTGCAATAACAGATAGCGCAGCAATCGGGGTAATCAAAGCGTTGAACAAGTTTAAAGTTAGCATTCCAGATGAGATTGCCGTTGTAGGCTTTAGCAACTCTGCAAGTTCCACCATTATATCCCCTTCACTTTCCACCGTAGATCAGCCAGGAAACAAAATTGGTAGAACCGCCGTTAAGTATCTCATTGACGAAATTGAAAATCCAAAAGAAGATTTAATTACAAAAACCATAGAAATAAAGACCAATCTTATTGTTAGAGATTCATCTTTTAAAGTGTAATTTTGTAAGAGAAAGATTCATTTAATCTTGTTGTTTTAAATCTAGCTATGATGAAAAAAATTGTTTTTACCTTTATTCTAACCTGTGTATTAACTTCTGTAATGGGACAATCAAAAAACTTCTTGGACGTACCGTATCTTGAAACTTCTGCAAGAGTGGATACTCTTGTAACCCCAGACAAAATCTATTTGAGCATTACGATTCAAGAGAAGGATTCCAAAGGAAAAAAATCGGTAGAAGAGCAAGAAAACAAAATGGCTCAAAGCCTAAGGGCTTTAGGAATTGACCTAGACAAACAATTGGTAATTAAGGATCTTAGCAGCAACTTTAAGAAGTACTTTCTACGCCAAAAAGATGTATTAAAGAGTAAACAATATTCTCTTTTGGTGTATTCTGGAAAAAAAGCTGGGGAAGCAATGGTTGCTTTGGAAAAACTGGACATTGCCAATACTTATTTGGAAAAAACCGAGTATTCCAAAATGGATGAGTTGGAATTGGAACTTAAATCCAAAGCTGTAAAAAAGGCGAAAAAGAAAGCTGAAGCTTTGACAGCTCCATTAGGGCAAACTGTAGGAGCGGCCATTCACATAATGGATACGTCCACTCCTTATTATCCCAGATACAACCAAGCACCGCGCATGCAAATGAAAGCCATGGAAATGGATATGGCAGAAGCGGAACCTTTAGATATCGATTTTGAAAAAATAAAGGTCGAGACTTCTGTAAATGTGAAGTTCAAGATTTCCGAATAGCCTAGTCAAGCACGGATAGTCCTGCTTGCACCATACTGTTCAGTTTATCAGGGTTTGAATCCACTTTTGCCAACACCCGCATTCCGCTGTAAAGGGTAAAAAGCATTAGACCAATACTCTCCGCATTTTTAGAAGAGGAAAACTCGCCTCTATCAATTCCTTTTTGAACATAATTGATAAAAAGACCTTCAACATTGGTTTTGTTATCGCTCAAAACTTTATGAATTGCTTCATCACCAGGTATAAGCTCCGTAGTGGTATTGACAACAAAACAGCCTTTACGGGCTTTGTCCGTTAGTGCTTCTTCAATAGCTATGTCAAAGAGTTTTTTTAGACCGGTCCGCACAGAATCTTCTCTGTCAAACATTGCTTTTAGCATGTTTCCTGTAACACTCCTATATTGCGTAAAAGCTTTATTAAAGAGTTCTTCCTTGCCGCCAAAGGTATCATAAAGACTTGCCCTATTAATGCCCAAATGGGACACTAAATTCTGCATTGAAGTGGCATGGAACCCTTTTTCCCAAAAGAGCTCCATTGCCTTGTTCAATATTTCTTTTTCATCAAATTGTTTTACTCTTGGCATTATTCTGGAATAACTGTTCCAAATTTATTGAAAAAAATTATACCTGGGCAAGACCTCCATCCACAGGGATCTCGGCACCTGTAATGTAACTGCTATCATCAGATGCTAAAAATAACGCTGTTGAGGCCACTTCTTCAGCACTTCCAAACCTACCCAATGATACCATGGATGGAAAGCCCGAGGCCATTTCATCTATGTTTTCCTGTGGTACATTATGTTTTCCATAAAGCGGGGTATCAATAGGTCCTGGCGCTATTGCGTTTACTCGAATGCCCTTAGGTCCAAATTCTGCCGCCAAAGTTCTTGTCAATGACCTTAGGGCAGCTTTACTAGACGAATAGGCTGCCATCCCTGCAAAACCTTTCACGTTTACGATAGAAGTATTAAAGATGATACTTGCGCCTTCATTCAAGTGCTCATAAGCAGCCTTAACGGTGAAAAGAGGTCCACGTACATTAATGTTATGCACTTCGTCAAAGATGTCTTCCGTAAGTTCATTTACACCCTCTAAACGAAAAACTCCGGCATTCAAGAAGAGGATATCTATTCTTCCAAATGTTTCTACTGTTTTTGCAATCAATGCTGCACTATCAGAAATACTGGACGCTTCAGCTTTTAGCAGAAGGAAATCTCCTGTAAGCTCAGTTTTTAAGGCATCCAATTTTTCCTGACTTCTGCCCGTAAGGACTACTCTGGCACCTTCGCCAAGGTATTTTTTTGCGGTTTCCAAACCAATTCCACTGGTTGCACCGGTAATTACGGCCACTTTGTTTTCAAGTTTTTTCATGATAATAATTATGTTTTATTGATTTCTATTTATTCTGGAACGTTCATTCCGATACAAACATATGAATAACAGAACGATTGTTCCAAATAAAATTCAATCTTTATCTTTTTGTTAACATTATGTCTGGGTTTTGTATCTTCCCAAAAGCTAAAATCAAACCAAAATGAAAGTATTTCAATTCTTCCTTGCCCTCCTTTTGCTCACCTCTTTTGACAGTGAAGCACAACGCAGAAAAAAGAAAGCTCCTTTGCCCTCTGTCGTTCTTAATGATTCTATGTACCATGGTCTAAAATGGAGAAATATTGGTCCATTTAGAGGTGGTAGAAGTGTAGCATCATCTGGAGTCATTGGACAATCCATGACCTATTATATGGGTTCAACGGGTGGTGGTATCTGGAAAACCATTGATGATGGCATTACCTGGAAAAATGTTTCAGACGGCTTTCTTAAAACCGGAACCGTGGGAGCCATTGCCGTTTCGGAAAGCAACCCAAACATTGTTTTTGCGGGTATGGGAGAACATGCAGCAAGGGGTGTAATGACCTCAATGGGAGATGGTGTCTACAAATCTACGGATGCAGGAAAAACATGGAAACACATAGGGCTTGATGAAACACGTCATATTTCTGATGTCATTATACACCCAGAAAATCCTGATATTGTTTTTGTTACTGCTCAAGGAGCTCAATATGGGCCTTCTAACCAAAGAGGCGTTTATCGCTCATTGGACGGCGGAGATAGTTGGGAAAATGTACTTTTTGTTGATGAAAATACTGGAACCTCTTCTTTATCAATGGATATGACCAACCCATTGATTCTTTATGCAGCTATGTGGCAACACAGACGTTACCCGTGGAAAATAGAATCTGGTGGTGAAAACTCTGGATTATACAAATCCACTGATGGCGGTACCAGCTGGAAAAAACTTAAGGAAGGACTTCCCAAGGCGTTTGGAAAAGCTGGAATTTCAGTCTCCCGAGCAAATTCGGACAGGGTTTTTGCAGTTATTGAAGCAGAAGGAAAAAAGGGAGGGGTTTACCGAAGTGATGATGCTGGCAAGAAATGGACTCAAATCAATTCAAACCGAATCAACATAGCAAGGTCTTGGTACTATATGGAGATTTTTGCAGATCCACAGGATGAAAATGTGGTCTACGTATTAAACGCTCCGGTTACCAAATCAATTGATGGAGGAAAAACTTTTGCTCCGTTACCTACACCTCATGGAGACAACCACCATTTGTGGATCAATCCTTATGACAATTCCAAAATGATCAACTCCAACGACGGAGGTGCCAATGTTTCAAATAATGGCGGTAAAAGTTGGAGTACACAACAAAATCAACCCACCTCACAATTTTATAGGGTAATCACGGATAACCTTGTGCCCTATAATGTCTACGGAGGGCAACAAGATAATTCAGCTATTGCTATAGCAAGCAGAACCAATGACAATGGAATCGATTGGAAAGATTGGTATTCCGTTGCAGGTTGTGAAAGTGCTTATTTGGCTTTTGACCCAGATAATCCAGAGGTGGTCTATGGGGGTTGCTATCAGGGTATTATTGAAAAATGGGTTCGCGCTTCTAGAGAAGGAAAAGCCATAAAAGAATATCCTGAACTGGGTCTTGGAAAGGTGCCAAAAGATTTTAAGTTTCGTTACAATTGGAACGCACCAATTATAAGTTCCCCTCACGATAGAAGTACAATTTACCACGCTGGAAATGTTGTTTTCAAAACTGTGGATGGTGGTCAAAGTTGGGAAGTTGTAAGCCCAGACCTTACAAGAAACGAGCAAGAAAAACAAGGTGAAGGTGGCGGTCCATATACCAATGAGGCTGCTGGTGGCGAAAATTACAACACTTTAATGTATCTGGTAGAATCGCCACATGAGCAAGGTGTACTTTATGCGGGCAGTGATGATGGTTTGGTTCATATTACAAAAGACGGAGGCGCAAATTGGCAAAACATCACTCCTCCAAATTTAACTGATGGCATCATCAACAGCATTGAGGTATCTCCACATGACCCCGCTTCGGCTTACATAGCGGTTATGCGTTACAAATCTATGGACTTGAAACCTTATGTTTTCAAAACCAATGATTACGGCAATACTTGGAGTAAAATCACTAATGGAATAACCAACAAGCATACGTTTGTTAGGGTTGTACGTGAAGACAAAAAGCAAAAGGGACTGCTATACGCGGGTACCGAAACAGGACTCTATCTTTCTTTGGATGATGGCCAAAATTGGCAACCTTTTCAGTTAAATCTTCCTGTTGTGCCTATCAATGATCTTATTATTCAAGACAATGACCTTGTTGCTGCAACTGCTGGTCGTTCTTTCTGGATATTGGACGATTTGGGAGCCATTCAAAATAGTTTAGATACCACTGAGAAACTGAAAATTTACAAACCCAAAGATACCTATCGCATTTTTGGAGGGAGTCCAGAAAAACCAGTTCCCAGTTTAGGTCAAAATCCAAAACAAGGGGTAACTTTTGATTATTACTTACCAAAAGATTCAGACTCTTTAAATCTAAAATTGGAAGTTCTTCAAAATGGAATAGTTATCCGAACCATTACCAATAAAACCCAAAAAGATTTTAAATCATGGCCTGGGGGACCACCAAAACCTGCAGTGCTCCCTTCTAAAAAAGGGCACAACCGTTTTACCTGGAATTTTAGTAAAGAACAGATTCCATCTATTGATAAGGTTTTTGTTTTTGGAAATTATAATGGGGCAAACGTTGCTCCTGGTGTTTATGCACTGCGGTTAAGTTTAGAAAGTGAAACCGTAGAAACGGAAGCCACCATTTTACCTAACCCAAAAGTTGATGGCACCGAAGCAGACTACGCTGAACAGCAGCAGGTACTAAATCAAATTGAGAATGCCGTATACTCAATGCACGAAGCCGTTAACCAAATGCGTTCCGCCAAAGCACAATTAAAAAGTTATAGTAAATTGCTGAAAGAAAATGAAAGTGCGAGCGAGTTGTTAAAGGTTGGAGATTCTTTAATGAAACGTATTAAAACTTGGGAAGAAAACCTTATTCAGCCCAAGCAAAAAACTTTCCAAGATGTTATTAATTTTCACAACCAGTTAAATGCAGATTTTATGCATCTTAAAGGGTTTATAGATACTGCTGAACCTAAAGTGACAAAAGGAGCTAAAGAACGTTTGAGGGATCTTTTATCACAATGGAAAACATTTGAAAATGAAAAGAACAGTATTGTAAATACCGAAATGGCAAAATACAATGAGCTTTACAACACACTGGAGCTGCCTGCAATACTTTTGGAAGATTAAGTTTAAAAAATGCAACAATCATTTATTGCCGATCAAGAATTTAAAGGTATAGACTATACCAAAGATCGATTGCCCAAGTCAGATTATGAAAACTGTGTTTTTGAAAACTGCAAGTTCTCTGATGGTTATCTTGACAATCAAAACTTTATGGAATGTGAATTCATAGAGTGTGATTTGAGCAATGCCAATCTAAAAAACACCATCTTTAAGGAAGTTGTTTTTATTGAATGTAAACTAATAGGCCTCCGTTTTGAAGATTGCAGTGATTTCTTAATGTCATTTCAGTTTAAAAAGTGCAATCTAAATCTTTCGTCATTTCTTGGAATGAAACTGAACAATGCCCAGTTTATAGAATGTAAATTGGTGCAAACAGACTTTGCTCAAGCGGATTTGACACAGGTGCTTTTTTCAAATTGTAATATGGAAAACGCTATTTTTCAACACTCCATTCTAGAAAAGGCTGATTTAACTACTTCCTTTAATTTAAACATTGACCCTGAACAAAACAGGCTAAAAAAGGCAAAGTTCAGTAAAGACAACCTTATTGGTTTATTGAAAAAGTATGATATTATAATTACATAAGGCGCTCATTATGTCTGAAAAGAAATGTCTTGAATGTGGTGAAAAACTGCTCGGCAGAATAGATAAAAAATATTGTTCTGACCATTGTAGAAACGCCTATAATAATAGACTCAATAAGGATAGCAAAAACTTAGTAAGAAACATAAACAATAGATTGCGCAAGAACTATCGTGTACTTGACAGTTTTCCTTTAAAAGATGGAAAAACCAAGACTACCAAAATGCGACTTATTGATAAAGGTTTCGATTTTGAACACATAACAAACCTTTATACCACAAAAAAAGGCAGTACTTATTACTTTGTATATGACATTGGCTACTTACCGTTGGACAACGACTACTATATGATTGTAAAACGTGAATAAAAATGTGATTGGAGATTATTTCCAGTTATGAGAACTTAGTTTTAAAGCAGCGATAACAATATCTTTTCGACTTATTTGTCCTACCAGGATATCATTTTTCATTACTGGCAATCTGCGCCTTTTATGCTTGTCAAAAACACCGGCTGCATCAAAAATACTCATGTCATGGGGTATGGTCTCTACATTTTTAGTCATGAAACGTTCCACACTTTTATCTAAAATAGGTTGGTTAAAGTACCTGCTTTCAGAAATTTGTTTCATACAATCCGCTTCAGAAATGATTCCAACTAAAAATCCATTTTCATCCATTACAGGTCCCCCAGAAATATGGTTTTTTGCAAATGATTCCATAACTGCCAAAATGGATTGTTCTGGTGAAAAAGTAACCAATTTTTTGGTCATATAGTCTTCCACAAGTATTGGAGCATCATATTCCTTTTTTGAAGACCCTTTCAATCTAACTCCTTGAAAACTCTTGATTGCCATATCGTTACTTTTTGGGTTGATTAATAAATATAGGGAATTTTAACGAATTATTTAAATTTTATACGGTAAACCTACGAACCTTTCATAATTTTATACTTTTACATGCCAACTTAATCAAACTATGAAGTTTTCAAGAACTCTTGCGCTAATACTGCTTCTTTTTGCAGTGTATTGGAGCTACAAATCTTTAATGCCACCATATCATAGTGACCAGGATAGCGCATTACAATCCTTCTCTACGGATAAAGCATTAGTCCATGTCAAAAATCTTGCTAAAGAGCCACATGCGGTTGGTTTTCCAGGACACGCAAATGCAAGGGGCTATGTTATATCCGAACTTAAAAAACTTGGGTTGCAAACCACCACCCAAGAAGGGTATACTGCTGGAGATTGGGCGAACCTCAGCAAGGCCACAAATATCTTGGCCAAAATTGAAGGTTCCGGAGAGGGCAAGGCACTCCTTTTGTTATCTCATTATGATAGCAATCCTCACTCATCTTTTGGTGCCAGTGACGCAGGAAGTGGAGTTGCGACCATTTTGGAAGGTGTAAGAGCCTTTATGGCACAAAACAAAACTCCTAAAAACGATATCATCATTCTTATTACGGATGCAGAAGAATTAGGCCTTAACGGTGCTGACCTTTTTGTCAATAATCATCCATGGGCAAAAGAGGTAGGACTGGTTCTAAATTTTGAGGCACGTGGTAGCGGCGGTCCAAGTTATATGCTCATAGAAACCAACAGGGGCAATGGAACTTTAATAAAGGAGTTTACAAAAGCAAACCCCAAATATCCAGTTGCCAATTCTTTGGCATATAGTATCTACAAAATGCTGCCCAATGACACAGATTTAACCGTTTTTAGGGAAGATGGCGATATCGAGGGGTTCAATTTTGCCTTTATTGATGACCATTATGACTACCATACTGCTTTAGATACCTATGAAAGATTGGATAAAACTTCTTTGGCTCATCAAGGCAGTTATTTAATGCCGTTGTTACAACACTTTAGTGAGGCCAATCTAAATGATTTAAAAAGTCTGGATGATTTCATATACTTCAACCTTCCTTTTTTTAATTTGGTTTCGTACCCGTTTGAATGGATTTGGCCCATGTTCGGAATTGCAGTACTTGCATTTGTACTTCTGCTCATAACAGGCTTTAAGAAGGAAAAATTAAATGCAAAAGATATATTTAAAGGTTTTCTTCCGCTGCTTACTACTTTAATTATAAATGGAATACTAGGGTATTTTAGCTGGAGCGCAATAAAATGGTGGTACCCCGACTTTAACGATATGCTCCATGGATTTACCTACAATGGACATATCTACATTATGGTCTATGCCCTTCTATCTTTAGCTGTATGCTTTTGGTTTTACCACAGGTTTAGAAAAACAAGTACACCCAACCTCTTGGTAGCACCTGCTTTAATATGGCTGATCATATGTGGCGTAGTGGCAATTTATTTGCCAGGTGCCAGTTTTTTTATTATCCCTTTATTTGGACTGCTGGCAGCTTTTATGGTAACTATAAATCAAGAAGAACCAAATCCATTCTTACTGGTTTTTTTAGCACTACCAGCCGTATTCATACATTCGCCTTTTATAAAAATGTTTCCTGTTGGTTTAGGATTAAAAATGATGGTGGCGGCAACAGTTTTCACTACGCTACTTTTTTTCTTGGTACTTCCATTTTTTGGACAGCTAAAAAACAAGGAGCGTTTTGCTTATTTAGCAGTTTTCTTGTTTGCAGTGTTTAGTATTTCAGCGCACATCAAAGCAGATTTTAATGAACAACGCCCCAAACCAAGTAGTCTTTTATACGTATACAATGCAGATAAGGATTCCGCAATTTGGGCAACTTACGATTATAAACCCATAGGTTGGAACGGTCAATTTATAGGAAGTGAAAAACGAGTGCCTAAGGCTGGAGAGTATAAAACACTCCCCAGTAAATACCGAACCGAATTTACTTATATTGCAGATGCTCCAAAAAAAGCTATAGCCGAGCCTTGGGTAGACACCGTCAAAGACACTATAATTGGAAATGAACGTATTCTAGAATTATGCATTACCCCAAAAAGAAGCATTAATCGATTAGATATCTACACCAATCCTATAAGATTGAATTCTGCAAAAGTCAACAACATTCAACTTTCTGATTATTTTCTAGAAAACCGAAAAAAAAGACTGATTACCCATTACATAACCGATAATGATTATACGGAACTAGAATTGAGTTTTCCAAAAGACTCGGTGTTGGAGCTCACATTTTATGAAGCTTCCAATGATCTATTAACTAATACGGCGTTTACAGTACCCGAAAGACCAAAGAACAGTATTCCAATGCCTTTTGTACTTAATGATGCTATCTTGGTGACCAAAACAGTAAAATTTGAATGATAGCATAGGTGTATTGGGTTGTGGCTGGCTAGGATTGCCTCTTGCCAAGCATTTTGTAAACCAAAAACATGAGGTTTATGGGAGCACAACATCTAAAGAGAAACTGGAGCTTCTTCAAGATAATGATATTCATGCTTATGAAATATCAATATCCACTTCTGGGGTTAAAGGAGACATCCAAGGTTTTTTGTCAAACATAGATATTCTCATTATTAACCTTCCGCCAAAGTTAAGAAGTGGCACTAGCGAAAGTTTTGTAGAGAAAATGAAATTACTGCATTTGGAAATTAAGAAGAGTGCAGTTCTTAAAATCATTTTTGTAAGCAGCACCGCTGTTTATGGTGAAGTAGATGGTGAAGTAACTGAAACCACTGTACCAAAACCTTCTACCGAATCTGGCAGGCAATTATTGGAATGTGAGCAACTCTTTACACAAGATGACACTATAAAGACTACCATAATCCGTTTTGGCGGATTGATTGGACCTAGTAGACATCCCGTTACTATGCTCTCAAAAAGACAAAACCTAACTAATGGAAACAATCCTGTGAACCTTATCCATTTAGATGATTGTATTCACATAATAAGTACAATCATTGCAAACAACTATTGGAACCAAATATTTAATGGAGTATATCCTTTGCATCCCACAAAAAAGGAATATTACACCTCAGAAGCATTAAAAAGGGGTATTCCGTCACCCGATTATTCGGGCAGTTCTTCGGATAAATTCAGCAAGGTTGTTCTAAGCAAGAGTTTTCTTGATAAAAACCATAGTTTCCAAACTTCAATTCTGTCTTAGTTGACCACCAAAAAGTAACACTTCACAACAATTAAGAGAATTTTAAGTTAATTAATTAACTGATTTTTAATTGATTATATGCGTCAGCGGTATCTTTGTATTAGTTAAAGTTATTAGCGTCATGGGAAATTCAAGATTAACAACAAGAATCTTGATGGAGATGGAGAATTTGATTACAAAAAGTAGTACAAGAGAAAACATAACCTCAAGATTTCAGGACTTACATAGGTCAATTCTAAGAAAGCATTACAATGCTGCAGATGTAGATATAGATTATGATAGACATCGTGTAAAAATGGATGTGGTATTAAACGATAAAGAATATGATCCAAAAACCATCAATATGGTGGTTTCCACTATACCTGTCAATCTTTTTTACAAGGATCTTAATGCTTTTTTAAAGTCCTGCTTGCTAAAAGATGTAAAAAGTCTTGCCTTTTACGCAAGTTTGCTCAAACAACATACGGATAAGGACATTTCAATGATGGCCCTTTAAAACAATAAAATTGTTATTGAAAAAGGATGTCATGTGACATCCTTTTTCTTTTTGATCCTTATAGTATTCTTTAACAGCATAATACCAATAATTTTTTTAGTTTTGGCGCACTAAAGTCAAGATAAATGAGAAAGATTGTTTTATTGTTGCTATTGTTCATAGGTTTCAATGGTATTTCACAGAGTAAGAGTGAACTTTTAGATCATTATGAAGCCTTTTACAAGGAGATGCGATCACAGGGAGATATAAATGGTGTCATTAGTTCATTGACCCATTTAAATGTGCTCTCACCTTCCAAAGAGCGTAAGGACACATTGGCCTTTGTCTACATGAACAATAATCAGCACATGCAGGCTTTGAACACTATTGGAATTGAGAAGAAAGATGATGACTCTGATTTGGCCGTACAGGTAAAAGCAGTTTCCTTAAAAGCTTTAAACCAGCCCAAAAGAGCATTAGAACACTTTGAAACGTTGTTTGCACGTGTCCCATCTGCTTTCTTAGCTTATGAATTGGCCGATCTTAAAATACAAACAGGAAACAATGATGGCGCCTCTGTCAACATTGAATATGGTATTGCCAATGCCAAGGATGATATGAAATATGCCTTTTATGAAAGACAGCAACCTTATGAAGTTGCATTAAAAGCAGCTTTCTATCACTTACAAGGATTAGTGGCTTACAATAAGGACAAAAACAATATTGATAGCGCAATTGCTTCTATAGACGAAGCTCTTAAAATAGATCCAAACTTTAACTTGGCCAGTTTAAGCAAACAGGCATTGGAATCAAGAAAGGAAAAACCTGAGGGACAAGAATAAAAAGTTATTTCTTTTTAAGCTGAAGAAGTAACAGACTATCCTTTTCCTTTTTGATTTTAATCAGTTCCGCAACATTATCGTTTGGTACAGCAATAGAAAGTACATAATGGGCAATTTTCCATTGCCCATTTTCTTTTTTCATAACTCCAGAACCTCTGCAAAGTTTCATTTGCGTATCCAATAGCTCATCAAACCAGGCAAAATCTTCTGCTTTGTTCATGTAGATATTTCGTTCCACAGCCGTAAAACTCCAAGCTTTGCCTTTATCAAAATAGGGTTTAGAAAATTCTTTAAAAGCTGCATTTTGCCAATTTTCGGTTGCGTCTGTACCAATAAACACTCCGTCCGCAGTCATTTTACTAAAATAAGAGTCAAAATCTGCATTTGATGCCGCAAGATGCCAATCATCCAATACTTTATTTATATTTTCTTTTTCGCTATTCTGAGCGTTGATCGCTAAAGCTAAAATCAGCAATAGTCCCAACATAATTTTATCCTTCATTTAAAATCAATTTTGTGTCCAACTGGCTATTGACAAGAACATTGAACTGTTTACGAAATGCATTATAAGCTTCCAACATTTCTATAGTAGGCTGCGTGGCATCCCTATTGTCCAAAACACTGGATTTTACTTTTAGCATATATGTTTTAAAAACGCGCTGTCTACTCTTAATCTGAAATTTATCAAATGCTTCTGGATAGGTTCCTTTTTCTAGAAGTTTTTCCTTTTCAATGAGATCATCAATGGCTAAAATCAAATCTTCATTATTTTTGGCCCTGTACAGCACGTCAACACTACTCGACAATTTTTTAAACTCGGGCCATTCTTCAACAATGACTGTTGCCTTTGGATTTATCGTGAGCTTTTTCGGCATTTTTTGGTAATTGAAAACAAGTTCATCATTTCCAATATCTGAAGCGTTATTTCCATTTTTTTTACAACCCATCAAGATTATAAAAAAAGCTAGAATGCATGATAATTTTCGCATAGGCGAATGTACAAATTTTAATAAAAGCTATATTTACCAATTAACGAGATTAACTTCAATTTAAATGCAAAAACCCATTCTTATTCTTGGCGCTTGTGGCCAAATTGGCACAGAACTTACTATTGAACTAAGGGCTAAATACGGTTCTGAAAATGTTGTGGCCAGTGATATTAGAGAAGGTAGTGAGTCCCTAATGGCTTCTGGCCCTTTTGAGTTATTGGATGCAACAAACTATGAAGCCATTGAAGACGTGGTGATGCATTATGAAATTGATGAAGTATATCTAATGGCGGCTATGTTGAGTGCCACTGCCGAAAAATTTCCAATGCGGGCATGGAATCTAAACATGAATTCCTTGTTTAATGTGCTTAATCTGGCAAAAGACCGAAAAATAAATAAAATCTTCTGGCCTTCCAGTATCGCTGTTTTTGGTCCGAATACCCCAAAAGAGAATACGCCTCAAAATACAATCATGGAACCCAGCACCGTTTATGGGATCAGCAAACAATCTGGAGAACGTTGGTGCGAATATTATTTTAATAAGTTTGGAGTGGATGTTCGTAGCGTGAGATATCCAGGTTTAATTAGTTGGAAAACGATGCCCGGTGGAGGCACCACAGATTATGCGGTAGAAATATACCATGAAGCATTAGGAAAAGGAACATACTCATGTTTTTTGAATGAAAGCACCAAACTGCCCATGATGTATATGGATGATGCCATTAGAGCAACTATAAGTTTAATGCAAAGCAATCCTGAAAAACTAAGTGTTCGATCATCCTACAACTTGGGAAGCATGAGTTTTACTCCAAAAGAAATAACGCAGAGCATTCAAAAACACATCCCTGATTTTAAAGTGACCTATGAACCAGATTTTAGGCAGCAAATAGCAGACTCTTGGCCTAGCAGCATTGATGATGTTACTGCAAAAAATGATTGGAATTGGAAACCTATGTTCGATTTGGACGACACAACGGAAGAAATGCTAAGTAATTTGGAAAAGTCTTTATAAGTCAAGTCTACTCTGCTCACTAAAATTATGTGTTTTCAATATCTGATTTGCCTCCTGTTTTCTTTAGCAATTTTATGTGATGTATTTCAACCCCTTTGTCAATTGGTTTTAGCATATCGTACATATTAAGTGCAACTACACTGGCTCCGTGCATGGCTTCAACCTCAACCCCGGTTTTGTAAAAGGTTTTTACCATGACTTTTACCATAATATCCAGACCATCTATCTCATATTCAATAGCGCAATGCTCTACGGGCAAAGGATGGCAATCTGGTAATAGATCCGCTGTCTTTTTTACTCCTAAAAACCCAGCTGCTTTGCTCATGGAAAAAACATCTCCCTTGGGCACAGTCCCTTTTTTAATGGCATCTATGGTTACCATAGAGCTTACTTTTACAATTGCTTGAGCAATTGCTGTTCTATAGGTAGATTGTTTCTGTGTAATATCGACCATAATCCTAGGTATTTACTTTCCATTGATAGGAATCATCTTCAAAAAGTTCTTTCCCAAAAACAGGCACATGAGCCTTTATTTCTTCAACTACAAATTCCAGCGCTTCAAATGCTGTTCTTCTATGCGGGGATGACACAAACACAAAAAGACATATTTCGCCAACACCCACTTTTCCCAAACTATGATAGATATGCATGCAGGTGATATCAAATGTATCAAAGGTATTTTCCCTTATCTCATGAAATTTTAAGTTCGCCATTTCTTCGTAGGCGGTATATTCTATAGCGCTTACTGTTTTACCTTCTATTTCGTCGGCTCGTACCTGACCCAAAAAAATGTCATGCGCCCCTATCTGGGTTTTAGATTGGTGCTTTGCAATGGAATTTGCAATAAAGTCTGGGCTTATGGCACCTTCCCTAAATACATTCTTAATTTTCTTTTCCATGAAAACTAGTTTTTGCTAAGGTAGCCAAGAAAAGTGAAAAGTGAAGTGATTTTGTGACCCCTATATAGATATAATCAAGGGGTAAAAACCTCCTTTTTCCGGTTCAATACATAATGTCTTCATTCGATTTTTCATACTATTGATTAGGATTGCCACCTAAATTTTCAGTATATTCCAAAATAGCATCAGTAATGGGTCTAGCGGTACCCATATCGAAATTTGAAAACACAAAGATGCTATAACCCGTTCCAAAGTGTTTAACCCAATTTGTACTAGCTCCTCGAGCACCCCCAGCGATGCCAAAGACATCGCTTGGAAGTTCTTCACTTAATTCAACAGACCGGCTAAAAAAGAGTTTTAATCCCCTTTCATTCAACAGATTCATCTTAACTAGCGCGTTCTCAAGTCTTAAAAAATCATTTACCGTTGAGTAACCTCCTCCGGCAGGAGTCCCTTTAACAGGAATAATACTGGTATTGGCTATCAACTGACCATTATTCTCTTGGTCAAAATACCCAATGGCTGCATTGTTCAAGGGTTTGTCACGTTCAAAAAGGCCAGTATTAAGCATGCCTGCTTTATCAAAAATATTCTGCTGAACAAAATCATCGTAAGTCATTCCAGAAACTTTTTCGATAATATGACCTAATACTTCATAACCAGTATTACTATATCCTTCCTGGGATCCAGGTTCAAACTCTAATGGAATATCTCTTATAAACTTCATGTAATCATCAAGACTTCTGAGATTAGACATATTAGCGTTGAAATAGTCATTATTCCAATAATGGCTCCATCCACTCTTATGAAAAAGAAGATGCTGGATAGTCACTTTTGACCCTACCTCTTTTGGGAAAATACTGGTATATGTGTCGATAGTTGCATTAAGATTAACCTCACCCCGTTCCAGAAGTTGTAGAATTGCAATTTTAGTAAATGCTTTACCAAGGGAAGCTATATTAAATTTTGTATTAACCCTGTTTGGGACATTTCTACTCCTATCTGATAATCCATATGCACTTTCAAAGAGCACATTCCCTTTTTCGGCCAACAAAATTGTACCAGAGAACATTTCGTTTTTAGTTACACTATCTAAAAGGGTTTTTAAGTCTTTTGCATCTAGATTCTCTGATGGTTTGGGTTTCTTATTTAAATTTAAACAACTGTTTGTTATCAATAATAGCAAGCAAATTGAAGATGATTTCAGTATTTTTTTCATGTCCTATAACAGTGTAATCAGTAATCTAAACTTATATACTGATTATAATTCTTTAAATATATTTACTCCTACCTCTTTTCCATTTTCAGAGGACATTTCAAATTCCTCCTTTAAAACAAGCTTGTTATCCTCGTTTGAAATTTCGCAAATGGACGTTCCATGATCCATTATTCCATTTATTCTAATCTGACAATAACTAAAATGTAATCGGTCATTTTTTACATTACCTACTAGGTATCCCTTTCTAATCTCCCCTCCTGAATATTTTGCGGAAACTAATTCTAGGTCTTGTGTAAACTCAAATAGGGTATCCGAATTCACAATTCCATTTGGAGCTGTTTTTATCACATTCATCCTAATATTTTGAAACATCCATCAAGTATAATTTTATGGAATAAATAGCTAACCGCTTTTTAGCGTACAATCAAATTAATAGCTCAAGTACCACTTATAATTAGCATTTTGATCGTAGATCCTTTCATCAAGAGTGTCTTTGATTTTTATATCAAAATAAAACTCTTCCAGTCGTTTTTTTCCTGCTACATAAAAGGTTACTTTTTGCTCTACAAACCCTTGGCCAAGTGCCTTGAAGTTGTCATAAACCACATCCACAGTTTTATCATCATCCGTCATGTAAATTCTTCGTATACAATAAAAGTCATTGGCATGTAACCAAATTTGGTTCTTTTCATTACCAATCACATAGACGACTTGTTCCATGAATTCGTCTTTGCGTAATATATTGGTATCATAGCCATACTTTTGTAATTTATCCAAAGACTCTTCCAACGAAATAAAATACAGTCCTCCTTTAAAGACTAGATGGGCGGCTGGTTTTGCAGTTTTGCTAAAAAGAGTATCCTGTCTAAAATTATATGTAGAATCGTTTCTGTAAATGGTATAAACATTTTCTTCAATATTTCTATCAATTCTAAAATGATAGGGGTAGCTAACCGATTCGTACCAAACGGTCGAATCGGTTTGATGTCCATTCTCATCAAATCGTAAAGTATGCTGCTTAAAGGTGAAGTTTTTATACCATGAATTATCATTTTTAATCTTCATTGCCCTGAACAAGTCTTTGGTACTATTAAGTTCAACTTCTTTGTTCTCACAAGATGAAAGTGAATATCCAAAAAGAATCAATAGTAGTAAATTAGCTAAAAAAGGTTTATAGTTCTCCATTATCATTAATTCTTAGGCAAGTATTTTTCTGGTATTGGATTCTCTTCAGATTCTTGGGTAAAATAAATGTTCATGACAACCCATCTTTTACCGGTATACATCAATTGCATACTATTTATACCTCGCATAAAGGGTTCCATATCATCTTTACTATTAAAACATTCGTAGGTAGAAAAAACATGTGCAATTTGTCCAAATCGTTCAGTCACTCTGTGCAACTCATTTTCAAAAAATCCGTTTTCCAACATCCATTTTAATGATTTATCAACATAGTCGTCCATAGTTACATATCGTGCGCCATAATTGCCATTCTTTCGTTTTCCTGAGGCAATAAATTTCGCTTCTGGATGAAACAGATAGCGAAGCAACTCCTCATTTCTTTCATGTCCCTTTGGTCCTGAAATGACTTTATACAAAGTTTTAACAGTGCTGTCCAAGGTGGCAACTTTGCTTTTATACTTTTTATCAGCAACCTCATAATCTTCTTTATTGTTTTGTGCTATGGTTATAAAACTCACAGATAGTAAAAGGAGGAATGGGATTGACTTTTTCATGGTTAGTTTTTTAATAGTTATATGCTTACGCATTAATTTTTTTTATCCTCTTTTTTTTGAACTCCCAAAATACGTTTATAATTTTCCAACTCCCATCTTGTTTTACAAGATGAATATATTCGATCCATTTAAGTCTCGGGTATCCGGTTTTTAGACTAGCACTAGCCATATCTCCATATACCGTAATGTTTTCGACAATATTTTGTTGATGTTTTATTTCAAATTTTGGCTTAGTTAGCATAAGTTCTTTTAATTTCTCTGGCGGAAAATCCTCACTTAACGTACCGTCAGGATTTAGTCCTCTTTTGGCTAGTCTCGGATGCAACGATGCATTCATCGCATCAAAATTGTTTTCAAAAAAATTTTCTATGTAGTTCAAAATTGATTTTTCGATGGCGGTGTTCTTATCCGTTATCAATTGAGCATGAGAATCTATAACGGCAATTAATGCGATGATTGTGATAAATACTTTTTTCATTGTAGTTGGCTTAATTTTGTTGACGTTTTTGTTCCAAGGTTATAAATACTCATTGTATTTTCTTTCTAAATCTTTCTTTTGAGTCTCAGTTAATGGTTCGAACGCTGCACCCAAAAGGCTTTTCTTTTTTAGGTTTTGACACAAAGCTAGATTGTTGACAAAGAATAAGAGTTCCATTAATAGGGTTATCAACTTGGGAACCATAATATTTTTGCACGCCTACTTAGTTTGCGAACAAAAAAAAGCTATATCACTATTTTTATTGGGGTAAAAGTTGCTAATTCAAATAAGATATAGCATGTTTTTTTATTGCTTTTCGGAAATTTTTTTCATCAGAAAAACCTATTAAACTGCACGTTTCTCTAATGGAGTAATCCTTATTCAGCAATTCTTGAGCCTTCTCCAGCCGCAATTTTAAAATGTATTGGTATGGAGATTTTTCATAATACGACTTAAAGGATCTAATGAAATGGTATTTGGACAAAAAAACATTTTTTGCTAATTCATCTATATTAATCTTATTGGTATAATTATCATCAATAAAATCTTTCGCATTGGAAATTCTCCTATATAACTCGACTTTTGTGGATTTTTTAATAGATGACAAATTTTTCAATTTTCGTTGCGAGTCCAATTGATCGATGACTAGGCATTCTATTAGTGCTGTGTAAAAAGAATCAAAATCAATGTCTTTACTTTTATTATGATCTTGTATTACATGTGGGATATTACTACTTAAAAAAACTCCTGCTCTATTTTCCTTAAAAGAAAAAGTGTTTTCTAAAATATTAAAATCTCCATTTATAAATGGATTACCCAATAAATCTTCACAAGAGCTATGTCCACATCTAAATATATCGTTTACTAAATTGTGATTAGGGAAAATACAAATACCTTCAACTCCATTTATGTCATCAACGGTTACATCAAGATTTGAGGCTTTATCAACGATAAGGTATTTGTCAATTCCCAATTTGTATCTATTGCCATTCACTTTATAGTCTTCAATTCCAGAAAGTACTATTTTAAAAGATAGGCTTTCCGTTGTCTTCGAAACACTAAAATGGGTACAACTGGAAAAAATGAATCGCCCATTTTCATTTTTTTCAGAAAGATTCTTAAGTCTTGTCATACAAGTGTTTATATAAATGTTCTTGAATAAGACTCTATTTTTATTTCAATGTTACATTTTGACATAAATTCGATATCCCATTTCGAATAAACCTTATATGTTTCTAAAACAACTCTTGACAAAATGCTTAAGATTAAGTCACCCTTGGAAACAGTGTGCAACTCATCCTAGACCGCTTATCAAGCTTATAGTGCTCAATAATAGCTATAGCTTTTGTAAGCAAAGGTACTTTGACCGAGTTTCTGGTTTTTTGTCTTTGAGTAACTATCTAAATGCGAGTCTCATACTTTCATCGGTTATTTAAGAAATACTACAGAATTTTAATACTCCCCTTTGGATATTTTCTTATTTTGGTTTTACCAATATCTAACTATGAAATATAAGAGTCTGCTTGTCATTTTTTTGATGCTAGTTTTCAGTTGTTCCAGTGATTCTGAAGAACCAAATAATCCGGAACCTCCCACTCAAAGTGAACCAGATACTACAGCACCCACAATTACAATTGGCGGCTTAGATAATAATGTAGAAATCCTCACGACTCTTACCATAACTATTACTGATGAATCAAACAGTGTCAACACTGTTATTTTGGTTAATGACAACGAAGTTTTTAGTACAACGGATAAAACAATCTCATATGAGCTAGACCCTTTTGATTTTCCATCAGGAGCAACTACAATAACCGTTCAATCTGCTGATGACAGCGATAACCTAGGAACAGAATCGGAAAGTTTTGAGTTGAAGAAATTGTTGTTTCGGTCTACCGATTTGGCAGGATTTGACCCCTCTAATGAAACTGTGGACATTTATGTTGCAATAAACTTGAAAGAAAGTGGAGAGTTAATTACTTCAAGACTAATGCAAACTTTTGATGATGCTACATTTTATGCTCCTGAAGAATTTAAAAGAGAACAGATTGTTGTCACTAGATATGTTTTAGGGAAAGGTGTATTTTCTACCCTGAACGTGGCTGAGTCATTTACAAGTTTGGAACCAGGAATTGAAATTATGACCATTCAGGAAGCAGTTGAAAAACTTAATCTAAATAGAGGTCCTATTTCAAGAGATGAAAAATTCAATTTAACTATCTCCGACGTTCCAGTCAATACCGATGTCAATGCCAATAGTCCTGATTATATTTTAAATGGCTCAGCCTCCTCCGGTGAAGTCTTTTACAGTCCAGAAAATGCCATTAATGTGTTTATATATTCTGTACCTTCCTTTACCGATGTAGATTTAGATTCTTACAAATATTTTATTTTAAATCAATTTGAAGACACTTCACTTAGTCTTAACGATTTCGAAACAGTGTCTGTTGAAAATAGAATTACAAACAATTTGCCTCCCGAAACTTTGAACTATTCTTTCCAACTACATGGTTATACAAATATGGAACGTTATACTAAAGATAATAACCATGAGTTGTATAATGCTGTAGGTGGGGAAAACTATTTAAACAAAAACACCAATGATTACAGTTTTCCCACGATATCTGATTACTCTGTGCTACGCCAACGTTTTTATATTGATTTAGATGATGGACGCAAAGTTTTTGCTTCCGTCAGAGGTTTATCTGGATTCCAGGTTCCAGATTTATCTATTGACAGAACTGGAGATTTGATTATTATAAATGGAACTTATGACACCCATACTCTTATTCAAGATATAGAAGGTCCCATTCCTGATGGCAATTCAGATCCAATTTCGTTTAGGAGGTTTTATATTGATGATAATAGCAATACGGTCCCTATTCCTTTTGATGCATTAGAAATTCCTGAAGAAATAATATTGGATTTGACCGAAAAAGGATTTTCAATTAATAGCACAAATAATACTGGGAAACTTTCGATTGACTTAACCAAAAGAGAGCAAGAAGTCCAATACCAAGATCGTATTTTCTACTTTATCCAAAGAAACGAAGCTGGAGATACATACAGGGTCACTTTTCCATTGGATTAACATTGGGGAAGCAAACTTATTGGAATAATTGTGACCCCGGCAAGAATCGAACCTTTTCCCTAGACCTCCAGTTTTAAAAGGCTTTCAGCATTTAATGATTTTCAATGTTGACGATTTGTGAACTTTTTTGATGACTTTTATTTCGTCATTACAAAGGTAATCGAAAGATAGTAAATGAAATAAATTTTAATTATAACAAAGAACTTTCCCCAAATCTTACCCCTGGACTTTGCGCATGGATCCTGTTTCGATTTTATAGCGTGCAGTCAGCTAAGCGTCAAGTAAAATCGGAATAGGGCGCATCCTACTTTTGACTTTGTATTTCTGTTTTTTCTTTCTCATGAATGGTTGTTTCATCTTTGTTTGATTGGACCATTTGGAAACTTAAATATCCAATGACAATGCTTAGCATCAACAGCGTGGATAGAAAGAGTGCCAATAACCATTTTGGAATAAGCTTGGTCCGCTTCAATTTTTTATTGATCTCATTTAATGTCCCCTGACTTTGGTATAGGATCCCTTCTTGTTTTCTGAGGTGTTCCTTTATATGGTATTCCATATTCGAGGTATCGGCCTTCACTTTTACTTCTTTTAGGTCTTTAGATAGACCCTCCAATTTTTCAATTGATTTTTGGAACCCATTGATCTCATCGGTCAACAGTTCCATGATTTCATCCATTTTTTTCATAATGTTACATTTTTAAATTCCCATTCCTTGATCAATGGCTCTTTTTATGGCTTTTTTCATTGCGCTCTTTGCTAAGGCAATAACGATATTGGCACTCAACTCCACAGCTTTACCTGCAAGTTTTATTGTAAGAATTTTTTGTGGATCAATTGCTTTATTGGAGTTGTTCGAGATTTGAAGGACCAGTTTTTCCCCGGACATGGAACGGTGCACTTCACTTCCCTTAAGACTGTGTCCTTTGTACCCGAATCGAAAGCCTTGAAGTTTCTGTTGTTTGTTAATGCTCGGGATTACTGTGATATCCTTTTCCTTCATTAATTTGATATAGGCTTCCACGCTTTTCGGTCTTTCTGCTTCCATGACCTTCCCATGGATCTCTTTTATCTCATTTCTGATCTGTGTGATTCGGTCAAGCCTTTGGTATTGGATGTCCCTTGCATTGGTGAGTCCCATTTCCCTTGCTACCTCATAGGCTCTCTGTTGGCTTCTTTTTCCAATAAAGCTGTCATTGTAAGCCTTTCCATCAAAACCAATTCTGTTTACATATAAGTGTATATGGATATGTTCCTTGTCCCGATGCACAAAGGCAATGGACTGTCTTTCTTCTAAGTTCATTGCCTTGATAAACTTTTTGGTGAGTTCCTTTAATTCTTGTTTGGAAAGTTCCTTTCCATCTTCGATACTGGGACTAAGTACAAAGCTTAAGGTATTTCTTTGTGTCCGTTGGTTTTGGGATTGGATGATCTTGAACTCTTCGGTGATCTCCTTGGGGTTCTCCCCGGCCAAATGTTGGCTATGGATAATCTCAGCATTTTTTTCCTGGTTCCATCCATAGGAGATGGAGGCCTTGGTATGTGATATGGATTTTCCCTTTCCAATCATTTGTTGAAATTGTAAAGGTGGTTCCTGATCTCATTGGCCAATTGTTCCACTTCTTTGGAAAGTCTTGGGTTTCTTTTCTTGAACATGTTGCTGATCCGTTTAAAGTTGTTCTTGTATTTCACCAGCATGGAATAATGTTCCAATTGCTGAGGGGTCAATCGCTCGACAATGTTATTACCAAAAGCTGAACTGCGGCAAAATTCGGAAAGGGAAATCCCTGCCTTTTTGGCCTTGAGCTTGAGCATCTTCTTTTCATATATGCTACACCTGAACTGTATGAACTCCCTTTTCATGTTTCTTTTTCTTTTGCGACCTTCGGGAGAAAAAGCAAGATTGTCATGACAATGACACATCTTGAATTGCCTCACAACCTCAAAGTAGCTATATCGCCAAATGAGAAAGAAAAGTGCTAGGATTTTAACTGGGAAAAAGGAGTTCTTTTAGAAGAAGTTCAATAAACGGGAAGAATCAATGTGGTATTAAAATTGAGAAAACTGAGGTTATGGTAATGGATTTCTCAAAATGAACATTGATATATGCGCCCTATTCGATTTTTGATTTACGCTAATCTTTCCGAACACTACAAAAATCAAACAGGTTCCCGCGCAGGTAAGTCCTGGTAAGATTTGGGGGTCTTCTAAAATGGATGAAATTTGTATAGGAACTGTCCCATAAAAGGTGAATTAACGAAACTATTAAAAGAGACCACGAATGGGACTCCATTATCAAAAGTTCTTGCCTATGGTAAAAGCGTCTCGAAAAACGGCCGTTTAAAAAAGACACTCTGCTAAAATCTAATCAATGATTTTAACCACACTCCCACATTTCAGCATCGCATCACCGTAATAAGGATTTCGAATTTCGTTTTCAGTACTTAACCAAACTGCTCCCTGGTTGTTGTTCGCCATGGGGCATTTTTGAACATAGAGTGTATCGTCCAGCGAATCCAGGTTACTGGCAATGGCGACCATATTTTCGTTCAGGATTACAAAATGGGCCCGTTGGTTTTCCAAGTCTTCTTTTTTGGCTATAGCTTCCAACATTTCAATACTCTTATTTACATGTGCTTTTCCCATAGCTTCCGTGTCAGACAAATCGAGCTTTTTCAGAATTTCCAAAGTTGCACTGGCATTCATGGAAGTTGTGGATGCATCACTAGCGACCAAGGCATCCTTTAATTTTAAATAAGCAGGCAATACGGCGTCAAAATCTTTCTGAAAACCATCCGAAAATTCCATTTTCATCATTTCTCCCGAACTGTCTGAACCCATATCTTCCTGCATTCCCATATGCCCTTCGTGACCTGTCATGGTTTTGCCCCCAGTTTTGTTCATCATGCTTTTTTTGCCTTGTAATTGTGCCGCTGCATCCACGGTGAAGGTTCCATTGGTCACGATTTCTTCTCCAGAATCAAGTCCTTGAATGACCTCAATATTTTCACCATTTCTGGCACCCAACATTACCTCACGCATTTCAAATATGGGTTCATCTTCATTAACCTTTACATAAACTAAGGAGCGTTCCCCGGTCCACATTATAGCACTGGAGGGCACAAACAGTGTCGTTTTGATGTCAGTTAGGCCACTCTCAATTTTACCAGTCACGAACATACCAGGTTTAAACAAATCTTTTTGATTCCTAAGAGTGGCTCGAACGGTTACCGTTCTTGTGGCATTATCCAGAACCGGATCAATGAAGGTTATTTGGCCATCAAAAGTTTTGTTGGGGTAAGCATTGGTGTTAATGTTTATTTTCTGTCCTTTTCTAAATTGGGACAATTGGCTTTCATAGGCATCAAACTCTGCCCAAACCGTGCTCAAATTACTGACCTTGGCAATGGGTTGACCCTTTTTTAGATAGTCGCCTTCGGAGCTCATTACTTCAGAGACCGTTCCTGAAACTGTTGCGTACACCGGGAAATTCTCCTTTACCTTGCCCAAGCTTTCGATGCTATTAATTTGGCCCTCGGACAATTTCCAAAGTTTTAGCTTATTGCGAACAGCACTATACAATTGTGGCTGGGATTCCTTTAAAGAAGCTGCAGTCAACAATTCTTGTTGTGCGGCCACTAATTCAGGTGAATAAATAGTCGCCAATAATTGCCCCTTTCTAATCTCTTGCCCTTCATGGTTTACATTCAATTGCTCTATCCTCCCATCAAAATAACTGGCTTGCACGGCCATTGCTTCTTCGTTAACGGCAATCTTACCTGATAAGGAAATTGTGTTATCATTATTGCCCTCTGCATTTCCCACAACCGTGGTCTGTATGTTTGCCAAAGCCAGTGCATTTTCCGTCATTTTGAACTGCTCAGGGGACAATCCACTCGCTCCCGCTTCCGCTGGAATCAAATCCATTCCACAGATAGGGCAATCCCCAGCTTCTGGCTGCATAATTTGTGGGTGCATGGAACAGGTCCACATTTGGCCCGCTTCCGAACTATGATCATGTTCTGTCATTTCCATAGTCTTCGTCCCAGAATTTCCAAACAGAAAATATCCAACAGCCAAGCCAACAATAGCCGCGATTCCGATATAAATGATACTTCTTTTCATCTCTCTTTTTTAAATCGTTTTTTAATTTTTATTACTGAAGGTGAACTGGTAAACCAAAGTAAAAATCCACTCAGCACGGTTATCAGTCCCAATAATGAAAAAGCCCTAAGTACCGTGGTATTAAAATTATCTCTACCCTCATAATCCATCGTATGGGTCATCCATAGAAAATCAAAAATCCGCCAATCCCTGTGGCGAACCGTTTGAAATTTGCCATCTATAGCGGATACGTAAGCTTTTATGTTTTCATTGCTCTTATAGGTAATCACATAGGCAGGCAAAAGCTTTTCCCTGTACTCATGGTGTTTTCCAGTCTTTTCTATTAGCGAAACATTGGAAATTTCCAACCTGTCCCTCATATGGTTACCAGCAACATAAAGCGCCTCTTTTTCATTGATGGATGACTTGGGTGTTCCATCCAAAGCATTGAACAATTGGCTCTTGTTGACCCAGTAGTATGGCACACCATTGATATCCCTGATTTCAATAGATCGGATCCCTTCTTTGAGATTTAATTGGGATGGTGCCATTAAACCCGAAAACGCCTGGGGCTGGTATTCCATGTTCTTAAAATGGTCACCATGGATTTCATCAATATTCGTCCAACTAAAGTACAGACCACTGATAGTCCAGAACAAAAACTGAATACCCAAAAAGATACCTAGGTATCTATGTGATTTTCGAATCCATTTTGCTGCATGCCTATTTATCATCATAGCCTATTAGTGTGTATGCCCATCCTTTTGGTGTTCTACATTGGCGACATAGTCCATACCACATTTAGGGCAAGTACCTTCGGTATCGCTGCCACTACCTTCGCAATGCATTGGGCACACATAAGCTGATGTATATTCCTTGCCCAGCTTCTCGGCAGTTTCAATTTGCTCGGTATTGGCCTCAGTGCTTTGCTCTGTTTTGCCCTTACATGATACTGAAAGAAATAGTGTTGCAAGAAAGGTGATCTCTAAAAATGTTTTGATTCTCGTGTTCATTGTTGTTAGGTTTACTTGTTTATTAAATAATTGATGAGTGCAGATTGTATGTAGTACAGCTGCACCGATTGAATTTGATTTAATTGAAATTTTAATTGCAGTTCTTGAATATCCAGCACATCATTGAAATCAATGGTACCAGTCTCATAATTTTTGGTCAGGATTTGTTCCGCATCCTTGGCTTGATCCAAGTTTCTTGCTTGGGTGTTAAACGCAATGCGAGCTTCGTTACGGATGGATACCGCTTTCGCCAACGCTGATTCCAGGACATTCAACCTTTCCTGTTTTTGGAATGCAATTTCCTGTTTACGGAGTTCGTTCTGTTTGGTTCTGGAATCGTATCGCTTATTGAAAATCGGAATGGAAAACGATACCATCGGCATCACGATGTCCTTGCCGTTATCGCTAAAAATCATGTCGGGTCGCTCCTGTACAGGCACATAGTCCAGCCCAAACCCTAGCATGGGTGAGCCTTCTTTTTGATTGAGCAATTCTGCCTGGGTCACAGACTCATACATCTTATCATAACGGAGGAGTTCAGGGTTTAACCGTATGCTATCAATAATCACAGGGTCATTCTCAGGAATATTTACTGTTTCACCGACTTCAACTGCTAAACCAGTATTTCGGTTCAACAATGCATTGAAATTGGCTTGTTCCCCCATAAACCGCTCCTGCAAGATTTCCTTTTGCTGTTGTAATTCGTTCTGGCGAATTTGTAATTTCAGAACGTCCACAGCAGAGGCCTTACCCACTTCCACCGAAGTCAATGCCAAGGTTTCAAAGGTTTTGAGCAATTGTATGTTCTTGTCCAGCACATCCTGCTTGGTATTTAAACCGTACAACTTGTAGTATGACTGAGCAACGGACAATGCCAATTTTCGTTTGGCAACAACGTAATCCACATAATCGGTTTCAGCCATTGCAGTGGCATACTTTTCACGCGTGGAAACCGTACCAAACCAGGGTAGCATTTGTTTAGCAGAAAATCGAGCCACTTGTGCCCCTGTTCTTGTCTCTGGTTCACTCATAAAATACCCAGCTCCAAATTCGGTATTGGGTAGCCAATTGGCTTCGTTGACCTTTTCTTGGGCAATATTATAGCGAACTTCATAGGCCTGAATATTTGGGTTATTTACCTGAGCCTCGTTGATATAGGACTGCAACTGTTGCGCATTTCCCAAAGCGGAAACAAACAAAAGTCCAATAATGATTTTTACTTTTTTCATTTGCTTGCTTTTTTGAGTTGAACTTCTTTTCGCCAACCGAACAAGACCGGAACAACAAAAAGGGTAATGAGTGCAATGAACATTCCGCCAAAACTTGGAATGGCCATTGGTATCATAATATCGCTTCCACGTCCTGTGGAAGTTAGTATGGGCAGCAAAGCCAATATCGTCGTTGCGGTGGTCATTAAACAAGGCCGGATACGTTTTTCTCCCGCTTCAACCACGGAATCATGAATACTTTTCAAGTCCATAGGTTTATTCCTGTCAAAGGTTTGGGTCAGATATGTAGCCATTACAACACCATCGTCCGTGGCAATTCCAAAAAGCGCTATAAAACCTACCCAAACGGCCACACTCAGGTTTATGGTATGCATCTGAAAGAGTTCTCGCCAGTTTTCACCAAAAAGATTGAAATTGAAAAACCAATCCTGTCCGTAGAGCCATATCATGATGAACCCACCTGCAAAGGCAACTGCAATCCCTGAAAATACCATTAAGGATGTGGCAACACTTCTAAACTGGAAATACAAGATTAAAAAGATGATGATGAGAGCCAATGGCACAACAACGGACAAAGTCTTTTCAGCCCGTAACTGATTTTCATAGGTTCCTGTAAAAGCATAGTTTATTCCTTTGGGTACTGTAAGTTCTCCACTTTCAATCTTGGCTTGAATAGCAGCTTGGGCGTTCTCCACAACGTTCACCTCGGCGAAACCGTCCAACTTGTCAAACAATACATAGCCCACCAAAAAGGTGTCCTCACTTTTAATGACCTGAGGACCTTGTTCATACCTAATGTTTACCAGCTCATCAAGAGGCACTGGACTTCCTTTGGACACCGGAACATAGATACTTTTCAAATCATCGGGGTTGTTCCTTAGTTCCCTGGGATAGCGAACCCTTACTGCATAGCGCTCCCGACCTTCAACCGTTTGGGTCAAAGGCATTCCACCAACAGCGATGGAAATAACTTTTTGGACGTCTTCAACCGTAACACCATAGCGTGCCAATTTTTCTCGGTCTATATCAATAAGCAGATAGGGCTTTCCCACGATACGGTCTGCAAAAACAGCCTGTTCCTTAACACCTTCGGCTGTTTTTAAAATGTCTTCCAATTGAAGGCCAAACGCCTCTATTTCCTTCAAGTCCTGACCTTTTACCTTGATGCCCATGGGTGCGCGCATTCCGGTTTGGAGCATGACCAAACGTGTCTCGATAGGTTGTAATTTGGGTGCAGATGTCACCCCAGGGAGCTTTGTCACCCTTACAATTTCGTTCCAAATATCATCCGGGGACTTAATTTCTGGTCGCCAGTTTCGGTAGTACTCCCCATCATTATCTTCAATGAGTAAATTTCTGTCGATACTGGAGAAAGTCCTCTCGACTTCGCTCGAGGTGACATTTCCGCTCAAATTGGGATTTGCAACTTTTTTACCATTTTTCAACACGAAATAACCCTCTTCATCAATTCGAAAACGTTGGGGTTCGCCATCATTATTCAATTCATATTCCGACCGATATTGTATCATGTTCTCGTACATGGAAAGTGGCGCAGGGTCCAAAGCGGATTCTGTCCTGCCCGATTTCCCAACTACCGTTTCGATTTCAGGAATGCTTGCAACCGCCATGTCCAATTGCTGCAATACCCTTTTGTTCTCTTCTACCCCGGAATGTGGTAATGAGGTGGGCATTAAAAGAAATGAACCTTCGTTGAGCGCAGGCATAAACTCCTTGCCCGTATTTCTCATTATTAACACCCCAAGAAACAGTATAGCAGTTGGTATTGACAGGAATAGCATTTTATTCCGCAATGCCCATTGTAGAATCCTGGTATAATAATTTCTGAATGCCCAAAACGTTCCTAATAATCCAAAACAAAGAACACTTACAAAAAGTAAGTTCATTATAATGCTTCGGTCAAAGCCCAAAGGTCTCCAATAGGAGGCCAAAAGGAAAACTATTGCTGAAACTGAAATAATGATGTTCAGACGGGTCGCCTGTTTGTCTGAAAGTGTATATCCGTTGAACAAGCGAGAAGCCAATTCCGGATTCTTCAAAGGTCTTATGGTCCCGAAAGCCATCAATACCAAGCCTATCCAATATCCATAGACAACAGCCACTAGACCGGTTATGATAAGTGTAGCGCTAAAAACATAGCCTATGATACTTTTGCTTCTTTTCCTTCTGAAGAAAAAGGCAGCAAATGGGGGTATCAAAAAGAGTGCAACAATAATTGAAGCTGTTAGGGCCATGGTCTTGGTAAATGCCAATGGACGAAATAGCTTTCCTTCGGCACCTATCATAGTAAATACAGGAATAAAACTGATGATGGTGGTCAGCACTGCGGTCAGAATCGCTCCTGAAACTTCGATGGTTGCATTATATACCACATTATTGATGGTAAGTTGTTCATTGTCATTTCGCTCTTCGTTTTCATCAAGGTGTCTTATGATATTTTCTGATAATATCACCCCAACATCCACCATGGTACCAATTGCAATGGCAATACCTGAGAGGGCAACAATGTTCGCATCCACTCCAAAAAGTTTCATTGAGATGAACACCATCAAAACTGCTACCGGTAACAGACCTGAAATCAAGATGGAAGCACGTAGGTTGAACACCATCACAATAATGACAAGTACGGTAATTAGAATTTCAAGGGTCAAAGCTTCATTGAGTGTTCCCAAAGTCTCTTGGATCAATTCAGTTCGGTCATAAAAGGGAACAATAGTTACTCGAGAGGTACGACCATCAACCAGCTCTTTTGTAGGTAGTCCCGAAGAAAGCTCAGCTATCTTTTCTTTGACATTATTAATAACTTCCAGTGGATTTGCACCGTATCGGGCAACTACAACACCGCCTACAACTTCGGCGCCCTCTTTATCCAATATCCCTCGTCGGGTAGCTGGTCCCAAATTTACCCGGGCCACATCCTTAATGCGAATAGAGGTGTAGTTTTCCACATCTACAACGGCATTCTCAATGTCTGCTATGGATTTTACGTAACCCAATCCACGTACCAGATACTCCGCCTGATTGATTTCCAAAGTCTGGGCCCCAATGTCCTGATTCGACTGCTTAACAGCCTTTACCACATCGCCCAACTGGATATTGTACTGACGCATCAGCTCAGGGTCAACGTCGATTTGATATTCCTGGACATAACCACCGATAGAGGCTACCTCTGAAACACCGCTTGCCGAGGACAGCGCATACTTTACATAGTAATCTTGAATGCTACGCAGTTCGTGCAAATCCCACCCTCCGGTAACATTGCCATCTTCGTCACGACCCTCTAAAGTGTACCAGAAAATCTGTCCCAAACCTGTGGCATCGGGTCCAAGAGATGGATTTACACCATTTGGAAGTAGTCCAGCCGGTAGGGAGTTCAGTTTTTCAAGAATTCGGCTTCTTGACCAATAGAATTCCACATCCTCTTCAAAAATGATGTAGATGCTGGAAAATCCGAACATCGAAGAGCTTCGAATGGTCTTTACCCCAGGAATTCCCAGCAGGGAGGTGGTCAAAGGATAGGTAATCTGATCTTCAATATCCTGCGGGGAACGACCGTCCCATTTTGTGAAGACAATCTGTTGGTTCTCCCCTATATCCGGAATGGCATCCACTGCAACTGGATCACTGGGTAGAAAACCGATGTCCCATTTGAAGGGTGCGTGTACAATTCCCCACCCCACAAATAGGGCCAGTAACAGAACCGCTACCAGTTTATTTTCGATTAAGAATTTTATCGCTTTATTCAGCATTGTTTTAATGTATTAGATATTTACAGTAAGTGCGCTGATTAAAATAAACAGCACGTAATGCCCAAAACAGAAATCTGCAGGGCGCACTTTGAATATCTAGTACATCAAATCAAAAAAGTCTCGTAAAGAACTTGATAGTCCTTATTGAGCAAGGGAGGCGGGTGCCCACTAAAATAAGTTGTAACAGTGTCTACATCTTGGAACAAATTGATGTAGGAATAGGTATAACCGACCAAGAACAACTGTTGCTTCAGGTCCAGGTCAAAAAACGAGGTCTTTAAATCTTCCTGTCCTTGCATGGTAAAGGATACTTCATCACAGCAGGACTTTTCAAATTCCGTATCCATGCTGTTGGAGTCAGCCTCCATACTGCATGTTTTTGCATTAGTAAAAAATGCCACATCCACCACTTTACCCATGCATAGGTGCTTATCCACGGTCCATGAAACCGTTGACAACAAGACCAATAGGGCTAGCATTGATGATAGAATTTCACGTAAAATGTCCTTCATTTCACTACAAAACTACAAAATGTTAACAATTATTGCTTTGTTTAACAGAAGTTTAAAACGAAACAGTGATATGGTTTTGGTAAGCCAGATGAATGATGATGGACTGTAATTTTTAATTTATAGACTCCATTTTAAGGTGATTTGTATACCCTTTAAATTATTATTTAGATAAGTTTATCTCAAACCTTATTTTTAATATCTCGGAGTAAGAGAAATAATATATTTGAGAGACATTACGTCCAATCTGAATATTAGCTGATTTTTTTAAGTCCCATTTAACCAACCTTTTATAGAACTTTTCTCAGTTAAAGTTAGGTTCCTGTTTTGACATTATTTTCTAATTTTTGTCTTAGGGCTTGCATATCGTCACATACTTTTCTTTCAAGAACTTTTGCGTATATCTGTGTAGTAGTCAATTTGGAATGACCCAGCATTTTTGAAATAGTTTCAATAGGCACACCATTGGTTAGAGTTACTGTAGTTGCAAACGTATGTCTAGCCATGTGAAAAGTTAAGTTTTTTTCGATTCCTGCAAGTACAGCTATTTCTTTTAAATAAGCATTTACTTTTTGGTTGGATATCTTTGGAAACAGTGTGCCACTCATCCTAGACCGCTTATCAAAATTATAGTGCTCAATTATGGCTATAGCTTTTGTGAGCAAAGGTATTTTGACTGATTTTCTAGTTTTTTGTCTTTGAGTAACTACCCAAATAGTCTTGTCCATACCGAGAACTAAACTTTTGTCCGTTAATAGCATTAAATCTATATAGCTTATTCCTGTATAGCAGCTAAACACAAACAAATCTCTTACCGTTCTTAATCGTAAGGATTTCATTTTTAGTTCTTCTATTTGCTGTAATTCCTTAGCATTAAGAAACCCTCTGTACGTGGGGACCAGTTTTTGCTTGAATCTATGAAACGGGTCACGGTCAATCCATTCCAATTGATGGGCAAGAGAAATCATTCGACGCAGTCTTTGAATGTGCTTCATAACCGCATTGTTGCCTATCTTTTGTTGGTAATGTCTTGGTTTATGATTTCGAAGAAAATTTTCAAAATCAAGGATGAATTTATAATCAAGGTCAGCCAATTCAAGGTCCTCCACTTTATATTTCTTTTTTAAAAAAAGTAGAATGTATTTTTGACTTGTGAGATACAACCGCGAAGTATTATAGTGGAGCTTGCTAAACATATTGATATTATGGTACTCCATAATACTTTTTAAAGTATGATGCTCAATCTTTTCATCTCCAATAAACTTTGATTTTACAACTTGAGGTGTAATCCTTTTATCTTCAAATCGTAATTCTTGGTAACATTGAAATAGTTTAGAGTGTACTTCGTCAAGATATTGATTAATAGTTCTAGCTTTTTCACCAGTCCCCTTAACCCGTTGTTTTTTTGGATCCCAATATCGAGTATCAACCCTTGTTTTAAGGCTAATATTGAGTTTTTTTCTATCTGCAGTTATTCTGGCATATAGAGGTGCTTGTTTATTTTTAGTTCTCTTTGCGTATATCCAGAACAGGATAGAAAAGGTTGAAGAAGTGCGCATGACATTCATCTTTAAGTTAAACTTAGTTTAGACGAAAGTCAAATCACCAGTAAAGCTATTATTTAACAGCCTTAAAACGAGTATCTTTAAAAAACGAAAACATTTGGTTAAAAATGTTGACGATTTGTGAACTCAAATGAGTGGTTTTAAATAATATCATTTAAAATCAAAAAATCGTAAGACACTGAATATCAATATATTTAAATGAAATTAAAACTCGTTTAAATGTTAAAAAGTGACCCCGGCAAGAATCGAACTTGCATCTAAAGTTTAGGAAACTTCTATTCTATCCATTGAACTACGGGGCCATTACCATAAATGGATTGCAAAAATATGTTTTTTGAGAAAAAGAATTTTTAATGCGGCAATTTATCTTTGAGCAATCCATAGATATAGGTTCCCAAAACTGCTGATAACAGCACAACCAAAATTGGAAGAAACCCAGCACCTAACAATGTAAATAT
The DNA here is from genome assembly GCF_947499585.1 of uncultured Allomuricauda sp. Taxonomy (GTDB): domain Bacteria; phylum Bacteroidota; class Bacteroidia; order Flavobacteriales; family Flavobacteriaceae; genus Flagellimonas. The sequence continues at coordinate 1,052,454 of NZ_CANMOO010000002.1, read as the reverse complement.
TGGTCCTGGACATGCGCCTGCCAAAGCCCATCCCAAACCAAAGAAGACACCTCCTACCAAATATCTTTTAAATCCCTTTTCCTTGGGGATGAAAGAGATCTTTTCTCCATAAAAAGACTTAATGCCTATTTTTTTTATCAACTGTATTCCCAACACTCCAATAGCTAGCGCAGAACCTATGATTCCATACATGTGAAAGGAATCAAACTGGAACATTTCATAAATCCTAAACCAAGAAGCCGCTTCTGATTTAAATAACACAATTCCGAAAAAAATACCAATAACTAGATATATAAGTGTTTTCATGGCTAAAAAATTAGAGGGAATAAAACATGAACCATAAACAGGCCTCCAATAAAAAAGCCGATAACTGCGATTAATGAAGGCATCTGCAAATTACTTAAACCTGATATGGCATGACCTGAGGTGCAACCACCAGCGTAACGAGCCCCAAAGCCCACCAGAAGGCCTCCAATGATTAATAAGGCCATTCCCTTTATATCTGAGAACACGTCTGTACCAAATAGTTCTGTTGGAAGATAGGTTGTCCCTGAGCTGCTAAAACCTAGAGAATTTAATTCAGACATTGTGTCTGGATTAATATTTACTGAGATATCCGGAGACAAAAAGTTAGCGCCAATAAAACCGCCAATAATGGTCCCTAGTACCACTACAAGATTCCATTTTTGCGACTTCCAATCAAACCTGAAGAAATTTGCATGTTTTCCAGCCCCGCAAATAGTACAAAGGGTTCTTAGGTTAGATGACATGCCAAAACGTTTGCCAATCATGATCAATAAGAACATGACCAATGCAATCAATGGGCCAGACACATACCAAGGCCAAGGTTTATATATTAAATCCATTCAAAAAAAATCTAGCAAAAAAGTTAAACCATCAATATAGTCTCTTTTGTTCTAAGAAGTAGTTTTTAATTTGGTTTGCCAGAGATTTTGGAAGTAGTAGGGCTATGGCTTTTTTGGCCCTTCTTTTTTCCCACTGCTCATTAACGCCAATACTGCTCCTATCAAAGCAATGACCACCGCGGCAAAAACACCAATCATCCAGATACCATTTTCCCAAGAAACCAATGGAATTACGTGAAGTACTCTCATCTTTTTTCAATTTTATGAAAATCAAATTTAACTGGCATATTACTTTTAAAACATGATATTTCTCAGACAATCAACATTGGTGAAAATACACCTCGACAATGATTGCCGAGGTGCATTAAAAACAATCAATCAAAAAACTATCTTTTCACCTTTAAACTATTCACTCTAAAAAGAGCATATAAAGGACAAAAGCTCACAAAACTTGTTAAGAGAAATACTCCTGCCAAAGCCATTAATACATAAGCGAGAGTTCCTTCTATTACATTAAAGTAGTACAATGCAACCACCGCCACCGCAATAATCAATCTTAACATGCGGTCAAGGCCGCTCATATTCTTTTTCATACTATTTTTATTTTAAAATTTTCAATGAAGAAAACATCTATTAAAATCAATACTATCTTTTAGTTAGTTGTTCAAAGCTACAATAGGTCTACTAACTTTTTAGTAACCTTGGTTACACAGCTATATACAATTTTGTGCTACTTTTAATTTTAGGATATTTGTTATAGGTCAATACCGATTTTATGCAGGATTATTTTGAAGCTTTTACCAATGGTTTTTTAGGAACCACACAATGGACTTGGAAATCAGTCTTATTTGAAGTACCCTGGTATACTAATTATTTCTGGGGTTTAATTGTAATCTCACTTCTTGTTTGGGGCTTGGAAATTCTATTTCCATGGCGCAAGGAGCAATCTATTTTTAGAAAAGATTTTTGGTTGGATGGTTTCTATATGTTCTTCAATTTCTTCATTTTCGCCATTGTTATTAGTGGGGTCTATAAAATGTTGGAGCTTCTATTGGGCAATATTGGAGTTACGGCCAAGAGTCTTGCAATCATTGATTTTTCAAATTGGCCAATCTGGTCTCAGTTACTTATCTTTTTTATTATTCTAGATTTTGTACAATGGTTTACACATGTATTGCTTCATAAATTTCCTTTTTTATGGCGATTTCATCAAGTACACCATAGTGTAAAAGAAATGGGGTTTGCTGCACATTTACGTTACCATTGGATGGAAAACATCTTTTATAAGCCGCTAAAAACATTTGGGGTAATGATCTTAGGAGGGTTTGAACCAGAACAGGCCTATATTGTTCACTTTGCTGCCATAGCAATAGGTCATTTAAACCATGCCAATATTAAACTCACCTATGGCCCTTTAAGGTATGTTTTCAACAACCCCGTAATGCATTTATACCATCACTCCTATATCCTCCCAAAAGGAAAGTTCGGAGTAAATTTTGGAATTAGTTTGAGTCTTTGGGACTATCTGTTTGGCACTAATTACATTCCTGAAAGCGGTGGTAAAATTAGATTAGGATACCCAGGGGATGAAGCTTTACCCAAAAACTTTTGGGGACAATTGGTTTATGGTTTTAAAAAACCAAAGTTGTGATCTACCCGAAGAATCTTGAAAGAAAGATGGCTCTCTAACTAAGTCAATTATTTTTGAATTTTCCGCTGACACAACTTACATACGACTTTGCTTTTTGCAATATCCCATTTTCATCATCAATTGCAGGGTAACCCAATGCTCTAAGTTTATCTTTGGCAACAAAAACAACATCACTATTTTCATGTTCAAAAATGACCGATGATGTTTCTTCTTCTATTCTTATTTCGTTTATCCCATTTAACCCAGATAACTTATCTGTAATTGTTTTGGCGCAACCACCACATTTAAGATTTTGAATTTGAATTGTTGTTTTCATTCCAAATTATTTTTTTATTTAATGCTTCCATTTGTTATAGCCACCACGTAAATCATACACCGACCCAAACCCCATGTCCACAAGTTTTCTTGCCGCTTTTTGACTTCTATTGCCAGATTGACAATACAGGTATACAGGTTTATCTCTATCCATTTTAGAAAAAGTTGCCTTAAACTTGGACTGCTGGAAATAGTCGACGTTCTGAGCCCCTTTAATATGTTCAGATGCAAACTCTTGCGAAGTCCTTACATCTACCAATTGAACATTATTATTGGAGATGGCTTTTTTATATTCTTCAACATTCAACACCTTTATGGCTTCTGTATTAATTGACCCTCGGAATAAAAAATTTAGGAATGACATATTCATGTTTTTGATGGTCACCAAAATTAAACATCATAAATACAACGGTCAGTAACGCGAGTTACATAACTAAAAACAACTACTCCGTGGCACTCCAATCATTATACGAGCCGGAATAGTCAAATATTTTTTTGAATCCCATTTGTTGCATTAATTTTGAAGCTCTTGCTGTTCTACCCCCGCTTCTGCAATAGATATAAATGGGTTGGTTCTTGTCAAATTTCTGAATATCCTTTTTGAATGTCTCTTCTTGTAAAAAATCTATATTAATGGCATCATCAATATATCCTTTTATATATTCCTCTGGTGTTCTTATGTCTATTAACTGTACATCCTTTCCTATTACCTCGGCAATAAGGGTTTCCTTATCAATTTTTTTGATAAAGCTTTCTTGCTCAGGCTCACATGAACTAAGCCATAAAAAACAAAAACTCATAAAGGCAACATTCGAAAGACTTTTCATAATAGCTTTATTTTAAGGTCGTAGGGCAGACAAAATCTGTTACCGGAATTCCTACTTCTTTTATTGCCTTAAATCCTCCGGCTACATCTACCAAGTTATGAATTCCTCTGCTCTTAAGGATTGAAGCTGCAATCATGCTTCTATATCCTCCTGCGCAATGAACATAAAAAGTTTCCTTTTCAGGGAATTCCGACAGGTGATCATTGATGAAATCCAATGGTGCTAACATGGCGTCTCCAACATGTTCTGCCGCGTATTCTGTCTTCTTTCTAACATCAAATACTGGAACTTCTTCAGATAACCTTTGTTTAAACTCATTGGCATCGATGCTTTTTACGGTGTCAATTTCTTTTCCTGCATTTTCCCATGTTTCTATACCACCTTCAAGGTAGCCTAAAGTACCATCAAAACCTACTCTAGACAAACGGGTAATGGTTTCTTCTTCTTTTCCTTTTGGTGCTACTAAGAGTATAGGCTGCTTTACATCTGCAATTAAAGCGCCTACCCAAGGGGCAAAACTTCCTCCCAATCCAATAAAAATAGATCTTGGCACATGGCCTTTTGCAAAATCATCTTGGTGTCGCACATCCAACACTATAGCTCCTGTTTCATTCGCAGCAGTTTCAAAAGCATCTGGCGACAAGGCCTGAGTCCCTCTTTCTAAAACGTCATCAATGTCCTCATAGCCTTCTTTGTTCATTTTCACATTCAACGGAAAATATTGAGGTGGTGGCAAAAGACCATCTGTTACCTCTTTTACAAATTCTTCCTTGGTCATATCAGCACGCAATGCATAATTCATTTTCTTTTGATTGCCCAACGTGTCCACGGTTTCCTTCATCATATTCTTTCCGCATGCTGAACCGGCTCCATGTGCTGGATACACTGTAATATCATCTGCCAAAGGCATTATTTTGTTTCGAAGGCTATCAAACAGTGTTCCCGCCAATTCTTCTTGGGTCATATGGGCAGCTTTTTGCGCCAAATCTGGCCTTCCCACATCGCCCAAAAACAAAGTATCCCCACTAAAAATAGCATGGTCTTTCCCCATTTCGTCTTTTAACAAATAGGTGGTGCTTTCCATAGTATGCCCTGGGGTATGCAAAACCTTGATGGTTAACTCACCTAGTCTAAATTCTTGTTCATCCTTGGCGATAATGGCATCAAAGGAAGGGTTGGCATTAGGGCCAAAAATAATGGGCGCTCCGGTTTCCTTGGAGAGTGTTACATGCCCGCTAACAAAATCAGCATGGAAATGGGTTTCAAAAATGTACTTGATTTTTGCGCCATCCTCCAGCGCTCTTTTTAGATAAGGTTTTACTTCTCGTAAAGGATCAATAATTGCTACTTCTCCCTTGCTTTCTATATAGTATGCCCCTTGAGCTAAACATCCGGTATATATCTGTTCTATTTTCATCTGTTATAATTTTGTTGTCAAAGATAGGTTTGACCCATCCTTATTACAGTTACCAAAGTTACAAATGCTTTGTTTTAGATTGTAATGAAACCTTTTCTTGAATGCTATTTTTCTCTTTTCGATTTGTGCAGTATTCAAAAGCTTCACTGGTCCTAACAAAAAGATTTTCTTTGCCAATTTCCTCAATCAATCCACTAGAAAATAAAATATCTCGGGTAGGTCCAATGACACCAGCAATAAGTAATTCAAAGTTTTTTGCTTTCAAGTCATTCACAACTTGGTTTAACATGTTCAAAGCACTGCTATCAATATAATTAATTGCTTCAGCATTTAAAATAATGTATTTGAGCGTATTCCCTTTTTCTGCAATGTTTTTATACAACTCTGCTTTAAAATAATCCTTATTGGCAAAGTATAACTGTCCATCAAACCGGAGAACCAAAATGTTATCGACCAATTCTATGTCATTGCTAAAACGGCTAATATTTTTAAAATAATCAGTCCCTCTTATACGCCCCAAAATGGCGATATGGGGCTTTGATGTTCGGTTAACCAACAGTAGGAGTGAAAATAGCACCCCAAAAATTATTCCTTGGGAAATCCCTATGAGTAAGGTTGTCAAAAACGTAACCAACAATAAAAAGAATTCGTCTTTGCGTTGCTGCCACAATTGCTTCGGATACTTCAAATCTATCAATCCATAAACGGCAACTAATATAATAGCTCCCAGAACTGACTTTGGCAGGTAGTAAAAGAATGGCGTTAAAAATAGCAGCGTTAAACCTACGATAAGTACACTTACTAAAGAAGCAACTCCTGTTTTTGCTCCTTCATTAACATTCACTGCCGTTCTTGATAGTCCAGCGTTTGCAGGAAAGGATTGAAAAAGAGAGCCTATAATATTAGAAATTCCTAAAGCCCTTAACTCTTGATTGGGTTCTGTATGGTATTCTTTGCTTTGATCTTCAACAGCTTTTGCTATAGTCATCGCTTCGGCAAAGGCAATAAAAGCCAATGCCATGGCCGTTGGAAAAGCTTTTATTATAAGGTCAATATCCAACTGAGGCATCCTAAAAGCAGGTAATCCTTTGGGTATCTGACCAACAATGTGCACATCTGTATCATTTACCATGAAAAAAAAGATGCCCAAAATGGATAGTATTACAACTACCATTGCGGCCGGTAATTTTCTATTTAATTTTTTTAGTCCTAAAATGACTAAAATAGCCGCAAATCCTATACTTAAGTCATAAAAATTTGTTTCCGATAGTTGGCCAAAAATTGCTTGAAGGGTCTCTAAGGTATTGTTGGTTGTAATTTGCAACCCGAAAAAATGTTTAAGTTGACTTATTGCAATCACAATTGCTGCAGCGGAAGTAAAGCCACTGACTACTGGTTTTGACAAGAAATTAGAGAGAAAACCAAGGCGCATAAAACCCATTACCAATTGAATGCTTCCTACAAATAGCGCTAAAAAAATAGCCATACTGATGTAATCATCAATATTTGCCAACTTCATTGCTGCCAAACTTGAAGCGACAATCAAAGAATCCAGAGCAACAGGACCAACGGCCAATTTTCTGCTTGATCCCGTAAAAGCATAGATTAAATTAGGTACTAAGGCCGCATACAAACCATAAACTGGTGGAAGACCAGCAATTTGCGCATACGCCATTCCCTGAGGAATCAGCATAACTCCTACGGTAATACCGGCAATCAAATCCTTAAAAAGGAAAGAACGATTGTATTCGGGTATCCATGATAAAAATGGAAGATACCGTTTGAGCATTTAGTTGAATTTTTTGTAAAAATAAGATGTGAAGTAGTTAATTACGGTAACAAAAGACACAAACTTATAAATCGATTAGTTGGATATGGCTCCTATGCAACACCAATTTTTTCATTTTTTCCAGTTTTTTTAATAGTCTAGAAACCACAACTCTAGAAGTGTGTAAATCATACGCTATCTCTTGGTGCGTATTTTGAATGCAATCATCATTTGTTAGCTGCGCTTTCTTTTTAAGGTATGCTACCAAACGTTGGTCCAAGTTTTTGAATGCAATACTATCCACGGTATGTAGTAATTCGTTCAAGCGGTCATGATAACTTTCAAAAACATAGTTACGCCATCCTTTGTATTTTGCCATCCATTCCTCCATTTTAGGTACGGGCACCATAACTATTTTTGCTTCGGTTTCTGTAATGGCCCTAATCTCGCTTTTTGTCTGCCCCATACAACAAGCCATAGTTACGGAACAGGTATCTCCTTGCTCTAAATAGTACAGGAGCAATTCATCACCTTCATCATCTTCTCGTAATACTTTAATGGCCCCTGACAACAATAAGGGCATTGCTCTTACATAGTTGCCAATATCCATTATGGTTTCTCCCGCTGGTACTTCAATTAGCCTACCAACTGAAGTAATTTCGTCAATAAGGAGCTCTTCAAATTGAGTCCCAAAGGTCTTTAAAAGTTCTTCTTTCATTTTACATAGAATACCTCTATAAAGGTAATCTTTTTGCAAAAGGGGTTTTTAAGCTTAAATGGGTTTAATCAATTTATAAATCCATCATAGTACTATTTAAATTCCACAGCTAACATCAAAAGAATAATAGATATTTCTAGCCAAACAGTTCTTAATTAATGGTTTATGAAATATAAAAAACATTTCTATTTGTTAATGGCTTTTGTTGCATTGCCACTTCTTTTTTTTAGTTGTGCAGATGGTAAGGAAGCTTGGACTTTTGAAAGCGAAGAAGTCAATTTTAAGCTAGAAAAAGTAATTGATAGTATCCGAGTTCCTTTTGGTATGTCGTTTTTACCTGATGGAAAAATGTTGGTCACCAACAGGTTTGCGGGACAGATACTATTGGTAGACATTCGCTCTGGAGAAAAAAAAGTGCTCAAGGGAGTGCCTGAATCTTATTGCAAGGGAGATGGTGGTGCCTTGGACATACTGCTTCACCCTAATTATAAACAAAATGGGTGGCTTTATTTTTCTCACTCCTTTGGAGATAGTATTAGCAGTTCCATGGCCATTGAACGAGGAAAACTCAAAGGAGATTCGTTAGTAAATGTAGAGCGCATTTTTACCGCATATCCGTTCTATAAATCGGCAAGCCATTATGGTTCTAGGATGGTCATAAAGGATGGTTATTTATTTTTTACCATGGGTGACCGCTATGACCTCAAAGATTCAGCGCAGACCTTGAACAATCATTTAGGAAAAGTAATGCGCATTTTTGAGGATGGACAAATACCAAACGACAACCCTTTTGTCGGCACAAAGAATGCAAAACCAGAAATATGGAGCTTTGGACACAGAAATCCTCAAGGGCTAACGCTCCATCCCAGAACCCAGGAACTCTGGCTGCATGAGCATGGACCAAAGGGAGGAGATGAACTAAACCTTATTAAACCAGGGCTTAACTATGGATGGCCAATAATATGCCATGGTATAGACTATAATGATACTCCAATCGGGGAGGGAATTACCCATAAAGAAGGAATGGAACAGCCCAATTATTATTACACGCCATCTATAGCACCAAGTGGTATGGAGTTTTATTCTGGAGATACCTTTAAAAAATGGAAAGGCAACTTATTTATTGGTGCAATGGCACTCACGCATTTAAACCGATTGGTTCTTGAAAATGGTAAGGTAGTTCATGAAGAACGATTGTTAGAAGACTTTGAAAGAAGAATACGAGTGGTTAAACAGGGGCCAGATGGTCTTATCTATATTGGTGTTGACGGTGGTATGATTCTGAGGTTAAGACCCATTTGAGTTTTTGGAAAGGTAGTTTGAACTAGCCAAAATTCTTTTTGTAAAAAGAAAAAGCCACCTACTTTCGTAGATGGCTTTCTTTCATTAAGCTCCCCCTCTTGGGGTGCTAATATAGATTTCAGTACAATCGTATGATTTCTATTTCTTCATGAATTTTCTTTATTTATAGTATTTATCAAAGGAATTCAATCTAAAATGATAGAACTCACTTCAAAATTTATGGGATATAAAGTGGGATAAATATTAAATATTGGTTAACTTGCTTATGTTCAAATGTCCTATCCATGATACCAAACATCAAATTCTATCCATCCAAAGAAAAAGGCGAATGCAAGGTCTACCTGAGATTGAAACTCGGCACTATTAAGGATATGCGCCTTTCCACTGGACAGACAATACATGATGCTACAAAATGGAATCCACGAACCCACCTTCCAAACGAGAGCAGTGCATCGAACAAAAAACTCAAAAAGAACCTTCAGGAACTGGAGAACCTCATCAAGCAGAATATCGACGGGCTGGAAAAGGACGAATCAAAAAGTGTACGTGACATTGAAGGAAAGGATATTAAGAAACTAATCCAAGGTTTCAACAACCTAGAACCGTTAACAGATAAGGATTTGCTCGTCAACTATGCTGAATGGTACTGTAAAGACCTTCCCAAAAGAACATACAAAAGAAATGATGTCCAATATAAATTGAAACAGAATACCATTGATAAATATGTCAACTTCAATAATATTCTCAAAATGTACCAACAGCATTTAGGGCATGAGATTCAACTTACCGAAGTTGATGAGGTGTTTGCAAATGACTTCCTTGAATACCTTACCGATATTGAGCCAAAGTCCATAAACACCAAAGGGCGCTATGTAAAACGGTTAAAGACTATCATTAAGGATGCACAATTGAAAGGTTGCAAGGTCAATCCGAAATACTCCCTTATAAAGGGATTCCAGGATGAGAACATTGTGACCTACTTGACCTTTGATGAGATTGATGACATCATTCAAGCCGAAATGCCAAATGAAAGATTGGAAATTGCAAAGGACTGGTTCATAATTGCTTGCTATACAGCACAACGAATATCAGATTTGCATAGGTTTAGCAAAAAGAACATCCAGACAATACAAGGGGGACGATATATTGCAGCAAAGCAATTCAAGACCAACAAGAACTTGGAAATACCTATTCATTATAAGGTGGAAAAGGTTCTCAAAAAATATAAGGACAATTTCCCGCCGAAATTCACGGAGAACGAGCAGAGCCAGCGTTCCATGCTGTCAACATTGATAAAAGAGGTTTGCAGGATTGCAGGGATAAAGGATAAGGAGTACGGAAGGTTCAATGGTGTTAAGGGTACATACCCAAAATACAAACTGGTGTCCAACCATACTGGAAGGAGGTCATTTGCCTGCAATTTCTACAACTTGCCAAATTGGTCAGTGCAGGAGATAATGAACATCACGGGCCATGACAATGAAAAGAATTTCCTGACCTATATCGATAAGTCCGACCCTACCCTAAGCCGGAACGCAAGGAATAAGTTTGATGAAATGGAACGAATGGACAAGGAAAGAAAACCTCAACTTGAAATAATAAAAAGAAAGTCTAACTAAAATACAATCATATGGACACAGCAAAAACACTAACCCTTGATTCATCGGCAAGAGAGCAATTGGTTAAAGAAATTATTTCGGACTCTGTTATTTTCCTTAAGGTAGCGGATGGAATTCACGAAACTCTATCAGCTTACAGTAAAGGAGGCCACAGTTTTGAACCTGAAGGACAATATGGAGGATACGCTAACGCCTACGTGTTGATGGGTATTAACCCAAATGAAGAACAAAAAGCGAATTTGCTACACTCAATATTCAATGGATATTTTAGTCGAATGGATGAGTACAGATGTAATGCTTCTGAATTGGCGGATAAAATATACGATGATTGGTACACAGCAATCAATTAAACAACTGACACATGGAAACTTCAAAAGCAATTAAATTAATCGAGAATTACATTACCCACCACATTTTAATTGACAATTTATGGGATATAGGATTTTCTCCTGAACATTGGATGCTGGATAAAACTGGACTTTGCACAATAATCTTTGACATAGATGAGAATAGAAAAGATATTGATGATGTTTTAGAGTCTTTTTGCAGTCATACCAAGAAACTGATGAGTAAAATAAACTTTCACCATAAAATCCCAGAAGAATTGCTTACCTCAACGGCAATTGATATCTACTCAGATTGGAAGGCATTTAGTCAGAAACAGCAGATTAATGTATAAAATAGGGCTGCTTAACTGCAGCCTTTCTTATTTTTATATTCATCGATGTATATTAAATGGAACAAGACAAACTAATTACAGAATTATTTAAGGAAATAGATGCTTTCTTAGACGGACTAGACGAATACGACTATTTTAGAATTGATGTTGAAAAGGCGATAGCATTAAATATTCTGCCAGAACTAGTTGTCAATATTTGCATGGCATTTGGAATAAAGAAAATATTTTTTAATAAGTATGATTTTCATTATTTCCAAAATTTACGCACTGAAGATGAATCAATAAGGCATGATCTGATAGAATATGCAATGGAGGGCTTTGACTCAGAAACAACAAAATTAGACTGGGATGGAGACTTAAAAATTGCTACGGAAATCTACTTAACTTCCTTTTTTCTTTGGTTTAATCATGGCATTGTATTTATAGAAGAGGATTCTTTTGATTATTCCAAGATAAAGAATGAAATGATAGGCAAGCTGTTTCAATTTTATGAAGCAAAAAATGTTGTAGGAACTATTCTTCAGGAGACAATAAAATTTCTTAAAAACTCAAGGGTCGGCAGTCATAAATTATTGTATATCGATTTCAAAATGATATATGATTCTTATAACGACACAAAAGTAAATTTATCACTAAAGCAAAAAAAGAATAGCTCGTTGCCATACCAAATAGCCTTGTTGAATGAGGTAGGGTTCTTTGATCTTGAAAGATTAAAAGGTCTTTCAAAAAGTAAACAGTATGATTTGTTAGCTAAACTACTAAATGCAGATTCTAGAAGTGTGAAAGGCAACCATGCAGTATTGAATCCTCATTCAAACGAAAACAGGACAAAATTTACTTCATACAATTATATGGATGAAGTAAAAGTATATCTGAATAATTTGTAATCAACTTTTAGGGGGAGTTTTTGGGGATACCCCCAACCTTTAAACAGAGCGAAATTACACCAAGTTTAATTAAAAATTTGGATAGCAATGGAGCAGATACAGATGGTGGGCATCTCACCTCAACAACTACAGGATGCAATCTCCAACGACGTAAAGAACCAGTTGGAGGAACTCAAAAAGAACTTTGAGCCCAAGAACCCTGAAGAATATCTTACCAGAAGGGAAACAGCGAAACTTCTCAAAGTAGACCTAAGTACAATTCGCAATCACTGTAAGAGAGGATTACTCAAGCCAGTAGGCTTGGGAGGGAGAGTGTATTTCAAGAGAAGCGAAGTAGAGGAATCACTTATTGAACTTTAAATACGGGCAATATGGATAACAGTGCAAAACCCGAAGGTTCAGATAAGAACTCTTTTAAAGAACGGTTAGAACAATTGAAGAAATATGTTAGGGAATCAAAGTACATAGACGTACTTGAGCAGTCAACTGTATGCAAATCATTTGGACTGCCTTATCGGCCCTCTGTTTTCAGGGAAGAATATACCAGAAGGGTAAAACAGTTTCTAAAAGAGAACACCACTACTGCATCCACTGTAACCAAGATGACAGGCATACCGCAGAAATATATCTGTCAGGTAAAAAGGTTATTGGAGGAGAAAGGATTGTTGAAGGTTGAAAAGATAGATAGGTGTCCGACAACGGGATCACCAAATGTCCAATTTCTGACAACAAACATTTAGCATAAAAAAGGGGAGTCAACCTCCCCTTATACTTTGTTCAAATGTGGCAATACGGGCAACGCATTACCAAGTTCAAAAATAGCAGTTTTTACCCCTAGTATAGTATAGGGTAAATAATGACAAAAAATTATCACTTTCTATCCTTTGTTCAGATAACATATCGGTGACCATACCAACGGACTATATTACCGATGTTAGACCAGGATATTTTGTCGCTGACAAAGAGTTAAGGATAAAGAACCAAAACAAACCAAAAGGATTGAACAAACTCTATACAAAGGACCATCATTTGAGATTGGATGTAAACGCAAGAATATTGGAAAGCAACTATAAAAAGGGTATCAGTTTTAGTACTCTTGACCAATTGTTGGACACTTTGGACATTAAATGCGGGCTGAGGTTGCACCATGATTTCATGAAGGAGGCAAAGGTCAGCAAGATTCATGTGAAAGACGATATAAAAGTCGAACCGGAAAAACTCATGGATGAACTTATGCTTATTGGACACTGGTCAAGATACCAAAGGGTTAGAAGGGACAACTCAGTTTCTTATGAATATCAGACCAAAGGTGACAAAATGATTACCACAGTATACGGGAAATTGGCTCATATGATGAGGTTCTCTGAGGACTACAAGGGTTTGGGAATAGATTTGAAACAGTTCGAAGGAGTGGCAAGGATAGAGACAAAATTTGATGACTGGAGGACTGTTCGCAACCGTTTCAAGACAAGGAACATGGAATATATCCTGCAACAAGACAAGATAAACTACATAGCAATCACTAACATTCTAAAGAACCAGCCCATGGAAATAGAGAAAGCCGATTTGAGCCAATTTAAGAGTCTTAAACAATACCAACACTTCGCTATGGTAAAAGACCTCAACGAGCGATACAACGGCGATATAACCGCCATAAAATCATTCATAAGAACGTACACCTCTAGGCCGAAGCACCAATATGAAATCATAGATAGGTACTTGCCAATGATTAAAGCACCAAATGGTAAAGAGTTAGGTGCTGTAAAATTAGCCAAAGCAGTATTGAAATGTTAACGCAGCGGGTCCAAGATTATATCAGCAGTATCGGTTCAAGTTTTGGAAAATAGCAAAATGAAACATGAGAATCATATGATTGGGAAACTAATATTTTTTGTAACTTATATGTCCTTCAAATATAATTAAGTTCCCCTTTTGTTTAATTAAATTCTTAATTATGAACCTCGAAAAAAAAAGAAAAAAAAAGGAAAAAAAACAAAAGAACAATGACCCTTTTGAATTTGAACCAATACCAATTGATGATAGCATTTACCTAATAGGGGATCCCCCCAGACCTGAAGATGAGCAACCCACATTGGAGATTGAATTTCCACATACCGTGGATGTTTCGATACAGCAAGGATATATTGACCCTAACTATTACAGACAACTCAGCAGGATATTAAGAACGCTTCAAGTTGGTATTAAAGAGGTAAAGGAAAATCAAAATATTCAAAACGAAATTCAGGACCTTGATCGGGACTATAGAGATACCGTACAAGAAATGTATCGGAATGAAAGTACAGACTCCTTGAATTTTGGGAGCACGCAACCAATCCAAGATCCCAATTATCCAAACCCTCCTCTAGTTAAAGATCAGATTCCCGCTATAAGAAAAATGGAAAATGCCAACACTCAATTGAGAAGATTGAACGTAAATGTTATACCAGGCACTGCTCCTGTGGTTCAAAGCAGCATGAACTTCACTATAAAGGTGAACAATTTTAGGCCTGAACATGTCGGAAAAATTATTGAGGTTGTCGTTGTCAATAAAATTATGTCAAGAGTAAATACGCCGGTTACCACAAAAAAAAATGTAGGTGATACATTCATAGAGAATACTGAGATTCCACTACGCCTTTCATCTGCAAGTCATACTTCACATGTCGAGGCCAGAATGGATGGGGACAAAAGATTTCCCCTTCCGGTAGATGGGAAACTTGATGGTCGACTGGATTTAGTTGGCAATTATGGTGAATATACAATTACAGCAAGATTTATCGATAATGGTTGGCAATCTTCATTAGTATTAAAGCAGGTTGTCATCAATGGCCCGTATGAAGAAGAAGAAAGGAGCAAGGAGCAGACTAGATTCGACAATGAAAATAACAGAATAAAATATTGGAATTCCGTAGTTGGTGCAATTAGGGCCGGATTGATGCTGGTTGCTCAGGCGATTGATATTATAGCGAATCTTTCAGATGCGGTTCCTGTAATTGGAGGGTTACTCTCGTTGACTTGGAAAATGTTGAGTGATTTTTTGAAGGCAATTCAGGCAAGTCTTTTGGCCATTTGGTCTATTAAGGCGTTAAGATTGGATAGTATAAATCAGTCCATTCATAACAGAAATTTGCAAATGTGTGAATTGTTACCGGAAAGTGGATCCCCGGGCACAAGAGAAGTAATTAATTAGAAATACTCTGGTTTTCCTAAAGATTTAGGTTATTAATAAAATGGGAAGGAAAAGTACAGGTGCATATTCAACCAATAGATGTAGGAAGTTGGATTTAACATGGATGGTCAAAACTGGCATAATCACAAGAGGCGCTGTTACCACGGGAAAAATGAGTTGGTCCGATGGCAGTGAAGTTTTGTATGTAAGCAAATTCACAGAGGATGATAAATTTGTAAGGTTAAATTACATCTTCTCCAACGGGGACGGGCCAGGAGTTGAATTGGACTATAAAATATTTATAGTAGGCATTCCCAGTAATCTTGGCAAGGGGACGGTTTATTACTTCGAATGCCCTGAGAGCGGCAAAAGGGCTCGAATACTGTATCAAGCATATGGTCACAATAAGTACCTTCATCGTGATTGGTATTTCCAACGTTACAATAAAAGAATATATTATGGTTGTCAGATAAGTTCTAAGTTAGATTATCATAATGACCGATTTCATGAACTTGACAGAAGAGTTTCCAATTTGGAGAAGGAACTAAACCAGAAACATAGAAAACGAACGTATAAAGGTAAGTATACCAGTGGCTTTCAGAAACTAAACAAATTAAAGAATAAAAAATGGTGGCACGATGACAAACGCACACAAGTATTAGCTTACAGATTGGGAATGTTGTGGTAACAGAATCAAAGTGTTTTTACACCCATAAAAAATGAAATCAACATACGGCATAACACCTCATCCATTGATTAGGAAAAGGGAGTTCTATGGAAATCCCATAAACAACACGAGACGCGTAGAAAGGGTGCTTAAACTCATAAAGTTCCTCTCAGAGTTCAGAACCATCAGGGAGATAAACAAACACCTCAGCATTCACGAAAAGAGCGTACAGCGATATTTGAACTTAATGGTGCAGTTAGGCTTTGATGTTGAGGTAAAGATGGGCAAGTGCCATTCATATCGTATTACCAACACTCAGGAGTATTTTGAGGTAGCGTAATGGAAGACTTTTTGATGGTCACTACGCGCGGGTATCAATGAGTCTTTGATTTTGAAAAAGTTTGATTAATTAATTATTTGAAATCAATGAATTCTTTTCCTTTCAGTTCTCCAATAGAGTGCATGGGTTCTTCATAATACTCCACCGGATGGCTAAATGGTTTGAAATGATGTCCAATGGCAAACCCAATCTGAACACAGAAATTTTCTTCTGTGGTCAAATAAACGTTATCATATTCATCATCGGATTTTGGTATGAACAACATTACCTTTTTATTGTCAATGGGCCTTTGAACCCACTCCTCTGTTTCCTTGGTAGTGGTCCAACCTCTTATAGAAGGGTTATATTCAATATCATTTGGGTAATGCAAATAGTTCATAAACACACAAAAAGTAGCGAAATCAATATCATATGGAAACGTAACAACAAACTCATCTTCTTCAAGTATAAATAACCTAGGGAGCGCTCTAAAACTATCCTGATTGTACATATCACAAAACTGCTCAATTGCTTTTTCCAAATCCTGTTTCATCACATTCTTAACACTGATTAATTTATCATTTGGTATTTCATTTGCAGGTAATACGTCTCCGCTGGGTCTATTTGATTTACTAGATGGAAGGCAAGATTTGATCACAAGTGCCATTGCTACAATTGCAATCATTTTAATCAAGGTTCTATACATTGAAACAATATTTGTGTGGTATAAACTTATAAATTTAAGTCTACTTCGCGCGTGTACTGGTTTAGTTTTGATTTTTAAATGAATATTTAGATATCTGTTGCGTATGTATTGAATTGGACTTCGGTACTATCTGCTCGCGCGTAACTAATTATTTTAAAAAACGAACTAAAATTGATTAATCAATATTTTTCAAATCACATATGTCATTTGGCAATACCGATTAATTTCAGAGGTCTGAAAGTTTGTAACTGGCTCTGCGACTCAAATAATACTATTACTATGCCATTATAGGAGATTTCCTATATTAGCGAAAATTGATTGCAATTCATTTAATAATTATTTAACAATTACTACATTTTACTGTGATTTTGTTAATTAACTTGACTTTTTGATAGAAAATGTATAATTTCATTCCAACTAAACTTCACTTCTGAGATGGGTAATTTAAGACTCAAAACAATTCTTCGTACACTTTTGGAGCTTATTAATGATACTGATAAAGTCAACACCATAAGTTCTAAAACTGAAAAGTTTATAAATGAAAATGGTTATTCTAAATTAGTTGATTTAATTGAAGCAGAAAGAGCAACTAAAGTGATTGATGGACAAAAAGTTCTTAATGAAGAGGATGGTAGTGGTATCACTTTGGACAAAAACGGAGTGGTAGTTTGGAATAAAAATGGAAAAAAATATAAGCTGAAAAGAGTTGGTTCTAAGGAGGTGCCTAATCTACAAATGACTCCGTGAACATAGGTATATTGACAATTACAATCCTGGTACTTCTTTCTCCAGGATTTTTTTTTAGAAGGGGATATTATTCAGGGGTATTTTCAAAACAATATTTTAAGCAAAATATTATTGACTCGGTGTTATGGACAATTATACCTAGTATAATTTTTCACCTCGTTGGCTATATCTGCTTTATTCAGTGGGACTATAAAATTGATTTAGAAGTGTTTTCCATACTTTTAAGCACATCGTCAACTACATTACAATTAGCCCATGCGTTTCAATGCATATTAGACTATTTTTCACAAATAGTGTCTTATTTTACCATAGTATCTTTGATGTCATTTGCTTTCGGGATTACATGGAAAAAAATTGTTAGAGATTATTTTCTTGATAGTAGATTTAAAATTCTAAGATTTAGAAATTATTGGCATTATATCTTCACTGGGGAAATCTTAAACTTCCCTAATATTCCCGGTGACCCAGTGGATGCAAGCAGTGCATATTTAGATTTAATATGTACAATCGGAGATCAGAACTATATCTATAGGGGTTTTTTGCTAGACTATCAGTTATCCAAGGAACATGAACTTGAATCGCTTGCCTTATTTGGTGTGAAAAGGAGAAAACTTAGCAATGATTTCAACTCAAACGATAAAAACTTATCTGAAGGAAGCGACCCATATTATACTATTCAAGGGCAATTTATTGTATTTAAATACGATGAAATAAAACACATTAATATAACCTATTACAATTTAGAAGTAGAAGCAGATGAGAAGCCAGAATCTAAAGGCTTAATAGTTTCAAATCCTGCATTGAAAAAAGGCTGGTTCTTATTTCATTTAGGTTGGATATCCTTCTTTGTTCTTTATTTCAGGTACTTATTAAATTCAATTGCTGAACCATTACTTTTTCCAAATCAATATCTTGATTCAATCTTTTTCTCTAGTTTATTTATTATTATAATTTCCTCTATAAGTAACAATCAAGTCAGAAATGCGTATCAAAAGACCAACCCTTGGGGAACACTTATTGGAATTCTATTAGGTTTGATTGCTACTTGCTTTATGGTCTTTTTATCCATTAAAACCACCGACATTGCTTTACATCAGATAATAAGTGTGAGTGCCATCCTGATTGCAATGGGCTCAATTTCTGGTGCTGCAAAAGGCTGGTTCGCTAGTCTAGTTTTTGTTCTGATTGGGATACTTGTGTCGATTTATTTCATATACAGTATGGATGAAAATGTTTCAGTTAATTTTTCCAAAATGGTTACAATTATTTTAGGTGGATTATTTATATCATGGCTATTTAGACTCCTAATCATTGTTGATAACTTCCAAGCCTATTGGAAAAAACGATTTCTTCAGAAGTAACAGAATCGAACATAATTTGGAGGTCATTACGCGCGCGTACCGGTTTCTTTTTGTTTTATAAATGAATATTTAGATATCTGTCGCGCATTTATTGAATTGGACTTCATGACCATTTGTTCGCGCATCAGGAACTTGTCAAAACCTGATATCCATCCGAGTGTTAATGCTAACAGCTAATAACGACAAAAAAACGACGAGGAAGTAGTTAACTATTGTTAACCTTGAAAAACGAAATAAAAACGAAAAAGAAAGATTAATAAACTTTAATCATCACATCTTATATGACTTGATTAATCAATTTTTTTCAATCTGGAATCAGTTAACTGATTTAAACTGAATTATTAATAATCTTATTTAATTCCAGAATCAATAATGATTTTTTTTGATTCTTGAACATGTCTAGGGTCAGGTATCAGTGACTGCTTTTTTGACCACACCACCTCAAAACTGAAATGTCCGAATTCCTCGGTGGGCTTACCATAGCAAGCATATACCCCCTTACCATGTATAGGTGTCTTATCCATTGTCTGGGGGAAATGGACACAATCAAAAAATTCCCCTTCCATATCAAGCATGGTAGTGAACCTCATCTTATCCCCTTTTGATGTAGTGTTCAATCGAGTATGCACCATTGAACCATAGATTAATATCTGCTGACCTTTGTACTTTGGCATATCGCTTGCCAATAGATTGCTCTTTGGTCTTTCTGAAATCAGGTCAAAATATGAACAGAGTGGAAAACCCAAAAGTTCTAATTGGTCATAAAAATCCTCAATCCTATTATGCCCCAATACCGGTATTTTGAAATTCCTCTGCTTTGTCTTGAACAACAATTGCTGAGGTGTCTTTAAGCGGTTCGCCTTTGTCTTGAACATTCCTTGCCATAAAAGTTCTTTCTTAGGGATTCCAGTGAACCTGAAAGCATCTATCCTAATGAGTATGGTCAATTGCTCAATGGATATGATGACCCTATCAATGAAGTCATCAAATGACCTGAACTTTCCGTTCAGTTGTCTTTCGGTCAAGATTCTTTGTATAACTAACTTTTCCAGGCTCCGTAAATAGCCAAACCCCAAATAGATTGATTTGCCATAAACAACATTGGGATGGTCACTTGTATTGATGCATGGGGGAAGTATTAAAGCACCCCATTTCCTTGCCTCATGGATATAGAGTTCGGTATCATAAAAGCCCCCTCCATTGTTCAAAACTGCTGTCATAAACTCAATTGGGAAATAACATTTTAAATACAGGCTCTGGTAACTCTCTACAGCATATGAAGCAGAATGCCCCTTTGCAAAGGCATAACCCGCAAAACTCTTTATCTGCTCCCATACTTCGTTGGTGAGCTTGTCATCATAGCCCCTTTCCCTGCAATTGGAGAAATACTTTGCTTCCACGGCCTTGAATTCTTCACGGGAACGAAACTTTCCGCTCATTCCCCTTCTCAAAACATCTGCCTCTCCCAAATCCAGTCCCGCAAAAAGATGTGCCACTTTAAGGACATCTTCTTGATATACCATAATTCCATGTGTCTCAGGCATTATCTTCCAAAGGTGTGGATTTGCCTGTTTTCTCCGTTCTGGGTCCCGCTCCCTCTTGATGTATTCTTCTTTCATTCCGGAACTGGAAACCCCTGGACGTATCACCGAACTGGCAGCAACCAACCCCAGATAGTCATGGGTTTTTAATTTCTTCATCAAACCCCTCATGGCAGGGGACTCCACATAATATGCTCCTATTGCACCACCCTTGCTCAATAGGGAGTTTATTCTCTCATCCCTCTTGAATACCTCAACATTGTCAATATCGATGAGGTTAGCATTTGGTTGGTTCTCACGTATTATTTCAATGGTATCTTTTATTTTGGCAAGGCCGCGTTGTCCCAAAATATCAAACTTGAATATGCCCACATCCTCAGCGATTATCATATCGAACTGGACAGTAGGAAATCCCTTTGGAGGGAGGTTGGTTGCTGAATAATAATGCACTGGCCTATCCAGTATAAGTATCCCTGCCGAATGGACACTGATATAATTGGGAAGGCCATGTACCCAAGTGGCATATTTGAGAACCAGTTTGCACATATTGTCAAGGTTTGGCAAATGGTAATTCCCCGAACTCAATTTATCGATTTCCTCCTTGGGAAGTCCAAATACTTTACCGACCTCTCTCACCGCGGCCTTATATTTGAATGTGTTATAGGTCGCCAACAGTGCAACGTTCTTAAACCTTTTAAAAATATATGCAGTCACATCCTCCCTTTCCTTCCATGAAAAGTCAATATCAAAATCGGGTGGAGATGCACGATAGGGATTGATGAACCTTTCAAAATACAAATCAAGTTCAATGGGATCTACTTCAGTAATTCCAATCACATAAGCAACTATACTGTTCGCACCGCTTCCACGACCGACATACGGATAGTTATTGCTCCTTGCGTAATTGACAATATCATGGTTGATGAGAAAATAGGACACAAAGCCCATGTCACAAATCGTCCTAAGTTCCCTTTCCAATCTATTGATCACCTCATCTGAGGCATTGGGATATCTTTTGGGAAGGCCAATATGGCAAAGTTTCTTTAACCTGTCAAAATCCATTTCATGGGCATCAAAATAGTACCGTTGGTTCTGGGAGACCCTACTGTTGCCAAACTCAAAATTGATATTACAGGTATCAAGAATCTTTTGGGTATTGGATATGATATGCGGAAATTCCCTTAATAATTCCATGAGTTCATTTATGGGAAGCATTATATCCGATGCTGTTCCTTCTTCGGATACATCCAATTTGCTCAATATGGTATTCAGACCAATAGCCCTAAGCAACCTATGCACATTAAAGTCTCTTTTGTTCCTGAAGGATACTGGCTGATTAAGTACAAGTCTGTCGGTATAGTCCTTGTAAAGTGAAAAGGGTAGTTTCCTGAGTTCCTTTATGGTTACCCCTATAAATTCATTGCTGTTGAACATGGTCTTCTCCAATTGCAGTACTTTCTCAAATGGATATATGATATGTGAATTCTTAAATTTAGGTGATAGGGGCTCTATATCCACTCCATTATGAAGGTGGACTGAGAGAAACGAATTGAGTTCCTGGAATCCAAGATTGTTTTTTGCAAGCCCAATAAACTGTTGGTCAGTACCATTTCTAAAGTCAATCCCTATAACTGGCTTTATATTAAAATGCTTTGATTTCCTGATAAAATTAAGACATGCCGATGTGTTGTTGATGTCTGTGAGTGCTAGAGTATTGACACCATTATTCTTTGCAAGTTCCAATAGCGCGGTCTCTGAAAATGTCCCATAGTTCAGGGAGTAATATGTATGGCAGTTGAGGTACATTATTGGGTCCTGTGCGCAAGTACTATGGGAGGTTTTCCATCGAATGGGTTGCCGTCCCCGCCAATGGTCTTTGCTCCCATGGAAGCGGCACGCATTACCCTATTGTCACCGAACCTATCTTTTATCCTGTCCATAGCATTATAGAGGTTGAGCATCTTCTCCGAGTCTTCGAACATGTCCACTTGGTAATTGCCCCCAACAATATGACTGAACGAAATGCCCACAAGTCGTATAAGCATCCTCCTGTTGTAAAGTTTGTGGAAGAGTTCCATTACCAATGGTACAAGGACATGGTCGGCGCTTGTATAGGGAATACGTTTCTGTTTAGTATATGTTGAAAAATCCGAGTAACGTATCTTGACACTGACACAGCCTGTCATCTTATTGGCCCTGCGCATTTGTGATGCCCTACACTCCACCATTGCAACCAGTGATGTGCTTAACTTCACCATGTCTATGGTATCAGTTCCGTATGTCCTTTCCATATTGATAGACTTACGCTTATGGAACGGGATAAGGGGAGGGTTATCGAGACCATTTGCCCTTTTCCAGATTGTCCTTCCATTGATGCCAAATGCACTTGTCATGAGTTCAAGTGGCATATCCTGTATTGTTTTTATCCTTTCAACCCCCATGTTTATGAGCGCCTGACCTGTTTTACTGCCTACCGATGGTATCTTCTTCACTGAGAGCGGGGCCAAGAATACTTTTTCCAGTCCATAATCTATTCTAAGTTGGTTATTCGGCTTAGCCTCTCCTGTGGCGACTTTTGAAACCACTTTGTTCTTTGAAAGTCCCAATGAAATTGGAAGCCCGGTCTCGTTCAGTATTTTATGTCTGAGTTCAGTGGCGTATTTATAGCATCCGAAAAACCTGTCCATACCGGAAAGGTCGGCATAGAATTCGTCCACGCTTGCCTTTTCGAACACGGGCACGCCCTCCTTTATAATGTCGGTCACCATATCCGAGAACTTGATATAAGTCCCTGCATTTCCCTTTATCACTACGGCCTCAGGACAGAGCCTTTTCGCTATCTTCATGGACATTCCGGAATGCACCCCAAAACGTCTTGTCTCGTAACTACATGAGGATACAACGCCCCTGTCCCCTGTCCCCCCAACAAGTATTGGCCTTTTCTTTAGCCTACTGTCAAGTAGCCGTTCACAGGACACAAAGAAGGTGTCCAGGTCCATATGTAGAATGGATTGTTGCATTGAGATTTATTGGATATAATCCATATAAATGGATATATTCCAAATGTAAAAGATCCGAAGACTCATCTCAAAACTTTAACAATTTTATTTAACTTTAGGACAAACCAACCGTTAAATGTGTTATTCCACCCGCCAGACCCGTGAAAGGAAAGAACTGGAAAAATTACTTTCAGTAAAGGCTATGTTAGGAGAAGTAGATGATGATTTGGAACTGATATATTTTCACGCCAATGGATGGAGCCACCCTTTGATGTGGATTATACCTCAGGAACAATCAAGTAACATTACCCCTGCAATGTGGGGCATCATGCCATCCAAGAGCAAGGGAGAAGACTATAAAGGGTATTTTAAGAACCCCAAAACCTACGGTGGTCTCAACGCCAAATCAGAGAAACTATTTGACCATTTCATATATCGTTACTCATGGGAACACAAGAGGTGTATAATACCCGTTGATGGCTTCTATGAGCCCCACGCAACACCTGTTAAGGTAAAGGGCAAGCCCTTTAAGGTCCCGTTCTATTTCAAAAGGAAAAATGATGACCCGATTAACCTTGCCGGCATTTACACGACAACAGAGGATGGATGGAACACCTTTACCATCCTTACCAAGGATGCAACCCCTTTGTTTGAAAAAGTACACAACGAAAAAAAGAGAAGGCCCGTAATCATAGATGATGAGAACATTGATTCATGGCTAATGGATGATATGGATATGGACGATGTCCAGCAGATGATAGAGGATGACCTTTGGGACAGTGAGTTTGTGACCTATCCGATAACAAAAGATTTATATTCAAGGACTATAGATTCAAATAGAGAGGAGATAATTGAGAGGGTGGATTATGAAGAAATAGAAATGGAATGGTAAATTAAAATAATCCAAGAATGATATAACCCAAAGATATAAAAGAGGTTGCTTCGGCCAATCTCCATTACAGAAAGACGCCAAAATCAAATAATAATTTCTATAACATTTCTACTCATGAAAGGAAAACCCATTTTAAAACATCATTTATTTACAACATTCCTCATTGGTTTCATTTTCACAGTGAATTCTCAAAGTAATCAATGCAATATATGCTCTGCTGCCCTATCTACACCGATGCAGATTAACTTCAGTTCTTATAGCCAATTTGTCTATACCTATGAGGAAATATTAAGAACTTCAAAGTCGCAGCAAGAACTTTCAGAAAGATCAAGTGCACTAGGGATAATCGCACCTCCTTACGGATCCCTGGACTATCAAAACCAAAAGAGTAAGTACAAGGATCTAAGAGAGAAATTTGATAGGGATATAAACTTAAAATTGACCGATACTCAAAAGCAAGAACTCTCAATTGTTATGAATAACCCACGTGCATATGAATCATTTGATCAGTGCATAAAGTATTGTCAAAGTGGGCAAAGCATGGCTTATTATGTGCCAATTGGCAGGAATGCTTATGAAATTCACGTTCTGGCAAAGACAAGAACGCAACAAAGAAGAATTAGATTGGAACAAGGAACCATTGATCAAAATTCGGAATTCAATCAAGGTAAATTAAGATTACCCGTTTCGAATAAAAGATTAAGAGTAAACAGAGGTTACATTGGGAGGTTTTTGCGTAAAAATGTTGACC
Organism: uncultured Allomuricauda sp.; assembly: GCF_947499585.1. GTDB lineage: Bacteria > Bacteroidota > Bacteroidia > Flavobacteriales > Flavobacteriaceae > Flagellimonas. The sequence continues at coordinate 1,027,253 of NZ_CANMOO010000002.1, read as the reverse complement.
TAGCGTGCAACGTTACCTTAAAAATTGAAGGAGTGGACGATTTTTATGTATTTGACATCCAACCTGTCAAAAAACCGCAACAACAAGTACCGATTTCTTATGTAAAACATAAAACAGAATCAAAAGGGAGTAATGGGGGATGGACAGATTTTGAACAACAGATTAGTGAACATAGTTTGCAGGATGTTAACAGGGTGTCAGAAATTAGGGTGTGGCATGGTGCATATGTTGATGCCGTTCAAGTAGTGTGGGAAGTAAAAAACAACGACGGGTCGTTTATTAGCGTGGAAAGTGAAAAATCCGGTGGTGCTGGTGGCAAAATGGACGTAATTAAATTAGCGGATGGCGAAGAAGTAAAAAGCATATCAGGTAGATACCATAATTGGATGGATAAATTGATTATAGAAACGACGAGTGAAACATACACATTTGGCGGTTCAGGTGGTAGTTGGGATTTCACAATTGGGTTTAACCAATCTCAAGGTAATCAGTTTTATTCCTTCCACGGAAGAACTGGCAATTTAATAGACCGAATTGGCATAGTATACAGAAGTAGAAAATTTATAGATGTTAGGCGTAGACAAGTAATGAAGATAAAAGATAAAGAGAGACAACTGGAGGGGAAATTAAAATCCTATATCGCACTGGATAAACTGGGAATAAATGCATATTGATTTATCTGCTTGTTCATGGGAAGAACCAAAAATTGGATAGATAGATTCTTAGTCTGCGAAAAGGTAGGCCCAAAATGATCCAGCTATTTTCATATTGGGACAAAATGTGGGATAAAAAAAATATCATAAACCAAAAAACCCAGTAAGAATAGTACTTACTGGGTTATTGCTGCTCCCCCTCTTGGGCTCGAACCAAGGACCCTCTGATTAACAGTCAGATGCTCTAACCAACTGAGCTAAGGAGGAATATTTTACCCTAAGCGGGTGCAAATATAGGAGTTTCTTTAAAATGCAACAAGCAAAAAAAGTGGTTTTCTACTTAAAAAGCCATTTATACAAATCGTTGCCATTTGCAAACAGCAATAATCCTATTAAAAGAAAGAAGCCAACCATTTGTGCATACTCCAAAAATTTATCACTAGGCTTTCTTCCCGTTACCATTTCATATAGCAAAAATGTTACATGGCCACCGTCTAAAGCTGGTATTGGCAAGATGTTCATAAAAGCAAGAATAATAGATATCAATGCCGTTGTGGACCAAAAAGCCGCCCAATCCCAAGTATCTGGAAACATACTGCCGATAGCCGCAAAACCACCAACACCTTTGTAAGCACCAGTAGAAGGATTGAATATTTTCTTGAGTTGTTTTACGTAGCTGGACAAAGTTGTAACGCCCTTGTCTATGCCAGCTGGTATAGCTTCTAGAAAAGTGTATTTCTCGGTTTGAATTCTGAAATAGCCCCTATCCTCTAGGTCCTTCATGGTAAAGCCTCCAATCTCTATTCCCAGTTTTGCATCATCAGATACTTTGGCAACAAGATCCGCCTGTGTTCCATCACCCCTATTTACTTTTATGTTGATGTCCTTTCCTTTGTTTTCTTCCAAAAGCGCCATCACTTGGTCTCTATAAATAGCTTCCGAACCATTAACAGACAAAAATTCGTCCTTGGACTTAAATCCTGCATCTGTGTTGTGCGAACCTTTAGAAACTTTATTTACAACAAAGGGTGCTCGTAAGCTTAAAAACCTAACCTTCTCCTCATCTTCCAATAAGGTAGAGATAAAATCAATTGGGATTTCTTGCTCAATTTGCTGCCCATCCCTATCTATGGTTATCGTATTTCCATTAATCAGTTCAATAAAAACGCTATTAAAGGTTTTTAGTTTTTCTCCATCAATAGCAATAATTTTATCACCAGTCTGTATGCCGACCTTATCTCCTATTTCCTTTTCGGTCACCCAAACACCGTCCCGCAAGCTTTCCATTGGAATGTATTGGTCGCCATAAGAGTATGCCATGCCAATGTAGATGATAACGGCAAGGATAAAATTAACGGTTACACCTCCAAGCATAATGATAAGACGTTGCCATGCCGGCTTACTGCGGAATTCCCATGGTTTTGGTTCTTCTTTCATTGCTTCGGTATCCATGCTCTCATCGATCATTCCGGCAATCTTCACATACCCTCCTAAGGGCAGCCAACCAATTCCGTAAACGGTCTCCCCGATCTTTTTCTTAAAGAGGGAATACTTAACATCAAAAAAGAGATAGAATTTCTCAACCCTTGTCTTAAATATTTTTGCAGGGATAAAATGTCCAAGTTCATGAAGAACAATAAGTAAGGACAAACTAAGAAAGAATTGTATGGTCTTTATTATAATGGGGCTCATCAGCATTTATCTGTTAAAACGCACAAAAGTAAACTTTTAGCCAGTGATAAAAAAACGGCAAAACCAAGCACCGCTTCGTTTTAAGAAAGTTTTAGCACCAAAACTTAGGTTTTATCTTGAAGAATCCTTCTGTCAGCCGTAATTTTGTAACTGATGAGGTCTTTTTTTTCAAAATATAAATTCTTTGGAGTAACGCTTTTAGCACTCTCGACGGTAATTATCTATTTGTTTTACAACGCTTTACAACCAAAAAAAATACTCCCCATTTTTCAACCCTCTATGGTGAGTCATGAGTTGGTGGACAGTACTTTACACTACAAAAAGAAGTATCATACCATTGTAGATTTTGAGTTGATCAATCAAAACGGGCAAAAGATTACCCAGAAGGATTACATGAATAAAATCTACGTAGCTGATTTCTTTTTTACTACCTGCCCAACCATCTGTCCTATCATGACCAAGAATATGGCAGAAATTCAAAGTTCAATTTTGGATGACCAGGATGTTTTGTTGCTTTCCCATTCGGTAACGCCAGTTATTGATTCCGTGCCCCAACTAAAAAAATATGCATTGGAAAAAGGGGTTATGGATAGCAAATGGAATCTGGTTACAGGAGATAAAAAACAGATTTATGAGCTTGCAAGAAAATCATATTTAGCGGTAAAAAACGATGGTGATGGAGGTCCTTATGATATGATCCACACTGAAAACTTCATCCTTGTGGATAAGGAAAGAAGGATTCGGGGATTCTATGATGGCACCAACAAAGAAGAAATACAAAAACTTCTTGAAGACCTTGAAATTTTAAAGGCTGGTTACGCGGAATAATCCTTTGAAACTTTAAGAATCCTATGTGCTCATTTTTATTTACTTTTGCTCTTACTTAAAATCAATCTAAATAAGTTTAGTGGCGACTGTTGCAGATTTAGAACACGGACAAAAAGGAATCATAAAGGAATTTTCAGATAATGTTCTTCCCATAAAATTGATGGAGCTAGGATGTTTACCCGGAAATAGCATAGAATTGGTTCAAATTGCACCTTTAAAAGATCCAATTTACATTAACGTAAATGGTAGCCACATAGCCATACGGCGCTCCTTGGCCAAGCAAATTGAGCTTGATATTATTGATGATACGATAGCCATATGAGCAAAAGCATAAATGTTGCACTAATCGGCAATCCCAATACTGGAAAAACCTCAGTTTTCAATCAACTTACAGGGCTTAAACAAAAAGTAGGGAACTACCCTGGCATTACTGTTGAAAAAAAAGAGGGTATCTTCAAATTACCGCGAGGAGTAAAAGCACATATTCTTGATCTTCCAGGCACTTACAGTCTTAATACCACCTCGTTGGACGAAAGTGTGGTCGTTGAACTATTATTGAACAAGAACGATAAAGATTATCCAGATGTTGCGGTAGTAATTAGCGATGTAGAAAACTTAAAAAGAAATCTACTCCTTTTTACACAGATCAAAGATCTTAGAATCCCTACTATTTTAGTCATTAACATGGCGGATAGAATGTCCAGAAAAGGGATTTCATTGGACATTGAAGCTCTAGAAGAAAAGTTGAATACCAAAATTGCTTTGGTAAGCACAAGAAAGGGAAACGGCATTGAACGTATTAAAGAATTAATTGCCGATTATAAAACCTTATCAACAGCACCCAATGTAAACACTTCTAGAATCTCCCCCGAATACTTTGGGCGTTTGCAAAAAGCTTTTCCAAAAGAAGACCTGTACAAACTATGGTTGGTCATTACACAGGATGTAAACTTTATGCCCATTGAAAAGAAGCGAATTCAGGATGCAACTTCTTTTTCCACCAAATCCAAAGATGAACTTAAAAAACTTCAACACAAGGAAACTGTTTTACGTTATCAGTTTATAAATAGCACCCTGAAAGAAACCTACAAAGTAGACTTTCAAGCGGCTAAAGGATTGCGCGCCTCTCTTGATAAAGTATTGACACATAAGGTATTTGGTTATGTCATTTTTCTTGTCATATTATTGACCATTTTTCAAGCCATTTTTGATTGGAGCAGTTATCCACAGGATTTTATTGACCAGCAATTTGCCATGGCTGGCGAATGGATTAAAAATACGTTGCCCCCGGGAGTATTTACGGACTTGTTGGCCGAGGGAATACTGGCGGGCATAGGAGGCATTGTCATCTTTATTCCGCAAATCGCATTCTTATTTCTGTTTATTTCACTGTTGGAAGAAACTGGGTATATGAGCAGGGTTGTCTTTTTAATGGATAAGCTCATGCGCCCATTTGGTCTTAGTGGTAAAAGTGTGGTGCCCCTTATTTCGGGAACTGCCTGTGCAATTCCGGCAGTTATGGCAACAAGAACCATTGAAAATTGGAAAGAGCGCTTGATTACCATTTTGGTCACGCCTTTTACTACTTGTTCAGCAAGGTTGCCTATTTATTTAATCTTAATTGCCCTTGTTATCCCAAAAGGACGTTTTCTAGGATTGAGCTACCAAGCCTTGACCTTAATGTTGTTATATATTATTGGGTTTGGAATGGCCATTTTTTCAGCAATGATTTTAAATAAAATCTTGAAAATTAAAAGTAGTTCCCTTTTTATGGTGGAAATGCCTACTTATAGACTTCCTCTTGTAAAAAATGTGGCCTACACCGTAATAGAAAAAACCAAAAGCTTTGTCTTTGGGGCCGGAAAAATCATTTTAGCTATTTCTATTGTCCTTTGGTTCCTGGGATCCAATGGATATTCTGAAGATTTTAAAAATGCGGAAAGTATCGTCAATAAAAGAATTGAAGATGAAGGCCTTTCCACGTACAGTAAAAACTACATTCAGAATAACATTAACACCTATATGCAGAGCACCAAATTGAATATTGTAGATCAAACCAATGCCATTGGGTTAAAATCGCTCCAAGACTCTGTACAGATAATGACAAGCCAACTAAAAGAAAGAGCTAGAGCACAGGAAATTTCTAGTTATAAACTAGAACACTCTTATATAGGGTATGCAGGAAAAGCCATTGAACCCTTGGTTAGACCATTAGGCTACGATTGGAAAATTGGCATTGCAGTTTTAACATCATTCGCTGCGCGCGAAGTTTTTGTTGGAACCTTGGCAACCATATATAGTGTAGGTAATGACGAAGAGGAAACCATTAAAAGTAGAATGGCCGCAGAGTTACATCATTCAGGCAAAAAACCATTGTTCAACCTGGCATCTGGCATTTCATTAATGTTATTCTATGCTTTTGCCATGCAATGTATGAGTACGTTAGCTATTGTTAAAAAAGAGACTAACTCATGGAAATGGCCTTTGCTTCAACTAATATTTATGAGCGTTTTTGCTTATCTTGTTGCTTTGGCGGCATATCAAATCCTAAAATAAATGGAAATCGTTCAACACATTCTGGTATATTTAATTTTGACAATTGCCGTTGGGTATTTGGTATTAAAATTTATTCTTCCAAAGTCATTTATCCCCACTAGAAAAAAAACCACAAAATCTTGTGGGCAAGATGGTTGCGGTTGCAGCTAAGTATTCAGCTATATTTTTATTACCAACTTTCACTGCTTTCGGGAATTTAAATTGAAAAAATTTTATTCCTGCTGTAACCTTTTATAAATTCCTGATTATATAGGTTAGAAGATCAACTAAAAACATCTCTTGAAAGAGCTCTCAGATGAAATAGTAATGCAAAAAGTTGCCACGGGCAATCTAGATTTACTCAAGGTACTTTTTGATAGGCACCATAGACATGTCTATAATTTTTTATACAAAATGTCCGGAGACAAAATGTTGAGTGAAGATTTAACGCAAGATGTTTTTTATAAACTGATCAAGTATAGAAACTCATACAAAAATGGCTCTTTTAAAGCATGGTTGTTTACTATAGCAAGAAATGACTTAAAAACACATTTTACCAGGAACCATAAAAATCATGACGATATAGATGTATTGGAATATAAGCAAGTGGAAAATGAAGACAACAGGAAAGAAGAATATTCCCATTTGCAAAATGCGCTGAACAAACTGGATGCCACAGATCGCGAGTTAGTCATTTTAAACCGGTTTCAGGAAATCCGATACGAAGAATTGGCAGAAATAGTAGGAAGCACTCCAGGAGCAGTTAAAACTAGGGTGTGCAGAGTTTTAAAAAAATTAAAGAGTATTTATTTAGAAAATATATAAGCATGGAAAAAAATCATGTTACAAACTTGCTCCCAGAATATCTGGACAATGCATTGAGCAAGAAGGAAAAGGAAAAGGTAGAACAACACATTGCTGGTTGCATTCAATGCAAGTTGGAACTGGATGAAATGAAAATATTGTTCAAAGCTTTTGAAGATGAATCCATTTCAGTTCCAACAGAAAGCCTCAGCGCAAAATTTGATAAAGCCTTACAAGAAGAAAAAATGGAAACGACCAAAGTGGTTTCTATTTCTTCGGAAAGAAGAAAAACGGGATGGGCTTCCAATATGCTCAAAGTAGCCGCAAGTATTGCGTTGTTGGTCGCTTCTTTTCAAATGGGAAAATTTCTCCAACAAGAAAAGTCCAATGAAGATATCGCTGTTTTGCTAGATGAAAGTTTGCAGTTTAAACAAACAGCAATGCTTTCCTTAATGGAAAATCAATCTGCCAGTAAACGTATTCAAGGGGTCAATTATATTGAAGAATTTTCAAAACCAGATGAGGCAATTGTAATTGCATTGGCAAACAGATTGTTAAATGATGAGAATGACAATGTACGATTAAACGCCTTTGAGGCCTTATCAAAATTTACGGCATCAGAAACTGTAAAGACAGCATTTATAGAGGCCCTGAAAATTGAAAAAAATCCAAGTATACAAATTGCTATTATTCAATCTTTGGTGAAAATCCAAGAAAAGAAAGCGGCAGCACCCATGAAGAAATTATTGGAACAAGAGGACACACAGCCCTTTGTCAAAAATGAAATCAAACTAGGGTTACCTAAAATTATATAAACATCAAAAAACGAAAAATCATGAAACACGTAACAATTCTTTTAATAACATTTGCTTTTAGCACAATTACCACTGCCCAAAAAGAGTATACTAAATCATTAAGTGGAATAGAATGGGTGAAAATTGAATCCAAATCGGATATCACCTTAAAATCATATAGTACCAATGAGTTATTGATTAAAGGCAGCAGAAGTTCCAAAACATCTGAAAAAGCTAAAGGACTCAGATTAGTTGGTGAGGGAGGCACTGACAATACAGATGTTGGTTTCTATGTAGTACAGGACGGCAATACATTGATAGTTAAAAATTTAAGAAAGTCTGAAGGCGCTGAAATATATCTCCCAAAAAACCAAAATGTATCGGTTGTAAGTACTTGGGCCGGTGACATAGAAATTGATGGCTTTTCAGGAGAAATTGAAGCAGATGCTCAGCTAAATGGTAGTATTGAAATTACTGATGTGAACGGGCCGGTGACCGCAAATGCCCTGAACGGTGAGGTTACGGTAACGTTTGGAACGGTAAAACAAGATTCCCCTATTTCAATCTACACCACAAACGGAGAGGTTGATGTTACTATGCCTTCAAGTACTCCAGCAGATTTAGCCTTGAGCACAAGAAACGGAGACATTTATACGAACTTTGAGTTTAAGAGAGAAGAAAAAGATGGTTTAAAGTCAATATCTGGAAGAAAAGTGAAAGCAACTATCAATAGTGGCGGTGTCAACATTTCACTAAAGTCCACGAATGGGAATATTTATTTAAGGAAACAATAATCAAATAAACCATCAGTCATGAAAAATGTAGCAATCATCATAGCATTGGGTTTCATCAACCTATCCTTAAATGCACAAAAAATTATTGAAAAAAGGATCAATTATAACAATCAAGTTATAGATCTTGACGTAAAATTTGCCTCGGATATTGTAGTCAAAACTTGGGATAAATCCACAGTTTATTTTAAGGCAACATTAATGACCAGAAATGACAAATACTTGGATTTGTACAAATTGAATGTGGAAGAGAACAATGGGTATATCAATATTAGTTCAGTATCAAAACCAATTATTAAGGCTTTTTATGACGAATGGAAAAAAAATAGCTCAAACAGAGAAACCACGTACTACAATACCAGCGATATGTATGAATTTAATTATGTTCTCTATGTACCCAAAAATGCAAGCTTCAGTGTGAGCAGCATAAATGGTGATCTTAAATCAGATATTATTGAAGCTGATTTTACAGCGGACTTGATCAACGGTAATATTGACATTAAAAAATACAATGGCAATCTTGACCTTAAAACCATAAATGGGGAAATAGACCTGGTTATAGCAAATTCAAGGCTTACCGCTGAAACCGTTAACGGTCAAATTTACGCAGATGAAAAAATGGATCTAAAAGTTACCGATCGTCATGTTGGCCAAAAGGTGGAGGGGAGTTTTAATAGCACAACCTACCGTCTAGAATTAAATACCATAAATGGCAATATGTATTTGCGGCTTTAGGTTATGAAAAGGCTATTTAAAGCGATTCTTATTCTAGGGCTATGCATCTGTTCTTGTAAAAAACCTTTGAAAAGTTCCAATCAAGATTTTGTTGCAAAAGATTCATTGCAATTGGTTCAATTAATCATAGATCGTGAACGGGCCATGATTGAAAAAGATATTGATTTGGCCATGTCTCAATTCTCAAATGATGCGACTTGGATAAATTCTCAGGGTTATTTTTTTCAGGGAAAGACCGAGCTTAAAAAGTTCCATAGAATGCTATCGGGAAATGATTCCTTGGATTATTATTATGAAGCTGGAGAGCCAAGAATACGAATTCTGGGCGCTAAAAATGCAATTGCCTATTATTCATGGAAAATGTTTTGGTATCGAAAGGAAAATCCAAGGGATACCACTTTTAAGGAAATTGGTCTAATGACTTTAAATGCCCAAAAAGAAAATGAAAAATGGCAGTGGACAGCAGTTACAAATCAACATACTCCTTGGTTTTACAATGAGATAAAACCATTACAAATAGAGTGATTTTTAAAGTATTGGTGCAATAAAAGAATATAGCAACAAGCCCCAGCCAATAACAAGTATTAAACCTCCGACAGGTGTTATGGGTCCAAGAAATCTTAGTTTTTTCCCTTTTGATGCGCTTAAACAAAGACCATAGATACTAAAGGAAAATAGTAAAGTACCCATAACAAAACAATTGACAATGTACTTATCAATGGGTTGGTCAAACCCAAGGTTAAAGCTAAGCACCACTAACAATATGGCGTGGTACATTTGGTATTTGACACCGGTTTCAAAACTATGAAGTTGTTCTGGGGTCAGTTTCTTTTTTAGCGCATGGGCTCCAAATGCTCCAAAAACAATAGCCAAAAGGCCATAAAAGCTACCCATAACTTGAGCAAGTAGAATTGTTTCCATATGTATTAGACGTATAACATACTATTAGAAAATAACATTGATTTCGGTATCTCTAGTTACTCTAAAGCAGCATTCTTTATATTTTGGAGGACCAAAAGTTTTCATTTTTGCTTTCGAAAAAGCCACTTTTTCCTTCGGAATTCCCAACCAATTTGTATCAAGTACATCATTGCCATTTTGATCATGAAAAACAGCTACAGCATACTCCCCCGCAGGCAAATCTTCTATATCTAGCATAACCATTCCTTCTTTTGCCGGTGTAGTTCCTGTTTTAACCACTCCTTCAAAAGTTAGAAAGGTATCACCAGAATCATAAATTGCCACATTTACGTTCCCTTCTGTGGATGGAACATTGTGGATATGTACAGAAATAGTATTCTGTGAAAACATCAAGAAAGGCACCAAAAAAATGGTGTAGAAAACAATCTTCATAGGTAAAATCTGGACAAAATTATCATTGCTTGAATGCATACGTTTTCAAAATCAATTTTGGCTTTTAAGGTTCGCCATTAATTTGGTGTTCAGTAAATTATAAATCTCCTGAGTTTGTATACTATCATTAAAATTGAGAAATATTTTAAGTGAATCATGGTGAACCAGCCTAATTTTTTCCTGTCTTAAGTCATCCACAAAAACGTACACTCTAGTTTGAGTCAGTGAATCCTTGAAAACACCTTTTTCTTTAGCCATCCAAGAAAATCCATTGAAGCGCTCCATTTCTGGAAGTTTTTTTACAAGCTCAATACTATCAATTTCTGAAATAGGAATTTTCTGGTAGTACACTCCTGAAAGAACTCTAAACTTTCCCTCTTCAATTTTGTGCCAATTCTTATAATGAAGTATAAAAGCAAAAGCACAGGTTATAAGTGTGAGAACAATCAACACATTCCATAACCAATGCCTTTTCTTTTTAGTCATTTTCTTTATCTGTTCTATACTTATCAAACCATGCAACGGTATGTGCAATTTTGGTTATCAAATTGCTTGGTTTATTTGCAATTCCGTGGCTTGCACCAGGAATTTCAACCAATACGGTCTCAATTTTACGCAATTTAAGGGCGTGATACAGTTGTTTGGCTTCACTTGGTGGTGTACGTAAATCGTTCATACCCACCATTACCATAGTTGGGGTCTCTATATTACCAACGAGAGAAAGAGGGGAAAATTTCCAATACCCTTCAAAATTTTCCCAAGGCTGTCCAGGATATCTAGAATTGGCATAGCCAAAATAGTTGTCGGCCACCAAGGTTTTACTGATCCAGTTCATTACAGGCTTAGCTACTACTGCTGCTTCAAAACGCTTGTTTTTTCCAATCATCCATGCCGACATGATTCCTCCAGCACTTCCGCCAGTAACAAACAATTGGTCTTCATGAGCAATCCCCATTTTTATACAATAATCCACACCATCCATAGTATCATCATAATCTTGGCCTGGATAATTATTTAAAAGCAAATTTCCAAATTCTTCACCATAACTGGTACTCCCCCTAGCATTAGGGTAAAAAACAATATATCCAGCTGATGCATATAATTGCATTTCAATTGAAAAACGATCTCCGTAATTTGCAATAGGGCCACCGTGATTTTCTACCATAAATGGATATTTTTTAGTAGCATCATAATTTGGTGGATAGACCACCCAACCTTGAATATCACGACCATCAAATGAAGATTTGTACCAAACCTCTTCTACTTTCCCTAAGGTTCGATAATCTAAAAGTGCCTTGTTCAAAGCTGTTATTTTCTTTGGGGTTTTTGCCTTCAGATTTAAAATTGCCAAATCTGATGGATAATCAGGTCGTGAATGTGAATAGGCAATTGTACCGTTTTTGGAAACACTGTGTGAACCACTACCATAAGGTCTTCCAAGTATTGTTCCTCCCCTATTATCAGCTAGTTTTGAAATCTCACCTGAAAGGGAAACATAGCCAATCTTGCCATTACCTTTATCGTCATAATCAAAGTAAAGCCCGTTGCTTTTAGCATCCCAATGGATATTGGAAACGGTTCTGTCCAAGGCATCTGTTATACTTCTTTTGTTACTTCCATCTACATTCATAATGTGCAACTTGCGAACTTGATAGGCTTCCCTTTTATCCTCAATACCTATATAAGCAATGTGTCTGCCATTTGGAGAAATCTGTGGACTGTAATCCGGGCCGTTTCTATCTGTTAACGCACTAATTTTCCCGTTTTGAACTTCAACGTAATAGATTTCACTATTCCGAAAATCGTATTCCCAATCTTCATTCCGGTTTGCAGAAAAGTAGATTTTACTACTGTCAGTGCTCCAAGATAATGTTCCTCTATGATGCCAATCTCCAGAAGTTATTTGACGTGGCGCCCCTCCTTCTGAAGGAATTGTAAAAATATGATTGAATCCTGGTTTTATATATCCTCTACCATCAGCCTCATGATAGACACGGTCTGTAATTCTTGGAGTCTCTGCCCATTTTGCTCCTTTAGGTTTTTTAGGAGCTTTAGCAATAACCGGTGGAGCCTTGGGGACGTTCATTGAAAACGCCAAGTTTTTCCCATTTGGCGACCATGTCAGCGAACCTGGGCTAAAAGGTAGCTGTGTCAATTTTGCGATTTTTCCGGAAGCTACCCAATACATGAAAATTTCGGAACCTTCATCCGTGCTGCTGGAGAACACAATGCGATCTCCGGAAGGAGACCATACCGGGCCATTTTCATTAACCTCCCTTGATGTCATTTTTTGATGTTGGCTTCCATCTGTTTTAACCAACCATAAGTTTCCAGCGGAGCGATCTTTCATGATATCATAACCCATCCTACGATATACTACCCACTCCCCATTTGGTGAAATCTGTGGGTTAGAAACATATTGTAAATCAAAAATGTCCAGATAGGAAAAATTTTGTTTTTGTGCTGTTGAAAATTGCAGGGCACCGGCTGCAAGAAATAAAAGAAGAAGTCTCCGCATAGTTTTGAAATTTGTAGTTTTAAAGGTAGCGGAAAACGAAGAAGCTTCAAAAAGAAATTGTGGATGCAACTCAATATTTCCATCATTCAACTTATTACTATTTGTGCGGTTGCCAATGGATTTATTTTTGGGTTTCTGTTATTGGAAAAAAAGGAAAACAGATTCGCCAATCGTTTTCTATTCCTTTCGTTAATCTGCATATGCCTGACCTTTACTCCCTATATGCTGGACCCTTCAATTTGGAACACCTATAGATGGCTGGCATGGATGCCTTTTTCATTGTCATATTGGATAGGTCCCTCTTTTTACTTTTATGTTCGTACGTTGACCAATTCAAGTTTTCGATTTACAAAAAAACATCTTTGGCACTTTTCCCCTATTGTCCTAAATTATGTCCATAGTATCTACCATGCTATTTTTCCAGGAAGCAGAACGCCATGGCATTGGTTTCATTTTGTAGCTGAACTTTTTGAATCGGCAGCAATCCTCTCCATTTTAATCTATATGATTCTGTCTTTCAAAGAGGTCAAGAAATATCAAAAACAACTTCTGAACAACGTCTCTACCATAACCGAAATCGACCTTCAATGGGTTAAAAAAACGATTATCGTCATTGTTGTTTCTTTTGTATCCATTTTAATTTTTCTATGCATTAGCAGTGGTATCAGTGGAAAGGAATTATTCCATCAATGGAATCAATATAGATCTGCCGTATTATTGCTCTATTCATGTATGCTCTATTGGCTTAGCATTCGGGGATATCAGCAAGCACAAACCATAAAAATTAGTAAGCCATCGGATTCCGATATTAATCTGCTCGACAAAGAATCAGTCAAAATAATTGATCAACTTCATAACGCTATGGTCAATGAAAAACTGTTCAGAAATCCTGAGTTGAATCTTGCAGGTCTGAGCAAATCCATTTCGGTTTCTGAAAGAACTATTTCTGAAGTTTTAAACGGCAACCTCAACAAAAACTTTTATCAATTTGTAAATGAATACAGAGTGAAGGATGTTCAGGAAAAATTGAAAGACTCAAAAAATTCTAATCTAAAGATTCTAAGTCTGGCGTTTGATGCAGGGTTTAATTCCAAAGCAACATTTAATAGGTTGTTCAAAGCATATACCGGACAAACCCCAAAAGAATTTAAATTTCAAAACTTGCGTTAAAAAACGTTTTTTGATACGTACAATCCGCTATTGAGACTTTTTTAAAAAGCTTCCTGACTAGATTGAGACAAAATTAATATCTCATGCAAAAGTCATTTTTCATTCTATCGTTTATTTTAATCTCACATTCATCATTTTCTCAATCCATAAAGGATTTGGGTTTTTTAATAGGGAATTGGAAGGTTGTGGAAACCATATACCCGGGTACCGATAAGGAGTACCAAGAAATTGGGACCAGAAGTTGTGAATACTACCTTAATGGGAGTTTTATTAAATGCGAATCACTAACCGTTGATCAAAGAAACGAACGGGAACGTGCCTATGCCTACATTATTAACTATCATAAAAAGGAAGATGTTTTTTTGGTTACCTCCCTGTCACATGACTTTCCATTGCACGGCCAACATAAATGGTTTTTAGATAAAGAGAAACAACGCCTTAATGCCATCTCACCCAAAAATGTAATTGAGGACCGCTTTTTTAGGGCAACAATTTCTTATGCAGACAAAAATAGATTGGTGTGGAACGGCTGGTCCAGTAAATTTTTAAATGACAAAGAGTGGGTACAAATTTTCAATGATGTTACTACGAAAACTGAGTGATTTGAATTATGAACAGCAAACTATCACTTATTGTTCTACTACTCGTCTTAGGATGTCAAACTCCTAAAGATGAGAAATTAGAAGAGCCTTTTTCCAATTTTTTAGAGTATGGGGAACATTCCGTAGGATTCCAGACCTTATTCAAATCTGACCTTTCCAGAGAAAATGTTCCGTACTCTGATTGGAGTGGTAAGCTCTATCCACAGAATGCACAATCAGAAGGTAGAAATCTGCCCATTCATATTTGGTATCCGGCTTCAGAAAAATCTAAATTACTTCCTTACCGCCACTTTGTAAATTTAATTACTAAGCAAACTGAAGAAGAATTCAAAAAGGAGTCTGATTCTTTGGCAAAGAGAATCTTTACTTATCAGGTTAATCAATTAAAAGGAGATCATAGTTTTACCACAGATCAATTGGATACCCTTTTGACATTAAAGACAAATACTTCGCTTAATACCAATCCTGTTCATCAAAAATTTCCATTGGTCATTTTCCCGAATGGTACAAGTCCTGCAATACAAAGTGTGATGTGCGAATATTTGGCAAGCCATGGATACATAGTGGCGGCCTTGGCTCTTAAAGGTGAATTCGCTCACGTAGTTGACATCTCTACAAAAGGACTGGAAGTGGCGGTAGATGATTTGGAATTCGCGCTTCAACAAGTACTAGAGTTGCCAAACGTGGATAGAACTCAAATTGCTCTAATGGCCAATGCCATTCAATCTTCTTTCTGTGTTGGTTTGGCTTCAAGAAACAAAAAAATAAAAGCGTTGATTAGTTTGGAGGGCGGATTTCTTACCCAATTTGAACAAACCATTTTAAATAGAACAAGCTTTTATGAACCTCAAAATATTACTATTCCCATTCTGGCCATCTATGCTCCGCACCCCGTGGTTTCTCCACACCATATCTCCCACTTAAAACACAGCGACCGCTATTTTGCCCATTTTCCAGAAATGAGCGAGTTTCATTTTTTAAACTATGGTGTTTTTGAAGAATATGTTCCTAACATAATCGGCAAGCCAAAAGGAAACACCAAAATAGGTTTCAAAACTGCATCTGAACTTTCACTTTTATTTTTAAACGCTACACTAAAAGGAAAGCCAAAAATGTTGAATCAATTTTATTCTAAAAAGATTCAGGAAAATTATGAAAAGGCCATTGATACATTGTTCAAAATGGATGGGATTCCTCCACCTCCAAACATGGCTGTGTTAAAAAACTTATTTATTTCTAATGGTATAGAAGTAATAGATAGTATATATCAATCACAAATATTTCAAGGAAACTCAACACCTTTCCCTATGTCTTTTTACAACGATTTTAAAAACTGGTTGGCCTGGAAGAAAGACCCAGAATATACAAATAGACTTCGCTTGTATGAGATGGCTGTTGAAAGCTATCCCAAATCCGCATTGAACAACTACCGCCTTGCTTTTTATTTAAGTAAAAACAATCTTGACAAAGCTTCACTAGAACATTATCAAAAAGCAAGACAACTATTAGATAAAGACAGTACTTTAAACCATCTACAAAAGGCAGACTTAACAAATGCCATAGTCAAAGCTTTAGAATAATCCCATTCTCCAGAAATCGAACAAAAGCGTTTTTTTATGGTATAACTTGTTATATTTAGGGTAAATAGTCAACCGTGTCAAACTTCTTCTCAACCTGTGAAATGAATAAAGGCATTGGAACCATCTTAGAACTGAGCAGGACTATTTCTTAAATAACAATTGAAACATGAGAAATAAGATTTATTCGCTGTTATTCTTCCTAACTATATCATTGAGTCAATCTTTAAGCGCCCAACAAAAGACGAACAATAAAAAATTGGATGCCATGATTGTTCAGGGCATAAAAGATTGGAAAGTCCCAGGACTGGCTGCAATAGTGGTCAAAGATGGTGAAGTGGTTTTTAGAAAAACCTATGGGGTAAAAAATTTGGAGACCAAAGAAAAGGTAGATGAGAACACGCTATTCAATATGGCCTCCACTACCAAAGCAGTTGTGGCAATTGCAATGGGTATGTTGGTAGATGAAGGTAAATTGAATTGGGATGATAAGGTTGTTGACCACCTACCATATTTCAAATTGTCCGATCCCTATAGTACAGCCGATGCCCGCATAAAAGATTTATTCACCCATAATTTGGGTGTGGGCAATGCAGATGCTTTATGGATTATTGATAGTACTTCTGTTCGAGAAACAGTACGAAAGTTTCAATTCGCAAAAAAAACTTATCCACTCCGTGGAGGATTCACCTACCAAAATATTATGTATGCTGTAGCTGGAGAAGTTATTGCAGCGGTAAGTGGAAAGCCTTGGAACGAATTTGTAAAGGAACGCATATTCAATCCTTTAGGTATGACCCGGACCCAAGCCATAGCCAAAGATATTTTTAGCGCAGGAAATTATGTAACTCCTTATTTAAATGACGCTGAAGATGGTCTGGTAGAAGTGGATTACGGTTTTTCGGATCAAATAGGTCCAGCTGGTATGATCTGTTCTACCCCACATGATATTTCAAATTACTTGACATTTTTGGTAAATGATGGTATTTACAAATCCGACACATTGGTAAAACCCAAGACCTTCAAGTACTTATTTGAACCCCATTCTTTTTTAGGCTCAAATGGTATTTATCCTACGAATGCCCTTACCAAACCAAATTGGAATACCTATGGTCTAGGCTGGTTTCAGCAAGATTACAAAGGTCATAAACTAGATTTTCATACCGGAAGTCTATTTGGGCTGGTCGCCATTGCTGGGATAATGCATGACAAGAATGTAGCGGTTTATGTATTTGCAAACTTAGATCACGCTGAGCTACGACATGCTATTATGTACAAGGCGATGGATTTGTATGGTTTTAACGATGATAGCCGTGATTGGCATACCGAAGTCTTTACATTATACGAGGGTTTTAAAAAAGAGAACATCGAAGCATTGAAAAAGAAGGTCGCGGAGCGTGCGGAAAACACAAAACCAAGTTTAGCATTGGAGGCTTATGAAGGCTCTTATAGCAATGAAATGTTAGGCACAGTAGTAGTTACCACCCAAGATGATACATTGCAAACCAATTTTAATGATTTTATCACTTATGATACCGAACATTGGCATTATGACACTTTTATTACCAACAAGGACCCTCGATTTCGTGAAAAGCTACTAATTCGTTTTGAACTTGACAACGACGGAAAAATCAATCAACTTGATTTCATGGGGGAAGTATTTACAAAAACTGAGGAAGGGGATGATTAAATTCTTTAGACATATTTAATTGTGAATTTTAAAAACAGATACGTTCTAATTACTGGAGCCTCACGGGGTATTGGCAAAGCCACGGCCATGGCCTTTGCTGAAAAAGGTGCTAATGTGGGCATAAATTTCAGAAGCAACCAAGAGGAGGCTAAAAAAACCTTGGCCGAATTACCGGGTGAAGGCCATCAATTGTTTCAACAAGATATTTCAGAAAAGGATGGACCAGAAACCCTGGTCAAGCGTTTTGTTGATCATTATGGTCAACTGGATGTTTTGGTCAATAATGCGGGGATTTCCATTTTTCATAAAATTGATGAGGTGGATTTTGAACATTGGGCCAATGCTTGGGAAGGAACTTTTAAAACCAATCTGTTTGCAGTGTCCAATCTTTGTTATTGGGGAGCAAAAGCTATGATGAAAACGGGAGGCGGTCGTATAGTAAATGTATCTTCTAGAGGTGCGTTTAGAGGAGAACCCATCAAACCGGCCTACGGCGCTAGCAAGGCTGCCTTGAATTCCATGAGCCAGTCATTGGCAAAAGCGTTGGCACCACATAAAATATACATAGGGGTGGTAGCTCCTGGTTTTACAGAAACCGAAATGGCGGCCATCACCCTTACCCCTGCGGAAAGAGAAAATCTACTTCGCGAATCCCCATTTCAACGAATGGCACAGCCAAAAGAAGTGGCACATGCCATTCTTTTTTTAGCATCAGATGGAGCAGAATATTCTTCAGGTACAATAATCGATGTAAATGGTGCTTCCTATTTAAGGAGTTAACTTTGTTATATGAAAGTAGCCACTGTAGTCCAAATAAAAAAAGAATTGCAACATTGTTCCCCAGAAGAATTATTGCAACTCTGTCTTAGGCTATCAAAATTTAAAAAAGAAAATAAAGAACTACTCACCTATCTTCTTTTTGAAGCTGGCAATGAAGCTGGCTACATTGAAACTGTAATGGCCGAGGTTGATGAGCTATTTTTAGACATCAATACCAACAGTTTCTTTTATATTAAAAAGAGTGTGCGAAAGATTTTGCGCAATCTTAAAAAATATATCCGCTACTCAGGAAATAAAGAGACGGAGGTTGAGCTTTTACTTTACTTCTGTAAAAAATTGAAGGAGTTTAGACCCTCAATGAACAACAACACTACACTGCGCAATTTATACGATAGGCAATTGGCGTTTGTAGAAAAAAAAGTGGCTGCCCTTCATGAAGACCTACAATATGATTATGGTTTGGTTTTGGAAGAATTAAAGTAGTGCTAGGCAACCATTTCTAAAGAAGGTGCGTCTTTACTTTTACAAACCATATCAATCACTAAACCAATGGGCGCAAACAAAAAAACAGCACATTTAGCTGGTCTACTGTATTTCTTAGTTGTAGTAACCGGCATTTTCAGTCTCCTATATGTTCCATCCCAACTTATTGTTTGGAGCGATCCAGCAGCAACGGTTGCAAACATTAAATCTTCAGAATCCTTATTCCGGTTGGAAATTCTAAGTGGCCTTCTATGCTACATCTTCTTTTTACTGTTGCCCTGGGTATTGTATCAATTGTTCAAAGGGATAAATAAAAATTACGCAGTGCTTATGGTTGTATTGGCTGTTATTAGTGTTCCTATTTCATTTATCAATTTAACCCATAAGCTGGACATTCTTTCTTTGCTCAGCGAAGCTGAATATCTCAGCATGTATTCCCCTGAGCAGATTCAAGCTCAAGTAATGCTTGCATTGGAGTCTTACCATCATGGAAATTTGGTTGCACAAGCATTTTGGGGGCTTTGGCTCTTTCCTTTTGGGTATTTAGTATTCAAATCAGGGTTTTTACCTAAGTTTTTAGGTCTATTTTTAATGATTGGCAGTTGTGGCTATTTTCTAGATTTTGTTGGGCGTATATTATGCTCAAATTATGGTGATATATGGATTTCTGATTATATCACCATTCCCGCCAGCATTGGTGAAATTGGCACCTGTCTTTGGTTGTTGATTATGGGGATAAAAACCTCTACTCCATCAACAGAAGAAAACACTACTTCATGAAAATTTACAATGTAAATCGACTCAGAAACTAGAACCTTAAAATGCTGTTCTTGGCAAAATCTGCTGCCGTAATAGGGTTTCCATTAATATTGGCAGTATCCCAATCTTGAGTTATTTTCCATTGCCGCTCAATCTTTTTAAGGACGATATGAAACTGCCCGTAGCTGTAACTGGTCTCCCCTTCCTTATCAGTAAATCCGATTCTATAAAAGCCTACCTCATATGAAGTAGATTCATTGGTATGTCTGCTATCAAACCAAAAATCCAATGAGATAGATATCCCATCTGCTTTGTTCTTCTTAAAACGTTCTAGGTTTCCAGATTTAAAGGTGTTCTCCGTATCAATTCCTTGTGGAGTTACCCTAAGTACTTTATCAGCGTAGGTTGCATTAAGTGCCTCACCATCTAAAGTTTCAAATGCTTTTTGGAAAGGCTTCCAAACAGTCTTGTCAATTTCATTTTGAATTTGTTCAACATCTACTTGTGCATAACCAAAATAGGACAGGCATAAAACGCATAGCAACACGAACTTTCTCATAATTTATTGTTTTAATTTTTTTGATGATTATCCTAGACCAACATCCAAGGTCATCATAATAATAAATCCGCCAATAAAGCCCATGGTGGCCACATCGGTATATTTGTCTCGTTGGGTTTCTGGAATCACTTCTTCCACCACCACAAAGATCATGGCACCAGCAGCAAAGGATAATG
Source organism: uncultured Allomuricauda sp. (assembly GCF_947499585.1). Taxonomy (GTDB): domain Bacteria; phylum Bacteroidota; class Bacteroidia; order Flavobacteriales; family Flavobacteriaceae; genus Flagellimonas. Next base: position 1,006,754 of record NZ_CANMOO010000002.1, on the reverse strand, counting down.
CGTAGGGTAAAATTGGTTCAAAAGTAAGCACCGCCCAGGCTCCCAGAACCGCCGCAATGGGTTCCACTATGGCAGAAGCTTGACCATACATAAAGCTTTTAGTCCTGCTTAAACCTTGTCTACGTAAAGGCATGGCCACTGCAAAGCCTTCAGGAAAATTTTGAAGTCCAATTCCTAAAGCTAAAGCCACAGCTCCACCAATGGTAGCACCATCAAAACCAGCGGCAACACCACCAAAAAGTACTCCAACGGCCAAACCTTCAGGAATATTATGCATTGTAATGGCCAAGGTCAACAGCGTGGTTCTATGCCAAGGTGTTTTTACTCCTTCAGCTTCACTCTCTTTAAAATTGATATGTAAATGTGGTAGAATCTTATCTAATCCAAAAATAAAAGCGGCCCCCAATAAAAACCCAACCGCAGCTGGAATTACTTTTTCAAAACCTTCTCCAGGACTCATTTCAATTCCGGGTGCCAACAAACTCCAAAAACTGGCTGCAACCATTACTCCGCCAGTAAAGCCCAGCATTCCATCCAAAAGTGCACGGTTCATTGTTTTGAACAAAAAAACCAAAGCTGCCCCGGCAGCTGTTAACCCCCAAGTAAACAGAGTGGCATAAAAGGCTGCCAAAATAGGGTTGATGCTTTCAAAATATTGAATTATCTGTTCCATTAGTCGTTCTTTTTAATGTAAAGATTTGATGCTATTTGATGCGATATATGAAGTTCCTTACCTTCCATTTTTATATGGAGCGAAAGATCGAAGTCCTCTTTCTCCAACACCTGAATAGTATTGCCCAAAGCAATATTGTTTTTATCCAGGAATTTGAGAAATGCAGCTGATGTATCCTTGACCCCAACACAAACACCTTCAGTATTGGGGTCCATATCGCTCAACAATTGCTTGTCTCGCTCCATAAACTTTCCATCTTTACTGGGAATAGGGTCACCATGCGGGTCGTACTTGGGAAAGTCCAATAACGCATCTATGCTATCTATAAGTTTTTCACTTTTAATATGCTCCAACTGCTCTGCCACCTCATGGACTTCATCCCAAGAAAAATCCAATTTTTCAACTAAAAACACTTCCCACAAACGATGTTTTCTAATGATGGAAAGAGCCGTTTTAATTCCAAAGTCAGTTAAAGAAACTCCTTGATATTTCTTATAATAAACAAAACCTTTCTCTGCCAATTTTTTAGCCATATCTGTAACAGAGGATGGTTTTGTCTCCATCTGTTCTGCAATAGCATTTGTGGAAATAAGCGCAGAAGAATTTCCTCCTAAATGAAAAATTGTCTTGATATAGTTTTCCTCTGATCGAGTCATATTTTCTTTGAGTGTCACGCTGAGCTTGTGGAAGTGCAATTACGATGACAAGGCCATCTCAAATCGTTCTCGACTGCGCTCGAACTAACCATTAATTTAATTTTTCAAAAATACATTTTTATTTGTAAAAACAAATTTTTAGATTTGTCTAAATTTTAATTTAAACAAGCAAAAATTGAAACAGTTTATCTTGGCATTAACATTACTGGGTTTTCTAACCGGATGGTCTCAAAACAGTACTGTTCAGGGAACTGTTTCTGAAAATGGGCAAAACATCCCTTTTGTCAACATTTATCTAAAAGGCACTCAAAATGGAACAGCAACAGATGGAGATGGAAATTATTCCATCACAGATCTGTCTCCTGGGAGCTATGTGCTTATTGCTTCCGCTATTGGATATGAACCTTTTAGAAAGTCTTTTTTAATTGGAAAGGATGAATCCATAACACTGAACATTGAGCTTACGCAGTCTGCCGAAGCCTTGGACGAAATGGTAGTTACTGGCACCCTAAAAGCGGTAAGTCGCCTAGAAAGTGTAGTCCCTGTTGAAGTATACAAACCAAGTTTTCTAAAGCAAAATCCAACACCTAGTATTTTTGAAGCCCTTCAGAATGTAAATGGGGTTCGGCCACAAATCAACTGTAATGTTTGTAATACCGGCGACATTCACATTAATGGATTAGAAGGTCCTTATACACTGGTATTGATCGATGGAATGCCCATTGTAAGTGGTTTGGGGACGGTCTATGGTTTATCTGGAATACCTAACTCATTAATTGAACAAATTGAAATTGTAAAAGGCCCGGCTTCCACCCTATATGGAAGCGAAGCTGTTGGTGGGTTAATCAACATCATTACAAAACATGCCCCCAATGCACCGGAATTTTTTGCAGATGCGTATTTAACCGGTTGGGGAGAATACAATTTGGATGTAGGTTCAAAAATTGAAGTAGGAAAAAAAACCGATCTGCTGCTCGGTGTCAACTATTTTAATTATGATGAAATTATTGATAACAACGGCGACAATTTTACGGACTTAACATTACAAGATCGTATCTCCATCTTTCAAAAATGGAACTTTAAACGAGAAAATGCCAAAGTGTTTTCCCTTGCAGGTCGTTTCTTTTATGAAGACAGATGGGGCGGCGAATTACAATGGACTCCAGAATTTAGAGGTGGAGATGAAATTTACGGGGAAAGCATCTATACCCGTAGATGGGAAGTTTTAGGTAAATACCAATTGCCCATTGATGAAAAAGTAATGCTTTCCATGTCCTACAATGACCACAATCAAAACTCGGTTTATGGAGATGTGCTCTATTTGGCCGATCAGCGTATTGGTTTTGGACAAATGACATGGGATAAAACTGCTGGGAACCATGATTTGCTTTTTGGAAGTGCTATTCGCTATAATTACTATGATGACAACACACCCGCCACCCAAAGTGCAGATGAAGTCTGGATTCCGAGTTTGTTTATCCAAGATGAGCTGAAACTTGCTCAAAAACATTCCATCTTAGGAGGAGTTCGTTATGATTATGACCAAAGACATGGCAATATTTTTACCCCTAGGGCAGCTTATAAATGGAAGGTTTCAGATAATGATATTTTTAGGGTGAATGCCGGAACCGGATTTAGAGTGGTGAACCTATTTACGGAAGATCACGCTGCTTTAACGGGTTCTCGAGATGTAATTATTGCTGAGGAGTTAAAACCAGAGCGCTCCGTAAACATCAACCTCAACTATCTGAAAAAAATATATGCGGACAACGGTACGTTTGTTGGTATAGATGCTTCTGCATTTTACACCCATTTCTCCAACATCATTTTACCAGATTATGATACCAACCCCAATCAAATTATCTATGATAACCTAGATGGCAAATCGGTTTCAAAGGGGTTAAGTGCTAATATTGATTTAGTACTTCCCAACGGTCTCAAATTTTTGGTAGGTGCTACCTGGCAAGATGTAAGCAATACAGAAAATGGAATTACCTCACGCCAAATACTGACTGAAAGCATTACCGGAACATGGAATGTCTCCTATACCTTTAGAAGTTTAGATCTTACTTTGGATTATACGGGTAACCTTTATGGGCCTATGCGATTGCCCACACTTGGTGAGTTGGATCCACGACAAGATTTTTCGCCCACTTGGAGTATTCAAAATATACAGTTTACCTACAAAGGTTTGGACAAATTTGAGTTCTATGGCGGTATTAAAAACCTCTTGGATTGGACTCCCAATCGAGGAAATCCCTTTATTATAGCACGAGCAAATGACCCTTTTGATCAAAACGTGCAGTTTGATCCGCAGGGCAATGTTGTGGCTACCGCAGACAACCCATTTGCCCTCACTTTTGATCCCAGCTATGTCTATGGCCCTAACCAGGGCATTCGTGGTTTCTTTGGGTTGCGGTATACCGTTTTTTAAGACCGATCTTCTTTTATTAACTTAGGCTTATAATGGAGATAATTATAGGAGTTTTAGGATTAGTTATTGCTTGGCTTACATTTAAATATACTTTCTTTTCAAAACCTACAGAAGAATTAAACCACTTGAAATTACAGTTTAGATCTAATCAAAAATTATCTCAGGAAGTTCAAAAAGCATTAGAAAGCTATATAATCAATGCCAATGCCGCAGATGATTACATTTTTCCAAACATTACTTTTCTAAATTACTTGACGGAAATGAAGGAATCTTATAATAATAACTTGTCAGATAAATTGTATAATGAACTTACTAAACTTAATTTGCCCAAAAGCACTATTCTTTCAATGACAAAAAGTTTAGAAACTCAATTTTCAGCATTACTTGAAACCCAGACCGCACTTCGATTATTAAATCGAAATCATCACAGTAAAACATGAAATACACACCCAAAGATGGATTCCCCTACTATTTTAACTTGGTAAAGAATATGGATTGTCCATCACTTTTTTCTGATGCATCCACGAGTACATTTTTAAACTCCATTAGTGAAGAAAAAGCTGTTTACAGATATGCCCCTGACAAATGGAGCATCAAACAAATTATGGGGCATATTACCGATCACGAAAGAATAAAAATGTTTAGAGCATTTTTAATGAGCAGGAACGAACAGTTGGAACTCTGGGGCTATGACCAAAACTCCTTGGTAGCTAACAGTCGCTTTGAGGAGTTATCTTTTGAACAATTATTAACTGACTTCGTCAATGTAAGGAAGGCGTCTATTAGTTTTGTTGATACATTGTCTGAGAAACAATTAAGACTAAAAGGTATGGCTCGGCAATATGAAATTACCCTTGAAGATTTTCTAAAGTCTATCATTGGTCATGAAAGACACCACATAGGCATAATCAAAGAAAGATACATTTAGTTACCTTTTTGAATCTGCTAAAAAACCTCTTTCCATGAGAAACTCATCCGTCAGCTCATTTGCTTTTTCCCGTGCTTCTTTGTCTCTAAAAAAATGCCCGACTTTTTCAAAAATTTGAAATTGAAAATCGTTGTTATGCTCTTCCATGACACCTTTAAAGTGGAAGAATTCATAGATTGGGGCTAAATGATCTTCGGTGGTGTGAAACGAAAGAAATGGCGGTAAGCCACTTTTCACATTTTGGACTAATGAGATCGCTTGCGCTTGACCTCTTGAAACACCATCAAACCAACCATCCCCTTTGGTTAAATCATAGCTTGAGGATTTTGTGATGACAAGGTTGGGAATAGAACTAAAACTCTTATTGTCTTCAGACACAAAGTCGTCCACAATAGCCGCTGAAGCTGCCAAATGCGCCCCGGCCGAAAAGCCCGTAGCCACAATTTTATTAGGATCAATTCCTAGTTCAGAAGCATGTGCCCTTACCCATCTTATTGCAGATTTTGCATCTTCCAAGCTCTTCTGAATAACATTACCATGCACATCAATCAATCTATATTCGAACGAGATTGCCACCATTCCTTGTGCCGACATTCTTTTGCAAGCATCATAGCCCGCTTCTGGCTTGCCCAGGCTCCATCCCCCTCCGTGAAAATAGAGATATGCTGATTTTTCGTCTTCTTGCTTATGTCCTTTGGGGTAAAAAATATGGGCATCCAACTCGGTTTCGTTACTCGTTTTATATATCCTAATTTCATCTGGTTCTTCTCTTACTGCCAGTGCTTTTTGAAAATCGTTTTTGACCTTGGCAAGCAGCTTTTCATTGCTGGTTTCTTTCTCAAATTGATTAAAAATACCTGCCCAAGCTTTCGTACTATAATTGGTGCTACAAATTTTGAAATGTTGTTCAAATAGATAGTCCTTGATTTCCTGATCTACCGAAAGATTTTTAATGGCCAAATATCTAGCGCTGATTATTTCCAATGGATAATTATCATAGCGCTGATTTTTAAATTTTCCAGAAGACATTATCTCCACATACTTATCAAGATAGGCAATGTATTTTTTGTCATTTAAGAGCTGAGGCTTATTTAATCCCAAAGCCATTTCCTCAAGGTAATTTGCAGGTAGCTCCGCTTTTTGACCCGTTATAATCTCATGACCGGATGGGTAAAGCAATTGATAATACTTGTAGTGGTTGTCCAGTGTAACCATACAATGTTTTTCAAACATTGGAGGAATATTCTCAACACTATTACTAAATGTATTGTAGTGTACTAGATTAGCATTTTTCAAAGAATCCATTTGCTTTCTAAAACCGGTCTCATCCAATGCATATAGGCTGGCCAGGTTCCTATAAATATAACCCTCTGACTTTCCTATTTCTTCTTTTTGATTTTGTAAATAGGTGTTCAAATGAGCATTTGCGCCTGCTATGCCAACAATAGAATCTAAAGTAACAGCTAAGCTATCATTTGGCGTTAGATATAATGATATATTCTGATTACCAAGATTTATTCTGTAGAAGCTGGGGTTTTCAATTTCTATTTCAAACCTAAAGTGCCCTTCACCATCTATGGTTGTTGCTACCCCAGTAGCATCCGTAACAGTAGACCATTCGTTTTCTAAAGGAATTGGTTCATTTGATAAGCGAACCTCTCCCTCATGTGGCGACATTACAATGCCACTAACAACAACTTTGCTTTGCTTTTTGGTTGAATCTCCACAACTAAAAAAGAAAAGTAGTATTCCAAAAGTCAATAATTGAAGTATGCCTTTTTTTACCATAATGATTGTTTTATACATCTGGTCTTGAACCAGACATGACGCCTATTTTCAAGACGTACAATTTTACAGGATGGTTGCCTGACCAAGAAAATCCATAAGTAGTAACGCTCCGGGTTTAAACATTTGAAATTCCTATAATTACCTATCTTAGGTACCAATTGTCACATAACAATATAAACCAGCTAAATCCAACAGATGTAATGTACATAGCACCTTATTGAAATGCTTTGTGAACAACATTTGAAATGCCTATGAAAAACATTACTATAATTACTTGCTTTCTTCTTTTAACCTCCAATTTCACCAATGCGCAATGGAAAAATAGATATCCTATGGTAGATGGTTATCGCCACCATGTCTATTTAGAAGGGTACGATCTTCCTGTACTAAATTCAGGACCTATGGATCCTGCCCCTTCGCCATTAAAAGACCAAGTGGTGTTTTCAGCCAAAGGATGGTTATGGCTTATGGATATGGAGATTTTGGAAGCCACACGAATCACTTCTTCCGCGGGAATTGATTCAAGACCCAATTGGTCCCCTGACGGAAAACAATTGGTTTTTGTTAGGGATAACAGTATGGATACCCAAATAGTGTTGTTAAATCTTGATTCTAAGGAAGAAACCATATTAATCGATACAGAGGCTCTGGATTTAGACCCTGTTTTTTCAAAAGATGGTAGGCTTGTTTACTATTCCTCTGCAAAAAATGGCTCATTTGACCTTTGGCAGGTAAATCTTAGCACCAATGAACATAGCATTATTACGGAGAGCAAAAGTTTGGAGCGACTGCCTGTTCCAACACTCCAAGGCAACAAAATTGTTTATCTAAAAAAATATGGGTTTTCATATGACTCTATAGAATTATGGGATATGGAAAAGGGCACCTCCACTCCTTTAGTTGAAGAAAACTTTGCCTCCCAAACGGCCTTTTCCCTTTCACCGGATAATCAAACCCTAACATACACTTGGCCCAACGGGGATGACTATGAACTTCGCGTATTGAATATTTCAATTCCTAAAAGCAATATGTTGCTCACCAAAAGTGAGGGACTTCCTTTGGCTCCTAAATTTAGTTCTGATGGCCAATGGATTTATTTTGCCGAATACAATAAAAGTGAGGTTTCCGAACTAAAAAGAATCTCCATAAATGGAGGAACAACCGAGAAACTACCAGTAAAAAAATGGAATTGGGTAGATCCAACAGGAAAACTAAAGATTACGAGCAAGGTTGACGGAAAAATGGATGCGGTCAGAATGAGTATCACAGATGAAAACGGGCATCCTATTATTCCAGATAGTGGTGTTGTGCATTCTGAAGGGCAGCATGGTATTGTCTTTTTCTATTCCCCAGGAGAGATTGAAGTTGAAGCTCCGCTTGGCTCTTTGACAATAACCACTGTACATGGGTTTTCGACCACGAAAAACATTCAAGAAGTTGAAGTACAAGAAGGCACATCAACAACCGAAATTAATCTAAGTAAAATTTGGGATGCCAGTGCAAACGGGTGGTATTCCGGAGACAATCATTTTCACTTAAACTATGGCGGAACAAATAGATTAGATCCAGAAGACATTATGTTAGATCTTAAAGCAGAAGGCTTAGATATTGGTTTTCCGTTGGTGGCCAATCTGGGGAATCGATTTCTTGGGCAGGACCTTTGGGGTTGGAAAAACGAGGGAACACCAATTATTAGTATTGGACAAGAAGTGCGCTCTCATTTTTTAGGACATTTAGGCATAATCGGAACCGATGAATTATACTGGCCATGGGTATGGGGTCCTCTTTACGATATTTATGGAAAAGATGATAGACTTAACGCGGAACCTCTTCGTTTTGCTCGAAAAAATGAAGGTATAGGGGGCTATGTTCATCCCGTTGCTGTAAAAGACCCCTTTGCAGTAGGTGGAGCTGGAAGTATTCCGATAACATTGATAGCCGATGCTGTACTGGAAGAAGTGGATGTTTTAGAATTAGGATGTCTTTGGACTGATGAAATAGGTACTGCTGCATTGTGGCATGAGTTTCTAAATATGGGCATTCCCATGGGGCAATCCGCAGGTAGTGATGTAATGAATAATCTTTACAGAACCATGGCCATTGGTGCTACAAGAGTCTATGTAAAACCCAAAGGGGCCTTAACCACTAAGAGTTACCTAGAGGCATTAAAAGATGGGAGAAGTTTTGTAAGTAACGGCCCCCAACTTGTATTTAAAGTAGATGGAAAAGGAGCAGGTGATGTCATCACATCAAACAATAAAAAGGTAAAATGGTCATTGAATGTGTATTCCCCAATTTCATATGAAACTGTTGAGATTTTTGTGAATGGAGAAGTTGTATGGACGAAAAAAAGCAAAGGCGGCAGCAGTGTGTCTTATAGCAGTTCCATTGAAATTCCACAAGGAGGATGGGTAACCGCAAGGGTGTCTGGCGGCACATCTGAATGGCCTATGATGGACAGTTATCCGTTTGCTGAAAGTGCTCCTATATGGTTTAAAAAGGTAGGTAGCACAACCACGTCTTCTAAAGTTGAAGCTGCGAATAAATTACTCAAAACATTGAATGTTTCAGAAGAACGAATGAAACAAGGCTATGGCCAGGCTCCAATTCCTAACCTTATTGGTCATTTTTCAAAAGCAAGACAAAAACTATTAAAAATTATTGAAGAAGAGCGGTAGAATTGGGTTGATTTAACTATTTGGATTAGATTTGAATTGGCTTAATACATAAACTTAGTACGGCTTACGCAAATTCTAATTTGTATTACTTCATCTAACTATTTTCCATTCCGTATTTTTGATCAATGTCCAACTACGACTATATCATAATTGGAGCGGGAGCTGCAGGGCTCTTAGTGGCCGATGCCATTGTGAATGACAATTTCTTCGCTTCCAAATCTATCTTAATTCTTGATAAAGACGATAAGACCAAGAACGATCGTACTTGGTGTTTTTGGGAAAAGGACATTGGTAAATTTGATGCCGTTCTACATAAAAGTTGGCCCAACATCTATTTTGCCGGAAAGAAGTTAAGACTGTCCACCTCTATTAGCCCCTATAGTTATAAAATGCTCAGGGGGATTGATTTTTACAACCATTATTTAACTAGAATAAAAAGTAGTCCAAACATTACATGGGCTCAAGAAGAAGTGGTCAACATTCAAGAAAATGAGAACGCAGTGCTTGTGTCCACTATAACCAATCAGTTTACTGGAGCGAAAGTGTTCAATAGCGTTTTTGATTATCAGCTAGTCAAAGACCAGAAAAAATATCCTGTACTCCAGCAACATTTTTTGGGATGGTTTGTAAAAACTGAGCAAGCGATTTTCAATAAAGAAGAGGCTACTTTTATGGACTTTTCCATCCCGCAAATGGGGAATACCCGTTTCATGTATGTTTTACCTTTTTCTGAAACAGAGGCCCTTGTGGAATATACTTTATTCTCAGAGGATACCTTAGAAAAAGCTGAATATGAAAATGCCATTGTGGATTATCTTGAGCAAAAATTGGGATGCACCGATTATGAAATCCTGGAAAAGGAAGTTGGCAATATCCCCATGACCTGCTATAAGTTTCACAAACATAATTCTGATAGAATCATGAGCATTGGCATAGCTGGAGGATGGGCAAAAGCAAGCACGGGATTCACATTTTATAACACAAAAAAACAAGTAAATGCCCTAATGGGATTCCTTAAAAAGGAAAAACCACTATCCAAGTTTTACAAAAGGGATAAATATTGGTATTATGATTTATTGCTCCTGGACATCCTTTATAAGGACAATCATTTAGGGCAATCCATTTTTGAAGCACTGTTCAAAAAAAGAAAACCTCAGTTAATATTAAAATTTCTGGATGAAGACACTTCACTCTGGGAAGACCTCTTGATAATTAGCGCTTGCCCAAAATGGCCTTTTTTAAAAGCATTATGGCATAGAATATTTTAGTAATTAATCCTCTCTAACAAACAAGTATGCTCCCCCATCCCAAGGGCGTGCATCTGAAATAAGCTGGTCTCCACATATTTGGATAGATCCATCAAGGTAAGCTGGTTTAGGGACAAAAGAAACATAAAACATCGACTCTGATTCATCTATGCTCCAAACGCCTTCTGAAATGATTTTTGAATCTTCCATCAATGAATAGGTCATATCTAATTTGAATTGAGCCATTACCAATTTATCAGCCTTTGTGGGTCTTGGATCTAAACAAAAAGAGCAATTGCTTTCTATCCATTTCCATTTCCCTGTTAATTCACTCTCTAACAAAGAAGCATCCTCAATCAGCCCTTCCTCACAGTTGTAAAAAGAATTAATTTCAAATATTTCATCTTTCTCATTATCACTAGAACAAGCAAGTCCAAATAAAACCAAGAATAAAACCGAAAGCCTCATATCCAAAACGTATCACGGGTTCATCCTATAGATGGGCACATACATATTAGGTTGCTTTTGAAAATCTTCCTAAACAGTTCGTTTCATCAAGTTTTCCCCAAACTGTTTTAAAATGGCTTTATTAGCATCAGGAATAGAAATTGTAGTTAAAGCATCAAATGCTTTTTGAGTATACCCATTGATTTCCTTTTTAGCTTCTTTCACTGCCCCACTTTCCATAAAAATAGATTTTACCGTTTCCACCTTTGTTCCGGAATCTTCAGGCTTTAATGAATATAGATGTAAAAGACCTTCTCGTTGCTCCTTTTCAGCATACTCCAAAGACTTTAGAAAAAGAAATGTTTTCTTGTTTTCAATAATATCTCCACCTACCTGTTTTCCAAAAGTTTCTGGATCTCCAAAAACATCTAAATAATCGTCCTGTAACTGAAAGGCTATGCCCAAATTTTTCCCGAACTCGTAAATCGCTTCAGTATCATCCTGTGAAGCATTTGCAATGATTGCCCCCATCTTCATGGCCGCTGCCACTAAAACAGCAGTTTTGTATTCAATCATTTTTAAATACTCGGGGATGGTAACATCGTCCCTAGATTCAAAATCCACATCATACTGCTGACCTTCACAAACTTCAATTGCAGTTTTGCTGAAAAGCGAAGTGAGTTTTTTAAAAATTTCTGGTGAATAGCTTTCAAAAAACTGATATGAATTGATCAACATGGCATCTCCGGACAAAATACCAGTATTTACATCCCATTTTTCGTGAACTGTGGTTTTTCCTCTTCGCAGTGGAGCGTCATCCATTATATCATCATGCACCAACGAAAAATTATGGAAAATCTCTATGGCCATAGCGGAGTCCAAGGCATCTTTAAAGTTTCCACCAAACAAGTCCGCAGTCATAAGTGTGAGGATAGGTCTTAATCTTTTGCCTCCTAGTCCAAGGATATAATTTATAGGTTCATAAAGATTCTTTGGTTCTTTTGTTTTGATTTTGCTCTCTAAATGAGAAATAAATGCAGTCCCATACTGCTCAATGGTATTCGAATTCGTCATAAATCAAAAATACTGTCAATAAATTAAATTGTTTGGTAATTCCACAAGAGTTTACCTATCCCTTTTGCATTTAAAAAATCAAGATTAGCAAGATTCGAAAAAAGTTTATGCAAAAAACGCAATAGATTTGAAAAGCTTCGTCTTTATAGTTGAAGACAGCAAACAGCCCTTTTTGAATGGTTTCCAATAAAGAGAACTATAAAAATCTGACAACTTTTTTTGATGACGAGTATCATTCTCTAAAGGCATATGTGCGTTCAAAAGTGGATGATACAACAGAAAGAGATGCAGAGGATATTATTCAAGATGTGGCTTTACGAATATTCTCAAGGTCAGATGATTCTTCTCCTATAAACAATATTGCGGGCTTTGTCTACAACTCCATCAAAAACAGAATAATTGATGTGATGAGAACCAAAAAGAATCAAGTACATGAGGCTGATGATATTGATAAACAATGGGCGGGGTTTGCAGAACTATTTTACGGTACAGCGGACAATGCGTACCCAGAAGATTCAATGCAAGCCCTTAAAAAAGCAATAACCCAGCTAAAACCTTCTTATCAAGACATTATTATAGCTATTGATTTTGAAGGTTATACGTATAGAGAAATTGCCGAACAAACAGGCATTTCCCTTGGAACATTAATGTCAAGAAGACACAGGGCTTTGTCTCTTTTATCAAAAAATTTAGAAATCGAAAAAATAAGAATTAACAAAAATTAAAGAGTATGGAACATTCAGGTAGATACGAAAGAAAAGTGGAGAGGTACGTAACCAAAGGATTCAAAATTTTGTTCATGGTCATCTTTGGTATTCTCATGATCTTTTTAATGGGCTTTGTGTTCATGTGGTTGTGGAATTGGTTAATGCCAGACGTTTTTGGCCTTACCACGCTTACGTACTGGCAATCTTTTGGTTTATTGGCACTGGCCAAAATAATTTTTGGTTTTGGCAACCATTCCTCAAAAGGTGGTGGTCATAAAAAGTCTAAAAGACATGATAGATTTAAAAATTATTGCAATTCCAAAAATGGCAATTCTGATTGGAAGCACTATGATCAATTTTGGAAAGAAGAAGGAGAAGAGGCCTTTAACGCTTATATCAATCGAATTAAAAAAGAAGATTATGATGCCCGAGGATAAAAAAAATAATCCAATACAAAGAAGACAAGGCTACCGATACAGGACTTTTTTTTGGGGTTCAAATTCTAAAACAACAGTCCAGTCCAATAAAAGTTTCTTCTTTCGTCTTTTTATGGGTAGTTGAACAATTATTTCCAAAGATTTAAGCATTTGTTAAAAAAATGTAAAACTTTGGAAACTTTTTTTGTTTTTAAAGTTTCCGCATCTATTTTTGCTCCCGATTATGCGAGAAAAGATTTTACATAGAGCTACGGAGCTATTCTTAAATCTAGGGTTTAAGAGTGTAACAATGGATGATTTGGCCAATGAAATGGGAATTTCAAAAAAGACCATTTATTCCCATTTTGAGAACAAAACAAAGTTGGTAGAGGAAAGTACATTGGATTTGTTTTGGTTTATTTCAAACGGTATTGATGAAATTGTTGCATTGCAAAAAAACCCAATTGAAGAATTGTACGAAATAAAGCGATTTGTAATGCATCATTTAAAAGATGAAAAATCATCGCCACAATACCAATTACAGAAATACTATCCAAGAATTCATGATACGCTCAAGAAAAAACAATTCGATGTCATGCAGGATTGCGTGGTAGATAATATTAAAAGAGGTGTGGATTTAGGTATTTATAGAGACAATCTCAACATTCAATTTGTTTCCAGAATATACTTTTCTGGAGTAATAAGTATAAAAGACAATGGTCTTTTTCCAATGACTATTTTTTCAAACAAACAATTGGAAGATGACTATTTAGAATATCATATAAGGGGTATTGTAACTCCAAAAGGAAGAAAAGTATTAAACTCAATCATCAATTCAAACCAAGAATAAATGCGAACAACCTTAATTAGTTTACTGTTAATAATACCATTGTTTTCCCAAGCACAGGAAGACAAAAGTAGCTTTAGCCTGGATGAAGCAATAGCCTATGCATTGCAGCACAACTATTCTGTTATTAATGCAGATAGGGATATTGTAGACGCACAAAAACAAAAATGGGAAACCATTGCCGGCGGGCTTCCTCAAATCGATGGAGCTATAAGCTACCAAAATCAACTTAAACAGCCAGTTTCCCAAATCCCAGCCGAGTTTTTTGGCGGTGAGCCAGGGACTTTTCAGGAGGTAGTTTTTGGACAGCCTCAATCTGCAACCGCAACTGCAACACTAAAACAACAAATTTTTGATGGATCATATATAGTTGGTGTTCAAGCAACAAAAGCCTTCTTAAGCTATAGCCAGAATAACAAGGAAAAAACTGATTTAGATGTTAGAAAAGCCGTTGTAGAGGCTTATGGAAATGTATTGTTGGCGCAAGAAAGTGTATTAATCTCCGAAAACAACAAAGCCACTTTAGAGAAAAACCTATATGAAACCAAGCGAATTTATGAGAATGGGCTTGGCGACGAAGAAAGCGTAGATCAACTGCAAATAACCCTATCATCCATAGAAAGTCAACTTAAAAATGCGAGGCGATTGGAGAAAATAACACTTCAAATGCTCAACTTGATGATGGGTTTACCTATTACATCCCCCACAGAACTTACGGAGAGTCTTGATGATTTAGCTCAAAAGCAAATTGATTTGGGCTTATTGGATTCTGAATTCAATATAGAGAACAACGTAGACTATAAGTTGGCACTCAACTTAAATGAACAACGTTATTATGAGCATAAGTTAGAAAAAAGCAGGGCCCTTCCTTCTTTGAATGCTTTTGTTAATTATGGAGGCAATTCTTTTAGTGATAGTTTTAATTTTTTAAGTAGTGGACAAAAATGGTTTGGCCAATCTATTTTAGGGTTTGACCTTAATATCCCTATTTTCAGCTCTTTAAAGAGAAGTGCAAGTACGCAACGTGCCAAAATAGCTCTAGAAAAGGCTAAAACGCAATTCACAGAAGCTCAGGAACAGATTCGATTACAGTTGGAAAGCGCAAAGAGTGATTACATTCTTTCTATAGAGGAATATGATACCTCCAAGCAAAATTTAAAACTTGCCGAGCGTATCGAAAATAAAAATCAAATTAAATATTCTGAAGGATTGGCAACCAGTTTTGAACTTAGACAAGCACAGACACAACTATATTCAACACAGCAAGAATATTTACAATCCATGGTTGACGTAATCAACCGCAAAACCCAATTGGAAATCATATTAAATCAATAGTCAAAAAGAAAACCATATCAACATGAAAAATTTAATATATCTAGTACTTACAGCACTTGTTTTATCTTCTTGCGGAGGAGGAAACAATGGTTCGGTAGAAAATGTTATCGCTGGGAACGATTTAGAAGCAATTCGAGCAAAGCGAACAGAAATTACTAATCAACAAAAGGGATTGGAGATGGAAATTCAATCCTTGGATTCTGTAATTGCGTTGTTGGATGATAATGCAAAATTACCACTGGTAACAACTATAGAAGCAAAAACTGAAAAGTTTGATCACTATTTAGAACTTCAAGGTAACGTAACCACAAAACAGAATGTACTTGTTTATCCAGAAATATCGGGCACATTAAACCGTGTTTATGTTAAGGAAGGTCAAAAAGTGAAAAAGGGACAATTGTTGGCTTTAATTGATGATGGAGGTTTGTCAAGCCAATTGGCACAAATGAAAACACAAGCTGCATTGGAAAAAACCACTTTTGAGCGTCAAAAAAGTCTTTGGGAACAAAATATTGGTTCAGAAATTCAGTATCTACAGGCCAAAACAGCCTATGAAGCTCAGGAAAGTGCAGTAAAACAGATGCAGAGCCAAGTTTCTAAATCTACTATCAGAGCTCCATTCTCAGGAATCATTGATGATGTAATCAAAGATCAAGGTACTGTTGTTAGTCCGGGTCCAGGTTCTGAGGTTTTCCGTATTGTGAACCTAACCAATATGTACATTAAAGTAGAAGTTCCAGAAAGTCATTTACCCAATGTTACGCCAGGGAAAAATGTTAATGTCTATTTCCCAGTACTTGGCGATAGCGTTACCACCAAAGTAAGACAGACGGGCAATTTTATAAATCCAAGCAACAGATCTTTTACAGCTGAAATTCCTGTTCCAAGTAATGGCGGCAACATAAAGCCAAACCTTACCGCGAAGGTTATGATCAATGATTATACCAATGAGAATGCTATTCTAATTCCTCAAAGTATCGTTTCTGAAAATGCAGAAGGAGAGCAGTATGTTTATTTAGTAAATGCTGATTCTATTTCTTCTGATGCCATAGCGCAAAAAGTAATTATCACTACCGGGAAAACTCAGGGAGATTATGTAGAAGTGCTTTCTGGGGTCAATAATGGCGATGGTATTATTGATGAAGGCGCAAGAAGCGTTAAAGAAGGGCAGAAAGTAAAAATCAAGAATGGCCAATAGCCAAAAGACATAGATTATGAGTAAGCAAAAGAAAAAAGTAGATAAAGAATTTGGGCTGGCATCATGGGCTATTGACAATAAAACAACAATGTATGTTTTAATTGCTGTCATCCTTTTTCTAGGAGCATCCGCCTATTTTAGCATGCCCCGAGAGAACTTTCCAGAGATAAAAGAGACCAAAATTTATATTAGCTCGGTCTACCCTGGAAATACAGCAGAGGATATTGAAAAACTGATTACCGACCCGCTTGAAGACGAGCTCAAAACGGTTAGTAACGTGGTGGAGATAACCTCAACATCTCAAGAAGATTATTCCATAATCATTGTGGAGTTTGATGAAAGCATAACAGTAGACGCGGCCAAGCAAAAAATAAAAGACGAAGTCGATACCGAAACAGCTAGTGAAGACTGGCCCACTTTTAATGGTGCTAAAGTTGAACCCAATGTTTTCGACTTGAGCATGTCCGAAGAGATTCCTATTCTAAACATCAATATCTCTGGAGATTATCCAATTGATAAACTAAAAGAATATGGCGAGTATTTGGAGGATGAGATTGAGAGTCTACAAGAAATAAAACAAGTTGATATACGTGGTGCTCAAGAAAAGGAAGTAGAAGTTGCGGTGGACATTTACAAAATGATGGCTGCCCAAGTTAGTTTCGACGATATTATCAATACTATTGGTAATGGAAACACAACAATTTCTGCTGGAAACTTAATTACAAGCGGACAACGTAGAACTATAAGAATTGTTGGTGAAATCGATAAGCCCAATGAGCTTGAAAACTTTGTGGTAAAGTCTGAAAACGACAATCCTATTTATTTAAAGGACATTGCTGTAGTTACATTTAAAGAAGAGGACAAAACAACCTACGCAAGAGAATTTGGACACCCAGTTGTAATGTTGGATGTTAAAAAACGTGCCGGTAAAAACATGGTTGCCGCCGCAGAACAAATTCAGGTAATTGTCGAGGATGCTGTTAAAAATGTATTTCCCCAAGATTTAGAAGTAAGTATTGCCAATGATCAATCATCAAAAACTATAGGTCAGGTTGATGACCTGGTAAACAATATCATTTTTGGGATTATACTGGTTGTTACTGTATTAATGTTCTTTTTAGGGTTTAAAAACGCTCTTTTTGTAGGGTTTGCAATCCCTATGTCAATGTTCATGTCCTTGATGATTTTGAGTCTTTTAGGGTACACAATGAATACCATGATTCTTTTTGGTTTGATCATGGGTCTTGGTATGCTGGTGGATAATGGTATCGTGGTTGTAGAAAACGTATACCGTTTAATGGATGAAGAAGGTATGTCCCGCATACAAGCAGCTAAAAAAGGAATTGGAGAAATTGCTTTCCCAATTATTATTTCCACATTAACTACGGTTGCTGCCTTTGTACCGCTTGGACTTTGGCCAGGAGTAATGGGACAGTTTATGATTTATTTCCCAGTGACTTTATCCGTTGTTCTTGGATCGTCATTGTTTGTGGCCATCTTCTTTAACTCGGTATTGGTGTCACAATTTATGACCACTGAAGACAAAAACATGCCAATAAAGCAAATCATTAAAATAACAGCAATCATGGCAGGAATTGGATTGCTGATCTTGATTTTTGGTGGAAGCTATAGAGCCTTAGGTACCTTAATGATAGTGACTTCTATTTTGCTTTGGATCTATAGACTCTTTTTAAGAAATTGGGCCAATGGTTTTCAGAATAAAATCTTACCTAGATGGGAAAGATTCTATGAAAAAACACTTAGAAAAGCACTAACTGGAAGAAAACCTATTTTCATTGCCATAGGCACATTTGTATTACTCTTTCTTGCTTTTATGGGCTTTGGGGCTTCCGTTGGAAGTCAACGTACTAAGGTGGAATTCTTTCCAGACAATACGCCAAATCAGATTATTGTTTATATAGAATATCCTGAAGGAACAGACATTAAGAAAACCAACGAGATTACCAATGAGGTTGAGCAAAGGGTGTATGATATCATTAATGAAGATGCCTATTTGCACGGAGATTACAATTTCCTAACAGAAAGTGCAGTTTCCCAAGTAGGTGAAGGTGCTGGAAATCCACAAACAGATGGTGGTTCTGCAGCAGAAATGCCTCACCGTGGAAAAATTACTGCAACCATGCGGGAATATAAATTCCGCGAAGGAGCTGATAGCAATGACCTGCTAAAAATGGTACAAGAAGCTTTGAAAGATGTGTATCCTGGTGTTGCCATTTCTGTAGAGAAAGATGCCGTTGGCCCGCCAGCAGGATATCCTATCAATATTGAATTGGAAGGAGATGATTATTCTGAATTGATTGCTACTGCGGAAAGAATGCGCAACTATATCAACGCAAAAAACATCCCGGGAATTGATGAGCTTAAAATTGATGTAAATAAATCTAAACCCGCCATGCTGGTTGCTGTGGATAGAAAGAAAGCTGGAGAGCTTGGTGTAGCAACCGGTCAAGTTGGACAACAACTCCGTAATTCAATATTTGGTGCTAAAGCTGGAATCTATAAAGAAGATGGTGAGGATTATGATATTTATGTTCGCTTTAATGAGGAAAATAGATACAATACAAGTGCAATTTTTAACCAAAAAATCACTTTTAGAGATCAATCTTCAGGTCAAATAAAAGAAGTACCAGTTTCCGCTGTTGCAAAGCAGGTAAATAGCTCTGGTTTTAGTGCGATTAAACATCGTGATGTAAAACGTGTTGTTACCGTTTATTCAGCCCTTGCGCCAGGATTTACGGATGCAGGTGCAATTGTAAGCAAAGTTCAAGACGAAATGGAAAGTTTCAATGACCTTCCCGCTGGAATACATATTGATTACACCGGTCAGATAGAAGAGCAAAACAAACAAATGGCGTTTTTGATGGGAGCATTTTTTACGGGTCTCGGATTAATTTTCTTCATTTTAATTTTCCAGTTCAACTCTGTTTCAAAACCGGGAATCATCATGTTGGCCATTTTCTTGAGTTTGATAGGAGTATTTGGTGGTATTGTTGCTACAGGAAGCGCATTTGTTATAATGATGACCATGATGGGGATTATTTCCCTTGCTGGTATTGTTGTAAACAACGGGGTGGTTCTATTAGATTATACTCAACTGCTTATTGATAGGAAGACTGTGGAGCTTGAGTTGGAAGATGATGAATTGTTAAGTTCTGAAGACTTTACGGAAGCTGTTGTTAAAGGTGGTAAGGCAAGGTTACGCCCTGTGCTGCTTACAGCAATTACCACAATATTAGGATTGATCCCATTGGCAACAGGATTCAATATTAATTTCTTTACTCTCTTCAGTGAGTTTAATCCAAATATCTACTTAGGAGGTGATAACGTAATTTTCTGGGGGCCTTTGGCCTGGACGGTAATTTACGGATTGTTGATTGCTACCTTTTTAACTTTAATTGTTGTTCCTATTCTATTTAGCCTTGTCTATAGAGTTAAAGTAAGAGTTAGAAAAAACAGAATTAGAAAAGAAGAGAATAAAAAAGAGGCTCTTGATATTGCTGCTTAGTAAAGAAAGTGCCTTATAAATAAAAAAGCCCTGGCAAATTGCCAGGGCTTTTTTATTTATAAATTTATCTAACTTAATTGTCTACTGAAACAACTTCAGATTGGTTCCAGTTTTTTACATTAACAATTCTGTTATTTGCAAAATCAACTTCTTTTAAAATCTGAGCTTCCCAAAAGAACCACTTACCAGACTTCTTTCCTTCATTGTATTTTCCAGAGGCTATTTTTTTGCCATCTACATTGTACATAAACCATTGTCCATGTAATTTTCCTTTTAACAGATACCCTGTTTGGGCTATTTCGCCATTTTCGTGAAAATATGTAGCTTTTACCATTTTCCCCACTTTTTCAAAAGTCGGTTCTGTATCCTGTGGATACATACAAACCGAAAACATCACTGCTAAAAAAAATATTGCTTTCTTCATATTAAATGGGATTATAAATTCTTTTATCTAACGTAATAAAGCTACAATTATTTTACATTAATTACACATTTAAATAACAATTAATTTACATTAAACTCATAAATATCTATTTATCAGCTATTTGATATTTTTAGAAATGATATTATTTAAGTTATTTACCGATAAATTGAAACAGAAAAACCCTTGAACTGACTTTAATGTAAATTTTAAATTGCCAAAAAGCTTACTAAATATTGTTAAGATAAAATCAGAAAAATGCTATTCGATTTTGGATAAAGTTTATGCTCCAACAGAAAATCTAGATATCTAGCGGTATATATTCACATTCCTCTTAAATTTGCCGCTCAGATAGAAATCATGTATAGAAGTAACACCTGTGGTGACTTAAGAACATCACATATAAATAAAGAAGTAGTCTTAAGTGGTTGGGTTCATAAAGTAAGGGACAAAGGCTTTGTGATCTGGATAGACCTTCGTGACCGTTATGGTATTACGCAATTGGTACTTGACCAAGACCGTACTTCTACTGAGCTTTTGGAAAAGGTCAAGGAGCTTGGGCGTGAAACTGTTATTCAAATTAAAGGTCTGGTAATTGAACGAGCCTCTAAAAACCCAAACATTCCAACAGGAGATATAGAAGTCCTTGTAACCGAACTTCAAATATTAAATGAATCTATTTTGCCACCTTTTACCATTGAAGATAATACAGATGGTGGTGAAGATATTCGTATGAAATATCGCTATCTGGATATTCGAAGAAATCCCGTTAAAGACAATCTTATTTTTAGACATAAGGTGAGTATGGAAGTACGGAAATACCTTTCCGATCACGGATTTATTGAAGTTGAAACTCCCTATTTAATAAAATCCACACCGGAAGGTGCTAGAGATTTTATTGTTCCCAGTAGGATGAATGAAGGGCAGTTTTATGCCCTCCCCCAATCCCCACAAACTTTTAAGCAATTGCTTATGGTTGGTGGAATGGACAAGTATTTTCAGATTGTAAAGTGTTTTAGGGATGAAGATCTAAGAGCTGACAGGCAACCTGAATTTACGCAGATAGATTGTGAAATGGCCTTTGTGGAACAAGAGGATATTTTAAATGCTTTCGAGGGATTAACCAAACATTTGCTAAAAGAAGTTCACGGCATAGATTCACAAGATTTTCCGAGAATGACGTATGATGATGCAATGCGTTTGTATGGTAATGACAAACCTGACATTCGTTTTGGAATGGAGTTCGGAGAACTTAACACCGTTGCCCAACACAAAGATTTTAATGTATTCAACTCAGCAGAGTTGGTGGTTGGTATTGCGGTTCCGGGTGGGGCTTCCTATACCCGAAAAGAAATTGACAAACTTATTGATTGGGTTAGAAGGCCACAGGTAGGCGCCAAAGGCATGGTCTATGTAAAATGTAATGAAGATGGCACTTACAAATCTTCAGTTGATAAATTTTACGACCAAGAGGATTTGGCCAAATGGGCAGAAGTGACCAAAGCCAAAACGGGAGACCTTATCTGCGTACTTTCAGGAAATACCAATGAAACAAGGGCTCAATTAAGTGCATTGCGTATGGAATTAGCAGAACGTTTAGGTCTGAGAAAACCAGATGAATTTGCGCCTTTATGGGTCGTTGATTTTCCATTATTGGAATTAGATGAAGAAACTGGCCATTACCATGCTATGCATCATCCGTTTACCTCCCCCAAACCCGGACAGTTAGAACTACTGGAAACCAATCCTGGTGAAGTAAAGGCAAACGCCTATGATTTGGTATTGAACGGGAACGAAATTGGCGGTGGTTCCATCCGTATTCATGATAAAGAAATTCAGGCTACCATGTTCAAGCATCTAGGTTTTACCCAAGAGCAAGCAAAAGCACAATTCGGATTCTTAATGGATGCTTTCCAATACGGAGCACCCCCACATGGCGGAATTGCATTTGGTCTAGACAGATTAGTGGCTATTTTAGGTGGACAGGAAACCATTCGGGATTTTATTGCTTTCCCTAAAAACAATAGTGGAAGAGATGTAATGATAGATGCTCCTGCTACCATTGATGATGAGCAATTAAAAGAGCTTCGTCTAAAACTAGATTTATAAGATATTTCTGAATCCCGCTCTTAAGCGGGATTTTTTAATACTTTTAAGTGTACCATCAACTCCATGCCCAACAAAAAGAAAAGTTTACTGACCCGTTTCCTTAAATGGCGATATAAAAACATCTCCAATAGGACCTTTGTTCATATCATGAGCTTAGCGGTTGGTTTTTTGGCAGGATTGGTCGCGGTTACTTTAAAAAACACTACTTATTTTATCCAATCCCTATTAGAAAAAGGAATAGTTTTTTCTGAAAATCAGCTATACTTTATTTTGCCTATCGTTGGTCTGGCATTGGTCTTTCTATATGTGAAATTCGTTCATAAAAAGCCCATACAACATGCGGTGTCCTCTATAATTTTCTCGCTCTCTAAAAAAGGAGGGTTGTTGTCAGTAAAAGATATTTATACCCCTTTAATTGCTGCACCATTAACTGTTGGTTTTGGGGGATCTGTGGGATTACTCGGGCCAGCTGTTAAATCAGGGTCGGCACTAGGTTCAAATCTTAGTAGATTGTTTCATATAGATGCCAAAACACGTTCCTTGTTAGTGGCTTGTGCATCTGCTGGTGCAATATCATCCATTTTTCAGTCACCCATTGCTGCCATTATTTTTGCTGTTGAAGTATTTACTTTGGATTTGACCATGCTCTCCATGCTTCCATTGCTTTTGGCTTCAATTTCTGGTGTACTTACTTCCTATTTCTTTTTAGGCAACGAAGTACTTTTTAGCTTTTCACTATCTGAAGGATTTCAACTCAAGGACACTTTTTTCTATATTCTGTTGGGAGTGGGAACAGCATTTGCTTCCATATATTTCACCAAGATGTATTTTGGAATTTTTGATTTATTCAAGCGCTTTAAAAGTCCAAAATACAAGCTTCTCGTTGGCGGTATTGCCATAGGGATTATGCTGTATGCTATTCCCCCTTTATATGGTGAAGGTTTTGGTTTTATAAACAATCTGTTGGAAGGAGACCATTTAAAAGCTTTGGGCAAAACCCCTTTTGATGCCTACACCTCCAATATATGGGTAGTGATTGCCCTTTTATTTGGCATTATCATTTTTAAGGCAATTGCTATGACCACAACTTTCGCTGCCGGTGGTGCTGGCGGAATTTTTATTCCTACCATGGTTATGGGCAGTGCTTTGGGCAATGTGGTTGCAAAAATCATCAATAACCTTGGACTTGGTTTTGAGGTTTCTGAAAGTAATTTCACGCTCATTGGTATGGCAGGATTAATTGCAGGGGTAATCCATGCCCCCCTAACCGCCATTTTCTTGATTGCTGAAATTACTGGAGGCTATCAACTTTTTGTCCCATTAATGATTACAGCTTCCATATCCTATTTAATAACCAAAAATGCATTGGATTATACCATTTACACTAAAGAGCTAGCAAAAATAGGAGCTGTTTTAACCCATAATAAAGATCAGATGGTTTTGGGATTAATGGAAATGGATGATGTCATAGAAAAAAACTTTAAGTCAGTTCGTCCAGAAATGTCTCTTGGTGAAATGCTACACGAATCAGTTTCAAAATCAAAAAGAAATATTTTTCCTGTTTTAAATGAGGAAGAAAAATTAATGGGCATTATAGTTCTGGATGATATCCGTGAATTCATGTTCGATAACGACCTTTACAATTCCGTTTATGTGAAAAATTTAATGCATGCCCCGCCAGAACACATTTTCTATGATACCGATAGCATGAAAGTTGTTATGCGAAAATTTCAGGATAGCGGTGCTTGGAACCTACCGGTCATCAAAGAAGGAAAATATATCGGCTTTATTTCCAAATCAAAATTGCTAACAGCGTACCGCAGAAAACTAATTAATTACACCCGATGAAGTTCAAGCTTAAATACATAATCGTTTTAATCGTGTTGCTTTCCTTCTCCTCAATTATCTATGGTTTTACAATCAAAGAAGATAATCTTGCTACAGCAAACAAATATATTGGATTTGGAACTGTAGGGCTTTTCCTTATAGCAATGCCTCTTTTTTTGATAAAAGAAAGCAAAGGGAAAAGCATGAAAGATTATATGTTAACCAACGAGAACGTTAAAAAAATGCAAGGTAAAGAGCAGAAAAATGCTGAAAATCAATAATTTTCACAAGATTTAAAGCTTATTTCACCTAGGTATATTTAAAATACCCTACTTTAGTATTTTAACAATTACTTATTTTAATGACTGGCACAGTAAAATTTTTTAATGGATCCAAAGGTTTTGGGTTTATTACCAACGACGACACAGGAAAAGACATTTTTGTTCATGTTACGGCATTGAACGGAGTGGAATTGAACGAAGGCGACAAAGTAGAATACCAAGAAGAAGAAGGAAGAAAAGGAGTGGTTGCTGCACAAGTGCAGGTAATCTAACAACAATATTTTATTTTGATTTGATTAGACCCTGATGAATTCATCAGGGTTTTTTATTTAATTCAAATTTCTTCTTTGTATAAAAAATCGCTTCAATAATTCTGCAGCTTCTTTTTCCAGAACACCCCCAACTAGCTCTGTTTTTGGATGCAATTGTCCCCCAATCACATTAAACCCCCTTTCTAAATCTGGAGCTCCATAAACAATTCTTGAAATTTGGCTCCAATACAATGCCCCTGCACACATTTGGCAAGGCTCCAGCGTAACATACAAGGTGCATTCATGAAGATATTTGCCTCCTAAAAAATTAGAGGCTGAAGTAATTGCTTGCATCTCTGCATGTGCTGTCACATCTTTTAATCGTTCCGTTAAATTATGCGCTCTTCCAATAATTCTGTCCTTGACCACTACAACCGCGCCTACTGGAACTTCTCCGTTTTCAAAAGCTATTTCAGCCTCTTGCAAGGCTTTTTTCATAAAGTAATTGTCATCAAAAGGAGTTTCCAATATAGATTTGATTATCTAAACTTATCTTTAAAAGAACGTGATAAAGGTATTCGTTCTTTATTTATCATCGTTAAAGATTCTCTATTTATTTGTTTTATAAAGTTTGAATTTACAATATAAGAACGGTGACATTGAATGAAGTTGGGCGGAAGTTCTTCTTTGATGTTTTTAAGCTTACCGCGCACAAAATGATTCTTGCCATCACTTAAGAAAAGAATTAGATAATGATCATCAGCTTTAATGTACATCAAATCGGAAATATAGACTTTTGTCTTGTCTTTTAATACAATATGGTTTTTGATGACAATTTGTTTAAGCTCATCTAGTTTTTGAAGGGTTTCGGATTTTTCGACTTCCAAGGCTGCACTTTTTTTTCGATATCTACGGTACAGGAAGTATATAATGGCTAGAACCAGGGTGACCAACCCCAATATAGGAATCAAGGTATAAAATCTGTTTTGTAACATAGTTTTTTCTTGTGCCAATTCTGAAAGTTCTTGTTCTTTCTTACTAAAATCATATTTAGTGTTAAACCTTCTTATACTGGCAGCATTTTCTGTTTGTTTCATTTCTTCCTTTATTCTCGCCATTTCCTTAAAATAATAATGAGCACTGTCATATTGTTTTAGTCCTTCATAACATTTAAAAAGCCATTCATTGGTATGCATCAACAATAATGGCTCTTTTTTTCTCTTTAAATCATTTAGGAAAAAGGATATTGGTTTTCTAAACTGGCCAGCCTTATAGTAGTTGATATTCGTATTATACTCTAAGCCCTTCAATTTGTTTTGGGCAAACCAGGAAGAATCTGTTGAATATATTTTTTTTGCCTTTAGATTACTTTTGTTCGCTTCCTTATAATCTTTAAGCCAATGGGCCATATAAACTCCCTTAATTTGATACAACATGGCTTGCAACAAGGACTCTTGTTCAACAACTGAAAAAGCATTTTCAAGAAGGGATTCCATATAGCTGTTGTCCGCAGATTCTATATTGTTTTCCGTAAGCATGAACTCATAACCAAGGGAAATATAATTATACCAAAAAGCATCCAATGCGGAATTTTGGGATAAAGGCCCATAAATTTTCAAATAGGTTCTTGACATTAGGGTGTCCCTGGCTCGATAAAGAATATGGGTGTTCATTTTACGAAGGGCCTCAGTCAATAAAAAAGTATCTTTTAGCTCCTGTGCGCCTTCAATCGCCTCAAAATACTTTTGGAACACATCTTCATTTTTTGACAAGTCCCTCTTAAGGTAATGATAGTCTCCCAAAAGTAAATTGTGGATTGTGGAAACCCTCTTATCAGCATAGGTGAATTTATCCGTATTCTTTAAACTATCGAGAATTCCGTTTTCGTAATACGCAATCTGGTGGAGAAAAAGCTCACTTATTCCATCAACGCCCATACCTTTGGCAAATTCCCTTGCTCTTGAAAAATTGTAGTTTTTTAGATATAAGAGGGCGCTGTCCGCAGCATGTTGGCAGCGCCCTATACTGGTAACAAAAAATAAGAAGAAAAATACCTTATGGCCCAAGTGTTTTTTTATTGATTACCTCCACCTCCTGTTGTTCCTTTCCCATTGCATTCATAGCCTCCTCCCGTAAAAATCAACTCTTCATCAACTGAAGGCATAACATAGAACTCTATCGATGCATTTCTGTTTAGGATGACGGGTTGTTCATCTTCAGGATCTTCACCATAAATGTAATCAACTTTATTAGGATCTTCATTACCTTCAACAGCTACCATTTTAATATTAAACTTGACTTGATCAGATGAAGATTCCTTATCTAAACTGACCTGCGAAATCTTATACTTCCTTTCATCTGTTTTTAAGTTATAGGATTTCACCTCCATTCTATTGATTCGATATTTCCCATTAGGCAAAAATTCTCCATTAAATCGTCCAAGGTTTGCATACGGATACTCCGTAGAAGCGTCAAATTGAAGGGTTTGAAAGTTGCAATTATCATCAATCTTATAATAGTGCATTACTTTGCTGGATGAATCATCACCGATCAAGGATACTGGCACTGGAACTAATGCACAGACCTGTTGAGTATGTGGTTCATTACAACTACTACAATGTACATTAGCTACTTGATTATCATCCTGTAAAATCAGTATTGCCAAAAGAACGACTAGGCCTGTAACTGCAATTAATAAAGGAATTTGATTTTTCATGATAGTTATAGTTTTTATTGGTTAATTAATTTTACAGCTTTATTCTTTAGCGTCTTTTTGGGTTTTGACTTTACTTAGATTATAGGTAATCCCAAAAAACTGTCCAAAGGAAAATCGCTCGGTTTTGGGAATAGTATCATCGGATGTAAATTCATATTCTGTGGTTCCATCTGCCAATAAACCATTACTTAATTTAGAAACTGACCCCATTGCCAATCCATAATTTATTATTATCCTTTGCTTTTTTCCAAGCACAAGTCCCACACCAGTCAATAACTGAACCTTGGGGTTTTGATCTCCAATAAAAACAGCTCCAAAACTTAATGAAGGTCTTACCCATCTAGAGTTTCTAAAAGAGGTATGCACCAAACTCCCAAAACCATATCTAAAATCCCCTTGATTATTCTCATTGATTACACTTTTAGCAAGTTCAGTTTCGGTTGCGTCTGAAATCTTGGTCAAACTATAATCCTTGTCAACTAAATTGGTTATGAATAGGCCTGCGCTCACATCTATCTTCAAACCTCCCTTAACCCATATATTATAAGAGTATTCCTTTGGCGTTCTAATATTACCATGCTTTGGCACCCTTTTGATCATAATCTTTACCACATCTATGTTTTCTCCATTAAAATCCAGTGGTTCCATGTAGTGGTCAAATTTTAGAGCGTGCATTTCACTTAGTAAATTGGTGATTCTACTTGCAGATTCTTTAATGTTGTTTTCTATAAAATCATTGTAAATTTTTATTTTCTGAGGTAAAAGCTGAAGTTCATATTCCGAAGTATTTTTATTGAGCTGTTCCACTAAATTGTTATATTCTATATCATATTTTTCTATTAAATTTATAAACTTTTCCTTGTTAATATATTCTTCTGAAGATATCCTTGTTAGGTATTTTTTAATTTTCTTTTCCAAAATTTTCAATTTTTGAAAAATTAGGACCACTTCACCACGAGCTTCTTTGAGTTTTTTCTTTTGCTCAAACTTACTCCTCCCTTTTTCTAATTCATTCTTTAAGTTTTGAAGCTCTATTCTTTGCTGTGAAATCCTTATTCTATTATTATTGTACTTCTTTGAAATCTCATTTAAATCCCTATTCAATTTGTTGATTATCTCTTTTTTTGAAGCTATTAAACTTTCATAATCGTTGAGAATGACCCGCTCTCTCCCATCGGCCTCAATTCCATTAATACTATTTGGAGATTCCATGTCTTTCTTTAGTTCTTCATATTCATTTTCCAAGGTCGCCAATTCATTCTGCTCCTGTTCCCTTTCCTTCTCAAACATCTCAATCTCTTCACTTACCGTATTTTCCATATTAACAACTCCATTTGTACCATCTTCGCCATTTGTCGCCTTGTTTTCATCTTTTATTGTGTACCGTGCCTTTTCTATTATTTCATAAAATTCCTTTTTATCTTCTTCAAAAAAATCGACCAATTCATTTTCTATAATGTAATCATACTTATATGGGTTTGTGTTTATCAGGTTAAATGCAAGAAGTTGTTTTGATTTTATCATTAACCCTTGGAATCCTTTCTCGACACATATTGGCATCAATGACCGTTCATGCGGCAATCCCAAATCAAGTTCAAAAACCTTTGTTCTTACCTGTTTACAAGAGTCTATTGTAATCTTATTGTTTTGCTTTTCCTGTCCCGAAAGCGAAAAGCAAATCAGGATAATTAGAACAATTGAATAGTATTTTTTCATTTGTATTTAGTTTATATGAAACTCAAAACTACCTTATAATCAGATACTTAAATATAATAATGTCGCGAATGACATAACAAATGACGTGAGTTGCATCATTCGGTCTAGGAGCAGTTCTTAGCAAACTGTTTATCCTCTTGAAAAGAAGTATTTTTGTTGTTCAAAATTTGCTTTGAGCACACTTTTAGCACATATCAACACTCCTGCAGACCTCAAAAAATTAACTTTGGATGAGTTACCTCAGCTTGCCCAAGAATTAAGAGAATTTATCATTGATGTTGTATCCACCAAAGAAGGACACCTTGGAGCCAGCTTGGGCGTTATAGAGCTCACTATTGCATTACATTATGTTTTTGATACTCCTAATGATAAATTGATATGGGATGTAGGTCATCAGGCCTATGGACATAAAATTTTAACAGGCAGAAAAGATGTTTTTGAAACCAACCGGCAATTAGGCGGTATTAGTGGTTTTCCAAAAATGAATGAAAGCGAATATGATGATTTTGGAACCGGGCATAGCTCCACTGCAATCTCTGCGATTCTTGGAATGGCAATGGCATCCAAATTAAACAGAGCACATTTAAAACAGCACGTTGCTGTAGTGGGGGACGCTTCCATAGCCAGCGGAATGGCTTTTGAAGGCTTAAATCACTTAGGGGTTTCAGATGTAAATGCTCTGATTGTCCTAAATGATAATGCTATTGGAATTGATCCAAGCGTTGGCGCCTTAAAAAAATACTTGACCAATGTAAAAGCAGGTACCGCTAAAGATGAAAATGTTTTTGAATGCCTCAATCTAAACTACACAGGTCCAATTGATGGACATAATGTAATAGGGCTAGTTGAGGAACTTGAGAGGTTAAAGGCAGTAAGTGGGCCCAAACTTTTCCATATTATAACAACAAAAGGAAAGGGTCTTAAGAAAGCTGAGGAAAATCAAGTCGTTTATCATGCCCCTGGAAAATTTGATAAAAACACAGGAGAACAACTTAAAAAATCAGATACTGAACAACCTCCAAAATATCAAGATGTTTTTGGACATACCCTAGTTGAGTTGGCCAAAAAAAATAGGGAGATCGTTGGCATTACACCAGCCATGCCTACAGGAAGCTCCTTGAAATATATGATGGACGAAATTCCAGACAGAGCTTTTGATGTAGGCATAGCAGAACAGCATGCTGTTACCCTCGCTGCGGGAATGGCCACTCAAGGACTTATACCATTCTGTAATATTTATTCCACTTTTTTACAACGGGCCTATGATCAAGTTATACATGACGTCGCCTTGCAAAACCTACCCGTAATCTTTTGTTTGGACCGGGCCGGGCTTGTAGGTCAGGATGGTCCAACACACCATGGGGTGTTTGATCTAGCATATTTAAGGTGTATTCCAAATCTTATTGTGTTTGCTCCAATGAATGAAATGGAGCTTCGGGACATAATGTATACCAGCCAAAATGGTCTGGATTCCCCAATTGCAATCCGATACCCTCGTGGGAGAGGCGTGAATTTAGACTGGAAAAACGAATTTAATACTATTGAAATAGGCACAGCTCGCTGTTTGAAGGAAGGTTCTAAGACCGCTATGCTGACTTTGGGCCATATTGGAAATGAAATCTCTACAATCTTGAAAGAATTGGGGCAACCAGAATCAATAGGGCATTACGATATGCGTTTTGTAAAACCTCTGGACAAGAAACTGCTAAAAACTATTTTTCAGAAGTATGAAAATATCATCACCGTTGAGGACGGCTGTAAAATAGGTGGTTTTGGATCTGCAATTTTAGAATTCTCAAATGAAGAAAAATTTTCAAAACCTGTTAAAATTTTTGGTGTGCCAGATAGGTTTGTTGAACATGGAACAATACAAGAAACACGGCAAATAGCTGGTATAGATTTTGATGCATTAAAAACTTACATTAAATCAACCTTAGACCAATGCGATTAATTTGTTTTTCTATTCTTTTCCTTATTGTTTTTTCTACCCAAGCACAAGTAAATCTTCTAAAAGTATTTGAGCCTGACAGCACCGACACAGGCTTTAGGGTGGTTCGGATAAAGGATGTAAAACTCAAATATGTGCCAAGGAGTGCTAAACTCACCGATCCAAGAACTGTGCTAAATCGGGTAAAACCGTTAAGCAAATGGTACAAGCGCTTTAAACCACAATCCTTTTGGGATAAAGTAAACGAGTTTGGCCTCAACATCAACGAAGTTGCTTTTGTAAACTGGAATGCAGGTGGCGATAATTCTGTATCCGCATTGGCAAACATGCGTTTTGTTAGAAACTATAAGTTTAGATATCTAAATTGGGATAATGAATTACGGTTACGATACGGCCTCAATGCCCAAGAAGGCAGACAGCTTAGAAAGACCGATGACCAAATTAGGCTATCCTCTACTGTTGGCTTTAGAAAAGACACCATCACTAATTGGTACTATTCGGTTAAAGCAACGTTCAACACGCAATTCTCCAATGGTTTTAAATACCCAAACAGAACCACTCCAATTTCAAGGTTTATGGCTCCAGGTTATCTTTTCTTAGGAGCTGGTACGTCTTATATCCCCGAAGGGGGGAAATTCAATTTATATATATCTCCCATCACCCAAAAAGCAACATTTGTTTTGGATGAAAATTTATCCAATCAGGGGGCATTTGGTGTAGATGAAGGAGAACATATATTTATGGAGATTGGTTTTCTTGTCACCAATACTTGGGAGAAAGAAGTGCTGAAAAATGTGTTTATGAACCATCGTCTAAGCCTGTATACAGATTACCTTATAAGTTTTGGCAATATTGATGTGGATTGGGAAGTAACATTCAATTTAAAGGTAAATGACCATATCAATGCAAATATAGGAACGCATCTTATTTACGATAATGATATCAAGTTTGACGAAGTGGTTGCGGACGATGGAACTGTCATTAACCCAGGAATTGCCAGAATACAGTTTAAGCAATCATTGGGTGTAGGGCTTACGTATGCTTTCTAAAACTGTTTCCCCATTATCTTATTATGAATATGTACTGCAGCACTATCTGATAGGCTGGCCACAAAACAACACGTATCCAACAAAATCTTGTAGATAGAGCTTTCCGTGTTTTTATAGTTTTCAGGTAAACTTTGAATCAACAGTTTATCATAATTGGTATGAATTCCTTCTTTCTTGTTGACCAATGCAGTTATATAAACATCAAGGATATCGGAAATGATTTTGTATCCAGCCAATTCTTTATCAACTACTTCAGTAGATTGATAAACCTTCTCAACGCTCAATTTTATGATATCATCTATTTGTGCTTTATACTTTCCTTTATCCAGTAATGCAGCATCAAAGCTTCCCGCTAGAATCTCTGTTTCATTTTCTTCAAAAACTTCTACAGCATCCATGATCAAAGTATTTATGGCCAATGCTCTTAAATAGCTCAGGCGGTCACTGGATTGCTTCATGGAATTATATTTTTTGGTGTTGATGTTTTCTTTCACCAAATTAATCAGATACTCCAGTGCATATTCCTCAGGAATAAGCTCCAAATTAATTCCATCTTCAAAATCAATAATAGTGTAACAGATATCGTCGGCTGCTTCTACCAAATAAGTCAATGGATGCCTATAAAATCCAACTCCTGTATTTTTAGGATTGTCAATCAGCCCTATCTCATCCACGACTTCCATAAAAAAGTCCTTTTCAGATTGAAAAAACCCAAACTTCTTGTCTGCAATATGTTTAGAAGGTTTCTTAGGGAGCGAAGCTTTAGGGTATTTCATAAATGCCCCCAAAGTAGCGTAACTCAAACGAAGCCCGCCTGGAACACCTTCTCTAGATTCCGTTAGTAACTTAAACCCATTGGCATTCCCTTCAAAATCAATCAAATCTTGATATTCCTCATTGGATAGAAGAGCTTTGTACTTTTTTCCGTTTCCTCTTTCAAAATAGCTTCCAATGGCCTTTTCTCCGCTGTGTCCAAAAGGAGGGTTTCCTATATCATGTGCTAATGCTGCCGCTGCCACAATAGCGCCAAAATCACTAAAATGATACCCATGGATGTCATTCAAATATGGATATTTTGATAGAATCTTCTGCCCTGCAATTCGTCCTAAAGTCCTACCAACCACTGAGACCTCCAAACTATGCGTAAGCCTGGTGTGCACAAAGTCCTTTTTAGAACCTACACTTATGGGTAATGGAATAACTTGGGTCTTGTCTTGCAGACTCCTAAAGGTTGAAGAAAAAATAATGCGGTCATAGTCGACCTCAAAACCCAGACGGGTTTCTTCTTGCTCTTTGCGCAGCCTTTTATGCGTATCCCCATGTCTTTTTAAGGAAAGTAATTGTTCCCAATTCATAACCAAATGTATATTAAAGTGCAATATACAGTTTATGTATGCTTCTAGTCATATTAGCAGATATTGCCTTAAACAAAAACCTTTATGGGGCACCTAAGTTTAAACTTAAGTTAATCTTTAGGTTACAATAAATTAGTTTTTCTGTCGGATTTTTGTTCTTGTCTTAAGGCAAAACGGATTTCAGGATATATTAGTTTTTGTCGACTATTCTTTTGAAATCTAAAATATGGCCACCTTGGCCAGGGTGGCCATTATCAAACATAACATAAAACAAACGTTAAATTAACATTGATATTAGTTATTTGCACTCGACAAAAACTAATATTAAAATGAAATTAAAATTCTTGGCCATTGGTGTGGTCACTTTCTTTTGCCTTTCTTCCTATTCTCAAGTTGAAGCTCCTAAGTTTGGAAAAGGTCTCCTAAATATTGTCGGAAAAGATAGTACATGGACTATGAAATTTGCAATGCGCATGCAATTTTTGGGCATTGCTACATGGGATAATGGAACGGATAATGGCTTTGTAAATCCAGAGCAGAATTTTCTTGTTCGTAGAGCTAGGTTAAAATTTGATGGATTTGCCTATTCACCAAAGCTTAGGTATAAATTTGAATTGGGATTGTCAAATCGAGATATTTCCGGAACAAGTCAGTTTACAAGCAATGCTCCTCGGTACATATTGGACGCAGTAGTGATGTGGAATTTCCATCACAATTTTGAACTTTGGGTAGGACAAACAAAACTTCCTGGCAATATTGAGCGTGTTATTTCCTCTGGAAACTTACAACAGGTGGATCGTTCTTTGGTAAATAGTAGATTCAATATTGACCGCGATATGGGTATTCAATTAAGACATCATTTTAATCTTACGGATAAATTTTTGGTTCGTGAAAAGTTTGCTCTTTCACAAGGAGAGGGACGGAATGTAACTACCGGAAACCTTGGTGGTCACCAATACACAGCAAGAATTGAACTACTGCCCTTTGGCAAATTTAAGAGCAAAGGAGACTATGTTGGTGCAGATCTTAAACGGGAAGCAACTGCAAAATTAATGTTGGCGGTTACCTACGATTCCAATCAAGATGCTGTAAGAACAAGGAGTAATTTAGGTTCTTATATGGCAAATGATGTAGGTTTCTATGAAACTACCATCAATACCACCTTTGTGGATGCCATGTTCAAATACAATGGTTTTTCACTAATGGGAGAATACGCCCATAGAGATGCCAAAGACCCCATCGCCAAAAATTCTGATGGTTCAGAAACTGGAGATCTAGTTCTTGTAGGTGATGGGTTAAACCTTCAAACCGGTTATTTGTTCAAAAGCAATTGGGAAGTATCTGGCAGATATACCAATATTAATTTTGACAACATCACCGGCAGAGATACAGAAACACAATACACACTTGGATTATCAAAATATCTTTTAGGCCATAAACTTAAAGTGCAAACAGATTTAAGTTATCTTTCCGTTGACGGCGGCACAGATGAATTGATGTATCGATTACAAATGGATGTTCATTTTTAAAAGAAAACATAACTTTTAAATAACATTGAAAATCAGCAAAGTATAGACATTTGAAAATTATTTTTTAATACTATTATGGACAATATTTACTTCCTAATGATTATCGCCCTAGCTGTTTTGGCAATTGCCGATTTAGTAGTGGGAGTCAGTAATGACGCAGTTAATTTTTTGAATTCAGCTATTGGCTCCAAAGCGATTTCATTCAAATCTATAATGATTATTGCAAGTATAGGTATCGCTTGCGGCGCTATTTTTTCAAGCGGTCTAATGGAAGTTGCGCGTAAAGGCATCTTTAATCCTGGTGAGTTCTATTTTCAAGAAATCATGTTCATCTTTATGGCTGTGATGATTACAGATATCCTGTTACTGGATTTTTTTAATAGTCACGGCCTGCCAACTTCTACCACGGTATCAATTGTTTTTGAGTTGCTGGGTGCTGCGGTCGCTATGTCTTTGTTGAAGATTGGCGCTGCTAATGGAGATTTTTCTGATGTAGTAAACTACATTAACACTTCAAAGGCAGTACAGATTATTTCCGGTATTTTACTGTCCGTTTTTGTTGCTTTTTCTATAGGCGCAGTCGTTCAATGGATATCTAGGCTGTTAATGTCTTATGATTTTGAGAAAAAGGCCAAATGGAGCGGCGCACTGTTTGGTGGAATAGCATTATCTTCAATAGCATACTTTATCCTTATGAAAGGAATCAAAGGAACTCCGTATGCCAGCGAAACCTTTGATATTATTGGAGGAATGAAAATCAAAGAT
Organism: uncultured Allomuricauda sp.; assembly: GCF_947499585.1. GTDB lineage: Bacteria > Bacteroidota > Bacteroidia > Flavobacteriales > Flavobacteriaceae > Flagellimonas. Next base: position 970,833 of record NZ_CANMOO010000002.1, on the reverse strand, counting down.
TTTCTAGAAGCTGAGGTTGTTCCAATTATAATTGTAAATTTTGTGTTATGGTCATTTCTTTCATACATATTAATTTATTTTACCAAGACCAATATCTATAAAGTAATTATTGGTGTTGGCACTTTTGCCCTTGCCCTTGCCTTTGCGGGCAACGATTTAGTAAACTTTATTGGTGTTCCCATAGCTGCTTGGCAAAGTTATGAGGCTTGGGTCGTTTCAGGAGTTCCAGCTACAGAGTTTAGCATGGATGTTCTTTCAAATAAAGTACCTACCCCTACCTTACTTCTTTTTGTTTCAGGTATTATCATGGTAGCTACATTGTGGCTTTCAAAAAAAGCACGTTACGTGGCAGATACCGAAATTAACCTCTCGAGGGAAGGGGAAGCAAAAGAACGGTTTCAACCCAACTTTATTTCAAGAGGTTTAGTCAGAATAGCATCTAAAGCCTCACTGTATACGATGGGCTTGTTACCAAAAAACTTAAAGGCAAAAATAGACAGGCAATTTGAAAAGCCAACAATTGCACTGTCACAGGACAGAACCCATAAACTTCCAGCATTTGATATGGTTAGGGCAGCCGTCAACCTTATGGTCGCGGGAATTTTGATTTCTATAGCCACGTCCTACAAACTACCTTTGTCCACAACATATGTAACTTTTATGGTTGCTATGGGTACCTCATTGGCCGATAGGGCATGGGGGGCAGAAAGTGCTGTGTATAGAGTTGCAGGCGTCCTCAACGTAATTGGCGGTTGGTTTGGCACAGCAATAATTGCTTTTATTGCAGCTGGTACGGTTTTAACGCTAATAAATTTTGGTAAAGGAGCAGCAATTGCCATCTTATTGTTTACAGCCATATTGCTATTGGTTCGAAATTATAGTGCCTACAATAAAAAAATTAAGGAACAGAAAGCGGAGGATAGTCTTAATAGAGCTGAAAGCAGTTCAATACAAGGAGTTATTGAAGAAAGTGCCAGTAATATTGCAAATGTTATAAAAAGAACCAATAAAATCTATACCAACTCTATAAACGGATTGGCAAAACAAGATTTAGATCTTTTAAAAAAGAACAAGAAACAAGGCGCCAAACTTTCCTCAGAAATAGAGGATCTTAGAAATAATCTTTTCTTTTTTATCAAAAACCTTGACGAAGCAAATGTAGGAGCAAGTAACTTTTACATCAATATTTTGGGTCATCTTACTGACATTGCACAATCACTTGAATATATTGGCAAAGTAAGCCATACACACGTACACAATAATCATAAAAAGTTAAAGTACAACCAGATTAAAGAACTTAAAGAGTTAGATCTTAGGCTTGAGAAATTATTCTTGGATACACAGCAAATTTTTGAGAACAGAACATTTGAGGAAGTGGGAAGTGCATTGGAAGATAAAAATGCCTTGTTCGAGCTTATGTCGGATAAAATTCAACGCCAAGTTGCCAGAACCAGAACTGAAGAGTCAAGTCCAAAAAACACTACCCTGTACTTCTCCATTTTGACAGAAAGTAAAGATTTGGTAGAAGTTATTTTTGAGCTTTTAGAGCTATATTATATAGAACACGACAGTACCGTAGAACCGGCTCGAATAGAAAAACAAGACTAGATTAACCTATCACTATTTATTTTATGCGTTACCTTCTTTTAATTATAGTTTTTCTTGGCAGCAATGTCTTCTATGCACAAAACCTTACTGCTAAAGAGTTGTTGAGCAAATCCATAGCATTCCACAATCCAGACAGCCAATGGGAGCATTTCAATGGAACATTTAATGTTCTTACCAAAAGGCCTGAATCAAGCGACCGATTAAGTTCGATTAAAATGGATCTTTTAAATGAACACTTTAGTTTGTCGGTTAAAAAAGATAGCACTTCCTATAGCTATATTTTTGATAAAGAAAATTGCACTACTAGTTTAAATGGTTCTACTGAAATCTCTGAAGCAGATAGAAAAGCACATAGACTTACATGCGAACGAGGTAAGATGATGCAAAACTACTATACCTATTTGTATGGCTTGCCAATGAAGATAAAAGACCCCGGCACCATTCTCGATGGCACCGTACGAACTAAAACCTTTAAAGGAAAGGAATACCTTGTTCTAAAAGTAAATTATGAAGAAGAAGTAGGTAAAGATGTTTGGTATTTTTATTTTGACCCCAAGACTTATGCCATGGAAGTGTATCAGTTTTACCATGATGAAAGTAAAAACGATGGTGAATATATTCTTCTAGAAGGATTGGAAGAGATAAACGGGATAAAAATGCCTAAAACCAGAGCTTGGTATTACAATAAGGATGATAAGTATTTGGCCACTGATATTTTGATTCCAGCAGAAGTAAAGTAATACTTACCTGTAAAAGTTCATTTCATCCATATATTTCCAAACAGGAGCAGGAAGAAGCGGTTTAACATTCTTTCCTTTCTTATGTTCATTACGAATAAAAGTGGATGAAATTTCCATTATCGGGGCGTTCACTTTCATGATTTTTGAATGGCCTTCAAATTGGTTTTCTACTTTGCCATTGGAAATTCTAGGGTATACATATATAGAATAATGCTCTAAAATGGCCTCATAATTCTTCCATTTATGAAAGCTTTTCAAATTATCCTCCCCCATAATAAGTGAAAATTGATATTCTGCACCGTGTTGTTCTTCTAAATATAACAGGGTATTAATGGTATAATTGGGCTGTGGTAAATCAAATTCTATTTTACTGGGCTTCAGTTTGGGATAATCCTGTACTGCTTCAAAAACCATTTGATAGCGATGATGATTATCCAATAAAGATTGTTTTGTTTTAAAAGGGCTTTGCGGGGTAATGATGAACCAAACCTCATCCAAATCCGAAAACTCGACCATATGGTTGGCTATCACCAAATGACCAATGTGAATAGGGTTAAATGTCCCAAAGTACAGCCCTACTTTTTTCATTTATTCAGCTCTCTTTTGAATCTGGCATTTTTGCCCCAACAAATTCCGCAACCATTTTATGCGATTCTTGAAGCGCAACATCCAAATCGTAGTTTTTGATAATCTTATCAAATTGCGGTGCAGTAGCTAGTTCAACCGATGCTTTGGCAACTCGCATATTTATCTTATCGTCACTTTCCGTACTACGTTTTTTAAGCCTTATTTTAAGCTCATCAACACTTGGAGGTTTTACAAAAACTGCCAAGGTCTCTTCAGGAAACTTCTTTTTAATTCGCAATCCGCCTACCACATCAATATCAAAAATTACATTCTTCCCCTCGGCCCAAAGACGCTCTACTTCACTTTTTAATGTGCCATAGAAATTATCTCTATATACCTCTTCCCATTCTAGGAAATCTTCATTTTTGATATGTTTTTTAAACTCCGAAATAGACATAAAGTAATAGTTTATGCCATGTTTCTCTTTTCCTCTTCTAGGGCGGGATGTTGCCGAAACAGAGAAAGCAAGATTGAGCTCCGGTTGCTCAAGCAGATACTTAACAATAGTGGTTTTTCCACTGCCGGAAGGAGCAGAAAAAATAATAAGCTTCCCTCCTTCTTTCATAAAACATTAAGCATTTGCTCCTTGATCTTTTCCAGTTCATCCTTCATTTGAACCACCAATTGTTGCATAGGAGCATAATTGGCCTTTGATCCAATGGTATTGATTTCCCTACCTATTTCTTGAGCTATAAAACCAAGTTTTTTACCATTGGAATCTTGAGATTTTAAGGTAGTTTCAAAGTAATCCAAGTGATTTGCCAAGCGAACCTTTTCCTCTGTAATATCATATTTCTCCAAGTAGTAAATCAATTCCTGCTCAAAACGATTTGCGTCCAACTCAATTTTTAAATCGGCCACAGCTTTTTCCAAGCGTTCACGAACAGTATCCAAACGTTCTGGATCCATTGTCTTTACTTCATCGAGTAGTGCATTTAGGCTCTTTAATCGAGCTATAAAATCCTTTTCCAATACCTGTCCTTCTTCATTACGGAAGTCTACAATTTCCGAAAGGGCTTGCTTCATTGCCTTTTTTATGGCCTCATATTCGGTTTGGTCAATATCTCCCTTATCCGTCTTCATGGTATCCGGCATACGCAAAGCCATCTCCAGTAGCTTCACATCATCTCCTTTAGCAATATTGGCCAACTGCTGCATGTATTTTTTGACTACACCTTGGTTTACTTCAACTGTAGTTTCTTCTCCCGTAATTTCTAAATAGAGTCCAAAATCAATCTTCCCGCGGATTAGTACATCAGCAATCATTTTGCGTAGTTCCAGTTCCTTTTCTCTATAGGATTGAGGGGTTCTTGCGTTTATGTCAAGGCTTTTACTATTGAGCGACTTAAGCTCTATGGTAATTTTTTTGGAAGGAAGTTGAACAACGTGCTTTCCAAAACCGGTCATGGATTGAATCATACAGAATGATAAATTTTGGCAAAGGTAACCAAAATAGGTATTTAGCTCTTTGTTACTAAAAACTGGTTTAATAGTTTAATCCAACTCCCTTACCCAAATGTTTCTGAAGCTTACCCTACTGTTGTCTCCATGGTCCTGCAACATTATTGGAGCTTTTCCGTGAGCTTCGTATTTAGGCCAACCGATATACTTAATGGTCCCTTCTATTACAAAATGATCTTGAACCAAAACACCGTTATGCAGTAATGTCACCGTTGCCGGTTTTACAATGTTCCCTCCTCGGCTAAACTCGGGAGCATGGAAGATAATATCATACGTATTCCATTCACCTGTGGATACTGAGGCCATTGCCAATGGAACCGCTTGTTTATAAACGGATCCTACTTGTCCGTTGGTATAGGTAGGGTTATCGTTGTTGTCCAACACTTGAATTTCATACCGTTGCTGAATAAAAACACCGCTATTTGCCCTGTTTTGACCTTCCCTTTGCACTTCAGCTGGGGATTTCCATTCTATATGAAGTTGCATACTACCAAAATTCATTTTGGTTTGAATATTTCCTGTCTTGTCCTTTACAGACATGCTACCCTCAGCATTTAAATGCCATTTTACTTCTGTGCTATCTACACTACTAACCCATTGATTAAAATCTTTACCATCAAAAAGAACAATGGCATCACTTGGAGCAGTATTGTCGTTCCCTGGAATAACTCTTGGGGGAACTGGTTCATAAAATTCGGTAGCCTCGGGCGTAGTCGGTTCTTTTTCTTGACCAAAAGCAAAAGTTGCAACCAAGGCAAACAATGCTAAAACAGTATGCGAATATTTTGACATGCTAAAGTTCTTTTATTTTAATATTTCTATACCCAATCACTATGGGTTCACCATGGTCTTGGAATGCAATTTTCCCTGTTTTAAACTTCCCGAAGGCTTCCCAAGTAGCAAATTTAGAATTGGCCACCATAGCGTCCCAAGCTTCTCCATTTACAGGAAATTCTACAATCTTAACTCCGTTTAAAACCACGCTGCCTTCATTAGCTTCATGGTTAATCGATATTAAATAATGATTCCACTCTCCAACAGGTTTAACCACATTCTGAGACGGTGATACCATATCATAAAGCGCTCCTGCTTGGTGGCTTGTGCCATTCTTTGCATCTGCATGATCTATATTATCCAGCACCTGAATCTCGGGCCCTGTAGTATAAGGTTCTGGGTATTTGTCATCTTCAACCACTCCCCACATAATACCACTATTGGCTCCACTGGATACCATCCATTCCACTGAAAGCACAAAATTGGTGTATTCCTTGTCCGTTACGATGTTAAAACGCTCCCCACCCTTTCGTTGTTCAGAAGTTTTGTTCAAGAGCATGGCGCCATCTTCCAAGCTCCAGGCTTCTTCTATATCCCTTCCTGAATATACATGCCATCCATCCCAAGAAGACCCATCAAACAAAACAGTCCATTCAGATTCTTCTTCCTGCATCTTTATTTCGGAAATTTCTTCTACTTCCTCAGTGTTTTCTTTTGGCTTGTCTTTGCAAGCAAAAGCAACTATCAATACAGTTAGTAAAGCTATCTTTTTCATAATCCCAATATCTTTTTTAGTTTGTCAGTATCTGTTTCTGCTCCAGCAAAATCATCAAAGGTTTTGGTGGTTGCCTCAATAATATGGTCTTGAATAAACTTAGCGCCTTCGCGCGCACCTTGTTCAGGGCTTTTAATACAACATTCCCATTCCATAACCGCCCAAACATCACAACCGTACTGCGTTAGTTTAGAGAAAATAGTCTTGAAATCAATCTGTCCATCACCTAAAGAGCGATATCTTCCTGCTCGGTCACCCCAATCGTTATATCCTCCAAATGCACCTTTCTTTCCCGTAGGATTGAACTCAGAATCTTTTACATGAAATGATTTAATAAATTCATGATAGTGGTCTATATAAGTGATATAATCCAACTGCTGTAATACAAAATGGCTTGGGTCGTATAAAATATTTACCCGTTTATGATTTCCGGTGGCTTCCAAAAAACGTTCAAAAGTATCTCCATCATGTAAATCTTCTCCAGGGTGAATTTCATAACATACATCCACTCCTTCTTCATCAAAATGATTTAAAATGGGCGTCCATCTTTTCGCCAACTCTTCAAACCCCATTTCCACCAACCCAGGTGGTCTTTGCGGCCAAGGATGCGCAGTATGCCAAAGTAATGCTCCGGAGAAAGTAGCATGAGCTTTTATTCCTAGTCTTCGGCTTGCCGTCGCTGCCTTTTTTACTGTTTCAATGGCCCATTCAGTTCGTGCCTTAGGATTGTTCTTCACTTTATCCGGAGCAAAATTATCGAACATAATATCATAAGCTGGGTTTACCGCTACCAATTGTCCCTGTAAATGAGTGGAAAGTTCTGTAATTTCCAATCCATAAGAATTTATTTTTCCTTTGAGTTCGTCGCAATAATCTTGACTCTCCGCAGCTTTGTCCAAATCTATCAAGAATGATTCCCAAGTTGGAATCTGAATGCCTTTATATCCTAAACCAGAAGCCCATTTGCAAAGACCATCCAAAGAATTGAACGGAGGTTGACTATCTACAAATTGGGCAAGAAATACCGCCGGTCCTTTTATTGTTTTCATTTAAATCAATTTTTAAGAATTGATAAATCCTTAACGTTTTAGGATTTATCGCCTATATTTAAGAAAAAAACTACGATGTTATTATTTTTCCTGTAGAAAGACATAAATATAGGGATTAGCTAACAATTAAAACAGTACAATAATGAACGAAAATGTTGTTTATGATGCTATTGTTGTAGGAACAGGGATAAGTGGTGGCTGGGCTGCCAAAGAGCTTTGCGAAAATGGCTTAAAGACATTGGTTTTGGAGCGTGGACCCATGGTAAAGCATGTTCAAGATTATAAAACCATGAACGATGACCCGTGGGACTACCCTTTAAAAGGCCAATTGAGTGATGAAGAATTGAAAAAATACCCAAAGCAACGTCGCCTAGGATGGGCCCCAAAGGAGGATGTTAAGCATTTTTTTGTAAATGATTTAGAGCATCCCTATCAAGAAACCAAGCGTTTTGATTGGATAAGGGGTTATCATGTTGGTGGCAGGTCGCTAACATGGGGGAGACAAAGTTACCGCTGGAGCGATATAGATTTTGAAGCCAACAAACAAGATGGAATCGCTGTAGATTGGCCAGTCCGTTATAAAGACATTTCGCCTTGGTATGATAAAGTAGAATCTTATATAGGTGTTAGTGGTGAGAAGTTGGGGCTTAAGCAATTGCCTGATGGCCAATTTCAACCGCCAATGGAATTGAACTGTGTGGAAAAAGAGCTGAAAAATGCTATGGAATCTGGGTTTGAAGATGGCAGGCTTTTGACCATTGGAAGGGCGGCCCATATTACTGAAAATACAACTGCGTTTGAAGGCCGAGGGCCTTGTCAATATCGAAGCAGGTGTTGGAGAGGATGTCCGTTTGGAGGTTATTTTAGTAGTAACTCTTCAACTTTACCTGCTGCTGAACGTACAGGTAACATGACCTTACGTCCAAACTCCATTGTTCATGAAGTGGTTTATGATGAAAAGCAAAAAAAGGCAACAGGGGTAAAAATAATTGATGCCGAGACCCAAGAAAAAATTGAATTCAAAGGGAAAATCGTATTCTTATGTGCTTCTGCAATGGCCTCAGTAGGGATTTTACTCCAATCAAAATCTAAAACATTCCCAAATGGCATGGGTAACAATCATGATGAGTTAGGTAGAAATATCATGGACCATCATTACCAGTTGGGAGCTTCTGCCAAAGTTGATGGTCATTTAGATAAATATTACAAGGGAAGAAGGCCAAACGGCTTCTACATTCCAAGGTTTGTTAACTTGGACGAAAAAACAAAAAGAAAAAAATTTTTACGTGGTTTTGGGTATCAAGGTGGAGCAAGCAGAAATCATTGGTCAGAGATGGTAGCGGAAATGGGTTATGGAAAAGCACTCAAGGAAGCTATTCTAAAACCTGGGGGTTGGGAAATTGGCATGACAGGTTTTGGTGAAATGCTTCCTCATCATGATAATCGAGTAACCTTGAGTCAAAATAAAAAAGATAAATGGGGATTACCCCAATTAGACTTTGACGTAGAGTTCAAAGAGAATGAACTTAATATGCGGGAGGCCATAAAAGAAGAGGCTGTTGCTATTCTAAAAGCGGCAGGTTTTAAAAATGTAAAGTCTTTTGATACTGAAACCGGCCCTGGCTTAGGAATACATGAAATGGGAGGTGCACGCATGGGGAAAGACCCTAAAACTTCTATTTTAAACAAGCATAATCAAGTTCATGACGTGCCTAATGTATATGTTACAGATGGCGCATTTATGACTTCTGCAAATTGTGTTAACCCCTCATTAACCTATATGGCTTTTACAGCCAGAGCGGCCAATCATGCTGCTGAACAATTTAAACAACATAAATTTTCTTAAATACCTACTATGGAAAACGCTTCTGCTCGAAATCTATGGGGTGATTTTCTAGATGCCCATCTAGAATTTGCTTCTGAAGACGCTCCAAAAGTGATACACTTTTGTGACAATGAAAAAGATGCCAATACCTGTGCCGATTTAGTTTGTAAAGATGTTAAACGCGCTACCTCCCAATCTCTTTTAGCTTTGCAATTGCGAAAAGAAGAGCTGCCCAAAATAGGAGATTTTGCCGTGGTTACAGATTGGTCTGGAAAAGCTAAATGTGTTATCCGAACCACTTCTGTCAAATTGGTCCCCTATTTTGCAGTCCATTCTGAGCATGCTAGGCTCGAAGGTGAAGGAGATAAAAGTATAGAACATTGGAGAAAGACCCATTGGGATTATTACACTAGGGAACTTTCTGAATTCAACAGAACCCCATTAGAAAGTATGATTATTGTTTTTGAAAGGTTTGAGAAAATCTTTCAAAGATAATGGCCGCAAAATGCGGCCATTTAAATCTTATTGACAAAAAGGTGTCCTTAGTCCATTTTCACCCAAACATTACCTTGTTTGTGTGAGGCTACGGTACCTTCAATAAAGTTCATACCTCTAACACCATCTTCCATGGTTGGGAATTCCCCATCATTGTATTCCTCTCCTCTAATGGCCTTTGCAGCTCCTAGATAAATATTTGCCATGGAGTCAAAAATCCCTTCTGGGTGGCCAGGTGGCATTTTTGATGCTCCCAAAGAGAGTTCCGAATTGTATGCATGTCCTGGTTTATATACTTGAACAGGTTCCGTATCGCTCATTTTATAGAGGAAATTAGGTTTTTCTTGTTCCCATCGTAAAGCTCCTTTTTCACCATAGATGGCAATTGCCAATCCATTTTCCTCTCCCGTAGCAACTTGACTAGATCTGATTACACCTTTTACATGTTCATCCATACGAATTAGAACAGTGCCGTCTACATCCATTTGATTGTCCTCATACAAGTAATTGAAATCGCATAACAACGATTTAACTTGCAGTCCTGTGGTAAACTCCACCATATTAAATGCATGCACCCCAATATCACCCATACATGAACTTATTCCTGCTTTTGTGGGATCCAATCTCCAGACTGTAGAACGCTTTTCCTTATCGTGGATTACCGTATTTATCCAACCTTGGTAGTATCTGGCATCTACTTTATGAATTTTACCCAATTCACCATTTTTAATCATCTCTCTCATCTGCCTCACCATAGGGTAGCCAGTGTAGGTATGGGTCAAAGCAAACACCTTCCCAGAATTTTTATGGGCTTCTTGAAGGGTTTTGGCTTCCTCATAATCCATGGTCATTGGCTTTTCACAGATAACATGAAAGCCATTATCTAATAACTTCTTGGCCATAGGAAAATGCAAAAAGTTGGGCGTTAAAACTGAGCAGACCTGAATACGTTCATCTTCGGGAAGTTTTAACTCTTCCTCTACAAGTGTGTCAAAGTCCTTATAAATCCTATTGGTGGGCACATCAATCTCTTTGGCGAAAGCAACATTTTGCTCATAATCTGGATTGAATACGGCTCCAACAATTTCATAATTATCATTAATGAATGAGGCTACTCTATGAAGCACTCCAATGAGGGAATCGCCTCCCCCTCCAATCACTCCTAATCTTATTTTTTTTGGCATTAATTTTCTTTTTAAGCTTCTTGTGTATTTGTTTTTCTTTTTTTCATATAAATATAAAGTCCGATAAAGGCAACTATTAAAATCGCTGGAAGAATAGACATTGTTCTAAGTGCTTCTATTGCGCTTGCATTATCCATCATATTTCCCATTACTGGCAAAACCACCGATACTGAAAGCATTCCAGCTCCTCCCATTATGGACAACCCCAAAGCTCCTGTTTCAGGAAGATATTCTGCTACAAAACCAAGCATGGTTGGCCAGAAAAACGTAACTCCTACCGCAAAAACCGCTGCCGCTGCAAAAGTCATTCCTCCACTCGTAATGGTCAATAACCAAAGTCCTATAAATGTAAATATTGCCGAAAATAACAACATACCTGCAGGCTGTAATTTATGTATAACCTTACCCGCAAAGGCACGCCCTAATGCCATGATGCCATTTATAAAAGCAAGTACCAATAATGGTACTGCAACGGATTCTTTTAGCAATGATTCTATGCGCTGTGTTGTACCCAGCTCAGAAGCTGCTGTTAAAAACATGCACAGCACCATAAAAATGAACAATGGCTTGCCTAAACTGGCAATCATTTTGTTGTTGCTGATTCCCATTTGTACGCGCTCAGTAACAGGAAAATTCTGTCCTAAAAACATGAAGCCATAGACAATTAGTGGAATAAACAACACCCCTACCATTACCTGCCATCCAAGCCCCATAACGTCCATCACCAACCAGCCCACCAAAGAGCCAATTACTATTCCTCCAGGAAACCAGACATGAAAACGATTCAACATCTTTGTTTTGTTCTTGGTATACATTGAAGCTATCATTGGGTTAAGTGCAGCTTCGACCATTCCATTTCCGATACCTACAAAAAGCGTAGCCAAGAATAATGAGGTCTGGTCCTTTGCCAAGATTGTCCAGATAATACCTATAGCATGGGTAATAAAAGCTATCCATGTAATTTTTTTAATCCCGAGCGAATCAACTAATGGGCCTCCAACAATCATTGCAATTGTAAACCCCCAAAAAGCAGGGGTAAATGCCCATCCTATTTGTTCTAAAGTAAGGCCCACACCGTCTGGTCCGAAAACAGTTTCTAATCTTGCTCTTATAGCAAATGTCATTGCCGTAACCAATAAGGCTATACAGGAGGCAATAAAAAGTCTATTCTTATTAATATTTTCCATTAAATTATATTTGGTTAGTTACCTATTTGGTTCAAGTTTTATATTCTACTTTCTCATTTTTAAAAACTAAAGCAAACAGTAGAAAAACAACTAAGGCAAATCCAGCAGGATACATCCATATGGTTTGCCAAGTATGGGTAGCGTCTTCCAATAGATATGTATCCGTTATTTTTCCTGCTATCCAAAACCCAATGAGCATTCCCACTCCATAAGTGGCAAGTGTAATTAGACCTTGGGCTGCACTCTTGTATTTTTCCCCAGCTTTGGTATCTGTATAAATTTGGCCAGATACAAAGAAAAAATCATAGCAAATACCATGTAGTGCAATTCCAATAATCAACATGAAGGCAAGCTCACCAGGGTTGCCAAAAGCAAACAACAAATAGCGAATGGTCCATGCCAACATCCCCGCCAAAATAGTTTTTTTAAACCCATATTTTTTAAAGAAATAGGGTAGTAACAACATAAAAAGCACTTCGGATATTTGACCTATGGTCATTTTCCCAGTTGGATTACTTACACCAATTTCCGAAAGAAATGGATTTGCATTTTGGTAGTAAAACGCTAAGGGAATACATATGAGCACAGAGGCAATAAAGAAAATGAGAAAGTTTTTATCTTTTAAAAGTTTCAAGGCATCCAATCCCAACAAACTTGAAATACTGACCTTTTCATCTTTTGATACTCTTGGAGGAGTCCTTGGAAGTGTAAAGCTAAAAAGTCCTAAAATAGCCGATGCTATCGCCACCATTAAAAAGGTATTCTTTAACATCCCCTCTGATCTTCCCTCTGGTGAATCCCAAAGAAACACGTAGCTAATAATCAATCCGGCAACAATCCACCCTATAGTTCCAAATACTCTTACCAAAGAGAATTCCTTGGCAGGATCTTTCATCTGATTAAAAGAAATTGAATTTACTAGAGCCAAAGTCGGCATATATAAAATCATATATCCCAAAACATATGGATAAAAAGCAGCAAAGTCATCTATACCATACATTTGGTACATTAAAAATGCACCTAAAAGGTGCAAAACACCTAAAATTCGTTCGGCATTAAAATATCTATCCGCTATCAATCCTATAATAAATGGTGCTATTATCGCTCCCCATGATTGAGTTGAAAAAGCTTTCGCTATTTCTCCCCCACTGGCATTTAAGTTTTCTCCTAGAAAAGTGCCCAGCGTAACAAACCAGCCTCCCCAGATGAAGAATTCTAAAAACATCATAAAAGAGAGTTGGAATTTTATTTTTAAAGTCATGAATTAGGGAATTTATCTTTTATATAATATGTAGTCCAAAGATTCGGGTTCAATTCCCGCCAATCGGAAATCCATCAAAATTTGTCCCCTATGGTGTGTGGAATGGTTAACTATATGAAAAAGGATATCTTTGAGCTCATTCCCAAATGTTCTTCCTTCACTGTTCTCATAATCTATCCTCTTTGCAAAATCATCTGCATTGGTTATAATTTCAAAAGAAGTCCGCTGGTTTTCATAATGTATATCCTGCCAATTTTCAACCTTATGTGTTTGCCAAACATCAAATTCAATTGGCTTTCCTACAATTCTGTGATTCCATACGTGATGCGCATTTAGAATATGACTAAACAATTTTATGCACTTCTCAGGAACTTGGTCCATAGATGCACATTGCTCAATAAGCTTTTTATTGCAATAGAAATTATAATCAAAATGCTGGTGTAAAAATCCCTTCATAAACACAGTGTTTTATGCAGATAGATTAAGTAATTTGTTCAATAAGTTTTTGGTGGCAATAATTCCTTCTTCTTCACTGAGTTCATCCCCTTCATATTCTACTCCTACATAACCCGAATAACCGGAGTCTTTAACAATTTTCATCATACGTTCAAAATCGGTATGCGTCTCATTGCCTTGATCATCAAAATCATGGGACTTGGCACTCACAGCTTTGGCGTATGGCATTAGTTCACCTATTCCTTTATATCTATCATATTCCTCAACGCAGGGAGTGTCAAAATAAGACCCATCCTCTCTTTTCACGCAGAAATTCCCAAAATCTGGAAGCGTTCCGCAATTAGCCAGGTTCACTTTTTTAATAACTTCAACCAACATAGCTGCATTAGAGGAAAATCCACCATGATTTTCCACTATCACATTGATGTTTTTATCTTTTGCGTAGTTGGAAAGTTGTGTAAGTCCATCAATAGAAGCAGGAGTCCATTCCTCAGCAATCTTACTGCCCATTAAATTCACTCTTACTGAATGACACCCAAGTGCGGCTGCGGCATCTACCCATTTAAAATGATCTTCGATGGCCTTTTTTCTTTCCATCTCATCTGCGGCAGATAAATCTCCTTCATGATCAATCATAATAATTAGATTTTCCAATCCATGTTTTTCACTTTCCGCTTTTGATTTTTCTACGAATTTATCCATCGCCTCTTTAGAAAAATTAGCAGCTTTAAGTTCGTCCTCATACAATTGACTTACATATTCCAAACCAGAAAAACCCCACCCTTTTGCTTTTTCAGCAAATAGATATGGGTCTAGTCCTTCTTCCCTAATCATTCTATGTATGGACCACTGCGCTAGCGAAAGCTTGAACATTTGCTCTGGTGCAGCTGGAGTTTCTTCTAGCATTTCCGTGTCTGTTATTTCTTTTTTCTTGCCTTGTTTACATGCGTATGTACCCAACAGTGAAAGTGCAATTCCTGCTTGGGCACCATTTTGAATAAAATTCCTTCTCTTCATAAGGGTTGATTGTGTAATATTAAATAGAATTGAAAAACTACAACGTTATAGTAGTGAATTCTCAATAAACATAAGGATTAAATGTAGAAAATTAATTTAATAATTAATACATTTATGAAATAAACAATCCTATTAAATGAGTAAATTTTATTACAACGAAGAGCAGGAATCATACGATGCCATTGTAGTGGGAACGGGCATTAGTGGTGGTTGGGCTGCTAAAGAACTGTGCGAAAATGGACTAAAGACATTGGTCTTGGAACGCGGTCGTATGGTAAATCATATTACTGATTATCCCACAGCAAATCTAGATCCTTGGGATTTTCCAAACAATGGGGAATTATCGCCAGACAAGATTGCCAGACAGGAGAAACAAAATAGAACAGGTTACACTGTAAAAGCTCCTCATAATTTCTGGTTTGTGGACGACATTGATCATCCTTATAATGAAACCAAACGTTTTGATTGGATGAGAGGCTACCATGTAGGTGGGCGATCATTGTTATGGGGGCGTCATAGCTACCGTTGGAGTGAAATTGATTTTGAGGCAAATAAAAAAGAAGGTGTTGCCGTTGATTGGCCAGTACGCTATAAAGACATTGCTCCTTGGTATGATAAAGTTGAAAGTTATATAGGAGTTTCAGGAGAACTATTGAATTTACCTCAACTACCAGATGGGAAGTTTGAGCCCATGATGGATCTTAATTGTGTTGAACAACATGTGCGTGAACGCGTTTCTGATCATTTTGATGGACGTGTTATTACAGCTGGTAGAGTTGCACATATTAACAGTGATAAAAAGTTTGATGGTTTAAACCGTAGTTCCTGTAAATTTAGAAACAGGTGTATTAGAGGTTGTCCTTTTGGCGCATATTTCAGTAGTAATTCTTCTACATTACCCGCTGCTGAACGAACAGGGAATATGACTTTACGCCCAGACTCTATTGTGCATGAAGTAATCTATGATGAGAATACAAAAAAAGCCACGGGAGTAAAAGTTATAGATCGTGTTACCAAAGAAGTTTTTGAATTTAAGGCCAAGGTAATTTTCCTTTGCGCTTCTGCTGTAGCATCAACTTCAATTCTAATGCAATCTAAATCTGATAGATTCCCTAACGGAATGGGTAACGATTCTGGAGAATTGGGTCATAACATTATGGACCATCACTTTAAAGCTGGTGCTCGAGGTAAAATGGATGGCTTTGAGGATAAGTATTACAAAGGAAGAAAACCAAATGGAATTTATGTTCCTCGTTTTAGAAACTTGGGAGGTAGCAGTGATATGAAAGACTTTACCCGAGGTTATGGATACCAAGGTGGTGCTGGAAGAGGTGATTATGAAGCCGCCATTGCTGAGGTTTCCCATGGAAAAGAACTTAAAGATGCTGTTTTAAAACCAGGAGGCTGGAACATGAACATGTTAGGATTTGGAGAAATCTTGCCATATCATGAAAATAAAATGACTCTTGACTATGATAAGAAAGATCAATGGGGTCTACCAACGGTCACTTTTGATGCAGAGATAAAGGAAAATGAGCTCAAAATGCGTAAGGATATGCAAGAACAGGCAGCAGCAATGCTTGAAAAGTCTGGAGTACGCGATATTGAAACTTATGATGAGACTTACGCACTAGGCCTGGGAATACATGAAATGGGTACTGCCAGAATGGGTAGAAATCCTAAAACTTCCGTTTTAAACGGAAACAATCAAGTACATACGGTTAAAAATGTTTATGTTACTGACGGGGCTTTTATGACATCCGCAAGTTGTGTAAATCCCTCACTGACCTATATGGCTTTTACTGCAAGAGCTGCCCACCATGCAGCGCAAGAACTTAAAAAAGGAAACATATAATGGAAAGAAGAGTTGCACTTAAAAATATGGGGCTGGCCTTTGGTTATACCATTGCTGCTCCAACACTTTTGGGAATAGTACAAAGCTGTAATGGCAAGAAAGTATTGGATTGGACTCCGGAATTCTTTTCTAAAGATGAAGGGACCGTTTTACATACTCTGGTAGATATCTTATTGCCAAAAACCGATACCCCTTCTGCCACAGAAGTAAATGTACATGTGTTCTTAGATAAATTTGCGAATGAAGTTCTTCCAAAAGAGCATCAAGATTTTCTAAAAATGGGCATGGGCAAGTTTACTGATAAAGTTTTGGCTTCAGCACAGAAAGAATCTCTTGCAGAGTTGGATGAAGAGGATTTAGAGCCTGTTTTCGCCACATATCTCAAGAAAAGAACAGATGAGGTTGAAGAAGCTCACGAAAAAGCCTTAGAGGCTTATTTTGAAGCTGTAGAAGAAAATGGCGGTGCGGTGCTAGATGATGAAATCTCTCGCTATAGTTTTGCCAATTCATTACGTGATCTTTCAATCTGGTCGTATAAGACCTCAGAATATGTAGGTGAAGAGATTTTAGCTTATTTACCTGTTCCAGGCGAGTATATTGGTTGTGAAGATGAACAAACATTGACCCAAGGTAAGGCTTGGTCCCTATAACATATATCATTTATTGTTAAAAAAGCCCCTTTGTAAGGGGCTTTTTAGTTTCTGAATTTCTTTCAATTCAAAAAAATACCTCAGAAGTCGTTCTTTGTGGGGTGAACTTTTCCGAGGCATCTATTTAATAAACACTATCACATACTGATAAGCTCAGTACAAACTACGATCCACACATCAAACAGTCATCGTCTGCTTGGCCTTCTTTGGCGCGTGCAATCATTTCTTTCATTTCTTCAGCACTCATAGGCTGTACGTCCACTTCTTGTTGACTTGCCGATGTGACTTCTACCTTAAGTACTTCCGCAGTGTTAGGTGTTGCAGCTACTACTTCTGCTTCCGCAGCTACACTAACAGGAACTTCTTTCTTCTTAGTATTGTCCAACGTGAACTTAATAGCATCCACTGCCGCTTTAGTACGCAAATAATACATACCCGTCTTCAAACCGCTTTTCCAGGCGTAAAAGTGCATGGACGTTAACTTAGAATAATTGGCATTTTCCATGAACAAGTTCAAAGACTGGCTTTGATCAATAAAATAGCCACGCTGTCTGCTCATATCAATGATATCTTTCATGCTAAGCTCCCAAACCGTCTTGTACAATTCCCTGATATCCTGTGGAATAGTTTCTATATGTTGAATAGATCCGTTGGCACGCATCAATTCTTGCTTCATGCTTTCGTTCCAAAGACCCAAATTTACCAAGTCTTCCAATAGGTGTTTGTTTACTACGATAAACTCACCTGAAAGTACTCTTCGGGTATAAATGTTAGAGGTATATGGCTCAAAACATTCATTATTACCAAGTATCTGAGAAGTAGATGCTGTTGGCATTGGTGCTACCAATAAGGAGTTACGAACACCATTTTTCTTTACTTCTTTTCTCAATTTGGCCCAATCCCAACGTCCAGAAAGTTCTTCGTCTTTAATGCCCCAAAGGTTATGCTGAAACTCTCCTTGTTCAATTGGAGAACCTTTATAAGACGAGTATGGTCCTTCTTCTTTTGCTTGCTCCATGGAGGCAGTAACTGCTGCAAAATATAAGGTTTCGAATATCTCTTGGTTCAGTTTCTTAGCTTCATCACTTGTAAAAGGTAAACGCAACATTATGAAAGCATCTGCCAAGCCCTGTACTCCAAGACCAATAGGTCTATGGCGCATATTGGAATTTTCAGCTTCTTTAACTGGGTAATAGTTCCTATCTATAACCTTATTCAAGTTTTTTGTTACTCTTTTAGTAACCTTGAACAACTCTTTATGGTCAAATTCACCATTCTTTATGAACATTGGTAATGCGATGGAAGCTAAATTACATACCGCTACTTCATCTGGAGAGGTATATTCCAAAATCTCTGTACATAGGTTTGAAGAGCGAATAGTACCTAAATTCTTCTGGTTGCTTTTACGGTTGGCAGCATCCTTATACAACATATAAGGTGTGCCCGTTTCAATTTGAGATTCTAATATTTTTTCCCAAAGTTCACGTGCTCTTACCGTTTTACGTCCCTTGCCTTCTGCTTCGTATTTTAAGTATAGTTCTTCAAATTCTTCACTGTGATGCGTAAAAAGCCCAGGGCATTCGTTAGGACACATTAACGTCCACTCTTCGTTTGCCTCTACCCTTTTCATAAAAAGGTCAGAAATCCACATGGCATAGAACAAATCCCGTGCACGCATTTCTTCTTTTCCATGATTCTTTTTCAAATCGAGGAACTCATAGATATCTGCATGCCATGGCTCCATATAGATTGCGAAACTTCCTTTACGCTTTCCGCCACCTTGATCCACATATCTAGCCGTATCATTAAATACTTGAAGCATAGGAACAATTCCATTAGATGTGCCGTTAGTGCCCGCTATATAGGATCCTGTGGCTCTTACATTGTGGATAGAAAGACCTATACCTCCAGCAGATTGTGAAATTTTTGCTGTTTGCTTCAACGTATCATAAATACCATCAATACTGTCATCTTTCATTGCTAGAAGAAAACAAGAAGACATCTGTGGCTTAGGCGTACCGGAATTAAACAAAGTAGGTGTAGCATGAGTGAAGTACTTTTTAGACATCAACTCATAGGTTTCTATTGCAGCATCCAAATCGTTCAAATGAATACCAATGGAAACACGCATCAACATATGCTGCGGACGTTCTGCTATTTTACCGTTCAACTTTAACAGGTATGAACGTTCCAAAGTTTTAAAACCGAAGTAATCGTAGCCAAAATCACGGTTGTAAATAATTGTAGAATCCAATTTTTCTGAATTTTCAGAAATCACTTCATAAACCTCCTCCGATAGAAGTGGTGCTTTCTTACCGGTTCTAGGATTTACGTATTCATACAAATCCTTCATAGTTTCCGAGAAGGATTTTTTAGTGTTCTTATGTAGATTGGAAACTGAAATACGAGCTGCCAACTTTGCATAATCTGGATGCGTGGTAGTCATAGTTGCAGCAATCTCAGCTGCTAAATTATCCAATTCAGATGTAGTTACACCGTCATAAAGCCCTTCTATGACCCGCATAGCAACTTTTAATGGATCTACCAGCCCATTAAGGCCATAACACAATTTTCTTACCCTGGCCGTGATCTTGTCGAACATGATCAGCTCTTTTCTTCCATCTCTTTTTACTACATACATGTGGCTACTATTGTTTTAAATGATACGTTTGTTGGTTATACCAGCATACACTTCAATCGCGTCGGAAAAAATTCCAGCGCACTTAGTTAGGTTAAGATCATGAAAACACCAAGGGGTAGTGTTTTCTTAAAGGTTGGTCAATTTAAAAGTCAGCGTCAAAACTGATCTTTTGTGCATCTTCATCTTTTTCTTTGTTCAAAACACCTGCTTTTTGATATTCAGACACGCGCTTTTCAAAGAAATTGGTCTTGCCCTGAAGTGAAATCATATCCATGAAATCAAATGGGTTGGTAGCATTATATACTTTTTCACATTCTAATTCCACCAATAATCTATCGGTCACAAACTCCAGATATTGTGTCATCAATTTAGAGTTCATTCCAATTAAACTTGCCGGAAGTGACTCGGTGATAAATTCTCTTTCAATATTAAGAGCATCTGTTAAAATTGCAGTAATCCGCTCTTTTGGCACTTTATTGATCAGGTGTTTATTGTGTAAATGAACTGCATAATCACAGTGCATTCCTTCATCTCTAGAAATTAACTCATTAGAAAATGTAAGGCCAGGCATCAGGCCTCTTTTCTTTAGCCAAAAAATAGAGCAGAAAGCACCTGAAAAGAAAATTCCCTCAACTGCGGCAAATGCAATTAATCTTTCGGCAAAGCTTGGAGATTCAATCCAGTTTAAGGCCCAATCTGCCTTCTTTTTGATTGCTGGGAAGTTTTCAATGGCCTTGAAAAGAATATTTTTTTCCTTTTCATCTTTTACATAAGTATCTATTAGTAACGAATACGTTTCTGAATGGATATTCTCCATCATAATCTGAAATCCGTAGAAAAACTTTGCTTCCGCATACTGGACCTCACTAACAAAATTCTCTGCTAAATTCTCGTTTACAATACCATCAGATGCAGCAAAAAATGCAAGGATGTGTTTTATAAAATAACGCTCGTCATCATTCAATTTATTATTCCAATCCGTCAAGTCTTCATGAAGATCTATTTCTTCGGCAGTCCAAAAACAAGCCTCGCATTTTTTGTACCATTCCCAAAGATCATCATGCTTAATTGGAAAAATTACAAATCTATCTTCATTTTCTTCTAATATGGGCTCAATGGCTGTTGACATACGTAATTGTTACAAAGTTTATAATTTGGAAAGGAAAATTCCTAGCGAACAGGGCAAACAAAGATTCAAAAATGTAACCAGACTGTAAAGTTTGTTTTATCAAAACCAATGTAAAGTTTTTAACACAACATGTTGAAATCTAGGTTCGCAAGTGATGTTCCTTGGGCTGCTGGGATTATGGCGCCAGTGAAGTTTTTTTGTCAAGATTCAACAATAACAAAAAAGACCAAAAAGTATATTGTAATATACTTTTTGGTCTTAATTATTTATGAAAATTGCGCTTAAAGCCACTTTGTTGAATTCCATTACCAAACAGTACGGCCATTTTCAGCTTAACCTTGGAATGTACTTTAATCTTAGGTAGTTCCCCCGAAACCCAAAACCAAAATTCAAAACCTTAGTATAGCCGAAGATTTTATTTTGCAAGCAGTTTCTAAAATCAAGAGGTTGGTTGCTCGGCCGTACACTTGTTTGTTGGTAATGTATATGAACTTGTTCTGTTGAAACACTCTAGTCTACATTGACGACTTTGTCCCAATCTGACTGCATTTTTAAATCTTTACTCTCTAACACAGCAGCAAATATTAGAGTAAATATCAAAATCACGAATAATACAACACACTTTTTCATTGTAGCATCATTAAGGTTGTTTCTTAATTTTTGATAGAGCCAAATTATAAAAGAAAAGACTCCGCCGGGCCTAGTATGTATAATCGGTTGCATTTTATGTATAAATGGTTTTTGGCCTTTTTGACCCTATAAGGCTTATTGGGACAAGCAGTTCCAACTAAAGCAAAGTTCTACAAAATCTCAATACGTTCCTTTTTTTACCAATTATAAGCGCTAAGTGTCCATTAGCACATATTTTTAAATACCTTATACAGAATAGTCCTAAATTTGAAATTGATTTAATATAAAGAATGTTAGAAGCAGTTATTGTAGATGATGAGGTAAAAGCTTTACAAAGTTTAAGTTGGGAGTTGACCAACCTGAGCGATGAAGTTGACATAATTGCGTCTTTTACAGATGCGCATGAAGCTTTGGACTATCTTGAGCGTAATACCCCAGATTGTCTCTTTTTAGATATTGAAATGCCGGCAATGGATGGTTTTCAGTTTATTAAAAATCTAAAGAACAAGGATTTTCCTGTTGTTATTACCACGGCTTATAATCAATATGCACTTCAGGCCTTAAAGAATGAGGCCATTGACTATCTGTTAAAACCCATTGATACTGATGACCTTCAGGTAACCATTTCCAAAATAAAAAAGTACAACACCAAAAATTTGACTATTGACAAGTTGGAGAAAATTTTGTTGAACTTTAATGCGGAATCCCATAGTAAAAAGATAACAATAAACACCGATGGCAAATTGTTGTTCTTAAATAGTGATGATATACTTTATGCGGAATCTGATGGCAATTACAGCACTATTTTTTTAAGCGATGGGCAAAAAATCTTATTGACAAAAAAGCTCAAGGAAGTAAACAATTTATTGCCGGATAACAGCTTTTTTAGAATACATAATTCATATATCATCAACTTAAACAAGATAAAAGAATTTTTGAAAACGGACGGTTATGTGGTTTTGGAATCCAACCATAAAATTCCCGTCTCTAGGCAAAAGAAATCTGATTTTTTGGATATGCTATAACTTCCCAAGACACCTGTGTTTAAAATACAAGCTATAAAAACCGAAAGCCTACATCCGCAAAAAAATATTTTAGTCTTATTTTTTTTCCTTTTTCTGGTTCCATATAGCATCTTCTCTCAAGAAATTCCAGAAGCGTTTAAGGATAAAGCTCGAAGGATTATCCAAATGAACCCCAAGAGCTATCTTTCTTTGGATACCGAGTTGAAATCCGAAAAGAGAGATACTACCTTATTACGATATTTTGCTGATTTGTGCGAAAAGGAAAACTATTTGGAAGGACAATCCTATGCGCTGGACCAAATTGGAGCAAAATACCGTAACATTTCCAAGTTCAAGTTGGCTGTTGATCTTCATGAAAAAGCATTGGAATTAGCCGAAGAAGCCAACAATACCGAACTAAAAGTGAGAGCCCTTAACATGCTAGGCGTGGTTTACAGACGAACCGATGCAATTAAGACCGCCTTGGATTATAATCAAAAAGCCCTAGAGCTTGCTGAGGAGGTAGAGAACCCATCCCACCATATTAAAAGAAACATTAATGTTTCATTAAATTGTATCGGCAACCTCTACCAAACCCTGGAGCAATACGACCTTGCCATTATTCAGTTTAAAAGAGCTTTAAAATTTGAGGAAGAGCTTGGCAATAAGCTAGGTTTAGCAATCAACTACCAAAATATTGGAAATTGTCTGGAACTGAAAGATGATTTAGAAGGTGCGATGGAAAACTATAGAAAGTCGCTTGTTTATAATGAAGAAATCAACTCCGACTACGGTAAGATTATCTGCAAAAACAGTCTTGCCCAGATTTATCTTAAACAAGATATGCCATATGCCGCATTGGTGCTGTTGGAACCTCTACTTGAGCCGTCAAGGACCATAGGCGACTATTTTATTACCCCATTGGTATTTATCAATACAGGTTGGGCACATACAGAATTGGGCAATTATGACAAGGCACAAAATTTTATTATAGAGGGTTTAGAGATGGCACAAACCCATAACATCCCAAGTAATATATTGTATGCCTATCAGAAGCTTTCTGATTTTGAAGAAACCCGTGGCAACTATAAGGTAGCTTACGAGTATTATAAAAAAGCAGATGAGTACGATGAGGAGATTTCCAGTGCTACCAATTTTAGGTACATGAACGATATCATTGTCCGATATGAAGCGGACAAAAAGAATAATCAGATTTCTGTGCTGGCAAAAGAAAATGAAATTGTGCGTCTACGGCTTAGAAAGAATCAGACTACCCTATTGGTTAGCGCATTAATCGTAGGGCTAATTTCTTCCATACTATATATTCTATATCGTCAATATCAAAGTAAGAACGAAAAAAGGGTTCTTACTTTAGAACAAAGCATGCTCCGTAGCCAAATGAATCCTCATTTCTTGTTCAACTCGTTGAACTCGATTAAACTGTACATTATAAACAACGAGCAAAAAAATGCGGTACATTATTTAAACAAATTTTCTAAGTTAATCCGAAAAATATTAGAGGCTTCCTCAGTAAAGGAAATCACTTTAGCAGAGGAACTAGAAACCGTAGAACTATACATGAATATTGAAAACATACGGTTTTCCAATGAAATAGACTTTAAGATTTCGGTGGATAAGAGTATCAATCCAGATAGCATAAAAGTGCCTTCGTTGGCATTACAACCCTTTTTGGAAAATTCACTTTGGCATGGTCTTTCACCTAAAGAAGGTGAAAAAATTATTCATCTAAACGTCAAAAAGAAAAATCAGAGCCATGTATCCATAGAGATCGTGGACAATGGTGTTGGGCGAGGTGTAGCCCAGACTAATAAGGAAAATAGAGTATTAAAAAGGAAGTCTGTTGGTATTCGAATCACCAAAGAACGCTTGGCCAACTTTTCCAAAGATTACCAAAATAGCTTTGAAGTGGATTTTGTTGATTTGTTTGACGAAAACGGCACCCCAAGAGGTACAAAAGTAATATTGGATATTCCTACCGTTTAGCGGTTTCCAACGCCACTTCCTCCAATTCTCTATACCAATCTTCCCCAAATTTTCTAATCAAAGCTTCCTTTACAAACTTGTACACAGGAACCTTCAATTCTTGCCCTAAACTACATGCAGGATTGCAAATTTCCCACTTGTGATAGTTAACAGCAGTGAATTCTGAATATTCTCTTGTTCTAACAGGATACAAATGACATGAAACTGGTTTCTTCCATGTTGTTGCACCATCATTGTAAGCTTCTTCTAAGCCACACTTTGAAATCCCATTCTCTGAAAAAATAACATATGCACATTCACTTTTATTAACCAAAGGGGTTTCCCATTCTCCATCTTCTCCCTTTACAAAAGCCCCTTGTTCCATAATTGCTTCTATGCCCTCTTCGCGCAGATAAGGCTTAACATCTTTAAAAATGTCCACTAGCACTTCTGTTTCAGAATCTTCTAAAGGGGCACCGTATTGTCCATCTACGCAACAAGCTCCTTTACAAGCGTTTAAATTGCAAACAAAATCGTTACTTATGATCTCTTCAGAAACAATGGTTTTTCCTATTTGGAACATATTACTCTTTGCTTTTTGGGCAAAGGTAATTTAAAACCTAAAAATTGATGTTTTCTATACATTTATATGAGATCCAAAAACGCTTTTTACACGTAAATTTGCAAATATATTCACAGTACGATGAACTTCAACATAAAGGAAATAGTAACCGCAAGCATGATTCTTTTTGCCGTTATTGATATTTTGGGCAGTGTTCCCGTTATTATATCGTTAAGAAGCAAGGTAGGCCATATTCAGTCCGAAAAAGCTTCCATTGTAGCTGCTTGTATTATGGTGGCCTTCCTTTTTGTGGGTGAAAGTATTCTGGGCTTAATTGGAATAGATGTGAACTCTTTTGCCGTGGCCGGCGCATTTGTCATTTTCTTTTTGGCCTTGGAAATGGTTTTGGGCATTACTCTCTTTAAAGATGATGAACCAGAAAGCGCTTCTGTTGTGCCTATTGCTTTTCCGCTTATTGCCGGAGCTGGAACATTGACTTCTATTTTAGCTTTACGGGCAGAATATCATGTTGAAAACATTATAGTAGCCATTGTAGTAAATATTATCTTTGTATATATAGTCCTTAAGTCCAGTGCCAAAATAGAACGGGTTTTGGGCAAGAATGGACTTAGCGTTATTCGTAAAGTTTTTGGGGTAATCCTTTTGGCAATCGCCGTAAAGCTTTTTGCCACAAACGTTAATCAGATGCTGGGCAACTAACATCATGTTTCTTATTTATGAACAAGACATTTAGTATCGTTTTAATTTTTTTGGCCTTAGGGTTAATCGCATATAATGTCACTTTGGTGGATTTTAAAAACCCTTTTCAAGGTGATAGCACTATTGCATTGATAGGCATTATAGCTTCCTTGTGTGCAGTAGTTCTTCTTTTGATTTTTATGACATCAAAAAAAATCGACAAAAAACTTAAGGAGGATTAATCTTGTAGTTTAAGTGACCCTACTTCAGATTGGTCAAAAATTGCAGCATCTAGTACCTTGACTTTTTCCAACATTGCGTCATGAGTCCCTTTAATTTGAGCTGACAAATTGGGAGAAAATAATTGCTCCGCAATGTTTGCCTTTAAGTATGCCTTTATTTTTTCCTCATAGGCATAAAAGTCCAGACTTATTTTTCTGTTCAATACAAATTGAATGAATTCGTCAAAAAGTATATCATCAATTTTATACTCATCTAAAAACTCATTTTTTGTGAAGTCCGAATAACGGGTACGGTCTTTTTCCAAGTGTTCAAAAATAAATCTTGAAAAGAACTCGTACGTATCGTCCATACTCTCAATGGCTTCTTCTTCGTTACTGCCAATGGGAACAAAAACATCTGGAATAATTCCGCCGCCGCCGTATACAATCTTTCCTTTTGGAGTTTTAAATTTTAAAGAGTCTGCAACTTTTATGCTGTCAACAGAAATTAATTCTCCGCTACTGTACCGTTCCATAAATGTTTGGTAGTAGTCTTTGTGCCCTTTCTTATAAGACTTTTGAATGGATCGCCCTGTAGGAGTGTAATATCTTGAAACGGTAAGACGAACAGCAGAGCCATCTCCTAGATCCATTTCTCTTTGAACAAGTCCTTTGCCAAAAGAACGTCTTCCAACAATAGTACCTACGTCATTATCTTGTAATGCTCCCGCAATGATTTCACTTGCTGAAGCTGAACGTTCGTTGATTAAAACATAAACCGGCTTATCTTCAAAATCACCTTTTTTGGTAGCAAAAGCTTTCTTTATTCTACCTTTTTTATTCTTGGTGTAGAGAATAAGCTTATCATCTTCCAAAAACTCATCGGCCAATTTTTCTGCAATACCAAGATAGCCCCCTGGATTATCCCTTAAATCTAGCACCAATTTTTCTGCTCCTCGTAACTTGAGTTTTCTAAGTGCATCTTTAAATTCCCCAAAAGTGGATTCTGCAAAACGGTTGATTTTAATGTATCCCATGTCTCTGGAAAGCATATAGTACGCATCTACACTTTTGATGGGAACCCTGTCTCTGGTTACTGTAACGTTCAAAGTTCTGTTTGTAGATTTTCGGAACACCTTTAAATCTACCTTAGTCCCTATTTTTCCTTTAAGTTTGGAAACAACCACATTGTTTGAAGTTCTTCTCCCAAAAAGAGTATCGTTATCAGCAATCAATATTCGGTCTCCAGGTTTGATTCCACTCATATAACTTGGGCCGTTCTTAATTGTCCTAATAACCGTGATTGTGTCTTTGTACATATAAAAGCTAACGCCTATACCTACAAAATCTCCTTTCATACTTTCAGACACTTCCCTCATTTCACTTTTTGGAATGTAAACGGAATGCGGGTCTAATTTCCCCAAAATATTGTTTACAGTAACGTCTACAATACTATCTGTATTTATTTCATCAACATATTCGTAATCAATATAATCAATCAACCTGTTCAGCTTGTCCTTTTTTGAATTGGTAGAGAACAATTTTTCGGGGGTATCATCAAAATGAAGTTTTCCTCCTATAAAAATTCCGACAGCCACTGCAAGAGCGAGTAGGGTAGGTAATATGTAACTATATTTTTTCTTCATAATTTAAATGGTGGGTTATACCATTTCCTCCAGAATAGGCAAGTGATGGGTAATTACTCCAGCGCGATCCAAAAATTTTAATCCAGAATCGTCTTTGTAAGCGGTTTGATATACAACACGTTTTATGCCAGATTGATGTATCAACTTACTGCACTCTCTGCATGGAGATAATGTAATGTATAATGTGGCGCCTTCACAGGATTGTGTTGATGAGGCTACTTTTGATATGGCATTGGCCTCTGCATGAAGCACATACCACTTGGTATACCCTTCTTCATCCTCACATACATTTTCAAAACCGGTTGGGGTTCCATTATAACCATCAGATATGATCATCCTATCTTTTACAACAATTGCTCCTACTTGTTTTCTATGACAATAGGAAAGCTTCCCCCATTCTTTTGCCATTCTTAAATAGGCCTTGTCATACTTTTCTTGTTTACTCTCCTTCATACTTCGGAAATAACCCGATATTTAAATAAATATACCCGCTTTGCAAGACCCTTACAACCTTATTCGATTAAATTTAACGAAGGCCCTACTTGGGAAACGTAGCAATGAGTAATGGTATTGTAATGCAAATGATTAAAATGGACGCTATGGCAATAAAATACGTCCTTTTCACCTTTATCACTTCCTGGATCAAAAAGGCAATGCCAAGAATGGCAAGGATTATAGCAACTTGTGAAAACTCAATCCCTGTTGCAAAACCCAACAACGGCGTTACCCTATCTTCCTCTTCCGCCATTAGCATTTTAAAATAGTTTGAAAACCCAAAACCATGTATTAGGCCAAAAAAAGCAGTTGCCAAGGTGTGCAGATACATTCCCACATTCTTAGCATCCTTGTACACATAAATTAAATTGAACAAACCTGTTAATATGATGGTTACAGGAATAAGGAATTCTATTAACCCTACATCCACCGTAAAAACATCAAAGGCAGACAGCGCCAATGAAGTACAATGGGCAATTGTGAAGATTGTTGCCAAGACAATTACTCTTTTCCAGCTCTTAAACGTAAAGGGAATAGCTAGGGCAGACAAAAATAATATATGGTCGTAAGCTCCAAAATCTAGTACATGATCTAATCCCAATTTTATATAAAACCAAAATTCTTGCATAATTCTATATTATGAAATCCCTCGTTCTTTCTGAATAGTCTCGTAAGCCTTTTGTACTTCCTTAAATTTTTCTTCAGCACCCTTTTTAATAGCCTCGTTCTCAGTTACAACCCTATCTGGATGATACTTCTTTGCCATCGTCCTATAAGCCTTTTTTAACTGATCATCTGTTGCACTTCTTTCAATCTCCAAAATTTTATATGCGTTATCCGCAGATTTAATAAACATGGCCATGATACTTTCAAAATCATGTTGGCCAACTCTTAAATACCCTGCTAGCTCTCTCAGTTTACCAACTTCGGCCTTACTAACTTGTCCATCAGCTTGTGCAATTCCAAAAAGAAAATGCAACAATTGCAATCTTACCTCATATCTAGTGCGTTGTACCAAAAAGGAGCAGATTCGCTGTGCAGAGATTTCTCTTTTTTTGATTACATCGTTAAAGGTTCGAAAAATAGCATTGGCCTTTTCCTTGCCATATGTACTCAAAAAATACTGTCGCACATAATCCAACTCCCGCTGACTTACCTGTCCATCTGCCTTAATAACAATTGAACATAGTGAAAGTAAGTTCAGTTCAAAATCTGCAGGTGAAACTGTTTGTTGGGTAAAATCCCCAAAAACTGTTCTAGGGCCACTGCTACTGCCGCCAAGATTGTCCAACAAGCTCCCAACAATAAATCCAAGTACCGCTCCTGGAAACCTAAATATAAAATAGCCAAGAAATGCAGCTACCCACTTAATCATCCTTAAAAATATTAAAGCCCAAATATAGGGTTTTGCCCAAGAAAGAAACCCTTAAACGGTGTTAAGGGTGATGAAAAAAATACGACAAAAACCGTATCTTTGAATTCAAAATAAAAAATAAGACTATGTATCCAGAAGAATTGGTAAAACCTATGAGAGCTGACTTGGCTTCTGCTGGGTTTGAAGAATTATATACAAGCGAAGCAGTTGAAAATGCACTAAAGCAAGAGGGAACAACTCTGGTTGTTGTAAACTCCGTTTGTGGTTGTGCTGCGGCCAATGCCAGGCCTGCAGCTAAACTAAGCCTGCAAAACAATAAGAAACCTAGCCATTTGGCAACCGTTTTTGCAGGGGTTGACACAGATGCTGTTGATACTGCAAGAAACCATATGGTTCCTTTTCCTCCATCTTCGCCAAGCATGGCATTGTTTAAAGATGGCGAATTAGTTCACATGATAGAGAGACATCATATTGAAGGTAGGCCAGCAGAAATGATTGCTGAAAATTTAATGGAAGCATATAACGAATTCTGCTAATACTTCATTAAAAAAAGAACTTTGGACCACCTCATTTTGAGGTGGTTTTTTATTTTTGTCAATTATGGCTAGAAAGGCATTTGTTATTGGAGCCTCTTCAGGTATTGGACGAGAACTTGCTCTTTTCTATCCAAAAACGATTACAAAATCGGTGTTGCCGTTACCAATTTTCGCCCTGGATTTGTTAATACGACAAAGGGCAATTTTGGGTAGCTTCAGCCGAGAAAGCAGCCAATCAAATATTTTCAGCTATCAAAAGAAAAAAGATTGGGTCTATATCTCAAAAAGACGGAGATTAATCGCCATAATTGTCAAGATTTTACCAAATTGGCTCTATAAAAGAATGTAAAGTATGCAAAGGTTGTTTTCTTATCCATTGACCATTCTCTTTTTTATATTCTTTGGTCTGGCTTTAATCATTTTCCACCCCATACAATGGTTTTGTTTAAACGTTTTGGGTTACAGCGCACATAAAAAAAGTGTAGAAATCCTAAATTGGTTTTTAATGCGTTCCACCAATGTCCTTGGTACACGCTACAAATTTGAAAACAAACATAATATTCCGACTGATAGACCTCTAATTATTGTTACCAATCACCAAAGCATGTATGATATTCCACCCATTATCTGGTACATGAGAAAACACCATCCAAAATTTGTTGCCAAAAAAGAATTAGGCCAAGGTATTCCAAGTGTATCCTATAATTTAAGACATGGCGGTTCTGCATTAATAGACAGAAAGGACGGAAAACAGGCCTTGAGCGAAATAGCCAGATTAGGCAGTTATGTTGAGAAAAATAATCGTGCTGCGGTTATCTTTCCTGAAGGTACAAGAAGTAGAAATGGACACCCCAAACCTTTTAAACCCATGGGGTTAAAAATACTTTTAAAAAAAGCACCATCAGCACTTATTGTGCCCATTAGTATAAACAACTCATGGAAAATATTGCGTTTTGGAAAATTTCCGATGGGTCTTGGGTCTTATCTTAAATTTGAAGTTCATTCACCAATGGAAAATACAGGAGATATAGATGCACTGATTACAGAGGTAGAAAAACAAGTTACAAAAGGCATAAAATACTAAATGAGTCATTCACCACTTATCCAAAAAACCATCTCTTTTGTAAAAGAAACACTTAAAAATGCTGAGGGAGGTCATGATTGGTTTCATATTGAACGTGTTTTTAATACCACAAAATTCATATCGGAACATGAAAAAGTAGATGTTTTGGTCGTGCAGCTGGCAGCTCTTTTACATGATATTGCGGACCCGAAGTTCTACAATGGTGATGAGAGTGTGGGACCAAAAATGGCAATGGATTTTTTAAACACCCAAGAAGTTAATGAAGGGACGATTGATCATGTAATAAACATCATCAAACACATGTCTTTTAAAAACAGTTTAGAAAAAAACCAAAAGGTATTTTCTTCTACAGAATTAAAAGTAGTACAGGATGCTGACCGATTAGATGCCATTGGAGCCATTGGTATTGCCCGTGCCTTTAATTATGGCGGATTTAAAAACCGGGAACTTTACAATCCAGAAATTTCCCCAAAACTAAACATGACCAAAGAGGAATACAAAAAATCCAATACTCCAACTATCAACCATTTTTACGAAAAGTTACTGTTGCTCAAGGATAAAATGAATACCTCTACAGGAAAAAGATTAGCAGCAGAAAGACATCAATATATGCTGGACTTTTTGAAACAATTCTACTCAGAATGGAAACCTTAAGCTTAATATTGCATCTATTTTTTTTCTGACAAACCACGTGTCAACCAGCCTCTTCTATTAGCCGTGGCAATAGCATAAGGCGTAATCCAGAATAGTCCAAAGGTGTATAAAATACTATATGAGTAAGCCCAGAAGGATTCTGATAACTCATATCGTTTTGCATAGAATATCACTGGAAAGGTGGATAAAACAAGAATGCTAAAAAGTGTTGAACTCACAAACAGCAAAGGATGGGTTATAATAAAAAATAGCATGAACAACAAAAATGGGTAGCTCATAACAATTTTTGAGGACTGACTTAAAAATAAAAGTCTTGTGCCTGTCTTGGATTCCTGTCTAAAATTCTTGAAGACATATTTGGACATTTCTATGTTCTCACGGACATTACTTCTGCCCCATCTGATGAACATCTTGTATAAGCTACGATATTTTTCAGGCACATTGGTGTACGCATAGGCATTTCTTTGGAACAATACATGATGCCCTTGCTTCAATATCATATTGGTCATTGCGCGATCCTCTCCAATGTCCGAGGGTTGCCCCATAAAAGTTTGATTTATCCATTCTGGAAGACAAGCAAAAACAGCAGAGCTCCGATACGCTGCCAAAGCACCTGGAGTACAAAGCACAGAGTTAAGACTACTTTCCGCCGAACGAACGAACTCAAAACTCAATACAAAACTCACATCCAACATTTTAGGCAGCAGGGCCTTCTCATTATTCAAAACCCGAATATTGCCTGCAACAGCCCCACATTGTTCATTTGTAATGAAAGGACTGACCAAATTTCTTAAAGTGTCCTTTTTTACAATAGAATCGCTATCTACTGTCACAAAAATCTCTCCCGTTCCCTCGTTAAAACCAAGGTACAAAGCATGGCGTTTTCCCATGTTTTTGGGTTGTTTATAAATAGTCAAACAATCTCCTAACTTTTTCTTTGCCTCTTGTATCCAGTGCCAAGTATCATCTTGACTACCATCATCAATAGCAAGTAGTTGTAATTTCTCTTTAGGGAAATCGCTCTCTGCCAAACTCATTAATGTATCCCAAACCTGCTTTCCTTCATTATAGGCTGGCACTATTACAGTGCAGGTAGGTAGCTCATCATCTTCAACCGATGCAATTGGTTTATATCGAAGATATTGGTATAGCGTATAAAGGAAAAAAACCACCTTAAATAAAAACAAGCCACCTGCTACAATCATAAAGGCCAATCCAAGTTTGGAACTCATACGTTCCAAATTAAACTGGGTAAAATCACTTTGCAAAATATACATTAGGTAAGCAGCTCCCAGCATTAATACAAATGTACTTCCCATTACAAAAACGCCCCAGGCATCAGCCGTATCAAAAAACGAACTTATTTTGTTTTTTAAGGTCAAGGCTTTGGGATTATGAATGATATTTTCAGCGTTATTCTCTAAAGTATTTACTGGATTGGATAAAGCATTTCCCTTTTTCATTATTATGAGATAAATAGTGTCTTAGGGTTATACGTTCTCAATATTATTTTGGATTCATTTTTTTGAAATTTTAACGCAAGATTTTTAGTAAGTGCAAAATCCCTCAAAGGTTGAAAGACTAGAGAGGTAAAACTCATACTATAACTTTTTGGAACAATTCTGTAAAATCTAATGAAGAAGACTGCCAAGTCAAAAAGTAATTACTGCTTTTTTGTATCTTCAAGCCTACAACTAATCCAAGTAAAATGCAAAGAAGAAAGTTCCTTAAGAATGCGGCTGCAGCTTCGGCCGCATTTTCAATTGTTCCAAGTCATGTTTTAGGAAAAACCCATGTGCCCCCTAGTGATACCTTATACGTATCTGCCTTTGGTGTTGGCGGAAGAGGTAGTGGCGTTATACAAGGTCTTGCGGCCACGGGACATGTGAAATTTGTGTCGTTCTGCGATGTAGATGACAGACGCGCACAACAGACCTACGAGCTTTTTCCAGATGTAAAACGATTTAAGGACTTTAGAAAAGTTTATGACAAACATTTAAAAGATATAGATGCAGTGATGGTTGCTACCCCAGATCATACTCATGCCACTATCGCGCTTCCTTTTATGCGTGAAAAGAAACATGCCTATGTTGAAAAGCCTTTGACACATAACATTCATGAAGCTAGGTTAATGACCAAAGTTGCTGCCGAAAATGGTATTGTTACCCAAATGGGAAATCAAGGAGCATCTAGTGATGATAGCCGTATTGCGCGTGAATGGGTCGAATCTGGAATTATAGGAAAAATACATACCATTGACTGTTGGACCAACCGTCCCGTATGGCCACAAGGTGTGCCAATACCAGTTGAAAAACAAAGGGTTCCAAAAGAATTGGACTGGGACCTTTGGTTAGGACCAGCAGCAATGCGCGATTACAATGCTGCGTATTTGCCATTTAAATGGCGTGGCTGGTGGGATTTTGGAACAGGTGCATTAGGCGATATGGGCTGTCATATTATGGAAACGCCATTTAGTGTGTTGAATTTGGGTTATCCTAAAGAAGCGGAAGCTAGTTGTACTTCTGTTTGGGTTGGCGATTTTGTAGAAGCTGATTATAGCCCTTCATGTCCGCCTTCTTCTAAAATACACTTGAAATTTGAACATGAACATCATGGTGATATTGCATTGAACTGGTATGATGGTGGATTAAAACCTGACCTTCCAGATGAGTTGAAAGATGACGAGACCATTGGCGATGGTGGTGGTGGAACGGTTATGTATGGTGATAAAGGAACTTTGGTATGCGATACGTATTCTAGAAATGCCCGTTTGTTACCATCAGAAATGATGAGTCTATACAAATCTCCTCAAGCTAAGTACCCAAGAGTGCCTGGTAGTATGGATGGTCATATTGCCAATTTTGTTGATGGTTGTATGAATGGTGCTACTACCTCTTCAGATTTTGCAAAATCAGGACCATTGACGGAAACCGTTCTTATGGGTAATCTAGCTGTAAAAGCTTATCAATACAAAGTCCTACAGGAAGGGAAAAAAGTTGGTGACTGGGCTCCTTATGACTACCCTGGAAGAAGAAAGTTGTTATGGGATGGGGAAAATATGAAAATCACCAATTACGATAAAGCCAACGAATGGGTCTCTAGAGAGTACCGCAAAGGCTGGGAACTTACTTGACCCACTTTTCCTTTACAAATAGATTGTGAAGTTTAGGGTAATCAATCCTCAGTAAATAGTTTAGGATTGGTCACCCTAATTCCATTTGGATTTTCAAGAAAATAGTCTGCTATAGTTTTATACAATTGTAGATGTTCTTCAACCCCGTTCCAATTCCAATATTTATTGATTTCATCATCTGGAGTATGTATGGGGCCAAATGGCAATGGTTTGGCAAAAGAACCATCTTTTAAACGATCACCTACCCAAATGGTCACCGCGGGAATTCCATTGCTTAGGAATGATGCTGTATCAAAATTCTTGTTTAGACCATCTACCCAATTGGGACTATTGTAATACCATGCTGAAGGTCTTAAAATTGACTCGATCTTATCAATAAAATCAATTCCCTGTCTTGGCAGAATAAAATAGTCTGTTCGAATACCAGAAACATTAAATCCGTCAATGTTTAGGCAAATAATAATCTCATTACTGGGGAGCAAAGGGTTGTTCACATAATATTTGCTGCCATGTCTCCCAAATTCTTCTGCTGCGGTTGCAACAAATACGATATTATGTCTTGGAGCTTTTTCATTAGCAAAAGTTCTGGCCAATTCAATTAGTGCTGAAACTCCCACGGCATTATCCCTAGCGCCATTATAAATGGAATCCTGTTGACCAGGTTCTTTTCTGATGCCATAGGCATCATAGTGGGCGGTAAAAACAATGGACTTATCGCTTGGTTCTGCCGCATCTAAATATCCAATTATATTAGTCTCCAATCCTATTGATTCTGGAACAGAAAATTTTTGATAAAACGAATTTCCATTATGCGGTTTAAGGCCATTGTTTTTAAACTGTTTTGCTATATATGCAGCGGCGAGTTCAATTCCTTTACTTCCTTGGCCCCTTCCTTCCAATTCATCAGAAGAAAGATATGCTGTATGCGATTTTATTCTTTCCTTTAGCTGAGCTTGCATTGAAAGAGTAAGCATAATAAGTGTTAATCCCAGTATTTTGGTTTGAGTTTGTTGCTTCATTTTTAAGCGATGTATTTATCTTGAAGAACCAAAAAATTTGTATTGGTTACAT
The DNA here is from genome assembly GCF_947499585.1 of uncultured Allomuricauda sp. Taxonomy (GTDB): domain Bacteria; phylum Bacteroidota; class Bacteroidia; order Flavobacteriales; family Flavobacteriaceae; genus Flagellimonas. Next base: position 935,006 of record NZ_CANMOO010000002.1, on the reverse strand, counting down.
TTGATCGTGATTTTTTTATCTATGAAAAACTTAAACAACCTGCGCATGAACGTAGTCCAAACCTCAGAAAATGGTGTGGTCAATGAGGAAACGATATTTAATTTTAGACAATCGGGAAATATGGTTGAAGCTAATTATTCTGGCGGGCAGATCGCTCAAGGATTTCTGGTGGGCAAAATTCAAGGAGACATTTTACAGTTTAGCTATTGCCAGTTACAAACAGATGGTGAATTGGACAATGGTATTTCCAAATCTGAAATAAGTGTAAAAACCAATGGCAAAATTAGGTTAACGGAACATTTTGAATGGGCCTCTAGAGAAGGTCAATCTGGAGTAAACATTTTTGAAGAGTTCTAACTTCTTTAAACCAACCGTGGTCATAATACTTATGTACAGTCGTTACACGTACCGGATATCAATCCATTAAAATTTTCCAATACATACCCTTCAGGCAAACTGATGGACACTTCTTTTTCAAGACATTCTACTTTTCCACATTGGATACATCTAAAATGGAAGTGGTTATGGTTGTGTTTTTTTTGGGTACAGTTAAGACAAAAGGCAAAGTACTGCTTGCCATCGTCCCCTACTATTTTGTGCACAATACCATCCTCACAAAAGCGGTTCAATACCCTGTAAATGGTTGCCCTGTTCACCTGGGAATCCAGTTTTGACTGAATCATTTCATGGTTCATCGCTTGGTTCTCTGCTTTGAGCAGTTCGAGAATTTCTTGTGTGGAGTGGGTTTGTCTTCTTTTCATTTTTTAATGCGACATTGTTGCAATAATATAAATTCTCTTTATCTTCGCCAAGTATTTTGGAATACAATTTTTAGTCAAAACAATCATCATGAAAGATACAAACCAATTTGAAATCATAATTATTGGAGGAAGTTATGCGGGACTATCTGCTGCATTGGCCCTGGGAAGATCCCTGCGAAAGGTTCTCGTCATTGATAGCGGAAAACCATGCAATCGCCAAACACCACATTCGCATAACTTTCTTACCCAAGACGGAAAAACTCCCAAAGAAATAGCCACTGTTGCCCGCGAGCAAATTGCAAACTATAAAACCGTTGAGTTTTATCAAGGCCTAGCCGTGGAAGGTGTTAAAACCGCCCATGGATTCGCAATTACTACCCATGAAAACAAAACTTTTGTAGCAAAAAAATTGATTTTTGCCACTGGGGTCAGGGACATTATGCCAGATATTGATGGATTCGCTGAATGTTGGGGCATTTCCGTCATTCACTGTCCTTACTGTCATGGTTATGAAGTACGAAATGAAAAAACCGCAATTCTTGGAAATGGGGATTATGGTTTTGAGTTTTCACAACTGATCCACAATTGGACAAAAAGTCTGACCTTGTTTACCAATGGCAAATCCACATTGACCAATGAGCAAACCAGCTTATTGCAAAAAAAGGACATTGAAATTTACGAGGGTGAAATAGACCGATTTGAACATCTAAACGGTAAACTGGAACATATTGTATTTAAAGATGGATGTGAAATGAGCTTAAAAGCCATTTACGCCCGGGTACCGTTCGTTCAAAATTCGGATATTCCAACAAAACTGGGGTGCGAGCTCACGGACGATGGGCTACTACAAATTGATTCTTTTCAAAGGACCTCTGTTGATGGTATTTATGCTTGCGGGGACAGCACTATTTGGATGCGATCTGTTGCCAATGCCGTTGCCACCGGTGCAAACGCCGGGGCCTTCTTGAACAAGGATCTTATAAAAGAAGCGTTTTACCAGAACTGATCTAGATTCCTGGTAATTTCTTCTTTAAATGTTTTCTCACCAATTCATTTTCAGTCAGTTCAATTGCTTTTTTTAGTGTTGATTCATCTTTATTATTGGTCTCCAATAACAGCTCTGCTTTTATAGCATAGAATAACCCAGAGTTCTTAAAATTTGTTTTTTCTTCTAACTCTTCAAGGGCTTTAAGTCCTTTTTCAGCACCGTGGACTTTTGCGTAGGGTACAATTTGGTTTAACGCCAACATTGGTGAATATTGACTCCGTAATTGTAAGTCGTACAGATACAGAATACTTTTCCAATCTGTTTTTTGAAATGTTTTAGCCACACAATGATAATATGATCGAGCGGCTTCTAAATGATAACTAGAAGGCAACTTATCCTCCGTTCCGGAACTCTCTAAATGACGAATTCCTATTCTAACAAGTTCTTGGTTGTATTTGGATCTATCCTGATGTTCCAAAGTAACCAATTCTCCTTGCTCGTTTAAACGGGCATCAAAGCGTGAAGCGTGAAAACACATTAAGGCAATCAAAGCTACCAAATTAGGATGTTTACAATATTGGTTCTCTTTTAATAACAGCGCCAAACGTAAGGCTTCATAACAAATATCCCTTTTAAGAACACTAGACCCAGTAGTTGCGGCATACCCTTCCGTAAATAGCAAGTAAATGATCCGAAGGACTTTGAACAGTCTGGACTGCAACCCCATCTGTACCGGAATCTGTAAAAACTGAACTTCTTGCCTAAACTTCTTTTTGGCCCTAGTAAAAGATTTGGCTACCGTTTCTTCCTTTTTCAGCAAAGCCTCTGCTAATTCTTTGTTGCTAAATCCACCTATGAGCTTAAGGCTTAATACAACCTGATATTCTTCCGATAGAGAAGGGTGGCAGCAGGCAAATATCATTTTTAACTGGCTGTCAGATATGGTATCATCCAAAGAAACTTCCCTTTCTGGAGAAACTTCTCCGTTATTGTTCAGATGTTTATCGTCGAGAAAGTCCATTTTCTTGCCCCGTCGTAGTACATCTATAAGCGCATTGTTGGCAACACGATACAGCCAAGCTGTTGGATTATCTGGTACTGATTTATATCCCCAAACCTGCATCGCCTTTAAAAAAGTGTCCTGGGCCACATCTTCAATCTGTTCCAAATGGGAAATCCCAAATTTATTGGTCAATACGGCCACCACCTTTCCATATTCATTTCGGAAAAGATGGTCAATGGTGTTGGTCAGGTTGTTCTCAATCATAGTTAAACCAAAAAAAAGCCTGATATCCATCAGGCTCTCCTTCATTGTTTTTAGAGGGTTACTGAATGTTCATTGGTACAATTTCCCTTATTTCTAAAATACTGCCATCGAAACCAAAGTGCGGATTCCCTTTTGATATTTCCAAGGCTTCGTTCATATCCTTAGCGGAAACAATGGTATAACCTCCAATTACCTCCACGCCTTCTGCAAAGGGTCCATTAGTGACCAAGTCACCCTTTTTATGTACTACCTTGCCTTCTTGGGAAAGCGGAAGCCCTTCTATAAGCTTGCCCTCTTCTTTTAGCTGTTCTAACCATTTTTTCCAATCCTTGGTTAAACTATCTTTTTCTTCTTGGGATAACTTGTTGTAGTCACCATACCCGCCCCTGAACAGATATAAAAAATTGCTCATGATATTAGTTTAATGACCATCCATAGACATAATTTCCCGCACCTCAACATTGCTTCCTTCGTAATCAAAAATGGGACATTCTTTTGAAATCTCTACAGCTTCGTCCATATCTTTTGCAGATACGATCAAATAACCGCCAACCACTTCCGCGCCTTCGGCAAATGGACCATTGGTTATTAATTCACCTCTGTTATGCACCACTTTTCCATCCGCTCCCAAGGGGAGTCCATCCAATAGTTGGCCTTTTTCTTTTAGACCACCCATCCATTGGCCCCAAACCTGCATATGCGCTTGTTTCTCTTCTTGAGATAATTGGTTGAAGTTTTCGTCTCCTCCACGGAATAAATACAAAAAATTGCTCATTGTTTTTAGTTTTATGTTCGTCCATGACAAACTGATTTATACTTTGCTTACGCTCTAATGACGAAGATGAAAGTATGGATTGGACAATCTTTATAAATTTATTTAAAATAATTTCATTTGACCATCTTTATACTGTTCATGTAAATCTTTATTGAGTTTTGGAAAGCTTTTCCCTTTAAAATACCTAAGTCTTGCAAGTCTGGCCATATCATGAATTTGTGCGGCTATCTTTCCCTCGCCTCTGTTTCTAAGTCCAAATCGACTGTCGTTAAGTGAGCCTCCATGGCAATCTTGAATTAAATGCAATACTTTTTCAGCTCTATCTGGCATTGCTTTTTTAATCCAATCTGTAAAAATCTGTCCAATGGCCCCATTCAAGCGAACTACGGTAATGGCAAATGACAATGCTCCATTATCTGAAGCAGCTTTGGCCAATTTTAAAAGCTCATGACTATTGATTCCCGGTATCATTGGCGCCAACATTGCATTAACGGGAATCTTATTTTCTGAGAGTACTTTTATCGTTTTTAACCTCTTCTGAATGGACGCGGTCCTTGGCTCCAATTTCCTCCTTGTTTTTTCTGAAAGCGAGGTCACAGAAACATTTACACCTACCAATTGATATTCGTTTAGCTCCTTTAAAACATCTAAATCCCTAAGAATAAGTGCATTCTTGGTGATAATGCCAACGGGGTGCCGGTATTTTAAAAAGACCTCCAAGCACTTTCTAGTGATTTCAAACTTTTTTTCTGCTGGCTGATAGCAATCTGTATTGCCAGACATGACAATCGTCTGCGCTTTCCAATTTTTGTGCTTGATCTTGGCTTCAAGCAATTCAGGAGCTGATTTTTTAATCAAGATTTTACGTTCAAAATCCAACCCAGCACTATATCCCCAATATTCATGTGCATTCCTTGCATAACAATAAATACACCCATGCTCACAACCCTGATAGGGATTCATGGAATACATCATACCAACATCTGGACTGTCCACTTTGTTTACAATGGTCTTAGGAAAAATAGGGATGTACTCGGTCTTGTTATTTTCTGCTTCTTCACCTTCTAGCCTACAGAATTCCAAAAAATCCTCTCGCATTTCATACACATGCTGAAGAAATCTATTGGATGTATTTTTTTGGGCACCACGTCCTTTGAGGAATTCTTGATTATTCAATTTACTGGATTTATTCCAAATTTATGGAAATAATCCAATATTAAATGTTAAGATTACTTTTTTTGCAAGCTTATAAACTTGAAGTCCTTGAATTCCAAATTCAACATGTTCCCATTCTGAACATCAATTTCAAATTCTGAAAAACCTGTTTCGGAATTTCTGCTTTCATTAAAGGTTTCGTAGAAAGCTCTACCAAAATTGGTGTCTGCTACCTCAGTAGTAAACATTTCTTTGATTAAAAGTTTGTTTTCGGATGCTGAATATTCTCCTCCAAAAGTGTTCACAGAAGTAGTGCCTGCGAATTTTTCATCTTTTGAAAAAATGATTGATATGACTTCTCCAGAATTTGGGCCTAAGGTTGGCCCTGATGGGCTAGAGTTATGAATGGCCACAATTTGCCACTCTCCCACTATACTTTGATTACTAGAAACTCCTGAATCATCATTACAACCACTACTCAAGCATAAGACTAAAACGACTATTATAGAAACAAAAGGGAATGATTTCATAAAATCGCATTTAAATCTAAGAGGCATTAAAACACGAAACGTTGCTTAAATTTCTAAAGAAAAGATACTTTGACCAATTGCTTTTTGCTTCCCCTTTTCGCATAGAAGAGCATATTGTTAGAATCAATAGCCTTAAGTGGTTTAGACACCATTAATGGTAATCTAGCTTCTTGGTTATCAATTATTTTCTCATAGTCCATAACACCATTTTCATCCAAAGAAATCATAAATACATTACGGTTTCTGCTCAAACCCTGCTTAAAAATAAGACGTTCATTGTTGATCAACTGTGGGTTTTCTGAGGCTGTACATATAAAGAAATAGGTCTTTCCGTCTTTACAATAAGAACTATAAGAGGCATATGCACCATCGCCTTGGGTTACCTCGGCTTTGTTTATGTTTCTGGCCCAAGCTAAATCTCCATTGGTGTTTAGTTTGGCACTTACAATGTCATTATGGTGAAAACGCTCAAGTCTAATACGTTGACCAGCACCGGTAACTTCCATGCCATTGGTTACGAAATACTCTTCCGCATTGAAAAAGATTTCTCCTTCCTTAGTCACTTCAACACTTTTAAAGACTAAATTCTTTATTACTTTTTCTTCATCTCTGCCAAATTTATCTTCCATAAATTGTTGGGAAAATGGATTGTATTTTTTGGAGTTGATACTCAAAGAGATGGGATTCATATCAAAATAGGCAATACCATTGTATCGGTTATCTTTTCTGTCCGCATAAAAACCCGTACAGACCAGTCTGTCATTCAAAACTATGGGAAACAACCCTTCTGAATACTTTCCTGGGTCATCAAACGATTGTGTTTGGCTTCCATTTTTAGAAACCTTAATTAATTCATATTGGAATTTACGCTCATCAACACGAAAACGCTTCTTTTTAAAGTAAGCCTTTCCAACAATGTATGCCGTCTCTAAGTCTGAAGTTATCGCTATGTTTTCAAAAGCATAGTTTTTTTCTTCAATTTCATATGAAAAATCATGCTCAAACCTTTTGTTCAATGAAGTATCATAGAGATGGATAATATGTTTGTTAACCTTTCCTTTCTTGTGATGGGTACTAATTACAAAGCCTGTTTTCTCCTGATTAAAAAGAATGGCAGTTGAAAATCCTTTAGAGAAATTACGATTATAATAGTTTTTCCCTACTGGATTCTGTACTTGCTCCGATGCTATGGAAAGTAGTTTTTGTGGCTTAAAATTAAAATCGATTATAGGGCTTTTGTGCACCGTATATTCATATTGGCCACGCTCATAGTTATAGTTAAGAAACAAAAGGTTTAATTGACCATTTTTAAGAAATCCATCAACAAAATCCAACCCTTTAAGCTTGTAATTAAACTCGGAAACCAGTTCCAAGTTACTATTATAGCGCTCAATTAGGTATCCTTTTGGTTTTAAAATAATCCCTTGATAGTAGGCCCTAACCAACAGATATCCCCCTTCGCCATCATCTGCAATGGTCATTAAATTAGAATAACGGTATCTATCACTGAATTTTTCGCCAAAATCATAGGAAACTGGCATTTTCTGGGCATTCCCAATAACTCCTATTAAAAGAAGACACAGTAATACTATTCTTTGTTTCATCATAGTTGGTTTGGTTAGACCAAAGGCTATGAACCAGGGAAATCTGCTTTTCGCTTTTCTAAGAAGGCTGAAGTACCTTCTTTAAAATCATTGGTTCCAAAGCAGGTTCCAAAAGCATCAATCTCCGCGGCATAACCGTTTACATCATACTTAAAACCAGCATTTACTGCATTTATTGCATATTTTATTGCCACAGAGGAGTTATTCGATATCCTGCTCACTATTTTGTGACATAAGGGTAGTAATTCTTCTTGCGGAACTGCATAATTGACCAAACCATAGGTCAACGCTTTATCCGCATCTATCATACCCGCCGTCATAATCATTTCCATTGCCCTGCCCTTACCAATAAGCTGTGGTAGGCGTTGTGTACCGCCGTAACCAGGAATAACTCCCAAAGACACTTCTGGTAGCCCCATTTTTGCATTTTCACTCGCAATTCTAAAATGACATGCCATTGCCAATTCCAATCCTCCTCCAAGGGCAAAACCATTTATAGCTGCAACTACGGGCGTAGACAGATTTTCTACCAAATTGAAGAGTAGTTTTTGGCCTTCCGCAGCCAATTGCCAGGCTTCTTCAACAGAAAAATGGGCAAATTCAGAAATGTCCGCTCCTGCTACAAAGGCTTTTTCTCCAGTTCCGGTAATTATAATGGCCTTGGTTTCGTTATCCTCATCCAACTCTTTAAAAGCCATATGAAGTTCATCAATAGTTCTTTTATTAAGGGCATTCAGTTTTTTGGGCCTATTGATTGTAATTGTTGCAATATTGTTTTCTTCCTCGATATAGATATTTTCGTAATCCATTTTAAGTCGTTGTTATTTGTTCAGCGTTAATGGTAAAATTAAAAAAACCCTTCCTACAAAGAGCCATAACTTTTAACTATCAACTTGAAATTTATCCTTTTGGAAATCTTACCGTGAATACGGTTCCCTTACCCTCTTGAGAGGTAAAATCTATAGTGCCATTGTAGTTTTCCACAATGTTTTTAACCATTCCCAAACCAAGTCCCATTCCACTAGACTTTGTGGTAAACTTAGGTTCAAAGATTTTCTCTTTGAATTCATCCGCTATTCCAACCCCATTATCCGCAACCGAAATTTTTACCTGTTCCCCTTCCGACGCTACCGTGACCAAAATTCTTGGCGAATCTACTTCAGGAAGGGCTTGGGTTGCATTTTTAATTAAATTGGTAACAACTCTAATTAACTGCGTACGGTCCAACTTGGCTATAATTTCCTTTTCATCTGTGATGAAATGAATGTAGTCTTCATTGAAGATATCCAAAGCCAGTTTAACAATCTTAACCACATTTAAAGTTTCGTTTTGTTGTGCGGGCATATTGGCAAAATTTGAAAACGCAGAGGCGATATTGCTCATGGTATCAATCTGTTGAATCAGCGTTTTTGAAAACTCCTTTACCTTGGTCTCGGCCTTGGGATCTACTGGGTCAAATTTGCGTTCAAAACTTTGAACCGTCAACCTTAAAGGTGTTAGAGGGTTTTTGATTTCATGTGCTACCTGCTTTGCCATTTCTCGCCATGCTTGTTCACGCTCACTACGGGCTAATTTTACAGCACTTTCCTCCAATTCATCTATCATTCTATTATAAGAATCCACCAATTTCCCAATTTCCTCGCTTGGGTTTTCAATAAAGATTTTTTCATTGCGTTTGGTCAAGTCCGTCTGACTCATTTTATCAGAAATCGTCTGTAAAGAGCGAGTAATGTATTTTGAAATAAAATAAGCTAGTATAATCGCAGAAAGCAACATCAGTAAATACACCCCTCCCAATCGGAACAAAAACTCTCGAAGCTCCATATTGTTGAAGGAGTTATCTTCAAAATATGGAAGGTTCATAATACCAATAGGTTTAAACTTTAAATCATTGATATACATGTATGAAGCCTGATAATTATCTCCAGCGGTTGCTTTTTCCTCTACGTATCGCTTATTTGGACTCGCAAACAAATTATTCAATACTTCAGCATCCAAGCAATTGGAAATAGAATCTGCTTCAAAGCTTGGTCGTGAACTTTTGACCAATGTCCCCTCGAGGTCGTAAATATTGAAGTTAACATTCTGGACATCAGCTATCTTATAAATTTCATCATTAAAAATATATTCCAAATTTTCTGGAGTAGCAGGGTAGGTAGTCTCTTTTAAAACGTAAGAAATACTCTGTAGAATCTGTTCCTCTTTTCTCTCCAATCGGATTTCATGATAGTCCTTGCTCTGCTCCCTAGATTGATATATTGTTACTGCTGCAATCAACACGGATGCTATGACCACCAGCAAAATCATGGTGATAAAAATGCGAGAACGAAGTGATAGTTTTTTAAACAATCTTGAGCAAGTTTGGGAATAAAGTTAACAATAATCAAGCCAAATAAAGTTCAAGTTTAATGCATATGTGACAAGGCTATGCCATAATTTAAAACTTACTCTTTAACTTTTTAAGCATTGGGATTTTTATCCCTGATCCGTTTGTATAATCTAATACCAAGCATCAGTAAAATGGCCAAAACAAAAATACCAACAACCCCATAAATCCAGTTAAAGGCGTTTTTTAAAACCACCAAGAATACAATTGCGAAAAGTACGAGCGTGGCCACTTCGTTCCAAATACGCATAAAACGAGAAGTATATTTTACTTCATCTCGCTGCAATTGCTTAAAAATTTGATGACACTTTAGATGATAGAAAAATAGCAGCGCCACAAAGGCCAGCTTCACATGCATCCAAGGTTGTTGTAACCAGGCAGGCATTAAAACAAGCAACCAAATAGCAAATATCGTACATAAAATGGCAGAAGGCCAGGTAATAATATACCATAACCGTTTGGTCATTAATTTCAGCTGTTCAGCAAGGATTTCTTTATCTGGAGAGGGTTTCTGCCATGCTTCAATATGATAAATGAATAAACGTGGTATGTAAAACAAACCTGCAAACCATGTCACCACAAAAATGAGATGGAGTGACTTTATGTAGTTATAATATTCCAATTATAATTTTTTTTCATACTAACGCTAGAGCCTAGAGCCAACTGGATAATAAAAGCACGGATTCACTAACTCCCAAACCCTAGTTGCCTATAGCCTAATAGCACCGACACCAGCATCCCAAAGTTTTTTATTGAACTCAGGAATTGAAGTCTTCATTAATTTAGTTGACCTTGCTTTCAAAGTTAACCATTGTGCATCAAGCGCTGCCTTTCTGTCTTTGGAAGGTTGATTAACTCTCGGAATTGTACTATTCGTGGCATCAATTAAAAACAGATATTCCGCAGTGAATTTATTAGGGAAATTCTCAACGTCATCATAAGCCTTAGACTTACGTTGAATCATATCTTTATCCCATGCATCCAATTCTTCCAATAGCTTTTCTCCTTCGGCTTTAACAGTAACATCTTTAACATCCTTCAAAACTTCCTTTAGTTGCCCTTGTACTTTGTAAAGAGAGTTTACCGTATTATGCATTTCCGTCAAACGCTGTTCCATATCCGTCATAAACGTATGGTACTCTGCATACTGTTCTGGAGTCGTTTTATATGTAGGCATGGCAACAATCTTACCTTCAATAGTCTTTGTCTGGCCAGCAGCCTTAAGTCTTACAGTGTACGTTCCAGGAGGCACAACATGACCTCCAAATCTTGATTCTATATACGCGCCAGGGATTCCGGGTAGAATTGGAGTTTTCATATCCCAAACAAAACGATTTAATCCTTCTTTCTTTGATAAAATCGGCGCGGGTCTTGGGCCTCCGCCATTATGTGGTTTGTAATTTTTGTCCTTCTCAGAAGAAAAGCTTCGCATCGTTTTCCCAGAAGCATCCAAAATATCCATAGTAATTGCGGTAGAATCATTCAATTTGGGCAACTCATAGTACAAGACCATTCCGTTTGCCGGATTTACACCGGACAACGTATTCATGCCATTAAAATCATCTGTATTTCCGCTCATAGGACCATACCATGAACCGTTCATGGCATCATTGGGTTTGTATAACTCCATCCCTTTTTGCGTAGATTCATATTGAGATAATAGTGCTAAATCATCCAATATCCAAAATGCTCGACCTGAAGTAGCGACAATCAAATTGCCTTGATGGATTTTAATATCCGTAATTGGTGTTTTAGGAAGGTTTAATTGAAACTGCTTCCAGCTTTTGCCACCGTTCCATGAAAGATATAACCCTTTTTCAGTGCCTGCATAGAGTAAATCTTTTCGTAAAGGGTCTTCGCGAACCACTCGGGTAAATGCTCCATTTGGAATTCCTGAATTGATATTGGCCCAAGTTCGTCCGTAATCCGTGCTCTTATAAATCGCCGGAGTATGGTCATTGAATTTATACTTTGTCGTGGCAATATAAACAGTAGCTTTATCATGCGGAGAAACTTCAATAGCATTTACTAAAGACTCGCCTAAATTCTTCGGAGTAATATTCTGCCAACTCTCACCATTATCTTTTGTGATATGTACATATCCATCATCACTTCCTGTATAAAAAACACCAGCTTCATGTGGAGATTCTAACACATAGGCCAAGGTGCCATAATTTTCTGCGCCAACAGCTTCATTAGTATATGGACCACCGCCCTTACCTTGCTTGGCATCAATATCGCGTGTTAAATCGGGAGACATTTCTTCCCAAGTAACACCCATATCACGGGTTCTTAATAAAAGTTGCGCGCCGTGGTAAAAGGTATTCTCTTCATGCTGCGAACGTAAAGTTGGTGCGTTCCAGTTGTAGAGGTACTTCATGTTTCTTGCCTCGCGTCCTAAATACTGAATAGGTGCGGCCATGACCTGCGTTGATGCCTTGGATTCCATATCCAATACATCAATTGTTCCTAAATAACTACCTCCCATCACATATCTAGGATTGTCCGGATCAAAGGCTAAAAAAGCACTTTCACCACCAGCAGAAGGGCTAAAATCAGACATTGTAACTCCTCCACTTCCAACAGACATATTCGCTACCATTGCCGAAGAATAATCTTGTTGACCGGCATAAATATTATAAGGAAAGAGATTATCGGTATTAATTCGATAAAACTGGCCTGTTGGCATATTTACTTGTGAAGACCATGTTTTTCCAAAGTCAAAAGTAACTGCCGCACCACCGTCATTGGCGATGACCATGTTTCGAGAATTCTTGGGATTGATCCACAAGTCATGATAATCGCCATGGGTTCCTGTAATGCGTTCCCAATTTTTCCCACCATCTAAAGAGCGAAGCGCTGGAGCACTTAGCACGTAAACAATATTTTCGTCTTGAGGATCGGTAAATACTTCAATATAATACCACGCACGTTGTACTAAACGATTATCCCCACTGATCATACTCCATGATTTTCCGGCATTGTTCGAAACAAAGAGTCCTCCCTTGTCTTTATCCGTATCACTTTCAATTAAGGCATAGACCTTATTCGAATTTGCTGGACTCACAGAAATCGCCATCTTTCCTTTCTCTTCAGGAAGACCTTCGGTCATCTCAGTCCAAGTTTCACCTGCATCGGTTGATTTGTACAAGCCGCTTCCCTCACCTCCACTAACCACCATATTGGGTTTACGTTGGTGTTCCCACATAGCCGCATACATTACCTCTGGATAATTGGCATCCATAGAAAGTTCCACAGCTCCAGTCAATTCATTAACAAAAAGGGTATTCTTCCAAGTCTTTCCGCCGTCTATAGATTTGTACACCCCACGCTCTTTATTAGGGCCATATAATTGTCCTTGCGCAGCCACATAAACAATATCAGGATTGGTCGGATGAATAATAATACGTGAAATATGTTGGGTTGCTTTCAAGCCCATATGCTTCCAAGTCTTTCCAGCATCAGTAGATTTGTAGACCCCATCCCCATAAGATGTCATTACACCACGAGGAGCATGTTCTCCCATGCCTACATAAACTATGTTTGTATTAAAGGTCGATACTGTTACCGCTCCAACAGAACCCATTTCAAAATATCCATCCGAGATATTGTTCCATCGCTGTCCAGCATCTTTAGTCTTCCATAAACCACCACCAGTGGTTCCCATATAATAGGTCATCGGATCACCCACTACTCCTGAAGCCGAAACAGAACGACCCCCTCTAAAAGGGCCAATATTTCTGAATTTTAAGGGTTTGAAGTATTCTTCGGCGGTTTGTCCGAAGCTTAACGTAATTGATAATAGGATTAGTAATTGTAAGGTTTTTTTCATTTTGATTGAATTCATTATTGGTATGCTTACCATTCTTAATCGACAATGCCCATTCTAGTTAGTAGAAAACTCGCATTCATATTTTGACAAACCCCCTCTTTAAAAGTATAGTCAAAGTAAAGTTCTCCATTTTTAATTTGAGCATCAAAGTAATAATTTTTGACCTCATTTAAGCTATCTGCCAAAGAACATAAGCTTAAATCATGAGTAGCAATAATACCCGAAGCTTTTAGCCGTACCAATCTTTCAATGAATTTTTTAGATCCTACAGCCTTATCAGTACTATTTGTTCCCTTTAAAATCTCATCCAAAATAATAAAATGAGACTCTTTTTCTATGGTATCAATGATTACTTTTAATCGCTTTAGTTCGCTAAAAAAGTAGCTTTCATCATCAGTTAAGCTATCAGTTGTTCGCATACTGGTAATTAATTTTACTGGATTGTAATTAACATCTTTAGCGCAAAGTGGTAGCCCAACATTGGCCATTACAATTTGAAGACCTACGGTCCTCAAGAATGTGCTTTTTCCTGCCATGTTAGCCCCCGTAATCACAAAAAACTCATCTTTACTAATTTCAAAATCATTGGGTATGGCTATTTCAGGATTTAATAATGGATGTGCAGCTCCTTTACAATCCATTGTTTTATTATTGTTTACGAGCGTTGGATAAACATATTCATCGTGATTAAAAGCGTAGTTCCCTAAACTACTATAGGCATCAAAAAAAGCAATGGTCTCAAACCATTTTGGCACTTCTTTTCTATTCTCCAGAATCCAATCTTCAATAGACTTACAGATGTACAGGTCACGTAAAAAAAAACTATTGGCCACTATGCTTATAAGAATATTATTTCGCTGATCTAGAGCATCTAGTAGTTTGGAGAATTTTTTTAATAGTGCTGAACTTGAATTCTCTTCTCGAACCACCTTATTTTGTTCTCTCTTTAAATAATTAGCATTAAACTTTTGGGTTTCAAGCAATGAGATTAATCGTGCATACTGCCGAAAAGTACTTTGAATTTGTGTAGTATGCACTGCTAATTTGTTGATATCCTTTAAATACCTTCCGCTAATTGCCAGCCCTAAAAGAAACACTCCAAAAACAATATAACCCGATAAAAAATCTAAAAAGTAGAGTGCCCAAAAGGCAATGGATAGTATAGAAAATATCGTGCTTATTAATTTTGCCCGTTTTGGCACAAAAACTTTATAATTAGCCAACCAGTCAACCACACTTTTTGCGCTTACTTCTATTTTGACCAAAGTAGCTTCAGCACCAAACTGCTGACGCCATTCTGATAATGCCGCTAACTCTTTTATCGCTTCTTGTTTTTGATCAATACTATCAATATTGTTAGAAAGCAAATCATGAACTAAATGTTCTGTCCCACTTTTCAAACTTGTTCTATTGCTGTATTGAAAAAAAGAGCCTCTACCAAACAAATCAATATCTTGACTAAAAGCATGATCCGCATTGGCATACTCTATACCATCTGGTAAATGATGAAAATTACGATTTAGTACCTCAAGCTCTGTTTGGTTGATTTTAACTAATGCTTGAAGAAGGTCACGTTCGTATATAAGCTTATTATGACGAAGTAATAGCACAATAAACAGAGCGCTTGTTATACCTATAATGCTTAAAATGACCTGTACATTACCCCAAACAAAATAGAGTGTAATTAGGAGGCCAACAAACACTAATAAACGCAGCGTACTTGAGGTATTTAAAGCCGTTTTTAACCTTTTTAACTGTCGCTGAAACTTGATTATCCGTGATTCATAAAAAGCTTTGGGTGCTGTCATAAAAGTGTATCAAAAATAAAGCTCCCTCAAATTACTAAGATGAAGGAGCTATAAAAGCATTTTGTGTGTTTATTAATCTTCAATAAACAAATAGTTCAGTTTCAAACTATTGAAAGAAGCATTAAAATCTTCTATTTCTTTATCTACTAGACTGTCAAAAGCCGATAATTGTGATTTTATCTTAGTAGAAAGTTCATTCTTAACTACAATGTCCTGTTCTGTTGGTGGAAAATCATCAATAGAAACCAGACTGTTTAAATGTCCCAGTTTGTTGGTCAACCTAATTGGGAAATTTAAGGGGTCCTGATTGCTTCTGTTTTGTGTTTGATACAACGCTTTTTCTATCTCACTAAAATCATCCTTCATTTTCGTTGCTTTCTCCACTAAATCTTTGGTTTGCTCATTATCCTTATACTGCTTAGAAAAAGCTTCCAATTGCTCATTAATCTTTCGGATTTTTTTGATGGATTGATGTGCTCTATCAATAGTTTCATTAATGTCCGAAATGAAATCATATTGCTTTTGCATATCAGAAACAGAAACCTCTGCTCTAGGATCTGCCAAAATCTTAAAATCTTGAGATTGTGATGTCCCATTTACATTTAAATGAGCTTTGTATGAACCAGGAACTGCTTTGGCGCCACTAAAATTAGCCCACCAAAAAATCATCCCTTCCAATTTCTTTGCCCCTTTACCACGAGTATCCCAAACATGGGTGTTTCCTCCTTTTTTGACCTTAATTTTTTTATCTTTTTCTTTTGCAAAAGTGCTATAGTTGGCCAAAGTGTCACCAGTCATAGTAGTATAGGTGATGCTGACACTGTCTTTTTCAGACATCTCTTTTAAGTAGAAATGTGTAACCACACCATTAGGGTGATTCTGTCCTTCCGTCTTTGAAGGCTCTTTTGCAGCAGACCCCTTAGTACGGTAACTATCTTTTGGTTTGTACAACATCGTTGTTGCAGTTTTTGCAGCTGTATTCAATTGATGGAGCACCGTAAGGTCATCTATCATCCAAATACTACGTCCCTGAGTAGCAACGATCAAATTGTTATCTTTAATGGTCATATCCGTGATAGGAACAATCGGTAAATTCAGTTGGAATTTTTTCCATTTTCGCCCGTCATTAAAGGAAACATACATTCCCGTTTCGGTACCAGCATACAATAGACCCTTTCTTTTTGGGTCTTCCCTGAGCACTCTTGTAAAATGTTCGTTATTTATACCGTTCGTTATTTTACTCCAGGTCTTGCCATAGTCCGTTGTTTTGTAGAGGTATGGTTGAAAGTCTCCCAGCTTATAACGTGTTGCCGCAACATAGCATGTGCCTTCATCAAAAGCTGATGGCTCAATGCTATTAATCATACTCCACTCAGGCATATTGGGTGGTGTAATATTCTCCCAATTCTGGCCACCATCCTTTGAAATATGAATTAATCCATCATCACTTCCAACCCAAAGCAATCCTTCTTTTATAGGACTTTCATTGGCCGCAAAAATGGTACAATAATATTCAACACTTGTATTATCCTGTGTAATTGGACCACCACTAGAAACTAATTTTGTGGGGTCATTTCTTGTAAGATCATCACTTAACAATTCCCAACTCTGGCCTTCATTAGTGCTCATATGTACATGGTTAGAGAATGTATAGAGTTTCTTGGGGTTATGTTTACTAAAAATAATAGGGAAATTCCATTGAAAACGGTATTTCATACCCTCCGCTCCATGGCCCATTGGGTTATCTGGCCAAACATTGATTCCTCTTACGGTATTGTTTTTATGGTTGACACGAGTTAGAAATCCATCGTAACTGCCTCCATAAACAATATCATTGTTTAATGGATCAACGGCAATATGTGCAGATTCGCCACCGGCCGTTGGTTCCCAATCGTCCTCTCCAATAGAGCCATCATCACTACGGTGATTAATTCTAATCGTAGAATTATCTTGCTGTGCCACATAAATACGATACGGAAAAGCATTATCCGTAGTCACTCTATAAAACTGAGCTGTTGGTTGGTTGTAGTAGGTACTCCACGTTTCACCACCATCATAACTTACCTGAGCTCCACCATCATCACCAATAATCATTCGCTTAGAGTTTTCTGGGGAAATCCAAAGATCGTGGTGGTCACCATGAGGTGCATTAAAAGTGTTGAAAGTCTTCCCGCCATCTGTAGATTTATGATACCTTACGTTCATCACATAAACCACATCTTCATCTTCTGTATCAGCATAAACACGAGTATAATACCATGCCCGTTGTCTTAGTTTACGCTCGCTATTCACCTGTGTCCACTTCTTCCCCCCATCTTCAGAACGGTACAAACCTCCTTTTTCCTTATTCTCCACTATGGCCCAAACCCTATCACTATTTTTAGGGGAAACCGTAACTCCAATAATTCCCAGAGTGTCCTTCGGAAATCCTTCATTTTTTGAAATCTCTGTCCAAGTTTCTCCGCTATCCGTACTTTTCCAAAGTGCGGAGCCATCTCCGCCACTACTTAAACTATATGGTGTTCTTTTGGCTCGCCAGGTAGATGCATATAAAATCCTTGGGTTATTTGGGTCAAAAGTCAAATCCACAGCACCAGATTGGTCATTTACAAACAAAACTTGCTTCCAAGTTTTTCCACCATCTATACTTTTATATATCCCGCGTTCTTTGGTTGGCTTATAAATATTACCAAGAACAGCTGCATATACTGTATTGTACTCAGTTGGATGAACTCGGATTCTGGGTACATGTCTACTTTTTTCCAATCCTGCTTTTATCCATGTTTTCCCGGCATCCTCTGTTTTCCATACACCATAGCCGCTGGATACATTTCCACGTAGTGTTTTTTCTCCACCGCCAACATAAATGACATTTGGATCACTTTTGGCAACTTCAACAGAACCAATACTTCCTCCAAAATAACCATCAGAGATATTTTCCCAGCTACGACCGCCATTCAATGTTTTCCAAACACCACCACCGGTAGCGCCAAAATAAAATAGATTAGGTTCTCCTGGAACTCCTGTTACTGCCGCAGAACGACCACCACGAAATGGACCTACCAAACGATACTCCAAACTGGAATAAAGTTCTTCCGGATATTCTGGAGCAGTTTGTGCGGATTTGTTGCGCCGTTGCGCCTCTGTCGAGAGGGTAAAAAAGCAAAATGCCAGCAAGAACAGGCCGGCTTTGGAAAGCTGTTGTTTCATTTTTATTGTGTTAAATTAGTCGGTATTAAAAGTAACGAAAAAGAGGGAATGATTTCTGCCTATATTTCAAAAATGGTATTTTGGTAGTCATGAAAAAAAAATCGTTTACAACTCTTCTTTTTCTAGTCATTCTTTTTTCAATTTCTGCACAACAGAAACGTCTTCGTGATCACGGAATAGAAATTGGGGTGCTCAAACCTGGAGCCCTAAATGCGATTACCGATGTGCCCGGAGTACAGGTGGGCCATACAACCTTAATTAAAGGCGATAGTATAAGAACTGGGGTAACCGCCATCTTACCTCACTCTGGTAATATTTTTCAACAAAAAGTGCCTGCTGCCATCCACCTTGGCAATGGTTTTGGCAAACTGGCAGGGTATTCCCAAGTAAAAGAACTGGGGAATCTGGAAACCCCGATAATTTTAACCAATACTCTTGGGGTTGCTACTGCTGTTAATGCCTTAGTGGGCTATACTTTATTACTTCCTGGGAACGAGACCGTACGTTCTGTAAATGCTGTGTCAGGGGAAACAAACGATGGTTATCTTAATGACATTCGTGGGCGCCATGTTACTGAAAAAGATGTGTTGCTAGCAATTAAAAATACAAAGACTGGTCAAGTTGAAGAGGGCAACGTCGGAGCTGGAACAGGTACTATTTGTTTTGGTTTTAAAGGAGGTATTGGAACCTCTTCCAGAGTATTGCCAAAAAAATCAGGAGGATATACTGTAGGTGTTTTGGCGCAAACCAATTTTGGAGGGATGTTAAAAATAGCTGGTGTGGATGTTGGAAAACAAATGGGACACTATTCTGATAATTTTAAATACGCTACAGATGGTTCCTGCATGATGGTGGTCTTTACAAATGCTCCTTTAGATTCTCGAAATTTGGAACGCTTGGCAAAACGAGCTATGTTGGGTCTTGCAAGAACAGGCGGGATTGCCAGTAATGGCAGTGGGGACTATGTAATTGCGGTCTCAACAGCCAAAGAGTGTAGAATTCCATATAACAGTGACAATGCCGTACAAACTTTGCCAACCTTACGAAACTCAGCAATGACACCTTTATTTTTAGCAACTATTGAAGCCACGGAAGAAGCCATTTTAAATTCCCTTTTTGCCGCACAAACCATGACAGGCAGAAACGGACATGAAATAAAAGCACTTCCCAAAAAACAGGTGTTGGAAATGCTAAAGGCAGCGGGTAAAATTCGATAAACAATATCCTGCTGCTTTCACTACCTATTCTTTTTATAGCTTTAGTGAATTAAACCACGTTATTATGAAAGGCCTTTTTTACTTATTTTTTCTTGCCTCATTTTTCTCATTCTCGCAATCATCAACTACAGTTGATGATAAAGCTTCCATTCTTGAAGTATTGGCAATCCAAGAAAAAGCTTGGAATAATTTTGATATTGAACTTTTTATGGAGACTTATTGGAAATCTGATGACCTCATTTTTTATGGGGGCTCTGGTGTAACCAAAGGATGGCAAAATACTTTGGAGCGATATAAAAAAAGCTATCCGACTAAGGAACATTTTGGTCAACTCCGTTTGACTAGTAATGAAATTTCAAAAATTAATGCCGGGGTGTATTCCGTCTTTGGGGAATACCACCTTACCCGAACTGTAGGCGACACCCAAGGCATTTTCATGCTTGTACTTAAAAACATTGATGGGGCTTGGAAGATAATTGCCGATACCTCTTGTAAAACTGACTAGCGATACCCTTTGTAACACTCCACATAATTTTAATACCAATAAAGCGGTAAGGGAATCTTCCTTTTTATTAGTTTTAGAACATTAACAAAAACACATTACCATGGATATTTTTAGCAAAATCAAAGAAAAACTCACCCATGAGTTTATTGATATTATTGAATGGCTTGACTATACCGATGACACTATTGCCCATCGGTTTGAGCGCTACCAGAATGAGATTAAAAACGGAGCCAAGCTGATTGTTCGAGAAGGGCAAACTGCTGTTTTTATAAACGAAGGTCAGTTAGCTGATGTCTTTACACCGGGCACCTATGATTTAACTACACAAAACTTACCTATTCTTAGCACTTTAAAAGGCTGGAAATATGGGTTTAACTCCCCATTTAAGGCCGAAGTTTACTTTGTGAACACGCATCTCTTCACTGATGAGAAATGGGGAACAAAAAGCCCCATTACCTTAAGTGATGACCGTTTTGGGCTGGTAGAAATTCGTGCTTTTGGAACCTATGCCTTTAAAATTTCTGATGCTGGGAAGTTTATTACCGACATTGTTGGTACCGACAACAACTTTACCAATTTTGAGATTAATGAGCACTTAAAAAGTTTGATCGCAACCCGTTTTACTGATACTGTTGGTGAGGCCAATCTGCCTATAGAGCTTTACGCTGCAAATACTTCGGAGCTCTCAGAAACTTGTCAAGAGGTGATGAAATCTGAGTTTCTTTCGGTGGGGATTTCCTTGGAGAAATTCTACATTGAAAATGTTTCCATGCCTGAAGATCTTAAAAAAGAAATCTTCGAATACAGTCGTATTGATAAATTGGATTTGGACAAGTTGACCAAATTCAAAACTGCTAAAGCTATTGAAGCAGCTGCCAAGAATGAAGGTGGAACAGCTGGCGCGGGAATGGGAATGGGAATGGGCTTTGTATTAGCACAACAAATGGGTGGACTAATGAGTCCTCAAATGGGGGGCAGTCAACAAATACAGCAAGCAGGAGCAACCATTCCTCCTCCAATGCCAGTAGCCGTACAATATTTTTATGCAGCAAACGGAGCACAACAAGGCCCAGTTTCTTTTGAACAATTGCAGGCTCTTTTTGCAGGACGAACCGTAAACCGAGACAGTTTGGTTTGGAAGCAAGGCATGGCAGCATGGACCGCTTTGAAAGACGTGGAAGAATTGAAGTCATTTTTAGGAGGGAATACACCACCACCTTTACCATCCAATTAATATTTTCATGGTCATTTCGAAATGAGGAGTGCAACAACGATTGAGAAATCCAAATAATAGATTACTTCTTGAGATTTCTCACTTTGTTCGAAATGACACTTTACCGGATAAATGTCTGTAGAACTTAATATCCAAAAAACAGAGCTAAAAAAACCCTGCGCCAATTGCGGTGCAGAGCTCAAATACAAACCAGGAACTACCAACATAAGCTGTGAGTATTGTGGACATGAGGAATCTATTAATATAGATGAAAATGGGTTTACAGAGTTAGAGCTATATCCTTATCTCAAGGAGATGGGTGCTCAAAAGCACAGTGAGGAAATTTCAATGCTTCATTGTAAAAATTGTGGTGCCAATCAACATGTAGAAGAAAATTATAAGTCACTCCACTGCGTGTATTGCAGTATGCCTTTGGTTGTAGAAGATGCATATAAAGAGGATTGGATATTACCAGGGGCTGTCCTGCCTTTTCAAATTGAAAAACAGAAATCGTTTCTCATTTTCCAAAAATGGGTCAGTAAGTTATGGTGGGCTCCCAACAAGCTCAAAAAGGCTTCTTTAGACCCTCAGTTTACTAAAGGATTGTATTTGCCTTATTGGACTTTTGATGCGCAACTTTCGGCTTCCTACACTGGGCAACGAGGTGAATATTATTATGAAACACAGCGCTACAGAGACAGCAATGGCAAAACCCAAACACGGCAAGTTCGCAAAACACGCTGGTATCCAACTTCTGGGCGAGTCTCTGGTTTTGTAGATGACACTTTGATAGAGGCATCCAAACAAAAAGCGGGAAGAATTCCAAACAAAATTGCACATTGGAACTTAAAGAAATTACAACCTTTCAATAGCAGTTTTCTTTCAGGCTTTGTGACGGAGAAATATACCATTCCATTACAACAAGGACATCTATCTGCCAAGGGAGAAGCAAAACAAATTGCAGAACGTTGGTGCAGACAAGATATAGGTGGTGACACACAAAGGGTGAGCAGTATGGATATGAAGTTATCAGAAGAAACCTTTAAGCATATTCTATTACCCGTTTACATAAGCGCGTATCGCTATAAAAGCAAGGAATATAATTTCTTTATCAATGGCGAAAACGGTCAAATCTCTGGAACTAGACCTTATAGCTTTTGGAAAATAGTCTTGGCTATTGTTTTTGCTATTTTGTTGATTTCCATTTTTGTATATTTTGGACAAGGTTAATCGTCTTTAAAGATTTTAGTCATGAAAAAAATGCTCTTGTTTTGTTTAGTTGTACTCTTATGTTCTTGTGTAAAACAACAACCCTCAAATGATTGGCAAATTGTTCTAAAGACCGATAGAGATGGGAGCGTTCTAAAAGGGTCTAAAAAAGATTTGATGAATGCAATTAGAAATGGGCAAGATTTGAAAATTGGATGGGGCAGTAAAAGAGAAGATTTGTCCATTGAGCATCTCTCCGTTCCTATTTGGTTGGCCATTCTCAGTGAAAAAGAGGTAATGGCCCATTTAGACCCACAAGTATTGTCAAATATTGACTGGGACAGTCTTAATGTGAATTATAAAGACTCCGATAAGTTACAACAGGAGTGGCGAGTAGTGCTTAGCACAAAAAGCAACTTTGACGCTGTCTGGTATGATAAAAAGGCCGATACACTAATTAGAAGGTGGCCACAAAAGCATATTATGACTTGGTTTGCAAAAGGCCCTTCGGACAAAAAAGCTGTTCCTTTGTTTAACAAATCTTAAAGTTTTGGTCAGCTTCTGCTAGAATTGCTACTTTTAGAACGTGTCAAAACGTATCTCGTTAATATCCATTTTTGTATTGCTAAACATGGGCATAGGCCGAATGTTTCAGGAAAGTTTGGGTGTAGCCTGCTTTTCTGAACTTTCTATTCTTGCTATCACCAGTTTCTTGTTTTGGAATGCCTCTGCTAAGCAAATAAAAAAATGGGGCAATAAATGGACAGTTACTTCCTCCAGAAGAAATATCCTAATTCAAAGTGGATTGGGTTTATCTGCCTCTGCTTTAAACATCATTGTGGGTCAGGTTTTAGTTGTATTTTTAATGACCACGGTTTACCAATGCACTTCACCTAGTTTTGATATGCTAAACGCAAGCTTGACCAATAATATCGCTGTAAACCTGCTTTGCTACTTTTTATTACTGTTTTGTTTTGTTGACATCAAAAAAGAAGAAGCTGTTGCCATTTCTCAAAATGGGAGTGCCGAAAGCAATTTTCGCCTGTCAGTTTCCAAAAACAGTTCTCAGTTTTTGCTTAGTCCCCAAGAAATCATTTATGTGGAAACCAGTAATAATTGTATTGTACTGCATACAGAAAAGGGGAAGTTTGTTAAGTACCAAAGTTTAAAGTCATTGTCCGAGGTACTCTGTCCTAAAACTTTTAAGCGGGTCCATCGGTCATATCTTGTAAATTCAGATTTAATAGCACATATCCAAAAGAATCATAACGGGGATGGAATACTACATTTAACCACTGGAGATGCTATTAAATTTAGTAGAACTTATCTAAATAGTATTACCAATAAATAGGCTCCTCCTCGATTCACCCTTTTTTTACCGCGACTCACATAGCAATTCTATACTTTCATTTTACAAGTAACCATCTTTACAGAAATCAATTGAAAATGAGAAAAAGATTATCCTGCATCGTTTTACTTGTTGCCTTTGGCTGCCAAACAAATCCAAAAGAAGATACCACTGAAAGTATCATTACATCGGAAGACCAAGAAATTCTAAGGAACCTAAAAGAGATACAATGGCCAAAAGCCTATAGAGAACAGGATACTGTTTTATTAGATAACATTTTAGCTGATGATTTTCAAATGGTTGATGCCAGCGGTAACTGGTCCAACAAGGTCAAGGAGCTTGAGTGGATCAAAGGACACGCCATGCAACATGATTCTTTTTACTATGAAATTAAGCGTCTAGATATTTTAAATAATGGTACTGCCATGATTTGTGGCACCGGTCATATTTTAAACGATTCCACCGAAACCATTTATCAATCCAGCAATGTGTTAATTAAGCGTGAAGGAGGGTGGAAAGCCATAGCTTCCCATGTTTCTGGGATCAAGAAATTAGATTAGCAATTTTTTGTGAATATTTGGTCTGAAGAAATGCATAAGTAAGACCATCTATGATACCAAAAAGTTAAATCTTGTTTTAACAAAAGTTTTAAAACATGACCTCGAATTATATAGTAATTTGGAGAAAACAATCAATCAAATGAAAACACTTCAATGCGTTTTGTTTTTACTATCGTTTTCGCTACAAGCCCAAGCACCCAATAGTTTTATAGACCTAGTTTTTGAAAAAGACCTTATTCCCGAGGGCATTGCCGTTGATATCCAATCAGGAAAACTCTTTATTAATAGTCTTAAGCATGACAAAATAGTGCAATGCAATCTCGATGGCACAGATGCAAAGGATTTTATTCAAAGGAAGGAATATGGCTATTTAGCAGGCTTTGGAATGACTATAAAAGGAGATATTCTGTATGCACTTGGAAATAGCCTTCCAAAAGACAATAATAAGTCTATCCTTCTTTTACTGGATATCACTACAGGAGATCTAATTAAATCCTATCCATTGGACAATCCTGAATTTATTTATCTGAATGATATTGCCGTAAGTAATCATGGAAGTGTATTTATTACCGACTCCGAAACCAATAATATTTATACCATCAATCCGTCCAGTGATCATTTGGAAGTGTTTTACTCCAATGATGAGATTAAACATTCCAATGGAATAGCCATATCTGATAATGACAAGTATCTTTATTTTGCGTCGTACACTAGTGGAATTCGCGTATTGGATATTGCGACCCAAAAATTGGTGAATCAGTCCAATGAACACAAAGGAATTGATGGCATGAAATTTTATGAAAACAGTTTAATTACCATAATCAATTCTAGAAGAGATGCTTCTGAAAATGGAGTTTATAAGTTTCATTTAAATAAAGAACAGACCAATATTCTTCAACAGCAAAAATTGATGCCTTTTAGGCACCCTTCGGACATTCCCACCACTTTTGACTTAGTTAATAACAGCATATATTTTATAGCCGATTCTCAAATGGATATGCTCAATCAGCAAACCAATGAGATTATTGATGCCTCAAATTTGGAAAATTACCAATTGATCATTCGAAAACTTGAATCAGCAGATTGAATTTAAATTCTTCTCTATGAAATCGAAAACCATTTTTTATAGCGTACTCCTTTTGATGCTGTCCATACAATTTTCAACAGCACAAAACCAGAAAAAAAACACGGTCATATCAAAAAATTACTGCACGGAAATAGGCCGTTTTGATTTGCTCATTGATAATGACGAAGTGGCCGGGTCTTACCTATTGATTCATAAAAATGCGCTAGGAGGGGTATGGGGTAGATTAAAAGGTAATGTCATGACCGGTAGATGGCACGATGCAGATGGAAAAGGCGATATTATCATCACATTTACCGACGACTTTTCCTTTTTTACCGCAAATTATCGCAGCGATGATGCCCCAGAAAAATGGTACAAAGACTCCTGGCATGGAGCCTTGAGACCTAATGAGAACGCTTCTTTTGAATTCAACAATAAAACCTATACCTGTGAATAGCTTAAAAGTCATCTCGATTCTTTTCATCATTCTAATTTTAGGGTGCAAGGAGCAGGCAGAACCTGTGGAGAAAATACAAAATCAGAAATACTCAGGTCCTTTTTTTGGTATTGATCCTACTGCATCACCTCAACTTCTGGCGCCAGAGCTTTTGGCATCACCCTCAACGGAATACAACGGCACCTTCTCGCCCGATGGAACTGAATTTTATTATACTACGGATATGCCCACCAATGCCTATATCACTTTTACTAAAATGATGGAAGACAGCACTTGGAGTGAACCAAGAATAGCTTCTTTTTCGGGAGAATTTTCAGATTACGACCCGCTTTTTTCTCCTGATGGAAATCGTATTTATTTCAGTTCAAGTAGACCTAAAGGCGATAATGAAAATAGCAAAATCTGGTACGTGGAGCGAACAGATGCTGGGTGGGGCAAAGCCATCCGAGTAACCTTAACTGGCGAGGAGGATAATGAATATTATAGCTCGTTAACCCACTCTGGTACTTTATATTTTAATATTTGGTCCAAAGGGGATATTTACAAGGCCATTCCCAACAATACTGATTATACTGTTGAGGCTTTATCAGATGTCATTAACTCTGGAGAAAATAAGGGCGATCCTTTTATCGACCCCGATGAAGAATATTTAATTTTTAGAGGTTATGATGACAGCTTGGGCAAAGGGGATCTATATATCAGTTTCAATTTAGATGGCGAGTGGACTGCACCCGAAAATTTGGGCGACCCAATCAATTCGTCAGAACACGAGATGTGCCCTTGGGTAAGTCAAGATGGAAAACTATTTGTTTTTGCGAGCGGAAGATTAGAGGAACCCATTAATGTTAAAGCTTTAGAACCTGTTAAAAGAATAAATAGAACGCATAACAATGGGCAATTGAACTTATATTATATGTCAGCTGAGTTCATTCAAAAAATGAAAGAAAAGCACCTTTAAAATCAATCCAAAAACTCAAGGCAAACTGGACTTGGCAATGCTATTTCATTAAGAAATTCCAAGGTTCCTTGTTCAACATTACGTTTGAAGATGGTAATGTTATTGCTTCTCTGATTTGCGACCAATATGAAGTTCCCGCTTGGATCAATAGTAAAGTTCCGCGGCCAATTACCATTCACTGATTCACGACCAACCAATTTCAATTTACCCGTTACTTCATTTACGTTAAAGATGACTATTGAATTTTCTCCACGGTTAGAACCGTACAAGAATCTCCCATCCGAGGATAAATGAATATCAGCACAAAAATTTTCACCTTCAAAAGAAGCATCTAAATTGCTTTTTGTCTCTATTTCCAGGTAATCACCATCCTTCTGTTTTTGAAAAACCGTAATAGTAGAA
The DNA here is from genome assembly GCF_947499585.1 of uncultured Allomuricauda sp. GTDB lineage: Bacteria > Bacteroidota > Bacteroidia > Flavobacteriales > Flavobacteriaceae > Flagellimonas. The sequence continues at coordinate 907,755 of NZ_CANMOO010000002.1, read as the reverse complement.
TTCAGTTCATTGATCACATAAAGAAATTTGTTTTCCTTGCTGAAGACAAAATGTCTTGGGCCCGCACCATCGGGTAAATCCAGTGAAGCTTGACTTGCAGTAGTAAACTGACCATTTTGGTTTTGATAACGTTTTACAGCATCTAGACCTAAGTCTGAAACAAGTAATCCTTCCGAAGAAAACTTTGCCATATGCGCATGGGCCGTTTTAGCTGTATCCAATACTTTATGATTTATAACTTGAGGACTATCCTTTAATGCCCCATCATCCTTTAATTCAAAAATGGAGAAGTTACCTCCTGTATAATTTGAGACGGCCAAATACCCATTATCTGATAAGGACACATGACAGGGATGTGCACCACCGGTGCCCATGCTATTCTGAAGTTCTAAAAGTCCGTCCTTTAATTTAAAAGCAGTCACTCCACCTCCCAAACTATCAAAATCAGCGGTCTCCTGAACGGCATATAAGTTTGTTCTGTCTCTGGAAATTTTCAAAAAAGAGGGGTTGGGCAACACTGCGGCTAAGCTCTTCTCTTGAAGCACTCCAGAATTGGAATCAAAGGTAAAACGATAAATTCCCTCGCTTTCACCATCAGTATAAGTTCCTACAAATAATGGAAATGTTTTTGTCACTTGCTTTTTTTCAGAACAACCCATTAAAATCAATAAAGAAATACTAAGAATTAAATAAGAAAACTTCATTCGCTAAAAGGTCTTTTGCTAAAAATAGTAACTAAATGCGACATGTAAATTTTCTTTGATGTCTTCTTTCTATTTTTGAAGTATGGACAAGAACGCCATAATATTGGTTTTAAGTTGCTTGGGGATAGCCCAGGCCCTTTTTCTTTCTTTTTATCTCTTCACGCTCAAAAAAGGGAACAGGAAGGCCAACTTTTTTTTGGCACTTGTAATTTTAGGTTTGACCATTCGCATAGGTAAGTCTGTACTTAATGTGCATCTGAATTTGGAACCTTGGCAGCGCAACTTAGGGCTTTCTGGTATTTTATTAACGGGGCCGTTCTTATGGCTTTATGGAAAATCATTGCTAGCCACGCAAAAAAAATTCGGGTATAACGATTATGCTCATGCAGTTCCCTTCATCTTATTTGCTCTTTTATGTGCCATTGTTCCCAATACTGGCAACCCAATTTCGTATGCCATATATATTTTGGTGTTTGGGCATTTGGCAACTTATATTGTTTTCTCTTCTCAAGTATTCTATAAGCATAGAACAAAAGTGCATCCGCAACGAGCATCATGGTATAGAAATCTGGTTATAGGAGTTGCCTTGATCTGGCTTTTTTATATGGGTCACCTTGCAGGGTTGTTCTCTCTTTACATAGGTGGTGCCGTTTTCTTTTCTGTACTGATTTATATTTTCTCTTTTCTTTTTCTTCAAAAACACGCTTTCCAATTGGGAAAGTACAATACATCTTCTTTAGACAAATCTGCCTCGGAAGAGCTATTGGGTGCCCTAAAAAAGTTGTTTGCCAAAGATGAGATTTTTCTAGACAACACCGTTTCACTTGAAACTATTGCAGAGCGGTTGAACGTCTCTACTAGAAAATTATCCCAAGCCATAAATGAAAATGAACACAAGAATTTTTCAGATTTTGTAAATGGGTATAGAATTGAAAAAGCAAAGGTATTGCTGACCAATCCAAAGCATAACAAGGAAAAAATAGTGGCTATAGCCTATGACTGCGGTTTTAGCAATGCCACATCCTTTAATCTGGCCTTTAAGGCAAAAACACAATTGACCCCTTCTCAGTACAGGAAGGAATTTGGAACGACATAGCTGTTTTTCGTCTTAAGAATCATGTTTTTTAAAGGGTTGTAATTTGAGTTTTTCATCATTTGTATAAAAATTACAAAAGATGAACAAATTGGTAATTCCGTTGGCATTCCTTTTGATAGGTTGCTCACAGAATCAAAAAACTTCTGCTTCAAAGAGTGTTTTATCTCCCTTACCAACAAAACAAATCGTGATGGACGGTCTTAACCATCCTTGGAGTATGGCCTTCTTATCAAATGAAGAAGCTTTGGTCTCTGAAAAGGATGGAAATCTTTTGCATATCAATCTTAACTCGAAAGAAAAACGAATCATCAAAGGATTTCCAACCGATTTAACCGATAGCATACGTGCTATTCATTTTGGTGACAATTCGGGGATTTTTGAGGTGCTAGTTGATCCAGATTTTATAAGCAATAAGTGGGTGTATGTTTCCTATGCGTCCAAAAGAAAAGCTATAGGAACAACTACCAAAATAGTTCGCGCACAGCTAAAGAACGATTCCCTTCTACAGCATCAAACTCTTCTTGAGGCAAATCCCTTTACAAAAGAATACTATCATTATGGTGGCGGTATGACATTTGGGACAGATGGCAAACTATACATCACCATTGGTGAACGCCTTTTCTGGGAAAAAGATGAGCCTGAAATACCAATTGCACAAGATGTGTCTGATAAAAGAGGAAAGATATATCGCATTAATCCTGATGGGAGTATTCCAGACGATAACCCAGATTTTGGTCCAAACGCCGTGCCAGGCTTGTATGCGATGGGTATACGTGCAGCACAAGGAATAACCGTAGAACCTAAAACGGGTAATATTTGGTTTAGCGAACATGGCACTATTCAAGGTGATGAAATCAATATTCTGAAAGCCAGGGCAAACTATGGTTGGCCTAACGTAACGTCTGGAAAACTAAGGAGTCAAGATTACACTCCACCAAAATTTGAAGATGTGACCTTTACGCCTCCAGTTTGGTTTTGGCACCATACTGTGGCCCCAACAGGGCTTACTTTTTACACAGGTGACGAATTCCCTCATTGGAAAAACAATTTAATCGTTCCAGGGCTATCTCGTGGAAGTCTATGGCAGTTTCGCGTAGAAAATGAGATAATAAAAAGTGCTGAAGAACTATTCATAGATGATAGAGTTCGCATTCGTAAAGTAAGGCAAAGTCCAGACGGAAAATTGTATATCCTCACTGATGAGGATAATGGAAAACTTATTCAAATAAAAGCTCAATAAATCATCAATTCTTAAAACTTAAAAACACATGAAAACACAATTCTTGACTTTCACACTTTTACTATTAACCCTTTCTTTATTTGCGCAATCCGAGGAAGAAGCTATACGGCAAACCCTTCAAAATTATATTGATGGTTCATCCTATAGCGACCCAGAACTAATAACGTCAGCGTTTTATGAAGACGCTGATTTATTCCTATCCAAAAAAGACCAAGAATTATGGGTTTTGTCCCCAAAGGAATATGCCAACTTATTTAAGAATAGAGAACAAGGAAAATTCAACGGTAGGAATGGCAAAATATTGATGATTGATTATGCAAACAACATTGCTTCTGCCAAAGCAGAGATTCTGATTCCCAAAGGAGGGCTAAAGTTTATCGATATCTTCTTATTGAAAAAGCTTGAGGGTAAATGGAAAATCATTAGTAAAGCGGCCACCCAAATAGAATAACAAAAACTAGGGTCCAGTTGATACTTCGAGTTTGGTTTTTACTTCTTTACCCAAATAAATGCCTGTAACTATTGTTGCCAAAACATCAGCAATAGGAAATGATAACCAAACTCCAAGTTCTCCCAAAAAACTAGGTAAAATCAAAACAAGTGGAATAAAAAAGAAGCCTTGTCGGGTTAAGGTCAGAAGCAAAGCTGGGATTGCTTTTCCCACAGCTTGAAAATAGGCAGCACCTATTAATTGTAATGCTATAATAGGTGTTGCCGCAAAGACCCATCGCATTGCTGCAGGGGCATGTTCCAATACAAAAGCATTGGCTATTAATTCCTCTGGAGGCAAATCTTCCCTACTGCTTAGAAACAAAGATGTTATAGCATCGGGAAAAACCATCAATCCTATGAATACAAGTGTGGCTACCAAAGCCGCATATTTAATTGCGGTAAAAATGGATTCTTTAACGCGGTCATATTTTAAAGCGCCATAGTTAAATCCTGCAATGGGCAAAAATCCTTGGGTAACGCCAAAAACAGGGAATAGCGCAAACATCAACATTCTACCAATAATAGCGTACACAGCAACCATGGCCTCGCCTCCTAAATTGAACAGAATATTGTTCATCAGCAAATAGGTGATACTGGTAACTGCCTGTCTTGCCAAGGTTACAAAACCAAGAGAGCCAATCTCTTTTAAAATTGGCATGTTCAACCCAAAATGTGGTAGGCTTATTTTTAGCTCTGAATTCTTAGAAAGAAAAAAGTAAAAGATGTAACCAAAACACATTAGGTAACCAACTGTTGTTGCCCATGCTGCTCCATGCATCCCCCAGTCAAAAACATAAATGAAGATGTAATCCATGAGCAGGTTCCCAACAGACGGAATAATCATGGCTATCATGGCAAATTTTGGTTTCCCTTCTGCTCTGATTACGGTATTGCCCATCATACAAAGTGCCAAAAATGGTACTCCATATAAAATAATGGTATAATAAATTTTTGCGGGAGCAAAGATGGTTCCCTTACCGCCAAAGGCCGGTATAAGATCATCTACAAAGTAGAGCCCCAAAGCCACCATACTGATAGTCACCAAAAGGGTCAGTGTAATCTGGTTTCCAAAAGTTTTAAGGGCTTTTTCTTTGTTTTCAGCTCCCAGTGCTCTGGAAATTATACTGGAACCGCCAATACCGATTGCCATTCCCAATGCAGCAATAAAAAACGATACGGGTAGCACAACATTAATGGCTGCTATGGCAATGGAGCCAATCCAATTTCCTACGAAAATGGAATCCACCAAAACATTCAAGGACATCACTAAAATTCCTATGGAAGCTGGTACCGCTTGCTTGATCAGTAATTTACCAATCGGTTCTGTTCCTAATTGATCAGAGGATACTTTTGCCATCTACACGGGCAGGGTTTCTTTGGACTGCCAATCATTGACCCATTTGGCCATTAGCTCCACCCATTCCTCATTATCATTTAGACAAGGTATGTGAATATAAGATTCACCACCGGCTTCCATAAATTGGTCCTTTCCTTCCATTGCAATTTCTTCCAACGTCTCCAAACAATCAGAGACAAATGCTGGAGTAATCACTGCCAATTTTGTTTTTCCTTCTTTTGCCAAACGTTCAAATTCAAAGTCGGTGAAGGGTTTTAACCATGGATCATTGGGCAACCTAGATTGAAAAGAAATACTGGTTTTATCTTCTGGCAATCCTAAAAAAGTTTTTACTTTTTCAGTAGTGTCAAAACATTGGTGACGATAGCATGTATGGTGCGCCACAGAATTTGTTTGACAACAGCTTCCATCTATTTTACAGTGGAATTTTGTTGGATCCGATTTTCGAATATGACGTTCCGGGATACCATGATACGAAAACAGGATGTGGTCATAGTCGAACTCTTCAAGTCCTCTTTCAATACTTTTTGAAAGCACCTGAATATAATCGGGATTGTTATAAAATGCAGGTAGCGTAGTAATTTTCATTTCTGGAAAATGTGCAGTTTGCACCTCCATGGTTTTTACCACAACGGTTTCAAAAGAACTCATGGCATATTGTGGATATAGGGGAACCAACAGTACCTCATCCACGCCTTTATCTTTTAATTCTTGTAACGCATTTTTGATAGTCATTGAACCATAACGCATACCAAGGGCAACGGGCATTTCTGTCTGGTGCTTTACCTTTTCAGCAAATCGTTCTGAGATGACAATTAATGGAGAACCTTCTTTCCACCAAATTTTGGAATAAGCTTCCGCTGATTTTTTTGGGCGCGTCTGTAATATGATTCCTCTAACAATGATATTTCGCAACCAGTTGGGAACATCAATGACTCGTTCATCCATCAAAAATTCATCCAAATAAGGCTTTACGTCTTTTGCAGTTGGGTTATCTGGAGACCCCAAATTAACCAATAACACTCCTTTCATAGCAATTTGTTAAGAGCAGTAAAAATACTACTTGAAGATGATTTAACATTTGATTCTATCAATTTGTTTCCTTATAATTCCATAGATAATCCTAATTTAGTTTGGTAAACCTAAACTTGTCTATGTTACGCAAGGCTGCATTTTATCTCATTATAGTTTTTACATCAACGTTGAATGCTCAAATCACCTACTCTCCAATGGATTCCACTCTGTTTTATTCAAAGTTGGAAGGGCTCAAAGGAATTGAAGGAGGTTCGTATGGCGATTCTGTTGTGGACATTGGCAAATCATTTTTAGGCACTCCATACGTAGAAAAAACCTTGGAAATTGGAGACACTGAAACTCTGGTCGTCAACTTAAGAGGTCTAGATTGTACGACCTATGTTGAAAATGTTTTGGCCTTTGGTCTAATGTTCCAAAATAATCAAACCGACTTTCCAAGTTTTACAGAAAATTTAAAAACCATTCGGTATAGAAATGGTGTGTTATACGGTTACCCTTCTCGTTTACACTACTTTACAGAATGGATAAGAAACAATGAGAGTAAGGGACTGATTCAAGATATCACTGTTAGTTTGGATGGGATTGAGATGAATAAATCCATCAACTTTATGGGCACTCATAGAGCATTGTATCCTTTTTTGGAAGAAGACAAAAACTATGCGGCCATTCAAGCTGTTGAGGTAGAACTTGCCAAAGAAAGCCTTTGTATCCTGCCTCAAGATAAGATTGAAAGTAAGGAGCATTTGATTCAATCTGGAGATATTATTGCACTGGCCACATCTATTAAGGGGTTGGATGTAACCCATACTGGATTTGCCATTAAACAAAACGGAAGAATACATCTACTTCATGCTTCCAGTTCTGGATCTGTTAGAATTACCGAAGAACCTTTAGTTGATTATTTGAAAAAAATCAAAAGTAATATTGGTATCATTGTGGCAAGACCTAATCTACTTTCTCCCTAAGCACCATTCAATACCACCTAGTAGATGTTGTCTAAAATCAGGCTCATCAAAAGAAGTTTCTGTGTGGCCTCCTCCAGTATAAAAAGCTCTTCCGCCATCAAATTCATGATACCAAGCTATAGGATGGTTTTCGCCATTAGTTCCTCCCTTATAAGTTTTTTCATCTAGATTGAGTAAGACAGAAACATTGGGGTTTAAGTTTTTGTAATTATACCATTCATCAGTGCGCATCCAAGAATCAGAAAGATGGACAGTAGAACTATGTTCTTTATCCACCACTTCTATTTTGGCTTCATGAACACCAGGAGGATGGCTATCAAAATAACCTCCAACCAATTTGCCATACCACGTCCAATCATATTCTGTATCTGCGGCAGCGTGAATCCCTAGAAAGCTTCCCCTACCTTTAATATAATTTTCAAAGGCCGCTTGCTGGCTATCATTCAAAACCTCCAATGTAGTACTAAGGAAAACCACTAATTTGTAATTTTTCAAGTTTTGGGGATTAAAATCTGAAGATGTTTCTGTTTGCAGTACAATAAAACCATTCTCCCTGCCTAATTGTCTTAGCGTACGAACTCCTTTTTCAATGGATTCATGCCGATAACCAGTAGTCTTACTAAAAATTAAAACCAGCTCTGGGGTCTTTGGGGTATCCTCTGCTTTTGAGTCATCTTGGGCATTAATAAATAGTGTTGAACAAAGGGCAAATAAGAATAATCTAATAGGTTTCATCAAAAGGTTTTTAAACATTTGAAGTTAAATATTTTTTTGGTGTTGTTCCATATTTCTTTTTGAAAGAGGCAATAAAATGACTGGCGGTGCTATAGCCTACCCTAAGACCAACCTCATTTACGTTATGACTTCCCGTTTCGAGCATTTTTCGTGCGTATTCCATCTTATAGTCAAACAAAAAGCCATACACTGAATCGCCATAAATCTGTTTGAACCCCTCTTTCAGTTTCTTCAAACTTAACCCAATTTCTTTTGAAAGTTCATTTAATGTTGGTGGCTCCACCATTCTGGAAATCATAATTTCCTTGGCCATTTTTATACGGCGTACATTGTCCTCATCTGCCAAGAAAGGGCATTGTTCCAAATCTGCATCCTTGGTTTTATTGAAATACAACGAAATGAGTTCATATACTTTTCCCCTCACATACAATTCTTTAATGGATGGGTGAAGATTATAGTTCATCAATTGACTTAATACCACTGCAATTGCAGGGGAAACAACTTCTTGGGAATAGTATTTCTTTTCTTTATTGTCTTCACTCAAAAATGGAATGTAATTGGCCTCATTGGAAAAAAGGGAATGAAACTTTCTTATGGTCATGATAACCGATAACAACCAAGTATTGGGAGAAATATTCAAATTTAAAGGCAGGTCCTTTTGTGTATTGTACAGCAAAAGGGAATTCTCTTCTGATACTTCTAACGTATAATGTCCATCATTAAAATTAAACCTGGAACCTCCCTTTAAACAAAAATGAAACTGAATAAATGAGCTGTCTATTTCACGTTCAATTACATTAATTTCTTCCGTATCGTTCTGAATTTTAAGTATATAAAACCCATCCTCAATTAAAATTTCCTCATAAGAACCTTTGGCGACATTTTCCATTGCTAAATGCTGTTTTTTTAAGCAATTAATCCTATTTAGAATGACTCTAAATTGTTTTTGTTAATTCAAATTTACCAATAAAAGCAGTGTTTTTGAAGTATTTAGCCGAAAAGTGCCCATAATTGTGCAAAGGCTGTTATTTATAGTTCCGCTAGCGTTATTTTTTAAAATACAGTGCCCTTATTTTTGTGACGCGATTTTATCCTTTATGAGGAGTTACCACATTTCAAAACATAATTCTTTTTACGCCATTGGCTTAAGCTATAAAAAAGCAGAGGCCGAAGTAAGAGGAAAGTTCAGTCTAGATGTTCCAGCGATAGACCGCATTATGGTCCAAGCTAAGGAGCAGGGTATAGATGGTCTTTTGGCAATCTCTACATGTAACCGGACTGAGCTGTATGGTTTTGCACAACACCCCTTTCAACTTATTAAATTGCTTTGTGATCATACCCCTGGGAATATGGAGGAGTTTCAAGAGGTTGCTTACGTTTATAAAAACCATGATGCAATCTCACATATGTTTAAAGTGGGTACTGGTTTGGACAGTCAAATTTTGGGCGATTTCGAAATCATCAGTCAAATCAAACAAGGTTTTTATCGTTCCAAAAAGCAGGACATGGCAAATCCGTTCATAGAACGCCTATGCAACGCTGTAATCCAAGCAAGCAAACGCATTAAAAATGAAACGGAATTATCCTCAGGGGCCACATCTGTTGCTTTTGCCTCCGTAAAGTATATTTTAAGTACAATTTCAGATATATCTGAAAAGAACATTTTACTTTTCGGTACGGGAAAAATAGGAAGGAACACTTGCGAAAATCTTATCAAGCATTCTAATAACTCTCATATTACCTTAATTAATAGAACTCGCGAAAAAGCTGAAGCCATAGCGGGGAAATTTGATTTGACGGTAAAAGATTACGGTGATCTACAGACGGAAATTAGAAAAGCTGATATTCTTGTGGTTGCTACAGGAGCTCAATTACCCACAATTTCAAAAGCATTGATCTACCCTAAAAAACCACTGCTGATTTTGGACCTTTCCGTTCCAAAAAACGTATCGGACGATGTTCTGGAATTAGACAATGTATCCTTGGTGCATTTGGACCAACTTTCTCAAATTACCGATGATACCTTAACCAAAAGAAAAGAATTTGTCCCTAAAGCGGAAACAATAATTGAGCAGGTAAGAAAAGAGTTTTTAAAATGGTTGGAAACCAGAAAATTTGCGCCTGTTATTAATGCCCTCAAAGAAAAGCTTAAAACGATGAAAGCGGAAGAAATTGACTTTCATTCCAAAAAACTATCTGATTTTAACCAAGATCAAGCTGAGATTATCTCAGAACGAATTATTCAAAAAATCACAAAGCAGTTTGCCAACCATTTGAAAAGTTCAGACGTTGATACAGAAGATAGTTTAGAACTTATTCAAAAAGTATTTCAGTTAGAAATTGATTCAAAATGAGCAAAATCATAAGAATCGGAACCCGCGATAGCGAATTGGCATTGTGGCAGGCAACAACTGTACAACAACAAATTGAGGCACTGGGCTTTGACACAATATTAGTTCCCATTAAGTCTACTGGAGACCAAGTTTTGGACAAACCACTTTACGAACTTGGGATTACGGGAATTTTCACTAAAACATTGGATGTTGCATTATTAAAAGGTCAGATTGATATTGCAGTGCATTCCATGAAAGATGTGCCAACCCAATTACCACAGGGAATCATTCAAACCGCCGTTTTGGAGCGTGCTGTTACCAGTGACATATTGGTCCACAAGGGGATGGGGGTTTTAGAATCTGAAAATACAGCAACAATTGCCACAGGTAGTTTGCGAAGAAAAGCACAATGGTTACATAAATATCCTCACCACAAAGTAGTGGACTTGCGGGGCAATGTTAACTCTAGACTGCTAAAACTGATTGAAAATGACTGGAACGGTGCCATTTTTGCGCAGGCAGGATTGGAGCGAATAAAGTTATTGCCAAAAGATGCCATATCATTGGATTGGATGGTTCCAGCTCCTGCACAAGGAGCAATGCTTGTAGTTGCATTGGAAAATGATGTGTTTTCTAGAGAAGTTTCTCAAAAACTCAATCACCAAGATTCAGAAATAACAACAACCATTGAACGTGAGTTTTTAAGAACTCTAGAAGGGGGCTGTACTGCTCCCATTGGGGCTTTGGCACAAATAAAAAATCAATCGATTCATTTTATAGGAGCTGTGTTCTCATTGGACGGAAGACAAAAAATTGAAATTGAAAAAACCATTCCTATTAACTCCGCCAAAGGGCTTGGAGCAATATGTGCACAAGAAATTTTAAACAAGGGTGGAGATAAACTCATGGAAAGTATCAGAAATGAAAACAGTGCTCTCCACTAAAATACTTTCACCTTCACAAAAGGAATTGTTCTTAAACTCTGGAATAGGTTTGGTTGAGTACAATGCGTTGCGTATTGAGTTTCTGGATATTACCCTTCCACTTGACTACCAAAACTATATTTTCACAAGTAAAAATGCCGTTAAAGCTTTTTTAAAGCATTCTAAAAAGGTAGACCTCTCTGATTATAAAGCTTTCTGTGTAGGTGAAAAGACACAAGCACTTTTAGAAGAAAATGGCATAAAAGTGATGAAAATAACTCAAAATGCTTCAGATTTAGCTGATTTTATAGCAAAAAACCATCAGAACGAAGCTTTTTTGTTTCTATGCGGAAATTGGAGAAGGGAAGAATTACCAAAAATACTGTCAAAAAATAACGTTCGGTATGTTGAAATGGAAGCTTATCGAACTCATTTAATTCCAAAAAAGTTCAATCGTACTTTTGATGGAATCCTTTTCTTTAGCCCAAGTGGCATAAAAAGTTATATCCAAGAAAATTCTATTTCAAAAAGTTTAGCATTCTGCATTGGTAATACCACTCAAACTGAAGCCAAAAAACACACGGACCAAATTATAATCGCTAACAAGCCAACTATAGAAAATGTGTTGGTTCAAGCTATAAAATACTTTAAGAAAAATGATTAAAAACGACTTGTTTCTAAGAGCTTTAAAAGGTGAAACCGTAGATAGACCTCCCGTTTGGATGATGCGCCAGGCTGGTCGTTATCTTCCAGAGTTTATGGAACTGAAAGAAAAGTACGATTTCTTTACCCGATGCCAAACTCCAGAATTGGCTTCAGAAATAACGGTACAGCCTATTAGACGTTTTGGTATGGATGCAGCGATTTTGTTCAGCGATATCCTGGTTATTCCACAAGCCATGAATATTGAAGTAGAGATGAAACCTAATTTTGGGCCATATCTGCCCAATCCCATTCGTTCTGCCAAAGATTTAGATAGGGTCCTCATTCCAAATATTGAAGAATCTTTAGGGTATGTGCTTGATGCTATTACCATGACCAAGGAAAAATTGGCAGATGAAATTCCTTTAATTGGTTTTGCGGGATCTCCCTGGACCATCCTTTGTTATTGTGTTGAGGGCCAAGGCAGCAAAAGTTTTGACAAAGCCCGAGGATTTTGTTTTACACAACCTGAAGCCGCTCATCAACTGCTTCAAAAAATAACAGACACTACTATTACTTATCTAAAAGCCAAGGTAAGGGCTGGTGTAAATGCCGTACAAATTTTTGATTCTTGGGGCGGAATGCTATCGCCAGTAGACTACCAAGAATTTTCTTGGAAATACATTCAGCAAATTGTAGATGCCTTAAAAGATGAGGCGCCTGTAATTGTTTTTGGAAAAGGCTGTTGGTTTGCATTAAAAGAAATGTCTCAATCTGGTGCTTCTGCACTAGGTGTAGATTGGACATGTTCCGCACAAAATGCCCGTTACCTAACTGGAGGAAACATTACACTGCAGGGTAATTTTGATCCTGCGCGACTACTTTCCCCGCCAGAAGTAATCAAAAAAATGGTAGCTCAAATGATTCGCGAATTTGGCAAGGACAGATACGTAGTGAACTTGGGACATGGCATTCTTCCCCACATACCTGTGGAAAACGCAAGGGCATTTATAGATGCCGTTAAAGAATACGTTGACTAGCTTTTTAGATATTGAAGATGCAAATTGACTTTGAAAACTACAGCATAAGCCCCATTCAAGAAAAAGACGCTTGGAGACTCTGTGATTTTGTGGTTTCAAATTCAGAACGACTCAAAGCTTATTTTCCTCAAACTTTACAGCAAAACCTCACACCTACTTTGGCGCAGTTGTTTGTTGCAAAAAAGGTTAAAGAGTTCATAACCAAAAAGGAGTTTCTCTTTACCATAAAAGAGAACACAAATCGGACTATAATTGGATTGGTGTATGTAAAAGAGCTTCAAAAAATCAAGCATCAAGGAGAATTGGCCTATTGCATAGGCTATCAATACGAAGGCAAAGGTATTATTACGAAAAGTATTCAAAAATTAATTCCATGGTGTTTTGATGAAGTTGAATTGCAAACACTTCAAATCATAGTGCACCATGATAATTTGGCCAGTAAAAGAATCGCAGATAAAATTGGATTTGTTTGGAAGCGTACCCTCCCCAAAGAACACACCACTGGCAACGGAGAAGTTGTAGACATGCAACTGTATGAACTCCATAATCCAAAAACTCAAGTTTGAAATCATGAATCTAATTAAAGTTTTAAAACGATTAGATTCAAAAAGCATCTGGGTTTTGATGAAATTATGTTTCCGATTTCCTTTGTTTATTTTTCCCACGCTGTCCGCAACAAAAAAATGTATGTCTATATCAACACAACATTATGGCCGTTTGCATTATAAAAATGGTCCGGCCAATGCTTTTAGACATGCGTTTTGGAATTACTTGATTGCCAAAAATTGCAGTAATCTAACCAAAAATGAAACTGCTACACTTACTTGGTCAGAAAAGATCACAGATTGGCATGAGAAAGCATTTCCAAACCGAGAATTGGCGAGAAAGATGGATCTGCATAATAATGAGGTAGGACGCTTTATTTTTTTAAACCATTCTTCCAAAACAGAACAAGAGGTTATAGAAATTTTAAAAAAATTGACAGTTGCATCTTCCAAAGTAGATTCCAATTCCAACTTTGCTAATTTTAAAAACAAATTGGTTCATATAATTGATGAATAATGAAAGATAAATTCTACTCATACATACAAACCCTCCAAGACACCATTACCTCAAAACTTGAAGAAGTTGATGGAAAAGCCAAATTTAGAGAAGACATTTGGAAACGACCAGAAGGAGGAGGAGGTAGAACTCGAGTTATAGAGAATGGAGCTGTTTTTGAAAAAGGCGGGGTCAATATATCTGGAGTTCATGGAGAACTTCCAAAAAGTATGCAACAATATTTTGGTGTTCAAAATGCAGATTTTTTTGCTTGTGGATTGAGCCTGGTATTGCACCCAAAAAGTCCTATGGTTCCAACGGTCCATGCCAATTGGAGGTATTTTGAAATGTACGATAAGGAAGGAAATATAATAGACCAATGGTTTGGAGGTGGCCAGGACTTTACTCCTTATTATTTATTTGATGAAGATGGGAAACACTTTCATACTATTTGCAAAAAAGCATGTGACGCACATAATCCTGAGTTCTATCCCAACTACAAAAAAAGATGTGATGAATATTTTTGGAACACCCACAGAAATGAAGCACGAGGCTTGGGCGGTCTCTTCTTTGATTATTGCAAAACAACCGATACCATGAACATGGATAACTGGTATAACTTTGTAACTGAGGTTGGCAATAGTTTTCTAGAAGCATATATACCAATCGTTCTTAAAAGAAAAGAGCTTTCATATACTCAAAAACAAAGAGATTGGCAAGAAGTTAGGCGCGGCAGATATGTAGAGTTTAACTTAGTTCATGATAAAGGCACCTTGTTCGGATTAAAAACGAATGGACGTATTGAAAGCATTTTAATGAGTCTTCCGCCGCATGTGCAATGGAAGTATGACCATCATCCTGAAAAAGGAAGTGAAGAGGAAAAATTGATTCAGGTATTGCAAAATCCAAAAGATTGGGTTTAATATGTAGCTTTGTGTTCAAACCAAACCTATGAAACAAAAGATTTACCAAATAGACGCTTTTACAGATACCGTTTTTGGTGGTAATCCAGCTGCTGTATGTATTCTTGATGAATGGCTTGATTCCGATTTAATGCAAAAGATTGCCCAGGAAAACAATCTATCCGAAACGGCTTTTGTAGTGCAAAAAAATGCCACTTATGAATTGCGCTGGTTCACTCCCGAAACCGAAGTAGACCTATGCGGACATGCTACCTTGGCAACAGCTTACGTACTGTTTAATTATCATGGTCACCCAGAAAATACCATTCGTTTTTATTCGTGCAGAAGTGGTGAGCTTTTAGTAGAAAAAGCTGCAAATGGTTATATGACAATGAATTTTCCAACCGATGAAACGGTTTCCTTAAGAAGTATTTCAGAAATTAATGAGGCTATTGGTTTAACTCCCCTTAAAACCATAAAAGGAAAGACAGATTATTTACTCATTTATAACTCACAACAAGAAATTGAAGCCATATCACCCAATTTTTATCTATTGGACAAATTGGATTGCCGAGGTGTAATTGTATCAGCACCTGGCGATAGTGTTGATTTTGTATCACGTGCATTTTTTCCTCAATGTGGTATTCCAGAAGACCCAGTAACCGGTTCTGCACATACCACTTTGACTCCATATTGGACAAATGTCTTGGGCAAAACTAAAATGACTGCAAAGCAGATTTCTTCAAGAGGTGGCGACTTATTCTGCGAATACTTGGGAGAACGTGTAAAAATATCAGGCAAAGCCGTGCCATACCTTATCGGCGAAATAGAAATATAAAGTTATGTACCCACTAATACGAAATAGAAGACTGCGCGCATCAGAATCCATTAGAAGATTGGTTCGCGAAACAATCATAACTCCAGATGACTTTTTAGTGCCACTCTTTGTAGTAGAAGGGAAAGGAATAAAGGAAGAAATTCCATCTATGCCCAATTACTATAGATTGAGTTTGGACAACCTAGAAAAAGAAACAAAGGAACTTTGGAAAATGGGACTTTGTGCGGTATTACTTTTTGTAAAAGTACCAAATAACCTAAAGGATAATAAAGGCACTGAAGCGCTGAATGCGGAAGGTTTGATGCAACGCGCCATCAAAACAGTAAAAGATGCTTGTCCTGAGATGTTAGTGATGACAGATGTTGCGCTGGATCCCTATTCCGCTTATGGTCATGATGGTATTGTTGCTGAAGGACAGATTCTAAATGATGAAACCGCTGAGATTTTGGCAGAAATGAGTGTTTCACATGCACAGGCAGGGGCTGATTTTGTTGCACCAAGTGATATGATGGATGGCCGTATTCTAAGCATTCGTGAAGCTTTGGAAGATGAGGGCTTTCAAAATACAGGAATCATGAGTTACTCTGCTAAATATGCAAGTGCTTTTTATGGACCTTTTAGGGACGCTTTGGATTCTGCCCCCGTGGACATAGCCAATGTTCCAAAGGACAAAAAGACATACCAAATGGATTTTGCAAATCGGTTTGAGGCCATTCGTGAAACTCAAATGGATATAGACGAAGGAGCGGATATTGTAATGGTAAAACCTGGATTGGCGTATTTGGATATAGTTCGTGAAATTAAAAACGAGGTTGATGTACCCGTAGCGGTCTATCAAGTTTCCGGAGAATATGCCATGTTAAAAGCCGCAGCCGAAAAAGGCTGGCTAGATCATGATGCCGTAATGACGGAACAACTTATTGCCATTAAAAGAGCTGGCGCAAACATCATTGCCAGCTATTTTGCCAAGGATTTTATACGGGTAATGGGCTAAACTTGCATCAACAAACAAGTTGTTTTATGAAGAATCTGGTTCTTGCATTCCTTACTTTTCTGTTTTTGCAAACAAACAGCGCTCAGCACTATTTGGAAGATGACACACCATATGAAACAGGTTTTGATATGGAATCCATTGCTTTTCAGGTTGATTCAATAATGACCCATGCCATACGGAACCATGCCTTTCCTGGATCGCAATTATTGGTTGCAAAAAACAATCAGGTGATTTTTCATAAAGCATACGGCTATCATACCTATGATAGTATTCAGAACGTTCGCTTAAATGATATATACGACTTGGCTTCGGTTACTAAAATTACTGGACCTCTACCGGCAATCATGAAGTTGGTGGATGAAAAAAAACTCGACTTGGATGTCCCGTTCAGCACGTATTGGAAACCTTGGAGAAAAAGAAAGAGCAAGAAAGATCTTACGTTAAGACAAATTTTAAGTCATCAAGCTGGTTTGGTACCCTACATCGTTTTTATGGCAAAAGTGATGAAAGATGGAAAAATTAAAAAACGATTTATAAGGGAAAAGCCGAGTCCACAATTTCAAAAACAGGTTTATGATGGACTATATATCGGAAATCGATTTCAACGAAAAATGCATCGCATCATTAATCGCTCAAAAGTCTCAGATGATAAGGTCTATAAATATTCTGGACTCTCCTTTCTTATTTTTCCGGAGTTAATCTCTCAACTTACCCAAATGGAATATGAAACATATCTTAAAGAGAACTTTTACAATCCTTTAGATTGCAAAACCTTAAGTTTTAATCCTAGTAATAAGGGGTTCCCAAATAGTATTGTTCCAACAGAAAGGGATACGCTTTTTAGAAATAACCTCGTAAAAGGATGGGTACATGACGAAAATGCTTCGCTCTTAGGTGGGGTTTCAGGAAATGCAGGATTGTTTGGTACTGCAGAAGACATGTCAAAAATCATGTCCTTCTATCAAAATTATGGTTCCTGTTCAGGCAAGCAGCTTATTTCTGAAGAGACTGTCAAGGAATTTACAAAAATTCAATTTCCAAATAATGAAAATAGGAGAGGATTAGGTTTTGATAAGCCATTAATTGGTAATGATACACTAGACTTAAAAGATGCCTATCCGTCACCCATGGCAAGCAACACAAGTTTTGGACATTCAGGATTTACGGGCACTTTTATTTGGGCCGATCCCGAAAACCAATTGGTATTTATTTTTCTTTCAAACAGGGTATATCCCACAAGAACCAATAGAAATCTATACAAATTGAACATTAGAACCGCTCTGCAGGATGTTTTTTATAAAGCAACTTTAAATTAACTGGGAGCAAATTGATTGGTATTCATTATCTTGGTGTTTATAGCTAAAACCAATGGGAGTTCTACTTTTTTATGCCTTTATTTCTATATTCTTTTCATTTCTATGTTCCATTCTGGAAGCAGTATTATTAAGCATTACCCCAACCTTCATCAATATAAAAAAACAAGAGGGCAAAGAGTACGCTAGCGAGCTAGAACTTCTTAAAAAAGATGTGGACAAACCCTTGATTGCTATTCTTACCCTTAATACCATTGCACATACCGTAGGCGCCATTTTAGTTGGTGTTCAAGCTAAGGTTGCTTATGCAGAACTGTATGGGACCTCTACCCGTACTTTTATGGGATTTGAATTTACTGAGGACCTAATGGTTGGCGTTGTGTCTACCTTAATGACTATTTTAATTTTGGTAGCCTCGGAGATTATTCCAAAAACGATAGGTGCAACCTACTGGAAACAATTATCCAATTTTACGGCAAAAGCTTTAAATGTGATGGTCTTCATTCTTAAATGGACTGGCTTGCTATGGGTTCTGCAACTATTTACAAAACTTATAGGAAAAAAAGGCCATCATGGAAGTGTGTTAAGTAGAGAAGATTTTACAGCAATGACAGATATTGCCCATGAAGAAGGTGTTTTTCAAGAATCGGAATCCAAAGTAATTAAAAACCTTTTGAAGTTTGATGAAATCTTGGCCAAAGATGTAATGACACCAAGAACGGTACTGAAAATAGCCTCGGAGGAAACTACCATTCAAGATTTTTTCGAAGCCAATAGACCACTACGGTTTTCAAGAATCCCTCTTTATAAAGATCGAATGGATAACATAACCGGCTACTTTCTAAAAGATGAGCTTTTGGAGGCCATTATCAACAAAAAAGGCAAACAGGCCGTTTCTACTTTAAAACGTGAAATTTTAATTACTGACCGAACAAAACCCATTCCAGAACTATTTGAAAAGTTTGTAGCACAAAGAGAGCATGTTTCTTTGGTGGTTGATGAATATGGTTCGGTAAGTGGTTTGGTTACAATGGAAGATGTGATTGAAACATTACTTGGGTTGGAGATTATGGACGAAAGCGACAACGTTGAAGACCTTCAAGTACTCGCTAGAAAGAACTGGGAAAGCAGAGCAAAGCGCTTAGGAATTATTGAAGAAAAAGATGATATAAACTAATGGAAGTTGCTTATTTACAAACTCCCATGGGTATGGCAGAGCTTCAGGGTGACGAAAACGGACTTGCCTCTATATCTGTTTTAAACGAAGAAAAACCTATTGGTATAATTCCTGATGTATTAGAGGATGCTATATATCAGTTTCAAGAATATTTTGAAGGAACCCGAGAGAATTTTGATTTAAAACTAAACCCCTCTGGAACTGATTTTCAAAAAAAGGTATGGGATGCCCTTTGTGAAATCCCTTACGGAAAAACCGTTTCGTATTTGGAACTTTCTAAAAAATTGGGTAATCCTAAGGCCATACGTGCCGTAGCCGCCGCTAATGGTAAAAACCCATTATGGATAGTTGTTCCATGTCATCGTGTGATTGGAAGCAATGGGGATTTGGTTGGCTACGCAGGTGGATTACATCGAAAAAAATGGCTTTTAGAACACGAAAGTCCTGCAAAACAGACTTCTCTGTTTTAGAGAATTTTTATTGATTCCCGCAAGTAATCTCACTCAAAGCATTTGCACTTTCGGTCGCCTGGTTTTTTGTAAATGATTCATTGAAAAGAACAAACTTATCAATAGCATGACCAGAAGATCGTGCCGAAATTTCCATGGTGTACGTACCGGGAGTATCAAACTTTACAAAAATATCATGTGCATCATTGTCCGATGTGGATGATTGCCACTTAAAACTTAAATCTCCACCACTTCTAAAAATTTTGAACCATCCGTCTTTACTTGAACCTTCTGGAGTAGGTGATTTATCCCTGCCAGCTGGATATACGATACTGCCATTTCCTTTTTCACCAAAAAAATCATCGGCATCATCAAAGCGTAACCAGGTATCGTTATGTTCTGTGCCGTTAGTGCCTGTTGTGACAGAAGACCTCCAAATAAACTGATACGTTCCCGTATTAGCGATATTGATCTTAAAAGTAGTCAGTCCATTCCCAGGATTTCCCAAGGATTGGCTCCCTGTCCAAACCATATAACCTTCACCAGTATGATCTGTATCTGAGCTTTTCAATTCCCAATCTCCAGAAAACTCAGCATTTTCAAACTCAACGTTTACCAAACCATCCTTTTCATTAAAAATAAAGCTACTCGGGTCTGAACATTCACTAACGGGCGCAGTTGGTGTTTTTGGTTCTTCAGAACCTTCTTCCGGTATTTCACTTTCCGTCTGGACATCTTCTTCAGATGAATCTGAACACGAAACGCTCCATGCCAATACGAAAGCCATTGATACATATTTTAGAGTACTAATAGAAAAAGTAACATTTGAGGCTTTCATAGTAATTAATTTGGGTTATGCTAGAATAAGTAGTTTATTACTTTAATAACTGTAAAGCCCGTAAATTCTTATACCGGTTATCGATTAATCCTAAAATATTTATCTTTCCTGTAGATTTTACTTACTTAAAAACATGCTTTATAAACTTAACCTAGAAAATATCCTCTTTTTGGATATTGAAACTGTACCCCAAAAACCAAGTTTCGCAGATTTAGATGAAACCACCCAAATGCTCTGGGAGCAAAAGTCGCAGTACCAGCGTAAAGATGAATTTACTCCAGAAGAGTTTTATGAACGCGCTGGGATTTGGGCTGAATTTGGAAAAGTAATCTGCATCTCTGTTGGTTACTTTATCGTTAAAGGTGATGCCCGAAACTTTCGAGTCACTTCCTTTTACGGAGAGGAACTAGAACTTTTAAAACAGTTTAAACAGTTGCTTCAGGAACATTTTAATCAGACCAGACATCTCCTGTGTGCCCATAATGGCAAAGAATTCGATTTTCCCTATATAGCCAGACGCATGGTCATTAATAGAATGAATTTGCCCTATAAATTAGATTTATTTGGCAAAAAGCCTTGGGACATCCCTCATTTAGATACCATGGAGCTATGGAAGTTTGGGGATTATAAACATTTTACCTAGCTAAAGCTTTTGGCTCATATATTAGGCATTCCATCTCCCAAGGAAGATATGGATGGCAGTATGGTAAAGGATGTTTTTTATGAAGAAAATGATTTGGACCGGATTGTCTCTTATTGTGAATTGGACGTAGTGACCACAGCTCAGGTTTTCTTAAAACTGAGAAACGAAGCCTTGCTTACCGAAGAAGAAATTAAAAAAGTATAACTGCTAGGTAAAACAAAACCTTTTTAGAAAACTTCAGTTCTCCAAACTCGTTTGAAACAATCCCTCCTATTTTAAAAAAGTAGATATGCAATGTATTTAGTTTTTGTAAAATTTAGAGCTTTTCATTCCAGAGTGATCTTGAACAACCAAAACGTATAATCCAGAAGCTAAATCGGAAACATTTATGGCCTCTATTGGCCTGCCTCTTTTAACTATGTTACCAGAAGAAGTAACAATGGTGTAAACAGCATCTTCTGATAATTTTGCCTCAACGGTCATCCATTCTACAGCTGGGTTTGGGTACAACATAATTTCCAAAGTTTCATCAAATCCAAAAGATTCGTAGACAATAAGCTGCGTTTCTGCACCATTAAACTCGAATTTAATTTCCTCCGAAAAATCGGATACCACATTCTCGGTACAAATGGAACGAATCCTAGTTTCATAAGTGACTCCCTCTTCCAGATTGGAAAATTCAAAACTGTTTTCCCAAACCAATTCACTATTCCAATTGTTTTCATTCGTGGACTTGTATTGAACTTCAAAAAGAGTCTCCTCAGCATCTGACCATGAAATGGCTGAGCTATCTTCAGTTGAGAAAAGCAACTCAATATCGGAAGGGATTTCTATGTTGCATTTTGAAACTTGGGCTCCAGAAACCAGTAATGAAAAATCTTGAAATCCGTTTACCAATGTCCCTTTATGCGAAACGGTAATGGTATACTCTCCTCTAGCATTATCAATTTCTACTCGTTCAAAAGGATCCACTAGATTGTCTCCTTTTGTAGCCGTATCATTTACTCTGGCAGCATTCAATTTCCAAGGGTAGTAAGTATCTCCGTTTTTGGTGATTCTAATATCCAAATCGTTCATCAATGCTGGGGTCGTATCATTTAAATCCCCTCTATTAATGTATTCTCCTTCTGGATCTGTCCAAGAAATGGAAGCAAACAGGGTTTCATTTCCATTTGCATTAATAGTAATAGAAAAAGTATTGCCATTTGTTAAACTTTCTTCTTCAATAAGGCTGCTATAGCCTTTGTTCTGTAAAACTTCTGCTGCGGCTTTTGCATTCATTATTCCCCATCCCATCTTATAATCTGGTCCTTTAGCATCTACATCATCCGCAGTATGTAAAGCAAGGCCTTTGAGTGTAGCCGCTTTCATAAAACTACCGTAAAGTTCCTCATGGTATTGCTGTAACAGTAGCAAGGCGCCTGTTACTCCAGGAGCTGCCATAGAAGTTCCGGCAGAAGCATCATAACTTGTATTTGTTGTAGAACTCGTTGTAAATATGGAAGACCCATCACCCGCCAAATCCGGTTTTATCCGTCCATCATCAACAGGTCCTAAACTGCTATATGAGGCAACACGAGCTTCCTTCAATTCTCCCATGTTCCCTATCTTGGTATTTGCTCCTGCAATGGTTAAACCATTTTTAGATGTTGCAAACCCAAGTAATAAATCAAACCCATCAGTAGTTGTACCAAAATTAGGGGCCTCATTATCAAAAGATTTTTGTGCATTACCCGCTGCTGTTACCATTAAATAGTAGGGAGCATTGTACATAATCTTATCCCAATCTTGAGATACTTTAATATAAGATCCAAAGTACCAGTCAGGAACCCGGTCAGATTTTATTCCATAAGAGTGATTACTCAGTAAAAGTCCATTTGCAGCTGCTTCAGCAACTTCAATTTTATCCCTAGTCCAATCATGAGATAGTGCTTCGGCGCCATAGGCCACTCCTTTAGCATTCGGTTTTATTCCAGAGGAGATAAGGTTTCCTGTCACTAAAGTAGCATGCGAGCCTATTTCTTCAGAGTCATCGCCATTTTTTACTCTGTTATCAAATTCCTGATGTGTTGTAAGTGCAACACCAGCATCCCAAACACCTACTTGAAGTCCACTTCCATCCAATCCTAAATTCAAAAGTCCACCTGTGTACAACATGTGTGCTCTAGAAACTTGTTTTGAAGGATCGTTTAGGGTCGTATAGAAGAGAGGCGTTCCATCCGTTCCAATATCTTTAAGTGTTACAATTGAACCATCACTAAGTTCTTCAGTACGCTTCCAGTTATTGGTTTTTAAGATTTGGTCTATTTTGGATTCTTTGGATTGATGTTCAGCCTCCATCTTAGAAACAAATGAGACTATTTTATATTGATTATAGGTAGATTGAATATATTCTTTTTCTGATTTTGATTGTCCAAAAGCGGAAAAAATTCCTAGAAGTAAAAATAAAAGGGATGAAAAAATTCCTCTTGCCCAAGCAGGTATTTTGCAATCCATGATAATTGGTTAAGTAAGATTTGGACTACAAACATATTCTCGATTTGATATCTATCGATAAAAAACCCTTTTATTTCGATGAATTGCACGGTGTTTGAAGATGAGCTGTTGTGAAACTACATTTTTATGTGGTGTAGTATTTTTCTTTCTTGTAAAAATTATCCATTTTCTTTTAAAACCACGTAAACTGGAAAGTGATCACTATAGCCTCCTAGGTATTTTTTACCTGCAAAAGTTCTAAATGGATTGCCTTTATATTTCCCTTTCCATTCCTTGAGAAATTTAGGGGCAAAAACTTCAGCTTTTCTAAAACTATGCGTCCCTTTTTCATAGTTCAAAAAACTATGCGAAATTAAAATTTGATCAAAAAGACTCCATTTCCCTTTATAATTGGCACTTCCAGAATTTGGAGACAACAGTTTTTGCATGGGATTTACAAATGCCCCCGTTTCCATAATTTTTTGGATACTTTCAGAGTTTGGGTCATCATTAAAATCCCCCATGATAATACAATTGAAACTCTCCATGGGCATATTGCCTATTTTTTGCAGCACGGTTTCCGCAGCTTTTACCCTTTTGTAACTGGTTTCATCTGACCCATCTCTGCGTGAAGGCCAATGGTTTACAAAAACATGAACTTCCTCTTCATGTAACATTCCATGTACATATAAAATATCTCTTGTTAAATCCCGATCTCCGTTGTTATTATCCACCAGCAAAGGAATGGTCTCAGCGTCCAAAACCTTAAAATGGTCTCTATTATAAACAAGTGCTGTATCTATTCCTCTTTCATCAGGTGAATTAAAATGCACATAAGCGTAATCAATTTCTTTAAGGGCCTTGGTATTAAGAAGTGCATCAATGGCCTTTTTGTTTTCAACCTCAGCAATTCCTATTAAAACTGGAGGTATACTACTCTCTTCTCCGCCTATTAACGATATAGTCTTAGCAAGCTTCTTCGATTTCCTGCTAAATTTAGATTCATCCCATCTCTTCATCCCATCCGGAGTAAAATCATCATCCAACGTATGGGGGTCATTCTTGGTATCAAAAAAGTTTTCGAGATTGTAAAACGCTACGGTAAACTGGTTTTCGAGATTTTTCAACTTGAGAGAGCTTAGGCGAGTTTTAAAATTATAAAAATCCAAAGTACAAAAAACAGCTTCCAAAACATTGATTAGATTTGCACTTTAATTGATTCAATGCTAGAAAAGAAGGATACGGATTATGAAAAGGCGGTACTTATTGGTGTTATCAATAAGGATCAAGATGAAACCAAGGTCAAAGAATACTTGGACGAATTGGAATTTTTAACCT
Source organism: uncultured Allomuricauda sp. (assembly GCF_947499585.1). Taxonomy (GTDB): domain Bacteria; phylum Bacteroidota; class Bacteroidia; order Flavobacteriales; family Flavobacteriaceae; genus Flagellimonas. Next base: position 883,185 of record NZ_CANMOO010000002.1, on the reverse strand, counting down.
TTACCGCAGGAGGTGAGGTCTCCCATAGATTTACCCAACGCATGGATGTTCCCAATCCCAAAACTTTAATAGGTAGCGGGAAAATGGAAGAGGTGGAGCAATATGTACAGGCAAATGATATAGGTTCTGTAATTTTTGATGATGAGCTTTCCCCAGCACAACAGCGAAATATTGAAAAGCAACTCCGTTGTAAAATTATAGACAGAACCAGCTTAATCCTGGACATTTTTGCCCAAAGGGCGCAAACCAGCTATGCACGAACGCAGGTGGAATTGGCGCAATACCAATACTTATTGCCAAGACTAACGGGGTTATGGACTCACTTGGAACGACAAAAAGGGGGTATAGGTATGCGTGGCCCTGGAGAAACCGAGATAGAAACAGATAGGCGTATTGTGCGCGACCGTATTTCACTTTTAAAAAAGAAGCTTACCAAAATAGATCGTCAGATGGAAACCCAACGTGGTAATCGCGGTGCACTGGTTAGGGTTGCTTTGGTGGGGTATACCAATGTTGGTAAATCTACTTTAATGAATGTTATCAGCAAAAGTGATGTCTTTGCTGAAAACAAATTATTTGCCACCTTGGACACCACAGTTAGGAAAGTGGTTATTGGCAATCTTCCTTTTTTGTTAAGTGATACGGTAGGTTTTATTAGAAAACTACCTACTCAATTGGTGGAAAGCTTTAAAAGCACCTTGGACGAAGTCAGGGAAGCAGACCTCTTATTGCATGTTGTAGATATTTCACATCCCCAGTTTGAAGAACATATAGATTCTGTAAACAAAATATTGGATGAGATTAAAAGTGCGGACAAAAAAACCATTATGGTCTTCAATAAAATAGATCAATATCAAAACGAGACCATAGACACAGATGATTTGGTCACCGAAAGAACAAGTGCACATTTTACAATCGAGGATTGGAAAAATACTTGGATGGAAAAAGTAGGGGATAGAGCGCTTTTTATTTCTGCATTGAACAAGGAAAATTTAGATGAATTTAGAAAACGGGTTTATGATGAAGTGCGCGACATTCATGTAACCCGTTTTCCATATAACAATTTTTTATATCCAGAGCATCTAGATTTTCCATAGTACATTTATTGTTTTACTGCTCTAAAGCTTCCTTGAATACTAACAACAGGTTCACTTCCGGTATTGCCTGTGACCAATTCCCTCAGAGATATGGTAAAAGTTCCGCTAACCACCGAGCCATTTACGGAGCTTATGGTCACAGAGCCCCCATTTCCTGCATTAGAACTAAAGCTCCTTCGGTCGTTGGCCAATGTGCTTCCAACCCCTAAATCAGCAAAAGAATCTCCTACAGTAATAGGTATTGGCGGTTCACTAACTGAAACAAAAACTGGATTTATTTCATAGCTATTTGGGTTTAGTGGATCCATCAATATTCGAACCACAAGTTCGTCAGTCCCTGAAATAAGTCGTACAAAAAACTCTCCATTTGTGGTTCCAAAATTGGTATCGTTCCCTTTGACTTCTTTGGATAAGGCTCCTGAAATCACATATTCAAAATTTCCCTCTTGCAATTCTTCTTCATTGTCAGTTGAGTCGCTTGAACATGAAAAAAGCAGTACACAGACACAGATACTTTTAATTAAATTTTTCATCTCTTTTACTGTTTAGCAGTTTATAGATTTATTATTGAAAATAAGCTAGCATATGCACCATTTCCTCAGGATCCGGCACATGTCCGCCGCCAAAGGTTTTTCCGTTTAAATGGTATAAAACAGGTATGACCAATGCTAACTCATCAGTAAGAATGCAGGAGTTATGTTCCAAAATCACGTCAATTACCCCTGAGGCATCGGCCACAGCAATATTCTCCGTTCCATTTGAAGCGCCAATAGGAGGGTTAGTTTGATTTACAAAATCATTCATAAAGTCAATGCTCTCCCCAACCTTTCGGGTTTTGTTCAAATACGCCAGCCAAAAGGTATAGGTGCCATTTGGAATCATACCTTCCAACATAGCATGGACTGTAGCGCTATCGCCATTGCAATGCACCATCAATTCGCCCTTAGCCATTTTAAACTCTGATAAGGTAATATGGTGCTCGTCCGGGGCTTTTATAGCAGTGAGTAAACCAAGTGGGGCATCAAAAATATTTGCTGCGTACAGTGGCTCGTTAGATGCTGTTGGGGTGTTTCCATCTCCATCAACTATTTCTTCCAAAAGCTGCACATCTCCAAAATTTAAATGTGCTGTTACCGCTTGCGGCCTAATTACAAAATCTACATTGGACTCAGTGTTTTCAACAATATTGACTGAAACCGAAGCACTTGTAACAGCTTCAGTGGCCAATGGCAATTTTAGCGAAAGACTATGATTTCCATTGGATTTGGCTTTTATCGAAAATTCGCCTTCTGAATTCGTGACTGCTGTAGAGGTTTCGTTCCCGATATTCAGACTTACTTCGGCTTCAGGATAAAGATTACCATCTTCATCTTTTACCGTTCCTGAAACGAATCCTGTTTCCTCTGGAATAGGTATTGGGTCTTGTGTATCATCACTACTACTGCAACATAACTGCACAAGAATTGCTAGAAAAACAAATATTCCCAGTAAAACTTTCTTCAAAACCCCCAATAAAAAGATGCTTTCTTTTACATACATCATTCATGTTTTTATGTTATAAAATCTGGGGAACATTTTATAACACAAAACTAGATTACATTACAGGACGCTGCTATAAGCAGAGTTCCAAATAGTAACACTGGGGTTCAACAATAATGAGGATAAAGTTTGAGCGAGATATTTCTACATCAATACATAGAGGGAGAAACGCCATAAAGCTCTTTAAAGCATTTGGCAAAATACGAGAGGTTGTTAAACCCTACCATATAGGCAATTTGAGTTACGGTATCTGCTTTTTTGGAAAGGAGTTGAGCGGCTCTTTTTAGTCTAAAATTTCTAAGCAATTCTCCTGGAGCTTCGCCGGTCAATGCTTTTAGTTTGCGATGAAGCTGAGTTTTACTAAGTGCCATTGCCATTTGCATTTCCGGAACACCAAAACTAGGGTTGGACAATTCTTTTTCCAAAAGATCCAACAGCTGTTCCAAAAAATTTCGGTCTAGAGATGTAACCGTTACCTCCTTTGGGTCAGTGAATGATTCTTTTTTTACAAAAAGCTCTCTAAGTTTTCTTCTTTGTTCAACAAGATTTTTGACCCTAACCAGCAACTCCTTTGGATCAAAAGGTTTGGTAAGGTAATCATCTGCCCCAGTTTCCAAACCCTCTATCTTGTTTTCAATTCCTGCCTTAGCCGTCAACATAATTACAGGAATGTGACTTGTATCAAGGTTAGATTTCAAAATTTTGCAAAGTTCCACTCCATCCATTTCTGGCATCATTACATCTGTAATGACCAAATCTGGTGGATTTTTTCTTGCTTCCATTAGCCCAGTTTTTCCATTTTTCGCTTCCCGTACTTTGTACAAATCCTTAAGATGTTCTTTTATGAAGTAAGACATATCTGGATTATCTTCTACCAACAACAATGTGGGTAATACTCTTGAATCTATCCTTTCAAGTGTATAGGGTTCTTTCTTTTTAGCCTCCTTGTAGTCAATCTGAAATGGCTCATCATTTTTTGATCCGGTCTTTATTTGTTGAATAGGAAGTACAATAGTGAAATTTGTCCCTTTATTGATTTCGCTAGATACCGTAATCGTTCCATCCATAAGTTCCACCAATTCTTTTGATAGTGAAAGTCCTATTCCCGAACCTTCATGTTCTCGAGTTGTTCCTCCTTGTACCTGATAAAATCGGTCAAAAATAAAAGGAAGCTTTTCTTCAGAAATACCTTTTCCAGTATCAGAAACAATCATTCTCAGTTCATTCTTCTCGTAGGCAGTGGAAAACGAAATTGTAGCACCTTCTTCACTGAACTTAAAAGCATTACCTAAAAGGTTGTAAACAATTTTCTCTAATTTATCTCTATCAAAAGAAGCCCATAATACTTCTTGTGGAATCTGCACTCTATAATCAATACTTCTTTGGGCGGCGTGCGAATTAAAAGAGGATACCGCTCCTCTCAAACATTTGAACACTTCTCCTTCAGTATGCTCCAATTGAAGACTGCCTTTGTCAATTTTTGATAAATCCAATAATTGATTGACCAGTTGCAACACACGATTGGTATTTCTCCTTATCATTTTAATATTTTCTAATTGCAATCTTTCTGCTGGATTCTGTTCCAATTGCTCAATAGGGCCTTTGATAAGGGTCAATGGTGTTCTAAACTCATGCGATATATTGGCGAAAAAGTTAGATTTTAATCTGTCCAATTCCCTAAGCTCTTTATTTGTTTTTTGTTTGATTCTATATTGATTGTAAAGCAGACCTGCCAGTAATAATAAAATAATGGTGAATGCTATAATGGCATTGCGTTCATTTACACGTTTGGTAAGTTGAAGGGTTTGTAATTCTTTCTCCGATTCGAGCAAGGTGATTTCTTTGGATTGTTCTTCATTTTGATACTTCGCTTCGATTTCTGTTGCGAGATCTCTTTTTTCCTTGGTGTACAAACTATCCCTTAAAATGGCATACTGATTCTTACTTTCATAGGCTTTGGTAAAATTTCCTTCTTTAGCATATATATTTGCCAAAGACTCGTAAGCACGCATTTGTTCCAATCTATTGTCCGATGCTAGGGCCACATTCAAAGCTTTTATATAATTGGATTTGGATTTATTGGCTTCTCCCAACTTCCCAAAGCAATCCCCGATTACTCGATATGCTTTGGAAATACCTGTGGAATCTTTTACCTCAATGGATGTTTCAAGTTTTTTCTGAAAATGTTCCAATGCTAAGTTGAACTTGTCCTGTTTCCAATAAATGTTACCTAAAGTGTAATTGATCTCTCCTGCCTGACTTCGTTGCCCCATATGCTCATAATTGGTAAGGGCTTTTTTATTAAAATCAATAGCACTTTCCAAATCTCCAGTTTTACTGGAAATCATACCTAAATTGGTCAATACAAAAGCTCTTCCCGGTCTAAAATCTATCAACTTAAACACGCTGTCACTTTTTTTGAGATACTGTTTTGCGCTATCATAATTTTCCAATTTTCTTTGGAGCATACCCATATTCGAAAAGTTGATGGCATAGTCCCTCAGGTTTTTTAGCCCCTCATGATTTTTGGAAGACAAAACATAGTTTTCCATTGCTTTTGTGTATTCTCCCATTTCGTTATAAACACTGCCAATTGCACCATAAGACCAGGCCATTCTTAACGTATCTTTCATCTTAATTGATATCTCCAGGTTTTTTTGATGATACCCCAATGCCTTTTTATAATTGCCTTTTCTCAAGTATATATAGCCAAGACCATTATATATATCTGAAATGGATTTTTGAAGATTTGCATTTTCGGCAAGCTCTATGCTTATGTCATATATACTAATAGCTGAATCATTATAGGATTGCGTCCGTAGAAATTCTGCATATCTATTATAGCTTTGTACCTGCAAATCAATATACTTTGTGTTGCTTGAAAGTTGTATTGATTTAAGCAAAACCTCTTTCGCCTTTTCTGGTGAATCGTAACGGTGGTATTTATACAGCTCGAAAAGTGCTTTTATTTTAACCGTATCCAAAGTTGCATCGGCATACACCCGTTGTAGGCTATCAATTTTCGATTGCGAAAACAATAGGGAAGTGAAAAAGAACAGGCCAAGGAGGTGTAATTGTTTCATCTCCAAAATATTAAGTTATTAAAGGTACCTTTTTTTAAGTAGTTTGATCCGGACTAAATTGATGGAAAAAGTTTACTAAGGCTAACACTAGAGTTTCAACTTGTAACAAGAGTTGGTTTTGGATAGAGCAAAAAAATGAAGGAATTTAAAAAGCATGTTTAAGATTAGAAGAGTGAAATTCATGCTCCTCATTTTCCTTTCAACAACTTTTTATGACCAGAACACCTAAATCAATATTGAAAGCCATTAGATGATGTGTTTTAGTTTACCGATGAAATACAACCGTTAACATTCTCCACCACATATTTTTGATTGTTCACAACAAAAATTTAAGGACAAACCACAGAAAAGCTAATTTCATCCTGTTTTTAAGTGTTACTGTTACGACCTGGTCTTCCATAAACTTAACCTACTTAGACTTTGGTTTTAAAAACATCTAAAATCATATATAACCCCATAAAAAAAGCCCTCTAATTAGAGGGCTTTTTTATTTTAATCAGTTCTTCTTAAAAAGCGTAGCTCAACCCTAAAGTCCAATAAGTTTGTAGCTCATTATCAATAGTATCAAAAGTAGCGGTTGGGTCAGGAGTTGGTGCATTGTTGACAATGTAGTTAAGCGTTTCCTGCTTGTTGTTACGCAATCCAAAATCAAAACCTACACCTATTACTTTCCATAGGGTATATGCAAAAGAGTTTGTCCAAGTCCAGTTGCTTAAATCCCCACTTTCATAACTCTGGAACATAGAGAGGTTACTTTTAAAGCTTACTGCTCCTATTTGCTTGGTATAATCTGCAACAATCTTTGCTCCTAATGAAGAATTGAAGATGGTATCCTCATCACTAAAAACAAAATTGTAGTTCAATGGATGAATTACTACCACTAAATCTGCTATTGGAGTCCATGTTGCACCTACCCCAAGATCCAAATAACCAGGATCATTAAAATTGCTCAAGATAGTAGTTCTATACTCTGCTAAGCCAGATATAGCAAACTTGTCATTCAACTTTCTTCCGTACAATGAGGAAATATTGAATACATCTGTGGATTCTCTAAAACCACCATCATCAGTTGGGTCATCCTTGTCATCCAGTTTTACCCAGTTTAAGTTAACATTGGCTGCATTTCTCCAAAAGAACTTTTCTTCTTGTTGATTTGCAAATGCGTTTACGGTAAAACCTATTGTTCCTGAATTGTTGTTTGGAATACCTTGGGAAAACCAGTTGTTAAAACCAGAAAAGCTTCCGCCTATGGTTCCAAAAGCTCCTATTTTCCATCCAGGTAATGCATCTAACTGCGATTGTAGTGCATTAACACGACCTTGAATAGCTGCAATGGAATCTTTCTTAGGGCCGATTTGTGATTTTAATTCTTCTTCTGTTTGTGCTTTGATGGAAATGAGCAAAAAAAATGCCCCCACTGTAAAAAGTAGTTTTTTCATAGAGTATGGAGTTTAATGTTTAGAAACGCAAAAGTAAGAAATGTCACATTTAAACGGACATTATTTACTTCTTCTTAAACAAGGGCACAGAAGAACATGCCTCTCCGTACATTACGCTTTTTGCAACTTGCTGAATTTTAGAAATTGCCAAGATATAGGCATTTTCAGGCACTGGTTTATTGGAGCAACCTTTTATGATAATAGGTTTATCCTTAAAATCGGAAACATCCAAATCTTCTAAAAGTGTTTGGTATAAGGACATTTCTAAATCTTCCAAACTTCCAATTACAGCCTTTTTAGAATATGGATTAAGCTTGGATGCTACAAGCATATAAGCCCAGCCGGGAACAATGGCATCTGTAGAACAACCCAACGCAACATAAGCGTCTGTATAAGCTGACCAATCATGCTCTTCCAAGTGTTTTCTGAATTCTTTTTCCCTTAAAATAAAACCTTCGTAAAGCCAGTCCTTAATATCGAGTACCACTCTCTGGCCTTGCGGATATAACTCTTCAAGGTCAAAGGTCACTAATTTACTTTGCGCTACTCTGTTTACTATTTCAGACATATGAATTCAGATATCAGTCGTCAGATTTTGTTTTCTAGGTGTTTGATTAAACCATAAATAGTTTTGGAAATTTCATCGCAAATACCATAGGTTTTATCAAAAATAGTTTTGGTAATATAGTTTACATCCAATGCTAAATACAATTGAGATTTTACTTCATAACATGATGCTTTTGCAACATTTAAAAAGTAAATGAACTCTTTATTCGTTTTTCTTCCATAACCTTCTGCAATGTTAGAAGAAATTGAAATCGAAGCTCTTCTTATCTGATCACGTAGTGCAAAATCTTTTGAAAAAACCTTCTCATCCGTAATCTGATATATTTCTTTGTTAAGCTCTCTAGCTTTTCTCCATGAAACTATCTGTTCAAACCCCTTATCCATACTAATTAATTTCTGATATCCGAGGTCTGATATCTTATTTTTACTTATAACATTCCCAACTCAAGTTTAGCTTCTTCGCTCATCAATTCTTGTGTCCAAGGGGGGTCAAAAGTAATTTCAACTTCTACATCTTTTAAAGCATCCAAAGATTTAACTTTTTCTTCCACCTCAACTGGTAATGTTTCAGCAACGGGGCAATTAGGTGATGTCAATGTCATCAAAATTTTGACATCATTATCTTCATTTACAAATACATCGTAAATAAGACCTAACTCATATATATCAACTGGAATTTCAGGATCATAAATGGTTTTAAGGACCCTCACTATTTTCTCTCCCAGTTCCTGTGTATCTATTGCGATTTCTTCACTCATTTTTCTCAATTTAATTGTGTTTGATAAGCGATAGCATATAATTTCAACTGTTTTATCATACTTACCAATCCGTTTGCCCGTGTTGGCGAAAGATGCTCTTTAAGACCTATTTCATCAATAAAGTCTGTATTGGCATCAATAATATCTTGGGGTCTTTGATTGCTAAATGTTCTGATCAAAATAGCAATGATCCCTTTGGTGATGATCGCATCGCTATCCGCAGTAAAGACCAACCTATCATTATCCAATTCAGCATGTACCCACACTTTGCTCTGACAGCCTTTTATGATATTATCATCCGTTTTGTATTGCTCACCAATCAACGGAAGTGATTTGCCCAATTCAATCATGTACTCATACCGTTGCATCCAATCATCGAACATGGAGAACTCATCTACAATCTCTTCCTGTATCTTTTCTATGGTCATGTGTCAGTTTTGTTCAAAAATACAATTAGGATGGTTGCTAATCAAACGTTTAAGATAAAGATAACTTCTATGTTAAAGCAGCATATTTCTAGCTCGCTTTACGCCTTCAACCAAAACATCCACCTCTTCTTTTGTGTTATAAAAACTGAAGCTGGCCCTAACGGTGCCCGGTATTTGGTAAAAATCCATAATGGGCTGCGCACAGTGATGACCCGTACGAACCGCTATACCTAATTTATCTAAAATACTACCAATATCATATGGGTGGATTCCTTCTATATTAAAGGAGATGACAGAGGTCTTGTTTTTGGCAGTTCCATAAATTTTTAATCCATCAATCTCAAGCAATTGTTCCGTAGCATATTTAAGTAGTCTTTCTTCATACTGGGCAATTGCTTCAAATCCTATGCTGTTCATATAGTCCAATGCCGCGCCAAAAGCTATTCCGCCACAAATATTAGGAGTTCCTGCTTCAAACTTGTGTGGTAAATCAGCGTATGTGGTTTTTTCAAAAGTAACCTCGGCAATCATTTCTCCACCACCTTGATATGGAGGCAGTTTATTCAACCACTCTTCTTTACCATACAACATCCCTACTCCGGTTGGGCCGCAAATCTTATGTGCCGAAACCGTATAAAAGTCAACATCCAAAGCTTGCATATCTGCTTTTATATGTGGCGCAGCCTGCGCGCCATCCACTAAAACTGCCGCTCCAACTTTATGGGATGCTTCTATAATTTCTTCTATGGGATTTATAGTTCCCAAAGCATTGGAAACATGATTGCAAAATACCATCTTGGTCTTTTCCGATAGCAGAGCATGAAATTCTTCCATGATTAACTCTCCATTCAGGTTCATGGGAATCACTTTCAATATTCCTCCAGTACGTTCACAAAGCATCTGCCAAGGCACTATATTGGAGTGGTGTTCCATGGCTGAGACAAGAATCTCGTCTCCTTCTTTTACAAACGATGAGAATCCGTTAGCCACCAAATTAATGCCATGTGTAGTCCCAGAAGTTAAAATCACTTCATGGGTTTTGGCGATGTTATAGTGTTTCTGAATTTTAATTCGGGCAGCCTCGTAAGCATCTGTAGCTTCTTGAGAAAGACTATGCACGCCACGGTGAATATTGGCGTTGTAATTTTGGTAATAGTCTACAATAACGTCTATAACCTGTTGAGGGGTTTGGGATGTTGCCGCATTGTCTAAATACACCAATGGTTTTCCATTGACTTCCCTATTTAGAATCGGGAAGTCTTTGCGTATGGTTTTAATATCTAAAGCTGTCTGTATCATTGCTCGGATTTCCACTTGGTGGGAAGACAATATCTAATTAAAGTTCAAACCCCACCCGTACGCCAAGTTTATTGGCTATAATCTTATTGATTCTAGTCTTCAATTCTGGAATGCGAACACTTTCCAAAACATTATTGGCAAAAGCGTACATTAACAAGGCCGTAGCCTCTTTCTTGGGAATTCCTCTGGATTGAAGATAAAACAAGGCATCCTCATCTAACTGCCCAATAGTGCATCCATGCGAACATTTTACATCATCCGCAAAAATCTCTAGTTGTGGTTTTGTGTTGATGGTAGCCTTATCACTAATCAATATGTTGTTGTTCTGTTGAAAGGCATTGGTCTTCTGGGCAATCCTGTCTACAATAATTTTTCCATTGAAGACTCCTGTAGATTTCTCGCCAAAAATTCCTTTGTAATCTTGATGGCTTTCACAATTTGGTTCTGCATGGTGCACCAATGTATGGTGATCTACATGTTGCTTTTCACCCAAAATGGTAACTCCTTTAAGCACAGAGTCCATATATTCTCCATTTTGATAAAAGTTCAAATTGTTTCGAGTAAGTTTCCCTCCAAACGAAAAGGTATGCACACGAACAATGCTCTTATCCTTTTGAGAAATATAGGTGTTATCAATTAGAGAAGCTGTGTTCTCATCATTCTGAACCTTATAGTAATCCACATTTGCATCCTTGGCTGCAAATATTTCGGTTACAGAATTGGTAAGCACCTCATTTCCCGTCAAACTTTGATGACGTTCTATAATCTGAACTTCAGCGTTCTCCTCAACAATTACCAAGTTTCGGGGTTGCAGCATCAAAGCAGCTTCATTGCCAGTTGCCAAATGCACTATTTGAATAGGCTTTTTGGGCACTTTATTCTTTGGAATATAAATGTAGGCTCCTTCTTTACTAAAAGCCGTATTCAAAGTAGTTAAAGACTCATCTTTAGAAGCCACTTTATTGAAGTATACATCTATGACCTGCTTGTATTGTGGTTTGGTCAATGCGGCACTCATCAAACATACATCGACACCATCATGGGTGGTTTCCGATAGGTATGAACTATAAACTCCGTCAATAAATACAATCTTATAGGTATCTATTTCATGTAGGAAATACTTTTTAATATCCTTGTACTCCAGTGTATTTTCCTTTTTTGGGAAAATACTAAAGTCCACTTTTTGAATACCGTTCAAGGACGTATATTTCCAAGCTTCTTCTTTTTTAGAAGGAAAGCCTTTTTCTTCAAAATTTTTGATGGCCTCTGAACGAACTTCGTGTACTGGATGGTCCAAGTCCACATTGTTCTCAAAAGCTAAAAATGAAGAAAGTAATTTATCTTTTAAATCCATTGTAATCAGTGTTCAGCTATCAGTTCTCAGAAATCTGATAATCTTAATATCTGTTATTTATACTATCGCTTCTTGCTTTATCCAGTCGTATCCCTTCTCTTCCAATTCCAGAGCCAGTTCCTTTGATCCCGACTTTACAATTTTTCCATCATGCAATACATGCACAAAATCAGGAACAATGTATTCCAACAATCTTTGGTAGTGAGTAATCACGATAATAGCATTGTCTTTTCCCCTAAGCTTGTTGACCCCATTGGCCACAATACGAAGCGCATCAATATCAAGTCCTGAGTCTGTCTCATCTAAAATGGCCAACTTAGGTTCTAACATTGCCATTTGAAAAATTTCGTTTCTTTTTTTCTCTCCTCCTGAAAACCCTTCGTTAAGGGAACGCGATAAAAACTTTCTATCAATTTCCAACATTTCGGATTTTTCACGAATCAGTTTCAGCATTTGGTTGGCGGGCATATCCTCTAAGCCTCTTGCTTTTCTAGATGCGTTAATTGCCGTTTTCATAAAATTGGTCACAGAAACCCCAGGAATCTCAACTGGGTATTGAAATGATAAGAAGATTCCTTTGTGCGCTCTTTCTTCTGGATCTAAATCTTCTAGATTTTCACCATCCAAAGCAAGACTGCCTTTCTTTATTTCAAACTCTTCTTTTCCGGCAATCACAGATGCCAAGGTGCTCTTGCCTGAACCATTTGGCCCCATAATAGCATGAACTTCTCCTGCGTTCACCTTAAGGTTGATTCCGTTCAAGATTTTTTTATCCTCTATGCTTGCGTGTAAATCCTTAATCTCTAGCATTCTCTTGTAATTCAATATTATTTTAAAAAGTTGGGTGCTTTAGGCAGTTTTTCAAAATCTCCTTTAGCATGTTGTATATAGACTTTTGCTCCCTTTTCTTCTGCAAAAGCTTCAAAAGCAGCCATACTGGCTTTGGTTTGATCTACATCAAAATTAAAGCTGGGCACTCTTTTATGTTCCCTGTTTTCATAAAAATGATACAAATCTCCAGATAGCAAAAGTGGTCCGTGCTCTGGCATATCCAAATAAAGTACTTGATGCCCTGGTGTATGTCCTGGCATGGATTTTATAACTACGCTGCCATCTCCAAAAACATCAAAATCGCCAGTAAACTTTTTGGTATTTTGAAGTTCTTTTATGGCATTATAATTATCAGCATTGTTTTTTTGAGTCTCTTCGCTTGTAATAAAATCATACTCTGCTTGTTGAACCAACCAAGTGGATCCAGCAAACACATTGGCATGCCCCGTGTGATCAAAATGTGTATGGGAAAGGGCAATGAAATCAATGTCATCCACTTTCATTCCAATGCTTGCCAGCTGGTTAACAACAGAGTCATTTCTTGATACTGTAAAAGCTCCACTTGGATCAGTAAATGGTTCTGGCATACCAACAAATCCTTCAGGAAGGCCGGCATCCCACATTAAGTTTCCTTTGGGATGGCTTATAACATAGAAGGCATCTGCAAACTCCTTGGATTGGCCAGTGTATGTTGTATCCTGCGAAAAGATTTCCAACATGTTGGCCCTTACATTGCCCCCACTAAAGGTGTAAAGCTTAACTTCTGGTTTTACAACTTCAACTATATTCTCTTCGGTCTTGTCAGCATCTTTTTTAGCCTGTTTACAAGAAAAAGAGCCAATAATTAAAAGTGATGCAAGTATTTTTTTCATGGTTTCGTTTTGATTATCCTACTGAGCCCTCAAGGCTTATTTCCAATAATTTTTGGGCTTCTACGGCAAACTCCATTGGGAGCTTATTCAACACTTCTTTGCTAAAACCATTTACGATCAAGGCAATTGCTTTTTCAGTATCAATTCCACGCTGATTGCAATAGAATATTTGATCTTCCCCAATTTTACTGGTAGTAGCTTCGTGCTCTATCTGGGCTGTTCTGTTTTTTGCTTCGATATAAGGGAAGGTATGCGCCCCACATTCATTTCCCATTAACAATGAATCACATTGCGAAAAGTTTCGTGCGTTCTCTGCTCTAGAACCAATTTGAACCAATCCTCTATAGCTATTCTGGGATTTTCCTGCAGAAATTCCTTTAGAAATAATTGTGCTCTTTGTGTTTTTACCCAAGTGAATCATCTTGGTTCCCGTATCTGCTTGCTGAAAATTATTGGTTACAGCAATTGAGTAGAACTCGCCCACAGAGTTGTTTCCTTTTAAAATACAGGAAGGGTATTTCCAAGTTACTGCTGAACCCGTTTCTACCTGGGTCCAAGAAATCTTAGAATTTGTTTCGCACAAACCACGTTTTGTCACAAAGTTGTACACTCCTCCTTTTCCTTCTTTGTTTCCTGGAAACCAATTCTGAACGGTAGAGTATTTAATTTCAGCGTCATCTAAAGCAATAAGCTCTACAACAGCAGCATGTAATTGATTTTCATCACGTGATGGAGCAGTACAGCCTTCCAAATAACTTACATAGCTTCCTTCATCTGCAATGACCAAAGTCCGTTCAAACTGTCCAGTACCTCCTTCATTAATTCTAAAGTAGGTTGATAATTCCATAGGACATTTTACTCCTTTTGGAATGTAACAGAAAGAACCATCTGTAAATACAGCTGAATTTAAGGCGGCGTAAAAGTTATCCGTAGTTGGAACAACAGTGCCCATATATTTTTTTACCAATTCTGGATGTTCTTGGATTGCCTCGGAAATAGGCATAAAGATAATTCCCTTTTCTGCTAAAGTTTTTTTGAAGGTCGTTGCTACGGAAACAGAATCTACCACAATATCAACAGCGACATTTTGCAATTTCTTTTGTTCATCAACAGAAATTCCCAATTTTCGATACATTTCCAGTAAATCGGGATCTACATCTTCCAATGATTTATTGGGATCTGCTGCTTTGGGCGCGGAATAGTAGCTGATAGCTTGAAAGTCTGGCTTTTCATAATGAACATTTGCCCATTCTGGTTCTTCCATTTTTTCCCAACCACGAAAAGCTTCTAAACGCCACTCCGTCATCCACTCAGGTTCGTTCTTTTTTTTGGAAATTGCACGAACAATATCCTCACTTAACCCTTTGGGAAAAGTATCAGACTCTATATCAGTATAGAAACCATATTCGTATTCTTTGGTTTCTAATTCTTTCTTTAATTCTTCCTCTGTATAAGCCATGTGCTCTCAGTTAGTCAATTGACAATAAACAATTAGCAATATTTTTAAAGCGAAAAGCTTTCCCCGCACCCACACGTACGCTGGGCATTTGGATTGTTGAAGACAAAGCCTTTCCCGTTCAACCCACCTGAATATTCCAAAGTGGTACCAACTAGATATAAAAAGCTTTTTTTATCAACGATTATACGTACAGTATTATCTTCAAAAACTTTATCGGAATCTGTAGAAGATTTATCAAATTTTAATTCATAGGATAATCCACTACAACCTCCGCTTTTTACACCCACACGTACAAAATCTGTAGAAGCGTTAAAGCCTTCTTCGCTCATCATGGTCACCACTTTTTGTCTGGCTGTTTCTGAAACTTTAATCATTCTTACTTGGATTTAATCTAAATAGCTAACAAATATAGTTTATAAGTAGGGTTTTTCAACGCTTCCTAACATTATAATAACGAATAATCCAATAGGTGTTATCTATGGAAAAGTAAGTGCTATTTTATTTTGATGACCACAAGGTCGGTCATGCCCTTTAGTTGAAGATTCGGAAAATCTTCACTGGCGGTTTCTCCTACTAGAATTAGGCTTCCGTCTTCGGTTTCCAATGCATCAAAACCATAATCCAAGCCGGATCCTCCAAAAGTACTTTGATATACTATGTTTCCATTGGAATCTGTCTTTATAAGCCAAAGATCATTTTCTCCATTATTCTCATTAAGATCACCATCAGAACTTTTTGAGTTTCCAGCAATTGCAAAGCCTCCTTCTGAGGTTAAGCTCAGTCCCCTAGCTGCATCAAAACCTTCGCCTCCAAAGGTTTTTTCCCATACAAGGTTGCCATTGTCATCAATTTTAATCAGCCAAACATCTGATTCGCCGTTATTCTTTGAAATATCTATATCCGTACTGAAGGTGTTTCCTGTGATTACATATGAATTGTCATTGGTTTTTACAATATCATAAGACTTATCAATTCCTGTTCCACCAAAAGAGCTTTCCCAAAGTAGTGTTCCGGTACTACTAATTTTCACCACCCAAAAATCATAGCTTCCTTTTGAGTTCGACACATCAAAATCGTTGCTTTCTGATGCTCCTGCCATCAATATCCCTCCATCATTTGCTTCGAGCACTCCAAAAGATCTGTCATTGTTTGTTCCTCCAAAATACCTGCGCCAGACCAGATTGCCATCAATATCCAGTTTTGTGCCCCAGAACTCTCCTACACCATGACGAGTCAAGTAATTTCCCTTTCCTGTATTTCCTTCACCACCAGATGAGGTCACGTCCAAAAACCCGGTAAAGAAAAGTCCCCCATCTGAGGTCTCGGTAACATCATAAGAATGGTCATGCCCAGAAAACCCAAAACTCTTTTCCCATAAAATATTTCCATTAGCGTCTAAGCGTAAAATCCAATTGTCATGAAATCCTTCATTATTGCTTCCATCACCATCATCACTCATGGCGTACCCTACAATGGCATATCCCCCATCTGAGGTTTGCACCACAGATTGGCCTCTGTCATCCTTACTTCCTCCGTATGTCTTGTTCCATTGTAAATTGCCTTCAGGATCTAACTTTAATAGCCAATAGTCATTTACTGCAGTCGTTTTTCCTGCCAAATCCCCATCTGTGCTATTGCTGTATCCTAGTACTGCAAACCCTCCATCTGAAGTCTGAACGATTGCTTGTGCGGTATCTTCTCCTGTTCCTCCAAAATTTTTGACCCAATCCACTTCACCTAAAAAGGTGACTTCATCCATAGGGTTCGGTTGTGTATTATCACTTGTACATGAACCAAAAACAACCAATGCAAAAACCGCCAATATCTTTTTCATAGCCAAAGTTTTAATTGGATTTTTGAACTACAAATAGTCCCGAGTCAGTATCATTTATGATAATCTTTCCGCTTTCAAAAAAGGGATAGACACTCCACACGCCATCAAACCGAGCGGTGTTATTGGAAGGGTACGTATCAAAAAATGCTATTTCCGTAATTGTTTCGTTTTCAATATCTGAAATATCCAAAACACGCATTCCTGCCGTATAATTGGCCAGGAAAAATTCATCACCCAATACATATCCATTATGATCTATGGCTCCTGTTGGGCCAAGATATGTGGTATGTAAAGTTGGGTTATCCAAATCTGTCAAATCAAAAACAAGGGTCCTGGAATTGAATCCGAAATCTGTTTCATCAAGTTCGTCCCCTAAAATAAAATACCGCTGGTCTTCTGTAAACCAGCCTTGGTGGGTATACCCTAAATTGCCATACATCAATGTCCCAATCTCAACTGGGCTGGCCTTATCTGTTATATCTGCTATTGCTATTTGATTTTCGTTAGCGCCAATAAATATTTCACGCCCAGCATAATCAGCATCTGGACCGTTATAGGTAATTACCTGCGCATCATGTGTGTAGCCATTTGCGCCATATCCACCAATTCCATTTGGGCTTGTTGGATTTTGAATATCAATAAAATGAACCCCTCCATTGAAAGCATCATTACGAGCTGTTCCCACAGGGTACGCAAAACCCAATTCTTCATTGATCACAATGTTATGCGCATTTCCTATTCCCGTATATCTAGCATCTGCAGTAAACTGTTGCGGTGGACTTGCAACATTCCGCAATTTGGTCAGATCAAAAACCTGCATGCCATGGTTTGCCGCCTCAGCAACAATAAAAGCGTGGTTTCCAAATACCTTAACATCTCTCCAAGTGCTTGATGAGGTCGCCGTTAAAAGTTTTCCCAAATAGACAGGGTCTTGGGCATCGGTAATATCAACAAAGGCTGTTCCGTTATCCAATCCTATTATAGCGTACTCTTTATTGTTTGGTGTATCTGTCCATCCCCAAATATCATTTGCGGAGGATGCACCAAATGCACTTAAGTCCATTTGAAATAACAAATCGTAACCATTACAGGGATAGATGGAAGCAGTGCCGCTTTGGCATGGAGTGAAACTTGTAGCTACCAGACCGGTACCTAAATTTGATGCATCTTCATTGTTCCCTGAATTGGGATCCCCTCCATCATCACTTGAACACCCAAAAACCAGAAACACCGCAAGAAGCGTTAATAAAGTAGGTCTCAACATTCCATAGCAATTTTAAGTTTATTCTAAAGATACAATTTATAATTATCCTCTTATTTTTGCCGAATGATAGAAGATAAAAGTCCACAAAGAACATCGCTTGAGAATTTAGGGGAATTTGGATTGATAAAACATTTGACCAAAAACTTTGAACTGAATCAAGCTTCATCAATTGTGGGAATTGGTGATGATGCCGCTGTCTTAGATTTTAAAGACAAAAAAACAATTGTGACTACAGACATGCTTGTAGAGGGGGTCCATTTTGACCTCAGCTATATGCCATTAAAGCATCTGGGTTATAAATCTGTGATTGTAAATCTTTCGGACATCTATGCCATGAACGCAAAGGCGACCCAAATTACAGTTTCCATTGCGGTCTCCAATAGATTTCCTTTAGAGGCACTTGAAGAATTTTATGAAGGTGTGGCCATGGCCTGCCAAATGTATAAGGTGGATTTGGTTGGTGGAGACACTACCTCATCAACAAAAGGTATGTTGGTTAGTATTACCGCTTTAGGAATTGCTGAGGAAAATGAAATCGTTTATAGAAGCGGAACAAAGCCTAATGACTTGTTGGTCGTTACCGGCGACTTGGGCGGAGCCTATCTTGGGCTTCAAGTTTTAGAAAGAGAAAAAGAAGTCTTCAAAGTAAATCCCAATAATCAGCCAGACCTTGAACCTTATTCTTATGTTGTTGAGCGTCAACTAAAGCCAGAGGCTAGAAGGGATATTGTTGAAATATTGGAAAAACTTGAAGTTAGACCCACTGCAATGATTGATATTAGTGATGGACTTTCTTCTGAGATTTTACACCTGTGCGAACAAAGTGGTGTAGGCTGCAATCTTTTTGAAGATAAAATTCCTTTGGACCCAACCGTTATTTCCGCGGCCGAAGAATTTAAAATGGATTCTACGATGATTGCTTTGAGTGGAGGTGAGGATTATGAATTGTTGATGACCATTGATCAAGCAGATTTTCCAAAAATAAAGGGTAATCCCAACTTAACAGTTATTGGGCACATGGCAACCAAAGAAGAAGGAGCACATTTAATTACGCGGGGCGATACAAAAATTCCGTTATCGGCACAGGGGTGGAATTCGTTTACTTCATAAAAAAATCCCGAAAACCAAGAGCATTTCTCGCTAGACGGTCTTGGGGCACAGGACTGAATAGACAAAGCGCTTTCTTAACTTCCGGGAATAAACCTTGAAATTATTTTTTAGAAAGTAAAACTTAAATTAAGCTACTTGCGGAACTTGTCTATTATGTCTTTTACGGTACATATCTTCCAAAGTACTATTGATGTCTTGCATTTGAGGAGTCAACGCAGATAGTTTGCCACTTACATCTGTGGTAACTTCTTTTTGACAATGCAAACACTTGTACTCTTTAATGTGTTCTGTTACCTTTTTGGACACTACATAATGATGCCCGAATAAGTTACAGAAGAAAGAAGAGAATTTGTTGCCATGTTGGGTAGTGGATGTCTTCATAAGTTAGGTTTTGTTTGGGGGGGCGCATTAGTACGATTTGGGAACCGAAAAATGCAAAAAACATTTTTACTGTAATTTTATTTTATATGAGTTAATTTTTAGTTAATCATTATTTAAGCAACGCATGTTAATAACTTTTTATTTTATCAACTTTTCCGTAAAGCCATTTTTTCGATGAAATACACGCTTATCGATAAAAAGTTATATTCGAACGGTGAAATACAATGCTCTAATATAGTTTTTTGATTTATTTTAACAAAAAAAATATTAACAATATATGAATCGTAAAACCATTGCCATAACCGCTTTTGCACTTTTTTCTTTATTCTTTGGTGCAGGCAATCTTATTCTTCCCTCACAATTAGGTTTTAAGTCTGGCGACCTTTGGTGGTTGGTAGCTTTTGGATTTTGTCTTTCCGCAGTTCTAATTCCTATTTTAGGAATTTTGGCCCATGCCAAGTTGCAAGGCACTATGTTTGATTTTGCCAAGAAAGTATCCCCAACGTTCAGTGTGGTGTATTGTTATATTGTGTACGCGATTTCCATTTCGTTGCCCTCACCAAGAACAGCTTCGGTTACGCACGAGATGGCCATTCAACCTTTATGGGATTCCTCTTCATTAGTTACCAGCATTGTTTACTTTGGTCTGGTTTATATTTTTGTGGTCAATCGTTCTAAGATCTTAGACGTAGTGGGAAAGTTCCTTACTCCGGGAATATTACTGATTCTACTCCTTATTATAGGAGCGTCCATCTTTACTTTAGATTTTGACTTTGGAACAACAGAATTTAGTAGCCCATTTACCCATGGAATCTTGGAGGGGTATCAAACCTTTGATGCTATTGGTGCTGTAGTGGTGGGTGGTGTTATTATTATTTCCATCAATCTAAAAGATGATGCGGCATCTTACGAGGTCAAAAGAAGCTTGATCCGCAAAGTAGGTTGGTTGGCCGGGCTTGGTCTCTTTTTAGTCTACACCGGACTTATTATTACAGGAGCCCTGTTTCATGATTCTTTTGATGCTGAAATTTCCAGAACCGCCCTGCTAAATGGTATAAGTTTAAAAACCTTGGGAAGTACAGCCAATTTAATGCTCAGTATTTTGGTAAGCCTTGCATGTTTTACCACTGCTGTTGGTATTGTAACGGGAACGGCAGATTTTATTAAAGGCCGTTTTAATGATTCTAGACAGGCCTATATTATTACCGCTATTATTGGCTGTATTCTTGGGGTGTTGATGGGACAATTCAACGTAGGTTACATTATTGCTGTGGCCCTGCCCGCCCTTATGTTTATCTATCCTATTACCATTGTCTTGATTCTTTTGAATGTGGCACCTGATAAATTTGCCTCAGCCAAAGTATTTAGATGGGTGGTTATAGCAACCATAATATTTAGTATCCCCGACTTTTTAGGGAGCATTGGTTGGGGTGAATCCATATCTGGAATTACGCTATGGATTCCATTAAGCCAATTTCATATGGGATGGGTATTGCCTGCTTTGGTGGTATTTGTTTTGGCAAATTTTATTGGCAAAAAATCGGGATAGGTTTTAGGTGCACTTATTGGTTTGTTTATGAGCAGTGGCGGGTTTTTCACAACAGCTTTTCAGTTTACAATATATTTTAGTTTAACGAAAAAATGGTTCGGGTTAGCACCCAAACCGCTATTGCTTATACACCATGTTAGCTGCTGGTTTTTTCCAATTCCATTATAGTTTTCTGACAGGAACGCAAATATCTACTTCAAAAATACCGTTTTCAGGCTCTTCAGGGTATAACTCGAAACAAGCTTTGTCATCAGGTTGATATCCACTTGTTGGAAACCACTTTCCCATTAACCAATCCCAAGCCTGTTGGAATTCTTCTGCTTTTACTGTAAATCTTGCCACGACATATTTGCCTTTTTCGAGTACCATTTTTCCTATTTCGCCGTCCACTTTGGTGTTTTCTGGTGCAGTCAGACAAACACTTGTTCTTAATTTGCTTTTATCGGCAACGTTCACGTCATCGTGGTAAACTATGGCAGTTTGGAAGTCTCCATTATCCAATACTCCTTTTGGACCAGCCCAAGCGAATAGCTTACTGAACAATCTTTCAAATAATTCAGCGTCTCCTTGATAAGGTCCGATGTGTCTTACATAAATTACAGGTATGTTTGGTAATTCTTTTATTTCAATGCTTTCGTTGTTTTTCATAGCTACTTTCCATTTAATTGATTTTGTTTGATTACAAATGTAAACGGAAGGTGTTTCAATATTTTTATCTTGAGTGCTATTCACTTTATTCAAATTGCTATTTTTCTTTTTGAATGAAGTTGCTGATTCATTAAAATGAGATTTGAAATTCTTTGAAAATACTGGTAAACTTTTAAATCCACATTTAAGAGCAATATCAGAAATCGAATCGTTTCCATTACTCAAAAGTGATGCTGCTCTTTCCAATCGGAGACGAAGAATCAATTTAAATGATGTTTCTCCGGTTATGTCTTGAAATATTCTACTGAAATGAAATTTTGAAAAGTTGGAAATTTTTGCCAATTCGTCCAATGAAAAATCATTGTCCAAATTTCTCTCGATATGGTCAATTACTTTATTGATTCGATGTTTATATTCATTATCAATCATTCGGTTCGTTCAAACTTGCAGCTAACGCTAAGCTAAAAATCGTTTTAATGATAGTTTAGCAACTGATAAGTGAAATTAGCCGAATTTAAGTTTAAAATCAAGGAAAGATTGATGGTTTGAACTCGCCAAAAGGCCAAACCCAATTTACATTTGACAAGGCAGATTGAGGTAGTACCTATACTTAAGAAAAAGGATTCCTTATGGGAATATCAAATGGGATGGTTTTAATTTTCAACTAGGCTATTTGGTTATTTTATATCTAAACTCAAGTTTAATGGTGTCCTGAGTATCCGTATGTATCCCGTGAAGTACTTCCCAATTTGTAAAAGGAACAATCTGGGGTTTATACGGAATCTCTAAATAATGTTCAGGCGTCTCATACCCATTAGATCTGATATAAAACTTTCTTTTATTCTCATAAAAAATAGCATTCCTGTTTTCATACAAATAAAAGTCACCTTCTATTTTTTCATTCTTCATTTTACTATGTGACCCTCCTTTGGAACTTCTGAATGAAAAAGTTCCATCTTTTAAGCTTTCTGTTGTTCTAATTTCAAATGTTAGCCTATGCGCTTGTTTTTCTATACTCACTTGTCTGGGAGTTCCTATTTCAAAAAATGTAACAGCAAGTATTAATAATGGCAGTGCTATAGGAACGAAAAAAAGAAATTTTATCCAAGTGGAACTAATACCCTTGAAAAAAAAGGCGTTGACAATGGTAAGAACAACTGCAATTAAAAGTAATATTCCCAGGCCATAAAAAAAGGTCAGCCCTTTTGCCATTCCATTTCCTGCGGCATCACTCCCGGTAAATTGTTGATTTGAGAAACTTACGTACATAATAACCAGTACGATGACATAAATGACTACCGAGGTAATAATAATTTTATTTGATGTCATATAGTTTTACGTCTTTCAATGTCTTCCCATTATATTTTACAACAAAAAAGGGAGCTTGCATAAGTAACCCAAGAAGAGAAAAAGGATTTATAGTCACAAATCAAGAACCCCTTTTCTTTTTGTTATAGTAGTAAATAGCATAAGCAATTCCAATCAGTACTACAAAAGGCAGATACGACCCAATAACAACCCCTATCTCATAGCCACTATCTGGAGCCTCTTTTATTTTTTCCTCAATATTGGGCTGTTGCGTTACTATAAAGGCTATCCATTTCATACTAAAAGTACATTTCTCACATTCATTTTATTCAGTGCAAAACGCCTCTAAGCTTATGCCAGCATCAATTCTTCAATTTCCTCAACTTCAATGGGAATGTTTTTCATCAAATTAAAAGGCTCTCCTGTTTCTTGGATAACCACATCATCTTCTAGCCGAATACCCATTTGCTCATTTGGAACGTAAATACCAGGCTCTACTGTAAAGACCATATTAGGTTTCATTGGCATTTTTAGTTCCCCATAATCGTGAGTGTCCAATCCAATATGATGGCTGGTGCCGTGCATGAAGTATTTTTTATAAGCAGGCCAATTCTTGTCTTCATTCTGCACATCGGCTTTATCCAGCAAGCCTAGCCCCAATAATTCTGAGGTCATGATTTTGCCAACTTCTTTATGGTATTCTGCCCAAATGGTTCCTGGGACCAGCATTTTGGTTGCTTCATTTTTTACCCTGAGTACCGCGTTATAAACTGCTTTCTGTCTATCAGTAAACTTTCCATTCGCGGGAATGGTCCGTGTCATGTCACTGGAGTAATTGGCATATTCCGCTGCAACGTCCATTAAAATTAAATCCCCATCCTGAACTTGTTGGTTGTTCTCTATGTAGTGAAGCACATTTGCATTATCTCCGCAAGCTATAATTGGAGTATAGGCAAATCCTTTAGAGCGATTTCTTATAAACTCATGCAAATACTCTGCCTCCATTTCATATTCCCACACTCCGGGTTTAGTGAATTGTAAAATTCTTCGGAATCCTTTTTCGGTAATATCACAAGCTTGCTGCATTAAGGCAATCTCCTCTGGTTCTTTTACGCCTCGTATTTGCTGTAAAATAGGATTGCTTTTTGCCCATTGATGAGCAGGAAATTCTCTTTTACATCGTTCTATAAAACGGTCTTCGCGAGTTTGAGTTTCTACTGCTTGACGGTAATGCTCATTGGTATTAAAATATATGGTATCCGCTTCCGTCATTACATCAAAAAACACCTTGTCAAAATCAGATAACCAATAAATAGTTTCAATTCCTGAAACTTGTGTCGCTTTTTCCTTGGTCAATTTGGCTCCTTCCCAAACGGCAATGTGATCGTTGGTCTCCCTGACAAATAAAACTTCCCTATGTTTTTTATCCATTGCTTCTGGGAACAAAACCAAAATGGTTTCTTCTTGGTCCGCTCCACTTAAATAAAAAATATCCCTGTGCTGTTCAAAAGGCATAGTGCTATCTGCACTAACAGGGTAAATGTCGTTGGAATTGAACACCGCAATACTTTTTGGCTTCATTTGAGCCATAAATTTTTTGCGGTTTTTTACAAAAAGTTCACTATTGATTTGATGGTACTTCATTACGCAGTGTTGTTTTTCCAAATGTAGAAATTTGGTTGTGGGACTACAAACAAAAAAGGAGCCATAAAGGCTCCTTGACTACTTTTTTTATTTGCTTATTTGGACATCGCATTCTTTATGGCACCAACAATTGCCATAATAACGCCACCACCAACACCACCGCCAGCAACGCTTCCAAGGATTCCAGAGACATCCATTCCTCCATCAGTTCCCAAACCAAGCATTCCAAGCAGATATCCTCCCAGTCCTCCACCGAGAATCCCAGAAATTGAATTCCCCAATGTTCCTAAATTCAATTTAGGTAATAATTTTGCGGCCAGATTTCCACCTGCCGCACCAGAAACTAGTTGAATAATCAACGGTAAATACTCTTCCATAATTTATAGTTAAATGGTTAATTAGTAATAAATAAACATTTTTTTAATGAATTTGACAAAAATAAGGTTCTCAAATTTTGATTTCATTAATTTTTTGAGCAGAATAATTCAGTTTTCCTAGTTTGTTCCTGCAATTTCTTATTCATAACTTGACCAAGAGAACTAAACCTTGATTTTGATGAAAAACCTTCTGTCTTTTTGCTTGATTTTATTTGTTCAAGTGGCCATTGCCCAACAATCTTCAACTTCTTCAGAAAAGGTCATGGAGGCCTTGGAACAAAAAGCCAAAATGGCCGAAAATTCATTGGTCAAGAACATTCCTTTAAAAAACATTGGTCCTTCCGTAATGAGTGGTCGTGTGGTAGATTTGGATGTTAACCCAGACAATCCAACCGAATTCTATGTGGCCTATGCTTCTGGTGGGTTATGGCATACGGCAACCAACGGAATTTCATTTACACCAGTTTTAGATACTACCAATACACAAAACATAGGGGATATTGCCGTTGATTGGGCAACGGGGACCATTTGGGTTGGAACAGGAGAAAATAATTCTTCGCGTTCTTCGTATGCGGGAATTGGAATGCTAAAATCTACGGACAAAGGGAAGACCTGGAAAAATATGGGCTTGCATGATTCTCAACATATTGGCAGAATTTTAATCAATCCAAATAATAGCAATGAAGTTGTGGTAGGAGTAACTGGCCATCTATACTCTTCCAACCAAGAAAGAGGCGTCTATAAAACTTCTGATGGTGGAAAAACCTGGAATAAAACCTTGTCTATAAATGACGCCACTGGTATCATTGATATGGCCTTTGCTCCAAACAATTTCAACATACAATATGCAGCAGCTTGGCAAAAAGACCGTAAAGCTTGGAATTTTGAGGGTAGTGGTGCCGCATCTGGAATTTATAAAAGTGTAGATGGAGGTAGCAACTGGTCTTTGGTTACGACCCCAGAAAGTGGATTCCCCACTGGAGAAGGCGTTGGTAGAATTGGCCTTGCTGTTTTTGACCATAATACGGTTTATGCAGTACATGATAGTCAGTTTAGAAGAGAGAAAAAAGCAACAGAGAAGAAAGATGAGCTTACCAAAAATGATTTTAAGACTATGGACAAGGAAACTTTCCTTGCTTTAGATGTTAAAAAACTGAACGATTATTTAAAGACCAATGGCTTTCAGGAAAAGTACAGGGCAGAGAATGTAAAACAAATGGTGCGCAGTGGTGCCGTAATACCAGTGGATCTTTCCAAGTATTTAGAGAATGCCAATTCGCTATTGTTTGATACTCCAGTGGTAGGGGCCGAAGTTTATAGAAGTGATGACGCTGGAACTACATGGAAAAAAATGAATGAAAATTTTATAGATGATCTGTTCTATAGCTACGGATATTATTTTGCCCAAATAAGAGTTGACCCCAGCAATAAGGACCGTATTTATTTGGCGGGAGTTCCCTTGATTAAATCTGAAGATGGTGGAAACACATACACCTCCATAGGAAAGGAAAACGTACATGCCGATCATCACGCTCTTTGGATAAATCCAAAAACGCCCGGTCACCTTGTAAACGGAAATGATGGGGGTTTAAACATTTCATACGATGATGGCAAAAACTGGATGAAAAATAACTCGCCAACCGTTGCCCAGTTCTATGCCATTAATGTGGATAATGAAAAACCT
The DNA here is from genome assembly GCF_947499585.1 of uncultured Allomuricauda sp. Lineage (GTDB taxonomy): Bacteria > Bacteroidota > Bacteroidia > Flavobacteriales > Flavobacteriaceae > Flagellimonas. Next base: position 856,660 of record NZ_CANMOO010000002.1, on the reverse strand, counting down.
TATAATGTTTATGGCGGCCTACAAGATAATGGTGTTTGGAAAGGAGCCCATAATAACAAACAGAACAGTCATTGGCACCAAACCGGGAAAAATCCTTGGGAGATGATCATGGGTGGCGACGGTATGCAAGTACAGATTGATGACAGAAATTCCAATATCGTATATACCGGTTTTCAGTTTGGAAATTATTATCGCTTGGATTTAGCAAACGGTAAACGAAAATACATTCAGCCCAAACATGAATTGGGTGAATCTCCATATCGATTCAATTGGCAAACACCAATTTTATTATCACCGCACAACCAAGACATCCTTTATTTGGGAGGAAACAAACTACACCGCTCTTTAAATCAAGGTGATGATTGGGAGGTAGTTTCTGAAGATTTAACCCAAGGAGGTAAAAAGGGCAATGTTGCTTACGGCACTATAGCAGCTATTTCGGAATCCACATTTAAATTTGGATTACTATATACCGGTAGCGACGATGGTTTGGTGCAAATTTCCAAAAACGGAGGTGGTAGTTGGGAAAACATCTCTTCTTCTTTTCCTAAAAATTTATGGGTAACTGAAGTGGCTGCATCCAAGCATAAAAAGGAACGGGTTTATGCCACCCTTAACGGATATCGTTGGGATGATTTTACTCCTTATGTATTTGTAAGTGAAAACTATGGGAAAAGCTGGAAAAACATTTCTAGCAACATTCCAGCTTCCCCGGTAAATGCTTTGGTGGAAGATCCAGAAAACGAAGCCCTTCTATTTGTAGGCACAGATAATGGTCTTTATGTAAGCTTTAATCGTGGCGAGTCATGGGAGTTGTTCCAAAATGGCATGCCAAACGTAGCAGTACATGACTTGGTAATTCAGCCCGAAGCAAAACATTTGCTTATAGGTACACATGGACGTAGCATATATAAAGCGGACATTGCGTCATTACAACAAATAAAACCCGAAGTGCTATCCAAAGATTTGGTGGTTTTCGATGTTGAAAACATAAAACATTCAAAAGGTTGGGGCAACTCATGGAGTTCTTGGGCAAAACCGGATACTCCAGGGTTAGATGTAAATTTTTATTGCGCTGCACCAGGCACATGTATAGCAAAAGTGCTAACCGCAAATGGCACAGAAGTAAGTTCCACTGAAATGGGTGTAAGCAAAGGTTTGAACATCCTTTCTTATGACCTGGCATTCTCCAAGAAAGGAAAAAGCAATTTTCTGAAAAAGAACAAAATGAAGTTGACGGAAGCCAAAAATGGAAAAACATATCTCCCAAAAGGAAGCTATGCAATTGAAATTTCTGGTAATGGTCAAACTGAAAAAATTGAGTTTAAAGTAGAGTAAATGCAATTGTCCCTAAGTATTCCAGCGCTTTTATTTCCCGCTATTTCTCTTACCATGTTGGCCTATAATGCCCGCTACTTGGCCATTGCCGCGCTAATTCGTCAGTTGCATAAACAATATGCAGAAGATGCCACCCCTCCGGTAAAAAGACAAATAGAGCAATTGCGTAAAAGGCTAAGTATCATTAAAAATATGCAGGCCACTGCCATAATAAGCTTTTTGCTAGCTGTAATTACTATGTTTCTGATATATGTAGAACAGAGCATCTGGGCAAACATCATTTTTGGAGCTAGTCTTATCGCCCTGATTATATCTTTACTTTTATCACTTATTGAAGTGCAATTGTCTACAAAGGCTTTAGGCATTCAGTTAAAGAATATGGAAAAATAACTTTTAAGCAATTCTTTTGGAATCTGGATTTGGGTATGGCTCAAGAAATTCTGGGAAAAATCCCGCATCACCTATATTTAGTACAAATAACAAACGATTGGTTTAAACCAATCTTTGAAATGATATTAAAAAAATAAGTTTTATAGTACAAAAATTCAGGAAGTTTACTGTCTCCCGCAAGCTTTTCCTTGCAAGAAAAAGTCAAGAATATTAATATCTTTACCATTGCTATCTGAAATACCATTCTTTCGCTATGAAGCGCGTCACGGATTTAGACTTTTTTAAAAATATACGGGAGATAAGAGAATTTGAATTTGGAATTTTCTATTATTTCGAAGGCTTGGTCATTTCCGAAATGAAGGAGGGGGTTACCATGAATTGGAATATGGCAAAAAAAGCTGTTGATGCTGCTGATGAAATTTTTGGAGAAGATAAACCCATCGCCTATATCTCTAATCGCATCAACAACTATTACGTAGTGCCGTCTGATTGGGCCAAATTCTACAAACATCGCCATCGACTCAATTTTTACTCTGTAGTGGGTAACACTAAAGGTAGTTTTACCAGCCTTGTTCTAGAGCGCATGTTTTTTCAAAACTCCATTAAACAGTTTTCGGATTTGGAAGAAGCTGTAGAGTGGAGCCTTGCTAAAATTGAGAAACAAAAAGAATTGGCTTAGCGAATTTTATTTCCCTATATGAAATAGGGCATCTCCTTGATTTACTACAGCCTGATTATTTATACAAAAAACAAATCCATCAAAAAGGGCTTTTATTTTTTTGCTTTTTTTGGCATAGGTGTCTGTAATGGTTCCCAATACTTGCCCTTTTAAAATAGGACTACCGTTTTTTACCTCAGGAATAAACATTCCCGCTCTAGATGCACGAATCCATCTTGTTGCATCAAACTCGATTGAGGTTTTCTTTGGTGCTTTTCCTGAAAGCATTTCCAACCCGATCAAAATATTTTTTACTCCTTGAATACCAATTTCTATGGATTGTTCATCAAAACGCATACTCTCTCCTGCTTCATAAACAATAATTGGTTTCCCCATTTTAAAAGCTGCTTTTCTAAAAGAACCCGTTATCAATCTTGAAGGAAAATGAAAAGGCGCATTAAAAAGTAATGCCAAGTCTTTGCTCCGTTCATCCTCTAGGGTATATCTAATTTGTGGAAAATTATGGCGTAGTCCTCCCCCAGTATGCAGATCAATGCCAAAATCTATTTGGGGTAGAATTTCATTGGTATAGTGATACGCAATCCTACTTGCCAATGATCCCGCCCTACTTCCAGGAAAACTCCGATTTACATCCTTACCATCTGGTACGTCTCTGGAAAAATGGATAAATCCAAAGACATTTAAGATGGGAACAACGATAACAGCACCCTTTTTAATTTTAAACTGGTTATCCTGAAGTAATCTCCGCAGCGTTTCCACTCCATTTATTTCATCACCATGCAGGCCTGCTTGCACCAAAATTGTGGGTCCAGCTTTTTTCCCATTGAACACGTGTACGGGAATGTCTATTAAGGTGCCGGTTGGCAGGCGAGCAATATTAATCTGAACCAATTTGTTTTGGCCGGGTAAAATGGTATCTCCATTTATAACTATGGCTTTATTTTCTACTTCTGCGGCCATTTTTTTCAACAAATTGAATTATATGTTTAGCTACATTAATTCCAGTTGCAGCTTCAACCCCTTTAAGACCGGGAGAAGCATTTACTTCTATTAAAACTGGTCCTCTTTTGGAACGCATTAAATCTACACCTGCTACACCCAAACCTAAATACTTGGTAGCATTCAAGGCAATAAACTGTTCTTTTGCCGTTGGTTTTATAGCCTCTGTGTCACCCCCTCTGTGTACATTGGATCTAAAGTCATCCAGATCACTGGTACGTTTCATGCTAGCTACTACTTTATTGCCAACAACAATGATTCTAATATCCTCCCCGTTTGCCTCTTCAATATATTGTTGAAGTAGAATGCTCGTATCCATTTTATAAAAAGTATCTATTATAGATTTTGCCGATTTCTTGCTTTCAGCCAAAATCACCCCTAAACCTTGAGTACCTTCCTGAAGTTTAATGATTACGGGAGGACCTCCCAATAGTTTTATCTGTTCCTCAATATTATCTGGATTAATGGAAAATACTGTTTCTGGAATGGGGATTCCTTTTCTTGCCATAATTTGAAGGGTGCGGACCTTATTTCTAGCTCTAGTAATCCCCAAAGAACGGGCAGTGCTAAAAACATTGTTCATCTCAAACTGCTTTACTATGGCAGCCCCATGCCTGGTTACCTTAGCACCTATCCTTGGAATAATTGCATCAAATTCATCGGTAACATTCTCCTCTCCCAAGTAAATTTGTGGTTTTCCATCGCCTAACTTAACAGAACATTTTGTGTGATCAATCAATTCTACGTAATGGCCTGCTTTTTGAGCTTCTTCCACTATCCTTTTAGTAGAGTGCACATTAAGACTAACAGATAAAATAGCAATATCCACGAGATCGGTTTAGCAATTTTTAAACTTGCCATCAATATCGGTAAAAATTGTAATATACTTTGGGACAGTTTCTTTATAATCAGGAAAAACTGTATTTAAGACCCCAAACGCTATGTAACAACAGTTTCAGGAAGTTGAATCAAGACCAATGTGCCTATGGGTTTCTTTGTGGTGGTATTGACCAAATCTTGAATAGTATATTGGTAAGTCATCCCAAATTTTTTAGAAAACAAATCTAATCTGTCCCTTACTAAAATAAGCCCTAAAGATTCTTTTTTGAATGGGTTTTCAGCATTTCGCTCTTGGGTGACCTTGCGGCCAACGCCGTTATCTTGTATTTTAATTTTTATAGTTTGGGGAGCCTTATCCCTTTCAATGTGAAGACTTAATATTTTTTTTCCTTGCTTGGTAGAAAGGCCGTGCCAAATAGCATTCTCAACAAACGGCTGCAAAAAAAGCGCGGGAACCATAACTTTTTCTGTAGTTATTGATTTATCTATTACAATAGAAAACTCAATGTCATTTTTAAACCTGTCGCTTTCAATTTCAACATACATTTCAAGAATATCAAGTTCTTCTGCCAACGAAATATGTTCTTTTCTGGAACTCTCAAGAATACCTCTAATCAATTTTGAAAACTTGGTCAGGTAAAAAATGGCTTTATCCCGATTGTTCTCAATAAAATATGACTTTATTGAATTGAGCGCATTGAAAATAAAGTGCGGACTCATTTGGCTCCTGATGGCGTCTAGTCGAAGTTGAGAGAATTTGTTCTCAAACTTCATGGTCAATTTTTCCGTTCGTTCCCGTTGGGCTTCAGCTGTAATATCCTCCATTTCAAAACGGGTCTGGGTCAATTCCTCAGAAAGCGTCCTATTGATACTCTCTTTTATGGTATGGTTTTCCTCCAACTGTTTTATGTATTTTTCCTGCACTATCGCCTTCTCTTTATAAACAACTTTTTGCTCCAGCCCAATGGCAAGCGCAAAGAGTAGGCTCTCTATTAAAATACCTATATAGAAAATATACAAGGTCTGGTTATTAGCCCTTAGGTTTTGAAAGGAATAAAAGAAAATTATAAAATAGGTAGTTGCTAAAACAACCATACCTGCCAAGATGTACCATTTGATGTCTGCTTTTTGTTTGAAAACCATATAAAGCACCCAAAAAAATACCAGGTAACCCACAGGTATAAAAACAAAAGCATGAAAATAATCTATCATAAACGACCCTCTGTTTATCAAAAAAATCCCCCAAAGGCTCAAGTAAATGACAGACAGAATCAAAAAATAATAGTTAATGATCTTCACTGCTTTTGGATATTCCTTTTTGATCTGCATAATCTCCAAAATGAAGTAGGTAAAAAGCATGGTGCCAAAAAGCTGAGATGGGTAGTGAGACCAAGTGACAAAACTCTTCCCCACCGCAGTGTCAAAATAATTTGAAAAAAACACGCCATCAATATATTTAAGAAGACCTACTCCATTGATCAATGCATACAAACTGTAGAGCAGGTAAAACCGTTTTTTATGTTGAAAAAATTGGATTAGAAAAAAAACAAAAAGATAGAACAGCACCGTTACCACCAAAAACCCAAAACCGTTTTGATTGCTGTTCTCTAAAAAATTAAGAGGGCCTGTTGTCTCTTGCATGATGTTTTAAAGTGACATTTTATTCAGAAAGGCTTCCTTCTTAAGTCGGGATACCGGTATTTTTTTCTTGTTTGAGAGTACAACATAATTTTCTGTTCTAAGGTATTCCGTAACTTTTAATGTGTGTATTATATAAGAATTGTGTACCCTGAAAAAGGTTGAACCCATCAACATATCTTCCAACTCTTTGAGTTTTTTAGAGACATATAGGTTTTCTGAGGATTCAAGGTATATTTTTGAATAATTGCCATCAGACTCGCAATATATAATGTCATTTGCTCGGATAAATAGAATCTTGCCATTAACGGGAATCTGTAACATTTGAGGCGCACTTGCTTTGGAAAGCGCATCAATTGTTTCCTGAAAATGAACTTGAAAATTATCGGCGTCATTTGTTTTCTTCAACTTTTCAACCACCGCTTTAATCTCATCACCATCTATAGGTTTTAGCAAATAATCCAATGCGCTTTCTTTTATGGCCTGAATAGCATATTGATTGTATGCTGTGGTGATCACCACAGCAAAATTGCGATAATCCAATTTCTGTAGTAAGGCAAACCCGTTCATCTCTGGCATTTCAATATCCAAAAAAACACAGTCTGGTTTTAGGTAATTAATTCCTGAAAGGGCTTCTTTCGCTGAGGTGAATGTTTCAACAACGGTTATGGTGTCTGAAAATTTGCGCAACTCCCAAGTAAGGCTATTAATTGCAGCAATTTCATCATCCACTACGATTGCTCTCATCATATCATAGATTTTGATTCAAAATACATGCTGTTACACTCATTTGATTCGGTATTGTTATCAATGGCCAAAATTGATGTACAAATGGTCGCTTATACCTACAAGCTGCAGAATGAGGTTCTAAATCGTTATATGCACTGATTATACAATAAAAGTACGCACAAATAAATTGGTTGACACATACCATCATACTCGTCTAAGTTTCTGTTTCTGACCCCTTTTAAATTAGATGACTTAACAATAAATGTTTATTATGAAAACAAGAAAAATCAGAATTCTAATCCATTTGGCAGTGCTTGGATTGTTAATCGTATCATGTTCTTCAGAAGATGGTGCAACAGGACCTGCGGGACCATCAGGGCCACAAGGAGAACAAGGAACAGCAGGTGCAGATGGTACTGACGGCGCAGATGGTGCTGACGGAGAACAAGGTGACCAGGGAGAGACAGGTACTGCCAATGTAATCTATTCAGGTTGGATTGATTCAGAATTTGCTAATGATATTGTAACGACCTCAGCTTCTTTTTCCATTGATGTGCCTCTTTTAACTGATGATATAATCAATCAAGGCGTGGTTTTGGTTTTTGGAAGATCAAATCCTGCTCCGGTAACCAACGACACGGATGTTTTTGCTCTTCCCATTGTTTTTGGAGCATCATTACAACAATCTCATTATTTCAGAGTCGAACAAGCCGAACAATTAGATATTGTAGTAGTTGCCAACGAGGAAGGTGAAAGTGTTGGCACCCCATTCCTTGGTGAGTACAGATACATTATAATTCCTGGAGGAAACCCTGCAGGTGGTCCAGGTGCAGGTGGTGGTCTGGGTTCTAAAGGTGGGGCCGTGGATTATACTAAAATGTCTTATGAAGAAATTACAGATCATTTTGGTATAAAATAGCCCATATGGTTCCCTTGCTAAAGGGCAAGGGAACTTCTTTTTTATTCCAACCATCTCTGAGAGGAATTAAGCAAGGGAATGCACTATGATCGGCCAATTGGACATTATACATATGAGCTTTTTGTAACCTTCTCCATTGAAGAGAACTAGATTTGAAGGACTTGAGTATGTAAAGTATTGATCCCGACTCTGAAAGTTTAAGAGGTTACTTCTACTTAGGTTGGGATTAGTTTGGCAGTTTCTGTGTGCATTTTGTTTCTAGCCCCAGTTCTGGGGCTTTTTGTTAAATTAATATTCCAATTTTCAACATAAATCCTTTACTTAGTTCAACAAACACCCTTTCATTCTATATTCATTCTAAATAGTGCCTTTTAAAATATTCAAAGCTTGTTAAAAACTTACTTGTGCCGTAAATTTGTAAGTAAAACCAGCACTAATGAGTGGATTGATAAAATCTTCGATTGCCCGTAAAGTAGTGATGGCACTTTCGGGTCTTTTTCTTGTATTTTTTCTTACACAACACTTCGTCATCAACATCACCTCGGTCATAGACCCAGAAACCTTTAACTCTTGGTCCCACTTTATGGGGTATAACCCACTAGTACAATTTGTTCTACAACCGGTTTTAATTGCCGGTGTAATTATTCATTTTGTTATGGGTTTTGTTCTAGAAATTCAGAATAAAAAAGCAAGAGGCATCAACTATGTGAAGTACAAAGGAAGCGCTAATGCTCCTTGGGTATCTAGAAACATGATTTATTCAGGATTGGTCGTATTGGCTTTCTTAGGACTCCACTTTTATGACTTCTGGGTGCATGAAATGACATATAAATATGTGGAATTCTTGCCACAAGACCCTTCTCGTTATCATGCCGAAACCGTAGAAAAGTTTGCCCCTTTTTGGAGAACTATTATTTATATAGTATCCTTTATTTTATTGACACTACACCTATGGCACGGCTTTTCATCTTCGTTTCAGACCATGGGGGTTAATAATAAATACACCCCAGCCATAAAAGCATTCGCTAAAATATTTTCAGTGGTAATTCCTTTGGGCTTTGCATTCATTGCCCTTTATCACCACCTTAACCCAATAACACATTAATTATGGGCATATTGGATTCTAAAGAACCACAAGGGCCATTGGCCGATAAGTGGACCAAACATAAAAATGAAATTGACCTTGTTAACCCTGCAAACAAACGTAATATTGATATTATCATTGTTGGAACAGGTCTGGCAGGAGGTTCTGCGGCAGCCACTTTAGCAGAATTGGGATATAATGTAAAAACCTTTTGCTATCAAGATTCACCAAGAAGAGCACATTCCATTGCGGCTCAAGGAGGTGTAAATGCAGCTAAAAATTATCAAGGCGATGGTGACAGTGTCTACCGCTTGTTTTATGATACCGTAAAGGGTGGGGATTATCGTTCCCGTGAATCCAATGTATATCGTTTGGCTGAGGTTTCTTCCAATATTATTGACCAATGTGTTGCGCAAGGGGTTCCTTTTGCCCGTGAATATGGCGGTCTACTGGACAACCGTTCTTTTGGTGGGGTTTTGGTTTCTAGAACCTTCTACGCTAAGGGCCAAACAGGGCAACAATTGCTTTTGGGTGCCTATGGCGCCATGAACAGACAAATTCATAGAGGTAAAATAAAATCCTATACACGTCATGAGATGTTGGATTTGGTTTTGGTTGATGGGAAAGCACGGGGAATCATTGCAAGAAACTTGGTCACAGGAGAAATTGAAAGACATTCGGCCCATGCCGTGGTTTTAGCAACAGGGGGTTACGGAAATCTATTCTTCCTCTCCACCTATGCTATGGGTGCCAATGTAATGGCGGCTTGGCGGGCACATCGAAGAGGTGCTTTCTTTGCCAATCCATGTTTTACCCAAATTCACCCAACATGCATTCCTGTTTCAGGAGATCATCAATCCAAACTAACATTGATGTCAGAGTCCTTGCGAAATGATGGTCGTATTTGGGTGCCTAAAAGAAAAGAAGACGCTATAGCAATTAGAGAAGGTAAATTAAAACCTGTCCAATTAAGTGAGGAAGAACGGGATTATTACTTGGAAAGACGTTATCCTGCTTTTGGAAACTTGGTGCCACGAGATGTTGCCTCCAGAGCGGCAAAAGAACGCTGTGATGCTGGCTTTGGTGTAAATAAAACCGGAGAAGCTGTTTTCCTTGATTTTGCTTCGGCAATTATGCGTTATGGAAAAGAGAAAGCACTGACCTCTGGGATGAAAGACCCAGATAACAATACTATTCGAGAACTAGGAGAGAAAGTCGTTGAAGCCAAGTATGGTAACCTTTTTCAGATGTATGAGAAAATAGTGGATGCTAACCCGTACAAAACTCCTATGATGATTTATCCAGCGGTACACTATACCATGGGTGGGCTTTGGGTAGATTATAACCTTCAAACTACAATTCCTGGTTGCTATGCTGCCGGTGAGGCCAATTTTAGTGATCATGGTGCCAACCGTTTAGGTGCTTCTGCTTTAATGCAGGGCTTGGCAGATGGTTACTTTGTGTTGCCATATACCATTGGAGATTATTTATCCGATGATATTAGAACAGGAGCCATTCCTACAGATTCTCCAGAGTTTGACGCTGCTGAAAAAGATGTAAAGGATCGTATGGAAAAGCTTATGTCTGGCACAGGAATCCATTCTGTGGATTATTACCACAAGAAATTGGGTAAAATCATGTGGAACAAATGTGGAATGTCCCGTAATGAAAAAGATTTGAAAGAGGCAATAAAAGAGATTGCTGATTTACGGAAAGATTTCTGGGAAAATGTGAAAATTCCCGGTAGTCTAGATAGTAAAAACCAAGAGCTTGAAAAAGCGGGAAGGGTTGCTGATTTCTTGGAGTTAGGAGAACTTTTTGCGAAAGATGCCCTAGAGCGTAACGAGTCTTGTGGCGGACACTTTAGAGAAGAATATCAAACTCCAGAGGGAGAAGCATTAAGGGATGATGAAAACTTCAAATTTGTCTCTGCTTGGGAATATAAGGGAGAGCCAAGCGCAGCAAAACTCCACAAAGAAGATTTGGTTTATGAAAACATCAAACTAAAAACACGTTCTTACAAATAAAAGCTATGAAATTATACTTAAAGATTTGGAGACAAAAAGATGCTTCTACTAAGGGTCAAATGGTTGACTATACCTTGGACGGTGTGGAAAGTGATATGTCCTTTTTAGAAATGTTGGACATTTTAAATGAAGAGTTGATTTCCAAAGGAGAGGAACCCATTGAATTTGATCATGATTGCCGTGAAGGTATTTGCGGTACGTGTTCATTACAAATAAACGGAAGGCCTCATGGTCCAGATACTATGATTACGGTATGCCAATTACATATGCGCAGCTTTAATGATGGTGATGAAATTGTAATTGAACCGTGGAGGGCAAAGGCCTTTCCCGTTATCAAAGACCTTATTGTTGATCGCACCGCTTTTGATAGAATTCAACAAGCTGGAGGTTACATTTCGGTAAATACTTCGGGAAGACCGGTGGATGCCAACGCAATTCCCATTAAAAAACATATAGCGGATACAGCTATGGACGCCGCAACTTGTATTGGTTGTGGAGCTTGTGTTGCCGCTTGCAAAAATGCAAGTGCCATGTTGTTCACATCTGCAAAAGTTTCTCAGTTTGCATTATTACCACAGGGTCAGGTTGAAGCAGTTGATCGTGTTCAGAATATGGTCCGCCAGATGGATTTGGAAGGTTTTGGAAACTGCACCAATACTGGAGCTTGCGAAATTGAATGCCCAAAAGGTATTTCACTAGAGAATATTGCACGTATGAATCGTGAGTATTTTTCAGCGAGCATAAAAGGATAAAGTTTCTTGATTCTTAAATAGCATGACCCAAATTCTTAAGAGAGTTTGGGTTTTTTGTTATATTGATATATGACTGAAAAGTATCCAGAAGAGCGTATCAAAGTTCCTCGTTTTAATGAGGAAGCTGGATTCTACACGACCCCAGAACGTTCCAAGATAATGGGGAAGATACGAGGCAAGAATACCAAGCCAGAGCTTGCGTTTAGAAAGGCATTGTGGGCGGCCGGATATCGTTATCGCATTAATTACAAAAAGTTAATTGGGAAACCGGACATCGTTTTAAATAGATACAAGACGATTATTTTTATAGATGGAGAATTCTGGCATGGTTATAATTGGCAAGAACGAAAAGACAAAATAAAAACCAATCGCGAATTCTGGATTCCAAAAATTGAACGCAACATTCAACGAGACAAAGAAGTTAATGCCGCTTTGGAAAATCTTGGTTATACTATTTTTCGATTTTGGGAAACTGATATAAAAAAGAATCTCGATACTTGTTTACAAAAGGTAATAACATCACTAAGAAAAGATCATTAAGAATGACGCATATCGATTCAAAATTACCCAATGTAGGTACAAACATATTTACCGCTATTGGTAAACTGGCAAACGAGTACAATGCTGTAAACCTATCTCAAGGATTTCCAAATTTTGGTGCTGACCCCAAACTTTTGCAGTTGGTAGACGATGCTTTAAAAAGTGGTTATAACCAATACGCCCCCATGCAAGGCTCATTTTCTTTGCGCAATATTATTTCTGAGAAAATTGCCGCGCTATATGGAAAAACATATCACCCTGAGTCAGAAATAACAGTTACTTCTGGCGCTACACAAGCTATTTTTACCGCCATATCCGCTTTTGTAAGGCCAGGTGATGAGGTCATTGTTTTAAAGCCTGCTTATGATTGTTATGAACCGGCCATTGAGCTTTTTGGAGGCAAAACAGTTCCCATTCAGATGGAGGGTCTCGATTATAAGTTAAACTGGGATACGTTTAAATCTGCCATCACCTCTAAAACCAAAATGGTAATCATAAACACACCCCACAACCCTGCAGGAACCATCTGGTCCAAAAATGATATGCTCCAGCTCCAAGAAATTCTCAAGGACACCAATATTATTTTGCTGAGCGATGAAGTATATGAGCACATTGTATTTGACGGAAAACAACATGAGAGCGTTGCTAAATATCCAGACTTGGCATCCAGAAGTTTTATTTGCTCTTCTTTTGGAAAAACCTTTCATGTTACCGGCTGGAAAATTGGGTATTGTGTTGCTCCAAAAGCTTTGATGAACGAGTTTCAAAAAGTGCATCAATTTAATGTGTTCTGTGTAAACCATCCAACGCAAGAAGCTTTGGCCAAATACTTGGAAATCCCAGAACATTATCTAAACCTTGGTCTGTTCTATCAGGAAAAGCGAGATTATTTTTTAAATGCTATCCGTAGTTCCCGTTTTAAAATGATTCCCTCATCCGGAACCTACTTTCAAATATTGGACTATTCTGATATTACCAACGAAGGGGACACTAAATTTGCAGAAAGGTTGATCAAAGACTATAAATTGGCAAGTATTCCAGTTTCAGTATTTAATTTGAATAATCTTGATAACAAGCAACTTCGTTTTTGCTTTGCAAAGACCAATGATGTTCTAGACCAAGCGGCAGAAATTTTAAATCGAATTTAAACAGGTCCACCTCTTCTATTGTCCAATAGTTATACTTGTTTTTTTATCACTTTAAAGACTTGTAAAATATCTTTTAGAGGCAGTTCAAAATCTTGATATTCCGGAGATTTATTTAGGTTTTGACAGTAAATCGTGTTCTTTTCACTGTTAAAGCCCGTAACCCATTTACAAATAATCCTATCCTTACAAACCAATACATAAGGTTTGTTAAATACCATACCTTCCCCTTTGGCCAACAAATCCATATTCAGTCTTAAACCCAAAACAATTGCTTTGTTTGGAATGGCATCAATACTATTATCATTCATAGAATCACCAGTAATTTCAAAAGCCATGTGTGCTTCTTCATCTAAAAAGTCTAAGATGAACCCGGCCTGAAATGCATTTTTTCCAAAATCAGTTACTGTAGCGTTTTCAATATATTTCCCTTGTTGTTCCATTAACACCAATGGTGACATAATCAGGTATTTTCCATGTTCCAAAGGATAAAAGACACTTCCGTGTTTTGTAAATGGTTGCCTTTGCACGTAGGACCCTTCTAAATCATTTACCTCATGCAGATATAATTCTGCAATACTCTTCTCAAAGTACTCTGCAATTTTGGTGAGGTTTTTAATTGGAATGTTAGCCTCTTTTCTTTCATAAAGCTGTATTGTGCGAAGGCTAACACCAATCTCTGTAGCCAAATCTGATTGGCTGATATTTTTTTTACGCCTTAATTGCTTTATAATGTACATATTATTGCTATATTGTGTAATATTATTACGCACTTACTATTTTACGCAGTAAAAACCCCAATTTCTGTAATTCAATTACAATCAAATATAGAAAATTGAATTCGGCTATGATTCATTAATCAATAAGTACATATACAATTGTTATGGGTTCAATCAAACATTTTGACCTTGTTATCAATAGTGATAACATTTTTTTGAATGAAGATTATGGGAAACCAATCAGTGAAAGCCTTTCCATAATTCTGCGTAGAAATGTCTCAAAAAACGATTTTGCCAATATTGCTATAAGAAGTAACATCAGTTTTTCCACTATCAGAGATGTAGTGTATAGAACTAACAGCTTAACCAAGGCCAACGCCAAAGCAATTTCGCTATTAATTCATGCTGCTTTTGAAAATTCCATTGCCTTTAAGTTACAGGCTGAAGGTGACATTCTATTTCTGAATAGTCTGCTAAAGGTCTAGTCTAAGGAGCCAATCTGTTTGCTTGTCCTTTCCTATGTAGTAGGGGTGTGTGTCAAATTTTTTGAAGCCATGTTTTTGATAAAATCTAATGGCAGCAGTATTTTTCTCCCATACTCCAAGCCACAAATAATCCTTACCTTCTTTTTTGGTCAGTTCCAAAACTTGTTGCAGTATCCATGCTCCTATTCTTTTACCTTGATGTGTCCCTATCACATAAATACGTTCCAATTCAAAAGAGAATTCATCTTTAACGTCTGTTTGTGCTTCGTTTTCATTTAACTTAAAATACCCTACCAATTCATCTTTCTCAAACACAAAGTAAAACCTAGAATTTTCATTTTCCAGTTCTGATAGCACCTTCTCTTTGTTGAAGGCAAAACCTATGTATTTCTTAAAATCTTGCGGATCATTAGCTTCTTCAAAAGCAGCAACAAAAGTTTCTCTGGAAATATCAACCAATACTTCTAAATCCAAATTTGTACACCTACGAAAATTCAAGTTCATCCATGCTCGTTTCTAACTTAAAAATACGGCAAAAAAAAAGAGCCAACTTATTAGTTGACTCTCAAGTTTTTTGTGATTTGATTGTTCTTAAAGCATGAAAAGCTTTTTGATCAATAGCATAAATCCTGTAAAAAAATCGTTTCGGTAGACTTGGATGCTGTCTTCCATTGATGTTTGGTTTAATTTGGGTGCCATGATATAAATTTTTATGGTGTTAATTTGGGTAAAAAAATCGATAAAAGCAAATATAACATCGACGTACTACCAAAAACAAAAAAATGTTGTGAAATAATCCAATCTTGTTGTAAACAAACTAATCGGTATTTACTATATCTCCATTTCGGGTATTTCTCCTTCCACCAGTAGTTTACCCTCTGTTGCTTTTATAATGGTATCCACAGAAACTCCAGGGGCTCTTTCCAATAGTTTGAAACCCTTTGTTGTAACTTCCATAACTGCCAGATTAGTCACTATTTTCTTTACACAACCAACCCCCGTTAAGGGTAGCGTACACTTTTTCAACAGCTTAGATACTCCGGCCTTATTGGTGTGCATCATGGCAACTATAATATTTTCTGCAGAAGCTACTAGATCCATTGCTCCCCCCATGCCTTTCACCATTTTACCCGGAATCTTCCAATTGGCAATATCTCCATTTTCTGCAACTTCCATTGCTCCCAAAATAGTCAAGTCCACATGTTTTCCCCTAATCATACCAAAACTCATGGCTGAGTCAAAAAAAGAAGCGCCCGGAAGGGTCGTTATCGTCTGTTTCCCTGCGTTTATAACATCTGCATCTTCTTCTCCTTCAAAAGGGAAAGGACCCATCCCTAGAACACCGTTTTCACTTTGAAACTCAACACTGATATCATCCCGAACAAAGTTGGCAACCAAGGTGGGGATACCAATACCCAAGTTCACATAATATCCGTCTTTAACCTCTTTTGCAATTCGCTTTGCTATTCCGTTTTTATCCAACATATTTATCCTTTTTGCCTAACGGTTCTTTGTTCTATTCTTTTTTCATAATTGGTGCCCTGAAAAATGCGCTGAACAAATATTCCAGGAACATGAATTTCATTCGGATCTAAACTTCCGGCTGGCAACAGTTCTTCAACCTCAGCAACGGTGATTTTTGCAGCACCACACATACAAGGGTTAAAATTGCGTGCGGTTCCTTTGAATATAAGATTCCCAACCTCATCACCTTTCCAAGCCTTTACAAATGAGAATTCTGCTTTGAACGCTGGCTCCAGCACATGCATTTTTCCATCAAATTCTCTAGTTTCTTTTCCTTCAGCTACTTCGGTCCCGTAACCTGCTGGGGTATAAAAAGCGGGGAAACCTGCCTGTGCAGCTCTACATTTTTCTGCAAGCGTACCTTGTGGAGTCAATTCCACCTCCAGTTCGCCGCTTAACATTTGTCTTTCAAATTCATCATTTTCACCCACATAGGATGAAATCATTTTTTTTACCTGATGCTTTTGCAATAACAAGCCTAATCCAAAATCATCTACTCCTGCATTGTTAGAGATACAGGTGATATCACTTATGCCCAATTTCACCAATTCTGCAATTGCATTTTCTGGAATGCCGCATAGTCCAAAACCCCCTAACATAAATGTCATTCCATTGGCCACACCCTTTAGTGCGCTCTCTACATTCGGAACTGTTTTTTTAATCATCTGCTCTTATTTTTCTAATGGAATGAAATTACGATTTAAATAAAAAAGCTCCAAGATATAAATGCATCTTGGGGCAAAATTTTTAATGTAGTTGAAGATTAAAATCCAACGTCTTCTAAATCATCTTCGGTATCCAAATCGTCTTTAAGATCTTTGAGCACTTTTGTACAATCTACATTGATAGACATGTTCTCTGGTTCTTCAAAAGCATCTTTGGAAATCCCCAATTCTTCGTTTTCATAATTCTTCTTCATATACATGCCCCATATAGGTAAGGCCATTGAAGCTCCTTGACCGTATGTAAGACTCTTAAAGTGAATAGATCTTTCTTCTCCTCCTACCCATACACCTGTGACCAAATTGGGCACCATTCCCATAAACCAACCATCACTTTGGTTCTGGGTTGTTCCGGTTTTACCCGCAATGGGATTGGTCAATTCATACGGATATCCAGTGATAACTTCTTTGTACACGGTCTGGTTTTTGGCAAAAGAGTGTCTTAGCCTTCCCCCAGAACCATACTGGGTAACCCCTTCCATTAAATTTACCATGGCATAGGCAACATCTTTACTTAAAACATCTTTTGTTTTAGGCACATATTCATAGAGCACCGATCCATTCTTGTCCTCTATACGTGTTACCATAACCGGCTTTACATAAACGCCTTGATTTGCAAAAGTTCCATATGCCCCAACCATTTCATAAACATTAACATCCAGTGTTCCCAATGCAATGGAAGGTACTTCTAGAATCTCTTTGGAAAGTCCCATATTCTTGGCTATGGCAACTACAGAGCTTGGACCTACTTTGTCTATTAATTGAGCTGTTACCGTATTAACGGAGTTGGCCAATGCATTCTTTAATGTTAAATCCTCTCCAGAGTATTTTCCATTTGAATTCTTAGGGCACCAAGCTTCCATGTTTCCATGTTTTAAGGGCTCTATGCAATATTGGTTGTCCGGAAGGGAATCGCATGGCGAGTAGCGTAATTGATCAATAGCCGCAGCATATACAAAAGGTTTAAAGGTTGAACCTGCTTGTCTAGCTCCCTGGATTACATTGTCATATTGAAAATGTTTGTAGTCAACACCACCAACCCATGCTTTTACATGACCTGTTTGAGGCTCCATAGACATCATGGCCGTTCTTAAAAAAGTTTTATAATATCTTATAGAATCCAAAGGAGTCATTAGGGTATCTTTCTCATAAGAATCACTATTCCAATCAAATACATTCATCTCCGTTTTCTTCCTGAAAGAAGCTCTTATTTCGTTTTCGGATTTACCATCTCGTTTCATGGCCTTCCAACGGACAGAATTCTTCATGGCTTGTTCCATGATATTATCAATTTGAAAAGTTTCCAAATCCAAGAACGGTGCGGTAGGGTTCCTGTCAGGTGTATTTTGATGAAAGAACTCAGTCTGTAAATTTTTCATATGGGCCTGAACAGCATCCTCAGCATTCTGTTGCATTCTGGAATCAATAGTGGTATAAATCTTTAATCCATCTAAATAGATGTTATACTTTTCCCCATCTAGTTTTGGATTTTCCTTTACCCATTTGTTGAGCCAACGTTGCATATACATTCTAAAATAGGTGGCCAAACCTTCTTTATGCGACTCTGGATTAAAATTGATATCCATTTTAAGTTGCTGAAGCGAATCTTTCTCCTTTTCAGTAATGTATTCATACTTGGCCATTTGCGATAAAACCGTATTTCTTCGGTTTAGCACCAGTTCTTCCCTTCTTAAAGGGTTGTATAGTGAAGAGTTTTTGAGCATCCCAACAAGTACCGCAGATTCTTCTATCTTCAACTCAGCAGGCTCTTTTCCAAAATAAATTCTAGCGGCAGAACGTATCCCATCTGCAGCATAGCCAAAATCATAAATATTAAGATACATGGCTATAATTTCTTCTTTGGTATAATTACGCTCCAATCTAGTGGCAATGACCCATTCTTTTATTTTTTGGGTATACTTTGTCCAGTCTTTTGCCCGTATTCCTACAAATAGCTGTCTGGCCAACTGCTGAGAAATGGTACTTGCACCACCTTTAGAACCTAAATAGGCAAATGCCCTTATGGTTCCCCTAGCATCAATCCCTGAATGATTGTAGTACCGTGCATCTTCCGTGGCCACAAGCGCATTGACTAGATTTTCAGGAAGTTTTTTATAGGAAACAGGCGTTCTATTATCATCAAGGTAAAGCTTACCTAATGTTTGCCCATCTGAAGAAATAAATTCAGTAGCGAGATTGGTCTGCGGATTTTCCAAACGCTCAAAAGTGGGCATTTCACCAAATACCCCCCATGAAGCCAAAAGAAAAACCAGTATAATTAAGAATAAACCAGATCCGAAAAGAATCCAAAACCACTTGATGTATGTAAAGAAGCCTTTTTGCTTCTTTTGCTTAGCTTTTGCCATTGTTATTATTGCGTACTTTTTTCAATTTCTAAACCAACATCCGTAATGCCATCCAACACATAAATACCATCTACATCTCCATTTTTGCGCATGGCATGGGTAATATTTACCTTATATACGCCAGAATCATCAAAAACGATTTTTTCTTGAAACCATAGTTTATTTTCCTTGATGCTTCCAAGTCCTTTGCCCAACCATTCACCACTGGGTTCGGCCATCTTATATTCTAATGTGTCCTTCAATGTATTTCCATTTGGATACTCCAATTCAGTTATCAAAAAAAGATTGTTGAACTGAAAGGTATTATCATTTCTAATGTTGATGAACATATTATGTGTCTGAATAGAATCCAATTTTGAAAACTCAAACTTTATTGGATTATCCATACTCCACGATCCATTCTCCATTGCCTCATAATCTGAAAAGACCAAATTACTGTTGCATGAAACCAGAACTAAAGAGAAAACCAAGACAATGAGGAATTTATTGTGCATTGGGAGAAGCTTTTGGTTTATTTTTTCTTCGTTTTTTATTATTTCGCTTATTTTTTCTAGGTCTATCAAACCGGGTAAGACTATCTTGGCCAACTACATTTTCAAAGACCATTTTTTCTTCGCTCACATTGTCTTGAGCATATTCTTCCAAGCTGTCAATTTTTTCATTCTTTTTGTTGATTTCCAAAATTTCCAATACATGATCTTTTCCCAATGCATGCCAAGTGGCTGGGTCATCTTTGTATGAAAACCACAATGTTTCTTTAAAAATATCTGCTTTTTGACAAAAGGCAATTCCTTTTTTAGTCATGATTTTGCTGTCTTGCGGCGGAAAGTCATTCAATGCCTCTAGATACATATCCAGCTCATAATTGAGGCAGCATTTTAGTTTACCACATTGTCCAGCTAATTTTTGAGGATTTAGGGCAAGTTGTTGATATCTGGCAGAGGCTGTGCTTACAGACCTAAAATCTGTTAGCCAGGTAGAACAGCAAAGTTCCCTTCCACAAGAACCTATTCCGCCTAAGCGTTGAGCTTCTTGTCGATATCCTATTTGGCGCATTTCAATTCGGATACTAAAGGCTTTTGCCATATCCTTTATCAATTGCCTAAAATCTACACGATCTTCTGCCGTATAATAGAATGTTGCTTTTGAGCCATCTCCTTGAAACTCCACATCACTGAGTTTCATTTGAAGTTTTAACGAAATTGCAATTTCCCGAGATCGCTTTTGAATTTCGGCTTCTTTGTCCCTGCATTTTTGCCAAATGTCAATATCTCTTTGAGATGCTTTTCTATAAATTTTTGGTATTTCATCATCATCTGACGCAACTTTCTTTCTTTTCATTTGCACTTTTACCAATTCTCCGGTAAGCGTTACAATTCCAACATCATGTCCAGACTTTGCCTGTGTAGCGACAACATCTCCTATTGCCAAAGGGAGACTGTCCGCATTCCTAAAAAACTCTTTTCTACTATTCTTGAAACGTACCTCAACACAATCAAAAGGTTTTTGACCGTTGGGTAGCGACATATTGGAAAGCCAATCAAAAACTGTTAGCTTGTTACAACCATCAGTGCCGCAAGTACCATTGTTCTTGCAACCACGCGGTTGTCCATCCTTGCCGGTTGAACAACTGCTACATCCCATATTTTGTATCTTGATTTAAAGAAATGATAACCATTTCCTTAAAAAGGGTTCATAAATAACTAGTCGTAAATATAGCACAAATTGTGGCAGAAGAGAAATGCTACTTTTTATACTTTAATACTTCTGAGCGCCCTTTTTTAAAAATTTTGTTGCTTGCTTTTTTCCCTTTGCGGAGAGCCTTTTGTTCCTCATATGGTAATGAGTGGGTTTCCTTGCAATTTAATGAGCAACATTCCTGCATTGTCTCAGCACATTCTTTACATTGAATAAAAAGCAGGTGACATGCCTCATTTGCACAATTAACATGGGTGTCGCAAGGTTTTCCACATTGATGGCAATTGGCAATGACATCTTCAGATATACGTTCTCCCCTTCTATGATCAAAAACAAAGTTCTTCCCCAAAAACTTATTCTCCAAATCTTGGTTTTTTACCTGGCGCGTGTATTCGATAATACCTCCCTCTAATTGGTACACTTTTTTGAAGCCCTTGTGTTTGTAATAAGCACTGGCCTTTTCGCACCGGATACCTCCGGTACAGTACATCACCAATTTTTTGTCCTCTTTGTGTTCGGCAAGGTCTTTTTCAATAATGTCCAAGGAATCCCTGAAGGTATCTACATCTGGTGTTACGGCGTTTTTAAAATGTCCTATTTCACTTTCGTAGTGGTTGCGCATATCTACCAGAACGGTTTCTGGGTCTTCAATTAGCTCATTAAATTTTTTCGCTCCTACGTGGATTCCCTTATTAGTGACATCAAAGGTTTTATCATTCAATCCATCTGCTACAATTTTTTCGCGAACCTTGACCTTCAACTTAAGAAATGATTTATTGTCTTGTTCAATGGCAATATTAAGACGTACATTTTTTAAAAAAGTGATACTATCCAAATGCTCTTTAAAGGATTCAAAGTTTTCAGCAGGAACTGAAAGTTGAGCATTAATCCCTTCATGGGCAACATAAATTCTACCTAGCACTTCCAACTCATCCCAATGGATAAATAAGTGGTTTCTAAAAATTTTAGGATTTCCAAGGTGTGCATATTTGTAGAAAGAGATGGTAAGTCGGTCCTTGCCGGCTTCCTCAATAAGTTTTTCCCTTTCTTTTGCACTTAATGTATTGTACAGTTGCATGCTATACCAATAATTTAAGTTAAAGAATAGTTTAAATAGTAAATCGGATGCAAAGGTAAAAATTCCTAATTCTTAAAAAGAAAAGGGGCTCTTAAATTTAAGAGCCCCTTTTTACCACATGTTTCTTTTCATAGCACAAATTTCCCTTTTGCCTTGTGGCCGTAAATTCCAGAGTGGAATCCACTATTTTGTTTATTCGAGTTAGTATGTTGTAGATACGGTCTTTTAAAAAGGTTGCGTCCCTTTTGCCGTATGTAGAAAGAAATGGTAATTTAGCCTTCCTAATAACGAGAACAATGAGCAACGAAAAAGAAGCAAAATTAAAAGCCTTAAAACTTACACTGGATAAATTGGACAAGACCTACGGAAAAGGTGCTGTCATGAAGATGGGAGATAGCGTAGTTGAAGATGTTGAGGTAATTCCTTCTGGATCATTAGGGCTAGATATTGCTTTGGGCGTAAGCGGTTATCCAAGGGGTAGGGTTGTTGAAATTTACGGCCCAGAATCTTCTGGTAAAACCACATTAACGCTGCATGCCATTGCCGAAGCTCAAAAAAATGGAGGTATTGCCGCTTTTATTGATGCAGAACATGCTTTTGATCGTTTTTATGCCCAGAAATTGGGAGTAGACATAGACAATCTTATCATTTCTCAACCAGATAACGGTGAGCAAGCATTGGAAATAACTGACAATCTTATACGATCAGGCGCTATTGATATTGTTATTATTGATTCTGTTGCGGCACTTACTCCAAAAAGTGAAATTGAAGGAGAAATGGGAGACTCCAAGATGGGACTTCATGCCCGTTTAATGTCTCAAGCATTACGGAAATTGACTTCATCGATTAGCAAAACAAATTGTACGGTAATCTTCATTAACCAATTACGAGAAAAAATTGGGGTCATGTTCGGAAATCCAGAAACTACTACCGGTGGAAATGCACTTAAGTTCTACGCTTCTGTACGTTTAGATATTAGACGCTCTACACAAATAAAAGATACAGACGGAGCTGTACTAGGAAACAAAACAAGGGTCAAGGTGGTAAAGAATAAAGTTGCTCCTCCTTTTAGAACTGCAGAATTTGATATTATGTATGGAGAAGGCATCTCTAAAATTGGAGAAATCCTTGATCTTGGAGTGGCCTATGAAATTGTGAAGAAAAGCGGTTCTTGGTTTAGCTATGGAGACACAAAGCTTGGTCAAGGAAGAGATGCAGTAAAATCACTACTTGCTGACAATCCAGAACTATCTGATGAACTAGAGGCAAAAATTAGAGAAGCTATTACCGCAGTTAACGCCTAAATCTGGTCTAGCATATGTTCTAGTTTAACCATAGGTTGTGAAAATCCCACGCAACCCTTGTATATACCTTTCATCTAAGGGTTAAAAAAGATTTTAATGATGAAAAAGGGAATCGTGCTATTTATTCTTTTTGGGGTAAGCCTATTAGTTACCTCCTGTGATCTGGATGATGATGGCCAAAACTTTCATTTTACAACACTTGCCGGGGTAGAAGCAAATTTTCCAGACTCTTTTGAACTAAACGAAACGTATGATATTGAGGTCACTTATCTTAGACCTAATGGATGTACTTTTTTTGAAGGGTTCGATGTAGCTAAAACAGGTGAGACCGATAGAGATATCGTTGTAATTGGATCTGTGTTTACAGATAATGATACCGCTTGTACAGAGGCAGTAGAAGAAGTTGTCGCCACTTTAAAATTCAATGTGATTTTTACAGGAGAATATCATTTTAGACTTTATACAGGAATAGATGAAAATGAGGACGCGGTTTACGTAGAATATACAGTTCCAGTAGTTCAATAATTACCGTGCCAACAAACTTAATATCAACAATCCAAAAATGACCAACATTTGGATATTGAAGAGCTGATACATAATTGTAAAAAGGGCAAACGACAAGCGCAAGCTGAATTATACCGGAAATATTCCGGTATTCTTTTCGGTATGTGCCTTAAATACTCCCGTAACAAAACTGAGGCAGAAGACAATCTGCACGACAGTTTTATGACAATTTTCAACAAAATAGAGCAATTCAATTTTAATGGTTCTTTTGAAGGTTGGATTAAACGAATCACGGTAAATACAGTACTACAGAAATACAGAAAAGAACAGCATCTAAATGTGGTTTCTGAAAATGTTGGTGAAGAAATAGATGTAGACGTAGAACAAGCGGATATAAGCCTGAGCACGTTATTGGGATACATTCAAGAGTTGCCAAATAAATATAGGTTAACGTTCAACCTATATGTTTTGGATGGCTATAGTCACAAAGAAATAAGTGAGATGTTGGGGACATCCACTGGAACTTCAAAATCTAACCTGGCCAGGGCCAAAATGATTTTGAGGGAAAAAATAGAAAAAGAAAATATAAACATTGCTTAAATGATTTAAGAATGGGGAAAAAGGATTTAGAGCAATTGTTCAAAGAAACCTTTACAGAGTTTCATGAGATTCCAGAAGAAAAAGTCTGGAGTTCCATTGAGGATTCTTTGGACAAGAAGAAACAAAAGAAAAGAGTTATTCCAATTTGGTGGCGCCTGGGAGGGGTAGCTGCATTATTGGCAATTTTATTTTATGTTATCAATCCATTTGATAACTCAACTAGTGATGGGGAGATCATTATTACGGAAACTGAAGACAACACTGTTCCTTTTCAAAAAGACAGTGTTATTAAGGAATCAAAAGAATTCAAAGAAGAATTACGGTCAAACAAAGCAGAAAATTTGGCAGAATCGTCCAATGAAAATAGTGGAGATGCTGTAGAAAGTTCTGCAACGGAAGCAGAAAAAGATGCCGAGAATTCTATTATCAGAAATCAAAGCATAAAAATTCAAGAACGGCAAGTAACATCGAATACAAAAGAAGAAGGAGAAATTCTTAAAAAGAAGGAATTTCTAAAAAATTACTTGCCGCAGGACAATGAATCAAATGTTACCAAGAATTCCAATAAAAATGTAGCTTCAGTAAACACTGAAATACTTAAAAGTAAAGAGGAGAAATCTGAACAATCTGATATAATAGGTCTTTCCAACGAGGAGAAATCTGACGCTATAGCAGCAATGGACAAGGAAGACAATAACAATGTACTGCCTTCGGATAAAATCCAAAAAGAAGTATTACAAGAAGAAAAAGCATTGGAAGATCTTAAAGAAGATGAGGCTGTGGCACAAAATGAAGAAGAAATTGAAAAACGGTCAATTTTTGAGGTGATAAAAGAGCAGGAAGAAGAAGTTATTGCTGAAAATACCAGTGGTAAATGGACTGTAGGGCCATCAGTCGCCCCTGTTTATTTTAATGCTACTGGTGAAGGTTCTCCCATTCACTCCAATTTTGCATCCAACTCAAAATCTGGAAATGTCAATTTAAGTTATGGCGTTACCGTTGCTTACAATGTGGGCAAAAGGCTTAAAGTACGTTCTGGTATCCATAAAGTTGATTTTGGCTATGACACTAATGAAGTACTATTCTCTTCCTCTTTGGAAGGCTCTACAAACGAATTGATCGATAATATTAGTTACAGTCAAACTTCTAGAAATCTTGTTCTACAAAGCAAGAACAGTGTACCACGCGAAGCTGCAACAAATGATGCCTTTTTTGAGCTGTCAGCGAATGAAAGTCCTGCTTTAGATGGTAAAATGGTGCAGCAATTAGGCTATATAGAAGTGCCTTTAGAACTGAACTATGCCCTCATTGATAAAAAATTTGGGGTTAACCTTATTGGAGGAGTCAGCTCTCTTTTCCTTGTGGACAATTCCGTGCTATTGGAATCTGAAGGGTTGGTTACAGAAGTGGGTGAAGCAAATAATGCAAACTCTGTAAACTTTAGCACCAACGTAGGGGTTGGTCTTAATTATGAATTTTCTCCAAGAGTGGAGCTTAATTTGGAGCCTGTTTTTAAATATCAATTGAACACCTTTTCTGAAACTGCAGGTGCATTTAGACCGTTTTCAATTGGCGTTTATAGTGGTGTTACTTTTAAGTTTTAGTTATATAAAGAAGTTGGTTAGGAAGGTTGCCCCTTTAGGCAATCATTTAGGCACCTCGCTTCAGTGGGGTGCCTTATTCTTAAGTTTACAGCAACAAACATCCAATTAAATTGTATCCTGCCTTTACTATTTCTGGTATATAAAACACAGGATACCAATCTGGATTTTCAGAAGGTTCTAACTTCACCTGGTCTATTCAAGAGATCTGAGACTTTTAAAGAAAAACATATTTATCAAAAAGAAAAGAAATCTAGAGGGTTGGAGGCGACAAAACAGCGTTTAGAATCTTTAAGTGATGATTCCAATAGTATTAAAATTATTGACAAGATTGATCGCAATAATCAACCTTTGGGCACCAAGGTCATTATCAAAATTCCTTTACAACCGTTCAATACGGCTACTTAAAAAAGCCATAGGTTAACCAAACAAACACTGCTCCTTACGAAGTCTCTTTATCCGTCAGCTCTTTCAAAATAACTTCTCTGACTTCCTCCCTGAGGGTAGACTTATCTTCCTCTGCCAAAATACCTGTCTCAAAAAACTCGTGTACCTTGGCCCTTATTTTGCCTGGACCACCACTTAAAAAAGTAAAGGAAAAACGTCTTTTGTTGTCATAAAAAGTAATTGGCACAATCGGAATTTTATGTGCAATCGCCATTTTAAAAGCTCCATCTTTAAATGTATCCAGAATAATATGCTCTTCAGGCACTCCTCCTTCGGGGAAAATGCAAATGCTCAATCCTTGGTCCAATCTTCGTTGTGCTCGTCGGTATACACCGGTTCTACTTTTAATATTATCCCTATCCACCAAAATACAAACACGTTTGTAAAAAAAACCAAAAACAGGAATCTTTACAAGTTCTTTTTTACCAACAAAGACAAAAGGATTCTTGCTTACCACCAGCATCAACATAATATCCAGCATACTGGTATGGTTCGCAATCAACATATAGCTTTTTCCTTTTTCCATACATTGCTCCCTAACAATCTTTGGGAAGCAACCCATGCCATACAGTATAGTTCTGGCCCATAAATTACGTGCCAACCAAAAAAACTGTGGATAGGTTTTTTCAGAGAAAGTCGTTGCCAATAGAAACGGAAAGAAAATGAATATTGGCAGCGCTACAAGAATGTAAAACCAAATTCTGTATAACACATGCCCTATGTTTTTGAAAATTGCAAACACCCTCCAAAAGTAGAATTTTTGAATATCTTTATGTAAACAATCTAAAAATCAAATAAATGGGACTACTTTATGCTTTGTTAATTGGAGCGCTTGCTGGTTGGCTTGCTGGTAAAATTATGAAAGGGGGCGGTTTTGGAACCCTATTGAATATTATTCTAGGTATTGTGGGAGGCGTTGTGGGCAACTGGCTCTTTGGCACGCTAGGTGTTCATATTGGTTCTGGAATTGTAGGTGATCTTATTACCGGAGTTATTGGTGCCGTAGTGATACTTTTTGTTGCTGGGCTCTTTAAGAAATAACTTTTATGATTCTTTTTTCATTAGCGGCTTAAGCCGCTTTTTTTATCCCAAGTGGATTATTACATTTACGCCTTAAAAATTAGGTATGTCCAGAATTTTAACCGGAATTCAAAGTACAGGTACTCCTCACTTGGGAAACATCTTGGGGGCAATTATCCCTGCTATTCAAATGGCTCAAGACCCTAAAAACGAGTCCTTTCTTTTTATTGCCGATATGCATTCCCTTACCCAAATAAAGAATGGGGAAGAATTGAGAAACAATACCTATGCAACTGCGGCTACTTGGCTTGCTTTTGGCTTGGATATTGAAAAAACCGTTTTCTATAGACAAAGTGATGTTCCTCAAGTAACGGAACTGGCATGGTACCTTAGCTGTTTTTATCCCTATCAACGTCTTACTTTGGCTCATTCCTTTAAAGATAAGGCTGATAGGTTAGAAGATGTCAATTCTGGATTATTTAACTATCCTATCCTGATGGCGGCTGACATTTTGTTATATGATGCGAATATTGTGCCCGTTGGCAAGGACCAATTGCAACATTTAGAGATGACAAGGGATGTTGCTTCTAGATTTCATTACCAATTGGGAGAAACCTTTGTAATACCAGAGGCAAAAGTGCAAGAAGAAACGATGTATGTTCCTGGTACGGATGGGGAGAAAATGAGCAAGAGCAAAGGGAATATCATTAATCTGTTCCAGTCAGATAAAAAACTGCGAAAGCAACTTATGGGTATTGTTACGGACAGCATCCCTATGGAAGACCCAAAAGACCCAGCTAAGGATAATGTTTTTTCATTGTATAAAATCTTGGCTTCACCAGAACAAATAGAAGAAATGAGTGCTAATTATTTGGCAGGAAATTATGGATATGGCCATGCCAAACAAGCTTTATATGAGGTTATCCTGAATAAGTTTGAAGAACCTCGTGAAAAATTTGAGTACTACATGAACCACTTAAATGAAGTGGATGAAGCCTTGGCCATTGGTGCAGAAAAAGCCAAAAAAGTGGCTGATGGTGTCTTGGAAAGAGTAAGAGGTAAGCTGGGCTACTAAATCGCCTCAAACAACTTGCCGGGCAAAGGACGTACTACGCCTTTCATTTCCATATTAAAAAGTGTTGATGATGTTTTAAAAATGGGCAAATTACACTCCAAGGCAACCGTATCCAGTAACTGTTTCCCGTTCAGTTGTAAATAAGAATAGATCGTCTGTTCTGTTTCATCTAATTCTACGAATAATTGTTTTTGGACCGAAGAGTTTTTCTTTTTTTCATTCAATTCCCATCCCAATAGATAAACCAATTCTGCAGCTGAAGTCAGCATGTGGGCTTTTTGGTGTTTGATCAGGTCATTGCATCCTTTGCTAAACTTATCTGTAGACCTTCCGGGAACGGCAAATACTTCTCTATTGTATCCGTTTGCAATATCTGCAGTAACCAAGCTTCCTCCTTTTTCTGCCGATTCAATCACAACCGTAGCTTCACTCATTCCTGCAATAATACGGTTTCGTTTTAAAAAATTCTCCCTATCCGGATTACTAGTGCTCCAAAATTCCGTTAAAAACCCGCCATTCTTTTCTATTGGGGAAACATATTTTTTATGCGCTTTTGGGTAAACCTGATTTAGTCCATGTGCCAGACAACCAATCGTCTGTAATCCTTTTTCGTTAGCTACTTTTTGGATTGCAATGTCCACACCGTAAGCAAAACCACTTACAATTATGGGGTCTAGAGGTGCAATCTCTTCTATAAAAGCTTCGCAAAATGCAGTGCCATAACTGGTAATGTTTCTAGTGCCTACTACACTGATAATTTTTTTATTCTTCAAATCAATGTTCCCGCTTTGAAAAAGCAGTATAGGGCCATCAATACAATGTTGAAGATATGTTGGATAAGCCTCATCCATAAAGTAGGTGAAAACTATCTTCTCTTTTAATAGGTAATCATACTCCGCTTCGGCTTCCTCTTGATGAATTGAGTCATGAAGTCCTTTTAGTTTTGTTCGTCCAATTCCCTCAATTTTTAATAAGTGTTGCTTTTTGTCCTTAAAAACTGCTTTTGGGCTACCACAATGGGAAATCAGTTTTTTTGCCGTTACGTCACCAATATTTGGAATTTTCTGCAACCGAAGTGCAGCAAGAATTTCATCCTCAGTCATTTAAATAAGTGGTTAAGTTGTTCACAAAATACATAATTTCAAATGTTAATAAAAAGTGATAGGCTCTATTTTGTTCTCTTGCTTTTTTTACAATATTTGTGACAATGCAGATTGAATCTTACATAGAAGAATTATTATACAATTACAATTGTGTTGTTGTCCCAGGATTTGGAGCTTTTTTGGCGCATGGGAAATCTGCGGAGCTTGATAATCAGACCAATACTTTAATTCCTCCATCCAAAACAGTTTCCTTTAACTCGCAATTATCCAAAAATGATGGCCTGCTCGTATCGCATATTGCGAAAGAAAAGCGTCTTGGTTATGAAGAATTGTTGCAAGAAGTTGAAAATGTAGCGGAAACTTGGAACAAAAAACTGCAACGTGGAGAAAATATTGAACTTTTTGGTGTTGGTAAGTTGTGGTTGAACAGGGAGCAAAGAATTCAGTTTCAACCTGAAAATAAAATCAACTATCTAACCTCTTCTTTTGGTCTTTCCACTTTTGCTGCAACGCCTATTCAGCGTGAAGTATTAAAAGAGGAAGTTGAAGAATTGGAAGAAAAGATTCCATTTATAATCACTCCAGAAAAAAGAGAGCAATCTTCTTTTAGACCCTGGTTAAAATATGCCGCCGTAATTCTTTTAGCTGTTTCCTTGGGCTCTACTTCTTATAGTGCCTATGATGGTATTCAAGAAAAACAAGTTGCTGCACAGCAAGATGCACAAAAACAAGTTTCCCGACTTATTCAAGAAGCCACTTTTTTTGAAAGTGCTCCATTAGAATTTCCTGCCATAAACATCAAAGTCAACAAAAAACAGCTTGGAAAACATCATATAATTGCTGGTGCTTTCAGAATTGAAAAAAATGCCGAAAAGAAAGTAAATCTTCTAAAAGAAAAAGGCTATAATGCATTTTATATAGGTGTAAATAAATTTGGTTTACATCAAGTGGCTTATGACAGCTTTGAAAACCCAAAAGAGGCTCTTTCCTTTTTAAGAAAGATTAAAAGAACAGAGTCTGCAGATGCATGGATGTTATCTGAGAAATAATCCTTGTTTCTTTAAAACCATATTCCACACTTCAATATCTTTGCGCAAAATTAAAACGCTATGCGCACAAAAACACCGAGTGAATCACGAACTGTAATGACCGATATGGTATTGCCAAGTGAAACCAATCCTTTGAACAATCTTTTTGGAGGGGAACTTTTAGCTCGTATGGATAGAGCTGCCAGTATAGCGGCTAGACGGCACAGTAGAAGAATTACGGTCACAGCGGCGGTAAACCATGTTGCATTTAACCGTTCTGTCCCTTTAGGAAGCGTGGTAACTGTTGAAGCTGCCGTTTCAAGAGCCTTTAAAAGTTCTATGGAAATATTTATTGATGTTTGGATGGAAGACCGTTTTACAGGGGAACGCGCCAAAGCAAATGAGGCTATTTACACCTTTGTTGCGGTTGACGATACTGGAGTCCCCACTGAAGTTCCACAACTAAATCCCCAAACGGATTTGGAAAAGGAACGTTTTGCCGCCGCACTGCGCAGAAAACAGCTTAGTTTGGTCTTGGCAGGAAAAATGAAGCCTTCAGACGCTACTGAATTGAAAGCCTTATTCATTTCCTAAGACTTAAAAATCAAAATTATTTGGGTCTGGTCCAAATCTTTTGCCTCTATCCAGTCCATCAAGCAATTGAACATCTTCTTTGGAAAGTTCAAAATCAAAAATAGCGGCATTTGAGATAATACGTTCTTTTTTAGAGGATTTTGGGATAGTAACCACTCCTTTTTGAAGGTCCCAGCGTAAAACAATTTGGACAGCGGTCTTATTGTACTTTTTTGCCAAGTCTTTCAAAAGAGGAATATCAAAAATGTTCCCCTGCATCATAGGGGACCATGCTTCGTACTGAATTCCATTTTTATGACAGAAATCGATTAAATCTTGCTGCACTAAGTATGGGTGAAACTCCATTTGGTTGACCATCGGTGTTATTTTCGCTTCCGTCAACAAATCTTCCAAGTGGTGTTGCATAAAATTGCTCACTCCAATGGCACGTACTCTCTTTTCGTTATACAAACGTTCCATCGCCCTCCAGGTATCTTTAGATTTGCTTCCCTTAGGCCAGTGGATTAAATAGAGGTCTAAATAATCCATCCCCAATCTTTCCAAACTATCATCAAAGGCTTTTAATGTAGCATCATATCCTTGATCATCGTTCCAAACCTTGCTTACAACAAAAATATCTTTTCGATCAACACTACTTTGTTTGACCCCTTGGCCTACACCATTTTCGTTCTTATATATTGAGGCTGTATCAATGTGTCTGTAACCGTGGTTCAAAGCATCCTTAACGGCATTTACAACCTCATCTCCATCTTTTGATAGATAAACCCCTAAACCAAAATAGGGCATTAGAACACCGTTGTTCAACTCAAACGTTCCCTGTAAATCTGTAATTGTTCTCATGTCTTATAATTGATATATCCAATCCTCAGGATTCAATCGATTGGAATCTTGATAAAGATAAAACTTCAACTTTGTAGTACCATCAAACCGATTGGTATAAATATCGCCAAGCACCTCTTTTACAAGAACTTTATCTCCCTTTTTTACGTATACATTGGATAAGTTATAATAGGTGCTAATATAATTTCCATGCTTTATCTGCACACCTCTACTACCTCCAGGAACCGTTAAAATTGCAATGACTTCACCTTCAAAAATTGCTCTTGCTTTGCTACCTTGATCTGTAGCAATAGTGACACCATTGTTTCTGTGTTTTATTCCAGGGTATAGTTTATCGTTGTACACGCCATACCCTTGACTTTTAATTCCCTTTTCTACAGGCCAAATAAGTTTCCCTTTATTTGCGGAAAAATTATTCGCAACCAATTTAGCTTCAGGAGTCAATACAAATTTGGTTCTACTAGATTTACCAGCCTTTTTATTGGTACTTGCAATAGCGCTTTTTATTAGCCGTTCTATTTCCCTATCAATTTTACGGGACTCCTTCTGTTTTTCTGCGATGGCTGCAGTATATTTTGTTTCATTTTGTCTAATACTTCGCAATAGGTTCTTTTGGGATTCTATTTCGTTGAGTAGCTCGTTTTTTACTTTTTTATTTTCTGCCAACAATTGTTCTTTGGTCTTACGCTGAGTTACCAAATCTTGGTTCAGTGTAGCAAGTTCATTGGTTTTTGTGATGATATCTTCACCTTGTTTCTTTCTATGCTTTGCATATTGCTCCATGTACTGGAGTCTCTTAAATGCTTGATAAAAGTTTTCTGAGGATAAGAGAAACATTAGTCGATTACTTTGTGCCTTATTCTGATATGATTTTTGAATAAGGTTAGCATAATCATCTCTCAGAATTTTAAGATCTTCTCTAAGTTTACTAATACTTCTAATATTTACATTAATTTGTCTGTTGAGTAAATTAGATTGTTGATTGGTAACTCTAATAAGTTCTTGCCTTACATTAATTCTCTTATCCAAAGCTTCCATTTGGTCCAGAACGGTGCCCTTTTCTTTCTTTTCCGCAAAAAGCAATCTGTTGATTTCTTTTATTTCCTGCTGCAATCTCTCTCGTTTGGACTCTAATGCCTTTTGCTCACTAGTCTGTGCGTTGGCAGAAATTGAAATGAAAAACGTAAAAATCAGACAACAAACGCAATATGAAATCTTATCTATCATATTACTTTAATATAATTTCATCAAACCCCTTTGGAACTTTATAAGGAAAATTCAAAGATCTGTTCAATTCTAGGTTCTTAAAACTTAAATCAATGATGGTTTTATCTTCTTCTTCAGCAGCTACAATCTGAATTTCGTTTGGAAATATCTTACCAGAAATATCCTGATAGGTATATTTTGCTTGTAATTGTCGGGCCTCCTCTGGTTGTGAAATTTCTTGAGAAGAAATCTTGAAGTTTCTAGGCTCTAATTGAAACAATATTTTAAATAGCTCTTTTGCCTTTTTTGGTTTTAATTGATAATCTCCTTGATTGATTGCAGAAGTGTATTTTTCCTTTCTAAGATCAAAAACTGCATTCCCCAACAACAGGTTCTGAACTTTGTCAAAATCAAGCTCTGTACCCAAGAGTTCACTTAAATAACTAAAGTCCCCATCAAAATATTCTCCTTGTAATTTGTTGTAAAAGGATACTTTCTCTGGAGTTATATGGGCCTTTACCACGCCAAGGGGAGCGCTAATCCAAATCACCTTATTTTTTTCCATTCTAAGGCTCACACTTACTCCTTGGTTCTTTTTTCCATCTGAGTAATCAATTTTTACTCTTCCACTCAAGGTTTTAAAATCGACCTGGTTGGCATAATGATTTTCTATAATGCGTCTTGTAGAAATTCCTGAATCAACTTTACCCCCTACAACAGTCTTAGTACTTTTACAGGAGCTTAAAGCTATCGTACACAAGAACAAAAGGGTGATCTGTTTCTTTATTTGAAATTGAAATAACCGCATTACAGGCCTGTTTTTATTTTGTTCAAATATTCGTTTGCCTTAGAGGCATTGCCAATAGCCGTATATGCTTTTGATAATTCTGCGTAAATCTTGTTGGCCAAGGAAACATCATCCAACAGATAATCCAGAGCGCTTTCTAAAACCTCCACTGCTTTGGTAGATTTTGAAATTCTATTAAGTGCGGTTCCATATGCATAGTGAAAATATGGTTGAAGCGGATAAGAATCCAGTGCTTCTTTTGAAACCACTTCCATATTCTTGAAATCCCCTTTTGTCAAAAGCCCTTCTATTTGCGATTGATATTGTGCTATTGGACCATCCTCTTTTTGTACTGTCTTTTCCGGCTTAACCGCCATAGTTAGTTTTTCATTTACACGCTGGATGGAGTCATTGATTTTTAATGTTAAATCAGTGGCGAATTTTGAGTTTCCAAGCCCTTCCAAAACCTTTAATGCATCATTGTATTTTCTCTTTTTAAAATAGAAGACAGCAAGATTCTCCTGCAACTTGTTGTTAGAAAAAGGAAGTTGTTGCTGAATTTCATCAATCGATGTTCCTTGTTTTTCCAAAACACGCAATAGGGTTTCTAAATACCAGAAATCCATTGGTTTTGCTTTCAGGGCATCAATCGCAAATTCTTGAGCCTGAATATATTGCTTATCCAAAAAATAGGCCTTTGCCAATTCATAATCAATGACACTGTTTGAAGAGTCCAACCGTTTGCATTCTAAAAACAAATCAATGGCCCTATCATAATTCTGAATCCCTTTTTGTTTTAGTGCCTCAAAAAAGCTTTCTTGAAATTCATCTGTATATTCTTCTAAAAAAACCTCAGCACTTTGCTCTTCTTCTTGGGCATATGTCCAAAAAGAAAACAAAGAAATAAATATATATGTGCCTATTAGTCTTTTCAATTTATATTAGATTTTGTTTTCCAACTAAAACAATCTATACAACTATTCCATAACGGAATAGTCTCCTATGCTTATGGTCTCAAAATTACCATCAAAAACTACATGGTTGCCAATCATGGCATTATCCAAATTAGCGTTTTTGATCATGCTATTACTTTGAATTAAGCTATTTTTAACGGTTGAGTTTTCAATAACCGTGCCTGCACCAACAGATACATAAGGGCCAACTGTAGCATTTTTAAGAACCACATTTTCTCCTATAAAGCAAGGCTCAATAATATTTACGTTCTCTTTTTCAACAGAGCTTGCAATTAATCCCTCGCCATCTTTTTCTAAAAAGCCTAGCATTCGTTGATTTGTTTCTATAGTCACATTTTTGTTTCCACAGTCCATCCACTCGTCTACTTTACCTGGGACAAATTTCATG
This sequence comes from uncultured Allomuricauda sp., assembly GCF_947499585.1. Classification (GTDB taxonomy): domain Bacteria; phylum Bacteroidota; class Bacteroidia; order Flavobacteriales; family Flavobacteriaceae; genus Flagellimonas. The sequence goes on along the minus strand of NZ_CANMOO010000002.1, from coordinate 821,517 downwards.
CCCTTCTCCATCATTCGTTTTATTCCATCATTTATTTGATACTCTCCACCATTGATAATATCATTGTCCAAAACGTATTGCAATTCATTTTTTAGAACACTTACATCTTTAAAATAGTAAATACCAATTACAGCCAGGTCGGAAACAAACTCTTGTGGTTTTTCAACCAACTCTATTATCTCATTTTGTTCACTTAATTTTACAACGCCAAATGCCTCTGGTTTATCAACTTGTTTTACCCAAATAACACTGTCTGCGGATTTATCCAAATCAAAATCAGCGCGTATTAGTGTATCTGCATAGGCTATCACTGCAGGCCCGCTTAATGAATCCTTAGCGCTCATAATGGCATGTCCTGTTCCCAATGGTTCATCTTGTCTATAGATGGATCCTTTGGCACCAAGACTCTTTGCCAACTGCATAAGGCTGTCCACCACATCGTCTCCAAAAAAAGCAGGGTCTCCCAAAATAAAAGCCACTTCTTCTATTTGTTCTCCCAATACTTTGGCAATATCACTCACCAAACGGTGCACGATAGGCTTTCCCGCAACCGGGATTAATGGCTTTGGAACTGTTAATGTATGTGGTCTTAATCGGGAACCTCTTCCCGCCATGGGTACAATAATTTTCATGTGTTCTTTAATATAACGTAGTTAGTGTTTAGGTTTATTGTGTTCCGGTACTGCCAAAACCTCCCGCACCCCTATCGGTCTCAGACAGCGAGTCTACTTTAACCCATTCTGCCCGTTCATGCTTTGCAATCACCATTTGGGCAATACGCTCGCCATTTTCAATGGTAAAATCGTCTGCAGAAAGGTTTACTAGAATAACACCCACCTCACCTCTGTAGTCGGCATCGACTGTTCCCGGAGCATTTAGCACGGTAATCCCTTTTTTTGCCGCAAGCCCACTGCGTGGTCTTACTTGCGCCTCGTAACCAACAGGTAATTCTATAAAAATTCCGGTGGGCACAATAGCTCTTTCCAATGACTTTAGCGTAATAGGTTCGGCAATATTTGCCCTTAGATCCATACCTGCGGAAGCAAGCGTTTCATAATGGGGCAATTGATGATTTGATGTGTTGATTATTTTAATTTTCACGTTGTAGAAATATAGTCTTTAACTTGTCTCCTTCCATTTTGTAAACTAGTGTCAAAAATAGCAAAAGTAAGACCCCTCCAGCTATTAAATTTCGGCTAAAAGCATAAAAAGACAGTGCAGAAAATAGTATAGAAACGGATAAGTAGAATACTATTTTTCGCATGTTGTATGGAACTGGGTAATACTTCCTTCCAAAATAGTAAGACAGTACCATCATGCTTGCATACGCTGCCAAAGTTGCCAAGGCGGATGCCATATATCCAATTTTTGGGATAAAGGCAATGTTTATCATCAGGGTAATCAAGGCCCCAATTGAAGAGATATAGGCCCCAAACTTTGTTTGATCCGTTACTTTGTACCAAACAGATAGGTTATGGTATATTCCCAAACAAAGACTTCCCAATAATATAATGGGCACTACGTCCAATGCTTCCCAATACGTAGCATTTCGTATTAACAATTCTCCTAAAACATCTATAAAAACCACAACGGCCAGTAGTATTATACTTCCCAATATCACAAAATAATTGGTGATTTGGGCATAGGTTTTTTGTGGTTTTTCCGTTTTGGCATGGCTAAAGAAAAATGGTTCCACTCCCATTCTAAATGCGGTTCCGAACAAGGTCATAAAAAGTGCCAGTTTGTAGCATGCACCATATTTTCCAACTTCGCTTGCAGCAATGTCTTGCGGTAGCAGCTCTGTCAATAAAATTTTATCCACTACCTCATTTATGGTAAAGGCAATCCCTGCCACCATAATAGGGCCGGAATATTTGAGCATCTGCTTCCATAAGGTGGTATCAAACTTGTACGAAACTTTAAAGTACGTGGGCAGAAGCAATAATAAGGTAACTGCGCTGGCAATAATGTTGGAGATAAAAATGTACTGGATTTCCCAGCCTTCCCTATATATCGAATTTAAAAATCCTTCATTAGTATCTTGAACTGCTTTTGGTAGAATGAGCAAGAAAAAAACATTGAATCCTAAGTTTATGGCAACATTTACAGTTTTTAAGAGCGCATATTTCATTGGTTTTTCTTGAGCCCTTAAAAGCGCAAAAGGAATAATCACCAACGCATCTAAAACTAAAATATAGGTGGTAAACTTTATATAGTCCACATTCATATTGGTAAAACCTGCCAAAGTTTCCTTTGCCAATAATGCCAACACTAGAAATAATAACGATGACCCCAATAACGAAATTAAAGAAGTAGAGATAACGGATTTTTTATCTTCTCTTTTATGATAAAAACGGAAAAAAGCGGTTTCCATTCCGTACGCTAAAAAGACATTGAAGATGGCAATCCAAGCATATATGTTTATATACTGGCCATACCCAGAGGCATTTTCAAAAACAGAAGTGTACAGCGGGAGTAAAAAGAAGGAAATGACCCTTGGCAAAACAGTTGCCAAACCATAAATAAAAGTTTGTTTGAAAAGTCTTTTTAATGGGTTCAATAGAAATCCGTTCTTTAAGAAAGCCTCTGACTAGGTAGGCGCAAGTTACGCAAAACCCCTTAGTTATTGGCTTGCAACCTTAATTTGTGTTTTTTATCCACCACAAATTTATTAATACACAACTTCAAACTAAAACATGTCCTTCAATCATATTGAAGTAAATAATTTATATCTTTTGAGTGTAAACAATTCCACCCATGAAAACTTATTTAAAACGAATGGCGGCCATCATACTTCTCTTGGCGGTAGTATCCTGTGTTGAGAAGAAAAAAGCTGATCCTATAGTCCACGAAAAACCCAATATCATCTTCATTATGTCAGATGATCATGCCTATCAAGCGATAAGCACCTATAGAGATCATTTAATTGAGACTCCCAATATTGATCGCATTGGCAAAGAGGGCATTGTATTTACAAATGCTTCCGTAACCAACTCCATTTGTGCTCCATCTAGAGCTACTATTTTAACTGGGAAGCATACACATATCAACGGCAAGGTGGATAACCAGATGCCTTTTGATACGACTCAAGTTACCTTTCCTCAAATTTTCCAACAGGCAGGTTATCAAACAGCAATGTTTGGAAAGCTTCATTTTGGCAACAATCCAAAAGGTGTAGATGAATTTATGATTTTGCCTGGGCAAGGTTCATACATTAATCCTGATTTTATCACAAAAAATGGAGATACCACCAGAATTGAAGGATATGTAACTGATATTATTACAGATTTGACTTTGAATTGGTTGGACAAAAAAAGAGATACTTTAAAGCCTTTTATGTTGATGTATCTTCACAAAGCTCCGCACAGACCTTGGTGGCCAAGACCAGATAAGTTTAAGGAGTTTTTAGGCAAGAAATTCCCAGAGCCCACTTCCTTATTTGACGATTATAAAAACAGGGGCACAGCGGCCAAAACTGCCGAAATGAACTTGCTGTACGACATGATGTATAGCCACGACAGCAAAATACGACCAGAAACTGTTGCCAGAATGAAGAATTTAACTCCAGCAGTAAGAGAGTATGCCGGGGGATGGGAAAACCCTTATATAAATAGGATAACCGAGGAACAAAAGGCATTGTATGAGCCCGTTTTGGATGAAATCAATAAAGATTTTGAAGAAAATTGGCCATCAATGACAGACAAGGAGAAAATGCAATGGAAGTACCAACGTTACATGCAAGATTATTTGGCCTGTATCTCTTCTGTAGATGATAATGTAGGGCGTCTGTTGGAATACTTGGATGATAGCAAATTATCTGACAATACCATGGTAGTATATACCTCTGACCAAGGTTTCTATCTGGGTGAACATGGTTGGTTTGATAAGCGTTTTATTTATGATGAATCTTTTAAAACGCCATTGCTAGTTCGTTGGCCAAACAGGATTGAACCAGGAATAACAAGCGAAGAAATGGTGCAAAATTTAGATTTTGCCCAGACCTTTTTGGAAGCCGCGCAAATTGAAGCTCCTGACGATATGCAAGGGGAAAGTTTAATGCCTCTTTTAACGTCCAATACCGCTGAATGGACAAGAGACGCAGTATATTATCATTATTATGAATATCCTGCAGTACATCAAGTAAAAAGACATTATGGGATAGTGACCATTGATTACAAACTGGCCCATTTTTATTACGATGTTGATGAATGGGAACTTTATGATCGTAAAAAAGATCCACAGGAAATGAACAATATGTATGGTGACCCTGCATATGCAGATGTAGTAAAAGAACTCAAGAAAAAATTGGAAGAGCTTCGTATTCAATACAAAGATTCAGATGAATTGAATCAGCAGTACATAGATATTCATCATGCAAATAGCATTGACTCTCCTTTAAATAAAAAGGATTGAAATTTAAGATCTTTGTCAGATTGAGCTTGTCAAAAGATATTTTGATGTTGCTTAAGTCACAAATTTCGACTGGCTCCGTTTGACAACCCGAACTGGTACAAAACAAAAAAAGCCACTTCTAAAAGAAGTGGCTTTTTTATAAGTATATATTATTCTTAGCTGTTCAATGCTTCTGTGTTTTTGAATTTGGCTTCGCTCAGCTACGCCTAATTGTTCAATGCTTCTGCACCACCAACAATTTCTAAGATTTCGTTGGTAATCGCTGCTTGTCTTGCTTTGTTATACGTCAATTTTAATTGATCTCTAAGCTCTGTAGCATTATCTGTTGCTTTGTGCATCGCTGTCATACGTGCTCCATGCTCACTGGCAAAAGAATCGCGAACAGCTTTGTACAATTGTGTCTTCAATGATTTTGGAATCAATTCCTCCACAATCTCGGGCTTGGAAGGCTCAAAAATATAATCTGCAGCACCAGAAGTATCTCCTTCAACAGGAACAATAGGTAAAAACTGCTCTGACATCACAATTTGTGTGGCAGCATTTTTAAACTTATTGTAAACCAATTCTATTCTGTCGTAATTGCCTTCCGTAAAATGATTCATCAAATCTTGGGCAATTACCGCTACGTTATCAAAGGTTAAATCATCATAAACTTGACTGCGATTGGCAATTACATTGCCTTTTTTTCCAAGGATATCATTTCCTTTCTTTCCAATAGCTAAAAAATCAACCTGCTTTCCTGCATGAGTATCCTCAAGCAAAGCCATGGATTGCTTAATAATATTGGTGTTAAATGCGCCACATAATCCACGGTTAGAAGTAATGGCTACAACCAATACTTTATTAACCGCTCTATTATCTGCAAACTTACTTCCAGCATCACCATCTAAACTTGCGCTAAGATTTTGCAATAACTCAGTAAGTTTATTTGCATAAGGACGCATTGCGGTAATAGCATCTTGAGCCTTTTTCAACTTAGCAGCAGAAACCATTTTCATGGCACTGGTAATCTGCATCGTTGATGATACCGTAACTATCCTATTTCTTATTTCTTTTAGATTCGCCATTTATATTTGGGCTTAAGCTCTATACTTTCCTGAAAGATCTTTGCAAACAGCAGTCAATGTATCTGTTACCTCATCTGTCAATTTTCCAGCCTTTAGGGTATCCAGTACATCTCTGTGCTTGGCATTCATAAACTCAATGAAGTCTCTTTCAAATTCTTTTATCTTGTCAACAGGAACATCTCTCAAAAGGTTTTTAGAACCTGCAAAGATAATGGCGACCTGATCTTCAACTGTAAAAGGATCGTTTTGCGCTTGTTTCAAAATCTCAACATTTCTACGTCCTTTTTCAATTACGTTCAATGTAGCCGCATCCAAATCAGAACCAAACTTGGCAAAAGCTTCCAATTCACGGAACTGGGCTTGATCCAGTTTCAATGTACCTGCTACTTTTTTCATTGCTTTGATCTGGGCATTACCCCCAACACGAGATACAGAAATACCTACGTTAATTGCAGGCCTTACCCCTTGGTTGAATAAATCTTGCTCCAAGAATATCTGTCCGTCCGTAATAGAAATTACGTTGGTTGGGATATATGCTGATACATCACCTGCTTGTGTTTCAATAATAGGTAGCGCCGTTAAAGAACCGCCGCCTTTTACCATTGGCTTTAAGACATCAGGAAGGTCATTCATGTCTTTTGCAATGGTGTCATCATTGATCACTTTTGCCGAACGCTCCAATAATCTTGAGTGAAGGTAGAATACATCACCAGGATATGCCTCACGTCCCGGAGGTCTTCTTAACAAAAGAGATACCTCACGATATGCAACCGCTTGTTTTGATAAATCATCATAGATAATCAAAGCTGGTCTACCTGTATCCCTAAAGTATTCTCCAATAGCAGCACCTGCAAATGGAGCATAAACCTGCATTGGGGCAGGATCAGATGCGTTTGCCGCAACTATGGTTGTATATGCCAATGCGCCTTTGTCTTCTAAAACCTGAGCAATAGCGGCAACAGTAGAAGCCTTTTGTCCAATAGCAACATAGATACAATATACAGGCTCACCTGCATCGTAAAATTCTTTTTGATTCAAAATGGTGTCAATACAAACCGTAGTCTTCCCTGTTTGACGGTCACCAATTACCAACTCACGTTGACCTCTACCTACGGGAATCATGGCATCAATTGCCTTGATACCTGTTTGTAATGGCTCGGTTACTGGCTCACGGAAGATAACACCGGGAGCTTTACGCTCTAGTGGCATTTCAAAAGTTTCCCCTGAAATAGGACCTTTACCATCGATAGGAACACCTAAAGTATTTACCACACGACCAACGATTCCTTCACCAACATTAATAGAAGCAATCGTTTGTGTTCTTTTTACAACAGAACCTTCTTTCACATCACGTGAAGGGCTCAATAGTACAACACCAACGTTATCTTCTTCCAAGTTCAAAACGATACCTTTCAGTCCGCCATCAAACTCAACTAATTCTCCGTATTGTACATTAGATAAACCGTATACACGTGCGATACCATCACCTACTTGCAATACTGTACCTACTTCGTCCAAAGAAGCGGTAGCTTCGAATCCTGATAATTGTTTCTTTAAAATTGCTGATACTTCAGCGGCTTTTACTCCTGCCATTTTTATAGACTATTTGTAAATTCTCTTTTTAATCCGTTCAATTTGTTTGTTACGCTGGCGTCATATTGTAAATCTCCAACACGTAACACAAATCCTCCTATAATGCTTTCGTCAATCTTGTTTTCTATCGTGACCTCATTTGTGGTCATCTTAGCAACTTCAGCCAATATTTTCTTTTCAAGCTCTCCGGTTAAAGGAACTGCTGTGGTAACATAGGCAATATCTTCTCCTTTTAATTGCTCATGGAGAATAATGTATTTCAGCGCTACTTCTTGCAGCAATGTTATTCTCTTATTGTCTGTTAAAGTGCTAATAAGCCCTTTGGTAATTTCTTGTGAACCCTTGAAAATTTCGTGTAACGAATTCTTTTTTACCTCACCTTTAACCACTGGGTTCTCCAAAAGATTTTGAAGCTCTAAATTTTCTACGATTACAGCTGCTATTTCTCGCATATCCTTCTCAACGGCGTCTGCCGCTTTCTTTTCGATAGCGAAATCTAAGGTTGCTTTTGCGTAGCGTATGGCTGCTCTGCTCTCGTTCATGCTTTCTTAGTTCAATTTGATATCGCCCAACATATCATCTACCAACTTCAATTGCTTCTTCTTGTCGGACAATTCTCCTTTGATGATTTTTTCTGCAATGTCTACTGAAAGATTGGCTACTTGTGTTTTTATCTCTGCAACGGCAGCATTCTTTTCACTCTCAATAGTTGCTTGTGCTTGTTTCACCATTTTATCACCTTCTACCTGAGCTTGGTCTTTGGCATCGGCAACAATTTTATCTTTAATCTCACGAGCTTCTTTAAGCATGGCCTCTCTTTCGGCTCTTGCTTCTTTTAAAAGCTTCTCGCTATCCGCAGTAACGTTCTGCATTTCTCTTTTGGCATCTTCAGCAGCGTCCAGTGCATTTTTGATACCATCTTCACGATCATTTATAGCGTTTAGGATAGGTTTCCATGCAAACTTCCACATGAGAAACAACAATAGTCCAAACAACACAGTTTGCCAGAAAAACAGTCCTAACGAAAACTCTTCCAATAACTTTTCCATAATCTATGCTTTATTACTTTTAATTTAAACTAAGCAAAAGCTGCAACCAACCGTTACAGCTCTTACTTTAGAATTTTTGATTATACTGCGAATAATGCAGCAAAACCAATTCCTTCAATCAACGCTGCTGCAATCAACATCGCTGTTTGGATTTTTCCGTAAGCTTCAGGCTGACGTGCTATGGCATCCATTGCAGAACCACCGATTCTACCAATACCTATACCAACACCAATAACTACTAAACCTGCACCTACCATTACTGGAATTTCCATATCTATCTAGTTTAAAAATTAAAATTCAATTTTAATCACTTCTCGACTACTCCTTCGACAAGCTCAGGATGACAGCTCGAAGTGACACTCTTATTTAATGGGCAACTTCTGCCTCATGTTCATGGTCGTGCTCATGTTCTTCGGAAGCAAATCCAAAATACAGGGCAGACAACATTGTGAAAATATATGCTTGTAGCAATGCTACCAATATTTCAATTAATGAAATGGCAAAAGCAAGTCCAAATGATAATGGACTACCCAGCCAACTTTTAAAGATGAACATTAAACCAATCAAACTCATTAATACAATGTGACCTGCTTGCATGTTTGCATACAAACGAATCAACAGTGAAAATGGCTTAATGATCAACCCCAATAATTCTATAGGAACCAAAATAATATATAAAGGAATCTTACCATACCAAGGCAATGACTTACCTAGCGGGTCAAATTGGTGCATCCAATAATCCTTTGTTCCGGTGAAATTGGTAATTAAAAAAGTCATGACTGCCAAAGAAACTGTAATGGCAATGTTCCCTGTTACGTTGATTCCAAGAGGAGTTAATCCAAACATGTTCAAGAACCATATAAAGAAGAATATGGTTAATAAGAAAGGCATGTATTTCTTATAACGCTTCTCCCCAATATTGGGTCTTGCAATATCATCCCTAATGTAAAGTACTATAGGTTCAAAGAATCGACCTGCACCTGTTGGCACTCCATTGTTCTTTGCATAAGATCTTGCCAAACTCGTAAACAACCACAACATCAATAATCCCGTGATAATAATCATCACTACATTCTTGGTGATTGAAAAATCTATAGGTTTTACATTGGTTGCATGATGCTCTTCGTCATAATGGATAGTACCTTCTGCATCTGTTTTATAAATTTTGCTGTGGTAAAGTTTGTAATGGTTGCCATCTACCTCAGCCAATGTTTCTCCATGGTGGAATTTTGAAGATGAAAAAACCCTTAGTCCATCATCCCATAAAATAACTGGCAACGAAAAGCCAACATATTTATGTTCCCCGTTTTCTTTGGTGTATGAAAACAAAGAAAAATCATGTGCGTCCTGAAGGTGATGGGTGATATATTCCTTAATTTCTGTTTTAAGGTCCTTGTCGTGTTCGCCGACCTCTTTTTCCGTATCACTTGCAAAAGTGAACTGACCTAAAAATAGTGCAACTACAAGGAGAAATCTAGTCAAAGTGTTTTTTTGCATTTCGCTCAAAATATCGGTCTCTCAAAATCGGTGCAAATGTAAGTCTTTCTTACAAAAAGAAAAAAGCTTTCAAACTTTTATTTTTGAGGATTTTGAGCGCTCAACTATTTGCTGGATTCTTCTAGGTTTTTAAGCATTTTAGAAGTGAAAAAAGTCTCCAAAAAAAGGCATATTAAATAGGGAGCAAAAAAGGATGCAAATTCTAAACGGGACATGTCGCCATCGCTCTTGTAGGTTGGATAAAACAGCAAGAAGAAAAAGATAAATTTTAAAAAGCTCCCTGCCATAAACAAAAACCCTATTTGATTTTTCAATTTTTGCCGAAATCGATACAATAACATAAATATGATGGCCGCCAAAAGAGCGTTCACCACATAAGAACGAATAATAAGGTTATCGAAAATGGGTAGGTCTTTACCAGAAAGAATCCATATGTGCACTCCAAAGGAAAGCAGCAATAAAAGTGCTAGAAGTGCAAAAAATTGAGCAGGTAAATTTAGTTTTGGCATCAATACTTAATACGTTTCAACTGCTGCAAAACTACCCAAATTGAAATTGCCACTCCTAATAAAGTGGCAATAACTGTGAAAATATTTTTTTCGTTTTGATAGTGGGCATCCAACCACTTTCCACCTTTAACAGCTAAAAAAATGATAGCGCCCATTTCAAAAGCAATGCCCGATAGCATTGCTGCATTCTTAAAATTGTTTTTCTTCTTAGGAGACTTTTGCTGGCTCATTGGTCTTTGTGGACTGCAGTCTTTGGGTAGGTGCCGCAGCCGTTGTTGTTGCAACTCCTTTGCCCATTGTACAGGCAGCATTAAACGTGGCTCCTGGCTCTACGGAAAGTTTGGAAACATTTACTGTTCCTTCAATAACAGCAGATGCTTTTAAAGAAAGTAGGTCATTAACCAAAAGTTCGCCATTAAACTTTCCTTCAATATCTGCATTTACACATTCTACTTTTCCATTAATGTAGCCATCTTTACCAATGACCACCTTACCGGATGTCTTTACATTACCTTCCAATTTACCGTCAATTCTGAAATCGGCTTCGGAGGTAATGTTTCCTTTTATTTTCGTGTTCTTCTCAATTCTGTTGGGTTGTCCTCCAAATTCTGTCATAGGGCGAGGTTTTTTGTTGTCAGAAAACATTATGTTCTAGGGTTTTGGGGTTAAAATATGTTCTTTGTAAGTCTCTAAATTTTTATGGACTTGTATGATTTTATAATTGTTCGATAAAATTACAAAATTCTCATCTTTGATACGGTAGTCCTTATTCTTTTTTATGAGTTCTGCATAGCCAAGGGCAAAGTCTTTTGATTTGAAACCATGCACCACCACAAACTGATCTTCTAAATTATAGATATCCTTAGATATTATATTTCTATATTTTAAATCTTTGATGACCCCTTCTAGCCTTTCCTTAAGTTTCAACGCTTTTTCATTGTCCTTTATTTTAAAAGGGAAGACAACTTTCCAATTACCTGTTCCGGTAGAACCTATTTCCGGAGAAAATTCTTTCGTCTCCAGTTTTGGTAATTGATCTGCTACCATCTGCTCTGCTTTTTTTCCTTCGAGGTTATTTGGATACGTTAGTGCCACATAATTTAGTGCCTCTTTAAAGGATTCAAAACCTTGAAGGCGACCTATGGCATTTGCTTTCAACATTTCAAATTTGGGAACTATTGGGTCCCCTGTAAACCTGTTGATATACTCTTGCGATTTTGTGATGACCTGAAGGAATTCTTGTTCTTGGTACAGCGTATACAATGATGCATACCTTGCATCTGGACTATCCGTGTTTCCTTCAAGAATAGCTTGAGGATTCAGTAGGATTTCCGCGTAACGTGTATCTGGATGGTTGATAATGATATCCTGTTTCATATTCAAAGCCAAGGGACTTCCGGACTCTTCATAAATTTTGAACAGATTGTATTTTGATGGTAAAATCAGTCTTTCTTCTGGATTGGAAACTAAAACGCGCTCTAATTTGCCAGCTGCAAGCAGGTTATCTTTGAACTTCTCTTTGTATATGAGTCCCAATTGATAGTTGGCAAAATTTCTTTCGGTTTTCAAACTATCAATTACCGTAACCTCCGTAGGAACTTGTTCTAAATAAAAGGCCAGTGAATATTTTTGCTCGTCAGTAACCTCAACAGCAGGTTGTCCATTGGCTAAAATATCTTCTCCCGTAGCCTCTGAAGGCAACGCTCTGTTTTTGTTGCTCCATCTCCAATCATCTTCAAGTATACGGTCACCCCATCTGGTTTTAAAATCATTTTTGCCATACCCTAAACTGGCGATGTTGTAAAAATAAAACTTGCCTTTATTCTCCTTACCCCCTTTGGTTTCTGCGAACGCGGCAAAGCCTGCAGTTGTCCTTTTCAATTCTTTTTCGGCGGCCTCTTCATCTTTCCGTTTTAGCTCGGTAATGTACTCCTCAAAATATGCTTTGCGTTCAGCTTCCGGCATATCATAAACAGTAATAACACTATCTGCATACTGCACGATGTCTTCATACTTAATGACATCTTCAAGGTTGTCCAACTTCTTTTTTATTCTTCGGTATTTCCTTGTGTTTTCCGTAAGGTTGGTCAAAGTACTGTCATAATAGGCCCCTGCAGTCTTGTATTCGTCCTGATCAAAATTGTAATCCGCTAAACTTTGATAGTTCAATGCGCTCAACTTTCTTTCACCTTGATTTGCCTTAAGCGATTTGTTGTAATATGCTATTCCCAAACTATCAAATTGGTTGGCCATATGAAACTGCGCTATCTCTCTATAAATCTTGTCTAGAAAAGGTCTGTTCTCCCTGTTCTCTTCCAAATCCGTCAAATATTCCAACAACGCTTCTCTATTAGAATCTGTGATTTCTGTATTCTGAATTTTCTTTAAGTGGGAATTGATCATATAGACCCTTGGCGACTTTCTGTTAAGCGCAATCACTTTATCAAAAGCATAATTGGCGCTGTCCTTATGCCCCATTTGATTGTACAGTTGCCCTATTATAAACAAATACCTTCCTTTTTCTGGGTTCTTTTTGGTATAGCCTTGGGCTATTTTTAATTTTTGAATAGCGGTGTCAGCAGCTTTTAGATTAATATAACACTGAGCCAATACTGCATTGGCATCTGCGTATTCTTGATCTTTTAACGTTTCAAACTTAAAGAGCCTTCTTAAATTCTGGATTGCCAATTCTGGATTGTCCAGACGCATATTGGTTTTTTCGCGCCATATGGTAGCCTCATTTAGCTTGTCGCTTTCTACATATTTTCTAAGGATATAATTGAAGGATTCCAAAGCGGGAATGTAACGTTGATCAAAGTATCTTGCTTTGCCCAGCAACAAAAAAGCTTCATCAGTCTGGGGATTACGTTCCTCATCCTTAATGTCCATACTGTGCTTTTGAATGGCTTTTGTAGCTTTTTCCTCGGCAATTATAAAGTTGGGGTTGTTGTCTTCTGAATCCAATTTAATTTCTTCAGTAACCTCCAACCGTTCTACGGGGAGTACTTCCCAATAGTCATCTCGGTAACTGGAATTTAATTCTTCGCGCCCTTGCTCAAAAGCAATATTACCATTGTATAGGGTATTATACTTGGTGTTTAGCGCATGCCAATTGCGGTTAATGAATTTATCTTTTTTGGTGGAGCAGGCGTTAAAAACCAGTCCCCCTAAAATGATTGCTATTAAAAGTGTTTGTTGAAGCTTCAAAATTATTGATAATCGTATCTAACCTTAACTGAAAAACGGTCAGTTTATTATAAGGCTCATCGGTAAAATGCAATAATTTTTGCTAGTCGTAAAAACATTAACAAAAACTGTGCTCTACCAAGCTGTTGGTCTTTCGAAATGAACCCTGCTTCTATTGTATTTTGTCTTGTAGGCAACAGGGGATAGTCCGGCGTATTTTTTAAATACTGTCCTAAACGCCTTTTGATCTGCATAGCCCACTTGGTACATCACCTCATTTACGTTTTGTTCTGTAGACTCCAGACTACGTTTGGCCGCTTCTATTTTTACTCGTTGAATATATTCCAAAGGAGTATTTTGGGTGGCCTTTTTAAATCTGCGCACAAAATTTCTACTACTAATGGCATACTTCTTAGCCAATTGCTCCACTGATATTTTATGCTCAACATTGCTTTCAATATATTTTTGGGCTTCTTTAATGGCAATATCCTCATGATCTTTCTGCCCTTGAAAAATGGCAAACTGGTTTTGGTCCACACGATCCATATCAATTTCAAAAAACTTAGAAATGTAAATAGCCACTCCACGACCGCAGTGTTTCTCCACCAAATGTAGCATTAGGTTTAAGAAGGAAAAGGCCCCTCCACTGGAATAGATTCCATCTTCATCTGTCACAATTTTATTGGAAACCAGATTTACTTGCGGAAACATTTTTTTGAACATTTCCATTGCTGCCCAATGCGTAGCACACTGCTTGTTATCAACCAGCCCGGTTTGCGCCAAAACAAAAGCGCCCATGCACATGCTGGCAACCTCAGCATTATGTTTGTTACGTTGGTGCAAAATCCAAGGAACAAAAGCTTGGTTGCTCTCCAAATCTTCAGCCAGCTTATCTGGTCGTAAGGCGGGAATTAATATCAAATCTGTTTTTTCAATATCCGTGATCATACTATCACAATGAATACTGAACATTCCATTATATAATGAATAATCATGTTCAAGGCCTACTAAATGGGTTTCAAAAAAGTCATCGCTTCTTGCTCCGGTTTGTTTTAAAAACTGATTTACCGCCATTAGCACTTTAAATGGTCCAACTACATTGCTTAAAATGGCATTCCCCTTGGGCACCAAAATACTTACGTGTTTCATTATCAACGATTTTAGTGCTATAAATGTAGTCGTTATACTTGGCACAATCAACCCTTAAAAGTGTCTTATTCGCCCTTATCTTGGCTTGAATGCCTTTTGTAGCTTTGGAATATGGAGTTTGAAAAATTCAAGGAGGTCCGTGAATTATTTTGTTTGAAGCACCCAGAGGTTACAGAAGGAAAAATGATGAGTTCCCCTGCTATCCATTACAAAAATAAAGTATTTGCATTCTTCTCCAAAAAGGAAAAAATGGTATTCAAATTGGGAAAGGGCTACCCTTTGGAAGAGCAAGATTTTGAGCTTTCTGAATTCAACCCTTTTAAAACCAAAAAACCTTTAGCAGGTTGGTACGAAGTTGATTTTGAATACCATGAAAAATGGGAGAAGCTTGCACATAAGGCGTTGGAATTGATAAAATCGAATTGAAGATGGGGGTAAAGGGAGCGAAAATTACGCAAGGTTCAGTATTGGCTGCAGAGCTGATAGTTCAAAAATTGAGTTCAATAAGTGACATTTCAGCAAAAAAAATGTTTGGTGGCCATGGTATATTTCATACAGGTAAGATGTTTGGAATTATTCATTCAAAAGGGACTGCTTACCTGAAAGTGGATATTTCCAATCAAAAGGACTATGAAAAAAATGGAGCTAGAAAACACGGCAAAATGCCTTATTACTCCATTCCTGATGCGGTTTTTGATGATGTAGACACGCTTTTGCTTTGGGCCAAAAAATCAATTGAAATCTCCAAAAAATAACGAAACATGATTACTTCTTCATACACTGCCTTTTTTAAAGAATTAGCTAGAAACAATAATAAGGAGTGGTTTCATGCCAACAAAAAACGATATGAAAATGAGGTGAAAGCTCCTTTTTTGGATTTACTGGATAATTTGTTGCCAAACTTGACAGAATGGGACAATCGCATCCTTCCAGATTCCAAAAAGGCTATGTTTCGCATTAATAAAGATGTTCGTTTTTCAAAGGATAAAACACCATACCACGCCATTTTAAAAGCTGGCTTTTCACCTAACGGGAAAAAATCCATTTTGCCTGGGTATTATTTAGGGATAGATGCTACCAGTATTCATGTTGGAGGCGGCCTTTTTATGCTAAGACCTCCTGAACTTGCCTTGGTCCGAAACCATATTGCGAAGGACATAGTGGCTTTAACAAAAATTGTTGGGGCTTCATCCTTTACCCAAAACTTTGGTAGGCTTAAAGGGGAAAAGGCAAAACGATTGGATAAAAGTCTACTTACCATAGCGGAAAAAACAGATTTGATATACAACAAACAATTCTATGCCATGGCCGAATTTCCATTGGAGCCTTTTTATAACTCTGATGAATTAAGCGGTGAAATTTTGAGCCATTTTGAAGCTATTAAACCTTTGAATACTTATTTGAGCCAGGCATTTGATTTATCTTGAGTTTATTTATTAATCATAAAAACAGAAACAAAAATGACAACACAAGAAGTTGCGGACAAACTAGTAAGCCTTTGTAGAGAAGGCAAATATGATCAGGCTTATGGCCTTTATGCCCAAGATGCGGTTAGCGTTGAGATGGCAGGAGTGCCAAATGAAGTGACCGAAGGGCTAGACAATATTTTAAAAGGTTTTGAACAGTGGGCCAATAATATTCAAGAAGCACATGGAGGAACTGTTGGAGACCCAATTGTAATGGGCAATCATTTTGTAGTGCCAATGACCAGCGATGTTACTTTTAAACAGGGAGGTAGAGTAAATATGGAAGAGCTTTCTATGTATCAAGTAGAGAACGGGAAAATTAAGAAAGCACAGTTCTTTTATGATCCTTCAGCCATGTTTTAGGTAAGAAGGTTGTCAGTTCGAGCGCAGTCGAGAACTTTTTAATGCAAAGGTTGTAAAGACCATCTCGACTTCGCTCGATGTGACAATTAGCGATAGAAAATACGCTATCATCCTGCAAAAAATGTTTCCAACTCTTTAAGCGTTTCCGCAGAAGTTTGAATGTCCTTTACTATTTCTCCTTTGTTCAATACTACAATTCGTTCACAAACTTCGGTGACATGAATTAAATCATGGCTGGAAACTAAAACCGTGACTTCATTTTTAGCGGCCAGTTCCTTAATTATACCTTTTAGGCGTATCTGCGTGGTAGGGTCCAAATTGGCAAAAGGTTCATCCAACACCACCACTTCTGGGTTGCCAATAAAAGACGCAACTATTCCAGCTTTTTTTTGGTTTCCTTTGGATAAATCCCGTAGGTACTTTTTTTGACCTAAAATTTCACCGTGGAAAAAGTCTTCAAAAGTGGAAAGGAGTGCATCTACATCTGCTTTGTTTCTTCCTCTTAAATCGCCAACAAAATAAAAGTATTCTTCAGGTGTTAAGTACCCTATAAGGAAGGATTCATCAATAAATGATGATGTAAAAGGCTTCCACCCTTCGCTCTTATTTACTTGAACATCGTTATTTATAATATGGCCTGATGTTGGCTGAATCAAATCCAATAAAAGGCTAAAAAAAGTGGTCTTGCCGGCACCATTGTTACCCACCAGACCAAAGCTTTGACCTTTAGGTATTTCCAAAGATTCAATGTTCAAGACTGTTTGAGATCCGTATTTTTTGGAAAGGTTTTCCGTTGTAATCATCTATGTGTTTTTTATTTTCACTTTCGTGAATTTTACTTAACTGTTCTTTTCCTTAAAGCCAGCTATCATTCCATATTTCTTTTTTCTATACTGTTCTGTAATCTTGTCCAGCAGATAATTCTTTAGCGCAAACCCTATAACTCCCAAAAGAGAAAGTGTTATTACCGCCGCTTCCATAGATATGAGATAATAGGCTCCAGTAAAAATTAGAATGGGTAGCCCTAAAACTGGTAACATTATTAAAAACTGGGTGGCACTTGTGCCCTGCATATTACCAAATGGACTTTTATCCAGATCTATTCTTTTTTTATTGAAAGATCCAAAAAATAGAATCACGGGAATGTTTACTCCTAAATTATAAATCGCACTTCCAAAGTTTATTGCTAAAGCTTCCCATCCAAAATACACATAGGGAATGGTCAATAAAAACATTGCCACAACACTAACGGATATAAGAGTTGCCTTGGACTCCAAATATTTTCTAAGCGGTATGTTCTGTGCCATCATCATACTATAATAACCACTGTCCCACGCAGGAATAAATTGTCCAAAATTGCTTAAGAAAATTCCCGTCATGAAGATTCCCAAAAAAGCAAACATCGGAATCATGTTGGCATAGATTTCTTGGGTGTAGAATATCAACCCATAAAACACAAAGAGAAGGGATATAAACACCTGGGCTTTGGTTCTTTTGTTGCGCCAAATCATCTTAAGATCCAACTGTAAAAAAGTTCCCATGTCCCCAAAGCGTTTTGTCCATGACAAATCTGAAGTCTTTACCTCTTTTGTTTTGGACTCTAAAGAAGCATCTAAAAAGAGCTTGTTTTTAAGCAGTTTATAATTCAAAGCATATGCCAAGATAGCCAGTCCCAGAGGTATTAGTACAGTAATGGGGTATTGATATAATCCATGAAAAATAGGTCCGAAAAATTCTTTTACAGGTATTATTTGAAAATAATCGAGTCCATATAGAACAACTATGATGCCCCCAATAATTCCTAATGCCTTATCACTTTTATTAACAAGAAAATTGACATAGTTGATACAAAGTATTATAGAGGAAATTGACACAAGCCATAACAATACATTCAAAGCGGGATATCCATTGAACAAAAGCACAATGCCAAAAGGGATAAAAAAGAAAAGTGCCAACAAATTGTAACCAGATACACCTGATCTACCCAATATATAATGTGTTATGGTACTTTTTTTAATCGGAAACAACAATAATGGTTTAATGTCCATAACAGGAAGCTTCTGCAAAAAGTATCTAAAAAGCAGTTCTATTAGGATCCAATAAACCAAATACCCACTAAGCACCCACATTGGAGATTGGTCTGGAAAGGTTTTTCTAAGGATTTCATAAAGAAATCCTCCAACAAACACCAAGGCCCCAATCATATAAATGCCAAAAAAGATCATTACAATCTTCAATGCCAACCCTTTCCCAAATGAAGAGGATCTATAAAAAGATTTCCATTGAAGATTGATAAAACGTTTAAACATGGGCTGGTGATTTTCTAGATGTTTGTACCTAAAATACTTGATTTGTTACAAAAGCAACGCTTTTTTTAAAATCTGCCTTTCAAAATTGTATGAATGCTTAGTTTTGCAAAAAAATTGACATTCCATGAATGACTTTCATGCATTAAAAATTGCTGCTGTTGATACTTTAACCCCAAATGCAGTGGCGCTTACTTTTGAAGTTCCCGAAAACCTTAAAAATACCTTTGCTTTTACAGCAGGTCAGTATATTACCATAAAGCATACGGTAAATGGAGAAGAATTGCGCAGAGCATATTCCATTTCCTCAGCACCATCTTCTGGAAAACTTACCGTTGGAATCAAAAAAGTGCCAAAAGGCACCTTTTCCGTCTATGCAAATGAGAACATTAAAGCTGGAGATGTTTTAGAAGTTATGCCGCCTGAAGGACGATTTGTTTTTGAAAAAAATTCCGAAGCAAAAAACATCGCAGCATTCGCCGCAGGAAGTGGAATCACTCCAATAATCAGCATTGCCCAAACTGTTCTGGAAAGTCATCCAGAAAGCACCTTTGTATTGGTTTTTGGAAACCAGTCTCCAGAAGAAGCTATGTATTTACGGGCAGTACAAGAGCTTCAAGATAGATATACCAATAGGTTTTTTACTCAGCATGTCTATAGTCGATCACAAGAAGAAAACGCTCTTTTTGGCAGAATTGAAACCTCTACCGTAAACTTTATTATCAAAAACAAGTTTAAAGAAACCTCTTTTGATGCTTTCTATTTATGCGGTCCAGAAGAAATGATTACTTCTGTTTCTGATACTTTAAAAACCAATGGAATTGCTGAGGACAAAATATTCTTCGAACTTTTTACGAGCTCTGACACGGAAGACACTCTAGCTGAAGAACTAGAAGGAAAAACAACCTTGGAAGTCACTGTAGATGATGAAGTTTTTTCATTATCCATGGATAAAAAGACTTTGGTCCTAGATGCCGTTCTTAAAGAAAATATTAATGCTCCCTATTCCTGTCAAGGTGGTGTTTGCAGTAGTTGTATTGCAAGGATTACCGAAGGAAAAGCTGAAATGGTAAAAAACCAAATACTAACAGATGGCGAAGTAGCTGAAGGGTTCATTTTAACATGTCAAGCACACCCACTTACCTCAACACTTAAGGTTGATTATGATGATGTGTAAAAGGTGAAAATAGGATTGAATTAGACGCGGACAGACACAATCCTGATTTTTCTATACTTTCAAAACACTTTCGAACATCCTACTGGCATGATCATAACCAATGACAAAGGCCTTTTGTATTCCCTTTTTGTCCAAAACCCCAATTTTTTCCAACTCTTTGGGCTCTATGAACAAATCGCATTCTTTTAGTTTTTGGTGACTTGAAGCATAAATCATCAGCCCTGTTACCCTTCCGGCCAATTGCAAAGAATTTTTTAGGTCTTTTTTCTGGACTTCCCCGGCAATAGAAACGTTACTTCCAATAATAAAGTCAGCTTTTCCATCAACATACTCTTTAGGAAAGTTGTTCATTACCCCGCCATCGGCATATAGCGTTTTGTTAATTTCAACTGGACTGAACACTGGAGTTAACGCGGCAGAAGCTAAAAGCGGTTTTATTAGTTCTCCTTCAGTAAATACTTTTTCTTCTCCTCGGAGTAAATCAGTAGCCACTACATATAGTGGTTTCTCCAGACTTTCAAATGAATCTTTTGGGAAGTATCCTTTAAAAATATTAAAATACCTTTCGGTATTGATAAAACCAGGCTTACTAATGGAAAAGAAGTTATACTGAAATAAAGGAGTATCCTTAAAAAACTGCAACATGTCTTCCACAGAATTCCCATTTGCATATAAGGCCCCTACCAAAGCTCCCACGCTAGAACCTGCTACCACTTTAGCATCCAATCCATGTTCCTGCATTGCTTTTATTAACCCAATATGGGCCATCCCGCGAATTCCTCCTCCAGAAAGCACCACTCCAATGGATTTTGCTTGGATACTATTTGCGTTCATGAAATAAGTAGATTAAAAGCATTGCAAATTTAGTCTCTAGACACCGAAATCACGATTTTACTGCCGTTTTTTAAGAGAACATTACCGACTTCTCGGTCTGTCATCTCTAAATACTATAGTCATTTATGTAGTTCATCGATACCTATTCGATTTTAATCTTTACCAATTGATACCACTCCATTTTCAAAACCGACTTGCCGGTCGGAATGTTAAAATTGACAATTATTAAAGAAAAATGTAATTCATAGTAATCCTTTGCGACCAAAATCAGAATAGATATTTATCGTATGTTTACGATAGTAGATTAAATCTTGGAAAACACTTTCTCAAAAGAAACGGCAATCCTGATTTTTGCGAATTCCGCTGCTGCGGAAACTCGTCTTAAAAAGACTGTCGCTAATTTAGATTTATTCCATGCGCTAACGTCGCGTACCATTCATATTGCCAAAGCTTCCGGATTACCTTTTTTCCACTTTACCGAAAAACAACAACAAGGTGCAACCTTTGGTGAGCGTTTTTCCAATGCCGTTCAAGCTATTTATGAAAAGGGCTATGCAAATGTTATTACCATTGGTAATGATAGTCCTCAATTAAAAGCCTCACATATTATTGAGGCAGAAAGGCAATTACAGCTTGGCAAAACTGTTTTAGGGCCAACTACTGATGGTGGTTTTTATCTAATGGGGCTTCATCGTTCCAATTTTGACCCAAAACTATTTCTTAGTTTGCCATGGCAACGTTTTGGGCTTTTCAACAAGATTTTCCTGTTATTTGAAAGTTACGATTCTCATGTATTCAGGCTTCCTGTTTTACATGACATCGATACCAAAGAGGATATTGTCAACATATTGCGTTTTTCCAAAACAATCGCAATTTCTATCTTAAAAATTCTTAGTTCCTTATTAAAAAAGCATATTCGGATTGTTTCCAAAAACGTTCAAATACTCCAACATCATTTTACTTCTCTTCATTTTAACAAGGGTTCACCAGTCTTGATGCAATTTTCCTAAGCATCAATAAGTAATGACTTTTCTGTCATTTAAAAGGCTAACGATTAAACCCATCAATGAAATACATTTTATTGTCTATGGTGTTGCTCATAGGAGTCAATAACCGAGCGCAACAAACCTTATCCGGAAAGGTTACGGATGTTAATAATGTTCCTATCCCTTTCGTAAATATCATTTTAACTGGTTCTGAAATTGGTACAACCACCAGTGAAGATGGCCTGTATTCCTTGGAGGTCCCTAGAGCTTCAACAGCTCTTGAATTTTCCGTTTTAGGATACCGAAAACAGACCATCTCAATCAATAGTAGAACAACCATCAACGTGCAACTTGTTGAATCATCTGAACAGTTGGAAGAAGTGGTTTTGACCGCCCTAGGTTTAAAAAGGGAAACGAAGGAGTTGGGCTATGTCGTTCAAAGTCTTGATGCCAAAGGTGTCACAGAAGTAAAGGCAGTTAATTTTTTAGATAATCTCGCGGGCAAATTGGCTGGAGTAACCATTAGCCAAGGCGCCACAGGTGTGGGTTCTACCTCTAGGATAAGCATTAGAGGAGAGGCTTCTTTCTCCAACAACAATCCTTTGTTCGTCGTAGATGGTATTCCTATAAACAACAATTCGGTTTTTAATTTCACCAACGAAGCTGCAGCTGGTTTTCAAGAAGTTGATTTTGGTAATGGCGCCATGGAAGTAAACCCAGATGATATTGCGGAAGTTTCTGTGCTTAAGGGTCCAAGTGCGGCTGCACTTTATGGAACAAGAGCGGCCAACGGTGTTATTGTTATTGAAACCAAAGATGGTTCAAAAAGCAAAGGTCTTGGCATCAGTTATAACACCAGTTTTTTTGTAGACTCTGCTTTTAAATTGCCTGAATTTCAGAACCAATACGGGCAAGGACAGTCTGGTATCTTTGAATTTGTTGATGGACTGGGAGGCGGAACCAGCGACAATATCACGTACAGTTGGGGACCAAGGTTGGATGTTGGCAACCTCATTCCGCAGTTTGATAGCCCCTTGACCCTGCCGGATGGAACTGTAGTAAGAGGAGGTGACACTTCTTTATATAGCGGTTTGCCCATTACTCCAACCGAGTTTCGTTCAAATCCTGATAATTTGAAGGATTTATATGAAACAGGAACAACTTTTATCAACAATCTGGCAATTTCATCAGCTTTTGATAAAGGAAACTTCCGTCTTTCATTTACTGATTTGCGCAATGAGTCCATTATTCCGGGAGTCAACTTAGATCGACAGACCATAAGTGCAAGGCTTACTTTTAAGCCCACTGAAAGACTACGTATTAACTCTTCCATAAGCTACGTGAACTCACAAAGTGATAACAGACCATCAAGTGGATACGGTTCTGAAAACGTAAACTATTCTTTAGTTGCTTGGGGGCCGCGTTCTTTAAATATTGATAGTCTAAGGGATTACTGGCAACCTGGTTTAGAAGGCGTTCAGCAATTTTCTTATAACTATACTTTCTTTGATAATCCGTTTTTTATCCTTCTTGAAAATCGAAACTCTTTTAATCGAGACAGGGTATTTGGTAACGTGTCCGCATCCTATGATATTTCAGATAATTTAACAGCTACCATTAGAACGGGTATGGATTATTCTGATGAGCTTCGCCAGTTTAGGCGTTCCTTCAGTTCCAACCGTTTTGCCAATGGTGGCTACGCTGAACATGATGTGTTTTATCGGGAAATCAACACCGATTTCTTGTTAAACTACCGTAAGGCTTTTGCAAATTTTAAGTTTGATGTTTCTCTTGGCGGAAACCGTTTGGACCAAAAAGCATTTACCTCACAGTCGCAAGCCACTAGTTTGGCGCAGCCTGGTATTTTTAGATTATCCAATGCTGCTTCGCCTATTGAAGTCTTTGAATTTGAATCCAACAAGCGCATCAACAGCTTTTATGGTTTGGCAAAGTTTGGCTATAAGGATTTCCTCTTTTTGGACATCACAGGGCGTAATGATTGGTCAAGTGCGTTGGCTACACCATTTTCTGTGGATAACACCTCCTTCTTTTATCCTTCAATATCAAGTAGTTTCATTCTTTCAGAAATAGTAGACCTGCCTCAGGCAGTTTCATTTGCAAAACTTCGTGCCAGTTGGGCACAAGTAGGAAATGATACAAACCCATATCAAACCACAGGTGCATTTATAGCACAAACCCCATTTAATGGGCAACCTACATTTAGTGATCAAAACATAATTGCAAATCCTAATTTAAAACCAGAGCAGACTTCTTCTTTTGAAGTCGGCGCGGATGTTCGGCTATTTGGTGACCGATTGAACTTTGACATCTCGTATTACAACGCAGTTACCAAAGATCAAATCATTTCATTGCCTATTGGAATTTCATCAGGTTTTACACAGCAAGTTGTCAATGGAGGGAAAGTACGGTCCAAAGGTGTTGAAATTATAGCTGGGATTACACCCATTAGCAATGAAGACTTTAGCTGGAACAGTACCTTCAATTTTAGCGGAAACCGTGCAACGGTGGAAGATTTACCGCAAGAAGCCGGGCGATTGACTTTGGCTTTTTCCAGAATCTACGACAGTCAAAACCAAACGGTATTTTTACAGGTTGAAGAAGGTGGCAGAAGTGGCGATTTATATGGAACAGGGTATTTAAAAAATGATGCTGGAGATTTTATCCTTACCGATCAAGGTCGATTTATTCCTGATAATACGCTACAAAAATTAGGAAATAACAATCCAGATTTTGTGTTGGGTTTCAATAATCAATTCCAATATAAAAATTGGGATTTAGGTTTTCTGTTGGATTGGCGTCAGGGCGGTATCATTGTTTCTAGAACTAGAGCGCTGGGTAATGTTGGTGGTCAATTGGCAGAAACTGCTTTTAGAGCAGAAGAAGGAATTGTTCCAGATGGTGTGGTAAATATTGGAACTGCAGAAAATCCTGTTTTTGAGCAAAACACTGTTGCAGTTTCCGCAGAAAGCTACTACAGACAGTTTTTTGACCGAAACCATGAAGAGAACAATGTGTATGATGCTTCCTTTTTAAAGTTGCGACAGGTATCCATCGGATATACCTTCAAAAGTTTTCAGCTATTCCAAAATGATGCAAGCTTAAGAGTCTCTCTTATTGGGCGCAATCTTTTTGCCATTACTGAAAATCCACATTTTGACCCGGAACAATTTGCCGTGCAGGGGAACAGTTTTGTTGGAGGCGTAGAGGATCTGTCCTATGCCACATCACGAAGTATTGGGTTTAAAGCAGGGTTTAATTTTTAGATGAGGAAGATGAAAAACACAAACAAAATAATTACTGCTTTGATTTTTACTCTGGTGATGGTCACCTCGTGCACCAAAGATTTTGAGGAAATAAACACCAATCCAAATCAGCCTTTATCCGTGCAACCAAGTCTGTTGCTTAGACAGGTTATTTATGATTATGGAGAGCAAATGTCTTACGAAGGCTTTACTGCTGGTAATCTTTTAGGGCAATACACTACTGCTTTGGACTTTAATCTTTTTGATCGGCACGATTTAAAATCGCCACAATTGGGCGGCAATCCATGGCCCATATTTTTCCAAAACCTAAGGGATAATGAAAGTGTAATCCAATTGGCATTGGAAAACGAAACCTTTGCCGTGTACGAAGGTCCTTCGCGAATTCTAAAAGCCTATATGGCAGCAGCACTTACAGACCTTTTTGGTGATGTTCCCTATTTTGAAGCATTTCGTGGGAAGGAAGGAACCGTTACCCCTGTTTACGATTCCCAAGAAACTATTTACACTGGTGATGATGGAATTTTGGACAACCTAAACAAAGGTATTGCTGCTTTGGAAAATTATTCTGGAAGTATTTCTCTGGAAGGAGATATTCTTTTTAATGGAGATTTAGAGGGATGGATTCGTTTTGCGAATTCCCTTCGGATAAAATCCTTAATGCGAATTTCAAGTCAAACAGATGTTTCCAGCGATTTACAATCGATTTTTACGAGTGGGAATTTTATAGATGTGAATTCAGAAAATGCCATTTTTAATTTTACAGACGGAGAACCCAATAACTTCCGTCTAGCAAGATTGCGCATTGGTGATTTTAACAATTTTGTGTTGTCCGAAACTATGGAGGAGGTCCTTGTGGATTTTAATGACCCAAGAATAGAAACGCTTTTTAGACCTTTTAGCAATAGTGATTCTGGAGAATTCAATGGATTGCTCAACGGTATTGATGCCACCCAAAATGCTGCTATCCTATCCGATTTTTCCTTGGCAGGAACCATTTTCAGGGAAAATACGGGACAATTGGATGCCAATTTTATGACAAGTTGGGAAACCCATTTTTTATTGGCCGAAGCAGCAGAACGCGGTTTTATAACTGCAGATGCACAACAGCTTTATGAAATGGGAGTAACACAGGCCTTCGAATATTGGCAAGTGGGCCTTCCTGCAGATTATTTGACCAATAGCGCGCCTTATGGTGCAGGTGGTGATGCTTCGATTCAACAAATCATTACGCAAAAATGGATTGCAAATATCATCAATGGTTATGAAGGTTGGATTGAGTACCGCAGAACTGGCTTTCCACAGTTAAAAACATTATCCGCAAGTTTAAACAATGATATCATTCCTGTTCGCATGCCTTATCCGGCAGAAGAAGAAGCACTAAATAGTGTTAACTACGCAGATGCAGCTTCAAGAACAGATGGAAATAGTATAAACGTTCCCGTTTGGTGGGACAATAATTAGTAGTTAAGAAAAGTAAATGACTGAGGCATTTTTTTGGCAATGGGGTTTGGTAGTGGCATCTAGTTTGGTGCTGTTCCTAATTTCTCCTTTGGCTAAAAATACCAATCAGTTTTTTAATGCTGTTTATCAAAAAAAGACCCCTAATAGCTTTGTGCTTATGGGGTCTTTAGTCATTTCTTGGATCTTTGCAAAAAGCATTACCAATGCTGCCAATCTAGGCTTGGAATTTGGGATAGTGGGTGGTGCAGCTTATGCTGCATACTATCTGTCTTTTGCTGTAGCCGGTATTGTCATTTATAGAATGCGAAAATTTGGAGGCTTTAAAAGCATTCATCATTTTCTTACTTCTAAGTTTGGAAAAAGCGCTGTAGCTGTATTTTCCATTTTGATTACCATTCGTTTGTTCAACGAGGTTTGGAGCAATACCATGGTCATTGGGTCCTATTTTGGAAATATGGGCTCTACACCATATTACCTTTCTATTTTGGTTTTTACTGTATTGACATTGGCCTATGCCCTAAAAGGAGGCTTGAGCAGTTCCATATTTACAGATAGTATTCAAATGGTATTGTTCACCATACTGCTCCTAGTGATTTTATGGAATGTTTTTGCCGCTGATAGCACGTTTTCTGGTGAAACCGTGGTAACCTCAGGAGTCTGGTCTTTTGAAACTGGGCTCAATTTGCTTTTTGCCGCCGTACTTCAATCCTTTAGTTATCCCTTTCATGATCCCGTATTAACGGACAGGGGGTTTTTAAGTTCCTCAAAGATTACCTTAAAGAGCTTTCTCTGGGCCAGTATTGTTGGTGGATTATGTATTGTCTTATTTAGTATTATTGGTGTCTATGCGCAGCATCAAGGTTTTGCCGGTCAGGCTGCCGTTGTTGTAGGTCAATCCTTTGGAATTGTTATTCTATTGGTCATCAACTTTATCATGATAACCTCAGCGGCGTCTACATTGGATTCTACCTTTTCATCATTTTCCAAATTGCTTTCTATAGACTTAAAGCTTGGAAATAGTTTAACTTTTGGCCGAATTGCAATGGTATTGATTGCCTTCTTGGGAACAATTCCCGTTTTTCTTGATGCTGAAATTCTTTCGGCTACCACCATCAGTGGGACCATGGTCATAGGCTTAACTCCAATTTTCATGTTCTGGAAGAAATCACCCCCTAAAATCAGTTTTCATTTGAGTGTTTTCTGCGGGTTGCTATTTGGCTTTTTATTGATTTTTGACTGGTTTCCGGAATCATTGATTTTTACCACAGGAAAGTATGCAGATTTGCTCTGGGTTAATTTCTGGGGCATTCTATGTTGTATCATCTTATATTTGACGCCTTTATGGATAAAGAAATAGAACATATCAGCACAAAAAGCGGGAAGCTGTTACTCTTTGGTGGGGTTTACAGCAACCTACAAGCGTTGGAACAATTGATATCCATAGCAAAAGAAGAAGGTATTGCACCAGAAAATTGTATTTGTACGGGCGATATCACAGGATATTGCGCCCAACCAGAAGAAACCATCACAACCTTTAAAAAGTGGGGCGCCTTGAGCATTGCTGGAAATGTGGAGTTACAATTGGCCAATGATAGTGAAGATTGCGGATGTGATTTTAAAGCTGGTGGTCGATGCGATAGTTTTTCCAAAATGTGGTTTCCTTTTACCAAAGGACATCTGTCTGAATCATCCTTAAAATGGGTTTCGCAACTTCCGGAGCATATTAGTTTTGATTATGGCGGAAAGAAAGTAACCGTTGTTCATGGCACATATGCCAATGTATCGGAATTTGTTTTTGAATCCACTCAAGACAATATAAAAGAAAGATGTTTTGAAGAAACGGAAGCTGATGTAATAATTGCTGGCCATTCTGGATTGCCGTTTAATCAAACCATAGGCAACAAGCTTTGGTTAAACCCTGGAGTTATTGGTATGCCGGCCAATGATGGTACCCAACGAGTATGGTATATGCTTTTGGAAATTGAAAACGGTGAATTAAAATATACTCATCGGTCTTTTGAATATGATTATAAGACCGCGCAACAACTAATGTACAAAAACCACTTGCCCGAGGCTTATGCAGATACATTAGCTTCCGGTATTTGGGACAATATGGAAATCCTTCCCGAACTTGAAAAAATGGGACAGGGCATTCCAATTCATTTTGAAAACAATTCAATACAAAATAAAGAACCTAAAACACTTAAAAAGATGGCAGATTCATATTACGACCCTAAAGACCTAAGAAAATTTGGTAAAATCACTGAATGGAGCGAAGAACTGGGGACAAAATTCTTTGACTATTATGGTAAGGTTTTCGAAGAAGGTGCACTAAGTGCAAGAGAGAAGTCTTTGATTGCCTTGGCAGTATCCCATGTAGTTAAGTGTCCTTATTGTATAGATGCTTATACAAAAGACGGTTTACAAAAAGGCATCACCAAAGAAGAAATGATGGAAGCCGTTCATGTAGGTGCCGCCATTGAAGGCGGTGCCACTTTAGTGCACGGAGTACAAATGATGAACAAGTACAATAAATTATCAATGTAGAATGGTTGTTGGTTTTTTAGTAACACCAACAACGAAAAACTAAGGAGATATGGAAAAAAGTATATTGCCTCAAATGAAAAAAGCGGCCAAAAAATCAATGAAAGCTCAGGATAATGAGTTGGCAGCCATCAATAAACAATTGGAAATCCTAAACGGTGGTGTTTTTGCAGATGGTGAGCTTCCCTATTTTAAGGATAAGATTGCAGAAATAGGACATTTCCCATTACGTCCCAACAAGTTGGAAATCTTGCAGATCAACGTAGGCTATATGTGCAATCAGGTCTGTGAACATTGCCATGTGGATGCAGGTCCTGACCGCAAAGAGATTATGACACGCGATACCATGCGGCAATGCTTAGAAGTCATTAAAAACACAGGAGCGCACACACTAGATCTTACTGGTGGGGCGCCAGAGATGAACCCAGATTTTAAATGGTTTGTGGAAGAAGCGGCCAAAGCTGGAATCAAAGATTTTATTGTACGTTCCAACCTTACCATTATCCGTGCAAACAAGAAGTATTACGATTTGCCCGACTTCTTTAAAAAGCACAATGTGCATGTAATTTCTTCCATGCCGCATTATACCCGTGGTAAAACGGATAAGCAGCGAGGTGATGGGGTTTTTGATAAATCGATAAAAGCCTTGCAAGAATTAAATGAGCGTGGATATGGGGTGCCTGGAAGCTCTTTACGATTGGACTTAGTTTATAACCCATCTGGTGCCTACTTACCTGGTGACCAAATGGCGATGGAAAGAGACTTTAAAAAAGCCCTAGATGAAGATTTTGGCATTCAGTTCCACAACTTATTTGCCATTACCAATTTGCCTATTGCCCGTTTTCTAGATTACTTAGTCGCTTCCGAAAACTATGAAGACTATATGTATGCCTTGGTTGAAGCCTATAACCCGGCCGCGGTAGCAAATGTAATGTGCACCAACACCATTTCTATCAGTTGGGATGGTTGGCTCTACGATTGTGATTTTAACCAGATGCTAGACCTTAAGGTGGCCAGCAAGGTAAAACACATTAAAGACTATAATGAAGACTTGTTAAACGACAGAAATATTATTATCTCACAACATTGCTACGGTTGTACGGCTGGTGCGGGTAGTAGTTGTCAGGGGACTGTGGCTTAAAGCCATTGATTCCTTTTTTAAAAAAATTGAATGAAAAATGCACTAGTTAAAAATACATTAAAAAGAATATGAGTTACTTACAAGCTACCAACGATCTATACAAAAAAGCTGCATTGACACCAGACGTAGGCCTATGCTGTACCACAAACCCTATTTGGGAATTGCCAGGGCTTAAAATCCCTAGAATAATGCAGGAGATGAATTACGGTTGTGGTAGTACGGTGCATGCCAGAGATCTCTCCAACAATCCAAAAATGCTCTATGTTGGCGTGGGCGGAGGAATGGAGTTATTGCAATTTTCCTATTTTAATCGGCAAAAAGGAGGCGTTGTTGGCGTTGATGTGGTTGATGAAATGCTTCAAGCCAGCAGCGATAATTTTAAAATTGCCGAAGAAGAAAATGATTGGTTCAAGTCTGAATTTGTTGATTTGAAAAAGGGTGATGCCTTGAACCTTCCGGTCGATGACAATTCAATTGATGTTGCAGCACAAAACTGCCTGTTCAACATTTTTAAAGAAGAAGATCTAAAGCGTGCCATTGAAGAAATGTACCGCGTCTTAAAGTCGCATGGAAAGCTTGTCATGAGCGACCCTACTTGTGAGCAAGAAATGAATGATATGCTCAGAAATGATGATAGATTAAGAGCTCTTTGTTTAAGCGGTAGTTTACCTATTGAACAATATATAAAGGCATTGACCGATGTTGGTTTTGGTACCATTGAAATAAGAGCAAGAAAACCTTACCGAATCCTAGACCCTAGAAACTACCCTACGGATAAACTCATATATATTGAATCCATTGAAGTGGCAGCCATAAAAGATCCTATGCCAGAAGACGGTCCATGTGTTTTTACCGGTAAAGCGGCTATATATTTTGGTGGTGAGGATTATTTTGATGATAACAAAGGCCACGTGCTTTTAAAGAACCAGCCTTTGGCTGTCTGCGATAAAACTGCTGGAGCTCTTGGTTCACTTGGCCGTGACGATATTTTTATAAGTGAATCTACCTACCATTATGATGGTGGAGGTTGTTGTTAGAAAACGGTAACAGTTATATAAAAAACCATTCAGTATTTTCTTGAGTGGTTTTTTTGATTTTAGAGATGCCATTTATCAGTTTAGTTATGAAGAGTAAGCGAGCAAATAGGCGTTTGCTTTCCGCCACGCGCATAGCAAAATCTTTTTACCTGTCATGCCTGATGCGTTGTTTTGATTTATTTTTTTCTTGTCTTAAGCAAAATCCGAAAGACTTTGCGGCCTAATAAAAATACACAAACCTTCCGGTAAGCCCAAAGCCCTTATGCATATAGTGTAGGTAGTTATTATTCTACTTTCACCATCTTAAAGCTGTTATTTACCAAAAAGCCAGTTACTTTTTCGCCAACCAGGAATTTAAAAACAATACCATTTTCTTTATCAATGAATTTATTAGTTTCTATTGGTACAAGTTTTAAGGCACCCAATGGTGAGTTAGTTATTATAAGTTGATTTTCCTTAAGTATAACTTTGTTCATCATTTTTGGTTGTTTAGACTCATAGGCCCCTGCAAACTTTTTTAAATCAGTATCTGATAATTTTAGCACTTCAATAATCTTGGGTTGACTAATTCCCCAATTGTAATAATTGGATACGGCATTTTTAATTTCTGATATTAATTTACCTCCTTTATCAGCATTTGTCATAACGATAACAGCATTGCCCTGATACGCAAATGCTTTCATATCACAAGTGAAGCCTGCGTTTTTGCCACCATGACCAAAAATTAAAGAATCTTTCTCGTTTTGTAAAGAAGGTCCAAGTCCCCAATCATTTTTATGTTTGGTAAGCATTTTCGCAACAGTTTCCTTGGTGAGAACACCCTCTTTTTTACCTTGTATGATATCTACTATTTCCATGCAATACTTTGCTAAATCTGAAGGGGTTGTCCATAAACCTGCTGCTGCTTGTTCTGGGTAATTGTTCCATAAACCTTTAATCAATTCGCCGTTTCCATCGAAAGCAGCGCTAATGTTGTTTTGAAACGATTTAGCTATAGGTTGTTGAAAGGTGCTGTTTTTCATTCCCATTGGAAGTAGAATGTTTTTAGACATATAGGTATCAAAAGATAATCCACTAATATCTTCTACCACTTTTTCCATAACCGTATAACCACCTCCAGCATATCGCCAAATACTTCCGGGTATAGTATCGACCACTATTTTTCCTGTATTTCCGTCACCATTTAGAACATCAATAATCTCAGGAAATTCATCCGTCTGTTGGTAGCCGGGGAAACCATGAACTGTCATTCCTGCGGTATGTGTTAATAATTTTTCAAGTGTTACTTTTTCAGTTTCAGTAAACTTGTTTTGAGGAATCTGCCAATCTTTTAAGTAATGGTTGACATCTTTATTTAATTCTAAGCTGCCATTCTCAACTAGTTTTAAAGCAGCCAAAGCGGCTAGGGGTTTACTTATTGAAGCGGCTTGAAAAAGTGTGTTTGCATCCACTTTTGTTCCAGTTTCAGTATTTGCATAGCCATATCCTTTTGCCCATTTTAGTTGCCCGTTTTCTACAATTGCGATACTAACTCCAGGAACTTTATAAAAATCCATTCTTTCTAGAATATTAAATTTCTGGATAGAATCTCCTTTTATTTGAATGCTCTTAATCAAGCTATTTTCAATAGCATTTATTTCTAGTACTATTTGGTCATGCTCTTGAGCAATACAGGTACTCATTATACTTATTGATAAAATAATGAAATAGATTTTTATCATAATGATGATTTGTTAATTACCTACAACGATTATGATATGGCTCCGTTTTAATGAGCTATATCGACTGATAAGTGAAGTTCGAGATTTTTTTGTTAGAAATCAAAACTAAAAACCTTCAACGCCATTTGGCCCTTCTACCCAGTATGAGGTTCTGTACCATTTATTTTTAAAATACATAGCTATAATTGAATACATATATGCAGAATCTTCATCACCTTCTGGAGTAATAGTATCTTTTACCTCTTCATGGTACATTAAAACTTCATCCTGACCATCACTATTAAAATCTATTCCGGTTTTGTACAATATTCCTGGAAAATCTTTCCCCCCAAAATTTATGGTGTCTCTATTTATTTTCGCTCTTTCAAGGTCTACATATTCCATGAAATTGCATGTAACAAATAGTACAGGAGACCTCAAGTCGAACTGATTTTCTTGCCTATATACTATTGGGGCCATTCCTTTATCGACAATCTCATATTTCCCATGTGGATAAAAGGTAGGGTGCCTTAGGCCTATTAGAGAATCCAAAGTCATTTTAACGAGCTTATCATTTTTAATCGTTAAAACATGAAGCGGTTTTTCAAATTTGATTGTTTGAATTTGCTTTCCGAATCGACTTTCCCAATGAGCTGGGTTTGAAATTGGTTGATTTTTAGCTAGACCTTTTATAACATCGATTTTAAGGAAGTAATCCAATTCATTCCTGCTGATTATTATTTTATCGTCATCAAGAGTTGATTTTGGCAGTATTTGTTCCCAAAGATTATCGCCTAGAGCCGATTCTGATTTTATTTCAAACTCCCATCGTTTAATTTCGTTGCCCCATAAGCTTCCAAACCTAGAACAAGAATCTAAATTGAATCTATTTTCAAACAGCTCCTTTTGGGCAAGACATTCAACACTGCAACATAAAATTGTTATCCAGACTAATATATTCTTCATTTTCTATAAATATTATGACCAATTCTGAAAATATGTTCAGCTCAACTAAGTGAAGTTCGTAGGTTTTTAGTTAAACTAGTCACCTAAATTGACAGATAGGTGTTCTGAGCAAATATATATTTTAAACCCTTGCCTTTTTACTGCTTTTAAAATGGACATCAATCATTCCCGTCTGTCATTTATCCAATAAATGAATCTGTTAAACAGACTCGCCGGTCGGTTCACTTTTTAAGGACTCCCTCTTTTAGGGTCGTTTTTTACTTTTCACCGATTTTTCCTACAAATACATCCTCGATTCTTTAGGTTGGTGTAAATCTGCCGAATCTTTGTTACAGACTTAACGGTCTATTTAACCCAAAACCTAAATCTTATGGAAAAGAACCTAAAAAGACGTGAAACCATGCACCGTTTATGTGCTAAAGGCCTAGAGGTATTTCATGCTAAAGGCTATTACAATACTAGTTTAGATGATATTTTAAAGGAATTAGAGCTTTCTAAAGGTGCATTTTACCATCACTTTAAATCTAAAGAAGATTATTTTATAAGTATCATACAAAACCTTGTTGTTCAGAAAGTATATGCTTTATTGGTTGAGCCTTTGAACACCCATGAAAATCCATTACTCATCATTTTGGATAGTCTGGAAAACGCTTTGGAACCCAGAAAGCGCAATGAAATGGCCTATGGATTTATGCTAAATGATTTTTTAACTGAATTCAACAAGCGTAATTCAGAAATCAGCAAGTATCTTAAGGATATCCTTAAAGTATGGGAGGTAAATCTGGTTTCTGTGTTGAAAAAAGGCAAAATTGATGGCCATATAGCACGCCATGTCGATTGTGAAGGAGTGGCCACCTATATTATTGCTTCGTATTTGGGAATGCGTTCCCTATTAATGGATAGCACCAACAGGCAATTAAAGTACCAGTACGTACAACAGTTAAAACACTATTTTAGTTCCATTGCAGAACGAAAGGTGATGGCTTAAGAAGCTAACAGCTGGCTTATTTTGGTGACTACCTGCTCTGGAGTTATGGATTGCATGACATTATCATATCCTTTTGGAAGTTTGTTGCCATACACAGAGCTTGGAATCAATGGAAACTGTTTGCGGTCTACCAGCAATGCATTTTCCAAAGATTGATTGAAGGGGTAAAACCCCACATAAGGGTGCGTAAGCCCCCAAATCGTTACCACCGGAATACCATAATTTGCTGCCAAATGTGCATTACCACTATCCATGGAGAGCATTAGATCTAAGTTTGAAATCAGTGATAACTCTTCCGATAGATTAAGCCTTCCTGCCATATTAACTACGCCTTCGAATTCTTTTTCAATACCTTCTAACTGTTTAATTTCATTGGCCCCACCGCCAAACAATGCTATTTTATACTTATTGGTATTATTTAATGCTTCTATAACCTGTTTCATCTGGGTTAATGGATACATTTTACCCTCATGGGCGGCGAAAGGCGCTACACCAACCCATTTTTTAGTATCCTGCCCAACCAATTCAAGTACTTTTTCTGAAAGCGGTTGGCGGTCCAATAGTTTTGTGTTGGACAAATCTATTGGAAACCCTAAATCAGCAAAAACATCCGCGTAGCGTTGATGGGTAGTCTTTAGTTGCTTGAAGCTCTTATTCTTAGAACGCGTAAGTGCTTTTTTCTCAACACGTCCTTTATCAATCTGAATAAAAGGTATTTTACCCAATGCAAAATACTTTTTCAGTATTCGGCTTCGAAGCACATTGTGGAGGTCAGCTACATAATCGATTTGAAGCTTTTTCAGTTCTTGGTATAAGCGCCAAAGTCCGACCAGTCCTTTATGGGTTTTTTTCACATCGGCCACGTACACCTCAACATTTTCCAATCCAGAAAAAATAGGGGTAAAAGGTTTTTTAGTAAGAACGGTAATCTTTAGTTCAGGGTTTTTGGCCAGCAATGCGATCAGAACAGGAATGGTCATCGCCACATCTCCCATAGCAGATAACCTGATGACCAAGATATGGGACTTGCTACCCTTTTTGTCCACGGAGTACCGGGTTTAATTCATCGTCATTGTACATTTTCATCTGTTTATAGACTTTCATGTACTTATTTCCTGCTTCTATATCTGCCAATAGTTGGTCAATAGCTGTGGTAAGATCTTTCTTTTGTTCCAATAGTACAGCCAACTTATCATTGCATTTGGCAATGTGCTCGGGAGAAGCATCTGTTCGGTTTGCCTCTTCTTGCATGTGGTAAATCTTCAAAGCCAAAATGGAAAGTCGGTCAAAAGCCCAGGCTGGGCTTTCAGTATTTATAGTGGCTCCTTCCTTTATCTCAACAGATTGATATTTGTTCAAAAAATAGCCATCAATATATTCCACTAAATCTGTTCGGTCTTGATTGCTAGCATCTATTTTTCGTTTAAGAACTAGAGCATCATGCGGGTTTATAGATGGATCACGAATAATATCCTCATAATGCCATTGCACGGTATCGATCCAGTTTTTCCGATATAACAAGTGTTCCACTTTATCTTTTGGATAGGGATTCACAAATTCTTGGTCTACATCATCTTTTATATGATACCTATCTATACTCTCCTGAAAGATGTTGAATGCAAATGAGCTAAACATGGACAAAATAATTTAGCACAAAGATATTGCTTTATGGTTTACAGATTAAGTTCTACCAGAAAAAGGACAAAGGATAAAGCAACACATATTACTACTACAACTTCCTTGAGCTTGGCCTTTTTGATGGTCTCTATATAATTGGTTAAAAAAACCGCAGCTGGAAAAAATGTAATTAAAACTGGAGAAGCATCAATTGATTTGAAAAGGTTGATGAAGGCCCCAAAAATAAAAGTCAGGAAAACAATGCGCAGCGGTACTAACTTTCCGCCCCCTTTCTTTCTTACTTTTAAGAAAACCAAAGACATCACCACTATTAATAAAAAGACATAGATCAATAACTTTATTATAGCTGGTTCTGTAAAAAAATCGGTTTTTAAAAAATCTATTGAAAATCTATAATGGTCCGCAAAAAAAGAAAGTTCTCCGTTCACCTTTAAAAAAGTAAAGGCCAACATGAAAAAGGTTAAAATACCAACGATTGGGACCAACCAGTTTTTAAATGTTTTTCTATCATAGACGTTGATGACAAAAAATACCAAAAGAAAAAACACCACGGCCCAATCGTAAAAAAGACTTGCAATACAGATTAAGAGTGATGCATCAAAAATCTTATGCTTAACATTTTTGATCGATTTAACTGCCAATAACCTCCAGACAGCAAGCAGCAAAAAAAAGTTGCAAAAAATAGCATTTTTATCCCCAAGAACCTTTGAAAACGCAACAAACAGCAAAACAAAAAAAAAGATAGCATACGAGCTGAAATCAGTTACCTTTTCAACACGAACAATTCTACTGATAATATAAATGGAGAGCAAAAGTGTCCCAACCGTTAAAACATCTAACGGAATGGTGTCCACATTAATCTCTTGATTTGCTTCAAAAAAAATAAAAACGCTGTAAAAGAGAAATAGAAAAACCGATAGAACAATATAGTTTATGGGTTTTGTTTTTCCGAAAAAGCTTGAAATCATGTTTGGTTTTACTACTTTTGTAAAGTAAATATAGCTAAGATGAGCAAGTTTTTTTACGGCATTGAAGACTTATTTGTAAATGGTCTTTTTGCTCCTTATGATTTTTTCCGTTTTATGCAAAGTTGGTGGTCTTCTAACACTGTAAACTGGATTTTTGCAATTATCGGTTTTGTAGCCATGGTCTATTGGATGAACCAGTTGAAAATTTTCAACGATAGCGGTGAAGAGGACAAGAGTATTACCTCCCATTCCTATCTATAGATCGAACCCGAGGTCTTTTCTGTAGTACATTCCATCAAAATGTAGTTTTTCCATATTTTGATAGCATTTTTGTAGCGCTTCCTGAAAGTCATTTCCAAGGGAAGTAATGGCAATAACACGCCCTCCGTTAGTAACTACTTTTCCGTCGTCTTTCTTTGTTCCGGCATGAAAGACCAAGGAATCTTTTATACTTTCAATTCCTGTAATTTCTTTTCCTTTTTCATATGCCTCTGGATAACCTCCTGAAACCGCCATTACCGTTGTAGCGGTTCTTTGATCTATATCAAGATTGATTTCATTTAATTTTCCTTTAGCCATCGCAGTAAGGATATCAACCAAATCATTTTTAATCCTAGGAACTACAACCTCAGTCTCTGGATCACCCATGCGTACATTGTACTCTATGACCTTTGGTTCTTCCCCAACTTTTATCAATCCTATAAAGATGAATCCTACATAAGGCAACTTATCCTTTTTAAGACCTTTTACAGTAGGTTGCACTACCTGCCGCTCTATTTTATGCAAAAAGGATTCATCTGCAAAAGGAACTGGCGAAATAGCTCCCATACCACCCGTATTAAGCCCCGTGTCTCCTTCTCCTATCCGTTTGTAATCTTTTGCAGTAGGAAGTATTTTGTAATTTGTGCCATCTGTAAGCACAAAACAGCTTAATTCTATTCCATCCAAGAATTCCTCAATGACCACAGTTGCACTAGCGGAACCAAACTTGGAATCTAATAACATGGATTTAAGCTCTGCTTTTGCTTCGTCTAAATCTTGAAGAATCAACACCCCTTTGCCAGCAGCTAATCCATCAGCTTTAAGAACGTATGGCGGCTTTAATGTTTCTAAAAAGTCATATCCTTTCTCTACCGTTTCTGAAGTAAAACTTTCATACGCAGCTGTTGGAATCTGATGACGCATCATAAACTCTTTGGCAAATTCTTTACTCCCTTCCAGTTCTGCAGCAGCTTTTTGTGGCCCTATGACTGAAACATCTTTTAACGCATCATCATTTAAGAAAAAATCATGAACTCCATTCACCAATGGATCTTCTGGGCCAACAACAACTAAATCTATTTTCTCCCTTAACACCAAAGCTTTAACACCTTCAAAATCATTTACGCCAACTTCAAAATTGGTTGCAATTTCTGAAGTGCCTGCATTGCCTGGCGCAACAAACAGTTGTTCAAGTTTAGCGCTTTGTGAGATTTTAAGGGCTATCGCATGTTCGCGACCCCCTGAGCCAAGGACCAGAATGTTCATCAATCAAAATTTTGGCAAAAATAAACCAATTCAGATATCGGATATCAGATATCAGTATTTATTTCCCATTCAAATGTGAAAAATCACGATGCTCCTTGCCATGTAATTCCTCTGGTGATAGCGATTTGAAGTATTCATACACCATTTTTAGCCCTTCTGAACGATGCACTTTAGGTTCCCAATCCAAAATTTCCTTGGCCCTAGTGATATCAGGTTGGCGCTGTAAGGGGTCATCCTGAGGCAATGGTTTGAATATTATTTTTTGATCTGTTCCCGTAAGCTTAATTATTTCCTCAGCGAATTCCAGAATTGTGGTTTCATCTGGATTACCTATGTTGACGGGAAGATGGTAGTTGCTCATCAATAAGCGATAGATGCCTTCAACCTGATCATCTATATACGTAAAAGATCTTGTTTGGGACCCATCTCCAAAAACCGTTAAATCCTCACCCCGAAGCGCTTGCCCCATAAAGGCTGGAACCACTCGCCCATCATTCAAGCGCATTCTTGAACCATAGGTATTAAAAATGCGAACGATACGGGTATCCAATCCATGATGAGTATGATACGCCATGGTTATTGACTCCATAAAACGTTTGGCCTCATCATATACCCCTCTAGGTCCAATAGGACTTACATTGCCATAGTACTCTTCATTCTGCGGATGTACTAAAGGATCTCCATATACTTCTGAGGTTGATGCCACCAGAATCCTGGCATCTTTTTCCTTGGCAAGACCTAACAAATTTAATGTGCCCAGGGAACCTACTTTTAGGGTTTCAATCGGAATCTTTAAATAATCAATTGGACTTGCCGGAGATGCAAAGTGCAGGATGTAATCCAAATCTCCTCCTATATGTACGAAAGTTGAAACGTCATGGTGATGGAATTCAAAACGCTCCAATGGAAACAGGTGCTCTATATTTTTAAGGTCTCCGGTTATAAGATTGTCCATGGCAATGACATGGTGTCCTTCCGCAATAAACCTATCGCAAAGGTGTGATCCTAAAAAGCCTGCTGCTCCTGTGATTAGGGTTTTTTTCATAAACTAATAGGCTTTTGCCTCACCTTTAAAAGCGTTGATTACCGTTTGAACCATGATTTTAATATCAAGAAACATGGACCAGTTTTCAATATAAAATATATCAAACTTTATTCTATTTAGAATATCAGTGTCACTTTCTATTTCCCCACGATAACCTCTAATTTGAGCAAGACCTGTGATGCCAGGCTTTACAAAATGACGAACCATGTATTTATCTACTCTGTCTGAATATTCGTTTGTATGTTTGACCATATGCGGCCGTGGGCCAACTACTGACATTGTCCCAAAAAGCACATTATAAAATTGAGGGAGTTCATCAATACTTGTTTTGCGTATTATTTTTCCAATTTTGGTAATCCGCATATCATTTTTAGTAGCCTGATAATTATCTGCATCATGGTTTGGTGCCATAGATCTAAACTTGTAACAATAGAACTCTCTATTATCAACCCCATTGCGACTTTGTCTAAAAAACACCGGGCCTTTAGATTCTAATGAAATTATAATAGCCAATATCGGGGTTAGCCATGAAAGTAGTGCTAAAACAACAATAAGAGAAAATACAATATCAAAACTCCTCTTCAAAAAGGAATTAATAGGACCGTGTAAAGGAATATCTCTTAAAGATAATACAGGTATATAATCATAATATTCAAATTTTAATTTCTTTGAAAATATGTGCTTATTATCTGGAATAAATTTAAGCGTCTTCAAGTTGTTATCTGCAAAATTGATGAATTGTGTTAACTGCTCGTTTTTCAATTCTGAAACAGAACAATAGATTTCATCTACATTGTTCTTAATAATATAATCAAAGCAGTTCTCTAAATCAAAATTCAGACTGTTCGACGGAAATTGTTTTAAAAAATGGTACCCATAGCCTTTTCTTTCGTTAAAGACAGTAATTAATTGGTCCGTTTTTTTATTTTTTCCTATAACGACAACATTCCTTAAATTACCTTTGACCTTATCCCTATATTCCATCAATAACAGGTAACTAATAAGTTTTATAATAGAAATTGCCAAGACGTTAAAAACAAAATACTGTCCTAAGGCAAATCGACTTATTATTGGTTGTTTAAAAAATCCAATGAATGCATACAGAATTAAAAAGAAAAAAACAAATTGTGTAAATATCAGTCTTATTATATATGTGATTTTAGCATATCTATAAACTTTATAAAATTCATTTTTTACTGATATGACAATCCAGCCAACAGATATGTAAGCGTGTATAAGATATGGTGTCTGAAAATTGATTGGCTGTATGTACAAAAAAATGTTGACAATCAATAAATCTATCCCATAAGAGAGAGGAGTAATCAGATTTGAATAACGATGTTGGCTAAAAAACATTCACTAAAATACTTCTTAACTTGCAAAACCAACCTTTTCTAAAAAGTTTTTTATAAGAAAACTAAAAGTTCTTAGGCAAGATACATTTCTTCTAAAGTTTTCCTTAGAGAACATCCGTCATCCAATTTCCCAACTAAATCTATGAGTTTATTAGGAGAGCCTTTAAGTTCCCTTATTTCGTGTTTTCTTACAAACTTCTCATTTCTTTCAACTTTGATATTATATGAGGATACGTAACTCATAATTTCCAATATGTTTTTGATACTATATGTTTTCCCCGAAGCAATATTAACGGCACCAGATTTAAAATTGGACATCAAAAGTTTTTGATAGCTACTTGTTAAGAACTTTACATTGTTGTATTCCCTAAAGGTATTAATATTGCCAAGTTCAATACTCTTTTTGTTTTGTTTGAAATGTTCTACAATTTTGGGAATCAAAAACTGTTCTTCCTGACCCACTCCTGTATAGTTAAATGGTCTTGTAATTACTATGTTTAGTTTGTTGAAGTAATTGGTCGACATGTTTTCCATGACCAATTTGCTGTTACCATAGTGATTAACTGGCTTGGGGCACATTTCTTCTGAAAGAACTGTTCCAATATTGCCATAAACCGCAGCACTGCTAGCTAAGAGAACTTTTTTTATTGGCATGTTAAGTTTACATAGAACTTCTAACAGGTTAAGTGTTCCAATCACATTAGTTTCATAAATCTTTGAAATATCTTGGGATGCAACAAAAGAAATCGCTGCAAGGTGTACCACATAATTTGGTTTAACCTTTAAAATAGTTTTTTTTAGTTCATTGCTGTTTAAAATATCGCACTTGAAATGATTTTCCTTTTTTGGTGGAGAGAATGTTGTTCCATAGACCTTGAATCCTTTATTAATTAAACAAGCTTCCAAGTGCTTCCCTGTAAATCCATTAATGCCCGTAATAAAGACCGTGTTGTTAATAGGATTTTCCATCTTTATTCCTTTCAATGTCAGAAATCACCATCATTTCGCATAATTCTTCTAAAGTTGTTTTTGCTTTCCATCCTAAAATCTTATCAGATTTTTTAGGATCTCCTATCAGCAAATCCACTTCGGCAGGTCTATAGAATTTTGGATTGACTTTAATAAGTGTCTTCCCAGATTTTACATCAATCCCTATTTCTTTTTCTTCTCCACCTTCCCATTCAATGTTTATGTCAATTGCCTTGAAGGCCATGTCCACAAAATCTCTAACTGTTTCGGTTCTTCCCGTTGCCAAAACAAATACATCGGGCTTATCAGCTTGGAGTATTTTATACATTCCTTCTACATAATCTTTTGCATACCCCCAGTCTCTTTTAGCATTTAAATTCCCCAACTCAAGAACGTCTTGCATTCCTAGAGAAATTTTGGCAACAGAGTCTGTTATTTTCCTTGTAACAAACTCTTTACCTCGCAACGGCGACTCATGGTTAAATAAAATTCCACTTGAAGCAAACAGGTTATAGGATTCCTGATAGTTCAAGGTTGCCCAATGAGCAAAAACCTTTGCCACGCCATATGGACTTCTTGGATGAAAAGGGGTTTCTTCGGACTGAGGAATTGCTTTTACTTTTCCGAACATTTCAGATGTCGAGGCCTGATAAAACTTTATCCCGCGGTCAATTGTTCTAATTGCCTCGAGCAAATTCAATGCTCCAATTCCCGTTATATGCGCAGTTGCAATTGGTTGAGAAAATGAGACTCCCACAAAACTTTGTGCGGCCAAATTATAGATTTCATGTGGTCGTATATCACTGATTATTCTAAAAGCGCTTGATAAATCGACCAAGTCGTATTCTAATAAGTGAAGGTTTGAGTGATTTTCTATTCCCAATTCTTCAATCCTCCAAAAGTTGGTAGAACTGGTTCTTCTATATGTTCCGTATACCTGATAGTCTTTTTCCAATAAAAGTTCTGCTAAATATGCTGCATCTTGCCCTGTAATACCTGTAATAATAGCTTTTTTCATTTTACTCCTTTATTGTTTTTCCAATTTTCGTAAAGTTCTTCTATCTTTTGCTTGAATTCCTTTTCGAACCTCTCTACACTGAACTTCTGCGCGTTTTGTCTTATCAAATTCTTATCAAAAATTTGGATATTTTTTTCGAAAAAGTCTACTGCCGCCAAAAGAGATTCTGAATCTTGATTTTTAAAAAATACTCCCGTAATATTTTCGATTGATATATCCCCATTAGGAAATTGTCCATTTACTGTTTCCAATATTCCGCCTTCTCCAAATGCTATTACAGGAACTCCTGCAGCCTGTGCCTCTATTGGTGCAATACCAAAATCTTCTTCGGCAGCAAATATAAAGGCTTTAGCCTTTTTAATTAAATCTAACACTTTATTCTTTTCAAGAAAACCAAGGAGTTCAATGTTTGAGGTCTTAAGTCTCTCTATTTTATTATAGTCTGGACCATCCCCAACAACAATTAATCTTTTATCCGTTTTGGAAAAAGCCTCAACTATTAAATCTATCTTTTTGTATGGAACCATCCTAGAACAAGTGACATAGTAGTCCTCCGTAATTTCAGAAATTGTAAATGATTTTGTATCTACAGGAGGGTAAATTACAATTGCTTCCTTGTTATATATTTTCTTAATTCGTTTAGCCACATAATTGGAGATTGCAATATAGTAATCAGGCCTATTTGCGGTAGCATAATCCCATAATCTAAGTTTATGTAAAAAATATTTAACCAAAAATCCTTTGACTCCAGTTTCAAGACCGGATTCACGTAAATACTGATGATATAAATCCCACGCATACCTTACAGGAGAATAAACATAAGAAATATGCAATTGATCATGCCTGGTCAATACCCCTTTGGCTACTGATGATGATGATGATATTATTAAGTCATACTTGGTGAGGTCAAATTGCTCAACAGCCAGTGGAAACAATGGCAGATAGCTTCTATATTTACTCTTTCCAAAAGGTAATTTTTGAATAAATGAATTTGTTGTTGATTTACCTTTTAGAATA
This sequence comes from uncultured Allomuricauda sp., assembly GCF_947499585.1. Classification (GTDB taxonomy): domain Bacteria; phylum Bacteroidota; class Bacteroidia; order Flavobacteriales; family Flavobacteriaceae; genus Flagellimonas. Next base: position 777,264 of record NZ_CANMOO010000002.1, on the reverse strand, counting down.
ATATTTCTGTTTTCATCTGATAAATCATCCACCAATGAAAAGTGATTAAAATCATCCCAAATATTTGTAAAGCTTTCTACACATCTTTCTGCGCCCCCATATACGGTATACCAATCATGCACTAAGGCCTTTTTCATTCTTGCTAAAAATTAAAATTGAATTGAATAAACTGTAAAAAATAATTCCGTCATGCCTACTGATTAAGTTTTCTGTCATAAAACAAGCCATTGTTAGAATAGTAAAAGAAAAAAGCAAATAATCAGATTTCCAGTATGAAATATATAAAACAACAAAAAGACTCATTAAAAATACGGCCAAAGCAAATGCTCCTCCAACTAACACAACATGAAGATATTGATTATGGCTATTATAAAGGAATTTTTGATACACATTGCTAGGGATTCTTTCTTGATAACACTGATCCAGATTGAACTGTACATCACCAACCCCATAGCCTACTAATGGGGATTTCTTTATAAGCTGCCAGCTACAAAGAAAAATGCCCTTTCTAATATCTTCTGATGAAATGTCTTCAAAATTTAGACTATAATCGCCACTGGGCAAAGAGTGTTCTACATTAAATACATTTTCGACCCTTTGCATAAAATTAGATTCTGACAAATTTAGAAAAAGAATGAAGCCACTTAGTAAAAAGAAAACCAGAATATATCGTAAACTAGACTTAACCCTAAAAAAAAGATAAATACAGCATAGTATTATAGTCATAATAAGAGGCATTCTAGCACCAATGGTTATTTGCCAATAAAGAAAGTAGATAATCAAGACCATTCCAGCAATAATTAATTTTAACTTTTGACCGACCGCCCAGTTAACTATTAATGAAAATAAAATAAGCACCCCAAAACCGACCCAAAGAGACATATACGTTCCATGCACATCTGAAACCATTTCAAGATATTGCCTTATTTCCCAATGAGAACTATTTGAAAAATACAATTTGTTCAATGAAGAGATATTCAAATATATTAGGCCTGAGCTTACTGCGAATATGTATATATATTTAATGTAGTCTATTTCATTCTCGCTCAGACAATCTTTTCTTAAAAATCCAAAAATAAGAGGAAAAGATGCTATTGGAATTACTCTTATCGTTTGACTTATTCCCTTTTCCCAATTAGAAGAGTAGCAGATACTTACAGCATAAATTAAAAAAATAGAAGAAAGTAAAACAACTAAAAAAAAATCTTTTACACCAAAAACATCTCTGTTATATCTTTTTTTTTTAAAATATAGCAGAAAAGATAAAATAGTGAAACATATTAACAATATACTTTCTAAACCCTTTGGTAGTAGAGGAAATAGAGCAAGCGAATAGAGTACAAAAGACCATAACCTATTTAGACTAAAGTTAAGTTGCACCATGGGTACTGCTTTCGTTTATAAGGTCATCAATAATTTCAATATGTCTTTTGCCAGCAGTCTCCCAAGAAAAACGTCTAGCTTGTAGCTTTCCTTTTCTTACATACATTTTTCCTAATTCTTGATTTAATACAAATTCTTGAATTTTTACAGAAAGCTCATTGAAATTAGTAGGGTCAAAATACATAGCAGCTTCTCCACCAACTTCTGGGAGGCTTGTTGCATTGGACGTTAAAACTGGCACTCCACTTGCCATAGCCTCCAATACAGGCAGTCCAAACCCCTCATAAAGAGATGGAAATACAAACAAACTAGCTTTTTGGTATATTAATGGAACTTCATAATCTTCAACATATCCCGTAAAAAATATATATTTCATAAGGCTATGTTCTTCAATAAATTTAAAAATCTCTAAATCTGGGGTTATAAAGCCTTCTTTTTTTCCTAAAATAACTAATTTATAGGTCTGTTTTGTATTCTCTGGCAAAATTTTGTATGCCTTCAACAAAGTAAGAAGGTTTTTGTGAGGTTTTATATTTCCGACATAAAGAATATATTTTTCAGGAACTTCATATTCTAGGTTTTGATAAACATTGGTAAATTTTACAAAATCAACTCCACAGTAAACAATTTTTATCTTTTTTGTTTTGGCATTAGTATACTTCAATAATTCTGCTTTTGAGAATTTGGAAATAGTGATTATTTTCTCACTTTTTCTTACGGCCAAAGCGTATAGTAGTTTTGCATAAATCCATTTTGCAAAGGAACTACTTTCTTTATTGGCTAAATGGTTTACGTCATATATAGTTGTCAACATTTTCTTTGCCCTTATAGGTAAAAAAGGAGCATTAAAATGTGGACACCAGAAGAGATCTGTTTTAGGAATTATAAACGGGTATAGTAACTGCTCCTTTAGTGAGTATATTTTTAAGTTGAATTCTATTATTTTCAATCCTTTTGTCCACTCAAAGCTAGCCAGTTCTTTTAAATCCCCTAACAGTGTTAGATTAAAATTATTGGAAATTATTGGCAAAATATTTTTTAAATATGTGCCAATGCCCGAACTGTTAATCATTCTGGCGTCAACTACTAAATCTTCTTTTCGAATCTGCTTTTTCATTTAATGAAATTATTATGCCAAGTAAAAACCATGGGTATAAAAAATAAATCTGAACTCCTGTTAGGAAAAAACAAGGAAATACAAATAAAAATATCTCCATACCATTCCTTAAAACCAACGTCTTCTTTATCAAATAAATTAAAATAAGAATAAATAAGAATAAAATAAATACACCACCATCTACCATTAGTTGAAAAATACCGCCAAGGCCATGTGCATCTGTCTTGCCTGGCGGCGATTCAGGAATGAAACTACGATACTTCTTTAAATTTCTCTCAATAGGGTAATTCCCTAATCCTATGCCAAAAATAGGATTATCCAGAACCATTTTTGGAGCTATGTGAGAACCTGCAATTCTGCCCATAATTAAATTAGTGTCTTCTGGTCTTTGAATTACATACTTCTCCATATTCTGGATGTGTTCTATATACACATTGGCCAATTTTGCAAAAGCAAATACTGCGATGACACCTCCTATCATCAGAACTATGAAGCTAAGGCTTTTGATTTTCCTGTAAACCGTCTTATAATAATAGATGACCGCCCAGATTACTAAGAGTAATATGCCGGCCTTAGATTTTGCCAAGAAAACAATATTAAAGATTATGAAAGTCCTTATTACTAAATTGAATCTTGACCGGTACAAAAATGATAATACAAAAACAAAGGAAAGCATTAAACCATAAGGTCCTCCTTCAATAAATCCTCCCTTTAATCTAAAATAGTTACTTGAAGTTATATATACCAAACTAGAATTTGACAACACCCCCTTAGTGACCAACAAATATGTAAGTGAATTGAAAATTATTAACACGAATGATATAAAAACAATTCTCTTTACAAATCGAACTATATACTCCCCAGATTTACTTTTAAAATAAAAATGAGTAATAGCTACTAGGTTTACACAAGCAATTAATTCCAAAAATCTGCCAATTGTAATCAAATAAGGGCTTTTAAGTAATGATAGACCTTTTAGTGGTGGCAATTCTCTAAATAAGTTAAGAAATAGCGAAATCCCCAGCCATGTAAAGAATAAAAAATAAAAGTATAAACACCATTTGTTGATTTTTCTGGAATAAAAGAATGGGGGTAGCAATAATAAAATGATTTCAGATAATTTAACTACCCCAATTTTAAACTCGGTGAAATGAATACTAAGAATAACCAGAATAATCAGTAAAATTTCTTTAATGGCTAATTGCTGACTAAATTTCATTAGGAAATTTGATTACTGGTGAAGTTTCAAATTCAAAACTTTTTAAAGTTTGGTTTCTTTGGTTCTTAAACCTGTCATTTTCTGTGTCGATATAAACTAGTTCTTCTAAAATTTGACTCCAAGCTCTAAAAATAGGGCCAATTTGCAAATCTTCGTATTCATAATAAAATTTAGCGGTGTTTCTATATTCTTCTAAATCATAACTCATAAACAAAATTGGTCTATCAACCAAAATAAAATCAAAAAAAACACTAGAGTAATCAGTTATTAAAACATCTGTAAATTTTAACATTGGATAAGGGTCTGCGTACTCATATGTAAAAATATTATTGAATTCCTTGGCTATTTCATTAACTTCTTCTAGGTCTAAAAAATGCGCTTTTATAATAAATAGCCAATTTCTATGACGACAAAATTCATTTAGCTCTTTTAAATTTAAGCTTGAATCTTTAATTACATCTATAATTGTTTTTCCAAATTGTCTTCTTTGAGTAGGCAACCATGATACTATTTTATCATATTTTTGATTGATTGACTCTAACATAATCTTTTCAGGAAAGAAATTTTCGGGCAACACAAAATCTTCTTCCAAACACAATGTTCTAGGCTGTCTTGCAATAAATATATTCTCTTGAATCTTATTGTTTCTAAAAGAAAAAGAAAATGCTTCATAAGAATTTTCCTTGGCTTTCTGACAAGGTGCCAAGAGATAATCACAGGTCATGTAATAGGAGTACGGTAAGTATTCTGCTATGAATTTCCTGAATTTTCCTTTGAAATTATCATCATACCAGTCTCCGCCGTACCCCACTTTTCTCAAGGCCATGGCATGCCATAATTGTACAATTTTAGCCCCTCCCACCAAACTACCGTTTATATCGGTGAGTTGATGCGAAATAATGGCATTGCTTGCCCTTAAACACATGTAAATGCCTTTTGAAGAGTATAGGTATTCCGCAGGTAAATCCAAATTATTTAGCATGTTTACAACATCTTTGTTCTTCGAAATCCAAACTAAATTTCGATTTTTGGGCGAAGAGGAGGTGTAGTATTGAATATAATAGTATTTAGGGTTATCGGCAAAGTGCAACCCAAGATTGGACCCTATCACGGTAAGGTCTTTTTTCTTAGGAAATATTTTTGAAATCAAATAAATAGGCCCACCTATCACTATGGTAATAAAATATCTTATACCCTTTATTAGCATAGTCTAATTGTTTGATTTCAAACTATTTAATTTAATTAATTTTTGAACTCCATGCATTCTAACTAAAAAAACGATTACCTGTGTAAGGATTAATAAGAGGGCCATAAGGTAAATTGTTAAATTCGGATAAATTATCAACAACACTAAAAAATGTATTATACTACCGGCAACCACGCTATAATTAGCATGTTTTTCATAGCCAAAGGCACCAAGTAAAGGATAGCCTATAAAAATAGTCGGAACGATAACAAACGCAAGCAAACAAAAATATTTCAATAATTCAGCACTTTCACTATATCCATCACCAAATATAATGTTGACGATTTCCCCAGAAAAAAAATAGGTAAACGTTATGACAGTTAAGTTTACCAAAATAACACCAACGAATATTTTTTTAAAAAGTTCCATGTCGCGCTTCTTAACCATAAACGGATAAATTGCATCGGATAAAGGGGTGTACACTACTATCATTGCTGTATATAATTTCTCAGCAACCCCAAAAATGCCAGCATAATATTCACCTAAAAATATACCGACTATAAAATTATTTCCAGAGGTGTACACTGCAATTGAAGCCCTAGATAAAAAATACTGGGTACTGTTATTCAATTGCTCCTTGATTTGAAACCATTTAGGTATTGAAAAATAAACGCCAAACTCTTTCTTTGCCAAATAAATTGATACAAACCCGGCTATCGTAAATCCTATTGAATATAACAACGGGACAAATATATAGTCCTCAGAGCTATCGATTACTACAAAAATTAATATCGTAAACGTTAGCTTCGAAACTAGGTTAACAATCGTAATATATTTCATCCTTTCCATTCCCTGAAACAGCCATATAGGGGTAAAGGTCTGACCGACGACCATGCCGAAGCCTAAAAAATAAGCTTCTCTATGCTCGCTTATAACAGGTACTGCAATACCTAATAGCATCAACAATAAAAATGTAATCAATAGAAGTACGATTTTTATGCTAATAATACTGCTGAAAATTTCATTTACTTTTCTTATGTCAAGTCTATGATTAGATACTTCTTTGGTTGCAGACAAATTGAAGCCATAATCATTTAGAACAAATAGGAGCTGCATTACTGAATACACCATAAAAACTACTCCATAATTTGAAACTCCTAATACTCGTGCTAAATATGGTAGTGTAATAAATGGTAAGATTATATTAGCAATTTGTATTGTTGACAATGCTAGAAAATTCTTTACTAAAACATTCTTTAGAATTGATTTTTTCATGAAATTCTTATTCCAGATTTAGAATATTACGGAGCGACCCTTTTCTAAAGAGAAGTAAAGAGCAGTTGCGTATGATTTTAAAGATATTTTGTCTATAACTAATAGTCTAGCTACCAAATAATTCTTTTGCCCTTAAATAATCCTCTTCAAAATCTACCTCAACAAACTTATGTTTCAGAATATCTAAAACCTTTATGGATATAGAATCATTATCAATCGCACTTTGTACTACTGATTCCATATAATGGTTTAAATTCCCAATCTTAAAAAGCTCTTCTGCCCTACTTTTAAAGTAAGGTATTGTTTCTTTACTAAATTTTGCGATTCCCAAAAATTCTCCCTGTGCTTTTTCCGGGGCCACTTCTTTAGTAATGTCCAAAAGATTATTATCATTGTCCAATACCACTTTCATTTCTTCGTCTCCGCATTCCTTGTTTTCATAAGGAAGCACCATGTCTCCGCTGCTTTCCGTAAGCATTTGCCAAATTTCATAGTCAGCTAACGTATCTGCATGAAGAAAAAGAAAGTCTTCCTTAATATGGTCTAGCGCCATATAAAGGGAACCTAGCACATTACAATGATTCCAAAAAGGATTGTATATGATTTCCACTTTAGCATTGTTTCCCGTGTGTCTTTCTATCAATTGGCTGTTGAACCCTGTGACTATTAAAATTTTTTGAATCCCGATTTTTTCTAAAACCCTAAGATTATAGTCTAAAAGCGTGTTTCCATTGTCGTCCAAGGGTAATAAACTTTTTGGTAACTCAGTTGTATATTCCCCTAGTCTACTTCCCTTGCCTGCGGCCATTACTATTGCAACCATTATAGTGCTAATTTTAAAACATTATTGATACTGGTGGTGTCTTTGTAAGAAGGGTCGGCCTCCATATTTCCCGAAACCTTGTTGGCTATTTCATTAATATTATGCTCATGTAACCCCAGTTTAGTGATTCCAAAATTTATATTGAGTTCGTTCTTTAATTTATCTACTTTTTCAATAAACTGGTCTACTGTCAGGTTAAGGTCTGAAGCCAATGACTTCAATGCCTTGATATTCTCTTGCCGTAAATGTTTTAACCAACCTTTGTAAATGGCAATAAGGCCTTGAGCATGGCTTGTCCCAGTCATTGGCCCAATTACATATTGTATTCTATGTGGTAGGCAAGTAGAGCTAAATGCAAGATTAATGCCCATAAGGGTAGATACTATGGCTACTTTTTCCATGTCTTCTAGTGAATCATTTTCACATGCCGGAACCAAGTGTTGAAATATTGTTTTGATACAGTTTATGGATTGAACCCTTACTAATGCAGTGCTTTTTTTAGAAATATATGTTTCTATAGCATGCGTTAAACAGTCAAAACCCACTTCTGCTTTAAGAGCGGTCGGGCAGCCATTATGTAAATTAGCATCAATAAGAACATAATCCGGCTGTACAATTTCGCCTCTAATTCCACCTTTCTTTCCATTTATCTTGTCATAAAGAATAGCGCCAAAAGATAATTCTGCTCCTGTACCTGCTGTAGTTGGTATCGCTAAAAGTTTAATTTTTTCTGTCGGTATTGGGCTTCTGCCATAAAAAACATCCTTGTAAGAAGTGTTGCCAAATGCCACCGATAATGCTTTTGCTGCATCAATAGTAGAACCGCCTCCAATTGCTATAATACTATCTAGTTTTATCTCTTTTAATTTCTCTAAAACCAAGTCAATATCTTCAAAAGGAGCGTCCGGCCTTATATGGTTGAAAATATGTAATCGAGAATCACTTCTTAACCTCTCAAAAATATCATTCACTCCATGACTTTTACCAACAGTATTAGAACATATTATTAAAACTTCCTTTCCAATGGGAAATTTTTTAATTGAGCTTACGCTAATCTTTTCAATTAGTATATGAGGTTTTATGTAATACATGATTATAGATTACTAATGGTTTCAGAAGAGAAAGAACGTACTTTCTCCCTTATTTTTAAATGCTCATTATACATAGGGAGAAGCTGCCCGTTTAGGTTTTTATAGAATTCGAAAAACTCTCTGTAAATTTTATGGTTAGCTTCAGAAGGGTTAATGATCTTTCTAACTCTAATAATGGATGAGGCCGCTTCTTCGACAGAACTAAACTTATTAAGACTGACTAACAGTAAAATAAACGCTCCGACAGAAGTGCTTTCAAAATTTTCGATGACTTTTATCCTTTTATTCGTAACATCTGCTTTAATCTGGTTTATAAGATCAAATCTGGCCAACCCTCCACTAACGGACATAGAGTCAACTTCAATGCCATTATCTACTATTAGTTGTAATAAATCATTCGACACATATGCCGTAGATTCAAAAACTGCCCTTGAAAACTCTTTAATAGAACTTGCTCTGTCTATTCCAAAAAATGTTCCTCTAGCGTTTGAACTCTTAAAAGGTGCTCTTTCCCCAAGCATATAAGGAAGAAAAACAATGCCATGTGCCCCCATTGAAACCTGATGGGCATTATTCTCCATAATATAATAGACGTTCTTGTCGTTTTCGTCGTAAAATGCTTGTTTGAGCCATTCTATTATTCCCCCGCCCAAGTTATTCGAGGCTCCTATCAAATAATTGTCGTAATTACCCAATTTTTGAGAAAGAATTGGCCCAGACTTAGTTGTCAATCCTATCTTGGACAATACCCTCACTGAAGTCACCGTGCCCGAAACATCACAAGCTGTCTTTGAGTCTCCATCAAAAGAACCAATTACTGCACAAATAGCATCATATGTAGTTAGAATATACTTGCATTTACTATTAAAACCATACTTGTCCACTATGTTCTTAGATAGGCCAAAAGAAAAGCCAACTTCTTTGACTGGTGGCAAGGATGATTTATCCAAATCTACTTCCGAAAGAACTTCTTGCAGGTATGTGCCATCGTGATAAAGCCCTTTACTGGCATTTAGAGAATCAGTAAAAACCTCATTTGTAAAGTAATAATTAAGGAATTCTCCCGCACCCATCCAGTATTTTGCTTTTTCAAAAACTTCTGGTTTATTCTTTTTAAACCATAAAGCCTTGGGTATTATAGAAGAAGTAGGGCATTTAAGGTCATGAATTGTTGTTTTTTGTCTTAATACTTTCTCAACATATTCAGCTTCGGAAAAAGCCCTTTTATCAGAGACCATCATTACTTTAGTGACAGCATCTCCTTCCGCGTTCATTCCATAAACACAGGAAGAGCTTGTAGTGGATGTAATATATTGAATTTTATCCTTTAAATAATCTATGGAGGATATTTCTTGCAAAATACTCTCTAATTTAGAGTTCCATTCCGTTGCGTCTTGCTCTACTCTATTGTCAAGAAGCTTAGAGAATACTGGTTTAGAAGTTACGTAGACTTGCATCCCTTCTTCGTTGAAAACAATTCCTCGAATGGACTTAAGTCCTAAGTTAACTATTAAGTACATATTTTTTAGAGCGTATATTTATGTAAATAATTTTTAAATAATTTTGATAGGCCTTCCACCATATTCTCATGGTAATAGATTTCATTATATAGTTTGTTATTATTGGCAAATTCCTTTACAAGGTCCATTGTTTCCTTTTTTAATTGTGTAGAAATATTAATTTTAACTACCCCAAAGGATATGGCCTCCCTAATAACATTTTCTGGAAGTCCCGTACCTCCATGTAAAACGAATAATTGATTTGCCTCAAGTTGATTGCTAGCATCCTTTAAAATAGAAATATCAATACCGTCAAGATTTTCATAAAATCCATGGGCATTGCCTATGCCTAAAGCCATTAAATCTATTTTGGTTTCTTTTACATACCTTATAATTTCCAATATTTCGGCATATGAAGAACCTTCTTCGCCAAACCCATCTTCAACTCCTGAAACTTTACCTAGCTCGCCTTCTACCAAGCAACCTACTTTTTCAGCATATTCCTTTATAATTAAAGTATTTTTAATGTTTTCATCAATGGCAAAAGCAGAACCGTCATACATAACAGAATCAAAACCGGAGTCTACACAGTACTTTATGAACTCTAAATCAATACAGTGATCTAGATGGAAATAAGTATAGTCGCTACGATATTTTTGAAGTATATAATCTATACCATATTTATCATCTAGAAATCTTAAAAACCTTTCGGAAAATTGGATTATTATTGGAACTTCTCCTTTTTTTGCAACAGTCGCACAAGCTTCAAGCTGATAAAGATTCTGAAGATTAAAAGCAAAAGTAGATTTGTTTTTTGCCTTTAACCCTGATAATGCTGTTTTTAATTTATTTTTCACTTGCTATTCTGTTTACTCATTTTGCTAAACTTTCTCTCAAATGTGAAATAGAAATGCTTAGATTACTTTTTAACTTGGATTTATCCGCAACACTGAATTTAAGGTCTTCCTTTAGTATCAGGCAGGTTTCTGATTTAATGGATAATACCTTACTCTCAAACTACCTAAATAAAAAAATAGTAACAGTAAAATCGTACCAGTTTGTGGATTCAGCGGTCAAATATATTATCAAATTAAAATTAATCGTACAACAATATTTTCAAGAAAATTCTCGTCAACAATGTCTCCTTCTAATAATCATTTTTTTAGGTAATTTTTCAGTGTCTTTTGAATTTTTAAAATTATACATATCCTTAAGGTTAGCTAAATTATAGTATATATAATTTAGCTAATTAAGAACAAATCTTATTGCCACATTTGGTCCAAAAAACCCCAGCTCCTTCAAAATCCCTTTTGCTCAACACCTCTTGTTGGAAAATCACTAATCACATTTAAAATTAGTGGTTTATTTGCTCGCTCTTGATTTAACGCAACGCATTTTTCTCTAAGCACATCTCTTTCCTGTACAAGTGCCAATTCCTTATTATTGGATTCTCCGTTTTCTGCCAAATTGACATTAGTTCCTTCGTCAATTTTACAGCCTTCATGCACAAAGGCTGTTTGATGTGCGAAAAAATCATGATTTTTGTCTTCCAAGAATGTTCTCATCTTAATTTAACTTTGTTAAAAAGTTTATAATTACTGCTCGGAGGATAATTCAACAGCTTTCTTATTCAAATAACCTAAACATGTCCAAAGAAAAAATGCAAAAACAAAAATCAAAGGAATCAAAACTACAATTTCACCAAACAAAGGTTTTATAACTTGTTGTGTCCTTCCAAAATTAACAATGTTGATTGCTTCTCTTTGCTCTTTAACTTCAATTTTCTTTCTTTCTATGCCCTGAATAAGTTGGTTCTTTAGAGCAAAAAGACCAGTAACATTAATCTTTTCAGTATTGTCCATAACAATTCGTCCATCAATGGTTTGGCTACTTTGGTTATTAAAGCTCTGGGAGTAAATAGAAATCAATTCATCAATTTGTTTGATAAATGTTTCATTTCTTTTGATTCTTTCTAATGCATTTTGATTAGAAGTGATTGCCAATTCCTTAAAATACCCATTTGAGTTTATGTATTCCATAACCTTTTGAGCAAACAATTTGCCTTCAGATGGGTTTTTGAACAAAAAGATGATCCTATGATTTAATGTAGATTTATTTGAAAGCTCAGATTTAATAAAATCCAAAAATTCTTCGTTGGCTTGAAATTTTTCCAAGAGTTCAAGATATTCCAAATCTCCTCCTTCTTTTTTCTCATCTTCTATGGGTTCAATTGAAATTTTAAACTCCCTTAAATTGGTGACATCCGCACCAATATTCTTAAAAAAGACAGAATCCTTAGCTCTTATATTACTTTCTACCTCCGCAACAACATCATATAAATAGTTCTTGCTTTCTAAATTAGGTTTTACAATTACCTCAATTTTCATCTTCTTTCTTGAAATCTGGTTAAGGCCATATCCAAGGCCAACGCCTACAACTACAAGGATTCCCAAGATTATGGCGTGCTTTTTTAAGTACAGAAACAACTTCAAGAATGCTATCCCTATTTTGTTAAACCCTTTACCTACCATTTGGAACAATTGTCCCAAATCTATTTCATCAGAAGTGCCTTTATTTACTGGTTGGTCTGCCATTTTATGAATTGAATATTTGTTTTAAAATCCTGTCCGTAATTAAATATGTCGGTTTTACACCTGTTGTTCCCAATCCTCCAGAAGCTAGAGTGCTTCCAGTCTCCAATGGATTGTCTGATGCATAATACGCATACCTTACTTTCACATCTCTATTAATGCTCTTCCTGATTTTAGATGCAGATTGAATTGCCTTTTGGTAGTGCACTCCTTCCATTTCCAGTCCAATTACATTCCAAGTGGATTCATGAAAGAATCGAAGAATGTCTTTATTCTGAAGTGATGTTCCTAAAACGGTCACCATAGTTCCCTCTAAAACCTCTAACCCATGCCCTTCAAAGTCCGAAGCGCACAACTCATTTTTAAAGGGGTAATTATCCGCGGTTCCTTCAAAAATATGCGCTGACGGAATCATTAAATCTCCCTTTCCACCTTCTAAAATACCCGCTTTACCCATTACTGATATGGAATCCACATTTAAAAATTTCTTTTGAACTTCTCCCTCCATTGGCTTTAAAAGTTCATCTATAGTTTCATAAGCCTGCTCTCCAAATGCATAATCCATAACAAAGATAACGGGTTTTTCATCGTCAGAAATGTCACTTTGGAAATCATAACAACAGGTATTCTTTCCAAATTTTGCCGAATCAAAAATCTGTACATCAATGTTTGCCCCAGATTCGTCATCAATAAAAATCATCCCATTCTTTTCTCCAACTTCCATGACTTTTTTTCTAAGTCCCTTGTTTTTTGAAGAACTCAACGCCTCATAGATATCCAAAGACTTTGTGTCTGGAAATTCTTTTGCTAAAACTTTCTTTGCAAATAGGGAGTTCATAACACTGTGCATATTTGCACTTATTATATGGATAGGCCTGTCCAACAATTTGTGATTGCTCAGTGTTTGTTTGATTAGAGCTGCCCAGCGCTCGCCATGAATGTGATGACCCAACCTTTCTCGAAGCAATGGGCTAAATGTAATTGTACGCTTATTACCCGTTGTTTCTTCTTCTATAGCTAATTTGCCCAACCAAAAAATGATGTTTAAAAAGCGATCTGGTTGCGTTGATGTGCTTAGCTTATTTTTAATTTCTACAACTTCCTCAAAAGTTCTTCCAAGAATGTTTGCAACATGTATGAGTGCAACTTCACGCTCTGCTTCACTCTTTTCTTCATTTTGAACAAAATTGACCAATTTATCCCAATCCCTTATTGTGGCGGTTCCGTCTTCTACCAAAACACGTTCGCATATCTTTCCAGATTCTATGAACAAAAAAGTAAGGTGGGTAAGAATATCATAGATGTCACTTCTCCCTCGGGTTATCTCAATATTCATTTGTTCATCGTCAATCCGATAACAATTTCTTCTTCGTTTTGGAGGTACAATTGCTTTTAGATGGGATTTGGAAAAGCCTTCATCAGAGGTTAGATTGATAAATCGACACTCTTCAATACCTTCAGGCAATCTTTCCAAGACATAAATAAGCCCATCAAGCTCTGCTTTTTCCTCTGCCACAGATCCGTAAATTTCTGGTCTTAGCAAAAGCAGTGCAGTACGTAGAGCATTTCCTGATACTCCTGAAGGTTTGTAAAATCCACGATTAAGCAAATGACGCATGGTAATATATAAGCGCTCAATTGCATTAGTAGATTCTTGTGCTCTTGTAGTTTGTTTTACTTCGGTTGCCATCATACGTTCTGGCAAAAATACATGAAATCCTACTAAAGAAGAACTGTTGGTCGTTATCTAAATCTGAAATGCGGTCAACCCCTCTGCTACTTTCCTGTCATTAGATAATCTTTGTACTTTATTCTGTCCTCCCAATTTCCCAATAGTTCTCATATATCCTTGGAAGCCTCCAGGTTTTATGCGGGTGATTTTTAGTGGTTGCAAGATGTTTCCTTCCAGTAAATCCAAATAGTAGCTGTTTTGTTTTTGCATACTTTCCTCTATAAGTCTAGAAAATTTAGAAAGGTCCGAAGGAATTCTTTCAAATTCTATGAACCATTCATGATAGGGTAGCTCCCCGTTTTCTGGCGAAGTTTGTGGAGCAACTGTAAATTCATTCACCAACGCGTCCGTTTGCTCTATAGCTATTTTTACAGCCTCTTCAACCTCTTTTGCAATAACGTGCTCCCCAAAGGCCGATATAAAATGCTTGATTCTTCCCGAAACAACAACTCTATATGGTTTTGATGAAATAAACCGAATGGTATCTCCTAGATTGTATGCCCATAATCCGGCATCTGTGGAGATAATCATGACATAGTCTACATTTAGCTCAATCTCAGCTATAGTTAATCGTTTTGGGTTTTCAGCAAAAAATTCATCCGCCTTTATAAACTCATAGAAAATACCTGAATTTAAAAGTAACAGCATTCCTTCCTCATTTTGAGAGTCTTGGTAGGCAAAGAACCCTTCGCTTGCCGGAAAAAGTTCAATGCTATCTACCTTTCTGCCAATCAGGTTCTCGAATTTGGCTCTATAAGGCTCATAATTTACTCCTCCGTAGATAAATAGCTGGAAATTTCTAAAGAGCTCTCCAACCTTTTTACCAGATATGGTATTAAGTTTTTCAAAATACATCTGGACCCAAGATGGTATTCCTGCAATTACGGTCATATCCTCATTTTTGGTCTCCTCAACTATCTTCTCTACCTTGGTTTCCCAATCTTCAATACAATTGGTTTCCCAACTTGGCAATCTGTTTTTTTGTAAATAGTTAGGTATATAATGTGCAGAAATACCGGAAAGACGCCCTAATTTAATACCTCCTTTTTCTTCCAAAACAGGACTTCCCTGAAGAAATATCATCTTTCCATCTACAAAATCAGCCTTGCCAGTCTCATAAATGTACGTTAAGATTGCATTTCTGGAAGCTTCTACTTGGTGTCTAATAGATTCTTTGGTAATAGGTATATATTTAGCTCCAGAGGTAGTGCCCGATGTTTTGGCAAAATAAATGGGCCTTTCTGGCCATAGAACATTACTATTCCCTTCAATTATCTTTTCTACATAATCTTTTAACTCCTCGTAATCTCTAACTGGAACTTTTTCCACAAAATCGGCGTGTGTTTTAATCTTGTCAAAACTGTGGTCTTTGCCGAATTCGGTCTGTTTTGCAGCAGAAATAAGATGTTTAAAAGTTTTTTGTTGCGCCTGTATGGGGTCGTTTGCCCATTTAGCTGTTTTCCGAACAATGTTTTTAGCAAAAAGTTTTGCTGCAAAGGACTTTAAGGACATTTATTTAAAATCAATGTAATTCAAAGGGTTTACAGGTTTTCCATTGTTCCAAAGTTCAAAATGCAAATGTGGTCCTGTAGTTAACTCTCCAGTATTCCCAATTGAGGCAATAACCTCGCCCGCTCTTACCAAATCTCCCTGCGATTTGCTCAAAGAGCCATTATGCTTGTAAACAGAAGTAAGATTGTCTTGGTGTTCAATAATGATAACGTACCCTGTTTCTGCGGTCCATTCCGAAAAAAGAACAGTTCCGTCAGCAATAGATTTCACAGGGGTTTCCTTGGGTGCAACAACATCCACAGCATAGTGTTTGGACTTAGCGTCAAAAGGTTGGGACAGTGTTCCGCTAACTGGCGAAAACAACAAGCTGCCAACGTTTTCTATATTTCGTTCAAAAAGATTGTATTTGTCTTCCAAATCCACTTCTTCTCTTAAAAGTAAGTCTTCACGGATAGGTGTCAGGTCAACCGTGGAAGGGTCAAGTTTGTATTTTTCAAAAAGCGAGTCCCTATTAACCTCATTATTTTCAATATCCCCTCTTAAAACAAGACGAACATTGTCTAAATACCTATTGGTATAATTTAAAACCGTGACTAGCGAATCCGTTTTATACGTAAGTTCTGTGGCTTGCCTTTTTAATCTTGTAGATGAATATCCAGGTATATATTCCCTTAAAGGCGAAAAAGCTATAATAAGTGTGGTAAGGCCAATTAAAACAATAATGAACAGCGTTCCTGTTACAAATACATTGAGTCTGCTCAGTTTAAAAGAAATCTTTTCCTCAAAGGTGTTTTCGTTCAATATCACCAGCCGATACTTGTGCAGCAGCTTGCGTTTGATCTCTTTTCTTTTCTTCTTATCCTTTGCCATAATGAACAAAGATAACCTTAGATTTTAATTTAGTTGTTAAGCTTTTTAAAATGTGTATGAGTATTGCAAAAGCTTAATAAACAATTTGAGGTGCTAATTTTCGTTAATTGAACAGAGCCTTAAGGTTCTTTTTAGTAATTTTACTTTTCATTTAAAGGCGTTGACGTTATGATTGCTCAAACTATTTTTCTTGGTATGCTAGGCCCTTGGCAAATTGTACTTATCGTACTAGTTGTTCTTTTACTCTTTGGAGGTAAAAAAATTCCAGAACTTATGCGAGGACTGGGCAGTGGTATAAAAGAATTTAAAGATGCTTCAAAAGAAGACGAAAAACTAGAGGGCGGTAAAGAATCGGACTCTTAATTCTATTGTATTATACAGGTTTTTCCTACTCACAAAAACCCCGCATCCAAAGGGTTTGTCGATGAAGAACCACATTTTTGCTGCATACACGTTACAAATTCTCTCTTTCACAACAAAAAGTTATAAACGCTACAACCATATTCTATTTTAGCGTTTGAAACTGGTGTTATGCTTTTTGGTATAATACCCAATCAATCACCTGACGATAATTTATTCAGACGGAGTGATTATGAAAAGACTGATTTTAATTTTATTTCTCATTCTTGCACCTGGACTTAAATCCCAGGAGATTTCCCTATTGCAGTTTCAGGATGAAGAATTGTCTTTAACCCCCCCTAGCGAACAACCGATTGAATATTCCCGACCAGTTTTTATAAAACAACTTGAAAATCTAGACCGTAGAGAGTTAACCAAGTTTGTTCGCGAAAAAGGCACAACTGCCAAGCTCATTAAACAAGCAGATTCTTATTTTGATAAAATGTGGTATGCCGAGGCGGCCCGTGTATATGATGTGGTCCTAGAAAAAAGTGATGCTAAGCATACTTTCAAACTTCTTTCCAATGCGGGCGACTCACATTATTATACCGGTAATCTAGAAAAGTCCTATAAGTGGTACCATGAGCTTTATGAAACGTTCAGAGAAAGAATCACCGAGGAAAAGTTCTTTAAATATGCCCATAGCCTAAAAGGAACTGGACGGTATCGAAGAGCTGCTAAGCTTACTAAGCTGTTCAGGCAGAAAAGAGATGAGCCGCTTAACGAACTGGATAAGGATAACATTGCGTCTAACGCTCCTGCTTTGGTAGAGATTAAGAATATGGCTATAAATTCAAAATATTCGGATTTTTCCCCAATGTTCCATAATGAGTCAGAAGTTGTTTTTGCATCAGCACATGATTCTTCCTTCCTTACTACAAGGAGATATAAATGGAATAACCAACCTTTCTTAGATTTGTATGTAGCTAAAGCTGATAGTGAAGGTGAGGATTTAACAAGTCCAAAAAAATTCTCTAAACAGATCAACACAAAATACCATGAAGCTTCCGTAGCATTCTCGCCAGATCAAAAAACAATCTATTTTACAAGAAACAATTACGGCAAAAAGCTCAAGCGTGGTAAAAACGGAATAAATCACCTAAAAATTTATCAATCTAAGTTTGTAGATGATGAATGGACCAAAGCAGTGGAAGTTTCATTTAACAGTGAAAACTACTCTACAGGTCATCCTTCTGTAAGTCCAGATGGCAAAAAACTGTATTTTGTATCAGATAGACCAGGCGGTTTTGGCCTAACTGATGTTTATAAGGTAGATATTCTAGAAAATGGTGCTTTCTCTGAACCAGAAAATCTAGGCAGGACCGTCAACACCAACAAAAAGGAGATGTTCCCTTATATAACAGAAAATGCCCTTTATTTTTCATCTGACAGGAATATGGGAATGGGTGGTTTAGACATTTATAAAGCAGATTATGCAGATGGCCTTTTTGGCGTGGGCATTAATTTGGGAGAGCCCATCAATAGCAATAGAGATGATTTTTCATATATAATAGATCAAAACAACGAAAAGGGATATTTTGCCTCAAACCGAAAAGGAGGAAAAGGAGATGATGATATATATTCTTTTAAGCACATCTTAAACCTTAATGCCATTTCAGGCTCCATACAGGACCTTATTAGTGAAGATCCTATTGCGGATGCCATGGTTAGTCTATTTGACAAGGACAATCTTAAGATTGATTCCGTGCTAACTGAAAAGGATGGTAGTTTTATCTTTAAAAACCTTGCGCCTTCAAACAAGTATACTGTAAGGACAGTTAAAAAAGGTTATTTTGAAGATAGCCTATCAACAAACACCAAAAACAATGAAAGGATTACGGTGACTCAGTCCTTAAAACAATTAAAGGAAATCATCGCAGAAGAAAAAGGTGTCCTGAAACTGGAAACGGAAACTATTTATTTTGACTTTGACCGATTCAATATTAAACAAAGCGCTTCGGAAGAGTTAGATAAACTGGTAGCGGTAATGAGAGAATATCCAGAAATGGTTATAAAAATAGAATCCCATACAGATGCCATAGGAAAGAAAGTGTATAACAAATACCTCTCGGACAAACGTGCAAAAGCTACAAGGGACTACATTATTTCCCAAGGCATTGACCCTTCAAGAATACAAAGCGCTATAGGTTATGGCGAGGAACAGCTATTAAATGATTGTGCTGACGGAACTAGATGCTCTAGAACCAAACACCAACAGAACAGGCGTTCAGAATTCATAATAGTAGAAATGTAGCTACTATACAAGATATTTTTAAAAGCCCCTTCTTATCAGTTGGGGCTTTTTTTATGCCTTTTTATTCCTTGGAATGCATTACACCGATTTTCCTCTCGTTAACCCGTCATTCTTCAAGTGTATTTTGCCGATGAATATTTGTGCTTTATAGGATTTTAAAAATTCACAGGTTGTTTGTCGCACTTTTTTGGAATTTCATCTTGTTGTTTTTCAAGCGGATTGCCAAAGCCTAATCTTTGTCTTGTCTTTAAATCTTAAAAACTGACTTATGAAAAAATTATTACTCGTAAAAGAAATTTATTTAGAAGGGTTTAGAAACCTCGGCAGCATTATAGTGGAAAAATACTTCAAGGTGTTCGCCTGGTTTAGTTTTGTAATGTTCTTTATAGTGCTATACGCATTTGTATATAGAATTGCTACGGGTTTTGCTTTTGACTAAGTAGATCCAAAGTATTTAAAGAACAAAAAAGCCCAGTTAGCTGGGGAGCACTGGGCTTTTCTGTTTTACATTTTACCTTGCTTATTATTAGGAGCCGCTATTAAACTTAACGGTTCTTAGAATCGCCTCTAATTCAAACATATAATCTCGTTTTTCCGCAGAAGGCGCAAAAGTAAATCCCTCCAAAACGAGTTTTCTATTATTTTCCTTATCGTTGATAATAAAAGTCAAAAAAGGACCCGCCATGGGGTATCCGTTGATTTCCCATATTCCTCTCGCCTCGGCCGCCTTCTTTCCTCCTATTTGAGCAGGGAAAACATAGGGTGAAAATGCTTTTTCAGTTATCATAAAAGTATTCTCATAAGGCCCGGGCACGTATTTTTTGCCTATAGAATCTCTCATCTTAATAATATCGTTAACAAAGGTCGAGTCATTAGCAAAACTATCCCAAGGCATGCTATAGGCAACAATATTCATAGTGCCCTTAGGAATCTGGATATCCATCCAAACAAAATTCTTTTCGCGTTTTCCAACCTTATATAAAGAAGGGACATTTAAACTTATACCTAACTCTTCCTCAAATGCTTTTTCCTTGTTCAAGGAACGAGTAAAACGCTTTTGAGCCTCTGCAATTTCAACTTTTTTAAACGAAGCAATGGCCATTCCGGCCAAAGAATCAACGTTTCCCGCCAAATCATTGTAGGTTTCTCCTTTTATTACCGCCACTTTTTGAGGTTTGGCGTACACGTCTGATTTTATATGGGCAAGTGATAAAGTATCCTGCTGCACAAAAAGAACAGATCTAGAGTACGTAATGGCCCCTTTAAAAACTTGTGGAGGAATTTGTGTTATACTAAACTTAGGTTCTCCTTGGGGTAGCCCCAAAACAGGGGCCGCAAACTGCTCCCTTATTTTATCGCCAATACCACCTTGCCAAAGCTCAGTGTCCATGACAACCATAAGAGAATTAATGCCTCCTGTTGATGGGGGCAGAAAACGTTGCTTTGGTCCAGAATCTTTACATGATAACATCACCAAGAATAAAATGGTGATGGATAGTGTTATAAATTTTTTCATCTTGAGTTAAATTTACGAAGAACAATCACACAATTTTAGTTTTGTGCCCGGTTTTAAGTTGTTACTACTAAGACCGTTCCATTTTCGTAAATTTTCTATAGAAACTCCAGGATATTTTCTTGATATGGTCCAAAGAGAGTCTCCTTCTTTGACCGTATGTACTTTGGAACCATTACTTGCCAATGCGGGTGTTGGTGATTTTGATGTGCTCGTTTTAGCCACTGCTTGCTTGGAAATATATGGTTTTCTAGGGAAAATAGTAAGTCGTTGCCCCACTCTTAAGTTATTGCTTCGCAGTCCATTCCATCTTTTTATTTGACTTACTCCAACACCGTATCTTTCCGCTATTTTTCCTAGGTAATCGCCGCTTCTAACCTTATACCTAACTTGATTTTTTGCTTGTGTTAACTGCGGCAAGGGCTTCTCCAAGGAGTCCAATTCTTTTTTCGCATATGCATAAATAGCCTCTTCATTGTTCACAAATTTTCCAATTTTAGTGACCGGTAATCGAAGTGCATAAGTTTTGCCCTTTATCTTAGGTATAATGTTTAGTTTGTAAGCAGGGTTCAACATTTCCAATTCTTCCTTGCTAATATCTACCAACTTAGATATTTGGTCAAACGTAATCAGATTTTTTACGTGAACCGTATCCGTTTCAAAATAAGGCCTATCTGCTTTTTTATATTGAAGCCCATGTTCTTCAGCATATTCAAAAATGTACATGGTCGCCAGAAAAGCAGGCAGGTAACCCGCTGTTTCGCGTGGAAGGTTTCTTCTAATGTTCCAGTAGTTTTTATAGCCCCCAGATCGTCTTATCGCTTTGTTTACATTTCCAGGGCCGGAGTTGTATGCTGCCAACGCCAAATCCCAATCGTTAAAAATACCATGGAGTTTTGATAAATACTTGGCCGCTGCTTTGGTAGCAAAAATAGGGTCATTACGTTCATCCACATAACTGCTAACTTCCAAACCATACATTTTTCCGGTGCCATACATAAATTGCCATAGTCCTTTAGCACCGACCCTTGATCTAGCTCTAGGGTTTAACGCAGATTCTATTATGGCCAAATATTTTATCTCTAACGGAACATCTTGGTTGTCCAATTCTTGTTCAAACAATGGAAAATAAAACTGGCTTGCCGTAATCATCCTTTGCATTAAATCTTTCTTTCTAACCAAAAAGGACTTTATAACACTCTCCAAAGAAGAATTGTACGAAATATTAAAAGGTGTTTTTTCATCTAACAATGCCAATCTAGCCTTAAGCGTATCCGTTGGTAAATCAACCATGGTGATTTCTTCTTCGGATGGATTTTGTACCTCAATCAACAGTTCACTAAAAAGTTGGGCACTATCATGCAGCTCTTTAAGCCATAGACTATCATATCTTCTTGCCTCTTCCAAGTCCATTAACTTGGTTTTGCTATCTTCCCCCACTGACAACGCATTGTAATTGCCGTCTATTTTGTCTTCAGCAATATTAACCTTCAATGGCTTGATTGGTTGTACGGAAACAGAATCTTCTTGCGAGGATTGTAACAAAACTTCCGTGGAATTAGCTTGCTTTGTGCTTGTAGAATCAATCTGTTGTGCAAAGAGTGAAGATGCTGAAAAAAGAAGGACTACAAAGGCAGCTATTTTAAATTTTTGGTTCATTTTGGACAAGGTTTGATTTTGGGGCAAACGAAAATGGTGTTTTTTTCTGAAATATTAAAGTTTTCAGTCCAAAACATGGCATAGTATAAGATTTCTCCTATTAATTCATAACGTGCATATTAGCTCAATATTGCAGCGATTCCAGGTAGTGTTCTTCCTTCCAAACTCTCTAACATTGCTCCGCCTCCGGTTGAAACATAACTTACCTTGTTTTCAAAGCCAAATTGCTTTACTGCGGCTACTGAATCTCCACCTCCAACAAGTGAAAAGGCCCCGTTTTGTGTTGCTTCGTCAATAGCGTTACCCACGGCAATGGTTCCTTTTGCAAAATTCTCCATTTCAAAAACACCCACAGGTCCGTTCCAAAGTATTGTTTTAGAATCCAAAATCACTTGTTTAAAGATTTCCAAAGTTTGTGGTCCGGCATCTAGGCCTTGCCACCCATCAGGAATTTCATCAACATCCATAAACTGGGTATTGGCATTATTATCAAAAGCATCTGCGGCCAAAACATCCACAGGCAAATGGATTTTAACTCCTTTTTCTGATGCTTGTTTTAAAATATTAAGGGCCAATTCCATTTTATCATCTTCACATATGGAATCTCCAACCTTTCCCCCTTGAGCTTTTACAAAAGTGTACGTCATTCCACCTCCAATAATCAAGTTGTCCACTTTGTCCAAAATGTTTTCAATAATTGTAATCTTAGAAGAAACTTTAGCTCCACCTAAAATGGCAGTTATTGGTTTTTCTCCTGTTTGCATCACTTTTTCTATCGCCTTAATTTCCTTTGCCAATAAATAACCAAAGCATTTGTTTCCAGGAAAATAATTGGCCACAATAGTTGTGGAGGCATGTGCTCTGTGGGCCGTTCCAAATGCATCGTTCACATAAATGTCGCCATGTTTGGAAAGAGCTTCGGCAAAAGTCTCATCGCCACTTTCTTCTTCGTTATAAAACCGAAGGTTTTCCAATAATAATACCTCGCCACTTTGCAATTCTGAAACTGCTGCGTCTGCAACTTCCCCAACACAATCTGCTGCAAATTTCACTTGCACCCCAATAATTTCTGAAACCTTTTCACAAATATGTGATAGTGACATATCTGGATTGGCGCTCCCTTTTGGTCTTCCCAAATGACTCATTAAAACGGCGCTGCCACCATCTTCCAAAATTTTTAATATGCTGGGTTTGGCAGCTTCAATTCTGCTGGTATCCGTAACATTGAAATCTGCATCCAATGGCACATTAAAATCAACACGAATCAGTGCTTTTTTATCTTCGAAATTGTAATCCTCTATGGTCTTCATTAATATCTTTTTATGGCAAGCTCAAATGTAAAGATTTCCTGCTTTCTAGTTTGATCATAATCATCATATTTTTAGAGCTACAACAAAAAACTGTCTAAAACAGGTGGAACCTAAAAAATGTATCTTTGGAGCATGCTGTTTAAAGACGTTTTAGGCCTTGAACATATTAAAAAACATTTGGTGACCACCGCTAATTCTGGTAGAGTGGCCCATGCACAATTATTTATTGGTCCGGAAGGTTCTGGAACGTTACCCATGGCACTGGCTTACGCTCAATATTTACTTTGTGGCAATATAGAAGGGGAAAACGATGGGGAAAATATAGCTTGTAATGCTAAGTGTAATTCTCTTATCCATCCAGATTTACATTTTGTGTTTCCAGTTTCCAATTCCGATAAAGTAAAGTCCCATGCGGTAAGTGATCATTACATTCAAGATTGGCGGCAGTTTGTAAACGAACAGCCCTATGGCAATCTGTTTGATTGGTACAGGCTTATAGGCATAGAGAAAAAGCAAGGTCAAATTGGTGTTGATGAGGCACAGGATGTGGTTAAAAAGCTTTCTCTAAAGTCTTATGAGGGAGGTTATAAAATAGTAGTGATTTGGATGGCGGAAAAAATGAATATTTCTGCTGCCAATAAACTTTTAAAACTTATTGAAGAGCCTCCAGAAAAAACTGTTTTAATTCTAATTGCTGAAGAAGAGGAGCAAATTATCAATACTATTCTTTCACGTTGCCAGATTCTGCATTTTCCGCCGTTGGCTCAAAGCGATATCTCTGCTGAACTGATAAAACGAGGGGCAAATGAAAACGAGGGGCTTTCCATTGCCCATGAAGCTCATGGAAATTTTAATAAAGCTTTGGATTTATTAAACAAAGACTCCGAAGATCTCGTGTTTGAGCGCTGGTTTGTGCAATGGGTTCGAAGTGCTTTTAAAGCAAAGGGAAATAAGGCTGCCATACAAGAATTGATTCTTTGGAGCGATGAGGTTGCCAAGACGGGGAGAGAGGTACAAAAGCAGTTCTTGAGCTATTGCTTGACCATGATGCGCCAAGCGCTTTTGTTAAATTACAAAGCGGACAGCTTGGTTTATGCCAAAATGCATTTAGAAGGTTTTGATTTGAAAAAGTTTGCGCCTTTTGTACATGAAAATAATATTTTGGATATTGTTGAAGAGTTGGAGAAAGCAATTTTTCACGTGGAACGCAATGGAAATTCTAAAATTATCTTCACTGATCTCTCAATAAAACTCACCAGGTTGCTACATACCAAAGCAGCTTAAAAATCAACACGATATGGAAAATTTTACTTCACATGCAGTACAGATTCTATTGCTTGTCTTTTTAGCAATCACATTTTTGCAAAGCGGCATTGACAAAATCATGGACTGGAAAGGAAATTTATCTTGGCTGACAGGCCATTTTTCCAAAACTTTTTTCAAAGGCATGGTGCCCTTTCTTCTTGGGATTATTTTACTTGCTGAAATGATTTCGGGTATTTTATCAGTAGCCGGTGCTTTTCAATTTATAGCTGATGGGGAGAGTACTATGGCTTTTTGTGCTGCACTGATTTCTGCCATCACTTTACTTCTTCTTCTTTTTGGGCAGCGAATCGCTAAAGACTATGAAGGCGCAAAAACCATTGTCATTTACTTTATTCCGACCATCTTTTTGTTGTATTTGCTTCAATCTTAATTTTTGTTTATGCTATGCTTTTGAGGTAATAGAGTTTCAAATAAAAACCAATAATCTTATAAAACAAACAACATGAAACATGCACTTTCTATTTTCCTAATTATTCTGCTGGTCTCCTGTAGTTCTTCTGACAAAAAAGAGGCATATGCCTCCAAAGACTATAATGTCTATATGAGAGGAAATCTTGCGGGAAAACACTCTAGCACCATGGACGCTGAAGGAAGCTATGTCTTCTCTTTTGAATATAACGATAGGGGAAGAGGTCCTGAAATTGAAGAAAAAATTAAGCTAAATGACAAAGGTTCCATTGCCTATCTTAAAATATCTGGTGTTAATTATCTAAAGGATACCATCTCCGAGGTTTTTGAATACAGTGAGGAAAAGGCGAGTTGGAAAAGCACCTCAGAGCAAGGGAGTGCCGTGTCTGATGGAAATCCTTTTTACGCTAGTGTAAATAGTACTTTGGGAGATACAGAGTTATTGATTAGAAAGTTGTTGGCCTCACCCAACCATTCTGTGGAACTGTTGCCAAGCGGAACTGTAAATATTGCAACTATTGAGGACGTTGAAGTTGAAAACAAGGCCTTAAGACTCTTGGAAATTACAGGTTTTGGACTGGTCCCATCCTACATCTGGTTAGATGCAGATGACAGGGTTTTTGCTTCAGTCTCATCATGGCTAACCATAATTGAATCCGAAAATAATGAACTTATGGAGCCCTTGTTAGAAATACAGACTGAAAAGGAAAATGCCTTCTTTAGGTCTCTAGCTCAAGAATTAACAGAGACTCCAAGTGGAGCTGTTGCCATAAAAAATGTAAATCTGTTTGATTCCAATACCGGGGAAACTTTACCTAATCGTACCGTTGTAATTAGAGGAAATACAATCGAAGCCATCTTCCCAGATGATGCTTCATTACCTGATGATGCAACCATAATAGACGGAGCAAACAAAACCTTACTCCCAGGGTTATTTGATAATCATTGTCATGTGCAAAAAGAAGATGGTCTATTGCATCTGGCAGCAGGAGTAACTTCCATAAGGGATATGGCCAATTCCATGGAACTTATTGAAATCAAAAAAGAATTTGATAGCCACACCAGTATTGGCCCCCGTATAGTAACCATGTCCGGGTTTATAGATCAAAAAGGCCCTTTTGCAGGTCCAGGGCTCACTATTGCAAATGTTGATGAAGGGTTAAAAGCTATTCAAGATTTTAAGGATAATGGCTACCAACAGATTAAATTATACAGTTCAATAGACCCTTCTTGGGTAAAGCCGCTTGCGCAAAAAGCACATGATTTAGATTTGAAACTAAGTGGGCATATTCCCGCCCATATGTTGGCAGAAGATGCAATAAAAGATGGGTTTGATGAAATACAGCATGTAAATATGTTAGTGCTTAATTTCTTGTCAGATACTATTGATACAAGAACACCTCTGCGATTTTCAGCCGTTGCCGAACATGCCCATGCCTTAGATTTGAAAGGTGAAGAATTTAAATCATTTGTCAATCTTCTAAAAGACAAAGGCATTGAGATTGACCCAACAGTTTCCTTTTTTGAGGGCATGTTTACTTCAAAAGCAGATGAGCCCGACCCTCAATTTGAAGCTATTCTGGACAGACTGCCCATTCAGCTCCAGCGTGATTTTTATTCTGTAGGGTTGCCCATTCCGCAGGGGAAGGAACAACAGTTCAAGGACTCTTTCCAAAAATTATTGGATATCATTTATGAACTGCACATAAACGGGGTCACCATACTTCCGGGCACGGATGCCATGCCAGGGTTTGCGTTACATAAAGAATTGGAAAACTACGTGCGTGCTGGAATTCCGGCTAATGAAGTATTGCAATTGGCCACAATAACATCTGCCAAAAACACATCTATGGACGATAAATTAGGTTCCATCGAAAAAGGAAAGCTTGCTGATCTTATTTTGGTGGATGGTAATCCGTCCGAGAATATCAGTGATATTAGGCGGGTTGTCTTGACCATAAAAGACGGTAAAATCTTTAACCCAAAAAGTCTTTATGAGTCTTTGGGCATTAAGCATTTTGAATAACCTTTTCCATATCCAACTTGCTTTTGTACAGCATAAAAAAAGCCCATCTAGAAACGATGGGCTTTTATAACTCGGATAATCGAATGTTATTTTTTATACTTATCGTTCAATATTTTTAGAACGGCTTCAGTAAGGTTTTGTGCATCTTCGCCATAAAGTACAGCTCCACCATCTCCACCTCCAAGAATATAGGTATAGCCATTTGCCTTACCATATCCTTTAATCTCTTCTTTAACTTTGCTTACCAAAGAATCCATTTCTATTTGGCTTCCTTGTTGCAACAGTTGTTCTTCTTGCTGAAGTTGTTGCCCTACAAATTGTCCTCTTTGCTGTAACAGGCTGTATTCTTCTTGAGCATTTTTTTGCGACATTTTCTGTGCTTTTGCTTGAAAAGCTTGAAGTTCTATCTGAAATGCCTGTGAAATACTATCTCTTTTTTTGGTCAATGCATCGGCCTTAACCTTAAATCTGGCTTCAACATCTACCTTTTCTTGATAGCCATCCATTAGTTTCACATTGTCCACATATCCAATCTTGTTTTGCTGACAAGCAACAGCGGTCAAAGCGATTGCAAATACTATAAGTTTTTTCATGTTTCTCTTTTAATGATGCGCAAAAATAGAAAAGCTTTTTGAATGACTACCAATATCTTTTATGAATCCAAAAAAAGCTTTTACCTCCGCTATAAGCAATGTTTATTGAAGAATTGGATATAAATCGATTTTATTTATTGAGTGGGCTTTCAGAAATAGCCTCCTTGCGCATTTCTTTTTTTGAAAGGACAATTACACATTGCGAAGGAAGAAGTGATCAGAAATAGCCTAAAATGGCTTAATTTTTCTTTTTTATTACATAAATCAATGACGAATATTCTTTTGAAAAATTCGCTTTGATATTAGACCATAGTCCAACAAAAAAAGCACTGAACAAATACAATTTGTTCCCTTTGTATTTTTCAGATAAGAGCGAAACATAAAACGAATCAAAAAGCATAGGTCTAATTGAAACTACCTCCATCGCATGTCTTTCAAAAATTCTACTGATTGATGTTTGGGAGAAATGCCAAAGGTGTCTTGGAACATCATAAGCGGCCCAATGCGTGCCATAATATTTAGCATCGTAAGATTTGTAATTTGGAACAGCGACCACTACGGTTCCATTTTCCTTCAACAAATTTTTTATTTGTTTCACTTGCGTATCCAAATTTGGCAAGTGTTCCAAAACGTGCCATAAGGTAATTACATCATAAGTGTTTCCTTTTATCGCCGCAGCATCCGCATATAATTGGATTCCCTTCCTTTCTGCATTTGTCCTGGCTTTTTCATTTGGCTCTATCCCTTCGCCTTCAAACCCGTTTTCAATGGCTTTTGCTAAAAAATCGCCGGTTCCAGCGCCATAATCAAGCAGTTTTTTTGAGTTATATATTTGATTGTCAATAAGTTGAATCTTTTTTTTAAGACTATATTGCTTTATCTTCTGATATAATTTGTCAACAAAAGAAGCTTTAGCATCTGTATGGGAAATGTATACCTCGCTATCATAATACGGACTTAAGTCTTTTGGTTGTGGATGCGTTACCAGCATTTCCAACTCTGAATCATAATGCAATTCAAAGGACTCTTGAGAGACTGAAAAATCTTTAGTTTTTAAAAACGACTTCATTGTAATTATGGGTGGAAAGGTATTCCTGTTTAAGATTTCGAAGATACGGTAAAACCTCATTCCTTGAAATCGAATCTTCTCGCAAGCAGTCCTTTTCTGCATTACTAAAAACTTCAATCGCTATATACCAATTTCCTGATCTTAAAACCGGTTCTGCATCTTCAGAAAGGATAGGCTCAATTTCATCATTGCCAAGTGCGGCACTAAAAGCAACATCAAAAACAATAGGAAAAAGGTTGATAGCCTTATCATTGATTTCTACTTCGTAAAAGGAAAAGTAGAACTGCTCATTGTTTAATGTAAATGGAACCTGGGTGTCAACGTAATAATCCTGAAGTTGAAACTTAGTGTTTACGTAATTATAAAATTCATCCGCGTCTTTGGAATCTTCGAAAACGAAAACTGTTTTCTTTGGCAGTCCGCGTTTAAATCTTTTGCCTTTGACAACTTTATAATCTTTGATGCTTGGTGCAATTCTGATTGGGATACATGAATTTAAAACAATCCCAGTAGCTGCTAGGAGTAGAATTTTCTTCATTGGTGTTTAGTTTGATCCATAAAATGAATCAATAATTAGGCCAAGAAAGAAGTATTTAATTTTTGTTCCACGTGGAACAAAACTATTCTTTGATTATCACTTCAATGTTCAAAATCCTTCCAAGTTCAGTTGCCTTAGCTACTACCGTTTCATATGAATTTGAACGAAAAACAGTGAAATGTTCATTTGCCTTAAATAAGCGAATTACGAAATACTCGTTTCGAGTATCTTTTCCCATAGCAGCTATTGGACCCCACTTAGAACTTTTCTTAGCTGAAGCAGAAAAAACGCTTATATAATCAGAAGAAAAAATAAATTTTTGCTTGAAAAGTGACAACCCAACCAGCCTAAAGTGTTTAAAATTTTCCAAATCATTGCGGAGTTCATATGAAACCGAATACGCAAGGAGTACTGTCCCAATAATTGTCATGCCAATTATCTGATTTAATTCAACAGTGCCTTCATACATCAACAATAATGTTAACGATAGCATAAACACACCTAGAATTATCACAGTACTAGGCTTTGGTTGTTTGAAAAAAACAGATTCTTTCATCTTCCTAGGAAAACCAATAAAACACTTACATCTGAAGGAGAAACACCACTAATTCTAGACGCTTGGGAAATCGTAACCGGGCGGATGGCTTCAAGTTTTTCTCTAGCCTCATAAGACAAGGATTTTAATTTAGAATAATCGAATCCTTCTGGAATTTTTACGTTTTCCAAGCGGTGCAGTTTATCAGCATTATTCTTTTCCTTTTCTATGTACCCTGAGTACTTTACTTGGATTTCAGCTTGCTCCAAAACCTCGGAGTTTAATTTGTTTTGTTCAACAAAACTAGAAACAGAATCTAATTGAAGCATGTGGTCCATGGTCACTTTTGGCCTAGAAAACACTTTGAAAAGCTTGTCAGATTGATGTACCGTTGCTGAAGAAACCGATTCCAAAATGGGATTTATCTCATTAGCAGTAAAGCTAGTTTTCCTAAAAAAATCCACAAAGGCATCAGCCTCTTTTTCCTTTTTCTCCATCCGTTCTATCCGTTCTTTTGTGGCCAAGCCAATATCAAAGCCTTTAGGTGTCAAGCGTAAATCCGCATTATCTTGACGTAACAAGGTTCTATATTCTGCTCTTGAGGTGAACATACGATATGGTTCTTCTGTTCCTTTCGTAATTAAATCATCAACCAAAACGCCTATATAGGCTTCGTCCCTTTTTAAAATAAAAGAGTCCTTTTCATTGATTTTTAAATGTGCATTTATTCCTGCCATCAATCCTTGGGAGGCAGCTTCTTCGTACCCTGTTGTTCCATTTATTTGACCAGCAAAATACAAGTTGTTTATAAGCTTTGTTTCCAGGGTGTGCTTTAACTGCGTAGGTGGAAAATAATCATATTCAATAGCATAACCAGGTCTAAAGAATTTTACCTTCTCAAATCCTTTAACAGATTTTAGCGCGGTATATTGAACATCTTCCGGCAAGGAAGTAGAGAAACCATTTACATAGACTTCAACGGTATGCCACCCTTCAGGTTCCACAAAAATCTGATGTGAATCTTTATCAGCAAAGCGGTTAATTTTATCCTCGATTGATGGGCAATATCTAGGTCCAATACTCTTAATTCTTCCATTGAACATAGGAGACCTATCGAACCCCTCGCGCAATAAATCATGAACCAAAGCACTCGTATGAGTCATGTGACAATCACGTTGTTCTGTTAGAACTGGAGTCTCCAAGTAAGAGAATTTTTCGGGGTTGATATCTCCTGGCTGAAGAATCATTTTTGAATAATCCAAAGAACGGCCATCCACCCTCGGAGGTGTACCTGTCTTCATCCTACCGCTTTCAAAACCAAAATCAACAAGCTGTTCAGTAATTCCAGTAGCTGCTTTTTCTCCAGCTCTTCCTCCTCCAAATTGTTTTTCTCCAATATGGATAAGGCCATTTAAAAAAGTTCCATTAGTCAATACAACCGCTTTGGACTTAATATCAATTCCCAAAGACGTTCTTACGCCAACTACTTTATCTCCCTCAACCAACAAACCAGAAACCATCTCTTGATAAAAGTCTGCATTCGGAGTGTTCTCTAAAGCCAATCTCCATTCCTCAGCAAAACGCATTCTATCATTCTGCGCTCTTGGACTCCACATAGCAGGCCCTTTGGATTTGTTAAGCATCTTAAACTGAATCGCAGACTTGTCCGTAATTATACCACTATAACCACCCAACGCATCAATCTCACGAACAATTTGTCCCTTGGCAATTCCGCCCATAGCGGGATTACAGGACATCTGTCCAATGGTCTGAAGGTTCATGGTAACCAGCAAAGTTTTAGAACCCATATTGGCAGCCGCTGCCGTAGCTTCAGCTCCCGCATGTCCTCCACCAACAACTATAACATCATATTCTTTCTCAAACATATCTAGTGTTCCACGTGGAACAATTTTATCTTTTCTTCTTCTTTAATCCGCATCAATTCTCGCTCTTCATTCGTCTTGTCTCCAAAGCCCATAAGATGCAACACGCCATGACTCATTACCCTTAAGAGTTCTTCTTCTAAACTTACCTTGTACGCTTTGGCATTCTCTGTGACCCTTTCCGTTGAAATAAAAATATCTCCTGAAAGTGCCCTGCCGTCCGAATAATCAAACGTAATTATATCAGTATAGGTGTCGTGATTTAAATACTCCTGATTGATGTTTAGTAGGTAATCATCCGTACAAAAAACATAGTCCAATTGCCTCTCTGTAAAGCCTTCAGATTCTATAATTCTAGTAACCCAATCGGAATATTGGGTTTTATCATTTAAAACAAAGTCTGACTCAAAATGGAAATCAATCATTCTTAAAATAAACCTTTACCTTCTTTTCGTAATTTTGCCGCAAAGGTAGTGCTTGTCTATTTAATATTTCAATGTCGTTCTGGTATTCCTTAAGCAACTCTGGCTTTGTAGTAATAGGGTTAGTGAAATTATTAAGATTGGTGTTGCTTTCTCTTTCCTTTTTCTTGCCTTGTTTTAAAGTTGCATTCTTAAGCTTTAATAATTCATGTTGAATCGTATTCACTTTATTCCTTGTCCGTTGTGTAATTCCGTTCTCCAATAAATCATTCTCAAAATCCTCCATTTGCTGGATAAGTTTTTTGGCCAGATTCCTGTCAGCGTTGTTTATTAAATCATTCAACTGCTTTTCCAGCTGTTGGCGAATATATTGTTGCTCCTTGTAGATTTCATAAATTTCTTCCAATCCCATTTCCCCCTCACCACTTTGGCCTCCATTACCCTTTTCATTTCCTTGTTGTCCGTTACCGCCTTGGCCACCTTCTCCTTCTCCTTTTTTGCCCTGAGTACCTTCCTGACCTTTATCCCCAGAACCTTGCTTTTCGCCTTCTCCCTTTTGACCTTCTCCTTCTTTTCCTTCCTGCCCTGATTTACCTTTGCTATGCTTACCAGAACTCCCCATCTTCTCTTGAACATCCTGCTGTCCCTTAATGATATCGGGTAGCTGAAAATCACCGCCTCCCTGACCGCTGCCTTGCCCAGGTTTCATGTTCTGTTGCATATTGTCAAGAATATTCGCCAAGAAATCAGCCAATGCATTTGTCGCATTAATAACATATTGTTGATATGATGCCCCCTGAAAAACCTGGCTTTCGGCGATACTCTCCAGTGACTTATCAATGTTATAATATACCTCCGTTATTTGTTCATTCACAAACTCAGATAGCTCCGCTCTGCGAAGTGATAATGCAAATAAGCTGTCATCCACATGCTCAAACAATCTTCTTAGTTCCTTTTGATCTCTTACAGTTCTAGAAAATTGAGAAACGTCAACGTCTGAACTTTCTACATTCTCAAATAGTTTCTCCTGCTTGAAAGAAAAGGTCACCAAATTATCTAAAATTTGTCTCAACATTTCAGCATCTTCAGTAATGGAAGAACCCCCACCGCCCATAGAGCTTTGTTGTAATGATTTACTCATCTCTTTCATCTTTTGGGCAGCAGATTTCTGTTTTTGGCCAGCCTTGCTCTTAGCAGCTTTACTTTTTTCTTCTTCCGAATTTTCTTGTTCTTCCTTACTCTTATTTAGTTCGTCCAACGCCTTTTTCTGATCTTCCTCAACGCTTTCTTTGTCTTTATCCTTAACATTTATGCCCATTGGCTTTTTCAAGTTCTCATTATCCTTTTTAAGTTCATCCAACTCCTTGGCCAATTCTTTAAAATCTTCGTTCAATTTTTGTTGTTTCTTTTCTTCCTCAGAAATTGCACTATCATCCTCCGAAAGCTTTTCTTGTTTCTCTGATAATTCATCAAGCTCTTTAGATAACTGTGCCATTTTCTCCGTTACATAATAGCGCTTGGTAAGCTCCAAAATCTGCTCCAAATTGCGGGCACTTGAACTCTGTTTCTTTCCAAGTTCTTCTAACTTCTTCTTTAACTCTTCCTTATCTATTTTATCCGCTAGCTTGTTCAACTCATCCAGTAGCTTCTCATTTTTTCTTGCTTCCAACTCCTGTCGTTCCAATCTTTCCTGTAGCATCTTCTTTCTTTCATCTGAACTGTCCTCCTTGTTCAAGCTTTCTTTTAGCTGTTTACTGAACTTCTCCATCAACTGTTCCTGCTGTTCCTGTTTTTGTAAAAAATCCCGTATCTCATTCTTGTCATCAAAGTTTAAGGTCTTTTCCTCCTTTTGCTTGTCATTGATTTTTGAAAGTGTCTCCTGCTGTTCCTTATATTTTTCCAGAGATTTATCCATCTTGTTCAAAACAGTATTCTGAAACTCTAACTCTTTGTTTTTCAATTGATTATTATCAAAAAGTGATGTGCTAAATGTCTTGCTTTTGGTAACTTTACCCTTTCTAAGTCCATCATTATCAACGATTTCAAAGTACAATTTGTAGCTCTTGCCCTTTTCCAAAGCAAAACCAGACGGAAACGTATAATAAAACTGGTGCACATTGCTATTTGGAGATTCTAAAAGCACTCTTTGTGTATCTTGATTATTGTCTGATGGATAACAAACCGCACGTATCTTACTTACCTTATAATCATCCGCAGCTTGGCCTGTGTAAAAAGACTGGTTAGGGTTAATAGAGTCCAACACCTGGCTCACCTCAACCGATGGATATGCATCCTTTACAACTTCCAATTGATATCCGAGTTTTTCAAAGTTCTTTACATTGCCATTTGACGTGCTCAGCTCATATGAAAAATCATTATACACACCATCCGTATAAGCAAAGACATTTTTTTCTTTGTTAAAAGCAACTGTAGTATCCCTTGCAGAAATATTGATTTCATCAACATGCTTTCCTTCAATATTCCATGTTACCTGAGTACCTTCTGGAATGACGGCGTTTCCCGTTCCGGTAACAAGCTCTGCCGTTCGTTGTGTATACTTCGGAAAGTTTAATTGCATTTTAAAATCCAACAAAGCCGGTGTTCTAAAACTTCGTATGGTATAGCTTTTAGAGCTCCAACCATTAGCAGTCAAGTAAAAATCACTCTCCCTAACCGGCGCTTCAAATGTATGGGTGTAAATACCATTAAGATTTTTGAGCAACAATTCTTCACCGTTGACTACCATAAAAACATTCTCTGGTTTTACGTCACCATTTGTAGTCACCTGAATGGTCAAGGGTTCATTGTCCAAAACCTCCAACTTCTCATTTAAAACTTGAAAAGCAAAAGGCGCAGGCCGCTCAAAAGCTAAATCATAGTTGACTACCCTTTTGTATGAATTAAAAAATGACACAATGTTTCCCGACAGCCATATAAAGCCAAGAATACCAAGGGGAATCACCGCATACTTAGCATATTTGAAGCTCTCCTTAAAATCTATTGCTTTGCCAAAAGAGACATTGCTCAAGCCTTCACTTCGCTGTTCAATACTGGCCAATAAAAGTTCTGATGCCGACTTGTCTTCGGCTAACTCCAATAAATTATACAGCTTATCGTCAATTTGTGGAAAATGCTTCCCTATCAATAGCGAAGCCTCTTTATTGGATATTCCCTTTCTAATCCTAAAAAGAAAAAATAAAGGAACCAGGATAAATTTGTACATCAAGAACAGTTCAACCAATAGAAAAATCAAGAACAACACAAGGCGCCAATCTTGATTTAACCAAAGCATGTATTCCAAAGACATTACCCCCAACAAAAACAAGAGTCCAATTGCCAAAAACAGCAAGCTTCCCTTAATCAATTGCTTGGTATAATATCTCTTGGTAAACTCGTTGAGCTTGCCGAGTATCTTCTGATAACTATTCAAAATCCACCATATTTACTACCAAGATACCCGATAGCACCGAATAGTCCTGAAAACTTTTTGTTAAAACACATTCCCTCAACAGTTTTCTAGTACTGCACCAAGTAGTATCTTTGCGGCTCAATTTAGTATAGCATGAGTCAAAAAGTACGGGTTCGTTTTGCTCCCAGCCCAACTGGGCCATTGCATATAGGTGGTGTACGTACCGCTTTGTTCAATTATTTGTTTGCCAAAAAACATGATGGTGATTTTGTGCTTCGTATAGAGGATACGGACCAAAACCGATATGTAGAAGGTGCCGAAGAATATATTGCAGAAGCCCTAAACTGGTGCGGGATTCCTTTTGATGAAGGCCCTGGGAAGGAAGGAAACTTTGGCCCTTACAGACAAAGTGAGCGGAAACACCTGTACAAGTCCTATGCCATACAGCTGATTGAAAAAGGACATGCATATTATGCATTTGATACCTCAGAACGATTAGACTTTCACCGTAAAGATCACGAGGAGAAAGGCAAGACCTTTATTTATAATTGGCACAACCGATTAAAGCTTTCCAATTCGCTTTCATTAACGGCAGAAGAGACGCAACAGAAATTGGATGCAGGGGAAGATTATGTCATTCGTTTTAAATCGCCTCAAGATGAAGAATTGGTATTGCAAGATATCATCCGCGGTGAAATTAAAATAGACACCAATGTTCTTGACGATAAAATCCTTTTTAAAAGTGATGGCATGCCAACCTATCATTTAGCGAATATTGTGGATGACCATCTGATGGAAATCACACATGTAATTCGTGGTGAAGAATGGCTTCCTTCTTTAGCACTTCATCAATTATTATATAATGCTTTTGATTGGAAGGCTCCGGATTTTGCGCACTTGCCCCTTATCATGAAACCTGTTGGTAAAGGAAAACTGAGCAAGCGTGATGGTGAAAAAGGAGACTTTCCTGTTTTTCCGTTATCATGGAACGAATCTCAAGGGTACCGTGAAGCAGGGTATTTTCCAGAAGCAGTGGTCAACTTTTTGGCCATGCTCGGTTGGAATCCCGGTACGGAACAAGAACTCTTTTCTTTAGAAGAATTGATTGAAACTTTTAGCTTGGAACGTGTAAACAAATCTGGTGCACGTTTTGATCCAGAAAAAACAAAGTGGTACAATCATCAATACCTACAGCAGAAAAGTGATGCTGAGTTGGCTGAATTGTTTGCTCCTATTGTCAGGTCGAGCGCAGTCGAGACCTTTTTTGACGGTGATTATATTGAAAAGGTCGTCTCCCTAATAAAAGAACGGGCAGATTTTGTCTCTGATTTTTGGGAATTGGGCAATTACTTTTTTGAAGCTCCTGCCACTTACAATGAAAAAGCAGTAAAAAAACAGTGGAAGGAAGACACGCCACAATTGATGCAAAAAGTAGCTGAGATATTGGATGCCATCGAAGACTTTAGCTCAGCAAGTGTTGAAACCCATGTAAAAGCATGGATTACGGACAATGAACTTTCCTTTGGAAAAGTGATGGGTCCACTACGTCTAGTTATCGTTGGAGAACTTAAAGGGCCCCATATTTTTGATATTCTCGCTCTAATTGGAAAAGAAGAAAGTGTTGGAAGGGTTAAAAGGGCGTTGGAGGTTTTGGGGTAGTGTCTAGTTATTATAATTAGTAACTCATTTGACGATTCAATCAATTCCAACATCAACAATCGGTTGTTCTCTAAAAATCCAATCAAATTCTCTGATGAAAATGCTTTCTGTAGCATTTACTCCAATTCTTTCGGTTGAATTAAATCTCATAGGTTTGTTAAAATCACTGCTAGCTATTGTAAGTACAAGATATGAAAAATCACAACCATCAATTGACGGATGTGTAACAAAACTTGACTATTGACTACCTATATCTTACAGAGTTTTGTACTTTAACTCTTTAACTTAAAATCTATACGCTATGGGCAACTTTCTTCTTATTCCTTTAATATTTGTAGGGCTTATCATCCTCTTTTCTTCCTTCTTTATAGTTAAACAACAAACAGCGGTTATTGTTGAACGCTTTGGCCGTTTTCAAAGCATTCGCCAATCTGGTTTGCAAATGAAAATTCCATTGGTGGATAGAATTGTAACCCGTGTTGGGTTAAAAATTCAGCAACTGGATGTGATAGTAGAAACTAAAACACTAGATGATGTTTTTGTAAAACTTAAGGTTTCCGTTCAATATGTGGTTATCAAATCTAAAGTTTACGAGGCGTTCTATAAATTGGAATATCCACATGATCAAATCACTTCTTATGTTTTTGATGTGGTTCGTGCGGAGGTTCCAAAAATGAAATTGGATGATGTCTTTGTAAAAAAAGATGATATCGCCATTGCCGTAAAATCAGAATTACAAGAAGCCATGTTGGAATACGGGTATGATATTATTAAAACCTTGGTAACCGATATTGATCCGGATGCACAAGTAAAAGAAGCCATGAATCGTATTAATGCTTCTGAACGAGAAAAGATTGCCGCTCAATTTGAAGGTGACGCCGCTAGAATCTTAATTGTGGAAAAAGCAAAAGCGGAAGCGGAAAGCAAAAGACTGCAAGGACAGGGTATTGCAGATCAGCGTCGCGAAATTGCCAGAGGTCTGGAAGAATCTGTTGAGGTATTGAACAAGGTTGGTATCAACTCACAAGAGGCATCTGCCCTAATTGTAGTGACCCAACATTATGACACTTTACAATCTATTGGGGAGGAAACCAACACCAATTTAATTCTTCTGCCAAATTCTCCTCAAGCAGGTAGTGATATGCTCAACAATATGGTTGCCTCGTTTACGGCAAGTAATATGATCGGGGAATCTATGAAGCAAACCCATGTGAAGAAAAAAGAGTAGCCCTATCTAAACTATCAAATTAAAAAGGGAGCGCAATTGCTCCCTTTTTTGTTTTTATAACATCAAATTTCTATCTCAAGACTTGAACCATCAAAATTTACACGAATCCTTTTTTTAAAGACCCTCATCCAACTTTTGAAAAAAAGCAAGGAATCTAATCTGCTCTTTTTGAAAACGCCCTGAAAACGCCTTAAAACAAGCGCATTTTAATAAATAAACCAAATGGTATTGTTGGTTTTGAATAGATAAACCTTATGTTAAGATTTCTGCTCTAATTTGGCCCATGTATCCCTTAAAGTAACCGTTCTGTTGAAAACCAAATTTTCATTTGTTGAATCCGTGTCTACATTAAAATATCCCAAACGCTGAAACTGAAATCTATCTCCAACTTTTGCATTTTTCATACTTGGTTCTAAATATCCAGTAATTTTTTCCAAAGAATCAGGGTTTACAAAATCCATAAAATCCTTGTCCTTATGTCCATCTGGATTTTCATCACTGAACAAGCGATCATACAACCGAACTTCTGCTTTAATGGCATGTGGAACGGAAACCCAATGCAAGGTTCCTTTTACTTTTCGTAAACTTTCTTCCGTGCCGCTGCCACTTTTACTCTTTGGGTCATAAGTGCACTGAACTTCTGTTATGTTTCCCTCAACATCTTTGGTGCAGCTTTCCGCTTTTATAATGTATCCGTTTTTAAGACGAACCTCACCACCAAGCTTTAATCTAAAAAACTTGCGGTTGGCTTCCTCTCTAAAATCTTCCTGTTCTATGAACAGTTCTCTTGAAAATGGAACTTCTCGACTACCCGCAGATTCATCCCCTGGATTGTTTTCTGCTTCTAGCCATTCTTCCTTGCCTTCCTCGTAATTGGTGATGACCACCTTTAGTGGATTAAGTACGGCCATTACTCTTGGAGCAATTTTGTTCAGGTGTTCTCTAACATGAAATTCCAACAAAGAAACATCCACTACATTTTCTCTTTTGGCAATACCGATAGTTTCTGCAAAATTTCTGATAGATTCCGGAGTATATCCTCTTCGTCGCAATCCTGATATGGTTGGCATGCGTGGATCGTCCCAGCTATCAACTACGCCACTCTCCACCAATTGTAATAATTTACGTTTGCTCACAACGGTATGGCTAAGGTTTCTTCTAGCAAACTCACGTTGTTTAGGGCGAAGTTTTTTAGAATCTACCAATTGGTCTAAAAACCAATTATATAGCTCTCTATGCGGCAAAAATTCCAGTGTACATAGAGAATGCGAGACTTGTTCTATATAATCGCTTTCACCATGGGTCCAATCATACATAGGATAAATACACCAATCGGTATTTGTTCTATGGTGCGGTTTGTGCAGCACACGATACATGATAGGGTCCCGCATCAACATATTAGAAGAGGTCATGTCAATCTTAGCGCGTAGCACATGTTTTCCTTCTTCAAAATCCCCATTTTTCATCCCTTCAAAAAGAGATAAGTTCTCTTCTACGGAACGATTCCTGTATGGGCTTTCCTTTCCTGCTTCTGTAGGGGTTCCTTTTTGCTCAGCCATTTCCTCAGAACTCTGGCTGTCAACATACGCTTTGCCTTGTTTGATTAACTCAACGGCCCAATCATAGAGCTGTTGAAAATAATCGGAGGCGTAACGCTCAGTATCCCATTCATATCCCAGCCAAGTAACATCTTTTTTAATGGCGTCCACATACTCTTTCTCCTCCTTTGCCGGGTTGGTATCATCAAAGCGCAGGTTCACGGGCGCATTGTATCTAAGTCCTAATCCAAAATTTAGACAAATAGAGCTTGCATGACCTATATGGAGGTATCC
This sequence comes from uncultured Allomuricauda sp., assembly GCF_947499585.1. Lineage (GTDB taxonomy): Bacteria > Bacteroidota > Bacteroidia > Flavobacteriales > Flavobacteriaceae > Flagellimonas. Next base: position 736,903 of record NZ_CANMOO010000002.1, on the reverse strand, counting down.
ATTTGGTTCTGGCGGAAAGCGAAAACGCAAGTCTTGCTTGCCATATCCATTTGCCAAATCTTCCTCAACAATATGCTCAATAAAATTCAACGATTTAACTTCTTCCTCCATTCTAAAAATTTGAAGCGCAAATGTAGTAAAATCCAGCGTTTGTAGCCATTAATCATGTCTTGGTGTATACAAAGAAAGCCATTTTCACAACAGTTTTACCATACCCTACAACAATATCTTTCCATTCGACCAAATTAAAAGCATATTTGTTATTAGAATATTATATGAAATAGTGGGCGTTTATGGCGCCTAGCAGAACTAAACAAAATTAAGGGGCACAATTTATAGGGCATTATTGCCCATAACCTCTTAAAACTAACGCTGATGAAGAAAACTAGTTCGTATAATAGTATTTTTGTGATTGCATTCGCAATTATGCTGCTTGGCACCCACTTCTTAGGGGCCCAAGTACTAGATAAACCAACAACGATTTGGACAGCTGCATGTGCTTCGGATAGTTTTAACGAATACGATGTAAGCTTTAGATGGAGTCCTCCTTTGGTAGACTCAAGCAATGAATTTATCCTTGAACTATCAGATCGAAACGGAAACTTTGGAAGCCCTATAGAACTTTCTAGGGTTGCTGACAAAAACATGGAGTTCAACTTTGATTTTACTTTTGCGGTCCCTACGGATGTAAGTGGTGAGAACTACAAACTGCGTGTTCGTAGTACAAGCCCTGCAAAAACGAGTCCTGCAACGGATGCATATCCAATGCACTATGTTGAATTCAATTCCCCTTTGCTTATTAGTGAAGACGGAAGTGGGTCCATTCCTTCTGGAGGTTTAATACAATCTTGCGGGGGAGGATCTGTTACCCTTTCGCCACACAATATTCCAAACGCCAATAATTACAGATACAATTGGTATAGAAGTAGTACGCTACTATCAGAAAAGACTGAAAACCTTACAGTTTCCACTCCAGGAATGTATTATGTGGAGTTAGATTACGGATCTGTATGTTCGGGTTCTGCCAACACCCTTTCCAATACAATTACACTTTCTACTGGTAGCAGTGTTGGAATTGCTATAAATGGGTCAGATGATATTGGACTATGTCCGGGAGATGTTCATGCTCTTCAAGCAAATATAACCGGTATGGGCCTTACCTATACATGGTATAAAGATGGAGCAGTAGTTTCTGGACCTACTTTAGAGGGGGATACATATAATATAAATACATCAATAACTGGTTATGAGGGAAATTATGAGGTTGAGGTTGAAGGAGCAGCTGCCTGTTTAGAACGTTCGCCAGCTGTAACCATAAGAAATCTTGGTGATTTTAATGTGACAAGACAAAATGATGGAGACATTGTTTTATTGCCCGCACAAACCAAAACACTTTCTGTAACTACAACTGCAACAACACCATCATATCAATGGTATAAAGATGGAGCACCTATTTCAAGTGCCACCAATAGTTCATTGGACATTAACCAAGTAGGCGTATACTTTGCAAGAGTGACTGAAAATGGAGGCGGATGTTCTGCTTCTCCGTTAGATTCTGAAAGCACAACCGTAGTTTCTCCAGACTCTTTTGAGTTTGTAATTGACTATGTTGGTTCATACATCTCATGTCAAAGTAGCGATGCAACACTTAGCCTTTCTACTATCAACGCTGTTAGTAGTTCAGGTTCAAAAACAGATGTTACGTCAGATATACAATCATCTTTTACTTATCAATGGGCCCATGACGGAAGCGATGTTGGTGGTGAAACTTCCAAAACAATCACAGTTTCAGGTTTTGAAGAAAATGGAGCTTATACATTAAGTGGTGTTTTAGGAGGCTTTAATGCTACTTCCAATGGTTTGGATGTGATTTTGCCTACTAATCAAATCTTAGAAATTACTGCGAATGGAACTGTTCTATGTGATGGTGCTGACCCGATTGTTCTTAACAGCTCTGAAGGCTTAGGTGATGAAACTTTTGAATGGTTAAGGGATGGAACTATTATAGATACCGCTTCAGAAGAAATTACAGCAACAGAAGTTGGTGTTTATCAATTAATAATAAGAACCCATGATTGTCCAGTGGTTTCCAATGAATTAACCATAAGGGCTTTTGATGAATCACTACTTGCACTTGATAAAGAACAAGACCTAGTAATTATTGAAGGTGAAACAGAAACCTTAACCGCTAGTGGCGCTGAATCTTACCAATGGTTTGATACTGGCAACACGCTTTTGGGTACTCTGGATTTTTTCAATTTTGAGCAAGAAGGTGAGTATCTATTAGTAGCAAGTTTTGGTAACTGTACTACTAGTAGGGTTATTACGGTGACCTATAGAGATACTTTTTCCATTCCTAATGTTATTACAGCAAACGGAGATGGTATAAATGATTTGTGGGTGTTGCCAAACACATACTCAAGAAACGACGATGTTGTTGTTACCATATTTGATGAAAGAGGGAGACAGGTGTTTAGCCAATCCAATTATGAAAATAATTGGCCACAATCCACTACTTCGTTCAATAAAGCCAATATGATTTTTTACTATAAAGTCACCCGAGAGGGACAAAGTCTAAAACAAGGAACTATAACTGTTATCAGATAAAAGCAGAATGCACACGAACAAACCCCAACTAATACTAATCTTCATCCTAATGCTTGCTTTTTCTGGATTACGCGCCCAGGAAGAGAGTCCGTTTGTGGCATATGATGTTCCTTCCCAAAACTTGTTGAAATTCAATAGGTTCTTGATAAACCCTACGTTTTCAACGGTACGGGAAGATAAATCATATGTCAATCTATTTCATAGAAACCAATCGGTATCTTTTGATGATAACAATCAAGTCTATTTTCTAAGTTATAGCGGTAGAATAGGAGATCGCAGTGGTGTTGGTTTAAGCCTTTTTACAAATCGTGAAGGGCTGTTCAATAATTTTGGAGTGCATGCCAATTACGCTTATGGAATTAAGTTAAGCCAAAAAAGTAATTTCACTTTTGGGGCTAATTTCTCATACTATCAAAGTGCTTTTAATCAAGATCGAGCCAATGCTTTAGATAATGATCCTTTTTTAAATAGTCTGGAAAGTAGTTCTTTAATTACTTTTCAGCCAGGTTTCAATATCTCTTATGGCAATTTTGACTTTGGTGCTTTTGCCGAAAATCTTTTCGATTATAATCTAAAAAGCAGCGAATCCATAACTGAGTTCAATGAGAAAACTTACTCTGGACACTTGCAATATACCCATCAGTTTAAAAATGCTTCGGGCATTCTAGAACAAGGTAGGCTAATGCCTTTGGCGCGTGTTCGTAAAACAGGCGAGCAAAATCTTGTCTTGGGCGGGAATCTTATTATGGATCTGCCCAAATTAGGATGGGTTCAGGCAGGCTATGATGACTTTTACGGTGCTTCAGCCGGATTAGGTTTTAACTTAAATAAAAACCTTTCCTTAGGATACACCATTGAAAAGGGGCTCTCCAACAATTTTGAAAATTTTGGCGTGAGCCATGAGATTTCCCTTGCTTATTCCATTACTCCAAACTTGACCGAAGACCGGGTAATGCTTGAGAAAGAAAATGAAGATTTGGTGGATGCTGAAACAGTTCCTGAAGAAGATTTAACACTTTCTGAAAAAGACCTTAAAATTGCTGACCTAGAATCAAAATTGGCAGAAAACGACGCTATTTTGGATGAGCTTTTGCTGCGTCAAGACTCCATTGAAACTGCTAGAGAACGTGATTTAGAGAGAAGGTTTGAAACTGTAATGAAAATGGTGCGGCGAGAAACAAAAGGCCAAAAACCAGAACTGGAAGAAAAAGCCAAGGAAGTATATTTTGCTAATATGGACAGTGTTGACATATTATCAAAACATAAAACACGACCCATAACAAATCAAGGGCTGTCCAATACGACGGCGACCAAAAAAGTCATCAACCTTAAAGATTCCAAAAACTCACGGATAGCAGAAAAGACATCAGTAAAAAGAGATCGAACAAATCGCTCTTCCAAGAAAACCATTGGGCGTTTTAGGTCTTTCAACATTCCAAATGTAGAAAGTGGTCATTATTTAATTGCCAATGTGTTTAAGGACACAAGAAATGTAGATGCTTTTATTGAAAAACTTGAATCCCAAGGTATAGATGCCAGTTACTTTGAAAACCCTAAAAATGGACTCAACTATGTATACCTAAAAGGGTATCGAGATAAAAAAGAAGCTGTTGAGGCTTATCATACCAAATTCAATGGCGCATACCAAGGTGATGCTTGGGTAATGAATGTTGAAGGAGTAGATTCTTACAACAGTTTTGTTGCTGTCGAAAAAAATAACAAGTCAAAATATGGAGATGATGCATTGCATAAGAACATTACCAATTCCAAGAAAAAGGGTAATGCTTCACAAGTCTCTTATAAAACATATAAAATTAATGGCCTAGGTTCAGGCTTTTACATTATTGCAAATGTTTTTGAAAAACCTTCAAATGCAAAACGATTTGTAAAAGAGCTGAATGCCAAAGGATTAAATGCGAGCTATTTTATAAATCCAGAAAACAATTATAGGTACGTGTACCTTAAAAAACATGAGACCTGGAACAATGCTCTCACCTCATACTATTCCAAACTAAATGCCTCGTATGATGACAAAATGTGGATCATGCGGGTAAAACCAAACTCCAATAGTTAAAATGACCAATCACTTTCTCAAAACAGTTCTATGCCTTGTTGGCATATGGTTTGTAGGCTTTAACGGTCAAGCTCAGGAAGTTCCCTTTACTCCAAGACTTACTGATGGCGGCAACACCTATATAAATATAAAAGGAGATTATACATTCTTGTCCAACAGTGTCATGAATCGTGTTTTCTCTAACGGAACAGGTGTTAACACCCCATACAATGGTAACGGAAGTAATAACAGCCTGCACATTGAATACGTGGATGTAGACTCTGATCCAACCACATATAGCTCCAGTAGTTCAACGCTATCTGTTCCAGATTGTTCGCAGATATATTGGGCCGGTTTATATTGGGCTGGTAACTATGATGAAGAGCGGAAAAATCAAGCTGGTGATTTCAACAATAATTTTACTGTAGACAACAATCACTATGATGTCACAGCCGTAAAACTTATGGTTCCTGGTGGCAGCTATGTAGATATTGTAGCAGACAATAACCCAGACCCAGTAGGAGAGGAAGATGCCATTATTGTAGATGGTTATAATATTCTTCCCAATGATCCCTATGTATGCTATAAAAACGTAACCTCATTACTACAGGCACTTCCTGATCCAGATGGGGAGTATACAGTAGCAAATGTTAGAGGAACAAGAGGTTCTACAAACCATGGTGCAGCTGGTTGGACCTTAGTTGTCATTTATGAAAACCCTACACTTACCGGAAAATACATTTCTGTTTTTGATGGTTATGAAGGTATAACAACACAATCAGGAAACAGTACAGCAGATATAACAGTTGCAGGTTTTAACACAATTCCTGTTGGGCCTGTAAATGCTAGAATTGGAGTTAGTACTCTTGAGGGTGAAACTTCGTTGGATGGAGATACATTCGGAATTGTTTCAAACAGTAGCTCCACCTTTACAGATATTACCAATGCGGCAAATCCAGACGACAACTTTTTCAATTCTACCATTACGGAAGATGGTGTTAATGTAGCCAGCAGAAATATTAACAGTACCAACGCCATCGGTTTTGATTCAGACGTTTTTGATTTAAATAACCCCAGTAACAGTATCATTGACAATGGAGACACCAGTGCAACCCTTAGGCTTGGTACAAGCAGGGACTGGTTCGCTTCGTTTTTAGTCACATTTGGTGTTGAAATCATTGAGCCCGACATCGTTCTAGAGAAGAAAGTTGAGGATATCGGAGGTACAGATATTACTGGCCAAGGTGTTAATCTCGGCCAAGTTTTAGATTATGTGCTATCCTTTGTGAACACTGGGAATGATGATGCAACCAACTACATCATTCGAGATGTACTACCTGCCAATGTAACTTTGGATGAAACCACTATTACCATGCCAGCTGGCGTTACCTATGCCTATAATGCGGCTACAAGAGAGGTTGTGTTCAGTATTCCGGATAATTTAGTGGAAGAAGGAGACCCGGTTTCCGAAATTCGAATGCGGGTACAGGTAGCCCAAAACTGTTTTGACTTTGTGGATGCCTGTACCGATATTATCCAAAACCTTGCATATTCCACATATGAAGGGGTGATAAATGCCAACCAAATCAGTGATGACCCCAGTGTATCAGACTTTGATGATTGTGGATTTACAACACCTGGAGCCACTAACTTTTTATTAGATGATTTATCCGCTTGTAATTTTACAAGAACCGTTTTACAATGTGGTGCTAGCGTAGTTCTAGATGCGGGTGATAACTTTGATAACTACATCTGGTATAGAGATGAAAATGGAGATAATCTAATTGATGCTGGTGACACCGTTCTAAATGATGGAGACCCAGACGGTGACCCAAGTACGCTACTGGTAAATGAGGCTGCCACTTATATTGTTGATAAGCAAGTTGCTGACCCATGTAAAGATTTCACAGAAATTATACTAGTTGAGCTTTTTGGAGCTACACAATCCAATCCAATTTCTGCATTGGTAAATGATCCCACAAACACTGTTGATGGTGAAGTTTTAATCTGCCCAAATGACGGGTCAGAACTACCAGAAATTTTCCTTTGCGGATTAAATGACACCGAATTAATCCAGATAAATATTCCGGATGCCGATAGTATTGTTTGGGAACAATTGGATGATGCCAGCTGTGCCGCTTCAACTCCAAATTGTGCAAATACCAACAATGGTTGTACCTGGAATTCTGTGGGTGCGGGCAGTGATTTTCTTGCATCCGATGCTGGTGAATATAGGCTTGTCATCAACTATCAAAATGGTTGTTTCAGTCGTTTTTACTTCAATATTTTTAAAAACCCATTAGACCCTCAGTACAATTCTAGGGATATAATTTGTAACACAGATGGTAACATCACAGTAACAAATATGCCATTGGATTACGAGTATCGTTTAATAGATCAGGCTACCGGTAATGTGCTGGTTGCATACAATTCAAATCCAAGCTTTGACATTACCACCAATGGCGCCTACACGGTTGAAATGAGGCAACAAGGTGTTGTTGATGGTTGTGTGTTCATCTTGGACAATATCGGTATTCTTGATAGGGATTTTCAGGTAGATGTTGTACCTACGGATACGGATTGTAATGGCCTTGGGGAAATAGCAATATCCGTTTTAAATGTTGAGCCTCAGTATTACTACGAAATATCTCAAGGCGGAACTATCGTAGACACCTTTGGCCCTTCCAGCGATAACAACTATACATTTGAAAATCTAAATGATGGGGTATATGATGTGGCCATTTCAACCGATGATGGTTGTGCCTATAATGAGCAAGTTACCATTAACGATTTAACAGATCTTGCTCTTACTGCCAGGGTTTCTCAACATATTACTTGTAGAGAAGGCAATATTCAAATGGAATCAACTGGTGGACAAACTCCGCATACTTACGCTGTTTGGTCTTATGTAGATACTGGGGGCACAACAATAACTTCCTACCCAACAGTTGGGGACATTCCGCCGAGTGCATATCAAACAAGTGTTATATTCGATATTTTAGATCCAGGGGATTATACTTTTGTTATTGTCGACAGAAATAACTGTTCTGCTTTTTCTAATACGGTAACTATTTTCTTTGAGCCTGCCGTGCAATACACCACGGCAGAAACAGATGAAACCTGTTTTGGCGCAAGTGATGGAACCATTTCATTTAATATGACCAATACCAATGGATATCAAGTCACTTTTTTCTTGATTGATTCCAACGGTATTGAAATTGATTCCAACACATCAGGGAGTTTTACAAACCTTCCACAGGGAGATTATTCTGTTCGCTTAAACCAAAGAAAAGGAAGTTCCTCATGTGATTACTTCGAAAATTATACTATTAGCGGGCCGGCCTCTGGTGTATCGGGGGATGCTGTTTTAATTCAAGACTACACTTGTTTACAACAAGGGATAATAGAAGCCCAAAATATTGTTGGCGGCACTGCTCCATATGAATACAGTATTGATGGTGTAAACTTCGTTAACGGAGTGGGAGCAGAACGCTTTTCCAACCTTACAAACGGAACATATTCCATCACCATTCGTGATGCAAACAATTGTACGTTTGTGACCAATGCGATTACATTGGACCCTCTAAATCCCCCAACAGATTTAACCTTTGCAGCTTCGATACCTAGCTGTCCTGCGTTAACATCAGGTGTTACTGTAACCGCAGTGAATGGGAACACGCCTTTTGTGTTTGAAATCACCGCGCCAGCGCCAATAGCAGCTACTTCAATCACAGGTAATTCTGCTGATTTTGATGGTCTTTCTCCGGGAACTTATACGTTCAATGTAACGGATAACAAAGGTTGTACTTACAATGAAACCTTTACCATAAATCCCGTTTTAGAAATTAATGTTACCGGACAATTAATAAGTAATATCACCTGTTTTACTGATACAGATGGCGAAGTAACTTTTACGGTTGCTGATTTTAATACTGATTATAACTATTCAGTAACAGGGCCATCTAACTTTTCAGGAAATAACGAAACCAATGCTGCAATTCCTTTAACAGGGCTGGACGATGGAACATACACAATTATCGTAACAGATAATTTAACCAACTGTACAGCAACGGCTAATGTAACTGTAAATGCTCCGGCGGCGGCTTTAACAATAAGTGCATCCGAAACTCAGCCTACTTGCCCTACGGACGGGAGTGTAATCTTGACCTCAACAGGTGGATGGGGGGGCAATACATTTGCCTTGACAAACCCAGATGCAACTCCTTTTGGCACAAATGCTACAGGTGCGTTTAGTGGGCTGACTCAAACAGGAACATATAGTGCATCGGTCACAGATGTTAATGGATGTGTGGTTACAACAACTTTTGATCTTGACCCAGCTATTGCTCCGGTTCTTGCAATAGTACCAAATGACACTTGTTACGATGATGCTGTAGGCTTAACGCTTACTGCAAATGTAACTTCTGGTGGTGATGGAAATTTTCAATATAGCCTTAATGGCGGTGCATTTGGAGCTGGTAATGTGTTTGCTGGATTAACACCAGGAACTTATTCCATTGATGTAAGGGATGGAAAAAACTGTACCGATAGTGCGTCTATTACTATTGATTCAGAATTAAACGTTATTGCTTCCGCACCAAATATTACTGCGTGTGCCACAAGCACCAATGTAAATATTACAGCTGCAGGAGGTGATAACAATTATGTCTATGCTATAGTAGCAAATGGGGCTTCTCCAACAGTATTTTCCACAACCAACCCGGTAAGTATAACAGGAGCAGGCGATTATGATGTTTACGTAAGAGACAATGGAGGTAATCTAGGTTTTTGTGAAGCTTCATTTGACCTAAATATTGCACAAGATGCTCCGCTGGCTTTATCAATAGTTGACACTGGAATACAGTGTAGTGGAGAAGCACAAGCGACCATAACCATAACTGCTAGTGGAGGGGAAGCTCCATATCAATACAGTATTAACAACGGAACAACGTATCAACCTTCCAACACTTTTGTAAATCAACAGGCAGGAAGCTTTAACATAAGAGTAAGAGATGCCAACAATTGTGATATTACAGAGATTTATAATATCACAGAACCATTGACCCTCTCTGCGTCTGCTGCAGTAACACAATTGGCTGAATGTAATCCAGGCCTTGGTGCTGAAGTAAGAATTACAAATGCCATTGGGGGTACCGCACCATATCAATATAGTTTTGATGGTGGAACCAATTACGGTGCAAATCCTATTGGATTTCTTCTACCTGGAACTCACACATTGTTCATCCAGGATGCTAATACCTGTACATTCCCAATGACGGTTACTATTGATCCAGAACCAACTCCACCCGGGGTAACAGCTGCAATAGATTACGAATGTGACGGCGAAGGAATAATTACAATAACTCCTGATAATGCAGGATACAGTTATACATACGAAATTGATGCCACACCAAACACTCCGAATACTTCCAATGTATTTGACAATGTGTTGGTTGGTTCACATACTATTACGGTAAATTACACTAATAATACACCTCCATCTCCAAGTGTTTTACTCCTTGAAGATTTTGGGGTGGGGCCAGATACCAGTATATCTGAAATAGACCCTGTGTATTGTTATGAACCTCAAAACGGAACTACAGCAGTCTGTAATAGTCCAAACTCCAATATTAATGACGGTGAATATTCCGTAACACAATCAATATTAAATCCTTTTGGCCCATGGAGAAGTCCCAATGACGCTTCGTTAACTCCAGGCGGTAGATTCTTGGCTATCAACGTAGGCGGTGTGGCCGGTCCAAATGGAATCATTTATGCCAAAAGGGGAGTTGAAATTATCCCCAATAGGGATATCACCATTTCATTAGAAGCATTTAACCTACTAAGGGGGGACATAGGGAACACACAAAATGATCCTAATGTTGAGATTCAATTGGTCAATCCTCTTGAAGCCGATCCAGTATTGGCCGTAGTTGCTAGCACAACCACAGGACTTGTTCCAAAGCACATGAATCTTGACGATTGGTACAACTATACAGTAAGTCTTAATCCAGGGGCCTTAACTAACCTTGATATAGTTATTAGAACAAGAGATGGTGCCACAAGTGGAAATGATATTGCCATAGATGACATTCAGGCCATACAAATACCTGAAGTTTGTGCTGGAACCTTAACCGTAAATGTAGAAGTAGAGGCTGGAAATGCATTTGCTGCTGCTATTACAGGATTTTCAGATATCACATGTAATGGTGACAATGACGGGACAATCACTTTTGAAGTAGAAAATTTTGATGCCGTAAATGGTTTTGAATACAGATTGGGCGGCGTTGGACCATATACCACCGCTTTTGCAAGTCCAGTTACAATTTCTGGACTCGGTCCGGCAACCCCTCATAATATAGAGGTTAGGGATGTATTGGACAATACGTGTTCCATTCCTTTGTCACAAGCATTATCAGAACCTGTAGCTCTTACAACAACGGCATTAATTACGGATGGAATAACCTGTATAAATGGTGGTGCCACTATTACTGCCTCTGTTTCTGGAGGAACACCAGCATATGAGTACCAACTAGAAGATGGTGTTGGCGGAGTTATAACTGCTTACCAAAATTTAACTGTTTTCTCCGGGCTTGCTGCTGGAGATTATATCGTACGCGCTAGAGACGCAAATGGCTGTGAAGATCCAATAGATACAGCATTAACAGTGGCTCCATTTATTCCAATTACTTACACCTTTACGGCTTGTTACGGTGGAAATAATGATGGTACCATTCAAATAGATGTTACTGCAGGTAACAACGATTATGAATTTAGCTTAGATGGGGGGCCTTGGGTAACACCAACTCCAGCAACTGCGACAACACATACCTTTACAAACCTTCCTTCCGGAAATTATACCATCAATGTGCGAGATGGCTTTGGATGTACAGGGACATTGGAAAATGTTACCATACACCCAGCTCCAACCGTTGATGTTGTTGATATCAGCACTTGTGCAGACGGAAGTATAACCGTTACCGCACCAGCTGCTTTAACAAACTTGGAATACGCCTTTGTTCCAACAACAACAAGTCCGGCTGGACTGTTTTCAGCTACAAATACTTTTGCTGTAACCACAGGAAATGATGGAGACTATGATGTTTATGTAAGAGATACTTCAGTTGCAAACGCATATTGCGATTATGTTGAGACGGTAACAGTTAATCCTGCTACGCCATTAACCGTAACCAATACCCCAACAGACCCGCTATGTCATGATGGCACAGGTTCTATTCTTGTAGATATTACCTCAGGAATAGGCCCATATACCATTCAAATTATTGACTTGGACAATGCTGGGGCTTCAGACCAAACAGATACTAATGTCTTGGCTAGTAGTAGAACGTATTTCAACCTAATGCCTGGTGATTACACTATAAATATAACCGATGCTACGGGTTGTACTGTTTCAGAAACACCAGTAACTGTTTCAAACCCTGATGAACTTACGGCAGATATCCTTTCTATTTTGCCTCCTGGTTGTGATCCAGATCCAAATCTTTACGGTTTTGAGTTTGATAATTATCCTTTGACCTTGACGGGCACATTAGAATTCAGTGCAGATGGCGGAACTACTTGGCAAACTAGCGACACCTTTACCGGTGTGCCATATGCGTCTGGAACAGTTGTAAACCCTTCCATAAGAACTATAGATGGATCAAATAACAGAATTTGCCGAGTTGATTTGCCCCAATATATTATTCCTTATCCATTAGATGATTTGAATATTACTATTGCGGCCATTGTTGTTGATTGTAATGACCTGCAAGTCACTGTTCAAGGAACTCAAGGATTGCCTAATTATGAATATGCATATACAGAAGACCCAACAACCTTTGACCCATTAACGGCCACATGGACTGCTCCGACAGCAGGCAGTCATCTCTTTGCAGGTTTAGTTCCTGGAAGGACTTATGTGTTTTACGTGCGCGATTCAACACCTTGTGTGAGACAAAGTACAGTAAACGTAAACGATGTTGCTCCACCACCAATTGTTATTACAGCTGATGTGACACCTTCATGTGATGGTGCCAGCAATGGACAGATTACCTATACCGTAACTGAAAATACTCCGGGGGAATTAGGCGGAACCTTTAACTGGAACCTTTTTGAAATTTCAAATCCAGCAATTTCCATTAACTCGGGAACGGTTGCGGCATTTACAACTGGTGATTCTTTTACAGTACCTGTTGCGCCGTTGGCTGGGCTTGCAGCTGGAACATATTTTGTTGAAATACAGGGGTCTGCACCAAACAATTGTGTTACCGGTAGTGAAAATGTTATCCTAGAAGAATTAGATCCTTTAACTGGAACACCTGTGGCACTACAAAACATAAGTTGTGATACCCCAGGATTGATTCAGATTCAAAGCCCATTTGGTGGTGGCGGTACTTACACGTATACTGTAACCGGACCTGCTCCTTTTGTTACAATCGCATCCACATCAGATAACCCAATAGAGATTCCTGCAAATTCACCTGCCGGAAATTATCATGTGACCATTGAGGATCAATATGGTTGTTCTGCGCCTTTAGGAAATGTTGCGTTAACACTTACTCCAAATCCAACTATTGACGCAATTGCTGTTGACAACTGTTCCAATCCATCAACAGTTACCATAACGGCAACAAGTGGTGCAGCTCAAGTGTTATACTCTTTAGACAATGGCACAACATACGAAGACAATGCAGGTATATTCAACAATGTAATTGCAGGAACATATAATGTTGCTATTTTGGATAGCAATGGTTGTTCTGCAACAAGTACAGTAACTGTTCATCCTGTTCTAGAGGTAGATATTGCCCTTACAAAATTGTTGGATTGTTCTGGAGCTCCAGATGATGCTCAAATTACCATAGAAGTCCTTTCTGGTTCTGGTGACAACTTAGGTTTTGCTGGAAGTTATGACTACGAAATTACTGATGGTACGGGTACAGTAGTGGCCAAAACAGCATTGCTTAGCAATCCTTTTGTTTTCAACACTACTACACCAGAAAATTATACGATAACCGTTTATGACAACAATACAGCAACACCCTGTACTAGAGTGGCCAATATTGTTGTTGATCCAGCAATAACGCCTTCATTCAATATCACTTCAAGTACAAATGTTACTTGTAATGGTGATGATGACGGAACCATTAATGTAAGTGCTATAGATAATGGTATCGGAGCATATGCTTTTGAAATCATTTCAGGCCCAGGAAGTGGCGCTGCTTTCCCAATTTTACCAACCAACAATAGTGATGCTACTGCATCTTTTACAGGATTGGAAGGAACAGCTGCGGGAATAACATATACTATTGAAGTGACTGCTGCAAACGGTTGTTCTACAACACTGACTCAAGTAATTACACAACCTGATCCAATTACTAATGTGTCAACAGAAGTGGTTGAATTTGGATGTACGACCGGAAATAATAGAGACAATGCAACCATTACCGTAAATACTGGTACTACTCCATTACCAACAGGACCAATAGTAGGAGGTAGTGGAACCTATGTTATTTATGAGTTTATAGAAGAAGATGATCCAAACACTGTTCCTGTTGAAGCTCCTGTAGTTGTTCAGTCTGGAGCAAGCAATGTATTTAACGAGACAGATCCTGCAGGTGGAAGTTATACCATAAATGTTTATGATAGTAATGGTTGTTTTGCAACCGTAACCGAGACCATCAATCCTTTTGATGAATTGCTAAGCGCAAGTGCAGCAGTTGACGTAGCCGCTACTTGTGTAACCGGTGAAGACATCACTATTACCGCTACGGGTTCTATAACAAATTCTACAACTACTCCTGCCAATTATGAGTTTAGACTCTTGCCAGCAGGTGGTTTCCAACCTTCAGGAAGCTTTACTGGTCTTGCCATCGGAACTCATAATTTTGAAGTTAGAAATACGGTAACTGGATGTATCACTACAACATCACATGAAGTCGTTGATCCACAAGTGCTTGACTTAATCGTAGTCAATACAACCAATATTACTTGTTTTGGTGATACCAATGGTACAGTTCAGTTAAATCTTCAAGACTCCAGTGCTGTGACATATCTAAGTGCGACCAATTATACGCTATACTATGATGTAAACAATACACCAACCAACTTGCTTGATGATGTTACTTCAACAGGTTCAGATGCAGATGGTAGTTTCACTATTAGTACGCTAGCGGCTGGAACATATTTCATTGAAGTAGAAGATACAAACCCTCCAGGTTCAGCTTGTACCTATACGCAATCATTTAATATTGCGGGTCCAAGTGTTGGCATTTCTGCAAATACTCAAATTACTCCGGTAACCTGTGCCCTTGGCGATGGTAGCATCGAAATTATTAACCCTGCTGGTGGATGGGGTGGCTATACCTACTTCGTAGATTTGGCTTCCAATCCTTCACCAACATTCCCTGGAAGTTATCAAGCTTCTCCGTTGTTCTCTGGTTTAGCTGGTGGTGCTGGTCCAGGAACAGATTATCAGGTTTGGGTTGCAGATCAAAATGGATGTGAATTCCAGTTGCCAAATGAAAACTTAGTAGATCCATCACCAATTGTGGCAGATCTGCAAATCAATCAAGAAAACTGTACTAACCTCCAAGGTGAAATTGAGGTTGTGGGTATTCCTGCAGCTAACCCTGTAACGGGTGGTCAAGGAAGCAACTATACCTATCAACTTGTTCGTAATGGTGCCAATGTTGGCTCTCCACAGACAAACCCTGTTTTCTCAGGTTTAGGAGAAGGTTCTTACGAAGTATATATAGAAGATCAGTGGGCCTGTAATACACTTGTTGGACCGGTAGTGTTGCTCAATGCAATGACCGCAACTCCAACTGTGGTAAAACCGATTGATTGTACACCAGATCCTGGCGGCCATATAACCATTAATGTAAATGGTGGTTCTGCCAACCTAACTTTCGATGTGCTTTTCCCCGATGGACTTACAACTGCAAATAATGCTACAGGTATCTTCACAGGGCTTACGCAGCCAGGAACCTACACTTTTACGGTTACAGATGGAGATACTGTTACTCCTTGTACCATTGTAGTAACACAAAGTTTAGACGATAAAGTTGATCCTGTTATTACCAACGTGGTGATGAACCCTGTAAGTTGTAATGGTGGTTCTGATGGAAGCCTCACGGTAGAATTAGATCCAGCCTCAGCGGTTAATCCAATTTATACCTACGAGCTTTACGAAATGTCAAACCTTGTAGTGCCCTATAGAGCTGCACAAAACAGTCCTGTTTTTGATAACCTTCCACAAGGAGATTATCGTGCACGGGTAATTTCATCAAGGTCTTGTGATGATTTCCATGATGAAACTGTTACAGAGCCAACTGCTCTTAATGTATCTGCAACTGCAACACCATTCTTGTGTAATGCTGGTAATACAGTAAATACCTCAACCATTACGGTAACTGCAGGAGGAGGAACAGGGCCTTACTTATATAGTATTGACAATATTAACTTCCAAACCGCTAATACTTTTGATGTAGTGGATACTGGAGCTGTACAAAACATTACAGTATTTGTTACAGATGCCAACTCTTGTCCGCAAACGGCAATAGTAGCACCTATTCAACCTATCAATGTGTTTACTGCTGCGGTTACACAAAACTTAGCAATCACATGTAACAATGCTGAGGAAGTATTGATTACGGTTACAGACGATGGAAATCCAGCAAATGCATATACCTACGAATTGTTGCCTGTGGGCAATACCTTAGGTACACTTACTGGAACACCAACCAATGTTACCACAACCTTTGATTTAACTGCTCCGGGTAGTTATACCTTCAGAATTACGGATACAGTTACAGGTTGTTTTGTGGATACCACTCCATATGAAATTCTTCCTTATGACCTGATTGAAGTGGTTGCAACAGCAACTGCCCCTGCC
Source organism: uncultured Allomuricauda sp. (assembly GCF_947499585.1). GTDB lineage: Bacteria > Bacteroidota > Bacteroidia > Flavobacteriales > Flavobacteriaceae > Flagellimonas. The sequence continues at coordinate 720,350 of NZ_CANMOO010000002.1, read as the reverse complement.
ATCTGTTTTGGTGATAACAACGGTGCGCTTGAAATCAATATAACAGGATACACAGGAACGTATGACTATCAAGTTTTTGATAGCTCCAATAACCCTGTAGGTGGTTTGGTTAATACCGATACAAGTGTAAACCCACGTCCTATTGGTGGACTTTCGGGTGGAAACTATTATGTGCAAGTAACGCAAACTGGGAATCCATTGTGTAATGAAACTTCAAATACCGTTACCATTGCATCTCCAGATAGAGCATTAACAGCAACTCCTGTCGAAGTGGCCAATGTTACCTGTACTAATGATCAAGGTGAGATTGAAGTGTCTCCTGATGGCGGGTTTACTCCATACAATATTCAATTAACCAATACTACAACAACTCAGGTTTACAATGCCAATAATGTAGTAAGTTTTGTGTTCTCTGGTCTATCAGCTGGCACTTTCGATGTTCAAATTACAGATAATGCTGGCTGTATTATCAATGAGCCAATTGTGCTTGTACAACCAATACCAATTACGGCAGATATTGATGCCACACCAACCAACTTAGTTTGCTATGGTGATACCAATGCAACCGTTTCTGCTATTAATGTATTGAATGGCGAAGGGGTTTATCAATATCAATTGAATGTTTATGATCCAACCGGAACAACTATTACATCGACCTCTGGCGCGCAATCAAGTTCTATTTTCAACAACTTAGGCGCTGGAATATATAGCATTACGGTTTCTGATGGATGGAGTTGTGGTATTGAAACCATTCAGGTGACAATTTCCGAACCTGTTGAGGTTATGGCTAATTTGATTCAATTAACACAACTAACCTGTACCGCTCAAGCTCAAATAGAGCTTTCAGCAGCAGGAGGTACTGGGCCATATGAATTTAGTGTTGATGGAAGCCCTGGCTCATATGCAGCAATGGCTGGAGGAACGACTCATACATTCACAGTCCCAGCGGGTCCATATCAGTACTATGTCCGTGACGCTTTTGGATGTGAGGCTATGATATCCAATCAGGTTACCGTAGATCCTATAGTTCCTTTAGATATTATCATAGATGATTCAGCTGCCTTTATTAACTGTACCGGCGAAGCTTCTGCAACCATAATGGCAACTGCTGTGGGCGGACTAGGAAATTATAGTTATGAACTCTTTTCAGATCCTGGATTGACAACATCCGTTGCAGGTCCACAAACTACTGGTGAGTTCAATGGACTTATTGCTGGTCAGTATTACATTAATGTAATTAGTGTCGATTGTCAGGCAACAAGCTCAGTAATTGATATTATTGATCCTGCTCCGTTACAAATAGATAGACAGGAATCTACAGATGTTACTTGTGCTGGTTTAGAAGATGGTACAATTACGGTTGAGGTTTCAGGAGGTACTGGTGAGATTCAATATGCCATTACTCCAAACCTAAATCAATTTGATACCGTTAACACATTCACTGATTTAGCCCCAGGTATCTATGATGTAATCGCACAAGATAGAAATGGTTGTTTTGAAACTTTCCAGTTTGAAATCTTGCAACCAACTCCTATTCAGGTACAGGCCATAAACATTATGCATGAAGTGTGCTTTAATAGTGCTGATGGTTCCTTTGAATTGGACATCACTGGTGGAACGGCTCCTTATGAGTCAAGCCTTAATTCCAATGCAGATGCAGATTACGTGCTAGATCAAGTCCTGTTCCAAAACCTGCCAGCAGGAACCCATGTGGTGTTTGTAAGAGATGCCCAAGGATGTGAATCCAATGTATTTGTTGAAATCAACCCTGGTGTCAACCTCGCTGCCACGGTAACCCCAATGTATCAGTGTGATGGAAACCTACCAACCAATTCTTTGGAGATTGTATTTGAAGATCCAACGGTAAGTAGTGATGTGTTATACGGTTTAGATACCACAGACCCAACACAAATGCAATTGACACCTAATTTTACCAATATTGCACCAGGTGATCATAGCCTTACCATTTTACATTCAAATGGATGTCCAAACACCATTGATTTCAGCATCACAGGATTTGAGCCTTTGACCTTGTTGCTGGAAAACAACAATATCAATGAAATTACAGCCACTGCTACAGGAGGTTTAGAAGATTATACCTTCTTCTTTGGTGATGTTGATAATGGAACTGATAATACGTTTATCATTAATAGAACAGATACATACCCCGTTACGGTTGTAGACCAGAATGGATGTGAAGTAACTATGGAAATCTTTATGGAATTCATAGATATTGAAACACCAAACTTCTTTACCCCAGATGGAGATGGTATGAACGACACATGGTTGCCGGACAACTTAGAAGCCTTCCCTAACGTACTAATGATCATTTTTGATCGTTATGGTAGAGAGCTCTATCGCATGGGATATGGAGATGCCGGATGGAACGGTATCTACAACAACAGCGAGCTGCCCACCGGTGATTACTGGTACATCATTAAGCTGCAAGGCGAAAACGATGACCGTGAATTTATTGGACATTTTACCCTATACAGACAATGATAGCTTAACCTACAACATCATGTTTAAAAAACTCTTATCCTCAATCTTTATATTCACGCTGACCCTTGGTGTTGCAGCGCAGGAATTGACCATTCCGCAGCTATCCCAATATATTGCGGACAATCCCTTTTTAATGTCCCCGACCTATGCGGGAATTGGAGACCATATTAAAGTTAGGCTCAACGGACTTACCCAATGGGTAGGTATAGAAGATGCACCAGATACACAAACATTGGCTGCTGATGCACGAATCGGAAACCGATCTGGGATTGGTATGCTTATGTACAATGATAGCAATGGGGAAACCAAACAAAGAGGAGCAAGGGTTTCCTTTGCACACCATCTTATCTTAAATAGGTATGATGATATTTTTCTCTCTTTCGGGATATCGTATAATTTTAATCAATTTCGAATTGATGTTGAGAATTTTGTAGATAACAATGGTCAGTTACCAACGGATGATAAATCCACTACCAATCATAATTTTGATTTAGGTTTTTTGTATCGTCTGAACAAATTCTATATCACGCTAAATGCTTCGAATATTTTAAACAAGGATTTGGCACAATTCAACCCTGTCTTTGAACCAAATACCTTACGAAACTATTATGCTTATGCAGGTTATAGTATTTCAAAAAATAAAAACAGTAAGCTAGAAATAGAGCCCTCTGTGTTTTTTCAATGGTTTGAAAGCGATGGCCGTTCTGTTACAGATTTAAATGCAAAATTTAGATTCCACGATTTTGAAGATTACTATTATGTAGGACTTACCTACCGTTTTTTGAATGATCAAGTAGGAAAACCATTATATATAGCTCCTATTGCTGGTCTAAAAAAGAGCGATTTTTATTTTGGTTATTCTTACCAGGTGATTACCAATGAAATACTTGGCTACAGTTCTGGTACTCATGTTCTAACTGTGGGTCTAGACCTTTTTCAAGGTATAAGTAATTGTAGGTGTATGTATTAATTATTTGGTTTAAGCTATTTTTGTCCCGCTTAACAAATTAGTTGTGGGGAAAATAAGAGTAAACAATATTAGAGTACATTCCAATCATGGGTGTCTTAAAGAAGAAATGTTGATTGGCAGTGATTACCGAGTAGACTTGGAAGTCCATGCTAACTTATCCCGACCTTCCCAATCTGACAAGCTTTCCGAAACGGTAGATTATGTCCATTTAAACAACATTGTTAAAGAAGAAATGGCTATTCGCTCTAACCTTTTAGAGCATGTTGCCAAAAGAATAATAAACCGTATTTTTCTTGAAATAGAATATGTTCTTGCTGCTGAAATACAGGTTTCAAAAATTAACCCTCCTATTGGTGGAGATGTAGAGAGTGTAACTGTGGTTTTAGAGGCTAAAAGGCCAACATAATGGTTTGGGTAAGCTAAAAAAAGTAGTACATTTGCACCACTAAAATGGCATCGTGGCCGAGTGGCTAGGCGCAGCTCTGCAAAAGCTTGTACAGCGGTTCGAATCCGCTCGATGCCTCTTCAAAACCCAGCAAAATTGCTGGGTTTTTTTATTCACTTATTCTTTCAATACCATCTTTAATATTGAACTTTTCTTTAGGTAGAAACCCCTTTGTTATCAAAACGATTCCACATACAATTAGTACTACTCCCAGTCCTTTCTTAATTAATACGATCCTTTCTTGTGTCAAATACTTTTTTAGTTGTTTTGCTAGCAATATCTTAAAAAGATCCGTTATAAAATAAATGGTTATAACAGTACCAAAAAAAACGACGATTCTATTTGGGCTATTATCCAAACTAGGGCCCACAATTACGATAAGTCCCAACCAAAAAGCCAATACGCCAATATTGATAAAATTTAACAAGAACCCTTTTATAATAAGACTTAAGTAGGTGCCTGTTGAAACTTTTACATTATCCTTTTTTGATGCTTTTTTAATGAATATAACGATACCATATATCAGTAAAATCATTCCACCAAAAACAAATAGTCCAGGTTGATTGCTTAAATTTTCCAACAATTGAAAGCTACTGAAATAGGCAATAAGTAAAAAAACAACATCTGCTATAATAACACCAATATTAAAACTTACTCCAGCTCTAAAACCTTTAATTGCACTTGTTTCCAACAAGACAAAGAAAACAGGCCCTATCATAAAGCTTAATAGAAACCCTAATGGAATAGCTGTTTGAATATCCTCAATCATGTCTTCAATTCACTCTTTTTACTTTCCCCCCAAACACAGTTTTTTCATCCATTTTCAATGGATCTCCATATACTAATACCTCTCCTCCTGCTTTAACATTGGCCTTTACATATTCCGTTGCATAAATCTCTGCGTTTCCCCCCGCATTTACTGTAATTGTGGTGTATTTTGTTTTGAAACCTTTACCATCATAGATTCCTCCTGTATTTATTATAACATCCTGATTATCAGAAAATCCAGTAACAGCAATTTCTCCGCCAGTGATGGCTTTTATTAAAAGCTGTTCTGTCTGGCAATTAATAACCAATTCTCCACCTTCTTGTGCCTTAAGCTCCAAAACACCTTGAATAAATGCCTCTTCAGATGATATTCTTGCGTCTTCATTCACATCTATTACTTTAAGCTCTTCTGTATGGTATAAATCTATAAATGTTCTATATCCACTAAAAATTTTGTCTATTTCCATCCGTAGTTTTAAAACCCCGGCATTATTAACAATAGCTACCTTCTTTGTGTTCGCTCCTGTTACAACGGCTTTGTTTACATCAGATTTAATAAGGTTTATGGAAAGACCATCAAAACCCTTTACTTCTGTAAACTTTTCAAGTTCTTGTGTAATCTTTTCCTCTTGTGCGCATAGTGCATGAAAAGAGAACAATAACAATAAAACCTTTACTATTTTCATGAGTTACAAATTGATTCTCAATGAATAACAAAATTTATTCCAAAAAAGTATCACTTTTTTTTACCAATCAACGAAAAATCTAAATGTCGTTTGATTAAATCTGTGTTTTTTACCATTACCATTACCTCATCTCCCAATTGATACATTCGTTTGGTGCGTTCTCCAATAATTGCAAATTGTCTGTCATCAAACACGTAATAATCATCTTTTATATCCCGTATACGCACCATTCCTTCACATTTATTTTCTACAATCTCTACGTATATTCCCCATTCCGTTACTCCAGATATTACTCCTAAAAATTCACTGTCCTTATGGTCCTCCATGAATTTTATCTGCATATACTTAATGGAATCCCGCTCTGCGCTGGAGGCCAACAATTCCATACTTGATGAGTGCTTGCATTTTTCTTCATACAAGGCCTGCTTAGGTGGTTTTCCACCATCTAGATAATGTTGCAATAACCTATGCACCATTACATCTGGATATCTTCTTATTGGTGATGTAAAATGACTATAATATTCAAAGCCCAATCCATAGTGACCAATATTCTCCGTAGTGTAAATAGCCTTGCTCATACTACGAATCGTCAAAGTGTCTACCAAATTCTGTTCTTTCTTTCCTTTTACATCCTGCAATAACTGATTTAAAGAACTATTGATGCTCTTTTTATCCTTTAGGTTAATACTATGTCCAAATTTTGAAATGACCCCATTTAAAGCTATTAATTTATCTTCATCTGGCCGGTCATGAATACGATATACAAAAGTCTTTTTTTGTTTCCCTATAAATTCCGCTACTTTCTTATTTGCCAAGAGCATAAACTCTTCAATGAGTTTATTGGCATCTTTTGCTTCTTTAAAATAAACACCTTCCGGTTCGTTGTTTTCAGTAAGGTTAAATCTAACTTCTATCTTATCAAAAGAAATAGCGCCATCATCCATGCGTTTTTTACGCATAATTTTAGCAAGCCTATTAAAAGTCAGTGTTGCTTCAACCACATCTTTAGAAACTTGATAACTACCTCCTCTAATTGATATATCTTCCGGTATAGTCGCTTGTTCCGTTTCTATTATATGCTGCGCCTCTTCATATGCAAAACGTTCATTTGAATTTATTACTGTTCTTCCAAACCATTGGTTAAGTAAATTGGACTTTTCATCCATTTCAAAAATTGCAGAGAACGTATATTTTTCCTCATTAGGTCTCAAAGAGCATGCATTATTGGATAAAACTTCTGGAAGCATAGGAACAACCCTATCAACTAAATAGACCGAAGTGGCCCTTTCATAAGCTTCATCTTCTAAAATCGTATTTGGTTGTAAATAATGAGATACATCTGCAATATGAATTCCTATTTCAAAATTTCCGTTTTCCAATTTTTGAAAGGAAAGTGCATCATCAAAATCCTTGGCATCTTTTGGATCAATAGTAAAGGTGAGTACATCTCTCATGTCCCTCCTTTTAGAAATTTCAGATTCTTTTATTGAAGTATCTAAAGTTTGGGCAAATTGCTCCACCTCATATGGAAATTCATAAGGCAATCCGTACTCAGCTAAAATGGAGTGGATTTCTGTATTATGCTCTCCTGGCTTTCCTAGTATTTGGGTAACTTCTCCATAAGGGGAATCAGCATCTTTAGGCCAATCTCCTAAATCAACTAAAACCTTATCCCCATCTTCTGCCTTATTAAGCTTCTCCAGAGGAACAAATATATCCTTATACATTCTTGAGTCTGAAGGTCTTACAAAAGCAAAGGTTTTTTGTTTATCAACGATACCAACATAAGAAGTTTTTTTACGTTCTAGAATTTTAGAAATCTCACCTTCTGGTTTCTTCCCATTACGTCTGGGTTTAAGAAAAACCTCAACACTATCACCATGTAAAGCTTTATTTAGGCGATTATAGGGAACAAAAATATCATCATCCAGTTCATCAACTAATATGTATGCATTTCCACTTGAAGTTAAATCTACTTTTCCCGTAAAATACGTGTGTAAAGATGGTTTCTTTTTAAATTTTCCACGTTCCTCCTCTACGATTCTATCACTGGATTTAAGCTGCCCTAATCTTTTGATCAGTTCATTTCTGTCTTGCGTATCTGTAATACCAAGACTAGCTGCAATTTGCTTATAATTAAAGCTTTTGGAGGGTTCCTTTTCTAATACTGTAAAAATGCCTTTTGTTATCTCATTCGTTCTTTGACTTCTTGTCCTCTTCTTTTTCTTTGACATTTATATTTTTAATTTTTGGAAAATTACAAATTATAATCCTTGACAACAGAAGTAACATAAAACTAATCCAAAACCAGAAGTAGTTTTATTAACATTATTAAATAATATTCTTTTAACTTTTTTAATTTAATATAAAAATGGTGATGATGATTGTTTGTTGAAATGTGCAATAAATTATTTGAGAAAAAGTTGCTTTGAACACATAAATGTTTTTGTTCACAATTTATAAATTAGAGATAAAATTAAAAATCAAGGTTTTAGATTTCTTATAAACGATATTTAATAAGTGTTTTCAACATGAAATTATTGAAAATTAAATATTGATTTAATGTTAACTAATAGGATTTAATGTTTCTTACGTGTTGATTAATTTTTAATTGAATATAGATGGATGATTGAATAATAATGACTATTGGAATTATTTTAATGAACCACAAAACTTATTTTTAGTAAAAGAATAAACAAAACCAGTGGTTTTACAAATAGCTGATATATAGTAAGATGTAAAGATCCAGTGATTTTTATCAACATACCTCCATTAAAAGAATTGTACCTTTGTATAGCACCAAGTTAAAACAATAACGATGAAAATAGCAATAGGAAATGACCACGCCGGCACAGATTATAAATTAGCTATTATTGGTCTATTAAAATCTAAAGGTATTGAAGTTATTAATTATGGTACAGATGGTACCGACAGCGTTGACTATCCTGATTTTGCACATCCAGTTGCAACAGATGTGGAGGAGGGAAAGGTAGACATGGGAATCGTAATTTGCGGAAGTGGAAATGGGGCAAGCATGACCATTAACAAACACCAAAAAGTAAGGGGGGCCCTATGTTGGACCAAAGAGATAACAGCACTGGCAAGAGAACATAATGATGCTAATATTTTAAGCCTTCCCGCACGTTTTGTTGCCTTACAACAAGCCTTGGAAATGGTTGAAACTTTTTTAGAAACAAAATTTGAAGGGGGCCGACATGAAAGAAGAGTTGAAAAAATAGCCTGTAGATAAGACAAACCAAAACACATGGGGCACCACCACCATGGTCACGCACATTCACATGATAATATTAAGGGAAGAAATCTATTAATTTCCATTCTTCTTAATATAGCCATTACTGTATCTCAAGTAATCGGCGGTATTATCTCTGGGAGTCTGGCATTGCTATCAGATGCACTTCATAATTTTAGTGATGTACTTTCTTTGATTATAAGCTATATAGCAACCCTTCTAGGAAAAAGGAAAGCTTCAAGCCTTAAAACATTTGGCTATAAAAGAGCAGAAATCATGGCAGCATTTGTAAATGCTGCAACACTGGTAGTAGTAGCTATAATATTGATGATTGAAGCTACAGAACGTTTAATGGAACCAAAAGAGATAGCATCTAATTTGGTTATTTGGTTATCACTGGTTGGTATTTTGGCTAACGGTTTTAGTGTACTGTTATTAAAAAAGAATGCCAAGGAAAACATGAATATGAAGTCTGCATATCTACATTTATTAACAGATATGATGGCATCTGTTGCCGTGCTTATAGGAGGTCTTTTAATGAAGTTTTTTCAGGTGTACTGGGTAGATGCCGTTTTGACCATGGCCATTGGAGTTTATCTTATCTATATGGGGTACGACCTATTAAAAGAATCTACAAAAGTGTTGATGTTGTTCACTCCAAAAAGTGTTGATATTAAAGAAATTGTTGAATCTATTTGTACCATAGAGCCAATTAAAAACGTGCACCATGTTCATATCTGGCAGCTTAATGAAGAAGAAATACATTTAGAAGCTCATGTTGATTTTAAGAAAGACATTAAACTATCTGAGTTTGATGAGATTTTGGAAAAAATAGAGGAGCATGTATACTATAAACACGGAATCAACCATGTTAACATTCAGCCAGAGTTTGATAAATGTGATTCTAAAAATGTAATAGTACAAGATTGATGAAGGTTATTGTAAAAACATTTGAAGAACTCTCAAATACAGAACTGTACCAGCTAATGAGATTGAGAAGTGAGGTTTTTGTCGTAGAACAGGATTGTATTTATCAAGACTTGGACAACAAAGACCAAAAAGCGCTGCATGTATTAGGAGTAAAAAACCAAAATGTGGTTGCCTATACCCGTGTTTTTATGCCAGGTGATTATTTTAAAAACACAAGCATTGGCAGGGTGGTGGTGGAAAAAGAAGAGCGAAAGTTTGGGTATGGAAAGGTTATAATGGAGGCTTCGTTAGAAGAAATAAAAAAAAGGTTTCCTGAAAGCTCAATTGAGCTTTCAGCACAAACATATCTAATAAAGTTTTATAATGATTTAGGCTTTAAAACCTCTGGTGAGGAATATCTGGAAGACGGGATTCCGCATATAAGAATGATCAAAAAGTAAAGTTAAACCAATTTTTTGGCCACCCCTATTTGAATCAGAAAATCTAGCTTTAAAATTAGATTCACCGGTTTTTCTGCCTTTTTTTTTCTTGAGAAAAACAGATACCCTTCATTTTTTACATCAAGCGCTTTCAACTCTAGTTTTCCATGAAAACCTTCATTGGTTGCTGCTATTTCTTTCAAACCTTCTTTTGACAACTCACGGCTTTCCAAATAAGCAAGTAGCTTTTTCCTGTTTACAAAAGTGATACTACAAGAAGTAAACGTGTTTTCTTCATCCGCATAGATACTGGTGACCAAGGCATAAAAATCCGTTTTCTTTTTTGAATCAAATAGCCAACCTTGTCTTTGAATGCCATTTTTTTCATAGAAAAGCTCAAACGCAAAAGTTGGAAGACTATCGTTAATATAATCTAACTGAGCTTTTTCATCCACATAAAACACGGCATCCACTAATGTACTGGTGAGGATGAGGTCTACCCCTTTTCTTTGCTCCTCGAGACTGGAAATCCTTTTAAAACAATATTGCTTTAAATGTCTCTTGTAGTATTTGTCCAGTAATTTAGATAATTGCTTTTCCTTTTTTAAGTCAGATTTAAAACTACTTTTCAACCTCTTTTATTTTCTGAAACAAAACAGCTCCAATTTTCTTAACAACACCTACCACAAGGGCATTTCCCATAAAAAAAGCTCTCTTTGTGTCTGAGATTCCGTCTAATTTGGTGTGATTATCCGGAAACATGTTAAGCCTTTCCAATTCTAAAGGAGACAATCTTCTAAGGCCTCTTTTAGTTGGGATTACGTGTTTAAATCTGGAAGGGGATTTACCTCCCTCCCCTGTTATTATTGTTCTTGAAGGTTGATCAAGGGCATCAGGAAAAACCATACTGCCCTCACTATAATTATATTCAAAACCAGCTTTGGTTTTACGAACTTCTTTCTTACCCCCTTTTAAATATTCCCATTTAGGCAAGTCAGCATCAGAAATGAAAAAGTCCTCACTTGCGGAACCATTTTCCAAAACATCAGAAAGAACGGCGCGATTTTCATCATAAGAAGGGCTTGTTTTTAATGTGGATACGGTACCATCAATACAAACGCCCGAATTTAAAAACGGAGAAAGGCCTTTATCGGGGTTAAAAGCTTTAGATAAGGACACCAAATCTTCCTCTAGGAAAAAAGAATCCATGTTTTGTGAGGTGCTTTGCGCTGGAAAAGCGCTAGAGATAACACCATGCTCAAGCAGCCATTCTTTAGGAGTAGAAACCTTAAACTTTTTATAGAGCGCTGTAGATTTATGATACCCCAAGAAAAACACCCTTCTCCTACGCTGTGGCATACCATAATCTGCAGCATTGATTACCCGCCACTCCACTGCATAACCCAAATCATTTAAACTTCTTAACATTACTGCAAAATCTCGACCCCTTTGATTGGAAGGAGACTTTAGAAGACGATCAACGTTTTCCAAAAAAAGGTATTTGGGCTTTATCTTTTTTTCTGAAAGGATACGATGAATGGACCACCAAAGAACTCCCTTTTTTCCAATAAGTCCTTTAGAATTTTTAAGTGTGGTGGCCACGGAATAATCCTGGCAAGGAAAACCGCCCACTAAAATATCATGATCAGGGACCTCAGAAGTAGGCACCTCTTCAATATTGATGTTGGAATGGTTTTCAGGCCCAAATTTAGCTTCATAAACCAAAGAAGCATGTTGTGCTTTTGTAGAAGGCTCCCATTGATTGCTCCAAACCACAGTGTAGTGGCCAGAGTTTTCTAAACCTAATCGAAACCCGCCCACACCAGCAAAAAGTTCGCAAACCTTTAGTTGTTGCATGGTCAAAAATAAGATTTGTTTGTTGGGATGTCAAGATAAACCTATTTCGGTTGTGATCAACCAATTAAATTGTCTTGGAATATACTTATTGCGGAACAAGACAAGGGATAACATCCTGTGTGAAGTAAGGCTCTTGATTGACCCAAAACATATAGTTTACCCGTAAAAAATCGTCTGCGAATGCATGTAACAAAGCCACAATGTTCTGACGAGAATTATCCCCCGTATCCTCACTTTCGTTATAATCCAAATCGGAGCCGGTTTTGCCAATATAGTTTCCATCTTGTATCGCGATTCCGATAGGAACGGTGTAACGCCCCTCATGCATTAATGACAAAGCGTTGTTTAATTGCGCTTTTCTGGTCACCATTAAATCTGGCCCTCCTAATCCTACTCCAATTTCTTGCCCATATTTATAAAGACCCTTAAGATAACCTTTGTCGTTCCAAGGCAGCCACTCCCCGGGCACAAAATTTGCATATATCATAGTGGTTGCGGAGGGGAATGCTTTTTTTAAAGCAAGCATATTTTCTTTTAATCCGAGGATATATTCCTCTTCAGAAAAAGAAGGGTCCGTTTTTTCGCTAACCTCTATAGCTGTTTCTTGAAGATTAATACCCTCTATTTTTTGGTCAAACTCTTTTCCTAGAGCCTGCAGAAGTAAAGCAAAACGCTCCCGAACCTTTTTATTCCACCGTTTGGCAACCCAGCCGTCTGGGTTTCCTTCTTCATCAAACTGTAATATAGTTCCCCCATCATATTCATTTGTAAGCAAATAACTAGGTGCGGCGTTGTAATTTGGGTTGAAAGTTGCGTCTTGTAATTGTATGAAAAGCTTTTTCCCGTATTGTTTTAAATAAGCAATGTCTTTTTGAATAACAGAAAAAGTGTATTGCCCTTTTTCAGGCTCTAAATCTTTCCAGGAGTACATGATTTGTGCTCCTTTAAATTGGGGGACACCCAAAAGAGGATGATTTTTGATAGAGGCCCTATCTTTTGAAAAATAAACGAAATGTTTAATGCTGGTTTCTTCCTTGGGGCAGGGAGCATCCAAATACTTTTTATAAGCATCTTTATATTTTTCTGAAGGATTCCCCTGCTTTTGTGCACTTGTTGAAGCCCATAAAAGGATGAATAAAATAAATAGAATACGGTTTGATGCTAATTTTCCCATATGGCAATTCCTGTTTTCGCTCTTTTCAATCCGATGTCGTCGAAGTTTGACCACAGAGTAGTTTCCAGCCATCTTGTCGTTTGATCATAAGCCCAGTTTCAACAAGAGTTACTTTACTGATTTGACCAGCAGTGTCCGTCATTACCGAATGCAGACGGCCAGTGTATGTTGCGAGTTCTTTATTTAAGGCGGTAATTCTTAATGTGTCCCAGCGGTTGTCTATAGATTGATATAATGGTGCATTTTGATTGAGTATGGCAACCACAGAATCGTAAGAAATAGATGTTGAGTATCCGGGTGGCGTCCAGAAGAACTCTTTGGAATTATCAAGGTATTTAAATTCAGCAGTAAGCCCAGAAACTCGAATATCGTTATAGTAATTGCTTAATGTTTCGCGAACACTGTTACCAACCTCAATTTTCTCATCTATTGTCATCGTCTTGGATTGCTCACAGGAAAATGCTGTAACCAAAAAGAAAATCACCAATATATTTATGAGGTATCTCAAATTGTTTTTGTTCAACTATTAGTATAAAAGCAGTAACGAAAAACTCAGCAATAGCCTCGTTAGATGATATGCCCAACAAAAAGCAATGGCAGTTTGGCAAACATCCAAAACCGCCATTATTTTTTAAACATTACTGCTTCTGATGTTTTACTCCCTTAAAGGTATCATATTTGAAGTGTCTACTGGAAAACTATCATATTTATTATAAAGTTTTAGATATTTTTTAGGGTCAATGGGAACCTCATTAAGGGTTTTGTGGAGACCTCTAAAAAAACCTTCACGTTTTTGGGATGGATTGAAAATCAACGTCAACTTTACGGTTTCATTTGAGTCATTTTTAAATCCATGGGAGGTAAATCTTGGTACATATACGACTGTTCCGGGGCCAGCTTGATATTCGTTATTACCAAGCTGTATTGTTAAAACCCCTTCGTTTACGATAAATGTTTCATCCATAAACCTGTGGTAATGTAGTTTTGCGCCAATACACATGGGAGGTAGAGAAATCTCGTAAACACCCAATTGGTCATTAGAGGCCTCACTGGTAACCTTAAATGTTATTGAAATGGTGTTCAATTCTAGTTTTTCACCTTGGTCAGGTTTGATTATGACTGCATTATCCTCTATTTTGTCTTCAAAGTAATTTTCTTTATTTAATGTCATTGTTTTGTTTTTTGAATGATAGGTCTATACTATTTTGAACTGCGATTTTGTTGTGCTCCAGCAATTTGGTATCACTAGAACCTTCAAGTGAAAAAATTTCTCGGGTCTTTATTCCCATATGTCCAAGGATCGCACGCAGATAAGGTTCCTGAAAATCATATTGTTCCATATAAGTGTCTTTGTACGACCCTCCTTTTACTGTTACCAAAAAGGCTGATTTGTTTTCTAATAAACCATAATACCCTTTTTCATTGACGTTAAAAGTATGTCCAACTCTTACCACATGGTCTAGGTACGCTTTTAGGTTGGATGGAATGTTCAAGTTGTACAAAGGGCTACTAATTAAAATATCATCTGTAAATTTTAATTCTTCAATCAATTTATCCGATAAGGCAGTGGCCTTTTTGTGTTCAGGAGACAGCTGTCCAAGAGGAGCATAAAACCCTTCTATAGTTTGGTTTTGTATATGTGGGATTTGTTTTTTCGCCAAATCCAGGTAAACAACATCGCCAACAGGGTTTTTCTTTATCCATTTTTTCTCAAAATAATCAGCTAATGCCCTTGAATGCGAGCCAACAATTCTAGAGCTACAATCTATTCTTAATAATTTTCTCATCTATTGCTATTTTATATTTAACAGAATGACAAAACCGAAAGAAAAAACGTGACAGGTTTATCGAGAAAGCGACTTTAATTTATTCGGATCAATAACAGAAAATATGCGCTTTGTTTTGTTTCCTTCTAAATCAAACACCTGGCAGTTGATTAAAGAGTCACCCTTATAAAACAACAATGCAGGTTGATGATTGATTTCTGTGGTTTTTACGGATAGAGATTTTTGATGTGTATTGAAGACGTAAAACAATAGGTCCAAAGTAGCTTTTTTCCCGGTTGTGAGTTCTCTTACCACTTTGATGTTTTCACCACCATCTGCATACAATAAAATGTCTTCTGAAAGCATTTTCTCCAAACGTCTCACATCTCCATTTTTAATCGTTTGCACATAATTGTTCATGTAAGAAGAAGAATCGGAAGGGCCGCTCCTAGTACTTTCTACAGTATGGTCAGACAATTTGGTTTTTGCCCTGCTTAACAGTTTCCTAGAATTTTCAATAGTGAGAGAAATGACTTCTGCTATATCTTTATGTGAGTAGTTGAAGGCTATTTTTAGTATATAAACCGCCCTTTCTTTTGGAGTAAGATTTTCTAGCAAAACCAGCAAAGAGTAAGATATAATTTCCTCTCTATTAATATTATCATCTGTTTTTTCTGTGGAGATAGGTTCAGGAAGCCATACTTTATAGGACGCAATCTTATTTTTTCTGTTCTTAATGTTTATGGACTGGTTTATGACGGATTTAACCAGATATCCTATTTCATTTTCAAAATGTTTTCTTTCAACGGAAACGTGTTTCGTTAAAACATCTTGTACTGCATCTTTGGCATCTTCAACTGAACCTAAAATGTTATAGGCATAAGGAAATAGTATTTTTTGATAATTTTTCAACTTAAATGTTTACCGTTATTCTAAATAACAAATAGAATTATAAAAACGTGACATTTTGGATTTGGAGTGGCGGGGTTATAACTTCGATGTAGACCTTTTCGATAGGACCTTCTATATTTTCATCCATTTTATATTTTTTAGCGCAACCGTTTTACTTTGCTTTTGTTAAAGCCATCTTTACTGCAAGTCCAGTTAATACAGAAGCCATAAACCATTTCTGTATTCTTAACCAAATTGGTTTTTTTGAGAACTAGCTAACCGCCTTAATGTTCCCCAGAATCATTAAACTGCCAAAGCACATTTACAATTTGCCACTTTCCATTGAGTTTTACAATGTGCATATAATCAATCCATTTGTCCGCTATTAGCTTTACTGAAGCTGTTTTATCAAATACATCAAGGATAATAACTTCCTTTTTTGGGTTGTCAGGAAATTTGCTTCCGTCTTGATTGTATGTTTCCGCAAGTAAAACCATTGCATCTGTAAAAGTCTCCCTCAAATATTCTTTCCCCGTTTTTTTATTTGTCCAAAAAGTCCTTTTCACCATTCTTGGATGAGCTGAGCGTTCAAATTGTTCGGGTTTTACATTATGTTGAGATTCAATATAGTCTAATGCTGCTTGCTTAATGTCCAAAGAGTCTTGCTTGGTTTGAGCTTTCACATAAGATGTCAATAAGAAAAATAGAGATATGGTAAGGAGAATAGATTGTTTCATAAAATTGTTTTCTATAAGTTAATTTAAATGCACTACAGGTCTTCTTGTGTATGAAGTGAAATGTTCAAAAGAACGCAACTCTTCAGATTAAGCCGTAATACTATTCTGTTTTAGGATAAATTAAATTCAAAAAACGGTCAACAAGGGCGGCCTGTTCTTCATTGGAATTATAGAGTAAACTATTTTTTCTGGAATATGCTCTTGCAAAGAGATCAAACTTTAAGCGGTATACCATTTTTTGAATTTCAGTATCGCCCTTTTCCTTAAGAGCATTTAGCTTGTCCAATTCTTTCTCCCACCAACCAAAATTGGTTTTCTTGGGGTTTTTAAAATCGGAAGATATTTGTGTAGTCAGCTTATCTGCCAGCTTCCGCTCCATTTTTAAAACATTGGCAAGAGATGCTGATTGTTTTTTATAGGGTTTAGAAGTTAACAACTCCTGATTTTGTTTCGTCAAACTATCTACTGAGACCAATCCGTTATAACTTTTTAAAAGGCGCTCATACTGTTCAGAAGCGTACAAAAACTCCCCATTGGTTTTAAAGCTCTCAATTCTATCATAATCAGATCTGTACAATGCAAGAACTTCTTCAGACTCCCCTGGATTTGTGGTTTTTAGTTTTTGAACACGCAACCAGTCAAAAGCACGTGAAATTTGTTCCGGCGGCGGCCATGAATGATCTCCGTCATAAGTTATAAGGGTGTGGTTGAATTTCATCAAATTAAGATAATCCTTGTTTTTCAACATTTCCTTGAAATTCATATCCCTGTCCCCACAAAGCCCAACATAGGAATAATCTTGGGTTGATGGCATATGCTCTTGCAAATTGGAAAACCCAGCGCCACAGGCTATAACCCCTGCAAACTGATTTGTTAGGGATGCTATGGCACAAGCTAAACGAGAACCCCCAGAAAACCCAGTGAGATACATTTCATCTTGCTTAATATTATAATTGGTGAAAATGTGGTTGAATAGATTGTTGGCTATTGCAAAATTTCGTTCATATGGACCATTTCTAGAATTGTTGGAGCAAACAAGAACGTGCCCATATTTTTCTGAAGCTTCAATGAAAGGTCGAATACCAATGGCCGCCCTTGCGGCGGGCTCAAAAATGAAAACAATGGAACTCAGTTCGCTTTCTTGATAGTTTTCTGGTAAATAGAGTGCAAAACTTTCATCATTTGTACCAGAAATAGGAATAGAATCATGAATCATTCCTTTTTCAAATACTGTTTGGGCCTGAATGGTGAATCCAAGTGTAAAACAGATACAGAAAAAGCAAAACGTAAGCCGCATGGTTTATTTTAATATACTACGGTATTTAGCGTTGTCTCCAAGCAATTCCTTTGCCGCCAAAATAGCGTCGTCGTGTGTCAAGTAATATTTGTATAACCCTTCACGATAGAAGTAGCGTTTAACAATCTCGTCTTCAAGGTTTTTTTGGATTTCTCCTCTAAAAGTCTCTAAAGCAGAAATCTTGCCTTTGTTTACAGCGAGTAAAAGATCTTTGTATTTTTCTTGAACTTCTGGTCCAAGCAGATGTTCATCTGAATTTATGGATTCTTCCAATAATTCTTCTGTTTCTGTCTGAAAAGAGAAATTTTGCGTTTTTGCAAAAGCCTTGAAAGCATCAAAGTCTGAATCTGAAAATTCAAAGTCATCAACAGAAGCATAGGAATGGTCATAGTAGAAATCTGTGGCAAAATCAAAAACAATACTGTTTCTCTGTAAGGCATCTATTAAAGAGTTGGATTTTAAGGAGGCTATTTGAACATCTGGCATTACCCCGCCACCATCTTGTACCTTACGTCCATTTCTTGTTGTAAATTCTTTAAAGTTGGAATTTTTCACTGCTTTGCCTTCCTCATCCCTGTTCCAGTAATCCAAAGACTGAATACAACGGCCAGAAGGAGTATAGTATCTTGAAATGGTAACTTTTAGCTGTGTGCCATAGGTAAGTTTAAGAGGTCGTTGGACCAAACCTTTTCCAAAGCTTCTTGCGCCCATTACAACGGCTCGATCCAAGTCTTGAAGTCCACCGGACACAATTTCACTGGCAGAGGCACTTCTTCCATTTACAAGAACGACCAAAGGAATATCTAAATCTTCGGGTGCGTTTTTGGTTTTATATTCTTGATTGAACTTTTTGACCTTTGATTTTGTAGTAACGATCAACTCTCCCTTTGGAACAAATAGGTTGGTAATATTGACAGCTTCAGAAAGAAGTCCACCGGGGTTTCCACGAAGATCTAAAATCAATCTTTCAGCGCCCTTTCCCTTCAAGTCTTGGATAGCAGATTTGGTCTGGGAAGATGCTTTTCTATTAAATCTGGAAAGAACAATATATCCAGTTTTGTCATCGATCATGTCATAGAAAGGAACAGCGTCCACATCAACACCTTCCCTTTTTAAGGTTGCTGTTTTTGTTTCTCCTTGCCTTACAAAGGTGACGTTTACACTTGTATTGTTTGCGCCTTTTAAAAGCTCACTTGCGTTGTCATCAAAATCTGAAACTTTAATATCCCCAATCTTAATAATTTCGTCACCTGCTTTTAGCCCTGCTTTATCTGCGGGATAGTCTTTGTATGGTTCAACAATAACCAATTTGCTTTCGTATGAGCGAACCATGGCCCCTATGCCAGAGTATTCACCAGCGTTGTTGATTTTATAAGCCTCAACATCTTGCTCATTTAAAAAGCGAGTATAAGGATCAAGTTCATCCAGCATATTTTTAATAGCGGAATCCATGAGTTCCGCAGGGTTTGTTTCATCTACATAATTCATATTCAACTCCTTGAACAGGGTGGTAAAAATTTCTATTTGCTTTGCAATCTCAAAAAAATCACTTTTAAAACTACTTCCTACAAATAATAAGGTTAGTGCTAAGACGGGAATTACAAGCTTTTTACTGATCAATCTTTTCATGGGATTGTTTTTTTAGGAAAGTTTCCAAGAGCTGCTTCATAGCCTTATCTACTTCCTGATAATTTGGCATCTTACTACCAAGATATAAAAATAGGAACGCAAAGTTTCCCTCTATGTTGTTAAAAACGAGGTGCTTGTTAAGGCGATATCCTTCGCGCAACAGTCTTTCGACCCTATTTCTTTTTACTGCACTCCTAAACTTTTTCTTTGGAGCAACCACACCAACTTTAATATGAATATCACCATCAAAATCAGCTTTTGTGTACAACAACTTAATAGGAAACGCTGTTATACTTTTTCCCTCAGTAAAGAGCTGCTCAAAAAGCTTTTTGTTTTTAAGCTTCTCATTCTTTGGAAAAGAAAAGTTCGCGGGATTATCTATTGAAGGTTCAGTCATATTGACCATAATGATATGGTTTATGACAGCAAAGATACTTTTAAAGTAATCTTTTCAACTAAATGCGAACTTGACTTACTCTGGCTGATATACATTGTTTTCTGGATTAACATCCGCCATTAGCTGAGAAGGGTCAATTGCAATTGCCTGTATAGCGCTTATAGGTTTGTTGATGATAAACTCATATGTTGGATAAGCCCAGGCCCAATCTTCAACTACAGTTCTGTTCAGAGTAGGGTATGGGTTTGCTTTTTCTCCGCGCATCATACGCAAAGGAATATAATAGGTTTCTTGACTACCATCAGCACCAACGACCAATAAATCTAAAGGCATTGGCATTTCTCCCAATCGTTCCAAAACAACTTTGGTTTGGTTTCCTTCCGCCTCTACACTTTTTATGGCATAGTCAATGGTATTTGTGGTTTGTGTCCAATCTGTTAAGTACCAATCCAACTCCAATCCAGAAACTTTTTCAGCTGTTCGCTTTACATCATTTGGCACAGGATGCTTAAACTTGAAATCGGCATAATACTTTCTTATGGTTTCCATTAATTTATCTTGACCGATAACATAACCCAGCTGCGACAGAAAAATAGAACCTTTGCTATAGGCAGAAATACCATAGGCAAAGTTAGTGGTGTAGCGATCTGCATGTGCTGTCTGAGGAAGCTCCATGCCCGAATTGACAAGAGCGTAGTACCCTTTATAGGAACCATCAAAAGGGTTTTCTTTATTTTGCTCCATAACTTCATTCATACACAAACTACTTATGAAGGAGGTAAAACCTTCATCCATCCATTCATGTTTGGATTCGTTAGTGGCTAAAACATGTTGAAACCAGGAATGAGCCATTTCATGAACCATAACACCAACAAGGCTGGAAAATTGGCGCTTTCCAGTGATTAGCGTGCTCATAGCATATTCCATGCCCCCATCACCCCCTTGTACCACAGAATATTGATCATAAGGATACTTACCAATATTCTTACTGAAGAATCGCATTGCCTCTTCAGTTTTTGGCTGTAGATTTTTCCAGTTCTCTAGAATTTCAGGGTCATTCTTATAGTAGAAATGCAGGGTAGGCCCATCTTCCATTTTTAATGTGTCGTGGATGTATTCTGGGTCGGCCGCCCACATAAAATCATGCACGTTTGGCGCTTTAAAATGCCAGGTCAATGTTTTACCTTTTGTCTTTACCTTGGTTCCAGCTGTCTCATAACCATGGCCAACTTCTTGTGGGTTTTGTAGATACCCAGAGCCACCAACGGTGTAATCTTTGTCAATTGTCAATTTAACATCAAAATCCCCCCAAACACCATGAAATTCTCGGGCTATATAGGGATTTGGATGCCAACCCTCAAAGTCGTATTCAGAAAGCTTTGGATACCACTGACTCATAGAAAGCGCAACACCTTCGCTGTTGTTTCTTCCAGAACGTCTTATTTGTAAAGGAACCTGACCTTCAAATTCCATAGAGAAGACAGTTTTTCCTCCTGATGGAATAGGGTTTGCCAAATCCACAACCAAAATGGTACCCTCTTCATTAAAGGAAACAGCGCTACCATCTTGCGTTAAGGACTGTACATGCAAATAACCCATTTCGCTTTCAGAAAGAGCAGCAATTCTACTTTTGCCATTGACCATCATTCGTCCATCTGGGTCTTTAACGCTTTGCAATCTCGCATCCATTTCGCTTCCTGGCTGAAAGGCGTTAAAATAAAGGTGGTAATACACCCTGTCCAAGGCGTCTGGAGAATTGTTGGTATATGTCAGTTTTTGCGTGCCTGTATATTGATAGGTATCAATATCCATTTTAACATCCATGACATAATCCACATGCTGTTGCCAATAGGAATCATTATTTTGTCCTGAAATAAGGGAAACACCCGCTAAGATTGTAAAAAAGACGAATCGTACTCTACTCATGTTATTTTGTATTATTGTTTAAGGTCATTTTACCTTTTGAGATGCTTTCTGCCATAAGAAGTGCATTATAAGCATTGACCATTTTTCCCGATTTAGAAACTTTATCAAAAGTAGTTGCGCTGGATGGGTCTCCCGCTACAATTACTGAAGCCTTGGAACTCAACCCAGACTGGATTATAATCTGCTTTACCTGAGAAGCTGATAGTTGTGGGTGATATGACCTGATCAATGCAGCAACACCAGCCACAGCAGGAGCGGCCATTGAAGTTCCTCCCTGAAAGTCATATGTATTGTTGGGCAACGTAGAATAGATGCCATCACCAGGAGCAAAGACATCAACATTTTGTTTTCCATAATTAGAAAAAGAGGCCACCATTTTGGAACCATAACTGCTGGCCAGCGCACCAACGGTTATTACATTATTTGCAAATTCCAAACCACCATATTTATGATCATTTGGGTAGTTGGGATTGTCTGGATTGTCTAAGTTGTTACCATCATTACCTGCAGCATGTACGATCAACACATCTCTAGAAGCGGCATATTGTATGGCATCATAAACCCATTGTGCATTTGGAGAATAAGATTTTCCAAAGCTACAGTTAATGATTTTAGCCCCATTGTCCACTGCATAACGAATAGCCATCGCAATGTCCTTGTCATATTCATCACCATTTGGAACCGCCCTAACACTCATCAATTTTACATTCTTGGCAACGCCATTAACACCTTTTCCGTTGTCTCTCTTGGCAGCAATAATTCCAGCAACATGAGTTCCATGGCTTTCCGTGTCCACTCTATTTTTTGGATTTCCATTTCCGTAAGACTTATCAGATAAATCATAAGGATTGTCACCAACTGGAGTTCTACCGTCAAAATCTTTGTTGAGGTTATAATTTACTTGATCGGCAAAATAGGTGATACCTTCAGAAAGCTCTTCCATTACGGTAGAAATAGTATCTCCATAAGAGAACATTTGTGTTAAAACCGCAAGATGTTGCTGCATTTCTTCCGTTTTGGCTTCAATGCCAGCTAGCTCCTTTTTGGTATAGGAATCTTTTCCCAATTCTTTTTTTACAGCTACATCCGCATTTTTAACTACTTGGAAAATTTGCTCGTACTGTTGTTTGTTTTGAAGTGCTTTTGGGTATTCCTCATCTAACTTTAATCTAGCTTTTGCCCTTAATGAAGCATCCCCCACATTTAATCGTAGCATGCGAACATACTCCAGTTGCTCATTATAAGCTTCCCCTAAAAAATTATAGCCGTGAATATCATCTATGTACCCATTGCCATCATCATCCTTGCCGTTATTTGGGCGTTCTCCTTTATTGGTCCACAATACATCTCTTAAATCTTCATGCTCCAAGTCCATTCCAGAATCCACTACGGCAACGATCACGGTCTTTCCGCTTTTGTTTTTGATGATTTCCTTATAAGCTTTATCTACACTCATGCCTGGTATGGTATCCGTTATTAGGTCGGCATGTCCCCAAGTTTTTTTCTGGGTCTCGGTAAGTTCTGAAACCTTAAGGGGCACGGCGTCTATGTTTTCAACTGGAGTGGAAACTAGAGAAGTGGCGCCACAACCCATTAAGAACAGTGATGCTGAAAGTAATGTGAAATTAAGTTTGATATATCTGCGAGTCATAAATACTATTTTGTAAAAATGTAAAACTTTATTGCGGTTTGAATATTTCATTGAAAGAAAACAATTCGTCCAACCGCACCCCCTTTTCAGTATGTTTTAAGGTGCAAAGTTGGTTGTGAGCATCATGTTCAAAGAAGAGCAAGGAATTGCTTTCAACAATATTATTTAAAAATTTAGCCTTTTCATCTAAAGAAAGTAGAGGTCTGGTATCAAAACCCGTAACATATGGCACGGGGATATGGCCAACGGTTGGAACCAAATCTGCCGCGAAAAAGATGTTTTTTCCTTTGTACTTTATATGCGGAATCATTTGCTTTTCTGTGTGTCCATCTACAAAAAGAATACCAAAACCAAGTTCTGATTTTTCTAGAAAAGCTGAATCATTTCGTTGCGCGAAGTGAAGCTGCCCGCTTTCTTGCATGGGCAATAGGTTTTCTTTTAAGAAAGAAGCCTTTTCACGTGAATTTGGATTTGTTGCCCATTCCCAATGTGCTTGATTGGTCCAGAAACGAGCATTTTTAAAAGCAGGCTCATACCCCGTTCTATCTTGATTCCATTGAACGCTTCCCCCACAATGATCAAAATGAAGGTGGGTCATAAAGACATCGGTAATATCATCTCTGTGAAACCCTAATTCTTTTAAAGAATTATCTAAAGAGTAATTCCCCCAGCGATAATAGTAGCTAAAAAATTTTTCTGATTGTTTGTTTCCCATTCCAGTATCTATTAAAATAAGCCTATCATCATCTTGTATAAGAAGAGACCTTGCGGCAATATCAATCATATTATTGGAGTCCGCAGGGTTTGTTCTGTTCCAAATGGATTTTGGAACTACACCGAACATGGCGCCGCCATCTAGCTTAAAATTACCGGTCTCAACGGGATAAATAGTCATTCAGAAAAGGAAATGGCGTGCAAAATAAGAAAAGCCAGACGCAAATGGTTAATAAACATATGTTTATTAGCCCTATTTTAACAAAATTAAACCACCAATGAATACTTTAGTAGTGTTTGAAGCTGCTGTCCAAAATAAATCATGGCCTTTATTTCTTGAACACTCAACAAACGTTCTTTTTTTAGGATTAATAACGAATTGCCATTTGATTCAACATGATAATATGGATTGCTCTCTAGGAAGAAGATAAGATCATCATGGAACAAAGCTTGTATTTCTGTCTTTTTTTCGCCGCTAAGAAAAAAACGACGGTTAAAGTCAGGGTGGTTCTTAATGGAAATATCTTTAAAGCCTGCCAGCTTATAAATTCGTTCCAAGAGACCTTCTTTATCTAAAGAAAAGACTGGGAGTTGATCAGGAAGGGCAATGTACATAACAGTTGTTTTCACCACTTCTTTTGCTACAAATGCCCCCTCGGTAAATTCAACATCAAAGACGGAACAATTATCTTTTTCATCAATAAGTTTATTATAGAAATAACTTATTTCCCGCGTTTTAAAAAAGATAAAGCTTGATAAAAACTTTGTTTTAATGCTTTTCTTAGCTTCATAGGACCAGTCATATTCAAGCGCGGTTGCTTTTAGGCTAGCTTGTCTTCGAGTAAAGTACTTTTCTATGGGCCTTAGGGTTTCTAGAGGCAGTATTTTTCTTATTGCAAAGGGGTGCTTGGAATCCGCACCATGCTTATCCAACCCAATGACCTCTATACTTCCGCCCTTTTTTAAAAAGGTGTCCATATAGTTTTCCAACCCCTCCATAACGGTGTGATCCACAAAACTACAGACGGAAAAATCTATGATTACGTTTTGGTCCTCTGGTACGGCATCCAACTTGTTTTTTAGTCTGTAAAAATTGAGAAAACTACAGAAGTACTTTACGTTTACATAATATGTTTTCTCCTCATGCTCTTGAAACAAGAGTACGTTGGGCTTGAAGACATTGGTCAAGAATAAGATTGAACTTTTATTGATGATCATATGAATGACCATTGTAGATAAAATACCAACACTTATTCCTGTAATTAAATTGGTGAAAAGTGTGGTCAGCAAAGTAGCCAAGAAAATGGCTATTTGCTCTTTGCCAATTTTTGCCACTTTGCGAAAGGTTTTGGGCGTGGCCAATTTATAACCTGTATATACCAAAATAGCGGCAAGTGCTGCTAATGGAATTTTTTTGAGCTGCTCTTGAAACAACAAAATAAAAACAACAAGAAAGAAAGCATGAAAAAAATTGGCAGACCTGTTGGTGGCGCCATTGTTTACGTTTACCGAGCTTCTAGCAATAACAGTAACCACATTAAGCCCTCCTACCAGGCCACTCAAAGAAGTAGCCAGTCCCAGAGCCTTTAAATCTTTGTTCACATTTGACCTTCTACTTTGCGAATCTAGTTTGTCCACTGCCTTTATGCTTAAAAGAGATTCTATGCTGGCAATAAGTGTAATGGCGAATACGCTAACAATAAATTCCTTTTGCAGTGCTTTTGAAAAATCAGGAAAGGCAAGATTGGACAGCACATTCTCTGGTATGGAAATAAGGTATGATGAGTCCATGGGGAAAGGAAGATTCAACCATCCAAAAGAGTAACTAAAACCAACGGAAAGAATCAATATCCACATAGGAGCGGGAATCAACTGAAAGTATGGATTCCGAATTTTTGAATAGAAAATCATGATTAAGAGACTGATAATACCAATCCCAGCCGCCACCATTTCTTCGATGGTGCCGTTTTGAACCAGGTCCGTTAATCCGCTTGGAATTTGAGCGAGCAATTTTACAATGCTGCCGTGCTCATTGTTGTGCCCGATCATAATATGAAACTGCTTTGCAAAAATCCCCCAACCAATAGCCGCGAGCATACCCTCAATGGCAGAGGCTGGAAAAAAGTCGGCCAGCCTTCCCATTTTTAAAAACCCGAGAAGCAACATCAATATCCCAGAAATTACAATAGCCGCAAGGGTAAACAGATACCCTTGGTATAAGTCTCCAGCACCCAATGTTGTGATTGCTCCTAAAAGAACAATGACCAAGCCATTTCCTGGGCCGGTGATAGTAACATTGGAACCGCCTATTACGGCAACTACAACCCCTCCAACAATGGCCGCAATAATTCCTGAAATGGGTGGGGCATCACTTGCAATGGCCAAACCTAGCCCTAAGGGAAGGGCGATTAAGGAAACCACAAAACCTGAAAAAAAGTTCTTTGGCAGTTCCTTAATAAATGTATTGGTATGGTTTGTTTTTGGCGTCAATTGGTTTTTCTAACAATTAGAAGGTCGGTTGGTAAATCAGACAAAATATATTCAATATCATGCGGGAAAATTCGATCCATTACCCCTATTTTTTTTGGAGCGTTCATTACCAGTAAATCGGCACGAACAACTTCAGCATAATGACCTATGGAATACCCTCTTTTTCCGAAGATACTTTGGGTCTTTATTTTTAATTCTCCCAAAAATTCTTTTGGAATGGATTTTAGAATTTTTCTAATTCTGGAATCCTCTCTATTTTTTAATCTTTCCTTTAATATGGTTACTCTTTTTAAGGATTTATCATCTTCTACATCAACCGCCACTTCCTTTTGCCTAATTTCCTCAACAATGGTAAGCTGTTTAGCGCCTAATGCATGGGAAACATAAAAGGCATTGGAGATAGCAAAAGGGGTTTCCTCATCCTCCAACCCATTAACCACTACATGTTTGCATGG
The DNA here is from genome assembly GCF_947499585.1 of uncultured Allomuricauda sp. Taxonomy (GTDB): domain Bacteria; phylum Bacteroidota; class Bacteroidia; order Flavobacteriales; family Flavobacteriaceae; genus Flagellimonas. The sequence goes on along the minus strand of NZ_CANMOO010000002.1, from coordinate 693,396 downwards.
AACTCTTTCTTCGGAAGGTTTTATAAGCAGCAAGACAGAACAACAAACTTTGCGGGTTAGTTTTCTAGCAATGGAGCCAACATAAAACTGATAAAGGTTCTCATGTTGAACCGCTCCAAGAATAAGAAGGTCTATACCGGAACTTTTACAAGTTTCCAATAAAACTTCATCAGGCTTTCCAGTTTTCCATTCAATGGAAATCTCAAGGCTCTTGTGCTCGATATGAGATAGAATTTCATGAATTTTCCGTTCTTTTTCTTCAGACTTACTGCCTACGTGAAGCAAAATGAGTTTTGCCCCAAAAAAATGGGCAATCCTTGAAGTTTCCAACACATTGATTTTCAAGGTGGGTGAAAAAGCAAATCCAAATAAAACTGTTTTAAACGGGTTGTTCAAAGACACTATTTTTAGTAAGATGGAACACCAATATAGCACATAATGTATAAAGAGCAGAACTGCCCTCCCATATTAGTTAAAATATGAAAGAAAAACAGTAAATTTCAAGAAAACTAAAGCAATGCTTGAACTTGCAGGAATAATCATTCTTGGAATTATTGCACAATGGGTGGCGTGGCGTTTTAAATTGCCCGCAATTTTACCTCTTATTTTAATTGGCCTCTTGGTGGGCCCAATTGCAACCTTGTACACGGAAGATGGAGCAAAACTTATTGAGCCAATATGGAATGGAGAAAATGGACTTTTTCCAGGAGATGGTTTGTATTACTTTGTTTCTTTGGCCATTAGTATTATCCTATTTGAAGGAGGACTTACCCTAAAACGGGCTGAAATTAAAAACGTTGGCCCAGTTATCACGAAGTTGATCACGATAGGTTCTATTGTCACCTTTTTTGGCGCAGGAGTTGCAGCGCATTATATTTTTGGACTTACTTGGCAAATCTCATTTCTTTTTTCTGCTTTGATAATTGTCACAGGGCCTACTGTGATAACGCCAATTCTTAGAAACATTCCACTTAAAAAGGATGTTTCTGCTGTTTTAAAATGGGAAGGAATTCTTATAGATCCAATAGGGGCTTTAGTTGCAGTATTGGTATTTGAGTTTATCAGTGTAGGAGAGGGCAGTGCTTTTACACAAACGGCCTTAGTTGAATTTGGTAAGATTTTGCTTTTTGGAACCACCTTTGGGTTTACGTTTGCCCATGCTTTGGCTTTTGCCATTAAAAAGGATTTGATTCCACATTATTTAATGAACGTAGTATCGCTTTCTGTTGTGCTTCTGGTATTTGTGGAGTCGGATGTTTTTGCACATGAATCTGGACTTTTAGCTGTGGTGGTCATGGGCATGGTCATGGGCAATATGAACCTTCCAAACCTTAAAGAGTTGCTTTACTTCAAAGAATCTTTAAGTGTTTTATTGATATCTATTCTTTTTATCTTGCTAGCGGCAAATATCAATGTTAGTGATATGGAGCTAATTTTTAATTGGAACACCGTTGCACTTTTTGCTGTAATTGTTTTCATAATCAGACCGCTAGGCGTTTTCCTAAGCGCACATGGGTCGGGATTAAAACTCAAGGAGAAACTATTCATAGGCTGGGTTGGCCCAAGAGGTATTGTTGCTGCAGGTATAGCCTCTTTATTTGGATCCAAGTTGTTGGCAAAAGGAGTGCCTGGCGCCGAATATATTACACCTTTGGTTTTTATGATTGTTTTAGGCACGGTACTTCTAAATGCAACAACAGCTAGACTTTTTGCAAAATTGATAGGAGTATTTTTGACCAAGTCCGAAGGAATATTAATTATTGGCGCTTCCAAAGTATCAAGATTAATAGGTAGCTACCTGAAGAAAAACAATAGGCATGTTGTGCTTATTGATAACAACCAAACCAATGTAGAAAAGGCACAAAGCTTGGGCTTGGAGGCAATGACGGCCAATATTTATTCGGACTCCTTGGCTGATAATATTGAATTGAACGACATGGGCTATTTGATGGCGCTGACAGGAAATTCGGATATTAACAAATTTGCAATTGATAAGTTTAAAAAGCAATTTGGTGAAAATGGAGCATTTAGATTAGTGAACACTGAAGAGATGAACAACCCGGAAAACAATCCAGAAGAAGGTCTTTTTTCTCATAATGATGACTTCATGAAATTAATGGATGCTGTGCGCAAATATCCTGCAATCCATGAAATTAGTCTAAAGGACAAGCAACATTATGATGGTCTTATTGACATTACTCAAAAGGACAGTGACATTATTCCAGTATTTACCAAATCGCCAGATGGGAGTATCCAAATAATCCCGGCTAACAGCAAAGACTTTACTCCTAATGGAGAGGGACATAAACTGGTCTATCTAGGAAAGATGTTTGATATAGATTAACACTAAACCTCCATTTGACAAAGCTTAAAATGTACGATAAACCCTAACTCTATACTGTTCGTTCTCATCTCCGAAAGAAATTTCAGGTCTAATGGTAAGTCCTGGTATGGGATCCCACCTAAGTCCAACAGCAAAGTAGCCTTCAAAATCTGAATTTTCCTCTAAATAGGTACCGTATCCAACATTTGCACTAGCTCCTAGATAATCATTTACATTATAAGTGAACGCGGCACTAATACTGGCAAAATCAAAACCATCCCCTTCTATTGTAACACCTCCTACATCCCAATCTTTTCCAACAAAGTGTGTGTAATCAACTTCAGGCCCAATACCAATAGATTTTGATACTTTAAAAGAGTAACCAGTAACTACGCCATAGGTAAAGGAGCTGGCGTCTCCGATACTTCCAGAAGCCACTCCTAAACTTAATCCTGCATAAAATGAGTTTTCCAAATCATCAGCTTTTATTGCGGTAACTGATATGGGAACATCTTGCGTTTTTTGCCCTTTTCTTTGGGCATTGGCAGCTATGACACATGCCAAGAACAATAAACTAAATAGAATAATGGAATTGCGGGTTGTAGTTTTCATTTTGTTGAAGTTTGGTTAATATATAATCACTTGAACTTTGATGGATTGAAGCATATGTTTTTAGGAAGTTATAATTGTTAAGCGTTATTTTTTTGAAAGAGAAAACCGCCCGCTTAACATTAAAGCGCCCAAACTACCTTCTCCAAAAGAAATATTTACATAGTTTAAGGCAATTAAAACAGCTTCCAAAGGTCTCCAAAAAGGCCCTGCGCTATATATAAGACCCCCATCTCCTCCTTCACTGGCAGAAATGGCATACCCCAAACCGGCTTCAACACCAAAAGCATTGCTTAAACCATAACTCGCTTTGGCCTTAATAGGAATAAAACTTTCACCCTCGGTCTCAAAGCCAAAATCTGTTTCTTTTCCTGTATATCTTGTATAACCTGCAGTTGCTCCTATTTGAAACCTATCGCTAACCTTATGCAGGTAACCTAGATCGCCACTATAAGAAAATCCAAAGAAATCTGATTCATCACCTATTGTAGGGCCCCCGCCTACGGTAATAGAAAAACCATCACCTGCCCAATCGTAATCGAATGCGAATGCAACAATGTCATCATTAGCATCATTTCTTGCTGAATAGTTTTCTTCTTCTTTTTTAGCAGAGCAGCACTCTTCACTAATAATATCTATTCTGGGGTTGATAGGGTCTCCTAAAGGCCCTTGCCTATCTGTAAGAACGGATTCTACGGAAGTACATGAAATTGTGAAAAATGCATTTTTAATCTCAGTGGCATCTCCCTCAGGAATACAAGGACACTCTTTAGAAGTAAACTCAATGCTATATTCAAAGGTGACATTTGGAAATTTAAATTCCTTAACGGTCCGAAAAAGTTTAGTGTCGAATGAACAACTTCCTATTTTCCCTGAAAAAAAAGGATCCCAGAGAGATGCTTTATTAGAAAGTTTTCGCTTCATATAGTCGTAATGGCCTCTAAGCTCCTTTTCTTCTTCGGGATTCAAATCTGCCATGTTCTTACCTGCAAAATTGCTCACAAATGCTATAAAGCCATTAGATTCAGCATAAGCGCTTAAAGATTTATCGTGCAAAGAATCAAATTCGCCCCTATCATAAGATCCTATATATTGATATGAATGATGATTGAATGACATATCCGACGCTATAAGACCATAATCCATTTTCCCTATTGGGCTCATTCCCATTACGAAGCCGAGACTAATTTCTTCTTGATTTATCTTTGCTGCAAGATTACAGGATGTAGCATTATTAGGGATGGCCGGTGGGGCTTTATCAATCATTTTGAATAAAAAAGTTACTATTGGATCTGCACTTAATTCAGGTCCCTGTGCTTGAAGGGATAGGCCCATTAAAAAAGTAAAAAGAGCTATAATACGATTGGCTTTCATAATTTTTTTTGTTTGGCAACTACTAATAACCCAAAGAGAATATTTTGAAACACATGAAACAATACCAGAACTCAGGTATATTTTGTAGGAATTATGACCAAGACCGAAGTGCCTTTATCTTGAATGGAGTCAAAAAGGAATTGACCGTTCATTTGGGTGACTCTTGACCTAATGTTTCTTAGTCCAAGGCCTGAAGGATCATTTTTCTTGATAGTTCCCTGCCCATCATCTTCAAAACTGAGGGTAACAGAATTTTTATGCCCAAACAATTGAATGTCTACCATTGACGCATTGGCATGTTTAATGACATTTTGAAGTAGTTCCTGAATAATTCTGAATAGGTGCGTGGCAATATCCTCATTTAGGCTTTCAGGAAACTGGAAAGTGTTGAAATTAACCTCTAATTGTTCTGTTTTCTCAATGGTTTCCAATAGTTCGTCAATGGCACCGGAGAGGCCCACCAAAGAAATCTCAGCAGGGGTAATACTATGGGCTACCGTTCTAACATCTTCGCAAATATCATCGAATTCTTTTTGCATTTTTGCATCAGCATATTTTGAACTGAACAATCTTTTTAAGTTCGCTATCTTACTTCCGATATTGTCATGTAGTTCGCCACCCACGCGTTTCCGTTCCTCTTCTTGGCCTTGCACAAAAGCATTCAAAAATTTTTGTTGTTGCAATACCAGTTTGTTGGCCAGTGTATTCCGCTCCTGATAAACTTGACCCACAACAATAGTTAAAGCGGTGGTTAAGAAACAGATTTCAATGACTGAGGCATAAAAAATACCAGGAAGACCGTAAAAAGACAGCTTTAAAAGACCAAAACTGTGGTGCAGCACCAATAAAATAGAACCAATGGTCATAAACAAATAGGAAATAGCAAAGTAGGACCCAACTTTTGTGTTATGTTTTAGATAGGTAAGTATTTCGATAATTATGGCAATTACTAAAAACAGGATGGTTAAATACCATAGTTTCATAAATAATTCTACTTGGCTGGAATACAAGGAGTTTGCCGCGAAATGAAGAAAGATTCTAAATGTAAATTGAATTAAGATTACAATTTCCACGCTTTTTTTGAGCTTGGGCAAATACGTTTTGGCCATTAGAACTTGTTGTGCAAACAAAATAAAAACAGCAGTGGAAAGCTCAATCGAGATTACATAGATAGCTCGCCCTACATCTAATGACTTAGGAGGTAGGAGGACATTGGTATACCCAAGGTATGCACCAATAAATACTGTGAGCACAATAAGATAAAAACCATAAAGTAGAAAAACTGTACGTTTGATAAGACCAAATATGAAAATTGTGAAAAGAAGGGATAATAAGATTAAACCAAGGTATGCACCTATAGCAATGTTTTGAAAGGTTCCTGTATTGTAATATGTATCCCTATCCTGAAGTATGATATCCGTTGCAAGGGGCTTGCCCTTGGATTTATTGAAGACCAAAAAGTATGAGGCCGTTTCATTTGGCAATAGCGGTATTGATATCTTCCAAGTCCGCTCTACAGCTTTTTTCAAGGTATTGATACCTATGTTTCCCTCAAGTTTTAAGTTATTATTGACAACTTTGTAGACTTTTGCGTCCTCCAAAAAAGGATAGGAAAAAGACAATATAATTTCTCTTGGTGCCTTAGAATCATTTTTAAATGAAAACGTAGAATACGCGCTGACAACATCAAAGTCAAAATAAAAAAATGACCGATTATCCATAACTGGGCTAAAGTCATTCTGAGAATTTAGGGAAAAAGCGGAAATCTCATTTTCAGATACAAAAACCGCGGATAAATCTTTTAGGTTTTTGTGAATTACTGATGTGTTTAAAACGATGGTATCATTTGCGTGGACGGCGAACAGGCAAAGCTGAAACGCCAAAAACCAAAGGAAAAAATGCCTATAACAATTGATTTTCATGAACAAATGTTACTAATTTAACACTGCTGTCAACACCAAGCTTTCTATAAATATTTTTTTTATGCGTTTCAACGGTTAGCGGACTTATATGCATGGTGTTGGCTATGTCCGGAACTTTTTTACCATCGCACAAATATTTTATTATTTCTTTTTCTCGTTGTGTTAATCGTATGCGCTTGTAAAACTCATCATCAATAAGAGCATTCTGTTTTTTAGTTTCTATAACTCCCTCACCATAATAAAAGGAATCGTTTTCAGATACATGGATAAGCGCACTGTGCAAATCTTCTGAGGAGCAGTTTTTCAGCAAAAATCCATTGGCCCCTTCAGAAAAAACCTTGTTAACAATGGTTTTCTTATTGTACATGGTGAGAATCAGCACTTTTACGTGATTCTTCTTTAACCTAAGCTCTTGTAGAATTTCAATTCCGTTTTTATGGGGAAGATTTAAATCCAATAGGAGAATATGGGGATTGTTTTTTTTTAATGATGGGAGTAATTCAGAAAAATTGTTAGCGGTGTCAACAACATCAAACTCAGGAAAATCAAGAATTATGGACCGAAGTCCATCAATAACAATCTGATGGTCTTCGCAAATGAGAATTCTTTTGGTTTGGTTATTCACGTTTGGCTACTCTGTGATGTAAGGTACAAAAGATAATATTACATCCATTTGTTTGAGACATTCCCTCTCGTGAGATACAATATCAACTAAGGCTGTATGGAAAGGGAACAACTATCCCACAAAGAATTTGTAGCAGTGAATTGTGAAATAAAAAAAGGGTGTTTATACTTAATTTGAATTAATCATTCAATTTTAAAACAGCCATAAATGCTTCTTGGGGCACTTCTACATTACCCACTTGACGCATTCGTTTTTTTCCTTTCTTCTGTTTCTCCAATAATTTTCGCTTTCTCGAGATATCTCCACCATAACATTTAGCGGTTACATCTTTACGTAAAGCTTTGGTAGTTTCTCTGGAAATAATTTTAGCACCAATAGCTGCTTGTATTGGAATATCAAATTGTTGTCTTGGGATAAGTTCTTTTAACTTTTCACACATCTTTTTACCAATATTGGCAGCGTTATCTGCATGTATTAGTGCTGAAAGGGCATCAACCGGTTGCGCGTTCAATAAAATATCTACACGCACTAGTTTAGAAGTTCTCATGCCTATTGGCGTATAATCAAAAGAAGCATATCCTTTAGAAACTGTTTTTAATCGATCATAGAAATCGAAAACAATTTCTGCTAAAGGCATATCAAAGTTTAATTCTACCCGTTCCGTAGTTAAGTATGTTTGATTGGTAATTTGCCCTCTTTTTTCAATACATAAAGACATTACATTGCCAACAAAATCAGACTTAGTAATAATGGTAGCTTTAATATAAGGTTCTTCAACACGATCTATGGATGAAGGGTCCGGAAGGTCAGCAGGGTTGTTAACAATCATTGGTGTATCCGGATTTTTACGGGTAAACGCATGATAACTAACATTGGGAACTGTGGTGATTACGGTCATGTTGAATTCACGCTCCAGCCGTTCTTGAATAATTTCCATATGAAGCATCCCCAAAAACCCACAACGAAAACCAAACCCCAGGGCCGCACTGCTTTCAGGTGCAAAAACCAAAGAGGCATCATTAAGCTGTAATTTTTCCATGGAGGAACGCAATTCTTCAAAATCTTCGGTATCTACGGGATAGATTCCAGCAAACACCATTGGTTTTACATCTTCAAAACCATCAATGGGATTTTGGGTAGGGTTAACGGCATCGGTTATCGTATCTCCTACTTTTACTTCGCGAGCATCTTTTATACCTGTAATCAAATATCCTACATCGCCCGAAGAAATTTTGTTTTTAGGAACCTGACTCAACTTCAGGGTTCCAATTTCATCAGCAAAATAGTCTTTGCCAGTAGCTACAAATTTTATCTTTTGCCCTTTTTTAATCTCCCCGTTAATAACTCTAAAATAGGTCTCTACACCCCTAAAAGGATTATAAACAGAATCAAAAACCAAGGCTTGTAAGGATTCATCGAGGTTTCCTTCTGGAGCAGGAACACGGTCAATAATAGCGGTAAGGATTTCTTTAATGCCTATACCTGTTTTTGCACTGGCAGGAATTACTTCTTCTGGTTTGCACCCTAATAAATCCACTATATCATCAGTTACTTCTTCTGGATTGGCACTCGGTAAATCCACTTTATTGAGTACGGGGATGATTTCCAAATCGTTTTCTAAAGCCAAGTAGAGATTAGAAATAGTCTGGGCTTGAATACTCTGTGCCGCATCAACCACTAAAAGAGCACCTTCGCATGCTGCAATGGAGCGCGAAACTTCATAGGAAAAATCAACATGCCCTGGGGTATCAATTAAGTTAAGCACATACTCTTCTCCTTCATGTTCATATTCCATTTGAATGGCATGGCTTTTTATGGTGATACCACGCTCCCGTTCCAAATCCATGCTATCTAAAAGTTGGTCTTGTTTTTCACGTTCCGTTACAGAACCTGTAAAATCTAACAAGCGATCGGCCAAAGTACTTTTACCGTGGTCTATATGGGCAATAATGCAAAAATTTCTGATGTTCTTCATAACAACTCTTGCTCAGCAAAAATGAGGGCATGTAAGCAACTGCAAATATAGGCCTTTTCAATACCTAGATGTGGCTTTTTTGCAAATATGAAAACTGAGCCATTTCTATCGCTCTAAAATATTTTCTTAGATTTGATATTCAACCCAAATAGTAAATGAAACACTTCACCTATATCTTTTTTATAGTGTTTTTAATGTCCAAAAGCTTATCTGGGCAAATTTATGAGATAAAGGGAAAGGTTGTGAATAGCGAAAACAAAACCATCCCTTATGCCAATATTTTACTTCTACAAGCATCAGACTCCACTTTTGTAAAAGGGACATCTGCTGATGACAATGGGCTTTTTGTGCTTACGGAAGTAAAACCGAATTTGTATTTACTTCAAGCCAGTTATGTTGGAATAGGGTCAGAGCCTCGCGCATTGGACATTGCTAAAGATGTATCCTTGGGGGCGTTGATAATTCCATTGGGCACGACCGACTTGGAGGAAGTTGTGGTAACCGCGAAAAGACCAACATTACAAAGATTGGCAGACAGACTGGTCTTTTCGGTTGAAAATACGGTTATTTCTCAAGGTAGTTCCTGGGACATACTTAAAAGTACTCCAGGTGTAATTGTTAATCAGGAGGAACTGCAGATAAGAGGGCAAAGCGCAACAGTATATCTTAATGATAGAAAAGTGCAATTATCCGGGCAAGAAGTGAAAGATTTATTGGATGGCCTTTCGGGAACTGCAATAAAATCTATTGAAGTAATTGCGAACCCACCCGCAAGATATGAGGCAGAGGGTGGACCCATTTTAAATATAGTTACTGCCAAAAATGTAATTCCCGGATACAAAGGAAGTGTTAATGGAAGTTATACTCAGGCGGTGTTTCCAAAGTATAGCATAGGAACAAGTCATTACTACAAAACGGAGAAGCTAAATCTATTTGCCAATTATACTATTAGCCCTAAAAAAGAGCTTCGAAAAACAAATAAAGGAATTAATTTTATTGACAATACCAATTCAATCTTTTCAAGATGGGCCACACAATATAATCAGGTTAATAGCTCCCAAGCCCAAAGCGCGAACGTAATTCTTGATTACGATTTTGATGACCGGAATAGTGTAAACCTTACTTCAAACATAGCCTTTAATCCCGGTCAAGAACAGGAAACTTTTCTAACCACTGATATCAGAAATGTACAAAATCTCATAGACTCAACATTTACAACTCAAAACAATGCCAACCTTGACAACACCAATTTGGCGTTCGACTTAACATATGTGCATAAATTAAAGAAGCCAGGGGCAAAGGTTTCTTTCAACGGTCATTATACTTATTATGATGGACAAACGGAACAAAATCTTAGTTCCAATTATTTTGATGACAATGGCAGTTTTATTAGAAACTTTGGTTTTGACACAGATTCTCAGCAAGACATTCAAATTTTTACAGGACAGGCTGATTACTCATCGCCATTAGGAAATGCTTCTATAGAGACGGGTCTTAAGATTTCATCTATTGCTTCTGAAAGTAATATTGATTTTTTCAACTTTGTTGGAGAAGATGACCAAGTAGATGCTTCCTTGTCTGATAATTATACTTATGATGAGAATGTATATGCCGCATATTTTAGTTTCGTTAAAAACTGGGAAAAATGGTCAATGAAAATGGGGCTAAGGGGAGAACTAACCGAAGCAACAGGAACATCACTGACCTTAAATGAAATAAACACTCAAGATTTTTTTGAACCCTTCCCTTCCCTTTATGTACTATATTCTCCTTCGGACAAGCATAGCTTTTCTTTTGACTATGGAAGAAACGTAGATAGGCCAAAATACAATGATTTAAACCCATTTAGGTTCTTCTTCAATGAAAATGATTTTGAAGAAGGAAATCCAGGGCTTAAACCAAGTTTTAGTAACAACTTCAATCTCAACTACACCTTCAACAGTGAATTTTTCTTTGATGTGTATTATAGAGATAATGGCAAAAACATTGCTGATTTGGTTTTTCAAAATAACACCAATCAAACCTTGGTTGAGTTGAAGCAAAATGTTTTAGGAAGCAAATCCTATGGATTGGATTTTACGGTTAGCAAAGGTATAATGCCCTTTTGGTTCCTTTATGCATACGTTTCATTATTTCATGAGGAGGAAACTTTTTTGGCCGTTGAGAGCAATAACCAACAATTTACCAACGAGGTGGACGGCGTTTATGGTTATTTGGCAAATTATTTAACACTTTCAAAGGATGGTACATTTACAGGAGAGCTTACCATGACCTACCTTTCTAAGTTCCTGTTTGGGTCTTACGTTTCTGATGAAGAAGTGAATTTAACTCTAGGGCTTCGAAAATCGTTATTCAATAACAGGGCTATAATTTCGGTTGCGGCAGAGGACATTTTGGAACGATTTAATCCAACTTATAGCTCTAGATATCTTAACCAAGATAACTTTTATAGAAGACGCCCTGAAACACAGTTTATAAGAGTAGGTTTTACCTATAACTTCGGAAACTTTAGGTTGGAGGATAATCAGAAAGAAATTGACAAAAAGGAGCGGGAAAGACTAGAACTGGAATAAAGCACTGATTTTCTTATATTTTGTACTTTTGCAATCCAAAAAATTAACGGTTTGCCTAAAATTGGAGACATAGAACTTCCTGATTTTCCGCTACTTCTTGCCCCCATGGAAGATGTTAGCGACCCTCCTTTTCGAGCTTTGTGCAAAGAGCAAGGCGCAGATGTAGTGTACACAGAATTTATTTCTTCGGAAGGACTTATCAGGGATGCTACCAAAAGCACCATGAAGTTGGATATTTATGAAAAAGAACGTCCGGTAGGCATTCAAATATTTGGAGCGGAGTTAGATTCTATGCTTCAAGCCACTGATATTGTGGAGAAATCCAACCCAGATATTATTGACATTAACTTTGGTTGTCCCGTAAAAAAAGTGGTCAGTAAAAATGCAGGAGCAGGGATTTTAAGGGATATTCCGTTAATGGTAAAATTGACGGAGGAGATTGTAAAAAGAACCAAATTACCAGTAACGGTAAAAACCAGATTAGGTTGGGACAGTGATTCCATTAAAATTGTTGAGGTTGCGGAACGGTTACAGGATGTTGGTATCAAAGCCATTGCTATTCATGGACGAACAAGGGTTCAAATGTATAAGGGAGATGCAGATTGGAAGCCAATTTCACAAGTAAAAAACAACGCCAGAATGCATATTCCCGTTTTTGGAAATGGGGATATTGATACACCGGAAGCAGCGGTTAGAATGAGGGACGAATTTGGACTGGATGGAGCTATGATTGGCCGAGCCAGTATAGGAAACCCATGGTTCTTTGCTGCGGTAAAACATTTTTTTAAAACAGGAACCCATATAGAACCTCCAACTATGGAAGAACGGGTAGATGCAGCTAGAAGACATTTACAGATGGCCATTGACTGGAAGGGAGAAAAACTTGGGGTTTTTGAAACAAGAAGGCATTATACCAACTATTTTAAGGGGATACCCCACTTCAAAGAGTATCGAATGAAAATGGTTACTAGCGATGAATCTTCAGATGTTTTTGCGGCTTTTGATGAGGTCTTGGAAAAGTTTGGAGACTTTCAGTTTGTTTAAGCAGTAATTAATTTTCTGGAAATTCTGCTACTAGCAATTTTTGATGAAATAAAACCAAGTACAACAATTGTAGCCAACACCACAAAAACATTCACTACATCATATTCAACAGGATAGGATAATGAAGGGGTTATTTTGAGCCAACCAAAGGCTAACTGAGAACCAATCAACAACGAACCGATTAACACACCGATAAGCCCACCAAGCGAAGTAACCAAAAGCCCTTGGGTAAAATAAATGGTTCGCAATTCTTTTATGGTGGCACCCAGACTAAATAATGTCTTAGAGTTTTGCTGCTTATCTAAAATCATCATAATAATGGCTCCAACAACATTAAAAAGAGCTATGATCAATACAAGAGTAAAAATTAAATAGGTCGCTAAATTCTCAGTATTGAGCATTCTGTGCAGCGTGCTATTTTGTTCTTGCCGGTCAAGCACTAAGATCTTATCCCTTAAAATCTTTTTTATTGAAGTCTTAATGTCTTCAATAGGAATTTGACCATTCAGTTTAAAGTTTATTCCAGAAATTTGGGTGCTATCTTTTTCCAAAAGAGCCTGAACTAAAGGAAGGTGGGCAAAAACATATTTTTTGTCCAGATTTTCTTCCACCGCATAAACCCCGCTTACAACAATGGGCAACTCATTATATGGTTTTGTAGCGTTTAAGCCTTGTTGAGATAGAGAACCTTTACCGGGTTTTGGAACCAAGACGGTCATAGGCGTTTGATAGTTATCTAAGGGAACACCAAGTAAATTATAAATACCGATTCCCATAACACCATTATACTCTGTAACCCCCCAATTGCCAAAATATAAGGTACTATCCACCCCAGTTACAGAGCGGTATTGAGAATCTATTCCTTTGATAAAGGCAATACAGCTCTTTTCTCTAAAGGTGAGGTATGCCCTTTCTTCAAGTTCCTTGGAGTAGTTTGCTAGTCCAGCAACATTACCTAATGCAATTTCTTCTTCAGGAGAAACAGAAAAATACTTTCCCGAAATGGGCAATGCTTTTAAATCTGGATCAAAGGTATTGGTGAAGGAAAGACTAAAGGTTTTTAGCCCGGCAAATGCGGAGAGCACCACAAAAAGTGCTGCAGACCCAATTACAATTACCAGAAAAGTTATAAAATTAATAATGTTAACCGCATTTTGACTGCTTTTAGAGCGTAGGTAGCGTTTTGCGATATAAAAAGGAAAGTTCAAAATCAGGATTTCTTTCGTTTGTCAAGCAAGTCCCTATTTTCAATAGGATTTTCCTCTCCTTTGAGTGACTTTTCAATCTTATCAATGTACTCCAAAGAATCGTCTAAATAAAAACTGAGTTCAGGAACACGACGCAATTGGTTTTTTGTGCGTTGTGCCAAATCGTGTTTAATAAGAGGTTGGTTAGATTTCATGCCTTCAAGTAATTCGCCAGCACTTTTGTTTGGAAAAATACTTACATAAACTTTGGCTATGGATAAATCAGTGGTAACATAAACCTTGGAAACCGAAATCAGCGTTCCTTTTAGCCCTCCATCAGTAGCAGCACGCTGTAAAATATCAGCGATATCCTTTTGGATGATTCCTGCAATTTTCTTTTGCCTTTGTGTTTCCATACCTGCAAAAATAATGGAATTAATGACTAACCTCATGATATGATTAGCTTACAGTGCGTAATTTTGAAGAATGTTAGAGACATTAGCATAATAGTAGATGCAATAAAACCCATCATACAATGGAAAAAATAGAGCATATTGGCATTGCGGTTAAAAATCTGAAAGAGGCTAACGTACTGTTTGAAAAGCTTTTAGGAGTACCTCATTACAAAATGGAGGAGGTGGCATCAGAAGGAGTAAAGACTTCTTTTTTTAAATCTGGTCCAAACAAGGTAGAATTGTTGGAAGCTACAAATGAAGATAGTCCCATTGCAAAATTTTTGGAAAAGAAAGGAGAAGGGGTTCATCACATTGCCTTTGCCGTTGATGATATTGTGTCAGAAATCAATAGATTAAAGGAAGAAGGCTTTACGGTTTTAAATGAAATTCCAAAAAAAGGAGCGGACAACAAATTGGTGGCATTTTTGCACCCAAAGGGAACAAATGGTGTTTTGGTAGAGCTTTGTCAAGAAATAAAAGCGATGTAGGGGCGTTAAAACCTTGCTATGAAGAGAAATAAATAGTAATATTGCATCCGCAAAATTGCAGGTCCTATAGCTCAGCTGGTTAGAGCACCTGACTCATAATCAGGGGGTCCATGGTTCGAGCCCATGTGGGACCACAAAAAAACCTCCAATATTGGGAGGTTTTTTATTTTTATGAGGACAAAGAGAGACATTTTTTAAGGTCCTTACTTTCCCTTTATTGCAAACATCTCTGCTATAGATTATGCAGGATTAAAAACAACTGCCCCTTACGTGTTTATTGCAATATCTCACTAATTTGAACAACGGGTTGAATATTGGTATAATTTGGGATATCGCCCACAATTTTTTCTGCATTTGGCCCGAAAGAATTTTGATAGGCCGAAAGCTTGTCAAAGTATAAATAACCAATAGCCAGATATGGAATTGCTTCATCTGGCGTCCTACCGGCTATTCCTTTATCAATTTCTGACAGCTTCAATGAGTCGCCCAGTAAACTTGCCACCATTGGCATGTGTTTATTGGAATAGTAGTCCATGTCAAATGTTTTCCCGTCACCGTTCGGATATAATATCGTCACTTTGACCATACCCTTTTTACTTTTGGAAGTATCACTTGTTATACTCTGCTGGCAACTGGCAAAGAGCGCAGTAGCGCCAAGAATTAAGAGGATGATTTTGGTTTTCATTTTGTTGAGATTTAATGGGGGGTTAAAAATTAATGTTTTGATTTAGTATTGGCTATAACAGTCTTGTATAAGAATAGTGTGGTTTTGTGCGCAAAGATTTTCCTCAATAGCTCGAAGTTAACAAATAAGCGCGGATTTCAGTTTAGGAAATCCGCGCGCAATGGATTATAGCCACTGCTAGGTTTAGTTTTTTAGATCAGGCTGTATTTAGAACGATACTTTCATAGTGCGAGACGGAACACTCTGAGATAAATTTTTCCATTCCCTTTGGAATATGGGCCTGATTCCAATTTTGTCCAGCAAATTCAATCAAATCCTTTTCAGTTTCCCATTGTGAAATCATAATAAATTCCTGCGGATTCCATTTAGTAGGTCGACCTATTTCAAGCGAAATTAATCCTTTGTAGTTTTTAACTACGGGAACAGAGATTTCTTTAAACTTAATTTCAAATTCAATGTGTAATTCTGTTGGTATTATTGCCTTAAATATTCTGACTATCATCTTGTTCAATATTAAACCTAAGGTGTTTATAAGGATGTATTTTACATCCTTATACCCCAAATATGGACTATAATCGATGTAATTGCCCATCTTTTTTTATATCTGGATATAAATACCCAAATAAAAAGGTAAGGAAAACCAATGTAAAAAACGGGTTATCCTTTACCATTTCTTGAAAGTGCCGACAACTTGTCAAAATATGGTTATTTTACACTTGCCTAAAATTTTATAATGGAATTTGAGGTGTAACCTGGAGGACGGTCTTTCTGAAATAACTATAGTAAACAATGCCTATTGGTTTGAAAAAAGGCAAAATTATAAAGAAACAAAATGAATAAATTCATCTTATTAGCATCATTGTTGATCCTGTCATTGAGTGGTTTTGCTCAGGATAAGGACAATTGGGAACTGGTTTATCATAATGATGAGGTTGGAAATACGATTGAAGGAGATATTGAGATACTGATTGAAGCAGTAAGGAAGGGAGAAGAAATAAGGATTTATTGGTCTGCTCAAAGTGCAAATGATAAAACCAAAAAAGTGGAGCACTTTGCAGATGCTAAATTCCTAACTGTTTTAAGCGATTCCGTAGTATTCGCACAGATTGATGCAATTACAGGCCAAACACCCGATTTTGACTTGCAAACCATCACGTTTAAAGAAAATCTGGAATGGTCATTAATGGCGGCAACCAATGGAAAATCTGATACCATGATGCGAAACATGGTAACGGGTGAAATTATAGGACACAATTTGGTTCCATTTGCAATTAAATGGTATGCCAAAAAATGATGTTCTCCAAAGAAGAACAACACAAATTAAAGGTTCAATTAAAAGGTATACAAATTGAAGTTCCTTTGAAAAGACAAGAACTATTTTGTTAATTAATAACCAAACATGTTGCATATACAACTTATATATGTACCTTTATCTCATGAAGTATCAACTAGAACAGTGTATAGGGTCTAGGATAAGGCGTTTATCCCGAATAGCTGACGGGCATATTAGAAGTTTTTTGGGGGACCATAAAATCACCGAAAACCAAATGACCATCCTGTTTACCTTACACGAACTGGGCAGGGTGGAGCAGGGAAAAGTGGGAGAAGTACTTTGTCTAGAACGATCCACCGTAAGTAGAAATATTAAACTTCTGGAAAAACAAAATCTGTTACTGCGTACCACAGAATATAGACCTGAGGTTGAACTGACCACACAGGGTTTGGATTTAGTAAAAGTACTTATCCCGCAATGGGAAAAGGCAATGGATGTCCTCGTAGAACAAATACAAACGGATGGAATGAAGAGTCTTAACATGCTGGAAAGCAGAATACACTAAAAAATTTATGAGTAGAGTTGTATATACAACATATTATTAATGATTAACCTTAAAATAAACACAATGAAAACAAATCAAGAAAATTCTAAATTATTGGACACCAAGAAGTTGCGTATTCAAAGATTTGGACTGAATATCCGTTATGCTGAACTGGGCAACAGTGACAACCCAACAATCCTGTTGTTACATGGGGTTCCTGAAAACTTATATGCATGGTATGACATTGCACCATCATTGTCAAAGCGCTATCATGTTTTAGCTATTGACTGGCCCGGTTTTGGAGGCAGTGATGCCTTTACCAATCTGAAGGATCACAACCCGCGCACTTTTGCCGCTATAGGTATGGATTTTCTAAATACGCTTAAAATTCAGTATGCGCATATTATAGCAACGGACATTGGATTTACTCCTGCTTTGATCATGGGGGCAGAAAACCCTGAACAAATTGGCCAGATGGTGGTAATGGATGGAATCCCATTTCCTACTACGGCTTATTCTTCATGGGAGTTGAGAAGCTTTGGGCGCAAAAACTCCATTACGGCAAAAGCACTGATTAAATGGTTCCCAAAAATTTCCGCCAAGATTGCTTACCAAAAAGGGTTTTACAAAGGCAACAATATACCCAAAGAAGTTCAAGAGGAATTCCTGGCAGATGGTTATAAAATATCAACTCAGAATGCTTTTTTATCCTACTTCCAAAACAATGCGCCAGGACAAGCTTATTTCGAAAGCAGAATACATGAAATTCAACAACCTGTATTGGTTATCTGGGGAAGGCATGACCGTTTTATCAATGTTAAACTTGGAGCACTTTTGGTAGAAAAACTGCCCAATGCGCATCTGGAAATTATAGAAGACTCGGGACATTTTGTACATATGGATAAGCCTGAAGCTTTGCTCAAACTTACTTATGAGTTTTTAACAACGGAACCCGTTCAAAGCACAACGATAAATGAGTAGCTTTTTTACAAAGTAAATGTTGTATATACAACTAAATACATAAAATCATGAAAACAAAATTATTGATTTACCTCTCAGTTTTGATTACTAGCATTATTATGTCTTGTAATACTGTGGAGACAAAAACAGCTGTGGAGCCTTATGTTGTGGATTTACACATTGAACAGAATACTTCTATTGTAGCACTTAGCAAATCACTACATCCCTCCAAGGATTTTGTTGCTTTTAAACAACATGAAAATGACCGTAGTTTTCATTCTGATATTGCTTTTTATGAAGTGGTATTGTCTTACGGCCCAAGCAAGGACCCCAACCCCATATTTCTTCTTGCGAATGCTTATATAGCTACCAATCAGCAGAATTATGGTATTCGCTATTTTGAAAACATACTTGAAAGGTTTCGCTTTCAAATGTCGGATGAAGTTAGGTCTAATTACCTATCGGCCTATGCCCTTTTGCGGGCAAGTTATGCTGATAATGTTTCCCTTTTTATACGAATGGGCTGGGTAAAAGAAACGTTCAAGGTTTTGGAAGAAGCCCAAAATCTGTCTAAAAACAATCCTTTGGTTCATTGGGCATCTGGCATTATCTATGCACAAGTACCTTGGTTTTTTGATAAAAAGGAAGAAGCCCTTGAAGAACTTCTATGGTTGACAAATCGTCCAGAACTAGAACCCACACCGGGCTTTTATCGTGAAGTTTATCACTACCTAGCTAAACTATATGCGGAAGAAGGTGAGATGGAATTGGCAAAAAGCTATTTGGTTCAAAGCGGCTATACAGACTATGAACCAAAAATGTTATTCTCGGGTTGGTTTTCCACTACCAAAGAGAAAGGTCTTTTGTTTGCCCCGACTCCATGGATAGAAGAGGTTATTCCTAATAGAGTCTTTGCAGTAAGAGGGTTTGGATTTTCGGACCTGCATTTTGTGGTCTCCAAAAATGGGCAAGAACTATTGTCCATTGATGCTGGAACCCAACCATATAGTTACAAGGAGGGATATGAGTTCTTATTGGAGCAATATCCTGACTTACCTCCATTGACCACCGGTTTGATCACACACGCTCATTGGGATCATATTGGGGGGCATACTTATTTAAAATCTTTAGGCCCGGGAATAACACTTTACGGGCGCGAAAATTTTCAAGGAACGGTGAATCGTATACTAAAAAACCATAGTTATACTCAATTCAGAGGCGTCAATTTTAAAGACAGTTGGGTTAGTGAATACAAGCCAGATGCAATTGTAGATTCAATAAGCGAGATTCACATTGGTCAGTCTAAAGTAAAGCTTATCCCTGTTACAGGAGGCGAAACTGAAGACGCACTTCTATTTTATTTTCCTGAACTTGAATTGGTCTTTATGGGTGATGCACTCATGCCCTTTTATGGAGAACCTTGGACGGAAGAAGGCTTCATTAATGAAGCCCTGGAAGTAATGGACACCGCACTTGACCTTAACCCTAAATATATTTTACATGGTCACGTGGGAATAACCATACTGTATAAAAACACTCAACAATTAAGCGCATATCGGGATGCTTTTAAATGGCTTGTAAATGAAACGAAAAAACATTTAAGGAATGGCTATTCTTCTAAAGATATTATACGACTCAATTTGATTCCTCCAGGACTACAAAACCACCCAGAAATTTTCATCAGCTATCTCTCACCTAGAGACCATATCATAGCGAGAACTGCGGATCATATGGTGGGGATATGGCAAGAAGAAGTCAGTGGAAAAGATCCTGAAGGGCTTGATGTTATTACCTCAGTAGAGCGAGGTCGATTTTTGCAGTTGTATTTGGGTCTCTCGGGAAATCAGGTGGTAAAGGCCCTAAAAAAAATGATTGATAACGGAGATAACGAATTGGCACTGCAGATGGCAATAGCCGCCGAAAGCAGGTATCCAGCAAACACGAAAATTACCGATTTAAAAGAAGAAGCAGCCGACCGATTGCGAAGTTCTGTGCAGTTTTTTGACCCCTTTAAATTTGTGACCTACACAGAAATAATTGGGAAGGAACACCATCCAATTTCAAAAGAATAGAAAAAGCATTGGATAATGCCAAGAAAGCAAATTTTGATTTAGCTTCCTAAAACTTTATCCAATTCCAGGTATTTGGAACTCATGGTACTTAGTGCAAATGCAGCAGCAGATGCCGTAAATACAGAATAGTCCAAGGGACCTTTTATTCCCGTTGAAAACGTCATAGATAGACCAAAAAGTAGTAAAAGCACCCCACTCAGTTGAGCAAAGAACTTGGTTTTAAAACCGAGCAAAAGAGAAAGGCCAAAGAGGATTTCTAAAAATGTTGCGGCAACGGCGACAAAAGAAATCATCTGATCGGGAACCCAAGGGTTTAAGAGTTGGGTATACTCAACAAAACTGTTCCAGTTGCCCCATGCAGAAATCGCTGCGTCCCACATTCCAAACCTATCTGCACAAGCAGAAAGAAAACCTACGGCTAATGCAATCCTCAAGAAAACTTTTATATACTTTGTGTTCATTTTTTGTTTGATTTAAATTGATGTTTGTTTAAGCTGAAAGTTATAACAATTCCACATCCTGAAAAGGAAGAAAACGCTTCATTTATTTCTAAAAAATGTATTTGAAAGATGACATTTTCTATTTTTGGTTATATACGATAAAACAAGATGAGCCAAACCAAACTAATATTATTGATTTTCTTGGGATTACAGGTCGTGATCTCTCAAGAATTACCACAGTCCGCAATTGATGAAATAGTGAGCGATTACCAGGCTAAAATGGAACAAGCAACTGTGCTAAAAGATTGTGGGCATGCATTTGATGGACCAGCATTTATTATTAAGCAGTTTGAAAATAATTGGTTGGATGCGATGCTTTTGGTTACAAGTGATTCTAAGAGTACCATTGGCAGGGATATCTATAATCAATATAAAGTGTTGGGTAAAATAGATAATGGGCATAGTATATACCCCAAAGCAGAAGAGATACTGAAAAACCTGACCAAATATGTTAATCGGAAAGATGTTACATACCGTTTGAGTATTTTAAAATCGGATGAAATAAACGCATTTGCTACACTTGGAGGATACCTTTACATTACTACCGGTTTAATAGATTTTGTGGACTCCTATGATGAGCTGGCCTTTATAATAGGCCATGAGGTGGCCCATGAAGACAAACTACATACGCAAAGAAAAGTAACCAAGCTAACACTGTCCGCAGACTTGTCAAATAGAACACGAGTGCAAATCTTTGGTGATATTGCCAAAGGCCTGAACAGCACTTTCTCTCCACCGTTTGATCAAATAGATGAGTATGAATCTGATAAACATGGTTTTGAACTAGCACGCAACGCAGGGTATGATGTAAATAAGTTTGCTGATTTCTTCAAAAAGCTTGGGAAATATCAGAAGCAAGATTTAATCAAAAAGCTTACTTCCACCCATCCATTCGCAGAACACAGAAAAAAATGCATCGAACAATATATTGTTAACCGTCAATAGCAACTACCCAGATGTATTTAGAATTTAATCGTACCAGACTGGAATTATCGGAAACTCCCATCTCAATTGGACGAAAGGGACATGGGGCCGATGTTGAAATAGATTCCCGTACTGCATCCCGCAAGCATGCTTTGGTGAAAAAAGTGGGCCCTAAGGTATTTATCAAGGATTTGGAAAGTGCCAATGGCATTTTATTGAATGCAAAAAGAATTGTATCCAATGATTGGGTGGAAATTACACTTAAAGATAGGGTTACCATTGCTTCTCAAACCTTTAATCTGTTTGATGAAGTAGTAGTGCCAGTAGAGGAGGAAATTTCTTCACAATCAGAGAGTGCTGAAGAGCCACAGCTTAAGGAGACCTCAGATTTTAAATCACAAATTGATAAAAAGGGCTTTCTAAATGTTGGGAGGCTGCCCTCTAACGACATTGTCTTTGACGACCCTACGGTAACGCGTGTTCATGCAAGAATTAGTGTTGAGGATAAAAAGTACTATGTTGAAGACCTTGGCTCTAAAAATAAGACCTATATAAACGGGAGGGAGGTTACAGGTAAGGTGGCTTTAAAGGATAGCGATATTGTCACCATATCCTCATATATGATCAACCTTGTTGAGGGAAGCAAAGATTTAAGAAAGGAAAAATATGCGATAAAGGCTGTTTCTATCCAAAAGAAATACCCGAACAATAAAATTGGACTTCAGAACCTTTCCATGGATATTCCCAATTCAAGCTTTGTCGCTCTTATGGGACCTTCAGGTTGCGGAAAATCTACATTGCTAAAATGTTTAAACGGCGATAATCCGGCAACTTCCGGGGAGGTTTTTATCCATGGTTTGTCACTGAGAAAAAATTTCAACCTAATTAAGAAAAAGATTGGGTACGTGCCTCAGGATGACATTATCCATAAAGAGTTGACCGTTTATAAAACATTGTTTTATGCGGCAAAATTACGCCTGCCGGATGATACCACGAATGAAGAAATAAACAAAAGGATAAACAAGGTAATAACAGACCTTAACCTAAATCAAGACAAGGAAAAAGATATTAAGGATGTTAAAGTGGGTAGCCTCTCTGGGGGTCAACGTAAAAGAATTTCCATTGCTGTAGAATTATTGACCGAACCTACCATTTTGTTTTTGGACGAACCAACATCTCCACTTGACCCAGAGACCATAGAGAGTTTTTTAATGAGTCTACAAAAACTGGCACATTCTGGAACCACAATTGTCATGGTTACCCATAAGCCGGAAGATTTAAATTATGTGGATCAGGTCATTTTCTTGGGAGTACAAGGACACCTTGTTTACAAGGGCCCGGCACAATTGTTAACCAGTCATTTTGGCGCGGAAAATATTATACAGGTGTATAGTAAAATGAGCGACTCAAATATGGTAAAATCTACCTACTACCAAAAGCCAAATGCAATAGCGTATAAAAATTCCAACACAACGGATTTTAAACGGGACAAACCAGATTCGCTATGGTTACAACTTTACTGGCTTGTGTCTAGATATTTCAACATCAAAATAAACGACAAGGAGAATCTATTGTTGCTATTGGCACAACCCGTTATTATTGCCGGCTTGGTATGTTTGGTGTTTGACCGGCTTCAAATAGGGGTGCTATTTTTAATGGCTATATCCGCAATATGGTTTGGGGTAAGCAATGCAGCAAAAGAAGTTGTTGGGGAGCTTTCAGTATACAAAAGGGAGCGTATGTTCAACCTCAATATACATACCTATATACTTTCTAAATGGATAGTGCTAGCCCTTATTGCCCTAGTACAAACCATCGTTTTTGTAAGTGTGATATACCTCAATTTCAAATTCAATACGTATGGTGATTTTGATGAGGTTTATCTTAGACCTTATGGCCAAGGAATTCTGTTCATGTTCTATATTTCTTTTTCAGCATCTCTTATTGGGTTATGGCTTTCATCATCTTTAAACTCTACGGAAAAAGTAATGACCGTGGTTCCTATTGCTTTAATGCCTCAGATTATGCTGGCCGGGGTAATGACAAAAATCAATAATGTTCTTGTAGAGATTTTAAGCTTTTTTACTCTTGGCAGATGGGGCACAGAAGGTTTTGCCAGATTGCAGGATGAGGCTTCTCCTTCCCACCCAAGAAATTTAGGATCCAAAGAGAGTGTTTTAACATCATACCCTTCACCAAGTAATTTTAATGCCAGTGCAAAAGAAGTATCAGACGCTTCAACACAGCTTAAAAAAGGTGTTGTGGAAGATTCTACCTCTGCAATGGATATTTTGGATTTATACAATCAAAAATTAATGGATGAAGGGAGTTTGATAGGAGGGGTGTTCAATAGCTTTGATAAAAACATACTTGTAATAGCGCTGTTGAATGTCCTTTTTTATATCCTGATTTATTTGGCCTTAAAGAAAAAAGACAGTATTTAAATGATTCAAATGCGAAAGATATTTATACTCTTACTGGGAATGGGCATATGTACTTCTTGCAGTAAAAAACCAAAATTTATTCAGGTAGACAATGTTTCCATACTTGGATTAAAAGATAGTCTCTTATTGGTCACCATGGATTATGTGGTATACAACCCTAACGATGTAAAAACTAAGTTGAGACAATCTGGGATGGAGATATTCTATAAAGATTCTCTTGTGGGAAACGGGTATTTGGACAAACAGATAAATTTAGTGGCCAATGATACCCTTAGTGTACCTGTACGTTTTGAAATCGCTGTAGAGAAATTACACAAATACTATCCAGAACTTATCACGTCTGATTCCGCCGTTTTTTCCATAAAAGGAAATAGCCGGGTAAGTTTTCTCTTGAATTCTTTTACGATTGATATGGACGATGAAATCCATTTAAATACGAAGAGTATAATCCATGAGCAAATAAGAAAAAATTTAAGTACAGCTGATAATTTTAAAATTCGATCAATATCCTCCAACAGACTCCCATCATTTAACACAACCAAATTACAGCTTCAGATAGAAACCAAAAACAACCTTCCATTAGACTATATGATAAATGAGTTGCAACTTGATTTTTATCTGGATAAGAGCCGCGCTAAAGTTGCCAATTGGCAGCTTTCTCAACCCTTAAGACAAGAAAGCCTGCAAAAAGCTTTGATCCCTGTAGATGTTACCCTAAACAATTTTGATATTTTAAAACAAGCCAAATTGTCTTGGCTTACAAAAACCGAAGTTAATTTTAGTATTTTGGGAGAGATAGCGATACAGATAGAAGGATACGAATTTAGAGTGCCAATAGAAGACAACTTAAATCTTGCTTTATAGCAAACAACATAGAAAAAGCTCTTGAATGACCGACCAAGAACTGATAGACCAACTTAAAAATGGCAATGAGGGGTGCTTACAACATCTTTATCAACATTTAGGGAAGGTAAAAGGATGGATATCTCAAAATAGTGGGAATGATGACGATGCCCTTGATGTTTTCCAAGAGGCGATCATAGTTTTCTACAAAAATGTAATGGCGGGCAAATATGAACTTAGGAGCAAGATAAGCACCTATCTTTTTGAAGTTTCCAAACGGCAATGGCTCAACCAGCTAAATAGAAGAAAGAAATATGAAAAACAGAGCGATGGGGTTGTGGTTGTGGATTGGGGGCAAGAGGATGATGAAATTGAATTTACCTACAAAGGACCCTCTCTCAAAAAATATTTAATGGAAGCGCTGGAAAAGCTTGGGGAACCCTGTAAGTCCTTGTTGGAGACAACTATTTTTTTAGGTATGCGAATGGAAGACATAGCAGAGAAATTTGATTATTCTGGCCCACGTTCAGCAAGCCAACAGAAATTGAGATGTTTGAAAAAATTAAGAAGCGGCATATCTTATGAAGTCATTATAGGCCTTAAATAACATGGAAGAAGATTTAAGACATATAGATTTAATAGATAAATACTTGAGCAATGCCTTAACCAAGTCTGAAAAGGAAATGGTTGAAAAACGCATTGCTGAAGATACAAGTTTTGCCAAGGAACTAAAAGTCTACAAGCAAATATATAAGGGAATAGAACAACAGGGTGATACTGTCTTAAAAGAAAGGCTCACATCATATTACAATAGTTACAAAGAAGAAAATAAAAGCAAGACCAACAAAGGGTATTATCGCAGACTGGTTGTATTTGGCAGCGGAATAGCGGCTTGCGTTCTTATAGGATTGCTATTGTTTTTTTATTATCGAAACGATGGACAGAACCCTATTTTTAAAGATGTTAACCCAATTATAGTTGACATTGATACGGTGCAGTCCAATAGCAAGGACACTATAGAAAACCCTATTGATGAAGAGCGTTTAGTACAAGAAGAAAAACCGCAGCAAACAAAAACAGAAAATCAAGTTGACGAAGAATTGGTCAATCAAGAGGGATTAAAAGACAAGTCTAGGGATACCGTTCAGTTAGACAATATAAATAACGACACTCAATTGGCTTTAGGTGGCTTTACGCCTCTTCCTCCAGAATCGGTTAGAACGATAGAATACCCACTTCCCCTGCGGTATACTTTTGATGGCGATAAACTAACACTTTTTGGAGACCCTTTACTATCTAAATTACAACTGGAGCTTATAAAGAACAAAGAAGAAGAATATGTTTTGTTTTATAAAAACAAATACTTTTCAATTGATAAAACAGCTGGCATAAAACCTTTGGAGGAGCTGCGAACCGATAGTTCTTTTGGCAATTCATTATTGAAGATAAAACCAAAGCTAAATCCATCCAAAGAGAAATTGGACATAGTGTTGGAAGACATCACTAGGTTTTCAGGGAAATCTAAAAACCTAAAGGTAAATTACGATTCAGAAAGTTCTTTGGGCACTTATTTTTTTAATGAAACAGAGAACACGCTTGAACTTATAATAAACTCAAATTTGGATTCTGAAATAGCCAAGGTCTACGAGGTCAAGGAAAAGAATAGACATCGTTATTTTTTAGTTGAAGGCACAATGATATATGAGTTGGATGTCCATGCTAAAGAACCCAAGCCGCTGGAACAGGTAGAAATCACCAAAAATAAAATGGCTCGCCTTTTTATGGAAAAAGCCTCCTTTGAAACTACAGTGTATACAGAAAAATGAAATAAAAGTATTTAAAAAGCACCTTGGGCAAATACCAAGAATTAAATAAATTTTAGCTGAGTTTAATACTTTAAAGATGACATTTCACTTTTCTTGTTATATAGAATAAAACAACAATGACCAACAAAGAAAGAGCCCTACTTGTAGCAGAAAAAGCCCACTCAAATCAGCAATATGATATATACCCATACATATACCATATAAAACAAGTGGTGAAAATAATCGAAGATTTAGGGTATGATGAAAGTGTTATCATGGCAGCTGTGTTGCACGACACCTTAGAGGATACAGATCTTTCATATAACGATTTAAAAAAGGCATTTGGGGAAGAAGTAGCAGAGATTGTTTATGCCGTGACCGATGAGCTGGGAAGAAATAGAAAGGAACGTAAAACAAAAACATACCCAAAGATAAAAGCAAATTGGAAGGCCACGGTAGTAAAAATATGTGACCGTATTGCCAATATGGAACAATCCAAAAGGTACAATCAAAAATTATTTGAAACCTATAAAGGAGAGCATGAAGAATTTTGTGACCAACTGCGTAATGATGAACATCCAGATGTGGAAGTGGACAAGGCATGGGAAAGGTTGTTTGGGTTGATTAAGGAAGTAAATAAGTGACCCATAGATTTTAAAGTTTACCTAGAAGAAGAAGTTTTTTAAATTGTAATACGATTAGCCTAACACTCAACCAAATGAAACTAAACCAATACGAATGGGATCCCGAAAAAGATAAGCTAGGAGAAGGTGCCTTTGCAGAAGTCTTTAGAGCCAAAGACACCTATGCCAATAGGAACGTAGCGCTCAAAATCTATAAAATAGCTGTTACTTCGGGCGATATGGGCAGCACAAGGCAGTCCAAGTATAGTTTAGAAAAAGAGTTTAATAATTTGGAAGGCCTATCCCATACAAACATCATAACTTATTTTGGTCTTAACTATATAAAGCATACAGATGCCATGGGTAGGTCTGGCAGCTATCCCGTGATTATCATGGAGTATGCTAACCAAGGAACCTTAAAGGAATTTGTAAAGACTAAACCTTCAAAAGAGGTACTGGACAAGCTCATTAGGGATATTGTCCTGGGTGTGGGATATCTACATGAAGAAGGGCTTTTGCACAGAGACCTAAAGCCAGGGAATATTCTGATTACCAAAAATAAAAAAGGAGTTCCTACCGCTAAGATTTCAGATTTCGGGATTAGTAAGGATACACTGTCTGCAGAAAATATTACCAAGTCTTTTACAGAAATGATAGGAACGCCCCATTATATGGCGCCAGAACAGTTCCACAAGAAGAAATTTGGTTTGGACGGCACCATAAGTTCAAGGACTGACTTGTGGGCTATTGGAGTAATTGTTTATAAAAGCTTAACGGGCAAATATCCTTTTGGTGAGGGAATGGATGATATTGAATTAGTTCGTGATGCCATCACCGAGAAAGACCCTGACTTAAATAGTATTCCAGAAGATTACAAGAAGCTGCTTTCTATATGTTTTGAAAAGAAAGCCATTAACAGACCATCTTCTGCAGAAGAATTATTACAATATATAAATTCCGATTATAAGGTATATACTAAGAAAAAAAAGGATATAGAGAGTACAATTGTTGAAGAAGAAAAACCTCAAAAAGAGGATATTGACAATACAGTATTTATCACAAAAGAAGGAGAAGATAAACCTAAAAGTGATCAGGACTTTAAAGTCACTAAACTTCAGAAAATAGTACTTTGGATTTATACTGGAATTTCGATTCTATGGTCTGCCTACTTGATTTTAGATTCAGAGAATACTGTATATGCCTTTCTTCTTTACCCAATATCAGTTTTCCTCTTTGCTGTTTTTTATGTCAAGCCTAAAAACCAATATACCTTGCCAAAACTCCTTAATACAGGTTTTTTATTTTACTGTAACCTAATAGTTGCTTCCGTTGTTATAGCAATGTCAGTAAATAGTAGCTTAAAAGCAGAAGACTATGTTTTCCTATTTTTAGGAATAATCCAAGGACTAGTTTTCTCTTGGTTGGTTTATAGGGATATAAAAAACACATCCCAGAAACCCGAAAGAAGGTTCGCTATCGAAAACTATCTGGCATTGTTTTTTTTATTGACCTATTGTATATCGTATTTCTTCGATATTTATAAAGATACTATCGGTTTTATGGTAGTGTTATTATTAGATAAACAATGGATGGTGCTTACACTCATGCCCAATGTACTATTTATTGCCGCCCTATTCTTCTTTATTTATAAAAAACATAAAGACTTTGGAAACACATTGATATTATTTTTTATCGCAAGTGTTGGCATTGCTTCATTATGGTGGCTGTTTTTAGAAACTAATTCTTTGTTTTTTCAAGGCGGGAAAGGTTTTTATAGTTCTTTGATTGCCAAGGTGAGCTCTAAGGTATATATTCAAGACTTTAAGATAGGGTATTACATGTGGTACTTTTCTATGTTTTTTGGATTTATGGTAATCATTTATTCGGCAATAAAAGAGACCAGCTTCAAAAAATACTTCTGGCCTGCAATAAGCATTTTCACTCTTGTACTAGTAATCATGTTTTATAATCAATGGTCTAAATCCAAAATTGGATATGATTTTAATGAAGGGATTGAAAACGTGAATGTCTCTCAATTTAAAAAAGCCATTTACAATGATGCTAAAGCTTATTTTGAAGAAGGTGTAACCTACAGGATTCTAGACAAGTATACGGATGAAAACAAGGAAGCTTTAAAAGAAATTCTCGGTCTTTTTGTAAACAAAGGAGGAGGAAAAAAAACAATTGTGGATGATAAAAAATTAAAGGCCGCAATAAAGACAAACGACGTTGAGGTATTGGAAATTCTAATAACCCCAAGAGAAGGTGGTGGGTATTTAGCCAAGGATGTTGACTATATTGAAGATGATGAAAGCCTATTACAAGTAGCCCGAAACATGGAAAACAAAGAAATAGAAGAGCTACTGCTTAAATATGGAGCTACCCTTACAACAAAAGAAAAGGAAGTGGAAGACTTGAAAAAGCAGGCCGCATTAAAAGCCAAGAAATTTAGTTATCATGAGAATTTCACCAACGGTTCAACAAAGTTCCCAAAATTTTCTGATACAAATAAGGAGTGGACCTACGAGTTTAGTGCCTATAAGATAAACGTTAATAATAAGGAGCTAAGCCACAAAAAGACGGCTTATTTTGATATAGATGCCACAAAGCCTTATTCGGTAAGCACAAAAACAATCAGGGGAAGCAGTAAAGCAGCGATAGGATTGGTTTTTGATTATAATGGTTCTGATGACTATCATATTGCTGAAGTGGGTAACAACACAGTAAATATACATAAATATGAAGGCGGTAAATGGAACAAAATAAAAGGGGTTAATGTTACTACCAAAGAAGGGACAAACACGATAATGATTCGTAAAAACGGAAATTATGTCTCATGTTATCTTAATGGCAAGATTGTTATTTCTAGCCAGCCAATACAAAGCACGGGGGGCAAATATATGGGAATGATAGTCTCTAACCCCAGTAGTAATCCTGTTCTTTATTTTGATGATTTTAAAGTTGAGGGGACAAAAAGATGATCTACAAAAAAGAAACCAAGGACAATGAGCTCTATGTCTATATGAACGGCAAGCTTATATATAAAAAATGGTTGTCAACCGGACAGTCCATCGTTTTTGATGTTAGGGCCTATGATCGATTTACACTAAGCTCTATTACAGAAGAAAAGGACATTTAATTTATAGAAAACCCCTTACTAACTCAATTACAAGAATCTTGTTTAGAACGCTTTTAAGTTCTATTCAAGATTTTTTTTGCTTAAAAAGATGACATTCTTAAAAAGTAGTTATAAAGAATAAATGTATAACTAAAACTTTTTAAACATGAAATCCAGAACAACCCTTTTGATGCTTTTGTCGATTATGATTTTTGGACCGGCACTAGCTCAAAACGAAAGACGCAGAACAGATCGGACCAAAGAGAGAACTGTTACCAAGAAAATTGACAAGACGGACCGCACTGTTGAGGAAACCAATGCACAAATAGATAGTACTACCGTAAGTATTGAAAACACCATTGAAGGAACCAAAGAGACAATTGACAAGGTGGGGAAAATACTTTTTGGCTCTAAAGAAGGTAAATCTAAAAACATCGTTGTCATTCAGATTCATTCTGTGGAGTATGGGAATGAGAACCTGAGTCAACTGCAAGAACACATTAAAGGAATAAAAAGTGTAAAAAAGGTATCAAAGACTTTTGCTAATAACAATGCAACCATTAGTGTAGAATCTAAAAAAACAGCAGATGATATATGGCAAGAAGTACCGCAGAACTTAAAGCAAAGCTTCACCATAAATAGTGTTTCAGAGAACACCATTTCTTTAAAAGTCAACAATTAGAATTTTTAAAATCGATTTTAAAATAAATACAAAATGAAGACTATTTACACCATATTAACCATGCTGTCTGTGATGTTCTTATCTATTAATTGCGACAATGATAATAGCAGCGAAGAAGAAATAGCAAGTACAGATGCCAGGGGCGTAATTACCTTATCAGGAGAAGACACTACTGAGATAGGGACCCAATTAGAAGTAGGAGATATAAACTATGGGAGAAAAGATTTAACAGGATTGGATGAAACTATCATAATAGTGCCTAAGGGCGCTAAAATATCAGAAGACGCGCCTGATTTGCCTTTAAATGACCCTGATTATGTAGAATCTATTATAAGTTTTGAGGATATAGAAAACACTTTTGTAATAGTTCTTGGGCAAGAATTGATTTCTATGGTAATTGTGGTCAATGGGATAGAGAGACGTTACATATGCGACTCACTTTTTGAAACCTCAATAGCATGTGGGTCTATTGTATTGGATGCTGAAGCGAAAAAAAGTGTACTTTCTAATGTTACTGTAAAGAATGTTGAAACAGGTACAATTCTCACCATGAATGGTACTGTAAATTGGTGATTTTTGAGAACCGTATTAATTCTTGGCAAACAATGGATGTGCAATGAAATATCAGATCGGACTATTATTTGTTTTAATTAACTTGGGATTTATTAATGCCCAAACAACTGATTATTTTAGCGAAACCATTGGCTTTAGCTGTTCTTTTGTTGGAAAACCAACATATGTTGTGAAGAAAATGCATCAGTATATTAGTGCATCCAGATATGATGAGATTGGACAACTTTTGTATTCACATAACACAGCAGAACGCATTATGGCAGTTATAGTATATGAAGAATTAATGTTTTCTGGAAAATTAACCTTAAGAAGAGATCAGAAAAAAACAATACGAGAATTGTACAGATCGGAGAGTAAAGTATCCGTCTGTTCTGGCTGTACTTTTTTTGGATTGGCAACCGTAAAGGATCTTTTAAATAATATAGACACTTATGGTATAGGGCGTAAAATGCGCTTATGGGTAAAAAGAGAATTGATGAAACAGGCAGTTATTAATTAAGTATGAAAGACAATATAGAAATACCATTGAGCAGAATAAAACTGGTGCTTATAATTCTTGGTTGCGCTATGTTTCTTGCATTGAGTGTATTTATTCTTTTAAATGCGGAAAACATGCAAACCCGAAAAGCTGAAAATCCATTTATAATGAGGGCAATTGCGGTTATAGCTATTTTATTTTTTGGTGCGATACTCATTTCTGTGTTCAAAAAACTTTTTCAAAACCGCATGGGGATGATAATCAGCGATAAGGGCATATGGGATAATTCAAATGGGGTAAGCATTGGGTTAATTGAATGGCAAGACATTCAGAACATCAGAAAATCCCAAGTGATGCTGACCAAATTTTTGCTTATAGATGTTAAGAATCCAGAGAAGTATTTAAACAATGCAAGCAGTAAGTTCAAAGCTTCTATTATGCGTAGGAACATGCAAACCTATGGAACACCAATTTCCATTTCCTCTGGCGGCTTAAAATGGGGGTTCAGAAAAATAGAGTCAACGATTATTAGGGAGTTTAAAAGGCAAAAACAGATTCCTTTTATACAGTCAACCAAACCGACAACAAATAAGGATATATGAAAGTATTTACTCCCGTCTACATTAATGAAATCGGAAATCGGAATAACAATGAAGATTCCATATACCCTGAAGAACCAACAGGAAAAGATGAGCTTTTTTTGGTGTGTGACGGGGTAGGCGGACATGAAAAAGGAGAAGTAGCTTCATCTTTGGTGTGTAAGTATATGGCAGAGTTTATTAATAAGAACGATGCTGATGTAAAGGACGTTGATATTTTGCCCAAAGCACTGGAGTATACAGAAAAAAAACTTGTTGATAACATTTCTACAGTACCCGTTCTAAAAGGAATGGCAAGTACCTTAACGTTACTTAAATTATCACATAATAAAGAGCACGCGCTAATAGGGTGGGTAGGGGACAGTAGAGTGTATCACCTTCGTAATGGGGAAATATTGTTCCAGACCAAAGATCATTCTGAAGTACAAAATTTACTTGATATGGGTGAAATCACCCAAGAAGAAGCAGAAAATCATCCTCGAAAAAATGTCATTACAAGAGCCGTAAGCGGAGTAAGGCCCACTAGAATAGATCATAAAGTGATTGAAGATATTAGAAAAAATGATTTCTTTTTGTTGTGCACTGATGGTATTCTAGAAACATTGGATGAAGATAAAATAAGGAATTGGTTCACATCAGAAAGTACAGCCGAAGAAGTAAAATCCAAAATCCTAAAAAATGCTTCGGGGAGAACCCAGGACAACTATTCCTTGTATCTCATCAAAATCAAAAAGACAGACACAGAACAAACTCTTGACCTGCAAAATACAAGTGCGACAAAAGCAGTTTTTGAGACAAACTTGAAAAATAAGAAAAACCCTAAACCCTATTTAAAAATTGTATTTTTTATACTACTGTTATTGCTTGGGTTTTGTTTGTACAAACTATGGGACTTAGGACAATAATGCTAACAGAGCACACAAAAAATTCAACCAATAAAACCTAAAAAAATGAGATTATTTTTACTACTCTTTTCATTCGCCATATTAATTCCAAACGTAGCATCTGCTAAGAAGATAGGAGGTCTTTTTGGAAAAGACGAAAGCATAAAGGAAATTATGGCTTTAGAAGGCAAAGGCCCTAATGGGGAAGAAGTTTATCTTGCCTATAAGACTACCGGCATATTTTTCTTTATGGGGGCATATTTATCCGATGATGGTTATGTTCTTGGTATACGTGGCACCTCAGGGTCCTATTATCCTTTAGATGAGAAGCAAATCAAAGCATTTCAAGAAAGCGGTTTTTTCCCAACACCTTTGCCTGAATACGAAATTCCGACTATGGATTGGGTATGGGGGTTTGCATTGTGGATTTTGCTTATTGTTATAGCTATTATATGGTTTTTTCCAACGAACGGGAACAGCTTTGAAAGAGGATGTAAATATTATTTTGGGAAAGAAACAGCGGTAGATTATGGGAAGGCCTATAAGCTGTTTAAAAAATCAGCCAGCAAAGGATTTGCGGCTGCACAATATAATTTAGGAATCATGTACCTCAATGGTCAAGGGGTTCCGAAGGATGTTCAAAAAGCAATTTCCAATTTTATGTTGGCCTCCGATCAAAACTATGCAAATGCCCAGTTCCAAATTGGAAGCCTTTATTTTAACGGACAAGAAATACCAAAAGATTTAAATAGAGCCCTATCTTTTTATACATCTGCTTGTAACAATGGTAATCAGGATGGTTGTAAGATGGTAAACCATATAAATGGCAGCACTAAATAACCTAAGGTCGTGGTCTTTCTATTTGAATAAAATAGCAATTGCTCCAATGGCTGTAACAATTAAAATGAACCTTTTATAGTTGCGGTCATTGATCTTTTTTACAAGGACAACACCTAAGAAAAGTCCGGTAAGAATAGCTGGAAGCAACTTAATGTTAATCAACAATGTTTCTGGGGAAATGGTTTTCCAAACAAACAGATGAAAAGGTAATTTAAAAAGATTGGTGATTAAAAAGAGCCACGCAGCGGTGCCTACGAACTCATTTTTTGGCAAACGCATGGCCAGAAAGAAAATATTGGTAAACGCACCTGCCAAATTCCCGATCATGGTACAGATACCTGCCATAATCCCTATAGAACCAGAAAAGAACCAATGGGTAGGTATAGCCTTGGATTTTCTTTTATCCCACCAAATCAACATTCCTAAACTTATAAGAATGACAATTACCATGCTTATTTTAAACTCTTTTTCTGGTAAGTCCTTTCCAACGAAAACCCCTATAAGAATACCGGCGAGCATCCAAGGTAAAAACTTTAAGATATGATTCCATTGGGTGTGCCGGTTGTAATATATTACAGCAAAAACATCTCCCACCAAAAGCAGAGGAATTATTAACCCTGTAGATTCTTTGGCCCCAAAAGCCAAAGCCATAAGCGTTACATTGAAGATAGAAAGACCCTTTAACCCTGCTTTTGAAATCCCCATTAGAAACGAGGCAGTAGCCGCCATGACCCACGCTATTAAAGAAGGTTCAAATGTTGTAGATAGCGTCAAATTTGGCGTTTAGCGAACAAAGGGCAAAGGTATTCTAAAAAATTATACATTAGCAGTTAACCAAACCAATAAAATATGGAACTCAGTACGCTGGACTACAGTCTTATAATTGTTTTTTTTGCCATTGTTTTGGGAATAGGGATTTATGTTTCCAAAAAGTCCGGTAAGAGCTCATCAGAATACTTTTTGTCTGGCAGAACAATGCCTTGGTGGTTATTGGGCCTATCTATGGTCGCTACAACCTTTTCTACAGACACTCCAAACCTTGTTACCGATTTAGTAAGAACCAATGGAGTATCTGGCAATTGGGGTTGGTGGTGTTTTCTGCTTACAGGGATGCTTACTGTGTTTGTATATGCCAAACTGTGGAGAAAATCTAATGTAAAAACGGATCTTGAGTTTTACGAACTTCGTTATGGAGGCAAGGCTGCAAGTTTTTTAAGAAAATTTAGAGCCATTTATCTTGGGGTATTTTTTAATGTTATTACCATGGCTTCAGTTACTTTGGCGGCAATAAAGATTGGCGGGGTTATGCTGGGCCTTGAACCTTGGGAAACGGTTGTAGCTGGAGGGCTTATAACGGTTATCTTTAGTGCACTTGGTGGATTTAAAGGAGTTGTCTATAGCGATTTTTTACTCTTTTTTGTTGCCATGGCAGGCGCAATCGGAGCTGCTTATTACTTGGTGAATATCCCAGAAGTGGGTGGGATTGAAGCTATTATGGAAAATGAAAATGTAAAAAATAAATTAAGCATTCTACCAGATTTTAGCGATAAAAAAGCCTTGATTACCATGTTGGTTATTCCGTTGGCTGTACAATGGTGGAGTTCTTGGTATCCTGGTGGAGAACCGGGCGGAGGAGGATATATTGCACAACGAATGTTGGCAGCTAAGAATGAAAATCATGCTATGGGGGCCACATTTTTTTTCAATATTATGCATTATGCATTACGTCCTTGGCCATGGATTTTGGTAGCACTGGCTTCCTTAGTTATATATCCTGATGTTGCAAGTATTCAAGAAGCATTCCCTAATGTTGCGGAAAGTAAATTAGGGCAAGACCTTGCCTACTCGGCAATGCTGACCAAACTTCCAAGTGGTCTGTTAGGTTTAGTACTAGCTTCCTTGGTTGCGGCATATATGAGTACTATTTCAACTCAATTGAACTGGGGCTCCTCTTATATAGTATATGATTTTTACAAACAGCAAATCAATCCAGACGCAACAGAAAAGCAAATGGTTAACGTAGGAAGATTATCCACGGTAATCCTCATGATTTTAAGCGCATTTTTAGCATTGGCATTACAAAGTGCGATGGGAGTTTTCAATTTACTGTTATCTTTTGGGGCAGGTACGGGACTCATTTTCATTTTACGATGGTTTTGGTGGCGTATCAATGCTTGGAGTGAGATTACAGCAATGTTTTCTTCAGGGATTTTAGCTATTCTTTTAGAAACAACTGCATTAAAAGAGATACTTTTTAGCCCGGAAACCGGAGTATTTCCAGAGTGGGGAGAATTGCCATTTATTATGATAATTACATCAATAATATGGCTTACCGCTACTTTTGTTACCCAACCAGAAACTAAAGATGTGTTGAGAAGCTTTTATATTAAAATTCAGCCAGGCGGGCCGGGTTGGGCCAAAATTATTGAAGATGCAAAGCAGGACAACGTTGAGATTGTTGTGGGCGACCAAAAATGGAGCGTACCATCTGGGATTACAGCAATGTTATTGGGCGTGGTGTTAATTTATACTATAATGTTCGCTACAGGGTATTGGATTTATGGCAAAACAAATTTGGCTTTGATATTGACGGGAGTTGCTGGAGTCTCAGGATTTTTGCTGATAAAGGCTTGGAATAGAATGAAGGATAACATTTTATAATATTACCATGAAAAGCAGGATACTCTCTGTTGATATTTTTCGTGGAGGGACCATTATTTTGATGATTTTGGTGAACACACCGGGAACATGGTCCAATGTGTACGCACCCTTTTTACATGCAAAATGGCATGGCTACACCCCGACTGATTTGGTATTTCCATTTTTCTTGTTCATTGTTGGCACGTCAATTGTATTCGCATACCAAAACAAGAAAGCAGATGCTGCCGTCTATAAAAAAATCGCGATTCGAAGTCTAAAACTAATTGGGCTAGGCCTCTTTCTTGGGGCTTTTACCATTAGCTTTCCATTCATAAAGGATTTCTCTTCAATAAGATTTCCTGGGGTGTTACAACGTATCGGAGTGGTTTTCTTTTTTGCAGCAATACTTTTTTTAAACCTTAACTGGAAAAGGTTAATTTGGGTTGCCGCAGTTTTGCTAATCGGATATTGGTTATTAATGGTTTTTATTCCTGTTGAAGGCATGACCTCCACATTGGAGAGGGCGCCAAATAATTTGGCCAATTATTTGGATGTTCAAGTTTTTGGCACCCATAGCTATAAACCAGATTATGACCCCGAGGGACTATTAAGCACAATACCAGCTGTAGTAAGTTCGCTTTTAGGAATTTTTACAGGATTGATATTGACCTCCAAACAAGAGAAAAAAGCAACCATTTTATTTGGACTAGGCGGTTCACTATTATTAATAGGACACCTCTTGGACTTTGTTTTTCCAATTAATAAAGCACTTTGGACAAGCAGTTTTGTTTTGGTAACTGCAGGTTGGGCAAACATTGTTTTAGCATTGATTTATTATCTAACAGATGTAAGGAAGATTAAGTTTGGAAGCGTATTCCGATATGCTGGTGCAAATGCAATAGTGGTTTACTTTTTGTCCAGTTTTATCACCAAATTGTTTTATTCAATAAAAGTTGATCAGGACACCTCAATACATGGATGGCTTTTCAATAGCATCTATGTTCATGATTTTATGTCCATGGAACTATCATCACTACTCTATGGCCTAAGCGTTGTGTCTTTTTATTGCCTTCTGGCCTATGTACTTTATAAGAGAAAGATTTTTATAAAAGTGTAATACTTCTTCTACTGATGGAAGTAAAAAGAAGGGCTTAGGAATGAAGTTGTATTAACCTGGCAACGTATTTTCCTATTACATCAAACTCTAAATTTACTTTAGCACCAGGTGAATACGTATTGAATCTGGTATGTTCGTAGGTGTACGGGATAATAGCAACGCTAAAAGCGTCTTTTTTAGAGTCGACTACCGTTAAACTTACACCATCAACGGTAATAGAGCCCTTTTCAATGGTAATGTTATTTAAGCTAGAATCATATTCAAAGCCAAAAACCCAGCTCCCATCTTTTTGTTCAACAGAAACACAGTTTGCGGTTTGATCAACATGTCCTTGCACAATATGCCCATCCAATCGCGCACCCAATACCATGGCCCTTTCAAGATTTACGACATCTCCAGCTTTTAAATCACCTAAGCTGGTTTTGGCCAATGTCTCTTCAATAGCGGTTACGGTATATTGGTCTACATTCAATGCCACAACAGTGAGGCATACGCCATTATGGGAAACGCTTTGATCAATTTTTAGTTCTGAAGTAATTTCGGAAGAAACAGTAATATGCAAATTATCACCATCTTTTTCAAGCTTTTCAATTTTACCTAAAGTCTCAATAATACCTGTAAACATGAATCTTTTTAATTGAGTAGTTTTGTAATGTAAATGTAGCTATATCGGCAATTATTTTATGAAGGAAAAAGGAAAAATAAAACTGGGTATTTCAATTGGAGATTTTAATGGCATTGGATGTGAAGTTGCTTTAAAGACTTTTCAAGATCCAAGGATGCTGGATTTCTGCACCCCAATTATTTTTGCATCAAACAAGGTGATATCCCAACAAAAATCAGATTTGGAACTTAATATTAGTTTTAATGGAGTAAGAGATGCTTCACAGTCCATTGATGGTAAAATCAATATTGTGAATGTTTGGAAAGAAACACCTAACGTTGATTATGGAAAAGCTACAGAAGAAGCCGGCAAATACGCCATAAAATCTTTAAGGGCTGCGGTCGCGGCTTTGAAAAATGGCAAGATTGATGTTTTGGTTACCGCCCCTATCAATAAAAACAATATTCAATCTGAAGACTTTAATTTTCCAGGACACACCGATTTCCTTGCTCAGGAATTAGATGGCGAAAGTCTTATGTTCATGGTAACGGACACATTGAGGATTGGATTATTAACGGACCATATAGCAGTTAAAGATGTGGCTCAGGCGATTACGCCTGCATTGATTAGAAACAAGGTGGAAACGATGGAAAAATCACTTAAAATGGATTTTGGAATCCGAAGACCTAAAATAGCACTGCTTGGCATTAATCCGCATAGCGGTGATAACGGAACTATTGGAGAAGAGGATGACAAAATTCTAAAACCAGCTATACAAGAATTGTTTGATCAGGGGACATTAGTATATGGGCCATACTCCGCAGATAGTTTCTTTGGATCTAATTCCCACAATAATTTTGATGCAATTCTGGCTGCGTATCACGATCAAGGGCTTATTCCATTTAAAACGCTCTCTTTTGGTAAAGGAGTAAATTATACCGCAGGGCTGGAAAAAATACGGACATCTCCAGACCATGGAACCGCCTATGAAATTGCTGGCAAAGGACAAGCGGATGAAAATTCGTTTAAAGAAGCAGTTTTTACAGCGATACAAGTTTTTAAGAACCGCGAAGAAAACATAGCATTGAACAAAAACCCTTTGCAAAAACAGAAGATAAAACGAGCAAGTTAAAACTTGAGTTTTATGTGTGATATTTATTATAATACAATTGCAGTTTTCTAAATAAGTAGTATCTTTGCACCCGCCTTTATGGGCTGGTACACAAACCTTAAGTGTAGAAATGATGAAGCTGAAGGAGTTTTTTATTCCTTTTTCGGGATTAAAGTTGGGGAAGCACGAGTTTGGGTACGAGATTGACAATACGTTCTTTGAATCTTTTGATTACCAAGAGTTTAATGATGCTTCAGTGCAGATTACCGCCATATTGGACAAGATGAACAATATGATGGAATTGGATATTGAAGCAAAAGGAACCGTAAATGTAGATGGTGATTTAACAGGCGAACCATTTGATCAGCCTATTTCATCAAATTTGCATCTAGTTGTTAAGTTTGGGGAAGAGTACAATGATGAAAATGACGAAATCTTAGTCATTCCCCATGGCGAGTATCAAATTAATATTTCTCAGTATATCTATGAAATGTTGGTGTTGGCAGTTCCGCAGAAACGAATTCACCCGGGAGTACTGGATGGAACATTAGAATCGGAAATCTTGGATAAGCTGGAAGAATTACAGCCAAAAGAAGTCAAAGAAGAATCAGAAAATACAGATCCCAGATGGGACGATTTAAAGAAGTTATTAACGGATAAATAGGTATATAATGGCACATCCTAAAAGAAAAATCTCGAAAACCAGAAGAGATAAAAGAAGAACTCATTACAAGGCAACTGCACCAACAATTGCTAAAGATTCTGCAACAGGAGAAATGCACTTGTATCATAGAGCACATTGGCATGAAGGTAAATTGTACTACCGTGGTCAAGTGTTGATAGACAAAGTTGAAGAAGAAACTGCTGCGTAGTAGTTAACTTTTTAAAATATATTGACTCCCGTTTTTTTATAACGGGAGTTTTTTTATGGGATAAAGTTAATTTTAAAAACCACCTCTTTTTGACCAAAAAGTCGTAGAAAATGACTATTTTTCACCGTTTTTGGGTCAATTCTTAACGTTTTTGACAAAAAAGGACACTAATATGAAAAAACAAACAGCAGCTATTACAGCTGTAGGAGGATATGTTCCTGACTTCGTTTTATCCAACAAAGTGTTGGAGACCATGGTAGATACCAATGACGAATGGATTACTTCTAGAACAGGAATAAAAGAAAGA
The DNA here is from genome assembly GCF_947499585.1 of uncultured Allomuricauda sp. GTDB lineage: Bacteria > Bacteroidota > Bacteroidia > Flavobacteriales > Flavobacteriaceae > Flagellimonas. Next base: position 652,323 of record NZ_CANMOO010000002.1, on the reverse strand, counting down.
AGAATCTTAAAAAAAGAAAACGAAGGAACTTCATATTTGGCAATTAAAGCCGCTGAAGATTTAATAAAGAAAAGCGGTGTAGATCCATTAGAGATAGACTTTGTTTTGGTTGCAACTGCAACGCCGGATATTCCAGTAGCTTCTACTGCTGCTTACGTAGCCTCACAGATAGGTGCTGTTAATGCATTTTCTTATGACCTTCAAGCAGCTTGTTCCAGCTTTTTATTTGGGATGTCCACAGCTGCTAGTTATATAGAATCTGGAAGATATAAAAAGGTATTGTTGATTGGAGCGGACAAGATGTCTTCCATTATTGATTATACGGACCGAACAACGTGCATAATTTTTGGCGATGGAGCTGGAGCGGCACTTTTTGAACCTAATGAAGAAGGTCTTGGGTTGCAAGATGAATACCTACGATCAGATGGTGTTGGACGCCAATTCTTAAAAATAGATGCAGGAGGTTCCATTCTACCAGCATCAGAAGAAACTATAAAGAACAAAAGGCATTTCGTTTATCAAGATGGCAAGTCGGTATTCAAATTTGCCGTTTCCAATATGGCAGATGTTTCTGCTTTGATTATGGAACGTAACAACCTTGGACATGAAGATGTACAATGGTTGGTGCCACACCAGGCAAACAAGCGTATTATAGACGCCACTGCAAATAGAATGGGAGTAGATCGTGATAAAGTGATGATCAATATTCACAGATATGGAAATACCACATCTGCTACTTTACCGCTCTTGTTATTCGATTATGAAAAGCAGCTCAAAAAAGGAGATAACCTTATTTTTGCCGCTTTTGGCGGAGGTTTTACATGGGGCTCCATTTATTTAAAATGGGCATATAATTCTTAAAAGACAACTAACTAAATCATATTCCATGGATATTAAGGAAATTCAAAGTTTAATCAAGTTTGTAGCTAAATCAGGCGCTAGCGAGGTGAAGTTGGAGATGGAAGACATCAAGATTACAATTCGCACAGGAGGAGAGTCGGTACCAGAAACTACAATTGTACAACAAATTCCTATGGCACAAGCTCCTGTGGCTCCGGCAGCGCAAGTACCAGTGGCAGAAGTAGCTTCTTCGCAAACGGAACAACCAGCAGCTGCAGATGATGATTCAAAGTATATCACTATTAAATCGCCAATAATTGGTACGTTTTACAGAAAACCATCTCCAGACAAACCTGTTTTTGTTGAGGTGGGAAGCACCATTAATCAAGGAGATGTACTTTGCGTGATTGAAGCTATGAAACTATTTAACGACATTGAATCAGAGGTTTCTGGTAAAATTGTTAAGGTATTGGTTGATGATTCTTCACCTGTAGAGTTTGATCAGCCCTTATTTTTGGTTGACCCTTCCTAATCAAATTCCAAGAGTTCACATTTCAAAACCCAACAGACGGGATTTTGACTTTAAAACTTTAGGGCCTAACATGAAAGACTATGTTTAAAAAAATATTGATTGCAAATAGAGGAGAGATTGCACTACGTATTATACGGACGTGCAAGGAGATGGGAATCAAAACAGTAGCGGTATATTCCAAAGCAGATGAAGAAAGTCTTCATGTGCGCTTTGCAGATGAAGCTGTTTGTATTGGCCCTGCACCAAGCCATGAATCCTATTTAAAAATACCGAACATCATTGCTGCAGCAGAAATCACCAATGCAGATGCCATTCATCCTGGATATGGATTTCTTTCAGAGAATTCCAAATTCTCAAGGATTTGTGCTGAACATGAAATTAAGTTCATAGGTGCTTCAGGAGATCAGATTGATAAAATGGGAGACAAGGCGACAGCCAAGGAAACCATGAAAAAAGCAGGTGTACCCACAATTCCAGGTTCCGAGGGATTATTAAAGGATGTGGCAGAAGCAAAAAAAATAGCCAAAAAAATGGGCTATCCTGTAATGATAAAAGCCACTGCTGGTGGTGGTGGAAAAGGTATGCGCGCCATTTGGTCTGAAGATAAAATGGAAGCAGGTTTTGAAAGTGCGGTACAAGAGGCCACAGCTGCATTTGGCAATGGGGGAATGTACATGGAAAAATTGATTGAAGAACCTCGTCATATCGAAATTCAGATAGTTGGTGATCAGTATGGAAAGGCATGTCATTTATCTGAAAGAGATTGTTCAGTTCAACGTAGGCACCAAAAATTGACAGAGGAAACCCCTTCTCCATTTATGACGGATAAGCTTCGTGAAGATATGGGTAAGGCTGCTGTAAAAGCTGCTGAATTCATTAAATATGAAGGAGCAGGGACAGTGGAGTTTTTGGTGGATAAACATCGTAACTTCTTCTTTATGGAGATGAATACACGTATCCAGGTTGAACACCCCATTACAGAACAAGTAGTTGATTACGATTTAATCCGCGAACAAATTTTAGTAGCAGGAGGAGTACCTATTTCAGGTAAAAATTATTTCCCAAAGCTACACTCTATTGAATGCAGAATCAATGCAGAGGATCCATATAATGATTTTAGACCTTCACCGGGTAAAATCACTACCCTGCATACTCCAGGAGGTCATGGAATACGATTAGACACCCATGTCTATAGTGGTTATATGATTCCGCCAAACTATGACTCTATGATTGCCAAGCTAATAACTACTGCCCAAACCAGGGAAGAGGCAATTAATAAAATGCGTAGGGCACTTGATGAGTTTGTGATTGAGGGTGTAAAAACAACAATCCCATTCCATAGACAATTGATGGACCATCCAGATTACTTGGCAGGGAATTATACTACCAAGTTTATGGAAGATTTTGTAATAGACACAAAATATCAAGATTAAACCAACCCCGATGCAAGTCGGGGTTTTTATTTGATGGAATTAAGCTATTGGGAATATAAAACGTGGTTGTCCAATGTAGATTTTACAGTGGTAGGAAGCGGTATAGTCGGTCTCAACTGTGCATTGCATCTTAAAGAAAAGTATCCCTCCAGCAAAGTACTAGTATTGGAAAAAGGCTCCTTGCCACAGGGAGCTAGTACTAAGAATGCAGGTTTTGCCTGTTTCGGTAGTATTTCTGAGTTGTTATCTGACCTAAGAATACATTCACAGGAAAATGTTGTCAACTTGGTTAAGAAGCGCTGGGATGGTATACAAGTATTACGAACCCTTTTGGGAGACAATGTAATTGGGTTAGAACAGTATGGTGGGCACGAGCTTTTTCTAAAAAAAGATACCTCATTATTTGAAACGTGTGTAGAGGGGATGGATACCTTGAACGCATTGTTAAAGCCTATTTTTGGAGAAAAACCTTTTGTGAAAACCAGGAACGTTTTTGGATTTGAGAATATTCAGAATACCTATATCACCCATACTTTTGAAGGTCAACTTGACACGGGGAAACTGATGTCCGCATTGCTTGAAAAGTGTTTGAAGAAAGGAATACATATTATGAATGGAGTTGCGGTTAAGAAGCTTCAAGATTCAGGAAATACCGTTGAGGTACAGACAACGGATTTTTCATTCAATTCCAAAAAAACATATGTTGCCACCAACGGCTTTGCTTCAGAACTTTTAAAAGCTGAAACAGTAAATCCCGCCAGGGCCCAGGTTTTGATTACAAAACCTATCGATAACCTTAAAATCAAAGGCACTTTCCACTTTGATGAAGGATATTATTACTTCAGAAATATTGATAACCGAATTCTTTTTGGAGGAGGCCGTAACCTAGATTTTGAAACAGAGCAGACGGCTTCATTTGGAAAAACAGCCATTATTCAAGATGAACTTGAAAGACTCCTTAACACAGTTATCTTTCCAAACCAAAAGATTGAAATTGACTACCGTTGGAGCGGAATAATGGGGGTAGGCCCCCAAAAAACACCCATTGTTAAGCAAGTATCCAACAATGTTTATTGCGGGGTTCGCTTAGGGGGAATGGGCATTGCTTTGGGCAGTTTGGTCGGAAAAGAACTGGCGGAGCTTTCCAACTAAATCATTCTTCCATCCAAAAGATTGATGATACGAGAACCATATTCAGCATTTTTCTCTGAATGGGTAACCTGGATAATCGTAACTCCCTCATCATTTAATTGTTTAAATAATTCCATGATTTCCTCCCCCTGCTTGGAATTCAAATTTCCTGTGGGCTCATCTGCCAAGATCAATTTTGGGCTAGAGATCAATGCTCTGGCAACCCCTACCAATTGTTGTTGCCCACCGCTCAATTGAGTTGGAAACAAATCTTTTTTGCCTACTATATTAAATCGATCTAACATATCTGCGACCATAGCTTTCCGCTCAGAGCCTTTAAATTTTTTATAAAGTAGCGGCATCTCCAAATTTTCTTTTACCGTTAATTCATCCAATAGGTGATACGATTGAAAAACAAAACCTATATATTCCTTATATAAGGTAGCCCTACGCTTTTCTTTGAGGGAGTGCACAGACTCGTCCAAAAAATGATATTCCCCTTCGTCAAAGGCATCCAACATACCAATAACATTAAGTAGGGTAGATTTACCGGAACCGGAAGGACCCATGATAGAAATAAATTGTCCTTCTTCCACATTAAGATTAATGTCCTTTAATAAAAAGATACGTTGGCCACCTGAGTTGACCCATTTAAAAATATTATTGAGTTGTAGTAACATTGTTTTTTGTTTTTAATTAAAATATTCTATCCCTCTCTCAAAGCATTCACTGGGGGTTTGTTTGCTGCCTGTATTGCTTGAAGCCCAACTGTAAGTATGGCAACCAGTAAAGCTATAAAACCTGCCCCTAAGAAATACCATACTTGTAATGGAATGTGATATGCAAATCCTGAAAGCCAGTTTTGGGTCAAAAAATACGCAATGGGCAAAGCAATAACGATAGAGAGTAAAACCAATTCGGCAAATTCACGTGAAAGCATTATTGTGACCTGAGAAACACTTTGTCCCAAAACTTTGCGAATGCTAATTTCCTTTCGCCTTCTTTCAGCCGTAAATATGGCCAGCCCAAATAGCCCAAGACATGAAATTAGTATCGCCATACCAGCAAAGTATTTTGATAGGGTAGCCACTCGTTTCTCAGAAGTATAAAGTGCCTGATAGTTATGATCTAAAAACTGATATTCAAAAGGAAAACCAGGATTGAAAGTTTCATAAAATACTTGGAGTTCGTTGAGCGTCTCTTTTTCCTTTCCGGCTTCAATCCTTGCCATCACCTTGTTTACCCCTTCTGGCATTAAGGACATGAACAATGGTTCCACTTTATCATGCAAAGATTTAAAATGAAAATCCTTTACGGTTCCAATAATCGTTCTATTACCAATCATTTTACCAATAGGGTCTTCAATCCCCATGGCTTTGATGGCTGTTTCATTGAATATGATACTTGTACTATCCGTTCCAAATTCCCTGCTAAAACTGCGACCCATCGCCATTTCCATTCCCAAAGTTTCTATTAGGCCATAGTCCACGCCTACAATTTGAAATTGAGTAACATTATCGGACTCTTTTCCTTCCCAATTCAAGGTCGTTGACCAATTATGCCCCACCATACTATGGGTAGTGCTTGAGGCGTTCTTTATCCCCGGCAATTTTTTTACTTCAGAAACAAAGGTCTGCAATTGGTCTTTTATTTTGCCTTCAATTCTAAATTGCACAATGTTATCCTGATCATACCCTAAATTTTGATTTTGTACAAATTCAACTTGCTGGTAGACCACGAGTACAGATACAATTAATACGACAGATAGTGTAAATTGGGTAATGACCAATCCCTTTCTTGTCCATAGCTCACCAATAGAGCTATTCCATTTTCCCTTAAGAATGGCTACGGCATTAAGGCTGGATAAATAAAATGCTGGATAGCTTCCAGCAACAAGACCTGTAAAAATTGTAATGCATAGAATGATTAAAACAAGGTTGACATTAAAAGTGAGTGTTAATTGTTTGGCTATGATAATATTAAATTGAGGAAGAAAGATAGCAACCATTATTAGGGCAATTAATAGGGCCATAAGCACCATCAAAATGGACTCCCCTAAAAATTGAAGTACAAAAACCTTTCTTTTTGCCCCAACGGCTTTCTTTATGCCTATTTCCTTTAACCGTTTTGATGCACGCGCAGTGGAGAGGTTCATGAAATTGATGCAAGCGATGGTCAAAATGATCAAGGCAATGATTGAAAACAAGCGAACGTATTTTATTCTCCCTCCTACCTGTTTGCCGTTTTCATAGGTTCCATGTAGATAATGTTCAGAAAACGGGACAAGGGTGGCCGTCTGAATGGTGTTTTCATTTCTACTTTTTCGAATCATCTCAACCTTGGCGTTTAATGCACTAATGTTCGTCCCTTCCTTTAATGAAACATAGACCCTGGGACCACTACTGTTCCATGTATTCAAAGAGTTCCATGGTGTCTCTTCTTTTGAAGCTTCAGTAGATAGGGCAAAATCGAATTGAACTGTGGAATTTGCCGGCACATCTTCAAAAATTCCTGAAACCTGAAATTGACGTTTTTTTTCAAATTCCACCGCTTTGCCAACAACGTTCTTTGTGCTACCGAACAGGTTTATGGCCAATGTTTTGGATATGACAATTGAATTTGGATCTGACATTACATTATTCTTATCCCCTTCAATCAAACTAAAAGAAAAAATATTGAAATAATCTTCACCTATCAGTTGTCCTGTCGCCTTAAGATTGTTTTCATCTACAGAAAGCACATGATCTCCAAACCATGAAGGGGGAATGGTTGCTGTGGCATACTCTACCTCCGGCATTTCTTCTTTTAGCAGCTCAGCCATTGGGCTTGAAGTTTCTGTAATGGTTTGAATCCCATCTGTAAACCCCAGATGTTCAATTACCTGGTAAATACGTTCATGGTTTGCATGAAACTTGTCCACATTCAGTTCATCCACTACCCAAAGCACAATGAGAAGGGTACATGCCAAACCTGTAGACAACCCAATGATGTTAATCAAAAAGGTGTTCTTCTGTCTTTTGATATTTCTAAAAAAAAATAAGATATTGTGTTTTAACATGATTTCTATCTTTTTTAATGTCTATTCTGTTCTTAAACTTTCTACAGGATTCACCGAAGCAGCTTTTAAGGTTTTCCCTCCTACTGTAATAAAGGCAATTGCGACGGCTAAAAGACCGGCGCCTATAAAAAACCAAACGCTGAGGGAAATATGAAAAGCGTATCCCTGTAGCCACTGGTTCAATGCATACCATGCTATGGGAGTAGCAATGATAAAAGCTACTCCTACCAGTTTTAAAAAATCTTTTGTCAGTAATAATGTAATAGACGAAACACTGGCCCCAACAACTTTGCGAACCCCTATTTCCTTTGTTCGTTGCGCAACTACCAGTAGCGAAATAGCAAAGAGACCAATACAGCTTAAAACAATTCCCAGTATTGAGCCACTGGTTATTATTGTGGCCATCATTTTTTCACGCCTGTAGGTGCGATCAATATTTTCATCTAGAAAAGAACCTTGAAACTCGGCATTGGGCTCAATTTTCTCCCAAGCAGTTTTTAGAAACTCAAAAGACTTGGATAATGAACCCGGAGCAACTTTTACATAAGCATAATACAGGTCCCAATCGCGGTTCATAAATAGGGTAAGTGGCTCAATTTCTTTGGTGATTTTTTGAAAGTTGAAATCCTTTATAACTCCTATAACGGTATATGCGATTGAATCATCCATCATAATTTTGGTAGAAATTGGATCGGTTTCATTCAGTTCCTTTACCATGGCTTGGTTAATTATGAGACTAAGACTGTCCGCTTTAAATTCAGGACTGAAGGTTCTTCCGGAAAGCAGTTCAATATCTAGGGTTTTAAGGTAATCGTGGTCCACGGTAAGTATATTTGTGGTTACCCCCCGTTGTTTATAGTCAAAACCCCATTTACTGGTAGATAGACTGCCATCTCTTCCTCTTCCCAAATTGTTGTCTGCTCCAGTAACTTCCAAAATATTGGGATTGTTCTGGAGTTCTTCACGTAGCAGATCTATAACGCGATAACTGTCTTTTTTTCCGTTTAGGGGAATAGAAATCACCTGTTCTTTGTTATACCCAAGGTCTTTGTTGCGCATGAACTGAAGCTGCCCTTGCAGCACTAAGGTGCCACTTATCAAAATAATGGCAATGACAAATTGAACCACGATGAGGACATTTCTCACACCGTTCTTTCCCATTTCCCATTTCCCTTTCAATGCACGAAGGGTGTTCATTTTACTCAGTAACATGGCGGGATAACCTCCTGCAATAAAGACGATTAGGAACATGGCCACAAAGAAACCAAGAAGTATGGAAGGTTTGGTTAGGTTGGCCATGGTAGCCTCAGTATTAAAAAGCATCTTGAAGGGGTCAATAAGCAAATTGCCCAGTACTAGACCTAGGAACAAGGCAGCGGTAAATATCAAAAGGCTTTCTGTCCAAAATTGAAAGAATAACTGTCCTTTTATGGCTCCCAATGTTTTTCGCATCCCAATTTCCTTAAGTCGTTTTTCACTAAGAGCAATGTTCATGTTAATAAAATTGGCACACGCGATAAAGATGATTAAAAAGGAGATGCCCAGTATGATATAGGGGAAAGTACGTTGCACCTGAATAACACCGCTAGCATATGAAACAAAATGGACATCTGTATAAGGAAGAAGATGAAACTGTTTGTATTGGTTATTGGCATCTGGCCGTGCTCCATCCCTAACTAGATTTTCAATACTTTCTCTGTAATGCATGTTGGTGAACTCCCAGGTATTTTTTTCGAACTGGTCAGCGGATACACTCTTGTCCAATTCAACATAGACTTCATGAAAGTTGGAATCCCATACTGTTAAATTCTCTGAATATTCGGAATGGTTTTCAAAGGGAATGGCAATCTGGAAATCGACACTACTGTTTGTTGGAAGGTCTTTAAGAATTGAAGAAATGGTAAAGGGACGCTCCTCTTTCCCCAGCAGTAGGTAGATTGTTTTTCCAATTGCGGATGTATCCCCAAATAGCAGTTGTGATGTTCTTTGAGTGATGGCAACGGATCTCTTGTCTGAAAATGGATGGTTTCCATTCCCCAATACAATGGGATAGCTGAACATTTCAAAAAAGGCGGGATCTACATAATGTGCATCCAAAACCAATTCTTTCTCTTGGTAGGTTACCAGAGCATCTTCGCTTACGGCTCTTGTAATCTGTTTTATCCCTGGAACTTCGCTTTTTAGGGAAGGAGCCAAAGGAACGGGACTTGCTGTACTTGTTCTGGTGCCCTTTGGTGTTTGATTGGAAAGTGCGAGTTGATAAATAGAGTCCTTGTTGGTATGAAACTGATCATATGACAACTCGAACAAAGCGGTCATTGACAAAAGAATGGCCACGGCAAATGCAAGGGTCAAACCAATTACATTTGCAAGAGTAAACACTTTGTTTTTAAGAAGGTTCCTCCAAGCTATTTTTAAATAGTTCTTAAACATAATTTTTCTTTTTTGATTGATTTGATGAGTTTTTATTCGTCCCGAAGCACTTCAACAGGATTTGCAATTGCTGCTCTAAAACTTTGCCAGCTTACCGATATTAATGCAATTATGAGAGCAGAGATTCCCGCTAAGACAAATACCCACCAACTAATAGTGGTTTTGTAGGCAAAGCCTTCTAACCACTTGTGCATCGCAAACCATGAAATGGGTATGGCCACTACAAAGGCCAATCCAACCCATTTTATAAAGTCTTGATTCAGCAATTGTAGAATTTGAGTAATTGTTGCTCCATTGACCTTTCGGACGCCGATTTCTTTTTTTCTTTGAATGCAGGTATAGGAAGTAAGTCCAAAAAGCCCCAAAGAGGCGATTAAAATTGCCAGAATAGTAAATATTTGGAAAGCCTTGGCAAATTTTTGATCTTCATTAAAGAACGCCTCAAACTTTTGATCTAAAAAGGTATAATTATAAGTGCTCAGCGGAAAGACTTTATACCACGTACGCTCCAAATCATACAAGGCCTTGTTTACTCCGGCCATGGTGGTCGCTTTTTTATCAAGCTTGACCAAGACATTACTACTGTTTCTGCCATGTCTTATAATCAGAGGTTCTACTCTTGCTTTTAATCCAAAATGATTGTAGTCCTTGATTACACCGCTCACTGTCCAATCTTCCTCCCAAAAATTAATGGTTTTTCCAATGATACCCTCGAAATCAGAAACCCCCATGAAATGGGCCATCCTTTCATTGATGACTACATTTCGACTCCATTTTTGGGCAGTTTGTGAAAAAGCCTTTCCCGCTGCGAATTCCATTCCCATTAAATCAAAATACTTGGGATAGGCACCATAGTTATACCAAATGTGCTTGTCGTCGATTCTTCCATCTGGGAAGGTAAGTCCTAGATTGGAATTCATATTGGCATATGCATCTCCGGGGTATGTGCCTGCTGCGGTCACCTCATCCACATAAGGACTTTTTCTAAGCTCGTCCAGAAGAGTCTCAAATTTTGGATAGAACAACGAGTCTGATGCTCTATTTAAAACTTGTCCCTTTAATGCTACTACTTGGTTCAAATCAGCACCAATTGGACGGTTTTTAAGAAAACGAATCTGTTTGTTTGCCATGAATGTGCATATCAACAAAGCAATGGTAGCCACAAATTGAGTGATGATGAGAGCTCTTCTAAAATGAAGACCATTTTTTGAAGTCTGCAATTTTCCTTTAAGAACTTTAACCGGGCTGAACCTGCTTAATACAAAGGCTGGATATAAAGCGGCCAACGAAGCACCTAATAACATAATACCTAAATAAGGTAGAAGCGTTTTTAATTGCGCGCTATCAAACCCTAAATTTTGTCCCACCAATCTATTGAAACTGGGCAATAAGAGATAGACAACGAGCAAAGCCAACAGTATTGCCACAAAATTTAACAAGGCAGATTCAAATAGAAATTGCAGTGTTAGTTGCGATTTTTTGGCTCCTGCCACTTTACGGATTCCTATTTCTTTGGCACGTTCCAATGATTTACTGCTGGATAGGTTCATATAGTTCATCCATGACAAGAAAAGGGTGATGAAAGCAATAATAGATAAAAGTTTAATGTTATCGCCATTGCCATTGGTTTCGGCCTCATATGGTTTATGTGAATACAAGTGTATATCCTCTATAGGTTCCAGATGATGTCTTTCATTTTTTAGCCCTTCTGGTGTGAAGGCCATTACCTTTTGATTGAGTAAATCCACATTTGTGGATTCATCCACTTGGAGATAGGTGAAATACTCGTTTTGGTTCCAAGTATATTTCCAATCATTTTGAAAAATTTTCCATGTGTAGAAAGTTTCAAAAGAAACTAGAAAATCATTTTTTAAATGGGTCTTTTGGTTGTCATCTGCCAAAACCCCTGTTATGGTAAATATGGAATCTGCATCACCCACAATCTTTATAGTCTCTCCTATTGGATTTGCATCAGCGAAGATTTTTTTTGCCAAGGAAGAAGTGAGCACAATGGAATAAGGTTCGCTCAATGCGGTCTGCGGATTTCCTTTGCTTAAACTACGGTCGAAGATTGAAAAGAATGACGGATCCGTCAATGCGCCTATGTTTTCATCAAAAGCTAAATTGTTATGTATTAACACCATCCCATGCCTCCGTCGAAACCGTACAAAGTCATTTATCTCAGGGAATTTTTCTTTTAGGGATGGGCCACTAAGAATATAGGCATTGGCATCACCAGGAACATATTTGCCTCCTTCCAAATAATCCATGAACACCCTATGTACATTTTCTGAACCTATGAACGTGTCATAACTACGTTCATAATTTACGTAGAGCATGATTAAAATGAACGATGCAACTCCAATGGCCAGACCTGCTACATTAATAAAGGAATACATCTTGTTTTTGAAGAGAAACCTAGTTGCTATTTTCAGAAACAATTTAAACATAAGCTCTATTTTTTGATTACTCCGTTCGTAAGCTTTTAATCGGATTCGCCAAGGACGCTTTTAAACTTTGGTAACTGACTGTTGATAGTGCCACAAATAAGACTGTGAGGCCAGCCAGAGCAAACATCCACCATTGGATTTCTATATGAAATGCATATTCTTCCAACCATTTGTTCATTATAAACCAGGCAAGAGGAACAGCAAGAACAAAAGCTATAAAAACTAGTTTTAGAAAATCTTTAGAAAGCATATTTACCAATCTTATGGCGTTTGCTCCCAAAACTTTTCTAATCCCAATTTCTTTGAAACGTTGTTCTGTCATAAAAGCGGAAAGGCCATAAAGACCCAAGCAAGAAATAAAAATTGCGAGTATGGCGAATACTTTAAAGATTGAACCCATTTGCTGCTCCCCTTTGTATTGGGAATCCAAATTGGCATCAACAAAATTATAAACCAAAGGGTAGGCAGGGTTTAAAGTCTGATAGATGTTCTCAAGAGCTGCAATAGTACCCTCTGTACTTTTGGGAGCTGTTCTCACTACGGCAATGTTTCCATGATTTCTATGTTGTATTAACAAAGGCTCTATGGCATACTGCAGTTGCTTATAATTAAAGTCCTTAACAACGCCGATTATGGTTCCTTTATCTCCGCGGAAAGTTAGGGTTTTGCCTATAATGTCTTCGATGTTCATGCCCATTACCTTGACTGCGGTTTCGTTGATGATGTAGTCTTTATTTTCAAATGAGGTTTTTGAAAATTTTCTACCATTTAAAAGAGTCATCTGAAAAACATCCAAGAAATTCTCATCTGCCATAATACTTGGAAAAAGAATTTGTTCATTAGGATCTTTACCCTCCCAATGAATATCAAAATCACCAGAGACTAGATTGGCCGGAATATCAGAGACAATGGAAAAATCACTTGTTAGTGGGTTTTGAGCTAAAGCGGTTTTTAATGCTTCCTGTTTTCCCCACATTTCCCCTTCCATTGGAATGTATATTAAATTGGATTTATCATAACCCAGGTTTTTGTTTTTAATAAAAGTCAATTGTTTATAGATAACTGTAGTGCCGATCATCAACAACACAGAAACTACAAATTGGGAAATGACCAATCCATTTCGGAACAGAAGATTGTATTTTGAGAGTTTCAATTTGCCCTTTAAAACTTTAACTGGCTTAAATCCTGATAGAAATAAAGCAGGATAACTTCCGGAAATAAGCCCAGTTATCAAAGCTATAATGAGCAAAGCCGACCAAAGTATTGGGTCTGCCATGCTAAATACAAGTTCTTTTTGAGAAAGATGGTTAAATGCGGGCAACAACAAATACACCAAGCCTATGGCAAGGACTAAGGAGAGGAAAGAAATAATCAGGGATTCACCCAAAAACTGAAATATAAGTTGGCGACGACCAGCTCCGATCACTTTTCTTAACCCTACCTCTTTGGCTCTTTTGGAAGATCGTGCAGTTGCTAGGTTCATGTAGTTGATACATGCCACTATTAAAATGATAAAGGCAACTAGAAAGAAGATGTTTACATATTGAATATTTCCATGACCAGGGAGATCTATTTGCAAGGCAGAATGTAAGTGAATATCCTTTAAAGGCTGTAAATTAAAAGTAATCTCAAACTCAGGTGATCGTTCTGCAAAAATCTTGTTGATTCTATCCACCATTTCAGATAATTTCTCTGGGGTAGAAACAGCATTTTTTTCAAACTGGAAGTAACCGTAAAAATTAAAACTGTTCCACACTTTGTTTACCAAATCACTATCATTTTTCGCTTGATAGGTCATTGGTATTATCATGTTGAATTGTAAGTGTGAATTGGACGGAACATCTGCTAACACACCTGTAACAGTAAAGGTGTCCTTATTGTCAACCTTAATGGTCTTACCCAAGGCACTTCCAGCCCCAAAATACTTAGTTGCAATGGCTTCTGTTATTAAAACAGCGTCAGGATTCTCAAGAGCGGTCTCAGGTTCGCCTTCTATTAGGGGAAAAGTAAACACATCCAAAAGATTAGAATCTGCATAGAAAACGGGACCTTCTTTAAATTTTTGATTATCTATTTCAACTAAGGCCTCAAAAGGGGCACTTAGACGAAGACTTGACTTTATTTCAGGGATGTAATCAGGCAATTCCTCAACCATGCCAGGAGCGCTTACTGCGGCTTTAAAATTTTCATTTGCCTCTGCTGTCAGTCTATATATGTTATCTGCATTGGAATGAAAAGTATCATAACTAGACTCATTCTGCACCCATAAAAGAATGAAAATACTGCACGCCATACCAATGGTGAGCCCCCCTATATTTAAAAGAGAATACCATTTGTTTTTTGTAAAGCTTCTCCATGCAACCTTGATATGATTTTTTAACATGATATGATTTTTTTGATTGATGTTTAATTCATTCAGTACGCAGACTTTTAATAGGATTGGATCTAGCTGCTTTAATTGCTTGAAAACTTACAGTTACAATGGTAACTAACACGGCGCCTATCATAGCAAGCGCAAAAATCCACCATTTAAGAATTACCCTATAAGGGTAATCTTGTAGCCAACCATTCATTACGTAATAGGCAATGGGAACGGCAATGAAACAGGAAATAATAACCAACTTTAAAAAATCTTTGGAAAGCATGTTCCATACATTAAAAACCGATGCTCCCAACACTTTTCGCACCCCTATTTCTTTAGTACGTTGCTCAGCAACAAAAGAGGTAAGTCCAAATAATCCAAGGCAGCTAATCAAAATCGCCAAGGCTGTAAAGATTCCAGAGAGTCTTCCAACTCGTTCTTCTGAGGCAAATTTTACTCCATACTCTTCATCTACAAAATCGTATTGAAAAGGAATATTTGGAAAGTGTTGTTTAAAAACGCGTTCTATAATCGCTAGATTCTGACCTACACTTTGCTTAGGGTTTAGCCTTAGGTTATAGAAACTTGACTCACCTTCCTTGTCAAAAACGTACATGCCTTGCTTAACAGGCTCATATGGCGACTGTGCAATCATATCCTCTACAACACCAATAACTCTAAGCGGAGGGTCTGGATCTTCATCAGAATCATCTTTAATAAGCATCCCTATAGGGTTTTTAAGTCCCATATATTTTACCGCCGTTTGGTTCAATAGAACTGCATTGGAATCTGTTGCAAATTCTCTGGAAAAATCCCTTCCTTCCACAATTTTTAAATTCAAGGACTTGGCATATTCTGGTGATACTTCCGTCCATGCCAAATCTTCCTGAAACCCTTCTGCTTTACCTTCCCAAACAAAGCCATTTCTGTTGGACCATATCCGAGTTGTTGGGCTGCTAGAAGAAGACATTTCAATGACAGCGTTTGAACTCAAAAACTCGCGGCGCATTAGGTCATATTTACCAGTAAAATCTTCGCTGAAGGTTGGAACTTGAATCAACCCTTCTTTATCATAACCTACAGGGCGGTTTTTAGCATAGTTTATCTGTTGCATTACAATAACGGTCCCAATTATAAATGCTACTGAGACGGTAAATTGAAGAACAACTAGAATTTTTCTAGGAGTACCGGCATGTTTACCCGCTTTGAAGGTTCCTTTTAAGACATCCACGGGTTTAAATGATGAAAGATACAAGGCTGGATAACTACCAGCAAGCAAAGCTGTAAACAAGACAAATACTATGGAAATGAGCCAAAAAAACGGATTAGCCCAAGGAAATACAATCTCTTTTTTCGCTAATTCGTTAAACCCATTAAGGGATAGAAGGACAATTAAAACCCCAATGATAAAAGCAAAAAGAACTACCAAAAATGATTCGCTCAGGAATTGATTTATGAGCTGTCTTCTTTGTGAACCTATTGATTTTCTAATACCAACTTCTTTGGCGCGCTTTTCTGACCTTGCCGTACTTAGATTCATAAAATTAATGCATGCCAAAAGCAAAACAAAAGCTCCTATAATACCAAAAAGCCAAACGTACTTTATCCTTCCACCAACTTGCACACCATTTTCGAAATTGGATCGCAAATACCAATCCTTCATTGGTAAAAGAGCTAATTGGGGGTTAAACGGCTCCCCATCTTCAAACAGATTCTTTTTTACATCTTTTATGGTTGAAGAAACGCTTTCCATTGATGTGTTATCTGAAAGCTGCACAAACATTTGAAAGGAATTATTGCCCCAGCTGTCCTCAGATTCTTGTACCCATTCTCTTGAGGTCACGTATTTATCCCATGGCATGATAAAATGTGTATCATTAAAAGAGTTGTTGAAAGGAATAGCTTCATAGATGCCGGTTACCATCATATCATACTGGCTGTTTACCTCAATGATTTTACCTATTGGGTCTTCATTGCCAAACAATGCCTCAGCCGTTAAAGTTGAAAGCATAATTGAGTTTAATTCTCTAAGTCCGTCTTTTTCTCCTTTTATAATTTTTAGATCTAACATTTCCGGAGCTTTATCTTGCATAAAATTCCCAGTTCTTGAAATACTGTTGTCCTTATATTTTAGGTACTGGGAGTTGGTCCAAGATGACATGACCAGATATTTAAAATTGTCCATGTAATCTTCTCGGAAAGCCATTTCCAATGGACGCGGAATTGCTGGACCAGTGCCAGTAAGGCCATTGAAGGTCTGCGATTGAATTACCTGCGCCACAGTTTCCTTATTTTTAAAATAATCATTGTGGGTGAGCTCGTCCTGCATCCAAAGCCCTATGATAAGTGTAACGGCCATACCCAAGGCTAGACCGCCAACATTTATAAGTGTGTAAGCCTTATTCTTTGTAAGATTCCTCCAAGCTATTTTTAGATAATTCTTTAACATGATAGTTCGTTTTTTTGATGATGTTATTCTGTTTTGAGGCTTTTTACAGGGTTGACAATGGCTGCTTTAATACTTTGGTAGCTTACAGTTAAAATAGAAATTAGAGCTGCCAAAAAAGCAGCAAGTATAAATACCCACCAACCTATTTGAATCCTATAGGAGAAATCCTCTAACCACTTATTCATAGCAAACCATCCCAGTGGTAATGAAATAAGAATGGCAATTCCTACTAATTTTAGAAAATCTATGGTTAGCTTATAGGTTATTTGTCCAACACTGGCTCCCAACACTTTTCTAACTCCAATTTCTTTGGTTCTTTTTTCAGCATTAAAAGCAGCCAGGCCAAATAACCCAAGGCATGCGATTAGAATGGAAAGAGTAGTGAAAATGAAAAAAATATGGCTTAGACGCTGTTCTGACCTATAGGTTTTATTGAAAGAATCTTCCATAAAATAATAGTCGAAAGGTTGTCCAGGAGCTGCCTCGTTCCAAATGCCCTCAATACTTTTAATGGCATTTGAGAAACTGCCCGCCTCTAGTTTTACAGCCAGAGAATATGCCCAATCACCCAAGTGGAGACTCAAAGATTCTATTTCCTCCCTGAAAGGAGAAAAATGAAAATCCTTAACTACCCCGATGATGGTATAGTATTTTGGGTTTTCAGAACCCATATCAGGAGTATAGCGCTTGCCAATTGCCTCGTTAGGCGGAACTCCAATAACAGCCAACGCGGACTCATTGATAATGATACTGGTAGAGTCTTTTTTATATTGTTTGTCAAAATTTCTCCCAGCAATTATTTTGAACCCCATCGTTTGGACATAATCGTAGTCAACACCCCAACGTTGCATACTTAGGGCATTCTCCTGGTCTGAGGCACCCTCTTCAGGAGTAAAAGTACTGTCTGACCTACTCGAAGGGGTTGGAAAAAAACTGCTTAAGGTCGCGTTCTTAACAAAGCCCAAGTTCTGAACCTCTTCTTTAAATGTGGTCACTTGATTGCCTATGGCAAACACATCATTGATGATGAGCACCTGATCTTTTGAAAAACCTAAATCTTTATTCTGAATATATTTCAATTGCTGATAAACAACCAAAGTGCTAACAATAAGGAAAACGGAAATTGCAAATTGAAATATGACCAGCCCATTTCGAATTTTCCCGCCACCAAGATTATTGCCACTTGATCCTTTGAGCACTTTTACAGGCATGAACTTTGACATAAAGAACGCAGGGTAGCTACCAGAGAAAAGTCCCAAAACAACACCTGATGCTAATAGAATCAGCCAAAAAATTGGATTTGAATACGGCATGGAAATAGCCTTATCTGCCAAACTATTGAAAAAGGGCAGTGCAATTATAGCTATTAGTACAGCCAACAGAAGTGCACCAAAAGAAACCAATCCTGATTCTATCAAAAACTGACGTATAAGCTCCCCTTTCTTGGAGCCCAATGTTTTGCGAACACCCACTTCCTTAGACCTTTTTAGTGAATGTGCAGTAGACAGATTCATAAAATTGACACAGGCCAGAACAATTAAAAATATAGCGATGAAAGAAAGAATGTATATGCTTTTAATATCATTATTTGCACTTATTTCTGCTACGCGATCAGATTTTAGATGGATATCAGTTAATGGTATTGTACTATAGATTAAATGATTTCCTGCTGCCTTGAACTGTTCCTCAGTAATACCCGGCATAAATTGTTGTACTCCAGGAACCACATATTTCCCCAAAAAACCACGTAAAGGTTCTTGTATATTATCAACATTGGCAAAAGGTATAAGTTTTGCAAAGGTTTGGTAATTGTTACTGCCCCAATTCACTATACGGGAATCATCGTAACCAGCCATCGCCATAAAAACAGTATGATCTCTTAGAAATGAATTGTTAGGGAAATCATCAATTACTCCTGTTACCGTGTACGTTTCCTGATTGTTCAATAAAAGTACTTGGCCTAAAGCTTCATTAACTCCAAAATGTTTTTCTGCAGCGGCCTTGGTCAGGACCAAAGTTTGAGGCAATTTGAGAGCTGTGTTTACATCTCCCGTTAAAAGCGATATCCCAAACATTTTGAAGAACGTAGAGTCTACATAGGTGGTTTGGAGCTCTTTTACATTCACTTCGGTGTCTGTTTTTCTGATTAAAGCGCTGCCCCTAGTCCTAAATCGTGTGGTCAATTCAACTTCTGTAAAGTCATTGTCAACAGCTTCTGCAAGTGGTGCGGGAGTTACTGCAAATTCACGTGCTTCGCCACCAAACTTTATATCTACATTTATTCTATGTATGCGATCTGCATCTGCGAACATTTTGTCAAAACTCAATTCATCGTAAATATATAATGAGATTAGAAGTCCGCCAGCCATACCTATAGCAAGGCCAAAGATGTTCAGAAATGTAAAAAACGGTTGTTTTTTAAGATTTCTCCAAGCAATTTTGATATGATTTTTAAACATAATCCTTTGTGTTAAT
This sequence comes from uncultured Allomuricauda sp., assembly GCF_947499585.1. Taxonomy (GTDB): domain Bacteria; phylum Bacteroidota; class Bacteroidia; order Flavobacteriales; family Flavobacteriaceae; genus Flagellimonas. The sequence goes on along the minus strand of NZ_CANMOO010000002.1, from coordinate 633,160 downwards.
TTTTTTTATTCTGTCCTTAGACTTTTTAAGGGCTGAATCAATGCTGCACTTATGGATTGATAGCTAATCGTTAGTATAGCTATGACCAAGGCTATTAACCCAGCTGTGATAAAGGTGGTCCAATCCAATCCTGTTTTGTATGCAAAATCTTCTAGCCATCGGCTCATCACATACCAGCCAACCGGAACGGCCATAACAATTGAGAAACCAACGAGCCTTAAAAAATTAATACTCAATAAGCTGTATATATTTTTAAAAGATGCTCCCAATACCATGCGAATGCTAATTTCTTTTTTCCTCTGCTCCACCATAAAAGCTGATAAGGCAAATAAACCAAGGCATGCAACAAGAATTGCTAAAACCGAGAAGGAGAGAAAAATGGTTCTTATACGGCTTACATTATCATACATTTTGGCAAAAGAATCGTTCATAAAAGCATACCGAAATGACATATTGGGTGAAAATTCATTCCACTTGTTCTCAACTTCCTTTAATAATGAAGACATGTCTCCAGTATCTACTTTTAAAGAAATTATTGAGGGACTTACGCCTCTAAAAAAGCATAGTGGCTGCACTTCTTGCTTTAAAGAATTAAAATTGAAATCTTCAACAACGCCAATTACTTCGTAAAGCCTACCATACCTCGATATTTTTTTGCCAATAGGATTATCAAGGTTAAGCTTTTTGGCCATGGTCTGATTGATTACGGTCGATTCATCATCACTGATCTTATCTATGGAGAAATTTCTTCCTTCCACCAACGTAATCCCTAAGGTTTCCAAATAATCTTCATCCACTACCCAAGCCTGTCCGGGCACGGTTTCGTCCACATTATCTCTACCTTCATTTACAAAGCTATTGCCATTTCTTTTTGTTCCTTCAAGAGGCAAATAGTCACTTATACTTGCATTGGTGACCCCGTTTATTTTTTTAAGCTCATCCTTAAAAGTATCTACCCTATCACCCATAATATTGGTTCCGTAGAGCTGAATTACCTCTTCTTTTTCAAAACCTAATTTAGAGTTGAGAATAAAATCCATCTGCTGATTTACAATAAGGGTTCCAATGATTAGAATAATTGAAATGGTAAATTGAAATACAACAAGACCACTTCTTAAAGCGTTAGATTTACTGCCAGTACTAAGCTTGCCCTTAAGGACAGCTACCGGACGAAATCTTGATAAATAAAAAGAGGGATACAAGCCTGCAAGCAAACCTACGGCCAATGAGGAAACCAAAAGAAGAGGTATAAACACAGGGCTAGCAAACGGTAGACTCAATGCTTTTCCAGAGATGCTACTAAAAAGTGGCATCATTAACCAAGCTATTGCCAAGCCTATTACAAAGGAAATGAAAGAAAGTAAAACAGACTCAGTCAAAAATTGACCAACGAGATAACGTTTGGGTGCCCCTACCACTTTCCTAACCCCTACCTCTTTGGCTCTATTCGCGGATTTGGCAGTTGAAAGATTTACAAAATTGATGCTGGCAATAACCAAAATAAACAAGGCCACTATACCAAAAATCCATATAACCTTGATGTCGTTTCTTGAATTGGCTTCAAAATCAATATCATTTGAATATAGATTTATATCGGTCAAGTGCTGTAATCCAATGGAAAGTCGATCTTCAAGATTTCCTGCCATGGCAAACCCACCTGCTTCAAACGCAGGCATTAGATAATCTTTGATGATATGATTTGAGATTTTCTTTTGAACCTGCGGGATATTCGTTCCACTCTTCAGGGTGATGTAGGTAAAATAGTTGTTTTGTGTCCATCTTGTTTGTTCTCCTTCCCCAAATTCAACGCCGGACAGGGTTAGCATAAAATCGTAATCTAAGTGGGAGTTGCTAGCGAAGTCTTCCATAACCCCATTGATTCGAAATGGTTGGTCGTTGTTTCCGTTTAGATATATTGAGCTTCCCACCGGATTACTTTCTCCAAAGTACTTTTCAGAAATGCTATTGGAAATCACAATAGTACCTGGTTCGCTAAGGGAAGTTGGCGCATTTCCATAGACCATTTGGATATCCATAATATCCATAATGGACTGATCCGCATAAGCAAAGCCCTCCTCATGATATTGCGTGGGGCTCCCTTCCAATCGAATTTCATTACTGCCTGCTCCATAAAACAATCCGTTATCCATTATTCTTCCCGCATTTTCAACTTCAGCAAAATCATTTAGCACAGTACTTGCCATAATGGCTGAAAAATGAATACCACCCCTTACATTACCATCCTGGATAATGGCATTGGTCATTCTATAAATGTTGTTGGAATTTGCTACATGTTTATCATAACTGCTTTCATGAATAATATAAATTGAAATCAGAATGCATGCGGCTACACCAAAACTAAGACCAACTATATTGATTAAGGTGAACCCCTTGTTTTTTAAGAGACTTCTCCACGCGACTTTTAAATAGTTCTTTAGCATGACATTTCGGTTTTTGATTTGTTATTCGGTTCTCAAGCTTTTTACAGGGCTTGCAATTGCCACTTTTAATGTTTGATAGCTAATGGTGATCAACGTAATCACCATTATGGACATAATGGCGAAGGCAAACACCCACCAATGTATTTCAGTTCTGTATGCGTAACCTTGAAGCCATTGCTCCATTAAATACCATGCAATTGGGGTAGCAAGTAAACCGGCAATAAGAATGAGTTTAAAAAAGTCCACAGTAAACAGAGTCAAAATATTGGCAACATTACTGCCCAATACTTTTCTTATTCCTATTTCTTTTGTGCGTTGTCCAACAAAAAATAAGATAAGCCCATAGAGCCCCAAGCAACCAATCAATATGGCTAAAGCAGAAAATACTTTGGAAAGCGACAAATACCGCTGTTCTGTTTCATATTGTTTTGCGACTCTTTCATCTAAAAAGCGGTATTCAAAAATGTATCCCGTAAAGGCATCTGACCATTTTTCACCAATCTCCTCTAAAGTGGATGCTGTGTTTTGATGGTTTATTTTAAGGGCAATTTCACCGTACCAGTCATTATTGGCAGCAATAAAAACTGGGTTTATCCCTTCTGTAAAATTAGAATCATGAAAATTTTGCACTACCCCAACGATTGTTCCGCTCATCCTGCCTCCGTTGACTTCTATTTTTTTCCCAATTAGTTCTTCTGATGTGGCCAGACCTAATTTTTCACCAAGCCTTTCATTAACAAGCAACTCAGTTATAAGAGAATCGCTTTCAAAGAAGTTTCTGCCTGCCACAAGAGGAATATTAAAAGTGTTTAAATAGTTTACATCCCCTATTTTAGCTTCTATGCTAAACTCTTCTACTTCTGCTCTGTTATGATATTTTACTCCTGTGCCCCAATTGTTTTCAGCCGCACCAGGGCTGCTTAAACAGGCCGAAACGTTTTGCACCCCAGGAATTTGATTAAACCGTTCTTTCAAGCTTTTAAGTTTAATGCGGTCTATAGCTGCTGGGATTTCTACCATGACAATGGATTCTTTGTCAAAACCCAAGTCGGTATTTACAGCATAATCTATCTGCCTAGAAATAATCAATGTAGCAGCAATAAGAGTAATGGATATTGCAAACTGGGCAACTACAAGCACTTTTCTCGTGGTGGTTCCTCCGGTATCATTGTGACTTAGCTTGCCTTTTAGCGCAAGTACGGGAACAATGCGGGCCATTAGTATTCCAGGGTAGCTCCCGGATAAGAATGCAACCAATGTTAAGATGAATATTAAGAACCCTAAAAACCTATAGTTTAAAAGATCCTTCCAGGATAACTGCAATTCAAAAAGGTTGTTGAATGAGGGTAGAAAAACTAAAGCAAGGGTAACACCTAATATTATTGCAAATAAACTGATGACAAATGTTTCTGATAAGAACTGCCAAAACAGGTGATGTTTAAAGCTGCCCAGCACTTTACGAACCCCGATTTCCTTAGAACGATAAAAAGCTTGAGCTGTTGAAATATTGATAAAATTGATACAGGCTATTGTAATCAAAAACAAACCTATAATGGCAAACACCCATAAAAGAACAGGGTCTAGACCACCATAGAGTGGATTAAAATGGATATCCGACAGGGATTGTAATTTGTAGATATGTTTGTTCTTGCTTTTTGGCCTATGTTTCTTAGGAAGCTCCAACAAAGCGGTTTCAATAGAGGCAATATTTTGGTTTGGTTTTAAAAGAGCATAAGTCTGTAGATTGCTGGTTATGCCTCCCCAAGTTTCTGAGGCAGCAAACTCAAAGAAATCTTTGAGGTTTTCAAAAGAGACAAATACACCTCTATCTAAAAAAGTAGTTTTAGGAATGTTTTTCAGCACCCCGGTAATTTCTATGGTCTTATTGTTCTGTAAAACAAAAGTCTCACCCACCACGTTAGTTTTTCCAAACATTTTTAGGGCGACCGCTTCTGTTAATACGGCTGTGTTCGGAGCTGAAAGAGAGATGTTATTACTGCCATTGATTAAGGGGTAGTTGAAAATTTGAAAGAAATCTTCTTCCACAAAGGCCACATCTTCCTTAAACTTGTCTGTGACTCCATTCCTTACAACATCCATTATAAGACCATCTTGACTTGAGATTTTAGCAACTTTTTCTGCATATTCATAGTCTTCCTTAAAGGTCTTGGCAAAGGCTGGGGGGACACTGGGTTCAAATTCTATAAGATCCCTGTGCTCTTCAGTAGCCATTCTGTAAATACGGTCAGAGTTGGCATGGAAATTATCAAAAGAAAGATGATAGCTTAAGAACAAATAAATTAAGATGCCGCTACCAAAACCAATGGCAAGGCCTAAAATGTTAATGGCGGTAAAGACTTTTCTTTTTAAAAGGTTTCTCCAGGCAATTCTTAGATAGTTCTTGAACATGATTTAATCGATTTTCTGAATTTCGGCTTCACCTATTATTATTCCTCTATCTACTTCTGGGGAACCTTCATAGGCAATAATTGCCTCTCCATAGGCGGTAACTTTTAGTCTGTCTGAGACCGCTACTCGGTAGCTGCCTTCACCATATGCTGTTATCTTGGTCTCAATGGTGCTTACCTCTAAAGTGTTAATTGTGCTTTCTCCATAAGCCGTTATTTTTTGTCTGCCAACAGAACCTTTTTTAAGTTCTAAATAGCTTTCGCCATAAATAATCGTAGTCAGATTATCTAGGGTTACATCGTTTAAATACACTTCTGATTCTCCATAGAGCTTAAGCCTAAGTTCATGACCAGTAATTGAACTCTCACAAACAAATTTTTCCTCTCCACGTAATGAAAGTTCTTTTAGTTTTTTATAAGTAACTGTTGCAGTGACCACGGTACCTTTGTAAATGGATCGCTTGCTTTTCCATTTATCATTTTTGATTTTCTCTCTTTTTGTCACCATTTTGGCGTTGTCCAGGTAAAGATGAAGAGTCTTGCCAACAACTTCTATATTGAGTTTTTCTATTGCCTCCGTACTTGAATGAACATTGACAGACTCAGACGCACCTTCAACAAAATTTACGGCTATGTGCGGGCTGACAATGACCTTGTCAAAACGTTCAACAGCAACTTGTTTAAGTTGACCAAAAGAATATCCAGATAAAAGAACAAAACCGATGATGAGCAGTTTTTGAATATACTTTTGTGTTTTTAATGATTTCATAACTATTCGTCTTTTGATTGATGATTTTGTTTTTTGATTGATGAATAAACTCCTCGGTTTTTACTTAGACCATTGCTCCCATAGGTTTGTTTTGACTTTCTGTAACAATTTGCCCATCAAATAAGTTAATGACTCTATGCGCGTAATGGGAATCTCTATCTGAGTGTGTAACCATAACAATGGTTGTACCTTCTTGATTAAGTTCTGTGAGCAGGTTCATAACCTCAATTCCGTTTTTGGAATCCAGGTTACCCGTAGGCTCATCTGCAAGAATCAATTTCGGGTTTGTTACTACTGCTCTTGATATAGCAACCCTTTGCTGTTGACCGCCTGAAAGCTGTTGTGGAAAATGTTTTTCACGATGTGCAATTTTCATGCGCTCCAACACTCTTTTTACGTTCTCTTTGCGTTCTGCTTTGTTCATTTTTAAATAAATCAAAGGGAGTTCCACATTTTCATAAACAGTCAACTCATCAATAAGGTTAAAGCTTTGAAAAACGAAACCAAGATTTCCTTTTCGTAATTGAGTTCGTTGGCTTTCTCGTAACCCTCCAACTTCGTGTCCGGCAAATTGATAGCTTCCATCCGTAGGATTGTCCAGCATACCAATGATGTTTAGTAAGGTTGATTTTCCGCAACCAGATGGTCCCATTATAGCTACGAATTCTCCTTCGGCCACATTAAGGTTTACACCATTCAATGCCAACGTTTCCACTTCTTCCGTTTTGAAACTCTTTTTTAGATTCTGTATTTGTATCATCTTAATAGTTATTGTTTTTTTAAACTTTCTTTAAAGACCTGTTTTATAGCGCTTTGTTTCAGTAAATCTGTAATTAAGCCTTATTTCTATTTATTATTTATTTAATCTGCGTTAATTCCGTTTTTATGAAGGCTGAAACAAATGACCTTAAACCCAAGGTCCATTTCCATCTCTTCTCCTTCGTCTTCTATGTATTCAATAGAATTTAAATCGAAATATGCTTCATATGGAGAGAAACCCTCTGGCAGATAATGGGCCGTATTAAAGCCTAATTCTATAGCTTCATCCTCTACATAATTAATCGACTCAACTCCAACGATGTCCGTATAAGGATCAAATCCTTCTGGCAAATTGTATGTGGCATCAAAATCTAATTGCAATTCGTTCTCATCCTCAATATATATGATGGAATTCAAATCAAAATAGATTTCATATGGATTAAAATCCTCGGGAAGATAATTGGAGGTATCAAAGCCCAAATCAATTTCTGATTCTTTTTCTATAAACTCAATTTCATCTAAATTCAGAGTAAAAGAATCTTTGATTATCTCAGTATTGCTGTTCAATACTGTATAATTGCGCTCAAACGTACTGACAGTTTTAGCGGTTGTCTGTGCAACCAATGTCGTACTTTGTTGTTCTTCGGCTACGGCGGTACCGCTTATGAGTAAACATCCGTAAATCATTAATAACTTGTTCATTTTTTGATGTATTTCTTTTATTTTAAAACTATTCTTTCTGCAGTTCCAAAACTGTCATAGTTACTGGTAATTACCTGCTCGCCTGGTTCTAAACCTTCCAACACCTCATAGTATCTTGAGTTTTGTTTTCCAATACGGATGTTTCGTTTTACGGCTTCGTCTTCATTTGCACCCACTACAAAAACCCACTGCCCGCCAGTACTTTGAAAGAAACCTCCTTTTGGCAGTAATAATGCGTCGTTGGAAGCACCAAGCTGCAGCTTTATATTGTAGCTCTGCCCAGCTCTTATGGTTTCAGGTTTGTTGTCAGTAAAAACTAAATCCACTTTAAACCTTCCGTTTCTTACTTCAGGATAAACCTTCCGTAAACGAAGACCATATTCTTTTCCATTTCTTTCCAATGTTGCTGATAGATCTCGTTTTATTCGATCTATATAGTGCTCGTCTATTTCTGCTTCAATTTTAAAATCCGTTAGCACATTAATTTGACCTATACGTTCACCTTGTGCAATGCTTTGTCCTATTTCAGCATCCAAAAACCCCAATTGACCATCAGCTGGAGCCCTAACATTTAAATGATCTAAACGCTCATAAACCATTGACAGGGTTTTTTGCATACGCTGCAAATCCGTATCCAATCCAGTAAGTGATGTTCTTCTTAATTCATCATCCTGTACCGTTTGAATCTTTACGATGTCATGTTGTTTTTTAGACAACTCATAGTTTTCCTTGGCGGTTAAATACACTTCTTTAGAAACCAGCTCTTCCTCGTAGAGCGCTTCGTTTTGCTCGTAGTTTCTTTTAAGACGTTGCAAATCATATTCGGCCGTGGCCAAAGACCTTTTTCCTTCTACTTGTCTAGAATCAAAAGTCAGTTTAGTGGAGCGCAAATCATTTTGCTTAAGGGCCAAATTACTTTCACTGGCCAAAATCTGCTCATAAAGCATCATGTTTTCCAGCTTCAGAATGATGTCTCCTTTCTTGACCATGGTACCTTCTTCAATTAACTTTTCAGATACACGACCACCTTCATAAGCATCCATATAGATAGTAGCAATTGGGGCTACAGAGCCATTTATGGTAATGTAATCATCAAACTTTCCTTGCGTTACTTGCGCTATTGAAAGACGTTCTTTCTCTGTCCGAAAAGTGGATACGGAATTTGCGAAGAGCAACTTCCATCCTGTAAATAAGACCAGGGCACCTAAGGCGATGTATCCATAATGTTTTGGTCTTAATCCTTTTCTTTTTTCCAGTTGTATATCCATTCGTGTGGTTAATTAAGATTAAAAATAGGTAAGCCGTTATAGAAATCTATCGTGCTTTTATTCACTTTTAAGCGCAGGCCTACCTGTAAATTTTCATTTTGAGTTACGCCATATAAATTTTTTGCCTGAAAAAGATCTATGGCATTAATGAGACCCTTTTCATACCTTTTTTGCGCTATGTTGAATGCTAATTCCTGAGCTTGAACCCTTTTGTTGCTTTGCTCGTATTCTGCCATTAGAGCTTGATTGGTCTGAACCAATTGTTGTAAAAGTTGAAATAGTTCTTGTTCTTGAATATCAAGATTGGTTTTAGCTTGCTGATAGGCTATTTTTTGTTGCTTTACCCTTGAGTGATTGGACCAGCCCATACTAATGGGAATATTGATTTGTGCTCCGGCAAAACGAGCAAAGTTATCACTGATTTGATCCGAGAATGGGATGATATCATCATTGTCATCAAGATTTGTTTCAGAAAACCTTGTCGATAGACCGGCAACCAAAGAAATTGAAGGATACAGACTTCCTCGTGTAGCTTGCAGTTGTTTTTTCGCAGCATAGACCCTAAATTCTTGTGATTTTACCAGGGGAACAAAATTTCTGGCGACTTCATAAATCGAATCTATAGAGACCTCATCATTCAAGGCAGTGGACACTGGGTCAAGTGTGGTCTGTAGTTGTATATCATTTTCTTCAGTCAGGTTCATTTCTTGAAGTAGAGTGAGCTTTGCTAGGGCCAACAAATTTTCATTCTGTGTAACTAAAAGCTTATCACCCAAAAGATTAGATTCGGCTTCATACAAATCTGCTTTGGCCATAACCCCCAATTCTACTTGTTTGTTGACCAGGTCATAATTAGATTGCGAAATTTCTAGTTGTTCCAAAGAGTTAGTCACCAAGCCTTCGTTGAACTTTATATCATAAAAGGCGCTCATCACTCTAAAAGCTAAAAGAAACTTTTCTTGCAACACGTCTTCTTGGGTGGCTTTGTATATAAATTTGGTAGCCTTTATAGTATTCAACTTCTGAAACCCTTGAAAGAGATCAACATTCGCGTTTAGACTATAGCGGTTACTATAAAACTCATTATTTACAAGAACACCTGTCTGTGGATCTTCTATTAAACCTGAGTTATATATGTAATTGGAAAAACCGGTTACATTGGGCAACATGTCCCTTACAGACTGTCTGTAAGATTCTTTACCCGCATCCTTATTGTGAGTTGTGTTTTTTACTTGAAGGTTATGCTCCACGGCATAAGAAACACATTCATCCAAAGTCCAAGTCTTTTGACCAAACCCGGTTAAGGAAATTAATAAAGCTAAAATTGTGATGTATGTTTTAAAAGTCATAATTCAATACTGTGCCAAACTATTTGCTATTCTCGTGCCAAAGAATTAAACATCTAATTATCAATTGATTAAAACAATTCAGTGCAATAAAAGAATTTAAGAGTGTAAAATTTTTATACAAAAAATGTCCAATTATTTTACACTGTCTAAAAATTTACAATCTCAATTCGTAGTTTTAAAATCAAACATGAACAACAGGTCAAATGATTGATGCCAAGATTCTAGTCATTGATGATAATAAAAGCGTACTAAGCGCTTTAGAAATTTTATTGCAATTTGAATATAAAAGTGTTGAAACACTTTTTAATCCAAATCAGATTTCTTCCTTCCCCAACATGGAGAAGATTGATATTGTACTTCTGGACATGAATTTTTCCGCCGGCGTGAACACAGGGAATGAGGGCTTATACTGGTTGAATGAAATTAAAAAGAAATCACCTAACACATCAGTAATCATGATGACCGCTTATGGTGCGGTAGACCTTGCTGTAAAGGCTTTAAAGCAAGGAGCTTCTGATTTTGTCTTGAAACCGTGGAACAATGAGCGGTTATTGACCACAGTAAAATCTGCATACGAACTCAGAAAATCCAAAGAAGAAATACACAAGCTTAAAAAGAAGGAAAGCAACTTAAAGCAAGTGATTAACGATGACAAAAATTTCATTATAGGAAATTCCAAGGCATTGACCTCTGTTCTAAATTTGGTTAGAAAAGTGGCCAAAACAGATGTAAATGTTCTCATAACTGGGGAAAACGGTACAGGTAAGGAATTGATAGCTCGCGAAGTACATCGGATATCCTCCAGAAAAGATGAGGTTTTTATTGGTGTTGATATGGGGTCCATTGCTGAAAACCTATTTGAAAGCGAGCTTTTTGGCCACACAAAAGGTTCTTTTACAGATGCCAAGGAAGATCGCTCCGGCAAATTTGAAGCTGCTCACCAAGGGACTTTGTTTTTAGATGAAATGGGAAACCTTTCGCTTCAGATGCAAGCTAAATTATTGTCGTCCATTCAAAATAAATCTGTGGTAAGGGTCGGTTCCAACAAATCGGTTAATGTAGATATTCGTTTGGTGTGCGCTACCAATTGCAACTTAGAGCAGATGGTTGCGGACGGACTTTTTAGGGAAGATTTATTGTACAGAATCAACACGATTCAAATTGAGGTGCCCCCGTTGAGAGATCGAGGAGAAGATATTATGATTTTGGCGGACTTTTTCCTGAAAAAGTTTGCAAATAAATATGATAAAAAGGGATTACGGATGAATAATTTGGCCCAAGAAAAACTAATGGAATATCTATGGCCAGGAAATGTGAGAGAACTCCAACACACTATGGAACGTGCCGTAATCCTTTCAGAAGGAAATGTTTTAAAACCAACGGATTTCTTGTTGCATTCCAAACCAAATCAATCCATGGAAAATGGGCCGGCAACCTTAGACGAAATGGAATTGCAAATGATTTCTAGAGCGTTGGACCAACACGATGGAAATTATAGTGCAGCGGCTGATCAATTGGGTATTTCCAGACAAACGCTTTACAACAAACTGAAGAAAAAGAATAAATAATGGCGAGCAGAAACTTTTATGTACAGCTCATTTTTAGAGTGTTTTTTATTACGCTAACAGCATTGGCTTTTGCATTTGCAGTATTTAAATTATGGTATTTTACTTTGGCATTCTCTATCATTTTCCTTGTTGCACAAGTGTATTCCTTAATTGCTTTCATAAATAGTACTAACCGCAAGATTTCTTATTTTTTTGATGCCATCCGCAATGAGGATTTTACGTTGCGGTTTCCAGAAAAAGTTTCCATAAAATCTTTTAAGGAACTCAACCAGAGTTTGAACAGGGTAAACGGTCTTATTCAAGAAGTTCATTTACAATTACAGATAAGGGAGCAGTATTATCAAGAAATTCTAAAACAGGCAAGCATAGGAATCATGACCTTTAATGATAAGGGACACATTCTTTTTTCTAATCCTACTTTGGAAAAATTGTTGAACTATACACCTTTAAATCACATTAAGCAGCTTGCTCAGGTTGATGAAGGGTTGTATCAGGTTTTTAAATCGTTTAAACCTTTTGACAGGAAGTTGTTCCAACTTACCAATGAACGGGAGCAAATACAATTGGCGCTAAAATCTACGCCCATTACGTTAGACGGAAAATCACTGATATTGGTTGTTGTGCAGGATATTCATGAAGAGCTGGATGAAAAGGAAACCGAATCTTGGGTGAGACTTATTAGAGTGCTAACCCATGAAATTATGAATACGATTACCCCAATAGCTTCAATTTCAGATTCTATAATTAAATATTATAAGAAAGATGGCAAAGTAGTGTCTTCTAAAAGTTTAGATGAAACTCAAATTAAGAATACACTAAAAGGATTGGAAGTAATAAAGGAGCAAGGTGGAAACCTAATGGATTTCGTTCAATCCTACCGCAGTTTATTAAATGTTCCTGAACCCAATAGAACCATAGTAAGTGGAAAAAAATTATTAGGGAAAATAGAGGTCTTAATGTCGACCAGACCGGAAAACGAGCAAACCAATTTTTATGTGGAATGCAATCCTGATGAGTTGGAATTTTTTATTGACGAAAAACAAATTACCCAAGTATTGATTAATCTTGGTAAAAATGCCCTGCAATCTGTTAGGGAAACAAAAAAAGGACAAGTACATATTATTGCAGGAATTGAAAATGATGGTGCAAAGTACATAGAGGTAAAAGATAATGGACCGGGAATACCATCAGATTTAATAGATGAAATTTTTGTTCCTTTTTTCACCACTAAGAATGAGGGCACTGGCATTGGTTTGAGTCTATCCAAGCAAGTAATGCAATTACACGGAGGTAATCTAAAGGTTCGATCTATTCAAAATCAAGAAACTGTTTTTAGACTAACCTTTGCGTAACCATTGAGTTTGAAAATGAAGAAGGAAATACTTTTAAAGTTTTGTTGGGACTACCTAAATAAAAGAACAGAAAGACTACAGGAAAGGAGTGTTTCATTGCAAGAATCCCTGAACTCCGAAACGAAGAGCAGTGCTGGAGACAAACATGAGACCGGTAGGGCAATGGTACAGCTAGAGCAAGAGAAACTGGGAAAACAACTTTTTGAGCTTGAAGAAATAAAAAGAGTTCTTCAAAAGGTAGATATTAAAAAAACGTCGAAAAAAATCAGTTTGGGAAGCCTGATTAAAACAACTTCAGCTAACTACTTCATTGCAATTTCTGCAGGAACGGTTAAAAGGGATGATATCTCTATTTTTTGTATTTCAGCAGGTTCGCCAATAGGCAAACTTTTATTGGGAAAACAACAAGGAGATTTGTTTAGCTTCAACGGCACTGAGATTAAGATTCTCGATGTAAATTAATTTTTTTATCACTCCTTTTTCAAATGTTATCCTGAGCAATGTCCTACTTAGCTTGTTGAAATATTGTCGAAGAAAAAGAACTTTTTCCTTCTGGCCTATTTATAAACCAATAGCCCATAGCCATCCATTTCCACTGGATTTTTTAAATAAATTTCCCGAACTTCACTTATCGTTGGATATAAATCATTAAAACGGATTCATATCCTTTTAGTTGGCATTAATTATGAAAAAGCCAGAAAATCCGAATAAAAAATTTGAATCGGTCATAAAAGATTCGGATTTACCATCTCTATCCAAAGACTTTGCAGAAGTAGCTGTAGACGGAATTATGGACGACGGAGTTTTGCGGGATTTACCCTTGGTTGGCGCATTGGTTGGAGCTGTCAAATTCGGGAATTCTATAAACAAATATCTTTCTGCTAAAAAAATCTACAAATTTCTATTCGAGCTTCACCATATTCCTCAAGAACAACGAATTAAAAAAATTGACGAGATAAATGATTCGAAAAAATATCAAAGTAGTGTTGGGGAAATGATATTCGAATTACTAGAGCGTATAGAAAGTGACGGTAAACCGGAAATTATAGGAAAACTGTTCGCTGCGGTTATCACGGAAAAAATTGACTATCGGACTTATTTAAAATGTGCACATATTATAAAGAGTATGTTTTACTATGACCTAGAAGAGCTTAAAAAGCAATACGATGGAAAATATGTTATTGGACCTGTAAATGACGGAATTTTCAATAGCGGACTTGTAGACGTTAATTTCGCAGCCACTTTTGACCAGACAAAAAATCATGACCCAAAAAAATCTGATACAACTCTAACAGGACTTGGAGATATAATAATCAATATTGGAATGAAATAACTAATGCCAACAAGGGCTATAATTCAGCTTTCCATCCACCCTGACTGAAAATTTCTATCTTTAAAACGACTGGATTCCGAACTTGAAAAATCCTATCGGATTTGCCAAGCCGAAATCATAGCCGAGACGATAAGTGAAAACCCCTTGAGACCGACAGGCGGGTTTCTGTCTATCTTTTAACTAGACTTAGGACTTCAGTTGAACTCGAAGTGACAAAATCAATCCAAATCAGGTTTTTTGCGATAAGCCTTTTTATTGGAATCTATTTTTTTAGATTTTAATCGTTTTTCAACAGAAGATTTTGAGGGCTTGGTAGGTTTTCTTTTTTTAGGAACCTCCAAGGACTTTTTAAGTAGGTCAAAAAAACGTTTTATTACAAGAACTTTGTTTTTATGTTGACTTCGAGCTTCATCACACTGTAGAATAAGTGATCCCTCTTTAGTCAATCTTGCCTCAAGTTTTAATAAGAATCTGCTCTTTTCGGCATCGGATAGACCGTAGGAAGATTGTGGATTAAAAGTCAATTCTACTTTTGAAGAGACTTTGTTTACATGTTGTCCACCTGCGCCGCTGCTTCGTATGGCTTTAAATTGAAGTTCTTTAAGGATTTGTTCTTTGTTCAATTTGAAGACGTGAATTAATTGTTTCCAAAGATACATTAAGGAAAACAGTATCACCTTTCTTTAGCTTTTTTGAAGTATTGAAGTACAAAACTGTTACCTCATTCACCGTAGCTTCATTTAGAAAATGACTTCCTTTAAAAAAAGAATCTTTTACGGATACTTGCAAACCTGAAGTATCGGAAATTTGAAATTCGTGCGGATAAACAAGAACCGATTTATCAATTTCGGCATAGGACTTTAGGAGTTTGATGGGAAGTCTATTTACTTCCCCAAAAAGCGAAGCCGTGTAATAATTTGGAGGGTTCTTATAAAGTTTTTTTGTTTTCTGATTGGCAACGATTCTCCCTTTTTCTAAGACAATGGTACTTTCCGCATAGGGCAAAACATCATTGGGGTCATGACTAGCGGTAAGAACTGTTATCCCTTTTTCTTTTAAATATGGAAATAGATTTCTCCGTAAGGAGTTCCTTTTAAAATTATCAATATGTCCAAAAGGTTCGTCCAAAAGTAGTAGTTCAGGTTCTTGGGCCAAAACGCGGGCTAGGGCTACACGCTGTTGTTGCCCCCCGCTTAAATTTTTTACCTTGGTTTTGGCATAAGCCTCAAGTTCTATAAGCTCTAAAAGTTCTTGAATACGTTGTTGATGCGTTTCACGCTCAAAAACAGATAGATGTTGCCCAATATTTTCTTCAACAGTTATAAAGGGCATCAAGTCAAAATCTTGGGAAAGATATTTCATGTATGATTCCCCTGGAACAAGATTATAGTTTGGACCAAGAGCTTCCTTATCGCCCCAAAAGATAGCTCCGTTCTCAACATGCAAAAGCCCATAAATAATTTTGAGCAAGGTACTTTTGCCAGACCCACTTTCTCCCATCAGTGCCAAGTTTTCCCCTTTTGCCACTTGAAAGGAAATGTCCTCCAGAATAGTCTGGTCTTGATAACTGAAAGAAGGTATATGAACGTCAAGCATAATCGTCAGAAAGATTGTTTTGTCAGTTCGAGCGCAGTCGAGAACTATTTGTATCTCGACTGCGCTCGATAGGACATTTTTTTAAATCTATCAATCCTTAAACTCTTTTAAAATGGATTGATTAGGAAGCTGGTCATATCCCATATTGAACAACGTAAAACCAAAGATATCCGCATATTGTTCAATGGTTTTGCTCACAGGTGTTCCAGCACCATGCCCTGCATTGGTTTCTATTCTTATTAAGGTTGGATTTTCCCCCGCTTGTTTTTCCTGTAGCTCCGCTGCAAATTTAAAACTGTGTGCTGGAACCACACGATCATCATGATCTCCTGTAGTCACCAAAGTAGCTGGATAGGCGGTTCCTTCTTTAACATTATGTACAGGAGAGTACCCTTTTATATAATTGAACATTTCTTCGCTTTCCTCGGAAGTGCCATAGTCATAGGCCCAACCTGCACCGGCAGTAAAAGTATGATATCTAAGCATGTCCAGCACGCCGACAGCGGGTAACGCCACCTGTACTAAATCCGGTCGTTGGGTCATGGTAGCACCTACCAATAACCCTCCATTAGAACCACCTCTAATGGCAAGATATTCTTTTGAGGTATAGTTGTTTTCAATTAGGAACTCTGCTGCAGCAATGAAATCGTCAAAGACATTTTGCTTTTGCAGTTTGGTTCCGGCAATATGCCATTTCTTCCCATATTCCCCACCACCTCTAAGGTTAGGAACTGCATAGACACCTCCTTGTTCCATCCAAACGGCATTTACAATACTGAATGAAGGTGTTAGGCTAATATTGAATCCGCCATAACCATATAAAATGGTAGGATTTTTACCGTCGAGTTCTACTCCCTTTTTATATGTAATGATCATAGGGACCTTAGTGCCGTCTTTGGAAGTATAAAACACCTGTTTAGATTCATAATCTTCTGGATTAAAATCAATTTCTGGTTTCCAATATTGCTCGTATTCTCCAGTTTCTACATTGTATTTGTATGAAGAACTTGGCGTGTTGTAGTTGGTAAATGAAAAATAAAATTCTTTCTCTTCTTTTTTGCCGCCAAAACCACCTGCGCTCCCTACACCGGGCAACCTGACTTCGCGAACCAGTTTACCATCATAATCATATTGTAATACCTGAGAGATGGCATCAACCATATATTCCGTAAAGAAATAACCTCCTCCCGTTCCAACCGTCAAAACATTTTCAGTTTCTGGAATAAAATCCTCCCAGTTATCTGGAGTGGGATTGGACGCATCTGTTATCACAATCTTTTTGTTAGGAGCATCCATATTGGTGACCAAATACAACTTGGACCCCACATTTTCTATCACATAGGTATCAGAATCGGTATGGTCCAAAATGGGAATCAACTCACTATTGGGTTCAGTTAAATCTTTTAGAAATAATTTGTTGCCAGAGGTTGAGGTTGAGGCTGAGATGAACAGGTATTTTTCATCTTCTGAAACTGAAGCACCTACATACCGATGCTTTTCTTCAGGGGTGCCACCAAATATAATTTTGTCCTGAGATTGCGGAGTACCCAATTCATGATAGTATAATTTGTGTTGGTCTGTCTTTGCCGACAGCTCACTCCCTTTGGGCTTATCATAGCTGGAGTAGAAGAATCCTTTATCTCCTTTCCAAGAAATTCCACTAAACTTTATATCAACCAAGGTGTCCTCAACAATTTCTCTGCTTTCAGAATTGATTACGATGCCTTTGCGCCAATCACTGCCTCCTTCAGAAATTAAATATGCTGCCTTGGAGCCATCTTTTGTAAACTGCAGCCCCATTAAGGAAGTGGTGCCATCCTCGGAAAAAGTATTGGGATCTAAGAAAACTTCTTCTTCCCCACCTTCTTTTTTTCTATAAACCACATACTGGTTCTGCAACCCATCATTTTTGTAGAAATAGGTATAGTCACCCTCTTTAAAAGGAGAGCCCAGTTTTTCATAATTCCATAGCTTTTCTAATCGGTTCTTTAAGTCTTCCCGAAAGGGAATTTTATCCAGGTAATTGAATGTAGAGGCATTTTGTTCTTTTACCCAAGCTTCGGTTTCCTCGCTTCGGTCATCTTCCAACCAACGATAAGGGTCTTTAACTTCGGTTCCAAAATAAATATCAACAGTATCGACTTTTTTAGTGGTTGGGTAGTTCACGACTATGGGTTCTCTTTTGGTAGTTTCTTTACAAGCAGCTATAAGAATTAGGGCTGCAAAGGGGATTAATTTTCGCATGTCTTTTGGATTGATTCTGCTAAAAATACCATAAAAAGTGATTTAAATAATCAAACTACTTAAGCTTAACCTTTTTTAACTAATTGATTTCATTTAGCTTTAAAGAATGCACTTTATAAAATTTGATGAATTAGATAGGAAAGATATAATATTCCCTATGGTAATGGGGTGCATTGTATTTTTATTATTTGTAGGCTTTATAGTTTTTCAATTCGCTACAAATAGGGATATTTCTTTGAAATATGAAGATAGTATTGATTTGAAGGTTACAAAGGTGAGAAGCGAAAGAGGCTTTCTGACACTGAATGACAGCATTGGTGTTTCTTCAGCTACTCCTTTAATCAAAGAAAAGTCTGAAATGAAAATTTTAAACAGTTTAAAACAAACAAACCTAGATAGCTATAATAAATTTACAATGGATTTTGGCCAAGTGGTAAAGCCATATAGAATCACTAAAGAACGCAATACTGATACAATAATAGTATATCACTATTCAAACACCCTATACTTTAAGCTTTTCACTGATTGAAACCAGCTTGTTTTCGACCAAGTATTCAGCAATTTGTACGGCATTGGTAGCCGCACCTTTTCTAAGGTTATCAGAAACCACCCACATATTTAGAGTATTGCGTTGGGTTTCATCTCGGCGTATACGACCCACGAAAACATCATCTTTTCCATGAGCGTAAATAGGCATGGGATACGTATTGGTATCTGGATTGTCCTGTACGGTTACGCCAGGTGTTTCACTTAACAATTTTCTTACTTCGCTCAGATCAAAATCCTTATGGAATTCCACATTAACCGATTCTGAATGGCCCCCGGCAGTTGGGATACGTACAGCAGTAGCCGAAACGGAGAAGGTACGGTCATCCAATATTTTTTGAGGTTCGCGAGCAAGCTTCATTTCTTCTTTGGTATATCCGTTCTCCATGAACACATCGCAATGCGGCAATGCATTTCTCCCAATGGGATATGGGTAGGCCATCTCTCCTTGGACACCGGCAATTTCATTTTCTAATTGACGAACAGCTTTTACACCGGTTCCTGAAACAGATTGATAAGTGGAAACCACCACACGTTTCATTTGATATTTTTTGTGGAGAGGATTTAGCGCCATCACCATTTGAATGGTTGAGCAATTGGGATTGGCTATGATTTTGTCTTCAGTGGTTAATTCGCTAGCGTTTATTTCTGGGACCACTAGTTTTTTAGTAGGGTCCATTCGCCAAGCTGATGAATTGTCAATTACTGTAGTCCCAACTTCGGCAAATTTAGGAGCCCATTCCAAAGAGGTATCTCCGCCAGCTGAAAATATAGCAATATCCGGGTGAGCTGCAAGCGCATCGTTAAGTCCGATTATTGTGTATTCTTGATTCTTATAAGTCAATTTCTTGCCCACAGATCTTTCAGAAGCAACCAGTAATAATTCTGAAATAGGAAAATTACGCTCTGCCAATACTTTTAACATTACCTCGCCAACCATTCCAGTGGCTCCAACAACTGCTACTTTCATTTTATTCCTTTTGGAAAGACAAATGTACTACAGATAAAAATTTAAACAAGTATTTTAAAATCACATAATCAAAAAATAACAAAATGTTACAAATAAAACAACCGCCAGCATGTTAGCGAAACAAACTGACGGCTTTAAGATTATTATTGTGATGTAGCGGTTGGCCTTTTTATAGGCGAACGATTTTTACTTCTTTAATAAGTCCCTGATTTCTGAAAGTAGCTCTTCTTGAGATGGACCTGCTGGTGCTTCTGGAGCTGCCTCTTCTTTTTTCTTCATCTTGTTCACTCCTTTTACAATCATGAACATCACAAAAGCAACAATGATGAAATCAATAACATTGGTTAAAAAATCGCCATATAGTACAGCAACTTCACCAACTTTTTCTCCAGCGTCATTCATGGCTCCTTCTTTTACGATATATTTTAAATCTTTGAAATCCGCATTAAAGATTAGTCCAATCAAAGGAGAGACAATTCCCCCGGTAAAAGAGGCAACAACCTTGTTAAATGCTGCACCCATAACGAAACCTACGGCAATGTCCACCAGGTTTCCTTTCATTGCAAAATCTTTGAATTCTTTCAACATAATTTTATAGTTTAAGTGGTTAATAGGCTTACAATGTAATTAAAAAAGAGGTTTATGCCAATTTGCCGGCATAAAATCATGAGTTAATGATTACCCTTTTTACCCTTGGAGAAATAGCTGTTAATATTTCGTAAGAGATAGTATTTGCTGATTCCGCGAAATCTTCTGCAGATTGGTTTTGTCCAAAAACCACAACTTCATCACCCTCTTTACAATCGATATCCGTGATATCTATCATAATCATATCCATGCAAACATTGCCAATAATAGGTGCTTTTCTACCTTTAATAAGCACATGACCTTTTTGATTTCCGTATTGTCTGCCTATTCCATCGGCATGCCCTAGTGGGAGTGTGGCCGTTATTTTATAGCCATCAGATTTGTATGCGCGATTGTAGCCCACGCTTTCATTTGGCTCTATTTTATGGATTTGAGAAATGATGGTTTTCAATATAGCGACGGGCTTTAACTGGGCGTCAATTGCCTTATCATTACCATAACCATATAAGCCTATTCCACTGCGAACCATTTCAAATTGAGCTTCAGGATAATTTATAATTCCTGAGGTATTCAGCATATGGCGGAAAGGAGCATACCCCAATTTTTGATTAAGCTCATCGCTTATCTTTTTGAAGGTTTCAATCTGAATTAAGCTAAATGCTTTTTCAGAAGCATCTTCTGAAGCGGCCAAATGGGAAAAAACAGAAATGACCTTTAGTTCCTTTCTATCTCTTAAATGCTCAACAATAAAATCCACATCATTTTCCCAAAAACCAAGGCGGTTTAATCCTGTATTGAATTTAACATGAATGGGATAATCTATTTGCTTTTTGTCCTTAGCTATTTCTAAAAAGAGCTTTAGAATTTTTGGAGAATAGATACTGGGTTCCAAAGAATGGTCAATCAATTCGCCAAAATTTACAGGCTGAGGATGCAGCACCAAAATGGGAGATGTAATCCCAGCATTCCTAAGTAAAACACCTTCCTTTACGTAAGCAACAGCAAAATAATCTATTCCCAAGCTTTCCATTTTTTTTGCAATAGTTATCATGTCGCTTCCATACGCAAAAGCCTTTACTACTGCTAAAAATTTGGTTTCTTGGGCTAATCTGGATTTTAAAAACCAGTAATTGTGTTCTAGCGCGATTAGGTCTATTAGGAGGGTGGTGTCACCAATTTTACTCATTGGCGGCTTTCTTTTTAGCTTCCACTTCCTCAGAATCCACATTCATCTGACTTACTTTTTCCTTTAACATGGCCTTGTAGAAAGCGGCTCTGCTTAAAGGTTCATACTCTCCAGTTTCACCAAGAAGCACAAGCTTGTCATTATTGGATTTTCTAAAACTGTAATTGGCCAAGTTTCCGGTACGGGTGCAAACTGCATGAACTTTGGTTACGTACTCGGCAGTAGCCATTAACGCTGGCATGGGACCAAATGGGTTTCCTTTAAAATCCATATCCAATCCAGCTACTAATACACGAACACCTCTGTTGGCCAAATCATTGCAAACAGTAACTATCTCATCATCAAAAAATTGAGCCTCATCAATTCCAACAACGTCACAGTCATCTGCCAACAGACGAATATTTGCTGCTGCTGGAACCGGCGTAGATCTAATTTCATTGGAATCATGGGAAACCACCATATCCTCATGATATCGGGTGTCCACAATAGGTTTAAAAATCTCAACTTTTTGTTTGGCAAATTGGGCACGCTTTAATCTTCTAATAAGTTCTTCGGTCTTTCCAGAAAACATAGAACCGCAGATGACTTCTATCCATCCAAATTGTTCTTTAGGGTTTACTGTGTTTTCGAGAAACATACCGTACTTTTAAACGAAATTGTGTAGTTTTTCGTTTTATTAAAGGAAAGCACAAAACTACTAAAAAAATATGCCTCGACTTAAGATTAAAATTTAACCTTTTGTTCTTAGTGGTATAATGAAAATGATTTTATTTTTATAGTAAAGATTAATAGCTATGATACGGAAATTAAGGGAGGAGCTGATAAAATTGTCCACGGACATTATTACAACAAGAGACGATAAGGAATTGACAGAGCTTTATGATAAGGCTAAAGACATCTATGAAAAACTGGCAGTACTTAAATTTATAGATGAGAAGTTGAACGATGTTGAAGTTGATGTATCTAAAAATGTAATTGCTTCACGGTTTGAAAAAATGGCAAATGCTGTTCTAAGCGGCAATATTGCAGTACCTGAAAGTAACCCACACGAAGAAGATATAATTATTCCAGGGATGGACACCATAAAGGATATGGTTTCAGAAATGCCTACAGAAGAGGCTATAGAACATGTTTTTACAGAATTTGTGGCGAAACCAGAATACATGAAGAATGAGAAAGAAATTCTTTCTCCACCAGAAACAAACGGGAATACAGAAAATGGCAAATCTAAATCACTGAATGATACCTTTGTTAAGGATTTTCAAGTTGGGCTTAATGATAAATTGGCCTTTGTAAAACATTTGTTCAATAATAACACGAATGATTACAACAGGGTGTTGTCTCAGCTTAACACAATTGATACAGAGGAACGTTCCATTGCTTTTATCACCAATATGGTAAAACCAGAGTACAAAAACTGGGAAGGCAAAGAAGAATATGAGTCACGCTTTATGACCTTGATAGCGCGCAGATTTCAATAAACCGTTCTTTTCCGTTTACTTTTTATATTTTTAAGGGGATTACAACCTTAAATAATCAATTATGAATTTTACAAAAATTGCCTTTTGGCTTTCAACAGTATTGTTGACAGCTATAATGTTCTTTTCTGTTTATAACTATTTCTTTAATAACGAAATGATCCGTGGCTTCTTTGAAAGTATGGGCTATCCTACATATATTATCTATCCTTTGGCCATTGCCAAGATACTTGGACTAATAGCGGTTTGGGGCAATTTTTCCAAGTGGTTAAAAGAGTGGGCGTACGCAGGGTTTTTCTTTAATTCTATTTTAGCGTTTTTTGCTCATTATATGGTAAGTGACGGACAACATACGGGAGCGGTTATTGCTTTTGTTGTTGTTTTGATATCTTATTTTACAGGAAAACAAGTAAGGCCTTAACTTTGGCCTATGGGAAAATTATTTCTGGTTCCGACTCCAATAGGTAATCTGGAAGATATTACGCTTAGAGCCATTAAGATTCTTAAAGAGGTTGATTTAATTCTGGCGGAAGATACCCGCACCAGTGGAAAACTGCTCAAACATTTTGAGATAGCAACACCTTTGCAAAGTCACCACATGCACAACGAGCATCATCAGATTAATACATTGGTGCAAAAACTAAACGGAGGTGCTATTTTGGCGTTAATTTCTGATGCAGGAACTCCAGCCATCTCCGACCCGGGATTTTTACTGACCCGTGCTTGTGTGGAACATGGTATTGATGTGGAATGTCTACCTGGTGCAACAGCCTTTGTTCCAGCTTTAGTGAATAGTGGACTTCCTAATGATAGATTTGTTTTTGAGGGATTTCTACCGGTCAAGAAAGGTCGTCAAACAAGATTGAAATTTTTGGCAGAAGAGACTCGTACCATGGTATTTTATGAATCTCCGCACAAGCTACTTAAGACATTGAATCAGTTTGTAGAGTATTTTGGAGAAGACAGACCAGTCTGCATATCTCGAGAACTTACTAAAATGTATGAGGAAACGGTTCGCGGCACTGCAAAAGAGATTTTGGAACACTTTACCCAAAACCCTCCCAAAGGAGAATTTGTAATTGTGGTTGGTGGAAACAAATAAATACTATATTTAGGTAGCCAATCAATAAAGATGAATACTAAGATGCGTTTTAAAAGAGCATGAATTTAGCTCCTTGGGCCATTGCTCTTTTCACTGTAATTGTTGTTTATTTTCTTGATCGTTGGGAGAATAAACATATCAAGTCTATTTTTGACTGGGTACCGGCAATACTATTGGCCTATTTAATCCCTGCTGGTATTTCATACGCGTTGGGGCTCGATTTATCCCAAGCGAAAATCCACGATTACAGCAAAGATTTCTTTATTCCCTTAACCATTGTTTCAGTAATGGCAAGCCTTTCATTAGGGCAGCTTAAGGCTATTGGCTATAAGCCAATTGTGCTTTTTGTATCGGGGTCATTTTTTATTGCGCTTTTTCCGATAATTTTTGTCATGGGCTTTTCCGATATAACCTTGGTTGCCGAAACACTATCCAACGATGGTTTTTGGAAAGGAATACCCCCAGTAGTAGGCAGTTGGATTGGAGGAAGCACAAGTCAATTAGTGCTAAAGGAATTGGTAGAATGCCCAGAGGCAATTTTCCTTTCTGTTTTGGTGATGGACAATATCTTGGTCAACGTTTGGACAATTTTAATGTTTCAGGGAATTAAAAAAAGCAACAAACTGAACACTTGGTTCAAAATAACGGATAAAGGAATACCAGAGGAAATCCGTACAGAAAATCAAAAACCAATAGCTGTATGGATAACCGTCGTTATTCTTTTGGCGATTGTTTTTGCCACCAACCACTTTATTGAAAGTTTTGTGGGGAAAGTAGTTTTACTTTCCATTATTGGCTTGGCTCTTGGAAACTTTATTCCCCGATGGAACTTTAAGTTCTCATTAAAGGCAGGAGCAATTTTAATCTTGGTGGTCATGGCCATTTTAGGATTAAAGCTGCAGTTTGACACCCTTGGTTTTGATGTATCCTTTTTTGGCTTTTTAGTAGTTTGGTTATTAGGTCATTTTGTTTTTATGGTCCTAGTGGCCAAATTGATGAACATAAATATGGCTTGGGTACCCATTGCAAGTATGGCGAATGTAGGAGGGATAGCAACGGCGCCAGCTGTTACGGCCGCTTATGAGAAGAAATGGATGCCCCATGCTATTGTATTGGCAATACTAAGCATGGCAACAGGTACTTTTTGGGGGATGCTTACGATATACTTTTTAAAAGTAACAGTAGGGTCTTAACTATATTAAATCTTTGAGCGGCTATTAAAACGCCAGATTTGATAGTTCTGGAGTGTATTTTCGACAATATCTATAGCATTTAGTATTTGACTCCAATGGTTCAAAAGTTTAATCCTGAGATTGATAAGGTGTATTTCATCAACAAATACACACTGTTTCATATTATGTCAGGTTCTGGTACCATCCAAGTGGATTTTAAGAATTATACAGATTGGCAAGACAAGGCCATTTACTTGGAAAAGGGGCAGTATATCAAATTCTTTTCGGATGATTTTGTGGTCAGAAAAATAGAATTCCCAAGCAAGACCATTTTTGAGAAGAAAGAGGTGCGAGTTCTTTTTAAGCACCTGATTTCGTTAGGCTACATCAACTTTAATGAATGTGAGGAGTGTAAAAGATATCTTTCAAACACAGTTTTCTCTGAAAACACGACTGAAATTATCGACATCTCTTCAAAACAGTGGTATTGGCAAAATCCTTTTCAGGCAAGCAAACAGGAGTATCAGATTATTTTTGATGTAAAGGAAATTATCGACAAGGAATATTACGGCAATTTCAATAATAATGACCTCTCCGCTTTAATGTTAGAAAATGGATATAATGCCCAAGCACTTGTAAAGGATAAGATAGGTCTATCAGTTAAGGCTTTACTCTCTAACAAAAGATTAATGGAGAGCAAAAAGAAAATAGCCTTTACAGATAAGAGCATTCAAGAGGTGTCTTTTGAAACAGGGTATAAAGATCCTGCTTATTTTAATCGGGTATTCAAAAACACTACAGGTCAAACCCCAGCTCAATTTAGAGATGGTTTCGATTATGAAAACCGTGATACCTTCACCAAAAACCTTATCGAATTATTAAAAAATCATCATGCTGAACAGCGAAACCTTGAGTTTTATGCTGACAAAATGAATCTCTCCGTCAAGGCACTTTCCAAAAAAACTAAAGCAAAAATGAACGCTTCTTTAGGTCAGCTGATTCGAAACGAGTTGATTTCTACCTCAAAAAAACTACTTGTCCAAGAAGCTTCCGTCAAGGACATTGCCTACAAACTTGGATTTGAAGAGGCGAACCATTTTTCAAACTTCTTTAAAAATTATACAGGAAGTACTCCTACCGATTACAAATTCAAAAAGTACAATTCTTAGCGTCTTTTTTGTACCTCTTTGAAGGCATTCCATGCTGAAATTTGCAATGTAATTACAAACTAAAATTTGTTTAATCATTAAAAATAAAAGTAATGGATATTAAATCACTAGCCACCGAAATGGATGGCATTGTAGGCAAAGGAGCCATTGTAGATGCAGTAAAACAATTTTTTGCAGAAGACGCCACAACGTCTGACTATAATGGACTAGCGACCACAAACAAACAACAAATGGTCGAAAAAATGGAAGGCTTCGCGGGAGCAATCGCTCAAGTAAATGGGATTACCCATCACCATACTATTGTAGATGGAAATGTATCAGCTTCGGAATTCACATTTGATTTCAATATGAAGGACGATAGCAAAATCTACTGGCACGAAATCATTCGTCGTGTATGGAACAACAATGGTGAAGTAGTTCAAGAAGAATATTTCAACGCCCAATAAATGTTCCCGTCTTTCTCTGATATTAAACCAAAAACTCGATTACGTGGTAATGTTGATGCCAGTTTTGGCGCCCTTTTTATTAGGTCCAGATGGTATTATCAATTAGGACTGAAGGGAAGAAATATCAGTAAGGATAAAGACATACTTATTAAAACAAACAAATAAATATTTAAAGAAAAGCAAAATGAAAATTTTAAAATTATCTATAGTAATGGTAGCGCTTACATTTGCTACAAATTTATCGGCTCAAGACAAAATGGCGAATAATATTGACAACAGTAATATTGCTCTTGCAGGTTATAGCCCTGTATCATACTTAGATTTGGGATTGGCCCAAAGAGGAAATAAAGCACATAAATCCGAATACAAAAAAGTGGTTTATTATTTCACCTCTGAGGAGCAAAAGGCAACTTTTGATAAAAATCCTTCCAATTATTTACCTCAATATGGTGGTTTCTGCGCCTTTGGCACCTATGCTGGAGCAAAATTCAGAGTAGACCCAACTAAATTCATTGTAAAAGATGGAAAATACTACTTGTATTTGAACAATGTGGAGTTGGATGCAAAACAACTTTGGCTTGCAGAAAACAATCATGCAAAATTAAAAAGTGTTGCTGACACCAATTGGAAGAAATTGGGCAAGACGCATAACTAGAACATTTTAATAATCGCTAAAATTTTTAGTCATGAAATTCATAACCAAAAGAATTCACGCTTTTTTAGATTACCCTGTGGCTGTTGCATTAATAGTGCTACCCTTCTTACTGGGTTTGGGTGATTCGAACCCGTTGGCTTTACAACTTTCGGTAGCGACAGGAATTGCAGCATTTGTGCTGACCTTGTTAACTGACCATCATTTAGGAGCTTTTAAAGTTATTCCCTATAAGTTTCATTTGTTGGTTGACTTTATAGTTGCCGTAGTATTTATTCTGGCGCCTTTTATATTGTCCTTTCAAGGAATAGACGCCTATTACTACTGGGTAAATGGAATTGCAGTGCTAACCGTAGTTAGTCTTCATAAAGCAGAAGCAAGTGCTTAACACCCGAACATGGAAGATTAGGGTAATACCATGTTCACCTTCACATAAAACAACTAAAGATTTTGGTTGGTTATGGCTCCGGGCACATCGATTTTAGGATTGATGTGCTTTGGGGTTTAAAATACTCTTGGCTTTTTTATACATTTAATAGACATGAAACAATTACTCTCAGATATTCGTAAATGTGAAGTATGCATAAAACACCTTCCTTTAGGTCCAAGGCCTATAGTGGCAGGTCATCCCGAGGCCAAAATTTTGATTATCGGTCATGCTCCAGGCACTAAAGTGCACCAAACCGGCGTTCCGTGGGATGATCAGAGTGGCAAACAATTGAGAAGATGGATGGGTGTTACTGATGAAGTCTTCTATGACGAAACTAAAATAGCCCAAATGCCCATGGGATTTTGTTATCCAGGAAAAGGGAAATCAGGGGATTTACCCCCACGCCCAGAATGTGCTCCACAATGGCACAAATCCCTTCTAGAAAAAATGCCGAACATAGCGTTGACCATTTTAATCGGACAATATTCCCAACGCTATTATTTAGGTAACAAGATGGAAAGAAATTTGACTGAAACAGTTCGAAATTATGACAACTATGCACCTGAATATTTTGTGTTACCGCACCCCTCTCCCAGAAATCGATTTTGGTTAAGCAAGAATCCCTGGTTTGAAGTTGAAGTTATTCCGAAACTTCAGGAACATATTTCAAAGCAACTGAATTTTTAATACGAAATACCGGATCGTAATCGGCTAAAAGTTTCAGGTTTCATGTTAAGGTAAGAGGCCAAATATTTTTGCGGAATCACTTTTAGCTCTTCAGGGCAACGTTGCATAAAAGCGATATAACGCTGTTCGGCAGAAAGGGTTAAAAGTTCTACCTCTCTACTCAACCTTCCAAATAAGATCTGTTGAAAAAATTCATGTCCCCACTTATAAAAGTCAGGGTGCCTTTCAAACAAATCTTGGTAGTCTTTAAATGAAATCGCCAACATTTTTGAAGGTTTCAACGCTTCCAAAAAAGTATCCGAAGGTTGTTTTTTAATGAAGGAATCAAACGCTCCCGAGGGGCTTCCCGAGTACGAAAACCCAAGAACCACTTTCTCCCCTTTCTCGTTTAAGATGTAAATGGCCTGGACCCCTTCCAACACAAAATAAAAATAGCGTTCAATATTTCCGGCTTCCGTGATGAGGTCGTATTGATTAAAAGTCTTTACTGACCACAGCGATTTAAAATGATGTTCTTCTTTTTCGGTCAAAGCGACCTGAGGGAAAAATGACATTAGGTGAACAAAAGTTTCATCATCCATATGAGAGGATATTTTCCTCAAAAATAATCCAAAATATTCCTTTCCCGAATCTCATCATAATCCTGTCAGCACTTAGCAGAGCTTAAGTGTTGAAGGTGTAAATTATGTACCTAACGAAAGTGGGAATTTTGCAAACATGTTTTGTCAGACCTTCAAACAAGAATCAATTGGAATAAAAAGCAAGTTTCGGGTTGAACAACTAAGGAACACATCCGATATTTGTATAATAGTATTCATTGAAATTTTTTTTCTTAAAAATATTCCCATGGAAATTAAAAATTCTACAGAAAAGGACATTGATGAAATATTTCGGTTGTACGGTCTAGCATCTGAGTATCAAAAATCAAAAGAAGGAGTAGTGGTGTGGCCTACATTTAAAAGGCAACTTGTGGGAACTGAAATCGATGAAAACCGCCAATGGAAGTTGCTTATTAACAATCAAATTGCTTGTGTTTGGGCAATTGCATTCGATGACGAGCAAATCTGGGAAGAAAAGAATGTCGATGCCGCAATTTACATTCATCGAATTGCCACCAACCCTGATTTTAGGGGCAACAATTTTGTTGCGATTATTGTGGAATGGGCAAAAGAATATGCTACCGAACTTAATAAGGATTATGTGAGATTAGATACCTTGGGCAATAATAAAAAGCTGATTAAATACTACGTTAATGCTGGTTTTGAATTCTTGGGGATGTTTGATTTAAAGAATACAGATGGACTACCAGACCATTATGGGAAGGCCCCGGCCTGTTTGTTTGAAATCAACCTAAATCCCGACAAAAAAAGCATTAGCGGTTAATCTTGTCAATCAAAAAAACAACTTGCTAGACTTATACATTAAAATCGGTATTGAGCAAGGTAAGAGAATGGGGTCATGCTAATCACAATTACCTTTCACCTCATAGTTTATGGGTTAATAAAAGCCTAATTGTATATAATTTAAGAATGATTGAAATGGAATGGATATAGTTTGGTGGTCTAAATGACCATTTATGAAAATAAAACTACTTCTTCTAATTTCAATTTTCATCCTCTTATACACCAATGGATTTTCTCAAACAAATACAAATCCTAAAAACAACAACTTAGAATTCTCAACAGGCTTCAACTCTGGCTCATTAAAGAATTTAGAATTTGCACCAGTATCCCGTTACGATTATGATGGCTTGTTTTACAGTTTAAACTATGAGCGTAAAAGCAGAAATGAAAATTTATTTGAAGTACAGGTCGACTATTTAACCACAGAGTTAAAATCAGATGCAATTCCACAACTAAATACTGACTATTCAAAAATTGGATTGGGGTTTTCGTATTTAAAACAAATTTTTGATAAAGATGTTTTTTCCATACATATTGGATTACAATCTCAAACCACCGCCTCTTTATACAGAGACAATTATTATTTAGTAGATCAAGAATTTGGTATAGCAAGCCGATTTACATATCAGTTAAACAAAAAACAATATTTAACTTCTAAACTGACCATTCCTTTGGTCTTAATGAGGCTTAGGGGAGATTTTGGTTTAGATGCGTATTTAGTAAATCGCTATCAAGGCGCCCTATGGAACTTAGAATATGGGTATTCAATCTCTAACCATTTTGGCTTACGTCTAAGCTATGATTTTAAATACAATAGACTTCAAATACCAAATGCATTTAGAGAATTGCAACATCAGGTTAACCTAGGCATTAATTATAAATTTTAATTATGAAACGTAACTCACCTATAATTTATGTTTTTTATTTTCTATTAATTTCAATACCAACATCTTGCTCAGATACTTTAATTGGTGATGAAGGAAAATTGGATGAAGACACTTATTTAAACTATCAAACAAAAACAGATTTAGAACTCCCTTTTGAGGAAGAATGGTATGTGTTTGTTGGGGGCAGAACACACTTAAGTGGAGGACATCATTTTATTACTCGGGGTACAGGCCAAAGATATGCTTATGATATTGCCGTGGTAATTGATGGAAGCAGTTTTTCAGATGATAGCAGTAAAAATGAAAATCACTATTGTTTTGGAAAACGCATAAATGCTCCTGCGGATGGTAATGTAATAGCCCTAGAAAATAACATTGATGATAATTATGTTTCGGGCGCTGTAAATAGTGACATTAATGACAGTAATCTTGCGGGCAATTATATTATAATAGACCATTTAAATGGTGAATACTCTATGTTGGCACATTTTAAGAAAGGCACGATAACAGTTGCTGTTGGGGATATGGTTGTTAAAGGGCAAGAAGTAGGTAAAGCTGGAAACAGTGGAAATTCCACTGGCCCACATTTACATTATCATTTACAGAACACACCCGATTATCTTAATGGAATTGGACTGCCTGCCCAATTTGCAAATTACTATGAAGATGATGAATTGATAGAGAGAGGCGAACCGGTAAGAGGTCAAACCGTGGTAAAAAATTAAACAAAGCTTGTAAAGCATATTAAGGAAAAAAGTGTCTGCAAAGTGAACGGAAAAGACATAAGCTATTCTTTAAGTCTCCCGACCTGCACTGAGTAAAGTCCAAGCGTCAAAGAAAAGGGAAAGAATTGTTCATGAATTTATAGCCCATATCCATCCATTTTGAGTTGATTTTTAAAGTAAAAACTGCGAACTTCACTTATCGTTGGATATAAATCATTAAAACGATTCATATCCTTTTAGCTGGCAACCATTATTCGAAATTTTACGTCTTCTATAAAGAAAACTAAAATAAGTCACCAATGAAAAAATTATTAGCCATTCTCTTTGTTATAATTTTTTTCTCTTGTCAAGAGAAAAAAGAGCAATTGAATCTTACTCAAGGTCTGTACATATCTAACGTTACCCTTATCTCAACAGAGGATGGAAATTATAACCCATTTATTGGTCATTTAGTAGTCGAAAAAGATGAAATCGTTTATATAGACATGAATGAGCCAAACATAAGTGGAACATTTGAACAGATTGATGGAACTGGAAAATTTATAATTCCAGGGTTAATTGATAGTCATGTTCATATGACAGATGTACAAGGAATGCTTCAACACCACCTAGAAAAGTATCCTAAACTAGTCAAAGAATTTAATACCCAAATGCCTAGAAGTTATTTATACTACGGCTTTACCACTATCATTAATCTTGGGGGCATATCAGATGAACGAATCAATTCTTTTAACATGCAACCATTGAAACCCGACTTATATCATATTGGATATTCTGGAGCTGCCGTTGCAAATGGTTACCCAATGATTTATACACCTGAAGAGTTTCGATTTGAAATGGAGCCAAATTTCATATACATGGAAAGTCAGGCGGAACATATTCCAGATAAATATAACCCGGCCGACCATACACCCAAAGCAGTCGTTAATCGTATTAAAAATTCCGGGGCTATTGCTGTAAAATCGTATTATGAGTCAGGTTTTGGACGCATGTCCAATTTACCTTTACCAACCAAAAGTATCATGACCGAATTACTCAACGAGTCACATGCAAATGGATTGGTGCTAACGGTTCATGCAAATTCACTTGCAGGACATTCTTTTTTGGCTGACATAGGGGTAGATATTTTAGCGCACGGACTATGGAACTGGGAAAAGTATAAAGATGTACCAACGGACTCTCTTCCATTAGAAATAAAAGAAACGTTGGACTTACAAATTCAAAAACAAATAGGATACACTCCCACATTAACTGTCATTGAAGGGGAGGGAGCTTTGGTTGAGTATAAATTTTTCAATCAGCCTACCTTAAAAAAAGTGGTTCCTAAAAATTTACTTGAATGGTATAAAACGGAAGAGGGACAATGGTTCGCCAAAGAGCTTTTTAGTGAATCCAATATAGAAGAGGTACGTAAAACCTATGGCAATGTACAGGCCCATGCAATGCTAGCTTTAAAATACCTTTCTGACAATAACGGTCTAATTCTATTTGGTACGGATACGCCATCTGGTCCCATTTATACCAATCAACCAGGTCATAATGGCTATTGGGAACTTAAATTAATGAAAAAGGCAGGAGTTCCTTTAGATAAAATTCTTGCATGTGCTACAATTAATAATGCCAAAGCTTTTCATTTAGATTCCTCTCTCGGTTCATTGGCTATGGGAAAAAAGGCCAATATAATTATGATGACTAAAAACCCTTTAGTGGATATTGAAGCATATGATGCTATAGAAAAAGTTGTTATTGGAGGTAAAATCATAAAAAGAGAAGATTTAGAGGTCAAAGAATAACGACATGCCAACAATGGCTATAATTCATTGCGACGGAATTTCCACTTGAAAATTGCACATAATCAGTTAACTTCAGAGCAAATACGGAAAAGTCCTGCGGACATTTTCCGCAACGAAATCATAGCCAAGACCGATAAGTGCAATCAGAAAAACGTAGCCTAACATACATATTTGAAAAGATTGTGCTTTTAAAACCTATAGCTTTACCCTAAAATTTCATCCATCTGAACCATATGTCGTTCGATATGAGAGAGCAAAAATTCAAAAGCTTCTGGCAAATAAAACCTCACTAACGGACCAATAGCAGAGGTAATTTTAGTTTTGGTCACATCCTTGTTCCTGCTTTTTAAAATAGATTGTTTAAGATGGTCATGCAATTTGAAAAACTCTGTAAAAATGGAATCAATTTTTTCTCTGTTCAAATCTTCATTGCTCAACAGCGGTTCAAAGCGTTTAAGAGTTTTCATTTTCCATTTTCTAACCCCATCTTTTGGACGTTGTCCTTCAATCACAAATTTTTGCCAAGGCCTAGCCTTAAATTCTTTTGAACCAGAATCTGTAGTAGGGAGTTTGTCCAATGCAATGTCTATCTTTTCAACATATAAGGTGTAAGAAATATTCAAATGGGCAATTACCTCTACCACATTCCATGATTTTGAATTTGGTGCAGCTATTAATCGGGAAACATCTAATTCCTGAACTTTTTTTATATGGTTCAAGATTCCATTTAAGCGTTGAATTTGGTTTTCAGATGTGATTTGTAAACTTGCCATAACCGTTCGTTTTTTGATCAAGACAAAATTCTACTATAGCAACGAGACAAAAGTTGATTCAAATCAAGAAATCTACCTTGAAGGCATTACAAGATGATCTAGTATCTAGAACCATCATGCTTTCCTTCTTCCCAGCCATGTTTGCCCAGGTATTGTTCTCCACTTTCTACAGCACCTTCTTCAATGGATGTACCCATAGAATCGTTCCAACGGTTGAGGTAACCAAACAAAGAAATCACCCCAAGCATTTCTACAATTTCCCCTTCGTTCCAATGCTCATGCAAACGAGCCTTTATTTCGGCATCCACCGCATTGGGTACTTGTGAAGCTACTAAGGAAAAGTCCAGAGCAGCACGTTCAGCCTCAGAAAAAGATGGATGGGTTCTGTATTCCCAGATATTATCCAGTTGCTCCTGTTCTGCACCATAACGTTCCGCAGCCCTTATAGCATGCGCTTGGCAATAACGGCATCCGGTGGCATTGCTGCTTACCCATGCAATCATCCGTTTTAAAGCAGAAGTAACCCTTCCTTCATTGGCCATTACCGCTTTATTAAGATTGATAAATGCCTTTGAAATTGCTGGCCGATGCTGCATGGTCAAAACGGAATTTGGGCAAAACCCAAGGGTCTCGTTAAAGAATTCGGCGAGCTTTTTTGTCTCTGCATCGTGATTAGGGTCAAGTGGATTTACTAAGGCCATGAATGTAGTTTTAAATTGTATTTTTGAGGACTACAAGAAACGAAAATTTGACATCATGACAAATCATATCACTACCAAATGGCTGGGCGAAATGGCCTTTGAAAGCAATAACCCTTCAGGATTAAATTTAAAGATTGATGCAGGCCCTGATGATGGGGGCAAAGGAGAAGGATTTAGGCCCAAGGCATTGATGCTTTCTTCCGTTGCAGGTTGCTCCGGATTGGATGTTGCCTCCCTCATTAAAAAAATGAAATTGGAAGTGGATGATTTTCAAATTGATACCATTGCCAACTTAACGGATGAGCATCCAAAATACTACGACACTGTTGTTATAGAGTATCATTTTTATGGCTCCAATCTGAAGGAAGATAAACTACAGAAGGCCGTAGATCTATCTGTGGAAAAGTATTGTGGAGTAATGGAGATGTTTAGAAAATTTGCCGAGCTGGAGATTAAGACGATTTTTCATCATAAATAGGTGAATCGTCACTTCGAGTGATTCTGATAAAATCAGAATTGTATCGAGAAGCACTTAAGTAAACAAGAAATGAAATTATCCTATGTTTACATCTTAAAATGCTCGGATGGAACGTATTATACAGGTGTTACTTCTAATTTAGAAAAACGGTTTCAAGAGCATAAAGAAGGAAAACATCAAGATAGTTATACATTTTTGAGAAGACCTTTAGCATTGGTTTTCTATGCTGAGTTTACAGATATAAGTATTGCTATTGAGAAAGAAAAACAAATCAAGAAATGGTCTCAAGCTAAAAAAGAAGTTTTGATTAGAGGAGACTATGATGCATTGCCCAATCTTGCTAAAAAGAATTTTCAATAACTTGTTCTCGATACATTTCGAAGCAAGTTCGAAACACTCGAACTGACGTTATCAAAAATCAAACGCTACCATGCGCTGGACTATAAAGCCAAAACCCACCCAAACGGACATTGATCAATTTTCAAGTGAATTGAAGGTAGATGAGTTGGTGGCCCAATTACTTTTACAACGAGGAATAACAACATACGAAGAGGCGAAAGCCTTCTTCCGGCCACAACTATCTCATCTGCACGATCCTTTTTTAATGAAGGATATGGATAAGGCAGTAGCACGTATTGAATCTGCAATTGCAAACAATGAAAACATAATGGTCTATGGAGATTATGATGTGGATGGCACAACAGCTGTGGCATTATTGTCATCATATCTTTTAGAGAATTACCCAAATGTAACAACATACATTCCGGACAGATATGCGGAGGGATATGGGGTATCCATGCAGGGAATCGACTTTGCATCAGATAATGACTTTACCTTGATAATTGCTTTAGATTGTGGCGTAAAGGCGATTGAACAAGTAAATCATGCCAAGGAAAAAGGAATAGATTTCATTATATGTGACCATCATAGACCAGGTACGGAACTACCAGATGCAATTGCAATTTTGGACCCTAAACGCGATGATTGTAATTATCCGTACAAAGAGCTTTGTGGTTGTGGTGTAGGATTCAAACTGATTCAGGCATTGACTCTAAAAAATGGTGGAACGATAGATGACCTTATCCCTTATTTAGATTTGGTGGCAACCGCTATTGGCGCAGATATTGTTCCCATAACTGGAGAGAATAGGGTATTGGCATATTATGGATTGCAAGTAATTAACGCGAATCCTAGAATTGGGTTTAAAGCTATTATTAATCAAATTAAAAAAAAGACCCTTACCATTACGGATGTTGTTTTTATAATCGCTCCGCGAATCAATGCTGCCGGACGAATAAAACATGGACAACATGCGGTAAACTTGTTGGTGGAAAAAGATTTGAATGTTGCCCAAACGTTCGCCAAAGAAATTGAACAGTTTAATTCGGACAGGAAAAATCTTGATAAAGAGATTACTGAAGAAGCCCTTGTGCAAATTCAGAAGAATGAAGAAGAGGAGCGGTTTACTTCGGTTGTCTATAATGAAAATTGGCATAAGGGAGTTATTGGTATTGTGGCCTCGCGACTTACGGAAACCTATTATCGCCCTACACTTGTTTTTACTAAGAGTGGCGATAAGCTGGCTGCATCGGCCCGATCGGTAAAGGGTTTTGATGTCTACAACGCCCTAGAGGGATGTTCAGACTGTTTAGAGCAATTTGGGGGGCATAAATATGCGGCCGGATTGACCTTGTTGGAAGAACAATATGAAACTTTTAAGGCCCAGTTTGAAAAAGTGGTTTCTGAATCTATTGACCCTAAATTATTAGAACCCGAACTTACTATTGACACCAATATTGAATTAAGCCAAATTGATGATAAGCTAATGAGGATTATAAAACAGTTTGCTCCTTTTGGCCCTGGTAATATGGCGCCGGTTTTCATGGCTGAAAAAATTCAAGATACCGGCTACGCAAAAGGTGTAGGAGAGGGGGAAAAGCATTTGAAACTATCAGCATTTCAAAAGGGTTCTGCAACTATTGGGGCAATAGGCTTTAATTTAGGGAGTAAAATCGAGAGAGTAAAAAATAAAAATTCATTTGATGCTGTTTTTTCCTTGGATGAAAATGAATGGAACGGAACTATAAGCCTGCAGTTAAAATTAAGAGATATTCGCTAGATTTTTATGGATCCCTACGCAGCACTTCGTTATAAAGAATTCAATATTTTTTTAATTGTCCGGTTCGCAATGGTCTTTGCTTGGTCTATGCAATTTATCGTAATTGAATGGCAAGTATATTCATTAACAAAAGACCCTTTATCATTAGGCATTATTGGATTGATGGAAGTAATTCCTGCAGTAGGTATGGCGCTCTTTGCAGGGCACGTTGTTGATCAGAAAGAAAAAAGAAACCTGCTGATAAAATGTATTCTGGGGTTTTCGGTTATTAGTTTGGGGCTTTTTTTTCTCAGCGACCCATCTTTGGAAACTGATATTTCCTCAAAAAATATTTTGTACGCCATCTATTTTTTGGTTTTTCTTGGTGGCCTTGTGAGAGCCTTTTTAGGACCCACCATTTTTTCTTTGATAGCTTTAATCGTTCCCAAAAAGATTTATCCCAATGCTGCTACTTGGAGCAGTTCTACTTGGCAAATGGCGTCTGTTTTGGGTCCGGCACTAGCTGGTTTTAGTATTAGTTGGATTGGAGTGCATTGGTCCATGTGCGTTATTTTGGCTTTTTCACTCTTTGCTTTGCTTTTCCTGCTTAAAATTCCAAGAAAGCCTATTTTAAATCCTAAAATTGGAGAACCTGTTTTCCAAAGTCTAAAAGACGGATTGAAATTTGTTTTTAACAGCAAAGCTATTTTTGGAGCGTTGACTTTGGATATGGTTGCTGTACTTTTCGGTGGTGCCGTGGCACTTTTGCCCATTTACGCGCAAGATATTTTGCACGTAGGGTCAGAAGGATTTGGTATTTTAAGGGCAGCACCGGCAATTGGCGCATCCATTACGATGCTTGGTTCTACAAGGTTTCCGTTACACAAATATGCGGGTAAAAAACTATTGCTAGCGGTTTTTGCCTTTGGTATATGTATTATAGTTTTTGGTATTTCCACATCCTTTTGGCTTTCAGTTGTAGCTTTATTTTTAAGTGGAGCGGTAGATGGTGTTTCTATGATAATCCGTCAAACGATATTGCAATTAAAAACACCGGATCATATGCGGGGAAGAGTAGCTTCGGTGAATTCTATTTTTGTTGGTTCGTCCAATGAGCTGGGGGCATTTGAAAGTGGATTGGCCGCCAAGCTTTTGGGGACTGTTACTGCAGTGGTTTTTGGGGGTTGCATGACGCTTTTAACGGCGGGCACCACCGCTTTAATATCACCTACTTTTAGAAGATTGGACTTATCAAAAGATGTTGAAGAACATGAGAAGGAATGATTGCATTGATGAATAGTTGATAGCAACAGATTTCTCCTTAGGGTCAACCATAAAAATTTATTTGGAATCATTTAGCATTCGTCATGCTGAATTTAGTTCAGTATCCCATCAAAGAGGAGGATTAAAATATAAGACCCTGAAACAAGTCCAAGGGGACGTCAATCTTCAAGCTTTTCTAAGGATAATTTTTCTCCATCAAAAACGGCATAGGTAAAATAGGAAATCCAATCTCCAAGATTGGTATAGATGGATTTTTCATTTAATTTAATTTCCATAGGAAGATGGCGATGTCCAAAAATAAAATGATCGTAGTGTTGTTCTTCTAGTTTTCGCTTTGCGTATAGAATCAACCACTCTTTATCCTCTCCTAAAAAAGATGCATCAGCTTCACCAGAAATAATTCGGTTATTAACAGAAAGATGTTGTGCCAGCCGCACTCCCCAATCTGGATGTAGCCATCTAAAGAACCATTTGGCAACAGGATTGGTAAATACCCTTTTCATGCGTTTAAAACCTTTATCATATGGTCCCAAACCATCACCGTGACCAATAAAAAAAGAGGTATTGTTGATTATGAGCTGCTGAGGTTTGTGATAAACAGGAATATTGAGTTCTTCTTCAAAATAACCATTCATCCAGAGGTCATGGTTTCCAACAAAATAGGTTATTGGAATGCCAGCATCTGTGAGTTCTGCCAGTTTGCCCAAGGTTCGCGTAAACCCTTTGGGAACTACTGTTTTGTATTCAAACCAAAAATCGAACAAATCCCCCATTAGGAATATAGCTGCAGCATCATGCTTTATAGAGTCCAACCATGCTACAAATTTCTTTTCCCTTGGTAAACTTGCTTTTAGAGTAGGGGCACCTAAGTGATTATCACTGGCGAAATAGACTTTTTTGCCTGATGGAACGGTTATGCTTTTCATTTCCTTGTAAATATAAGAATTCCCACTTTTGGGAATAGGAGTAATTTAATTGTCCTCAGCAAACCACTCGGCAAAGGATGTGTCAGTTTCTTGAAGTTTTAGCGAATGCAATTGAATGTTTTTAGGAAGTCGAGCACTTATTTTGGAAGCAAAATCGATGACCATATTTTCACTGGTAGGTTGGTAATCTGCCAAAATCACATTGTGGCCCCTTTTTGATAATTCTTTGGCGAGCTCTATATGTGGTGTATTCTTATTGAAAACGGTCGCATGATCAAACGTATCTACAATTTCTTCCTTAACAATGGTCTTAAGATCACCAAAATCAATCACCATTCCCAGTTTTACATGGTCAGTATCCGTTATTGGTGTGCCAATAACCGTAACAGATAGCTTGTAACTATGCCCGTGTACATTTCTGCATTTGCCATCATAACCAAACAAGGCATGGCCTGTTTCAAAAGTAAATTGCTTGGTAATTCTAATTTTCCCCATAAGGCGTGCAAAGGCACAAAGGTAGTAATCCTTAAAAGGCAATTATAACAGGATGGAATTTTTAGTTAAGGTTTA
This sequence comes from uncultured Allomuricauda sp., assembly GCF_947499585.1. Taxonomy (GTDB): domain Bacteria; phylum Bacteroidota; class Bacteroidia; order Flavobacteriales; family Flavobacteriaceae; genus Flagellimonas. Next base: position 593,307 of record NZ_CANMOO010000002.1, on the reverse strand, counting down.
CCTTAAGGTATATAACAAGTAAGACGAACCTATTACCAGGAATGGAGAAGCAATCATCAGTAGAATAACACTAGTTCTATAAAGTCCCCAGAAGGAGATGGTCTTTATATTTTGGTTATCGGTCTTGTCATAAATGATTTTCACTTTTTCACCAACTTTATAAGCTGGCGGACTAGAGCTTATAGGACTTTTATATGTTCTGGTTACGCTGTTTCGATCCTTAAATTCAAATACTGGAGTATAGGTATCACCATCACTGTCATAATTGGTCAATAGATCAATGACCACTGCAGTAGTTTTTATACCATCCGATAGCAAATTTTGAGTCTTTTGATATTGCTGAAAGGCAAAGAAAAGTAAGGCAAAACCCAAAGTGAAAAAAGAACCGTACAAGACTAGCCACATGGTATACTTTTTTGCTGCCATACTTGGCTATCGTTTAAATTTTCTTCTATTTCGGAATCTGGTAACCAAATAAATTATAACTACCATAAATGCCACTAACGGGAAAACAATATCGTTATTTAAAATTGAAAGCAGTTCCATTTGTTTTTCTTCAGGAATTATACTCTTGGCTAAAAAGCCAGTTAACAGCATAATTAACGATTTTCAGCTGATATTATTTTTTGAAGTTTTAATTTTTCTTTTACACCATACAGTTCTTTCCAAACAACCGACTCTTTTGATTGAGGAGAAACAATGGAAAGTACATAAACCCCCTTTGTTTGCTTATTTGGTATAACCTCCAATTCCATGTTGAGCAATATTTTTTGACCATTGGTAAAAGGATCAAAAAAGTCAATTTGAACACTATAACTCTTGCTTTGAGAACTTGGCTTCTTCAAATTTTTAAGACGCACTTTTATTTGAGAAGTGTCTATTGCCATTTTTTTTGGAGTTGCCACAGCACTGCATAGACCCTTGTAGTATTTAGATAGAAGTGTTTTTAATTCACTTTGGGGGAATTCTTCTTTATTCTGTATGGAAAGAACAAACAAGTAAGTAAAATAAGTTGATGATGAAACATCGAACATGCCAGGAGCAAAACGTAATTCTTCAAAACCTTCATAAGGTAAGCTAGGTGCAAAGTCCAATGGAAAATCAATTTTTTCATAGTTCCAACCCTCTGGGCCATTAAGTATAATAGGAGTTGATTCTTGCGTAAATCCTATAAATTGACAAATAAGCAAGAGTGAAATGGTTAATAGAAGAGGTTGTTTTTTCATTTGAAACACAAATTAAAAGTCAAGTTTTTTAATACTTAGAGGATTGACCGATTAAAAATACTGAACTTTTGATAAGGAATAAAGGTCCAATATATTAAGATAACCATAAGCTAAAATTTGGACTAATCTAGTTACACAAAGATTTTTTTAAACCGTTTTGGAAGTTCATCTATCGTATGAATTTCTTCCCCTGTAAACGGATGTACAAATTTTAAAGAGTAAGCGTGCAAATACAATCCTTTCCCTTTTAAAATTAAGTTTTCAATTCCATAGTCCTTATCTCCCAATATTGGATTCCCTATACTGGACAAATGTTTGCGCAGTTGATGCCTTCTTCCTGTTTGTGGGTTTAATTTCACCAAGTTGAGTTTGCCAAATCTTTTGGAAGGGACTGATTCATTAATAATAAAATTTGATTGTGCGGCCTTGTCATCAATTCTTGAAACTATTTCGCCTTTACAATCCATTTCACCAATGGTAATAGCATAGTACGTTTTCTTAATCTCCTTGTTTTCAAACATTTTGTTCAGAGCATGGATGCAGCTACTCGTTTTCCCCACCAATAAAATACCCGTGGTGCTATAATCCAACCGGTGAACAGGTTGTGGTATTGTAGCATCTGAGAGCTTACTGGGCTTAATGTTTTGAGTTAGGGCATTGGCAATGGTTTTAAAACTGTTTCCACTCACTAAAATTCCGGCAGGTTTATGAATCATTGCCAAATGTTCATCTTCAAATATTATTTTGAGAGGAAGGACCAACTCTTTTTTGGGACTGATTTCTTCTGGGATGGAAAATCTAATGGTTTCGCCTCCATTTATAAATGTGGCTGAAGTAGCAATAATATCATTTACGATAATATATTGCTTCTTTAAGGCTTTTTTTAAGGCCGATTTAGTTGGTGCTCTATTGAAAATACCAACACCATATTCTTGAAGCCGAATAGGCGTTATGAGTTTAGGAACAATATGGATTTCGGTTGAAGGTATATTGGTTATTTTTTGAACTTTTCGAGTGCTACTTTGGTAGCGGGGGATAATGCAAGTCTACCTGAAACTTCCGCTCTTTCATAAAGCAAAGCACTCCAGTTTTCTGTTCCTTCCCATAGTGCACGTTTCATTTCCGCAAGAGCTTCAAGGTTGTAAGAAGCTAGTTTTTGAATGTGAAACTCCAATTCTTTATCCATTTCGGAAATGGAGTCAAATACCTTAGAGAACAGCCCTTTTTCTTTGGCCCAATAGGCATTTTTCCATTCGGTTGGAGCTAGGGATAATTCCGCCAAACCAGACTTTCCTATTTTTCGTTCCACGGCTGGCGCTATAACCAAAGGAGCAATACCGATGGAAATTTCAGAAAGTTTAATGGAAGCCGCTTCTGTAGCATACACATAGTCGCAAGCGGATGCCAATCCAACACCACCACCTACTGCTTTTCCTTGTATTCTTCCAATGATAGGTTTTGTGCATATTCTCATGGCATTGATGACGTTGGCAAAACCACTAAAAAAAGCTTTTCCTTCTTCTAAGTTCGAAATAGCAACCAATTCATCAAACGACGCCCCTGCACAGAAAGCACGTTCTCCTTCAGATTTTAAAAGAATTATGGAAACTTCATCACTTTTTGAAAGCCTGTCCAATTCTTTGGTAAGGCGTTCCAACAGTTCTGATACAAATGAATTGCTCGCGGGATGGCCAAATTCAATTGTTGCTATACGGTTTTCAATTTTTGTATAAAGACTTCCGCTGACTCTATCTGTGGACATTGTTATAGATTCTTAGTTCTTTCGGATACTAAATTAACTGTTTTGAACCAAGGGCTTAAATTTTCTTCTAAACTTCCAGACCAAAGCCAAGCCACGTATCAACATCCAAACCACAAATGCTATCCAAATGGCATTAAAACCCCAACCTAGATACTTGCCTAAATACAACGCAGGAATAAACCCAAGAAAAGTGGCAGTTAGCAAGACGTTTCTTAGGTATTTCATTTCTCCTAATCCTTTAAAAAGCCCATCAAAAACAAATGCTAAAGTATTCATTGGCAATCCAATAATAACAATAAAGAAGATTCCATAAAAGGTTTCCAAAACAATAGATTCATTTGAAAAAATATGCCCAATAGGTCTGTAAAAAACAAATCCGAAAACCATTAGGATAAGGCTTATGAGCAAACCATAAGTGATGATCTTTTTGGATAGCTTCCAAAGACCTTTGTAGTCTTTGGCTCCTAATAATTTTCCACCCATACTATTTCCGGCGGCACCATAACCATCAATAAAAAAGGCTGCAAACAGCCAAAGATTTATAGCTATGGTATGGGCGCCTATGTATCTGTCACCAAGAGCAGTTGCCTCACGAACGGCTATGATCAGGGCAGCATTAAGTGCCAATGCGCGAACAAATAAATTTAAACTCATTATAACCAGCCGCTTTATTTCTTTGTTCAAAGGAAAAACCAATTTTAGGCTTATTTCGGTTTTCTTGAGTAACAAGATAAAGACCAAAATGGCCATAACAGCCTGAGAGATTAAACTGGCCCAAGCAGCTCCTTCTAAATACATTGCAGGAATGAGACCATCTATACCGTAAACAAAAATGAAATCTAAAAAAATATTAAGTATAGCTCCAATCAAGGCAATAATCATAGGGTAGTACGTATTCTGCAGACCTCTAAAAATTCCAAAGACAGCAAATGTGAAAAGGGTAAGAGGGAATCCCCATACTCGAATGGAATAGTAGGATACACAGTATTCCAATATCTTTCCTGTAGCTTCAAACAAACTAAAAATTTCTTCTACGATAAAAATTGTTGAGAGCAGTAGGAATATGCTCAAAAGGATATTAAAAAAGATGGCTTGTGCGGGTAGGTTTTTAACTTCCTCCAGCTTTCCAGCGCCAAGGTATTGAGAAATTATGGCGGAAATAGAACTTCTGGTTTGACCTAGGACCCAAATGAGCATAGATAAGAAGGAGCCTACAATTCCTGCTGCAGCCAAGGATTCCAGCCCATCAACGGGGATATTGCCTACAATAGCAGTATCCGTAATAGAAAGTATGGGTTCTGCAATACCAGAAATGGTTGCAGGAACGGCAAGTTGGTTTATTGTTTTAAAATTGACTTCTGTTCTCAAAGTCAGCGCAAGTTACAGTACTAATTCATAACAATGAAAAGGATGTGTACTTTGTTTTGGAAAGAAGATATCTCCTAGTTTTTGATAACCTCTTTGCTCATAAAACCTTTGATTCCTTTTGTTTTGCGAAAAGGTGTCCAAGCGCACTGATGTAAAACCATTTGATTTAGAATACGCTTCGGCGTAGTCCATCAATTCTTGCGCAAATCCCTTGCCCTGATATACGGGGTCGACGCCTAGACGATGTATGTAAGTACTGTTTCCATTTGGTGTAAGCCATTGGATTGGGGCATATTCCTCATCCATAATAGTAGAAATGACGATAGTGCCGATTACCCTTCCATTATTTTCTTTTACATAAAGTTCATTTCTTTCCAAATCATTTAAAAAGGCACTTTCTGAAGGGTAATTATCATTCCATTGAAAAATTCCGTTAGCACTCATTTTAATGGCGCAAGCCTTGGTAATGTTCAGTATATCCTTAATTTCAGATATCTTTGCATGTCTTATCATGGATTCATTTCAATTAAATTGTAAATTTAAGGTATAATCATAACCACCATACAATGAATAATATACTGGTACCCATAGGAACCTCGCCTAATTCTTCGGACACACTGCAATACGCCATTGACTTTGCTGCAAACTTTGGAGCGCAAGTTTTTGTAATGGATGTATTTTCCGTAACATCAGGAACAGGAAGCTTGGCCAATGTTAAAGAGAAAGTAGCTAAAAGTAGTAAAGAGCATTTGAAAGAAATTATTGCAACGGTCAACACAAATGGTGTTGAAATAAAGATAGCTACATACAATGGGGATATTATTGACGGGCTTAAAGAAATTGATAAAGAACTAGGGATAGATTTGATGATTATAGCTCCCAAAAGCAACGCAATAGAAGAGGAACTTTATTTAGGAAATACCACTGGTAGAATTGTAAAGCAAACGAATATAGCTACTTTGATAGTTCCAAAAGGAACGGTCTTTAAGCCTATACAAAACATTATGACGGCATTTGGTTCTGGAATCCTTAAAAGGAACAGAATTCTCAATCCTCTAATTGAGATTAAGGACAAGTTTAGGTCTAACATTACACTTCTTTTGGTAAAAAGACCAGGGTATTCTGAAGAAGACCTTCAGGTAAATACCGCACTCTTAGATCTTAGCCAACAGTTGACGATTACAGAACATGCAACAACCTACCTGGGAGTCTTAGAGCATTTTCAAAAACAACACCCTGAGATGCTATGTGTGTTTAGGAGAAAGCGTGGATTCTTTAAGAAACTATGGGAGAAAAACACAGTTCCTAAAGCTGAGTTTTTTGTTACAATCCCGGTATTGGTGCTCAGCGTTAAAAAGTAGTAAAGGGATACATCTCAATTTTGAAACTATATTAAAAAGTCTTTCCTTTGCGCACGCTTGGGGGATTAGCTCAGTTGGCTAGAGCGCTTGCCTGGCAGGCAAGAGGTCACCGGTTCGAATCCGGTATTCTCCACCAAGTAAAAAAAGCCTCCAATCTCTTGGAGGCTTTTTCTATTATTGTTAATGCACAGTTTTGAATTTTTTTTCGATTAAAAGTAAAACTTTACACAAATAGAGTCAAAACCCATCAAAATATTTGAGGTTTTATTTATTTGAAGCCATTATTAGCTTTTTAAAAAACAAAACTATCCTAAATCTTGTTACGTATAGGCTCCAAAAAATGTTCGTTTTATGGAACTATAGCTTCGCCAGTCTCAATCTCTATTTATGAAGTTTTAAGCTTACTCGGGCATTCATATCCAGTATAACTATTGGTAAACATTATTTCAACAAATATGTCTATTACCTCAAGTATGAAGCTGACTGGCATCGATGCCTCTTTACAAATTACGCCATGATTTGTAAATATCAATAGGTGTCGGATAATCTATAAGGACTTATCGGCTCAATCATCATGTTTGCATTATTTCAATTGTTTTACACTGCAATTGTAAAGGTAGGGTGGTGAGAAGCTCTACTAAAAAAGAGACATTCTTTAAGTTCTGTTCTCATTTTATTAGTGTTTGAATTAGCTATCATACGCTTTTCCCTCCTGCCTTTCTCAATTGTTCTAACTCATTAATTTCTAACAAAACTTTAACTCTATGAAAGCAAGGAAAGTGCTTTATGCTTTTGCAATGTCTGTCATTGCAATAACAAGTGTGGCTGCCCAGGAGAAAAATTTCTCAGGTACAGTCACAGATACCCAAGGTTTGCCCCTTCCAGGTGTAAACATTGTGGTTGAGGGTACCACAAATGGCACCCAAACTGATTTTGATGGAAACTATTCCATCATTGCCTCTGAAGGTCAAATTCTTTTGTTCACTTATATAGGACAAAAAGATGAGCGTCGTTCCATAGGTCAACAAAATGTTATCAATGTCCAAATGCAGGAGGATGCCCAGGCATTGGAAGAGGTTGTTGTAACGGCTCTTGGTATCAAAAGAGAAAAACAGGCCCTTGGTTATGCAGTTGCTGAGGTAAGCGAAGATCAATTAGAATCGCGTCCAGAAGGAGATGTTGCAAGAGTTCTCCAAGGAAAAGCTTCAGGAGTGCAAATTACCAATCAGAGTGGACTATCGGGCTCCGGGACCAATGTCGTGATTAGAGGTCTTTCCTCGTTCAGCTCAAGCAATCAAGCTCTATTTATTGTAGATGGCGTGCCATTTAGCACGGCGACCAATTCTTCAGGAAGGAATGGAGGTACTGACAGTGCGGCCGGCGGAGGATCTCGTCAAGATTTCATAAATGGTAATAACGGATCTAGTAGGTTTTTGGATTTAGACCCAAACAGTATAGAGAGCATCAATGTTCTTAAGGGGTTAGCAGCTGCCACACTTTACGGTTCGCAAGGTAGGAATGGCGTTATATTGATTACTACTAAAGGAGGAAGCACTCAAACAGGACCAAAAAAAACGGAAATAACAGTAAATTCCTCCTTCTTTTTCAATGAAATTGCCTCTCTACCAGATTATCAGAACCAATACGGAAATGGATTCGATCAGAATTTCGGATGGTTTTTCAGTAACTGGGGCCCCAGTTTTGATCGTGAAGGGGTAGCTGGATGGGGCAATCAGGCGGCAATAGATGATAATGGCACGTTAGCTCATCCATACTCTACATCCACTGCTGCAATCCAAGCTGCATTTCCAGAATTTCAAGGTGAACGTTATGAATGGCGACCTTATGATAATGTCAAGAATTTTTTCCGAACAGGAGGAATTGCAACTCTAAACGTAAATGTACGGGGTGCATCAGATGACGGAAAGGTCTCTTACAATGTTAACTATGGACATTTGAAAGACAATGGGTTCACGCCAAATAACTCCGTTACCCGTAACACATTAGGAATTGGAGGTAATGCAAAGTTGTCCAACAAATTTACAGCAAATGGAACCTTGAATTTTTCAAGGACTAAGTTCGTTACTCCCCCTGTAGCGTTGAGTAATGGCAGTGGTGCTACCGGTACTGGCTCATCGGTTTTTGGAGATCTATGGTTTACCCCAAGAAGTATAGATATCCAAGGGTTGCCTTTCGAAGACCCCATTACTGGAGGAAGTGTTTACTACCGTCAGGATAATACTATTCAGCATCCATTATGGACTTTGGCCAATGCAGGGTTCAACCAAGAAACCAATAGAGTATTCGGACAGACCGCATTGCAATATGACATCAATAATAATCTGAATGTTATTTACAGAGCAGGTATTGATGTTTATAGTGAAAACAATACCAACTTTCAGAACAAAGGTGGAGTAAACAGTAATAGTAATGATGTACGGTTGCTAAGTGGCTTTTATGAAACTTGGAACAATACCAATACTATATGGGATCATAATTTAGTAATCAATGGGGATTATGATATAACAGAAAAAATTGGTTCTACTTTTAATGTTGGAGCTACCACAAGGAGGGAGGTATTTGAAAGTTCTGGAGTAGCAAGTGATAACCAGCAAGCTTTTGGAGTATTAAGACACTTCAACTTCCTAAATTCACTGCCGATTCAGGGTACTACCGAGAGAAATCTGGTTGGGGTATACGCTCAGGCTGATTTTGATTATGATAAATTCGTTTATCTAACTTTGGCTGCAAGAAATGATTGGGTTTCTAACTTTGCCAAGGCAAACCGTTCACAGTTCTATCCTAGTGCGAGTTTATCATTCATACCAACTGCTGCCTTTGTCGGATTGAAATCTGAAAATATATTGAACTATTTAAAGATTCGTGCTGGCTTTGGTTCCTCAGCGAACTTTGAGTCCTCATCTTTCCCGATCGCCAATACATTAAGTCTTAATGTAAGGGAAACCCAAGATGGATCAGGTCAAAATATAGTTGCTAACACCACTCCCATAAGATTTGGAAATCCAGAACTACAACCTGAGGTATTGAATGAGATTGAGTTGGGTATTGAATCCCGTTTTTGGAATAACCGAATTACTTTGGAGGGTTCTGTATATAAGCGCTTTACCAAAGATCTTATTTTGGATAGACCTTTAGATCCTGCTACTGGAAATACTGTAATTGCCACTAATATTGGCGAAATTGAATCCGAGGGGGTGGAGATAGATTTAGGTGTGAACTGGTTCCGTGCTAAAAATGCTGACGGTTTCAGTTGGCGAACCAATGTTAATTTTACCGCTTATGAAACTACAGTTACCGATTTAGGTCTTGATACTGATTTAGTAGTGTACTCTGGATTTTCCAACTTAGGGAACGCGGCTATCGAAGGAGAGCCATTGGGAGTGCTTTATGGGCAACAAATTCTTAGGGATGAGAATGGAGAGGCGGTGATAGATACAAGAGGCTGGTATGTTCAAGATCCACAGGACGGTATCATTGGCGATCCCAATCCAGATTGGGTGTCCAATATAATAAATACTCTTTCTTATAAGAATTTCACCTTGGGCTTTCAATGGAATTATACGCAAGGAGGGGACATTTATTCTTCAACTGTGGCCACTTTATTGGGAAGGGGGCTTATTCCTGAAACAAACGACCGGGAAAATACTTTTATCATACCTGGAGTTGACGCTAATGGAAATCCCAACAGATTGCAGATTAACAATTCCGATTTCTATTTCCAAAATGTATTGTTCGGACCTAGTGAAGTACAAGTATTTGATGCGACAAATCTTCGATTACAAGAAGCATCCTTGTCATATTCGCTGCCTAAAAAGTTCTTGGACAAAACACCTTTTGGTGCCCTTACAATAACGGTTTCGGGGCAAAACTTATGGTTCAGGGCCTTTAACACCCCAAAAGGAGCCAATTTCGACCCCAATACTGCAGGACTAGGAGTTACCAATGGTCAAGGTTTTGACTTCATCAATGGACCAAGTTCGAGAAGATACGGTCTTAGTATCAAAACAACTTTTTAAAAAACAAAATTGACTACAATGAAAAAATTGAACAAATATTTATTCGCGATATTGTCTTGTTGCGCATTACTAATGACCTCATGCGAGACAATCGAGCTGGACATTACAGAGGATCCTAATTTTTTGGTGCCAGACCAGGCAGATGTTAATTTCTTTTTAACTGCAATACAGGAGGACTTTGTTCGCCATTTAGACGGTACCGCCGTTACGGAGGATAACTTTGCCAGTGGCGATGATGGGTTGAACATTATAGGTATGGAACTTACTCGAATGTCCAGCTTTACAAATCCTACAGCTTCTAATTATCAAAGCAGTTTTCAAGCGGCAGTCTTTGATGACGAATGGACCAATGTATACAGAGGTATTATACAAGATATCCGCACTATGACGCCTTTGGCTGAAGAAGCTGGTCTTACTAGACATATTGGGATTGCTCAATTTATCGAGGCTTATGTAATTACTTCAATGGTAGATTTTTTTGGGGATGTTCCTTATGCCGAGGCAGCACAACTCTCGGAAGGAATCCAAAATCCAATTTTAGATGCGGGAGCAGATATATATGCTATGGCCTTTCAGTTGATTGATCAGGCAATAGTTAATTTTAACAGCAATCCGGTAGCAAATCCAGTCAATGATTTCTTTTATAATAACGACTACGATAAATGGATTCGTGCGGCTAATACACTAAAATTAAAGCTTTACACTACAACACGTTTGGTAGATAGCAATGCTCTAGCCAATTTTGATTCAATCATTATATCGGGGAACTATATCCAGGATACTACAGATGATTTCCAATGGAACTGGCCGGCTGGGAGCGCTACCAATCCAGATACAAGGCACCCCCGATATGGGATTAATTTTACTGCGGGGGGAGGTACAGATTATATGTCGAATTGGCTTATGAATTTGTTGGATACAACCAATGACCCAAGAATCCGCTACTACATTTATAGACAATCTCCCCAGGTACCTGGTGCAGAAATTCCGCCGAACGAAGAAACATTACGTTGTTCCCTGCAGACCCCACCTCCGCATTACGTCTCCGGTGGATTTACATTTTGTTTTTTGCCCAATGGATATTGGGGCAGAGATCATGGTGATTCCCAGGGAATACCGCCTGATGGTTTGTTACGAGCAACATGGGGGGTATATCCGGCTGCTGGACGTTTTGACGATGATAGTTTTACAGCGATTGCACAACCAGGAGATCCTACCTCTTTTGGAGGAAGTGGAGCGGGAATCACACCTATAATGACTGCTTTTATGGCGGACTTTTGGAGAGCCGAGATGGCTATGGTATCCGGTGACATGGCTGAGGCAAGTAACCTGTTGAGCCAGGCGGTTGCCAAACAAATAAATAAAGTTCAGTCATTTGGAGGTCTTGATGCTTTTGCTGATCGTTCCTTTGAACCGACAAGTGGTGAGGTAACATCATACATTAATAATGTAGTTAACACATTCGACAATGCAAGTACTCCTGGTAAGTGGGATATTTTAGGAGAACAAGTCCTTATTGGCTTTTACGGTAATGGCATAGACCCATATAATTTCTATAGAAGAACTGGGGCTCCAACGACCGTTCAACCGAATATAGAGCCAAACCCAGGGGACTTCATGCGATCTATGTACTATCCGGCGGTATCGGTAAATGCCAATTCAAATGTTTCGCAGAAAGCATCGAACGCAGAACCAATATTTTGGGACAATACAAATGGCCCATCTGCTAATTAAAAAGATTCGTATCAATATAAAATTTAGAGTTTTATGAAACAAATTAATAAATACTACATAGGCCTGCTGACCTTACTAACGTTAGCCTGCAGCGATGATGACAAGACCGTTGACATTCTACTACCAAATGTTGAAAGAGGGGCAGTACTAAGGACAGTTTCCATACAGGGTAGCGCACTGGATGTATTAGATACCTCTGCGACAACTACTATTGAGATTGAGGAACAGGATGCCGAGAACGGTGAATTATTATCAGAGGTAAGAGTCTTTGTAAACCTTACCGACAATACCGATGATGAAACAACAACAACAACAGAGGCACAATTGGCTACCATTTCAGCAAGCGAATTTGCCGCTGGACCTTTTGGATTACCTAGAGGAAGTTTTATGACCACAGTAGGGGAGATAGCTTCCACTTTGGGGATATCTACAGGAGACTATAATTGTGGAGATGCTTTTGTTATAAGGTTGGAATTAGAACTTACAGATGGACGCGTGTTCTCTTCAGATGATGTTACGGGCACAGTACAAGGCGGATCATTCTTTACCTCGCCCTTTCAATACACCATTAACCTCATCGCTCCACTTCCCTCTGATGACCTGTTTACTGGACAGTATCAATTAGTTACCGAAACTGTGGGAAATTTGGGTGTAGCTGACTATGTTGACGGGACGTATACCGTTGAATCTGTCAATAATACAACGAAGGTTGTCAGGTCAATTCCTACCTTGGGAGGAGGTTTTGGCCCGGTTGACTTTGAGTTTCAGTTTATTTGTGGTGAGGTTGTAGTTACTCCTGGACAAAGTTTAGGAGCTGGTTGTAATGGTACCATTAATAGTGGACCAGCAAAGGTGAACACAACGTATGACCTGAATGACCCTGACGATAGGGATTTTGTGATCAATTTCACTTCTGATGAAAGTGATGACTGTGGTGTAGGACCGGCCCAAGTTTCCTTAAGATTAACAAAAATATGATTGGATGAATATTTGATGTATTTAGAAGGGGAGCCAAATCGGTTCCCTTTTTTTTAGTGATTTTTAGGTGCAGCCCATACTACCTAAGTATTATGGGTATTTGTTCCGAAGAATATTTACAATTCTATGGATTTCATTTAGTTCTTTTATCCTAAATAAGTTAAACACTTCAAATGAAAAAGACATTGGTATTGCTAGTATGCATGGTTGTAGTAAACACTACGATTACTTTAGGTCAAAACTCTATTAAAGACATTGCTGTTGATTTAAATAAAACTAACACTTTTTTCGACTTCTGGTTAGGAACTTGGAAAGTCACATGGGACGAAGGGAATGACAAAATAGGGATAGGGACAAATGAAATTATTAAAATTCTTGATGGAAAGGTTATTCGTGAAAATTTCCAAGTAACGGGGGGAGGTAATTCCGGTTTCAAGGGAACCAGTATTTCTGTGTACCAGCCAAATTTTAACAGATGGAAACAAGCTTGGGCAGATAACCAAGGAGGGTATTTTGATTTTGTTGGAGAAATTGATGGTGATAAAAGAATATTGAAAACTCAACCAGCAACAATTAATGGCAAAAATGTCATTTCGAGAATGGTGTTCAAAAATATCAAAAAAGATTCCTTTACATGGGATTGGCAACGCTCTTATGATGATGGAAAAACTTGGGAACAACTTTGGAGAATTGATTATAAAAGAACGTGGCAATGACTTTAACAAAGTTTTCCAATATCATAAAGGGTATTTTCTTTTCTTCAGTAACCATCATTGCGCAATCTGCCAATTCAGAAAAGTCGACAAAAGATTTGTCTTTTCTAATAGGAAGCTGGGAAGTAGAACGTATTTATAATCCAGAAGGAAGTAGTCTAAGAACGCTAAAAGGAAGTTGTTCCTGCAATTATGAAGTAGGAGAACAATTCATTAAGTGTGTTTATGATATCGCACGTCCTGATAAATCCAATGCGTTAGATATTGTATACTTTAATTATAATGAGATATATGATTTATATGAGAACCTTTGGTTCAGTTCTACATGGCCAATTAAGGTTTTAATGGATGGGGAATTAAAAACAATTGGGGATCAGTTTTTTTATAATACAAAAGCCTCTTTTTTAATTGAAAATGATGTTGAGGAATTTGTGAGAAGTAATTGGGAAATATTCAAAAGTGAAGAAGAGAAGTACATACTTCGAAAGACTTATATAAAAACTTCTAAAGACAATTCATCAGATTGGAAATTCCATATGTTCGAGAAATTGCTAATGAAGGACAATTGACCTTGCTTTCCACAAAATGTTTAAAATTAATGATGAAACCTAGCAACCGAGTTTCTATTTTTTGAGCAGCTATTACAATGATTCTAATATTAGAATTTGATAACAATCTACTTTTAACTTTAAAGCAGGGAGTTGAGTTGTTTCAATGAATTATTTTATGATGCTAGGCTTTTGTTTCTGTACTGTGAAGGTGTAGCCCCAGAGTATTTTTTGAAAGAGGTATAAAACGACATCCTGTTGTTAAAACCTGAAATAAAAGCTATATCATCAATATTCATATTTATTGAACCCTCATCTTGGAGTATTCTTTGGGCTTCCATTACCCTTAACTTATTTATGTACTCATAAAAACTCATACCAAAAGATTCGTTAATAATCTGCGAAGTATGATGTCTTGAAATATTCAATTTTTCAGCTAAATCTGTTAGTTTAAGCTCGCTATTTAGATGAAGATTTTCCACCGTCATTACTTTGAGCAATTTTTTTTTGTAATCCTTTAGGACTTCTTTTGATAGTCCAGATTTTCGGTATTTAATAAATGGAACCGCTTTGCTCAAGGATTGACCATTGAAAACCTTTGAATGGATAAACCCAAAATAAGTGCTCATTCCAATGAAAGTTATCATAACTAAGCTCATCATATAATCAGCAGTTACAGATAAAATATTAAGTGCGAAGAGCACATAATAAGTTAACCACGAAAAACCAAAAAGTGAAAAAGCCGTAGTTTTTAAACGCAGCCATAACCTCATTTCAAAATCCTTTAAATAGCTGTTTTTAGAAATTATAAATGAGACAACCCCATATCCAATTAGTATTAAGGTTACAGCTACATATAGAAGGTTGTCATTTATTAAAACAAAATTGTTAATACCACCTTCCTTAATAATCGCAATTTTAGCATCGACTCCTAATAAATAAAAATTACCATAATTTGCAAAAACTATAAACAGCGGTATAAAGTGATATATATCTTTTTTAATATTAATTTTTGTGTTCTTGACTAGGTTGCGTATATAAAAGAAGAACAATGGCCCGTACAGAGATAAGGGAATAAAATACATATGGTCAAGAGATTCCGTAACCCTGCTTGTAGGATTAAACCAATACAGTACATTGTATATTAAGTTTAGCGAGAAAAGTGTTAAAAAAAAAGCCCAAATTATATTGGCATATTGAGAGGAACTCTTTTTAACTACTAACAGTATTGCAAAAGAAAACCCTTGGAAGGCGAAACATATAAAGATTATTTTCCAGACTATATCCATCATCTATTCTTTTTTAATTCTAAATTAAGTCAACTTAATCTATTGTCCTGTAAATCTCCATCGGGTTTCATAGTTATACAGGCTTATTCTCAAAGTCTTAGTATTTGGTCTAAACCTGAGTTTGTGATTAATATACTTACTCAAAAGTATTTGGGAAATTAATTGTATTGAAAATTTTAATAAAGAAATTATTTTATGGGTTTCTGTAAATCTTCAATTAAAAGTGTACTGAACTTGGTCTTTTTTAGTGGTTTCTACATTTTTATTTATATCCTCATTTGCTTTAATAAATAAAGGAGCAAAGTAGGCGTATTTTGTTGTTTACTGCGAAAACAAAATATTTTAAACATTACAAATTAAAGTCATTGAGATTTTTTTGCTTTCTCACAATAAGTACTACGCCAATCATTTTTTAACAGTACTGAATTCTAAGCCTTAGGCCAAATTATCCTATTGATTTCTAAGCATTTTCTAAAGATTTTTTTGCATTGTTGATAACGGTGTGGAAAAACTCCAAGATTTTCAGGATGAACAAGACCAATAAAAATTGACCTTTACGTCTCGCTTCTTTAGAGCAATTTTAATCACAAAATATCATGGAAATTACCCACGTCATCAAGAGGGATTTTGTCACGAAACCCTTTCAGCTAGATAAGATAACAAATGCTATCCTAAAAGCCATGACTGCTGCAAATCATGGAGATTTTATGGATGCAGAGCGTATCTCTGGCAATGTTTATACTGCACTTTTGGAACGAAAGCAGTTTGATGAAAGCTATGTGCCTACAGTAGAGGAGGTGCAGGATTTTGTTGAGAACAAGCTGATGGAAAGCGGGTTTTTTGACGTGGCCAAGGGCTATATTCTATATCGAAATGAGCAAGCTCAAAAACGTAAGACCAATATTTTTGAGAAGCGCATTAATCTAAAACCATATGAATATCCAGCCCTGTATGAATATGTACCAGCTATTCGTCATTCGTACTGGATTCATACTGAATTTAACTTTACAAGTGACATTCAAGATTTTAAGACGCGTCTCTCGGAAACTGAGCGTAGTGCCTTAAAAAACACCATGCTGGCCATCTCTCAAATAGAAGTCGCTGTAAAAACATTCTGGGGAGATATATACCATAGAATGCCAAAGCCCGAGGTAGGTTCAGTAGGCGCAACTTTTGCTGAAAGTGAAGTTCGCCATCATGATGCGTATTCTCACTTACTTGAGATTTTGGGACTTAATGAGGAGTTTAAGAACCTCAAGAAAAAACCGGTCATCATGAAGCGGGTACAGTACTTGGAAACAGCGCTTAAAAACGCAAAAAGTGAGGATAATAAAGAATATGCAGAGTCTGTTTTGTTGTTCTCCCTATTTATTGAACACGTATCCCTATTCTCACAGTTTTTGATCATCATGGCCTTTAACAAGCACAAGAATATGTTTAAGGGTATTTCCAATGTTGTGGAAGCCACATCTAAGGAAGAACAGATTCACGGTGATTTCGGGATTGATATCATCAATATCATCAAAGATGAAAACCCTGAGTGGTTTGATGCCGATTACCATAATATGATACAGGAAATGTGCAAAGATGCATTCATAGCAGAAAGCGAGGTGGTAGATTGGATTTTTGAAAAAGGCGAGCTTGATTTTCTGCCCAAAGCCTTGGTGAACGAGTTTATAAAGAACAGATTCAATAATTCCCTAGAGAGTATTGGGATCGATAAAATATTTGAAATTGATGAGACATTATTGACGCAAACAGAATGGTTTGATGATGAGATTATTGGCACCAAACATGGCGATTTCTTTGTAAAGCGCTCCATTAACTACAGTAAAAGAACACAAAGTATAACCAGCGACGACCTTTTTTAAATGAACGATCAAAAACATACCTTAAACACACAAACATCAACAACTATTTCCGAGAGCGAACAACTTGTTAATGCAAGAAAAGAAGCACTCAAAAATTTAAGCAAGCAAGACCAAAAAGGATTTGAATGGCTTACGGAACACAGTCGAAACTTCTTAGCTTCTGGATATTTGACTGAAGGGGTTAGCGCTGAGCAACGAATCCGTGAAATTGCAGATAGAGCTGAACAGCTGTTGCAGATGCCTGGTTTCTCTGATAAATTTTATGGTTATATGTCTCAGGGCTTTTTCTCTCTGGCATCACCTGTTTGGTCAAATTTTGGAAAAGAACGAGGATTGCCCATCAGTTGTTTTGGTTCGCATATTGATGATGATATGGGCAATATCTTATATACCCAGTCAGAGGTTGGTATGATGTCCAAACTGGGAGGGGGCACCTCAGGATACTTCGGAAAGATTAGACACCGTGGGGCAGAAGTAAAGAACAATGGGCAAGCGTCAGGAGCGGTACATATTATGCAGCTTTTTGAGTCTATGGTTGATGTGGTTAGCCAAGGTTCTGTAAGGCGAGGTCGTTTTTCCCCTTACTTGCCAGTTGAACACCCTGACATTTCAGAGTTTTTGGAAATCGGTACGGAAGGAAACCCTATTCAGGAGTTGACACACGGGGTTACGGTGACCGATAAATGGATGCAGGAAATGATCGATGGAGATATTGAAAAACGATCTGTTTGGGCAAAAGTATTACAGCGAAGAGGAGAGATGGGCTACCCCTATATTTTCTTTAGTGATCATGCAAATAATGCCGCTGCAGATGTCTATAAAGACAAACAACATACGATCTATGCCAGTAACCTTTGTACCGAGATTATGTTGCCATCAAATGATGATTGGTCATTTGTATGTGTACTATCATCGGTAAACGTATTGCATTACGACAAATGGAAAGATACCGATGCGGTAGAGACGATGGTGTACTTTTTAGACGCTGTTATTACAGAATTCATTGAAAAATTGGAAGCTTATCGGGATTCTTCAAACCGTGAAGATCGCCAGACCTTTCTTTTTATGGAACGGGCTTACAACTTCGCAAAAGATAATAGAGCATTAGGGCTAGGAGTATTAGGATGGCACTCATTATTGCAGTCTAAAATGATGCCTTTTAATAGTCAAGAAGCATATAATTTAAACAATGAGATCTTCAGGAGCATCAAAACCAAATCCTATAACGCATCTGAAGCGCTAGCTAAGAAATTTGGAGAACCAGCTGTACTGAAAGGCTATGGTAGACGTAATGCTACCTTAAATGCGATTGCTCCAACAACTTCTTCGGCTTTTATCCTAGGTCAAGTATCGCAGGGTATAGAACCCATATGGTCCAATATTTATGTAAAGGATATTGCCAAGATCAAAACCACGATAAAGAATCCATTTTTAGAGAAACTTTTAGAGGACAAAGGAGAAAATACAACTGATGTTTGGCGAAGTATCCGTGATCAAGATGGCTCGGTACAGCATTTAGACTTCCTTACGCAACTTGAAAAAGATGTCTTTAAAACCTATTCAGAGATTGATCAATTGGATATTATTTATCAAGCTGCCAATAGACAAAACCATATAGACCAAGGACAGTCGGTGAACATTATTGTACACCCAGATATGCCAGTCAAGGAAATCAATAAGATTCATGTAACTGCATGGAAATTAGGATTGAAATCGCTTTACTATCAGCACAGTATGAACGCAGCGCAGAAGTTTAAACAGAAAAAAGATTGCGCCAGCTGCGAAGCTTAAATAGGATGTAGCGTGCTTTTATTGGTAAGCGTAGTTAAGGATGACATTGTGCCTGCGACAAAATCTTTAAAATGTATAGACTATGAATTTGAAGGGTAAAGTAGCCTACATAACTGGTGGAACAAAGGGAATTGGATATGGAGTTGCCCAATCTCTGCTGCAACAGGGTATGAATGTTGCCATAAGTGGAAGAAGTATAGAAGGAGTTAGCCAAGCCGCAAAAAGTTTAGGAGATGAAGCAAATGTGCTGGGAATACCTTCAGATGTTTCAAAGCTTACTGATGAGGTAAATGCTGTTCAGATAATTTTGGAGAAATGGGGGCAATTGGATTTTGTTCTGGCCAATGCTGGTGTAGGTCATTTTGCACCTGTTGATGAAATGGATGAAGGTGAATGGCATCAGATGATCAATGTGAACCTTAATGGTGTTTTTCATACATTAAAAGCTTCAGTAGAAGCATTAAAAAAGTCTGAAGGGTACTATATGACCTTGGCAAGTTTAGCGGGGACTAATTTTTTTGCTCAGGGTGCAGGATATAATGCCACTAAATTTGGTGTGGTTGGCTTTACTCAGGCAGCGATGTTGGATTTGAGAAAATACAATATCAAGGTAACTACAATAATGCCCGGTTCCGTGGCAACCCATTTTAATGGAAATGAACCTTCTACAAAAGATTCATGGAAAATACAGGCAGAGGATATCGGAAAGCTTGTGGTTGATTTATTATTGATGAACCCTCGTACGCTACCAAGCAAAATAGAAGTGCGACCTACACGGCCCGATTTAAAGTAATTACACCTTTTTTTCAGTAAAAGGAATACTGGAGTTACAGATTTCTAGGATTATTCTTTTCAAATAACTTTCAAAAGTGTTGAGCGTATCGTGGTCTATATTGACCCCATTCGAGTAAAAGGGTAAAAAGCCTTGACTCAAATTTTTAAAGGAGTAAATCCCAGCATGTAAAGGATTGGCGTCATGCTTTTTAGAATATAAGAAAGCATAACATAGCAATTGAAATGCCTTGCTTTTATCGTAATTTAAAACTAGTTCTTCCCAATCTGTAATTTTGACATTTCTAGGTTCTACTTTTCCAGTTTTATAGTCAATTATTCTGGTAACACCATCAATTTGGTCAACCCTGTCCAATGTGCCTTTGAGCTTTATAGGAAAGGCTAATTCTGGCATATTCAGTTGCACAACAAGTTTTTCTTCTAATCCCAAGATTTTTATTTCATGCTTTTCTAGTTGTTTTATTTCTTGGGCGATAAAATTCTGTAGATATTTTACAATTACATTGTAGACCAGAAGAAATTTGCCTTTTAAAATATCAACTCCAGGCAGGTTTTTGTAAAAGTGCGTTTTTACCACCTCTGGGGTTTTTTTTGCCAGATCAGCGGTATTTTCCAATGTTAAAATTTTATTGATAAGAGGTAGGTACAGTTCCTCTAGACTATCATGTACTATTGTGCCAAAAGTGTTGGCGGCTATCGTTTCCTCAACTTCAGAAACATCATTTACTTTAAGAATGTTCTTTTTATAGAACTCAAGTGGGTTTCTAATGTAATTGGTTAGAGAAGTTGGTGAAAATCCGTTATCTGCAAAAGATGCTATGTCTTTTAAAAGTAGCGGACTTTTAGATATCTCAGCTATAGGAGATGGTGAAATTTTAACTTGAGGAGATGCAATATGATGTGTGACGTATTTTGAAATGCTATCATCTGTGAGCAACTGAGAAATTAACCTGCTTTTTTCGCCGCCTTCTAAAACGTCTGGTTCGGTGTTATAGATGATATGAACATTTTTAGCACGTTGGATCAATCTATAAAAATGGTATGTATATATAGCATCCTTCTCTTTGTATGTGGGCAGTCCGTATTCCCGTTTTACATCAAAAGGGATAAAAGAATTGTTAGATTTTCCTGAGGGGAGTATACCTTCATTTACAGAGGTAAGTATCACCGTTTCAAAGTCTAAATTTCGACTCTCCAGCATACCCATTATCTGCAATCCGGATAAAGGCTCACCAATAAAATCTAGCGTTTCCATAGTTGCTAGCTGTTTAAACAAGCTTTTAACTGATTTTAGACCTGGTTTAAGGTCAATAGCGTTTAAATGGGTTTTTAGTTGATTAAACAGGGTGTAAAATCGATATAAAGACTCAAGTTCTTGGGGGTTCTCTTCTACATCAAAGATTTTTTTTAAGCTTTGAATCAGCAACAGGCAATTGTCTATCCATTGTACTGATGAAATAGCTTTTGGCGGGAATATAATTTCCAATACCTGCTTTGCTCCGGTATATTTAGAAAGGTTGTTATGATTGAGATAAAGCCTATTAGTTTCTTTAATATCCTTTGGAATTACCTTTGCGAAGTCCACTTGTTGAGAAGCGGAAATAGATATGCTGTATGGGTTTGATAGAAATTCTAAAACATCTTTGTAAAACCACCCCTTCTCTGTGGAGGCTATATTGAGTTCTAAAAAGGACAGAAAAAATGAATACAGTACGGTTTTGTTAAGAGGCAGACCCATAGTGATGTTTACCTCATTGATTTCATTTGGAATAGCTTGAAGAATAGGGTTGAGCAAAGATTCATCTGCCAGAACCAGAGCTGTGTTTTTAAACCCAGTAGGGGATTCTGATTTAATTCCCTTTAAAATTTCCCCAACGTACTTGGCTTGTGAAATACTTTTGGGCACGCCTGTAATGGAAATGCTTTTAGGAGATAAAAAACTATTATGAACCCCAGTTAAATTCCTGACACTATAATAGGGCCATTGCCTTTTATAATTTCTGATAAAAAGACCAGCGTCATGAATAGCATCGTCAAGAAAATAAGAATCAATATCCCAATAGATTTGGCTATTGGTGTGTTCAAGAAAGTATTGTATGATGTTTGATTCTGCAGAATTGAGAGCATTGAAGCCTACAAAAACCAAGGAATCATTTATATTGGTTTTACAATAATCAACAAGATTTTCATTTGCCTTTCTATAGATTAGGCCTTGATACCCTTTCTTTTGATTTAATAGCGAAGTAGTAAAAGAATTATATAAAGATTCAAGACTATTCCAAAACTGTAAATATTTTTGGATCAGTTCTGTTTTCTCATTTTTTAAAGACCAATGGTTGATTTCTTTTATGGCAGATAGATAGTTGAGGATATCCTTGGAGGGAATGAGATACCTGTCTATCTCATTAAAATCTTGAAGCAGCGTTTGCCCCCATTTTAAAAAAGTATAAAAATCATCATGAACTTCTATTTTGGAGCTTTTATAAACTGTATAGAGTTGAATAAGCAAGTCTATGGAAGATGCAGAGGTAATACCAGAGATGTCTTCTACAAAATCCTCGATAGCCAGAATTTTTGGGCTAAAGCTGTTTTTGATAAGGATATTGGAAATATGCTTTTTTAGAAAAGTACCCGACCGTTTGCTGGGTAGAACGAAAGTTAATGACTCAATAGCCACTTCTTTTTTTAGCAGGTCATCCAGAACATATTGAAGAAAACTTTGATGCATATGCTAAAAATAAAAAAGGCCCTGCAAATGCAGGGCCTTTTTTGAAAAGAAAACTAAGTTTTCTAATTCTTATTTTACCAAGTTGATTTCAACTCTTCTGTTTTGAGCTCTTCCAGCTCTGTTGTTGTTAGTTGCGATTGGCTTGTCTTCACCATATCCGATAGCAGTTAATCTATCAGCACCAACGCCTTTGTCAATCAAGAAGTCTCTTACAGAGTTAGCTCTTGACTCAGAAAGTTTTTGGTTTGTTGAAGCACCACCAACACTATCAGTATGTCCTTCTACTGTAAACTTAGCATTAGGATACTCATTTAAGATAGTGATGATATCAACCATTACAGAAGTAGATTCTGCTTTGATAGAAGATCTACCAGTATCAAACAAGATAGTTCTAGCATAATCGTTCAATTGTTTTTGAACTTCTTCAGTTACTTCTGGGCAACCGTTGTTAGCAACAGTACCAGCTACTTGAGGACATTGATCGTCTTTGTCAAGAACACTGTCACCATCAGCATCAGGCCAAGGGCATCCGCTGTTCTCAGCAGGACCAGCTTCGTTAGGACACTGATCATCTTTGTCAGCAACACCATCACCGTCAGCATCTGGACAACCAGCTAAAGCAGCAAGACCAGCTTCGTTAGGACAAGCATCATCTTTGTCAGCAACACCGTCACCGTCAGCATCTGGACAACCGTTCATTTCTTTAGAACCAGCTTCGTTAGGACAGCTATCTTTGCTATCTTCAATACCATCGCCGTCAGCATCTGGACAACCGTTGAATGCTTCTAGACCAGCAACCTCTGGACAAGCATCGTCTTTGTCATAGATTCCATCACCGTCAGTGTCAGTTCCACCAAATTTGATGCTAATACCTGCCATGTGTTGGAAATGCTTTACTAAATAATCTTCAAAAGCATGTTTGTACTGAGTCTGTAATGTTAAACCGATGTTTTCTGAAAACCAGATGTTTACACCAATACCTGCATTTGCAGTACCAGCACCAATTTCATCAACCCAAGTATAACCACCACCTATTTCCGCAAATGGGTCAATAGTTGTGTTTTTAAGGAAGTTGTACTTAATGGTACCATCTATAGCGTAATGCGAAAGATCATCAACTGCTTGGTCACCATTGTTTTCAATTCTATTTAAAGAACCTCTTGCACCTACAGAAAATCCACTTCCAATATATTTGGATGCAGCCACGTAAGAAACGGAAGGCAAGATGTTCCAGTGGTCAGAAACGTTGAAGTACTCATCAAACAATGTAGTACTAGAGAACGGGTTGTTCTCATCGTTGGTAGGATAAAGGTCAATTGCGTTCACCCCAAAACTAATCTGCCACGGATTATTCTCGTCTTGCGCTTGTAGGTTGTTAGCGCCTAAAACTAATAGGGCAACAACTAATAATTTGCTAAGATGTTTCATGCTCAAAATTTTAAGTTTAAGTGTTTATCAGCAGCAAATGTAAGTTGTTAAGACTTATTAACAAAATCAATTTTTCTTTTTTTTTGATGCATTACATGGAACATTTACTGCATTTCAACGATTTTCAATGTTTTTCCCACTTGAATGAATGCCTCAATTGCTTGATCCAAGTGATGCTGTTCGTGGGCTGCTGACAGTTGCACACGTATGCGGGCCTTGCCTTTTGGGACCACTGGATAGAAGAAACCAATTACATAAATACCCTTCTCTAAAAGCATATCTGCCATTTGTTGGGAAAGCTTGGCATCATACAGCATTACGGGTACTATGGCCGAATCACCATCAATAATGTCAAAACCGGCTTGTTTCATCCCTTTTTTAAAATATTCAGTGTTGCTTTGAAGTTTGTCTCTTAGCGAGGTATCCTTGTCCAACATTTCAAACACCTTGATAGAAGCTCCTACAATGGCTGGAGCAAGGGAATTGGAGAACAAATAGGGCCGAGACCTTTGGCGCAACATTTCTATAATTTCTTTTTTACCTGTGGTATACCCTCCCATTGCGCCTCCAAGTGCTTTGCCCAAGGTGCCTGTAATAATATCTATGCGATTCATAACTCCTTTTTCCTCAAGAGTTCCTCTTCCGGTTTCACCAATAAAGCCTGCAGAGTGGCATTCATCAATCATTACCATGGCATCATACTTGTCCGCTAAATCACAAATTTTATCTAGAGGAGCTAAGAGTCCATCCATAGAAAAAACACCGTCAGTAACGATAATTTTAAATCGAGCACCATCTTTTTCGCTCTGTTTGAGCTGAGCTTCCAAATCGGCCATATCATTATTGGCGTACCTATACCTTTTGGCTTTACAAAGGCGAACACCATCAATTATTGATGCATGATTCAACGAATCTGAGATTATGGCATCCTCTGCGGTCAATAAAGGCTCAAACACGCCACCATTGGCATCAAAAGCTGCAGCATACAAGATAGTATCCTCCGTGCCATAGAAGTTGGCAATCTTTTCTTCTAGTTCTTTATGGATATCCTGAGTGCCACAAATAAATCTAACCGAAGACATACCAAAACCATGAGAATCCAGTGCATCTTTAGCTGCTTGTACCACATCTGGGTGTGATGAAAGCCCTAAATAATTATTGGCACAAAAGTTAATGACTTCTTGTCCTGTAGATATTTTTATGACCGCATCTTGTGGAGATGTGATAATGCGTTCTTTTTTAAATAGGCCTGCCTCTTTTATGGCGTCCAACTCATTTGCAAGATGCTCTTTTATTTTTCCGTACATAGTTTTTTAGTTTAAAGAAAAACGGGATTTATTAGGTGATCAATATAGACAATAATAGTATGTTTAATTTCAAAATCCATCTCTTTTAGCACATCAGCATATTGCGTAATCTGTTCTTTGTGAGATGGAGATGTTTTTCCTGTTTTATAGTCAATAATTGTTGCTTCATTATTTTTAATTGCAATTCGGTCTGGGCGCAATGACCCCCCATCTATAGTTAGTATCTCTTGCTCATTCAATATTTGGTACTCATCAGAGAAATACCTCTTCAGTTCTGGATGATTGACAACACCAAGTATCTTTTCTTTTAGATAATTGGTGGCATCTTCAGGAATATGACCAGATAACTGAAGTTTTTCAATGGCATGGGGGACATCGTCACTTGTAATGATGTTGCTAAGTGCGAAATGAATAAGATTACCCATTTCAATAGCCTCTCTTTTTTCATCATCCCATAAATGACTGGATTTTGTTGAAATGGTAAAGCCTGGGTCTTCTTTTTGCCTTGTTAGATAAGAAATATGAAGATTTTTGGTGGACGATGCAGAAGCAGTTGCATTATTTTCCAGCGCTACGCCAAAAGCATAAACCTCCTGATCGTTTTTAGGAACCTCCTGGTTTTGCAAGTAACAATAAAATAAGTCCGAATAGGAGGTGGCATTCATTAAAGAGGGACTGTTCTTACTTACTTCAGAAATAACATAGAGTGCTTTTTCAGCCCTGGTCAATGCCACATATAATACGTTCATGGCATCCAATTCCGTTTTTTTTACTTCATCAATATATACATCTGCTGTAATCTGGTTATAATGCAACATTTCTTGGTTTGTGTTGATCAAGAATTCATCTAACCCAAAATCATGTTTGTCATTAACTTTGGGAACCCAAGATTTCTTTTTCTTTCGTTTATCATCTATTATCGCATTGGCAAAAGGGAAGATTACAATTGGAAATTCTAGGCCCTTGGCTTTGTGAATGGTCATGATTTTAACCGCGTTAACATTATCAGGAGCAGTAATGGAAAGACTTGCTTTTTTCTTCTCCCAATATTTTAGAAAAGAATGTAACCCTGGCCCATCCCTTTTTTCTACGATCAATACCTCATCCATTAAAAAAGAAAGATAGGCAGCTGTGTTTACAGATAGGTCAAATTGGATGATGGCCTTTTCAAGAATTGTGAAAACCGATTGCCCTTTTAAACTGTTCAAATGAAACCCATAAGTAGTGGAAAACAACTCTTCAAGGTTGTCGATGTTGGAGGATATAAAATCATGTTTTTCTTTTTTAGCCAGAAACATCAAGGTTTCATAGCGAGCTTCTTTATCATTTAAATCATCCATCACTTTTAGTAATGAAATAAGAAAACGAACCTTTTCATTGTTGCTCAACAACAAAGAATCTGAAGAGATAATGGGAATTTCTTTTTCAGATAGAAAATTGGCCAAAAGCATACCTTTATTATTATCACGGACTAGAATGCAAATATCAGAGAAGAAGTACTTTTTGGATATAACTTCATCAATAGTTTTTAGAACTTCATTGCAATAGGCTTCTTCCTTGTCATTGATGTTGTTGTCCAAAAATGATAATTGTACAAAACCACCAGACTTGTTATTGGGTTTTTGATCGCAACCTTCTAAAAAAAGATTTTTGTAATCCTCCCCCTTTAAAAATGGCGCAACCAATGTGAAAAAGCTATTGTTGAATTGGACAATTTCGCTATAACTTCTCCAATTTGTGTCCAAAGTGTTGATGTTAGGGCCCACTACAAAAGGATGGGATTTTAGATTAATAAGATTTAGGAACTGTTCTGCTCTGCCTCCACGCCATCTATAAATGGCCTGCTTAACATCTCCTACAAGAAATAAGGAACCACTTTCTTTTTTTTCATTTTCACTTTCTAGAGCGTTTCCAATCAAAGGAATGAGGTTGTCCCATTGCATTTTGGAAGTATCTTGGAACTCATCAATAAAATAATGCCTGTATTTTTCTCCCATCCTTTCATAAATAAAAGGAACAGGTTGATTTTTTATTTCTTTTGACAATAATGAATTCAATGACGAAATTGGAATTACATCCCTTTCAATCTCTATGTTCTTGATTTCTTTTGCGATTTCATTCAACAATGTAAGCGGAACTATATTGCCATAAATATTTTTGAGGTAACTACGTTTATAAATGCTTTTTTTGATGGATAAAAAACTTTCTAAAATAATACTTGTTAGATGGGTCGCATCTCTTTTATTGGCAGCTTTAAGGACTTTATTCTCAAGTAAGTTTTGTTCTAATTTGTTGTTGTAAAGCATTTTAATGCCAAACTCACCATCAATTATTTTTCTGAAGTGATTAGGGAGGGTCTGTCTTGGAAAATCAGAAGAATCAAATCCTTGATTTTCAATCTCCTGAAGTACTTTTTGGGCTTCAATACCGATATTGTTTTCAATCACTTTTATTTGTGAAGTGATGTTCTTTTGAATTTGTTGAAAATCACGTATCGATTTCGTTAGCAGTTTTTCCACATGCCCAGAATGATTTTCTTGAAAAAGCAATTTTCCAATTTCCACTAGGTCATATGAAATATTCCAACTCTTATCATCATCAATCTTTTCAAGTGAGAAAGCGAGCAAAACTTGAGTGAGTTCTTTATCTGTTCCAGCCCTTTCCAGTAAATGTCCCACGGCTTCTTCCAAAAGCAATTCAACATCCAACTCTACCTCAAAATTTTGCGAAAGCTGAAGGTCGCGGGCAAATGTCTTTATAATCTTATGATTGAATTTGTCAATTGTGGAAACCTCAAAGAAAGAGTAGTTGTGCAAAATTCTTTTAAGTACTGTTTTTGATCGTTGTTGAAGTTGCTCGGCACTTAATGAAAGGTCTTGGCAGATTTCATGGAATAGTGCCCCTTGATTTTTATCACTTCCAAAAGCATGAAGGTTATCCAAAATCCGGGTTTTCATTTCCCCAACAGCTTTATTGGTAAAGGTAATGGCCAAAATCTGCCTAAATTTTATGGAGGAGTCATTGGACAACAGCAATTTGAGGTATTCTTTGGCCAAGGTATAAGTCTTACCTGAGCCTGCGGATGCGTTGAATATTTTAAAGCTGTAAGCTTCCAAAAAGTTTTTCTTGCAAATTACGGATTACCAACCTGAACTTAACACGGAATTGCATGAATATATCTCTTAAAACCGTATTTTTACAAGAATCATTAATAACTTAAAAATAATATAATTATGGCTTTTGAATTACCAAAACTACCCTATGCATATGATGCTTTAGAGCCACATATAGACGCAAGAACAATGGAGATTCACCATACAAAGCACCATAATGGATATACCACTAAATTAAATGGTGCAATTGCGGGAACAGATTTAGAAGGAAAAGTAATCCTTGATATTTTAGCCAATTTGGACGTGTCCAATGGGGCAGTAAGAAATAATGGTGGTGGATTTTATAACCATTCTCTTTTCTGGGAGGTTATGTCCCCAAATGGAGGTGGAACACCAAGTGGAAATTTAGCTGCGGCCATTGACGATGCTTTTGGCTCTTTTGATGCATTTAAAGAAAAATTTAGCGCAGCTGCTGGTACAAGATTTGGGTCAGGTTGGGCTTGGTTATGTGTTCATAAAGGTGGCAAGGTTGAGGTTTGCTCCACTCCAAACCAAGATAATCCAATAATGCCAGAAACAGGATGTGGAGGACACCCTGTCTTAGGATTGGATGTCTGGGAACATGCATACTATTTAAATTATCAGAATAGAAGACCAGATTATGTAGAAGCATTTTTCAATGTAATTAATTGGGACAAGGTTTCGGAAAATTACGAAGCCAATAAATAATTAGGGGAGAGAGAGAATCCTGTTAAACTTAAAAAGGCCGAGCACAATTCTGTGCTCGGCCTTTTTATTTTATAAATACACCAAATAGAAAAGGGTGAGGAAGCCCTCACCCTTTTCGTCCCAAATCTTACCATAAACTTAACCTACTTATGCTATGGCAAAACTAAATTACTGGTATTGTGAGAAATAACAAAAGTTTTTGAGGAATTTTTTGATTCTTTGAAAAAAAGTTGCGAATAATTCAGCGAGGAAATTTGTTAAATCCTTGGGACTCAAATATAAAGAAGGCGGAGATTTCTCCGCCTTCTTTCCCCAAATCTTACCATGAACTTAACCTACTTATGCTATGGTCCTCCAAATGTAAGTCAAGGCTATGCTTAGTGAGAAAGCTTTTAGATGAAACCCTCGTTATTTGGTTGAATTACCAATCTTGTGGTTAGAGCGCACTATTACTAAAGAAAAGGATTACGTGATGCGGTATTTGGATTACTTAAAATAAAAAAGGTGGAATAGCTTCCACCTTTTTTGCCCCAAATCTTACCATGAACTTAACCTACTTATGCTATGGCAATACTAAAGTAGGTTTGACTTTTACCTGAGAATCAAAAAGACGGCAACATGCACGTTTCATCGATGAAATGCACACATTAACTTTAATTTAGATAGGACTCAATTAATATGCCCTTTCGTTCTTCCCTTCGTAGAAATTAATAAAAGCTCTGTTTACGACCCTGTTTCCTCCAGGAGTGGGATAATCCCCTGTGAAATACCAATCCCCTAAATTTTTTGGACAAGCCTGGTGTAAGCTTTCAATACTTTGATAGATAATATCTACTTCAGCATTGATACCTTCCGGACTCAAGATTTGAGCAATCTTTTTTGAAATTTGCTCAGGCGTAAAAGGCTCATAAAACTCTTTAACATGGTTAACAACTTCCTTGTCTTTAGAATCAGTTTGAGTTAAGCACTTTTCGTAGATCTCTTTTATTTTATCAGTGGTTCCATTTTCTTCGTGAAGCGCTTGGGCTGCTTTAAAAGCAACAAAATCTTCTAGTTTGGCCATATCTATACCATAACAATCTGGGTACCTTATTTGGGGAGCAGAAGAAACTACTATTATTTTTTTGGGAGATAACCTATCAAGAATTTTTAAGATACTCTTTTTTAAGGTCGTGCCTCTAACAATACTGTCATCAATAATTACCAGGTTGTCATTTTCCTTTACAGAGCCATAGGAGATGTCATATACGTGGGTTACAAGGTCATCTCTGCTGCTATCTTGCGTAATAAAGGTTCGTAGCTTAGCATCTTTAATAGCCACCTTCTCAATGCGGGGTCTAACTTCCAAAATTCTATGAAGCTCTTCACCCGTAATTTTTGGGCCTAAGGCTAGAATTTGTTCTTCTTTTTTTGCGTTAAGGTAGTTCTGTGCCTCCTTTACCATACCAAAGAAAGAAGTCTCGGCAGTATTGGGAATGTATGAAAAGACTGTGTTTACCAAATCATCATTTATGGCTTTTAAAATTTTTGGAAACAAGAGTTTACCCAACATTTTTCGTTCCTGATAAATCTCTTTATCACTTCCTCTTGAAAAATAAATGCGCTCAAAAGAACATGCTTTTCTTTCCGTGGGTTCAAGTATTTCCTCTAAATGAACAGTTCCTTTTTTCTTTATGATTATTGCATGTCCAGGGTCCAATTCCTTAACATCTTCGTATTTAACATTGAAAACAGTTTGAATAGCAGGTCTTTCCGAAGCTACAACCACAAACTCATCATCTTTGTAGTAATAAGCTGGTCTAATTCCTGCTGGATCTCTAACTACAAAAGCATCTCCATGACCCAACAAACCGCCCATAGTATAGCCGCCATCCCAATTCTTGGAAGCTTTGGTCAATATTTTTGCCACATTAAGTCGTTCCGCAATTAAGGGCGAAGCTTCCCTTTTATTAAACCCTTCTTTTTTTATTTGTTTGTAAAGCTTGGCAACAGCATCATCCAAGAAATGCCCTATTTTTTCCATTACGGTAACCGTATCGGCCATTTCTTTAGGGTGTTGGCCTATCGTAACAAGATTATTAAAAAGCTCATCAACATTGGTCAAATTAAAATTACCAGCAACAATTAGGTTACGGTGCATCCAATTGTTCTGTCTTAGGAATGGGTGAACGCTTTCAATACTATTTTTCCCAAAGGTGCCATATCTAACATGACCCATCAACAATTCACCTATATAGGGGATGTTCTTTTTCTGAAGCGCAACATCATCTACATATTCTGGGTTTTGTGTTAGAGAAGTATTAATGCGATCATTAATTTGGTCAAAGATGTCCTGTATTGGTTGCTGCTGTGCAGAACGCACCCTACTCATGTAACGCTCTCCAGGATCCATATCCAGTTTTATACTTGCAAAACCAGCACCATCTTGACCTCTATTGTGCTGTTTTTCCATCATTAGGTACATTTTGTTTACGCCGTAGAACGCTGTACCATATTTTTCTTTGTAGTACTCCAGAGGTTTAAGCAAACGGATCATTGAAATTCCGCATTCGTGCTTAATCGCATCACTCATATCTATATAAAATAAAAAAGCCCCGAAATAGTTCAGGGCAGTTATTTATGTTAATTCAATATTGAATTGTGTCAATTCTTTAAACTGCAACAAACGTTTGTCAATTTCATGTTTTTGCAGTGATATCATTCGTTCCGTTCCAAATTTCTCCACACAAAATGAAGCTAAATTAGAACCATGAATAATGGCATTCTTTATACTTTCAAAAGAAATATTTTTTGTCTGCGCCAAATGGCCAGCAAATCCGCCGGCAAATGTATCTCCAGCTCCAGTAGGATCAAAAACTTCTTCTAATGGTAGCGCGGGAGCAAAGAAAATATGTTCTTCATGGAATAAAAGGGCACCATGTTCTCCTTTTTTAATAACTACGTACTTAGGTCCCATTTCCTGTATTTTGGCTGCTGCCTTCACCAAGGAATATTCATTGGTCAATTGACGGGCCTCTTCATCATTTATGGTAATTACATCAATATGCTTTATTACCTCAATCAACTCCGTCCATGTATTATCCATCCAAAAATTCATGGTATCCAAAATGATAAGTTTTGGTCGCTCTTCCATTTGATTGATTACACCTATCTGAATATTAGGATGTAAATTTCCAAGCATAACCACATCGGCATCTTTGAAATGTCCTGGAACAATTGGATTAAAATCACCTAAAGTATTTAGTTCTGTAACCAAAGTATCCCGTGAATTTAGGTCATTGTGGTATTTTCCTTTCCAATAAAAGGTTTTACCGCCTTTAACGATTTCAACCCCAGAGATATCTATATTTCGGTCAGCAAAAATGTCTAAATAAGACTGTGGGAAATCATCACCTACAACAGAGACTATAGCAGATTCTACATTAAACTGGTCTGCTGCCAAACCTATAAAAGTGGCTGCTCCCCCCAATATTTTACCTGTCTTGCCAAAAGGGGTTTCAATAGCATCGAAGGCCATACTCCCAACAATAAGCAATTTGCCCATTTATGTAAATTTGCTGCAAATATACACTTAGATATTCCATTTATCATAACAGAGTAGACAATTAAGGAAAACTGGATTCAATTGTACAAAGCGTGGCTCACTTTCTTCCAAAATCTGCAGGAATTTCACCCCAGGCCTTGGTTTCCCATTTAGCAATAGGCGTATTGTAAGAATTTTTCTTTAACCATTCCTCGGCCCGTTCAATAAGTTCAAAGACTACTTTGTTTTTAGCATTTTTCTTCAACTTGGTCCCGCATTTTTTCTTCCTTACCCAACCCATTGCAATTCTAGAATCTGAATAAAGTATGCGGGTACTTTTGTTATTTTTTAGAAAGGCCAATCCGTGCACGAGCGCTAAAAACTCACCTATATTGTTTGTTCCCTGTTCAAAAGGCCCTTGTTTAAAAAGCGTTCTTTTAGTTTTGGTATCTACCCCTTGGTATTCCATCTTACCAGGATTACCACTAGAGGCAGCATCTACCGAAATGGAATTATAATTTGGCTCCCCAATTTTTAATAATTCTTCTGGGGTTAATTCCTTTTTGCTTTTTGACTTCCCCTTATATTCCAAATAATTGCTGTTAAAGGCTTTTTTTGCTTCCGCAAAATCTTGGAAAGATTTATACTGAGCTCCTTTGAACCCTTCAATTTGAGCTTTGCAATCGGCCCAAGCTTCATAAATACCAGGTCGTTTGCCTTTCCAGACAACGTAAAATTTTCTCTTATTGGCCATCTTTCAATAGAAGTTTTTCTATCACCTTTGGAAAATGCTCATATTCTAGTTGATGCACTTTTTTAGCTATGGAATTGGCATCATCCGAAGGAGTAACCGTTGTTTTGGCCTGAAATATAATGGCTCCTTCATCATAATTTTCATTAACGTAGTGAATAGTGATACCCGTTTCTGACTCTGAATTGTCCTTAACAGCTTGATGTACTTTGCTGCCATACATGCCTTTTCCACCATATTTAGGTAACAATGCTGGATGAATATTAATGATGTTATTGGGGAAAGCTTTTATTAAAGAGGCGGGTATTTTCCATAAAAACCCGGCTAAGACAATTAAATCTGGATTTAGGGCCTTGAGTAATCTAATCACTGCATCAGAATCAGAGAAAGCTGTTTTGTTAAAGTAGAAAGCTGGTGTTTCAAGTCTTTCGCAACGTTCCAAAACCGCGGCGGTTTTCTTGTTGGTTAGCACTGCACAAACCTTTATAGAATCCGTTTTCTTGAAAAAAGAGATAATATTTTCTGCATTTGAACCACTACCTGAGGCTAAGACTATAATTCGCTTCATTTGGGGACTTCTACTATGATTATGGACCTTTATTTATAAGGCTAAAGTAATATTCTGGAACAGAAGATGTTTAATTTAAAGCACATTTTATCGACAAATGGTGTATTTAATCCAAAGTTTTATATTTTTGCCAACGATTAAATTTTTAAAACCGATATAATTATGTCAGACATTGCATCAAGAGTAAAGGCTATCATCGTTGATAAACTAGGTGTTGATGAGAATGAAGTAGTGCCAGAAGCCAGCTTCACCAACGATTTAGGAGCGGATTCCTTGGACACTGTTGAACTTATCATGGAGTTTGAAAAAGAATTTGATATTCAAATTCCTGATGATCAAGCAGAAAATATTGCAACTGTTGGTCAAGCCGTCAGCTATATAGAAGAAGCGAAGTAATTTTATGATATCTTACTAAAGATTTTAAATTATCCATGTGATGATCATCACATGGATATTTTTTTTAATTTAGGTTCTAAAGGTTAAAAAATAGTTCAATGCAGTTAAAGCGAGTAGTAGTTACCGGAATGGGTGCGTTAACACCTATTGGGAACAATTTAGAGGCATATTGGGAAGGACTAAAGAATGGTAAAAGTGGTTGTGCGCCCATAACGTATTTTGATACGGAAAAGTTCAAGACCAAATTTGCCTGTGAACTTAAGGACTATAACCCACAAGATTTTTTTGATAGAAAGGAAGCTAGAAAATTAGACAAGTTTGCTCAGTATGCTTTGGTTTCTTCAGATGAGGCTATTGCAGATGCTAAATTAAACCTAGACGAGATAAATAAGTTGCGGGTAGGTGTTATTTGGGGAGCAGGAATTGGAGGTCTAGAAACCTTTCAGCAAGAAGTTTTAAACTTTGCCGAAGGAGATGGAACCCCAAGGTTTAATCCATTCTTTATTCCAAAAATGATCGCAGATATTGCACCAGCCAATATTTCCATAAAACATGGATTTATGGGACCAAACTACACTACGGTTTCTGCGTGTGCTTCTTCTGCCAATGCTATGTTCGATGCTTTAAACTCAATTCGTTTAGGGTATTGTGATGTAATTGTTACAGGAGGAAGTGAAGCAGCAGTTACTATAGCTGGAATGGGTGGTTTTAATGCCATGCATGCGTTATCTACCAGAAACGAAAGTCCGGAAACAGCTTCAAGACCGTTTGATGGAACCAGAGATGGTTTTGTTTTAGGGGAAGGAGCAGGTGCTTTAATTTTGGAAGAGTATGAGCATGCCAAGGCAAGAGGAGCAAAAATATACGCGGAAGTTTTAGGAGGGGGATTATCCAGTGATGCCCACCACATGACTGCTCCACATCCGGAAGGTATTGGTGTTGTTGAGGTAATGAAGAACTGTTTAGAGAATGCAGGACTGAAACCAGAAGATGTAGACCATATAAATACTCATGGAACTTCTACACCTTTAGGTGATGTGGCAGAACTCAAAGCTATTTCTAAAGTTTTTGGAGATCATGCTAAGAATATAAATATCAATTCTACAAAATCAATGACCGGGCACTTATTGGGTGCAGCAGGTGCTATTGAGGCTATCTCGGTTATATTGGCAATGGAACACGGTGTTGTACCTCCAACAATTAACCATACTACGATAGATGAAAATATTGATTCTTCACTTAATTTGACCCTTAATAAGGCACAGAAACGTGAAGTTAATGTAGCTATGAGCAATACTTTTGGTTTTGGTGGACATAATGCCTGCGTTTTGTTCAAGAAATTAGGGTAGTTTTGTAAAAGATGAGATTTACTTCTAAAATATTCAATTCCCCACCGAAAACGGATGGGGATTTTTTTTTGGGAGTTAAAAAAATTCTAGGCTTCAAACCCAAGGACATAGAAATTTATAAAAAGGCTTTTCTGCACCGTTCTGTAAACAAAAGGGATGAAGAGGGGAACCCCATGAATTATGAACGCCTCGAATTTTTAGGGGATGCCATGTTGGGAACAATCATATCAAAACACCTTTACAATGAAGTTCCAGAAGGGGATGAGGGATATCTTACCAAGATGCGTTCCAAGGTTGTAAGTAGAAAACACCTAAATGAATTGGGCAAAGACCTAGATCTTTTACGCTTTGTTGAGAGCAGAATCCCCAAATCACATTTTGGAGAAAACATACATGGAAATGTTTTTGAAGCTTTAGTAGGGGCAATTTATTTAGACAAGGGTTATACATATTGCGAGAAGTTTATCAAGGAACGAGTCATAGAACCTTATGTTGATATTGAACAGTTGGAAGGCAGGGTCATCAGCTATAAAAGCTTGGTCATAGAATGGTGTCAAAAACAAAAAAAGTCCTTTAATTATGACGTTTATGAAGACACCGGCAATGATGAATTAAAGCATTTTGCTGTTAAACTTACCATAGGAGAAAAAATACTGGCAAAGGCCAGGGCAACTTCCAAAAAGAAAGCAGAAGAAAAAGCATCAAGGAGGGCATATTTTGCATTGCAGAGCAGAATTGAAAATGAGCAACTTTAAATAAAGGTAAACTCTAACGTTTTCGTAGGGTTTCAGAAGTGCATTGTCCTATTTCAACTAGGCTGGCAAATGTATTAAGAGTATATTTACAGTTCGTGTTATGGCTATGTCAACGACGCATAAAATATCAGCAGACTTTTATGATGATAACTTTCAGCTCATCGCCATACATAGTGGCCTGGAGGATTATGCTATGACCTATGCTATAAACTCCAACTGTCAACTGCATTTAAAAAGAATGGAAAATGATTTGCAATTTGACAAAAACCTTTCGTTTTCTGTGTTTGAATGGGATGATGAAATGAATGATATGTGTTGGACACTAATTTCCAATAAATGTATGGTTGAAGAGGTTGTCCCATCAGATGGCTTTTTTGAAAGCAATACTTCCTTTAGGACAAATCATTTGATAAAAGAACGAAAGGAAGTTGATTATTTTTTAAAAATTGATGCTGGAGACGAATTAAAACTTGAAGAACAAGTTAGATTCATTAACAAAATACCTAAAGTTGTAACGGCCTATCCGTTAGAAACACAGACCTTAAAATCAAAAAGAAACCTAATCTTTTAGCAATGCCAACTAGAAAGAAGACAAAAATTGTAGCGACCCTAGGTCCTGCCACAAGTAAGAAGGAAGTCCTTAAAAATATGATGGAAGCGGGAGTGGATGTTTTTAGGATAAATTTTTCGCACGCTTCCCATGACGATGTTGCGGAACGCATTCAAATGATACGGGATTTAAATGGGGAATTGGGTATTAATACTTCAATACTTGCAGATTTACAAGGACCAAAGCTTAGAGTAGGTGTTATGGGAGGTGAAGCTGTTGTTGCTCCTGGAGATGAGATTACTTTTGCTACTGGGGAGCCTTTTGAAGGAACGGCAAAGAGAGTTTATATGAACTACCAAACCTTTCCTCAAGATGTAAAACCTGGTGAACTAATTTTATTGGATGATGGAAAATTAATTTTTGAAGTTAAATCCACGAACGGGAAAGATGAAGTTAAAACAACCGTTATACAGGGTGGTCCGTTAAAATCAAAAAAGGGGGTGAACTTACCCAATACAGATATTTCATTACCTGCTTTAACGGAAAAAGATATCAAGGATGCCATATTTGCCATTTCGCAAGAAGTGGATTGGATGGCACTTTCTTTTGTACGCCATAGTCAAGACCTTATTGGTTTACAGGATTTAATTAACAAACACTCCGAGCATAAAATCCCAATCATTGCCAAAATTGAAAAACCAGAAGCAGTTGAGAATATTGATAAAATTGTTGCGTATTGCGATGGTTTAATGGTAGCTAGAGGTGATTTAGGTGTGGAAGTTCCAGCACATGAAGTTCCTCTTATTCAGAAGAAATTGGTATTGCGGGCAAAGAAAGCTAGAATTCCCGTAATTATTGCCACGCAGATGATGGAGACTATGATTACAAGTCTTACTCCTACACGTGCAGAGGTCAATGATGTCGCAAACTCGGTAATGGATGGAGCTGATGCCGTAATGCTTTCCGGTGAAACTTCTGTGGGGAATTACCCGGTTCAAGTAATTGAGAAAATGTCAAGCATTTTAAATAGTGTTGAAGGCTCTAGTTTAATTAATGTTCCGCAAACGCCACCTCATATCCGTACCAAAAGATATATTACCAAATCAGTTTGTTACCACGCCGCCACAATGGCAAACGAAATCCAGGCAAAGGCTATTTCTACACTTACAAATAGCGGATATACAGCTTTTCAAATATCGGCATGGAGACCAAGTGCCCACATTCTCGTTTTTACCTCTAACAAAAGGATTTTGACGCAATTAAATTTGTTATGGGGAGTAAAGGCCTTTTATTATGATAAATATGTTTCTACAGATGAAACCATAGAAGATGTAAACCAAATAGCCTGCAAGAAGGGGTTTTTGGACGTAGGGGATATGCTTATAAGTTTAGCGGCAATGCCAATAAAAGAAAAAGGCATGGTCAATACTTTACGTATTACCGAAATAGAAACTTGTTCTTTTTAGAAAAAACAGGCTAGGCAACTTCCTTTTCAAAGGCGATAAAGTTTACCACTTTACCGGCTTTATCAAAAACAGGAGAACCCTGTATCCAACATTTATATGGAGAGCCATTTTTTCGATAGTTGAGCAAAACAACTTCAAAGGGTTCATTATTTTTTATAGCGTTTGAAACTTGTTTTGTGGTTTCAACACAAGTTTCTTTACCCTGAAACATTTTTGGTTTTTCCCCTATAACTTCATCAGATTCATAACCGTTCATCTGAAACATATTTTGGGAAGCATAAACGATGTTAAGATTGGCATCGGTTACAACTACAACATGTTCCTTGTCCATGATTTCATTACGGAAAGGCATCTCATTTTCCCATTTTTCTTTTTGGGCCAAATCACTTAAGTTTTTGACGTCTTGAAGATTTTTGCAGACTTTGCCAAAGTGTTGCGCATAAATATCCAATGAGCTTAATGGATAGCTATTTATTTCTTTGTTGCGATAAAAGTTGTTTATCGCTTCATCATAGAATTTTGTCTTTTCCATGCCCAATACTATAAAAAGTTTTAACAGTAGTAAAATCTAGACAATACATTAACAGTATTGTTTAAGAAATCCTTTAAAAGGGGTTTTAAAATGGATGTAAGTATCAACAAGATAGCGTGACTAAGAACTGGAAAAACCTGATTCTGCAACAATAAACTAGAAGGCAAAGCTTAATGAGACATGAATTTAAAGACCCTAAATTGGGTGCTATTTTAGGGCTAACGGATGACATTAAAAGAGATAATGATCGTTTCTCTATAACTTCCAACACCATTAAATTTTTATGGAACAGGAATGATAAACCCATAGAATTTGTTGTAGATGATATGGTTTTAGAACTTATGCCCAATCAAATTGTAACGGTCACCTACTTGCAAAATGTTTCCTTTACTAAAACCGGCTTGCCACTTTCAGCTATCCTTTTTAATAGGGAGTTTTATTGTATTTCTGATCATGACAGTGAAGTCTCTTGTAATGGCATTCTCTTTTTTGGAACACAAGATTTACCGATAATTTCTATTCCAGAAGACCAACTACGAAAATTTAATATATGGTTTGAGGTTTTTTTGGAAGAATTCTCCACACCAGATAACATTCAAGGTGATATGCTTCAAATGCTTCTGAAAAGATTGATAATCATGAGTACCCGTTTGGCCAAGGAACAGCATATTGTTAAAGCACTTAATAACGAACAAGTAGATACCATCAGAAAGTTCAATTATCTAGTAGATATTCATTATAAAACCAAACGTAAAGTGAGTGATTATGCAGAAATGCTATTTAAATCACCTAAAACCCTATCCAATCTCTTTTCAATTTATAATCAAAGATCTCCACAACAAATTATTCTGGAACGTTTGACCTTGGAAGCAAAAAGACTTATTCATTTTACAGATAAGCAAAATCAGGAAATCGCCTTTGATCTAGGATTTAATGATCCGGCACATTTTAGTCGTTTTTTTAAAAAAATGACCCAAAAAACACCTTCGGAATACCGAGAAAACCTACTTATTTCTGCTTAAGGGAAACTTAGGCAAGCGGTCGGGAAATTACTACTAACAACACCCTGTCTTTTCGCTACATCTTTGCATTGTAATTAAAAGTAAAGTAAAGATGAACGCAATAGAAAAATCAGTTTTCAATCTCATAGAGATATTTAGAACTTCTAAGAAAGCAGAAGTACAGACCCTTATACCAGACACACATTGTGAGCAGAAGCATCACCATGATTTTTATTGTGATGCAGAAAAACCATTTGTAAAGAATTTTTAACCCATATAATAATTAAATAAAAGATAGAATTATGAGCACATTTAACGTACCTAAAAGAGAAGAAGTAAGTAGTAACAATCAAGCAATTTTTGACAACCTGGAAAAAGCAGTTGGCTTTGTTCCAAACCTTTTTGCCACCTATGCACACTCAGAGAATGCATTGGGTAATTATTTAAACCTTTCCAACGCTAAAACATCTTTGAAAGCGAAAGAAAAAGAGGTTGTAAACTTGGCCGTAAGCGAAGTGAACAATTGTATTTATTGTTTGTCCGCACATACTGCAATAAGTAAAATGAACGGTTTCACAGATGACCAAATATTGGAATTAAGATCAGGGAATGCATCTTTTGACAATAGATTGGATGCATTGGCAAAATTGGCCAAGAACATCACAGAAAATAGAGGAGCTACAGATGCAACCGTTTTGGACAATTTCTTTACTGCAGGTTGGACCAAAGAAAACCTTATTGATACAATTGTATTGGTAGGAGACAAAACGATTTCAAATTATATCAATAACACAACAGAAGTACCAGTTGATTTTCCAGTAGCTAAGCCTTTGGAAACAGTTGAAGCATAATAAATAAACCATAATAAATTAAATATCATAAAATGAGAAAAGTAATTGCAATTTTAGTATTCGCCGTTGGAACAGTATTTTCTGTAAACGCACAGGATAAAATGATGAAGGATGCACCGGTCAGAACACTGTCTTTGGAGCAAACTTCTGGAGAGTTTACACAAAAACAAATTACCGTTTCTGAAGGAACGTATGTTTTTGACATTACGAACAATGGAGTAGGACATGAAGTGGGTTTTGTGTTGGTTAAAAAAGGGAAAGACGTTAGTAAGCCTGAAAACCATATCCAGACTGCTTATGTTACTCAAGCGGTAAAAACAGGAACTTCACAAACTTCAAAGCCAACTAAATTGGAAAAAGGAGAATACGTGTATTTCTGTCCTTTAAACCCTACATCAACGGATAATACCTTGATTGTAAAATAATAACAAGTGTTATATAATTAAAAAGAGCCCCTTCAATTTTGAAGGGGCTCTTTTTATTGTACTACTTCAGAATTAGCAAAAAGTAATGGTGCTATGCTTCTAGCCGTATAGATGGGCCAATCATTTTTGAACAAATGACTCTCGGTAATGGCGCTATCATATAAAAGGTAGATTCCTCCAGATATTTTTTCGGTCTCGGCCTTGGAGATATTGGTAATATTGTCACCAACAACCTCTCCTAAGTACAATAACAGTTCTTTTTTTTGCTTCTGTATTACCCCTAAAATTTTTTTCTGTTTAGGTGAAAGTTCACCCAACGTTTTAAGTCCCCAACAACCATGAAAATCTTCCTCTCTGTACATATCCCTTAAAAGGTCAAAGATGGCCAACAACTGATTTCTCCCTTTTTTCCTCTTGGAAACATAACTTTTTAAGGATTCCAAGAAACTATCGTGGCGCTGTTTTAGATAAGCCATACAAATGTCCTCCTTGGATTTAAAATGGCTGTACAGCGTAGCTTTTGCTATACCAGATTTAGAAATTATTTCATTGATTCCCGTTGAATTATATCCGTTGGTATAAAAGAGATTACTTGCTGAAGTGATTATTTTGTTGTGTATTGTGATTTCCCCCATGGTATAAATATAACAAAAGACTGGTCTGTCTAGTTATTCTTATAAAAATTCAAATTTAAACACTTGTATTAGAGGGTGTTAAGATTTATGCTATGCTTATTTTAGTTCTATATATTGAGCTAGGAGTTTTAATTATAATTTAGCGTTTTATAGCATTGATTAAAGCATTTTCATGACTAGTTTAGCGGTCTAAATGATGCTGTGATATTAGACCTGTTAACTGCCATGCTTTGGAGTTTATCCCCTTTTGGTGAATCTAAATTGGGAATACCTTATGGGATTATGAGAGGCTTAAATAGTTATGTAGTTCTTATTGCCTGTTTTCTCGCCAATCTTTTGGTTTTTCCTTTAATGATGTTCTTTCTTGAGAACATTAATCGTTATTTGATAAAATGGCGTTTCTATAAAAAATCGGCAATCTATGTTGCCAAAAGGGCAAAGATCGGAACAGCAGCAAAAATTAAAAAATTCGGCTTTTTTGGTCTAGTGCTATTCGTTATGATTCCCTTGCCTGGTACAGGGGTGTATGCTGGTAGCATTGCATCGTATCTTCTTAAAATTGAAAAAAAGAAGGCATTTTTCGCCAACGCCCTTGGAATTTTCTTCTCTTCTATTATCATTTGGGCATTGACCATTTTTTCTGTAGAAGCAGTATAATTTTAGTTTTGGATAAACGTAACCGGTTTCGATTGATTTGGATTGTAATCAAAAATCAAATTTGAGTTGCACTAAAACGGATTCTTTTTTTAGCTCTTCCTTTTTTTTCTCGGTGTTGAGGTTTGCTAACGAAATTCCCAATAAGCGAACTGAGTTTTCTAAGGTTGACTGATACAACAATTCTTTGGCGGTTTCCAGAATCAGCTCTTTTTTTGCAATATAATAAGGCAGCGTTTTGCTTCTGGTCTGGAGTGTAAAATCGCTGTATTTAATTTTCAAGGTAATGGTCTTACCTGCTATTTTAGATTTCTGAAGCCTTCTTTCCAATTCATTGGCAATATTCTCTAATTTTTCCAGCATAAAGACTTCACTACTAAGATTCTCAAAGAAGGTACGTTCCGCACCTACAGATTTTGGAATTCGATGGGGCTTTACTTCACTGTTATGAATTCCACGCACCACATAATAGTAGTATTTTCCACTTTTTCCAAAAGTGCTATCTAGAAATTCCAAGGATTTTTGCTTTAAATCGTTCCCTGTGAAAATCCCGAGCTTATACATTTTTTCTGCGGTCACTTTTCCCACCCCATAGAATTTCCGAATATCAAGGTCTTCCAAAAATTGGATGACCTCTTCAGGATTTACGGTTTTTTGCCCGTTTGGCTTATTATAGTCACTGGCTACTTTCGCAATAAACTTATTAATGGAAATTCCGGCAGAAGCTGTCAACCCTGTTTTGTCTAAAATCTTTTGTCGAATTTCTTTAGCGATAAGCGTTGCAGAAGGGTTGCCTTTTTTATTTTCAGTTACATCTAGATAGGCCTCATCTAGGGAGAGTGGTTCTACCAAATCAGTATACTCGAAAAAGACACTTCTTACTTGTTGTGAAATCTCTTTGTAACGCTCAAAACGTGGTTTCACAAAAATTAAATCTGGACAGTTTTTTCTAGCAATATAACCAGCCATTGCACTACGCACACCAAATTTTCTGGCCTCATAGCTTGCCGCTGAAACTACACCGCGTTTGGAACCCCCGCCAACAGCAACAGGTTTTCCTTTAAGCTCGGGATTGTCATGTTGCTCCACAGATGCGTAAAAGGCATCCATATCCACATGAATGATTTTTCGTAAGGGAAAATCAAAGTCCATACTCAAATTTAGGGTATATTTATTTTGATGGAGCAATTAGAAATAGAACGCAAGTTTTTAGTAAAGTCGAACGCTTATAAAAAGGATGCAAGTTCTCAAACTCGAATTGTTCAAGGGTTTTTGAATACGGACCCAGAAAGAACAGTTCGTGTTCGAATAAAAGGAAATAAGGGCTTTTTGACAGTTAAGGGAAGAAGTAATGACTCGGGAACAACCCGGTTTGAATGGGAAGCAGAAATAAGTATCAGTGAGGCTACCAATTTGATTGATTTATGCGAGCCGGTTATTTTAGAGAAAATACGGTTTGAAATTCCCGCTGGAAATCATGTTTTTGAAGTAGATGAATTCTTTGGGGAAAACAAAGGATTAGTCGTTGCCGAAATTGAACTTGAGCATGAAGATGAGGTTTTTTTAAAACCAGACTGGTTGGGAACAGAGGTTACGGGAGAAATTAAATATTATAATTCTCAACTAAGTAAAAAACCTTTTATTAAATGGTAACTAGTCCAATTTCTTATCAAGCGCTAAAATGGTATGCAATAAAACATTGGCTCCATTCGCCATATCTTTAGCAGAGGTAAATTCTTTAGGCGAATGACTTATTCCATCTTTGCTTGGCACAAAAATCATTCCTGTTGGCGCTATGGTAG
Source organism: uncultured Allomuricauda sp. (assembly GCF_947499585.1). Classification (GTDB taxonomy): domain Bacteria; phylum Bacteroidota; class Bacteroidia; order Flavobacteriales; family Flavobacteriaceae; genus Flagellimonas. The sequence goes on along the minus strand of NZ_CANMOO010000002.1, from coordinate 549,274 downwards.
CTATATCTTGTGCATCATGTCCTGCTCCACTGGGCATATATTTGAAAGTATATCCAAGTTTTGAGGCAGCAATTTCTATTTCCTTTTGAATTTCAACAGCTGTCAATGCAGGTTCGGCAGTAGTATCCAGGGGGAGGAATTCTATATTTACATTGGATGCGGCAGCTATTACTTCGCCTTTGGCTTTTATCGCTTGAAATACTTTTTCGATGACATCAGAAGATAGATCCCTAATTTCCAAACTAGTGATTACTTTTCCAGGGATAACATTGGGTGCACCAGGTTCTGCCTTAATACGGCCTACTGTACCTACTTGACTACCATTAAAGCTATTGGTAATTTCATTCACGGCAACTATGAATTTAGCAGCTGCCAACAGTGCATCTTGTCTTGCATTCATTGGTGTAGTGCCTGCGTGATTACCAAAACCGGTAAAAACTACATCCCACCATTTAAGCCCAACAATGCCTTCTACTATGCCTATGTTTAGATTTTCTTTGTCAAGAATGCCACCCTGTTCAATGTGAAGTTCTAAAAAAGCAGCCATATCATCTTTTTTACGAGCCACCTTGGCAATTTGTGTGGTGTCTCCTCCCAATCTCATAATGCCTTCTCCCATAGAAAAGCCAGTGGTATTTACTACTTTAAAAGCTTTTGTGCTTAGATGTCCAGACATGGCTCGGCTTCCCATAACGCCACCTTCTTCATTAGAGAAAATGATAATTTCTAGAGGGTGTTTGGTCTTTAAGTTGTTTTCATTTAGTGTTTCAATAACTTCTAAAGAGGCCATAGAACCAACACAACCATCGTAATTACCACCGTTGGGTACCCTATCAATATGTGAACCAAAAGAAATAACTTTTTTAGTTGCGTCTTGGCCTTTTCTATGACCAATAATATTACCGGCATAATCAACAGAAACTTGCAAACCTTGAGCTTTTAAGGTCAGTATGACCCAATTTCGAGCTTCAATATCAGCATCGCTAAAAGCAACTCTTTCTGTTTCTCCATTTTCTTGTAAACCAAACTTTGCAAGTTCAAAGATTCGGGTTTCAAGACGGTCTTGATTAATACTGAGCTTGGATTTCTGAGCTACTATAGTGCTTAATGAGAAGAAAATTAAAAGTGAAACGAGTCGAGTTACCATAATTTAATACGTAATGGATGTTACAATTGACCTAAATATAGTTATAAAAAGACTCTTGTATTTACCTGCGTATAAAATGGCAGCACTTACTTTTTTTGCACTGGAATCCAAATTTCCTCTTCAGAATTGGGATCGTTGTTTTTGTAGTTCCTTCCCAAGACTTCAAAAAGTGGCCTATCGTCCAGTTGATATTCAGAATTATTAGGGAGCCATTCGGTAAAAATGTATTGAAATATAGATTTATCCGTGCTGGATCCTCTATAGAAAAACACTGCGTATTCTCCACTTGGAAGTGTAAAAGATTCCAGTCCATCTGGAACTGTATGGCAATTTAAAACTTCAACAGCTGCCCATTTTACAAATTGATTGGTAGGGTTAAAGTTTAAAAAATACGATGGCCCATAAATTTGCATAGAGATGAAATCGGAGGAAACTCTATTTTCAATTTCTTGTGCTTTGGGTCTGAAACCCCTCCATAGTTCAAAAGTTGAATTATTGGCCAAGCTCATGGTAAAATGTGTGCCTACCAATTTCTTTTCCTCAAGAAGTACAATACGCGGCTGCATGTGCTTATTTAAAGGGCACTTTTGAACTGCTCTAAAAAGCGAATGTCGTTTTCACTTAATAAACGAATGTCAGAGATTTGATGAAGTAATAAAGCTATACGATCAATACCCATTCCAAATGCAAACCCTGAGTAAACTTCCGGGTCAATTCCACAGTTCTGCAGTACGTTTGGATCTACCATTCCACAGCCCATAATTTCTAACCAGCCTGTACCCTTGGTCATACGATAGTCCGTTTCGGTCTCAAGACCCCAATACACATCAACTTCAGCACTTGGTTCCGTAAACGGGAAGTAAGAAGGGCGTAAACGAATCTTTGATTTTCCAAACATTTCGGATGTGAAGTATTGTAATGTCTGTTTCAAATCGGCAAATGAAACGTCTTTATCTACGTACAATCCTTCTACCTGGTGAAAGAAGCAATGTGAACGTGCCGAAATGGCCTCGTTACGGTATACTCTTCCTGGCGATATGGTACGAATTGGAGGTTTGTTATTTTCCATATAACGAACCTGAACGGATGAAGTATGTGTGCGCAACAGCACATCTGGGTCAGTCTGTATAAAGAAAGTATCCTGCATGTCTCTAGCTGGATGATACTCTGGTAGGTTCAGTGCGGTAAAATTGTGCCAATCATCTTCAATCTCTGGCCCTTCGGAAACATTAAAACCAATTCTTGAAAAAATATCAATAATTTGATTTTTTACAATCGAAATAGGATGTCTTGCCCCAATTTCTATTGGCTCTCCCGGTCTGGTTAAATCACCGTATTTTCCTTTTATTTCTGCCGTATTTTCCAAAGCTGTTTTTAAAGAATCAACTTTTTGAGTGGCAGTATTTTTTAACTGATTGATAACCTGTCCAAATTCTTTCTTCTGTTCATTAGGTACATTTTTGAACTCAGCAAAGAACGTATTCAAAAGCCCCTTTTTCCCCAAATACTTAATCCGGAAAGATTCTATTTCATCTTTTGAAGTTGAAGTGAACTGTTCTACTTCACTCAAATGTTCCTTAATGGTCTCAATCATGGTCGATAGCGCTATTGGCCGACAAATTTAGCAAATTGTCTTTGAATATATAGGTAATAAGAAAATGAACCGCAACTCCACCCAAAAAGTGCCATAACCAATGAGTACCCATCTGGAAAATAGTCTGGGTTAGGTCGATACTTCTAAAATATATGGCAATCGCAAAGATTAGAAAAGCAAAAACTACCCAACGCATGTTTGCAAACTTAGTTTTAGAAAGATACCAAACAAGGGGAACCATAATTGTAAGGGCGGTTATAACATACCCAATGGAAATACGAATTGTCTCTTGCATTGGGAGTATGCGTAGTGCGTAAGAGACTCCAAAAATGGATACAATGAACAAAGCTCTTTGCCACCATTTGCCTACTATCTTGAAAATAAAATAAATGACCATTGCCAAACAAAGCAACATTATGGGAACCCAGTCCAACAAGAGCCAAAACTCATGACTTCTGGTAGCATGATAAATGGTACCGCCCACATAACTAATGGCAATGATTGGCAAAACCAATGTAAGAAATTGATGTTGTCTGGGATTTCTATAGACTTTCATGCCCCAATACCATAGTATAATCAGGAAGATAAGGTTGCTAAAAGTATTGTAAGGCTCTACAATTAATCTACCTGCAATTGTTTCTTTATATATTGGTCCAGAATCGTTTGGAAAATTTTGGAAGAATGTCAGAAACAATAGAAGCATTAATTAATCAGTATGGATTTAAGCTATAATTTTGTCCTTTACATTTAGCTCTACCCACTTCATACAACTTTTAAAATTTTCAAAAATATGCTCCTTCGGTATTAAATCGGGGATTATATCAATCCGCTCCATCATGTATCTGGGTTGATCTAGAATTTCTACCAGTAGTACATAAACATCCCTGTTTTTTAGATCTTGTAGTACATCTTCCATGGCGTAAAGACCGGTTTGGTCCATGTATTGCATTCTGCCCATTCTTATAATTACAGTAGAAGCAGTATCTGGAATTTGATCTGCTAGCTGCTGAAATTCACTGGTCGAGCCAAAAAATAGAGGACCCTTAACGTGTTTGATAAAAACCTCATCTGCTAAATTTTTAGGAAAGTCTTTTTCATCAGCCCAAGCTTTTTCCTTGGACAATGGCTTTACATCTGATCGCTTTGCCGTTAAATCCCCCATTTTTTTCATGAACATTAAAGAGGCAAATACCAGCCCTATTCCTACTGCGTAAACCAAGTTCCAAATGGAAGAAAGAACCATTACAGCTAACATTATTATTACTTCCGAACTAAGTTTTAAGGGCCCTAGCTTAATATCTTTTGGAAGATATGGTATGGCTTTTAGACCTTTATAATCCATTACACCAATACCTACCGTGACCAAAATACCCGCTAAGACAGCTGCAGGAATTTGAGAGGCAACAGGCCCTAAGGCCAGAAGTATAATGAGCAAAAGGATACCTGCTACCATACCGGATAATCTTGTTTTCCCTCCAGAATTAATATTGACTACAGTCCTAATTGTGGCTCCAGCTCCAGGAATACCCCCAAAAAGCGCTGCAACACTATTTCCTATTCCCTGTCCAACCAATTCTTTGTTTGGTTTATGCTTGGTTTGCGTCATATTATCCGCAACTACAGAGGTCAAAAGAGAATCAATGGCACCTAAAAGAGCCAAAGTCAATGCGGTAAAAACATATGGGGCAATAGAGTTAATCTTGAATTGTGTAAAAATTTCTAAGTTTGGAAGCGGCAAACCACTTGGAATTTCTTCAATTGGGCGATAGGGTAACCCAAACCCAAATGCTATTCCTGAAACTACAATTAATGCGACCAAGGTGCTTGGAACAGCAGTAGTTATACGTTTAAAGCCATAAATAATAAAAATAGTCGCTAAGGCAAGAGCTAACTCAAGCCAGTTAATACTTTTCAGTGCCCGTGGCAATACTTTAAAAGTGCCTATTACTCCAGAAGCATCTTTTGCTGCCAACGTTTTGGCTTCCTTTTGCATGTCCGCGGGAGTAATCTCTTCCGCTCTCTTAATGGTTTCTTCAAAATCCTCTAAAACCAAAATCCCTTCACCTGCTTCTTCTCTAAGAATATTTTCCAATATTTCTTCTTCTGCATCAGCCATAAAACGACTTACATATTGGGTATCCTCTTTAGGATAATAACCAACGGCTGGAAGGATTTGAGTAACTAAAATTATAACTCCAATAGCTGTCATAAACCCAGAAACCACGGGATAGGGGATGTATTTTATATATTTTCCCAAGCCCATAAGTCCAAGTCCAATCTGCATGATACCAGCCAAAAGGAATATGGTCAATATTGCAGGAAGCGCTTTTCCAATATCACCGTCATTAATGGCAACAATACCACCAATAACAACCATACTCACTGCAGTCATAGGTGCGGTGGGGCCAGAAATTTGAGTATTTGTACCTCCAAAAAGAGCAGCAAAAAAACTAATAAAAATAGCACCATATAACCCGGCGCTGGGGCCTAGGCCAGAACTTACACCAAATGCAAGAGCCAATGGTAAGGCTACGATGCCAGCCGTTATACCACCAAATAAATCTCCTTTAAAATGCTTGAACATGGTCGCTATTTAGGTTATATAGTATTGCTGTCAAGATACTACTTTTGGGATAGTAAAAAAGGCCAATGAAATGTTAAACACTGACCTTTTTAGTATTAAATTTTATGAACTAAATCTACATGTAGTGAACTTTTCCGTTAGAAATATCATACATACCACCAACGATAAGGATTTCCCCGTTATCTTCCATTTCTTTTAAGACCGGACTTTGTTTCCTAATATTATCAATAGTCATTTTTACATTTTTTTCAGCCACGGAGTTTACAAAATCAAGATTTTTAGAAGTACGCTGACTTGCATCTGATGGCTCTGAAACAGCATTCACCGCGGGCCTTATTTTGCTAAGGAGCTCTGTGAGATTTCCCATTTTGGCATCATCGCATGCACCTTTTACGGCTCCACAACTTGTATGGCCCAAAACCACAATTATTTTTGTGCCCGCTAACTTACATGCAAACTCCATACTGCCCAAAATATCGGCGTTGACAATATTACCGGCAACCCTTGCACTAAAAATATCTCCAACACCTTGGTCAAAAACAAGTTCTGCGGAAACGCGTGAGTCTATACAACTAAGAATAGTTGCAAAAGGGTATTGACCGGTTGTGGTTTCTGTTACTTGTGCCAATAAATTTCTATCTGTCTGATTTTGCTCTACAAAACGCTTGTTCCCTTCCTTAAGAAGTTCCAATGCTGTGTTAGGGTTTAATGCGGCCTGTGTTTCTTTAGTCTGTGTGATCATATTGTAGATTTTTATGTCGATTAATGTCTAATTGAAAAAATTGAATATAACTATCAGGGTTTTCAACTATTCCTCTTTCTGAAATTAGTTTTATTCCTATGTTCTTGTTTCTTGCTTTTTCTGAAAAATCTTCCAGAATTTCGATAATGTCATTATCTAAGTAGCGTGTCTTTCTTACATCCAATTCAAGATATGAATTTTCAGGAAGACTATCCAACTCTTTAAGAATGGCTCCTTTATTAAAGAAAGTTACTTCTTCCGCTAAGGTCATTTTTATCTTATGGGCACCATTACTCTTGTCTTCAATGTGCAAGAAGTGAGAATTTTGGTAGCTTTTAATCAAGATGACAATAATACCTACACCTAATCCAAGTCCAATTCCTATCAATAAATCAGTAAATACAATACCTACTACGGTAACTACAAAGGGGACAAATTGTTTCCACCCTAAATTATACATCTTTTTGAATAATCCTGGTTTTGCCAATTTATATCCAACTATAAAGAGAATAGCGGCTAATACGGATAAAGGAATCATATTTAGCAACTTTGGAATAAGCATCACTGAAATCAAAAGGAAAAAACCATGAATAATAGCCGATGCCTTGGTTCTACCTCCAGATTGTATGTTTGCCGAACTACGAACAATTACTTGGGTAATAGGTAAACCTCCTATCATACCAGAAATACTGTTTCCAATTCCTTGGGCCAATAATTCCTTGTTGGTTGGGGTAGTTCTTTTATAGGGATCTAATTTGTCAGTTGCTTCAACGCACAATAAGGTTTCCAAACTGGCCACTAAGGCAATTGTAAAAGCGGTAATCCAAATTTCAGGGCTTCCAATAACAGCAAAGTTTGGAAACCTTAAAAGATTTCCAAAAGACTCAATACTATCTGGAATAGGAACACTTACTAAATGATTACTTGATATAGCCAAGGACTCATTGTCCTTTGTGAAAATAAAATATAGGATTCCAACAACAACGGCTACCAAAGGACCTTGTACCAATTGAAATACTTTTGATTTTTTACTTAGTAACTTATCCCACAAAATGAGAATAAGTAATGCAGCAATGGCAACAATGGTTGCACCGGGACTAATAAAATTAAAGGTATTTATGATTTCACTGAAGGTATTTTCTCCATCTACTTGAAAAAAGGCAAAATCTCCCTCTGGATCTGCATCATAGCCAAAAAAGTGTGGAATCTGTTTTAGAATAATAATAATTCCAATTCCTGTAAGCATGCCTTTAATAACGGATGATGGGAAGTAATATGCAATTACCCCAGCTTTTAAAATACTAAAGATGATTTGGATAATACCCCCAAGCACAACGGCCACAAGGAAATTCTCAAACCCGCCCAAGGCAGTTATTGCGGTCAATACTATTGCAGCCAAACCAGCTGCGGGACCACTTACACCAATTTGAGAACCACTTAGAGCCCCAACGATGATTCCACCTACAATACCGGCAATTAAGCCAGAAAATAAAGGGGCTCCACTGGCAAGGGCTATGCCTAAACAAAGTGGTAATGCCACAAAAAACACCACAACACTTGCTGGCAAGTCATTTTTTAAATACTTGAACATGATAGTAAAATAGTTTAGTCTTCAGAATGTAAATTCTGTTGAAGACAGTTAGAAATTGATTAAAGCAAAACGGAGGTATTAAACCAATTTCCGGGGAGGGGGGAGAAGTATTTCAACTTTAAAATCTGAGTTTGAAAAGAGATATCTGTTACAGCCTTGATTAGGGTTTTGAAAAAACATACTATCTGAAGAAGTAAAACTGCTTAGAAACAGATTTTTTTCATCAAACTTTTTCTCAGACTCTTTTTCTTTGCTCTTTTCCTCTTCATTGTTATCCATAAGAACAATGATATCATAATCGTTATCCAACAACGGAATAAGAGACGGTGCCAATATGGAAAATATTAGCATAACAGCAATAAGAGGAAAGGCTATTGTTTTTAGCACCGTGTTGTTTTAACGCAAAAATAATAGTAAAGCTATTAGTTTTTGTTAAAAAAAATCTAAAAATCTTTCAACAATCTTAGATTTTCGTCAAGTAACCACCCAGTTTGACCATCTTCCAGTCTAATTTTTTTCCAATCATTGAGTTTTTCAAGCACGTTGACCTTTGTTCCTTCATGCAATGTAAAGACAACTTCACTGTTGTTGTTTGGCTCCGAAGTGATTTTGATTTCTTTGCTAAAGATAATCGCTGGATTGTCCGTTTTAAAGTCTTGGTACTGTAAATAGGCAATTAAAATACTTACCACTCCAAGTATTAAAGACATTACACTGGCAATAAAAGCAATTCGTTTTTGTGTGGCAAAACGCAAGAAGAAATAAGATAGATAGGCCAAAACAAACAAAATAAATAATGATACGGCCAAATATGCCCATTGATCAAAGGATAATATGTTTACAAAATCACTATACAGTTGAGCAATGTCTGTTTTGGGCATTTTTTCGACAGCGTCTAACCTCATATTTTGGGCATATCCCAGATTGTTTAGTATTTCGCCATCATTTGGTTTCAGAAGAAGTGCCTTCTCATAATAATAGATACTCGGGCCTATGGCATTAAGTTTATAATGGCAATTCCCTAAATTGAAATAAAGCTCCGCAGAATGTTCTCCGTTTTTAAGAATCTGTTCATACTTATCAATCGCTTTCGTGTATTCACCTTTATTATAGTTTTCCGTAGCAGCTGTAAAAAGAGAATTGCTTTGGGAAATTCCAAAATAGAATGAAGACAAACAGATTAAAATTGCTAGTGTTTTTGTACTCATAATTGTTTGTCCAATTTAGAGATTACTTCACTAGCTTTATCATAGTCATTCTGCATTTGTACATCGGAGAATGGGCTGTAACGTGCCATTTCACAATTCTTGAGAAGCCCAATAAACCCTTCTGTATTCTCCGTGCTTACTTTCTTTTCAGTGAGAATGGCGGTGATTTTTTCCTTACTAAATTCGGAAGTTTCAATCTTCAATTTAGCTTTTAAATAATTATGAAGTCCTTTTTCTAATGCTACGTAAAACGCTTCCTTATTTCCAAGTTCTTTTTTTGCAGTATAAAGGTATTTTTTGGCAAGCTTATTGGCACGTTTTATTTTGTTTCCTGCCACATCACTAGCAATAGCTTCTCTTTTCTTAAAAGAAAATACAGCAATCGGGATTAATAACAATGGAGCAAAAAGCATGAGGTAAAAGCTATTTGAACCAAAGAAGTAATTTGTTCCTATTTTACTCAAATTTGGGCTCAGTTTTATAAAATGAAATTGTTTTCCGGTGGCAACTACAAATTGTTTGTTACTAGATGAAGAGATACTGTTATCTGTGGATGAACCTACTGGCCCTTCCATTACTTCAATATTTATTTCTTCTGAATTCAAAGTAACATATTTTGAGGTCTTTGGATTGAAATAACTGAATGAAATACTTGGTATGGGGTATTTACCTCTGAATGATGGAACTATTGTATAATTGTCTGCAACCTTACCCTCCATTCCAGAAATATTTGTTCGCACGTTTTCATCAAATTCTGGTTCATATACTTCAAGTGCACTTGGTAATTCTGGTTCTGGAAGTTGAAAAAGCTTTAGATTTCCTTTTCCTGACACTTCCACTTTTGCTTGAAGTGATTCTGAAGCATTCAATTGCCTTTTACTGGCTGTTACGGAGAATTCAAAATCACCAACCGCTCCGCCAAAATTTACTGGCCTGCCAACTTCGGGCAAGGGTTTTACATTTAAGGTGCGCCTACCAGCAGAAACTGTTTTGCTGGTTTGGGTGTAAATACGTCCTCCAAAAAAATCTCTCCTATTTGTTGGAACATCTACAAAAATTTCAAGTGAAAGAGGTTCAATTTCCAAACTCCCAAATTTTTGAGGATATAACACTACTCTTTTTAAAATAACAAAACGATAAGGCTTGCCCTGATAAGTTCCATTTTGTGCGGTATGTTTAGTTACAGGAATGTCCTGGCTCCAAAAATTGTTGTATTTGGGATTATCCAAAGGGCGATAATTTGTAACACTTATGGATGGACTTACATAGAGTTTGTACACTACGGTCACAGCTTCATTTAGATATGGGTTTCCCTTGGAAACTTCTGCAACCAAATGGAGACTTTCATCTGCTACATCGTCAACTGTTTTTTCGTCACTTGGTTTATCCACGGCGCCAGTCACCTCTACTGCTTTGGGTAAGGTCTTATACGTTTCTCCGCTAATTTCTATCGTAGCCTGTTTTATGGTAAACCTACCCCTTGCCGTAGGCACTAAAATATAAGAATAGGATTTTGAGAAACTTCGCTTACCATTGATCCATGAAGAACTAATGGATTGTGAGGGCCCCATGACCACCTTAAAACCTTCAAAAGGAGGAGGGCTAAAGTTATCTCCATCTTTGTTCATGGTGAATTCTACTCTAAGGCGTTCATTTATACCCAACTTTTCTTTGCTGAGTTTTATTTCAAATGAAACCTCATTTTCTTGGGCATAAGAAGAAACACCCATAATTAGGGTTACGCTTAAAACAAACAAAATTTTGTGGCATAACTTATACATCACCAATCCTTCTCATTTTTAATTTTTTTACCCTTAACCTTTTTGGCTTCCATTTTTTCTTGAACCTTCTTCTCTTCGTTTTGCATTGCCTCTAACAAATTTTGAATCTGCTGTTTAGAAAGTTGATTTGGTCTTGGTTGCTGTTTTTGTTCTTCGGGCTGATCTCCTTCATTGGGCTTTTTTTCTTGTTCTTTCTTTTTATCTCCGTCTCCTTCTTTGTTCTCCTCAGGCTTGTTTTCTCCATTATCACCCTCATCGCCTTTATCCTTGTTTTCATCTTCATTCTGTTCTCCTTCATTATCTTTTTTATTGTCCCCTTCGTCGTTCTGGTCTTTATTCTTGTCTTTTTCGTCCTCTTGGTCTTGCTTATCCTTGTTGTCCTCGTTTTGGTCGTTTTTCTGTTCGTCCTGTTGCTTTTTTAGCATTTCTTTAGCCAATGCCAAATTGTAACGGGTCTCTTCGTCCGAAGGATTATTTCTTAATGCTTCTTTATAGGCTTCAACCGCTTTTTGGTATTCTTTGTTTTTCATAAAAACATTGCCCATGTTATGAAAAGACTTGTGTTTATCCGGCTTTTCAGAAGCGGTTTCACCTGCTTGTTTAAAGCGACCAAAAGCTTCTCCGTAACTTTCCCTATTATAATAAGCTGTGCCTAGATTAAATGGGGCCACAGCGTTTTCACCACTTTTGGAAATAGCTCTTCTATAATCAGATTCTGCTGTGGGAAAGTCGTTTTCGGTTAATTGTTTGTTTGCTTCCCATGTAAGGTTCGTAGATGTTTTAAGAGCCTTTTCAGCTTCTTTTGCCACTTCCGTTTCATCCTGCGCTTGTGTGGTGAATCCAACAAAAAGTAGCAGGCCAAACATCAATCCTATCTTATACATTTTCATGCTCATTAAAAAGATTAAGTTTTTTCAACCATTTTGTTTTTCTGTCCAGAAGGAAGATATCCAAAAATAAAAACAAAAGCCCCAAGCCCAAGAACCATTGAAACTGGTCTTTGTACTCAGCAAATTGCTTGGCTTCAAATTCTTTCTTATCCATCTGGTTCAATTGTTCCTTGATATATTCAACAGCATTTTCTGTATTAGATCCGTCAATATATTCTCCATTGCCCTCACTTGCTATTTCTGACAGGACGGATTCATTAAGTTTAGTGATTACCACTTCACCTTTGTTGTCTTTTTTTAAGCTTTCAACGACACCGTTCCTTTTAATTGGAATTGGCGAACCTTTTGGTTTCCCGACACCTATGGTAAAAATGCGGATACCATTGTTTGAAGCGTTTTCAACGGCATCGATGGTGGCTCGTTCAGAATGATCTTCTCCATCTGAGACAATGAAAAGCACTCTATTGGTCTGCTCGGTATCATCATAATAGGTGCTAGCCAAATCTATGGCCGCGTTGATGGCAGTTCCTTGGGATGAAAGCATATTGGTATTCATACTTTGCAAGAACATTTTGGCCGCACCGTAATCAGTGGTAATAGGTAATTGAGGGTAGGCTTGCCCTGCATAGGCAATAATACCAATCCGATCACTGGCCAATTGGTTTATGATTTCTGAAATTAGCCTTTTTGCCTTTTCCAATCGGTTTGGTGCAATATCCTCAGCCAGCATACTTTTGGAAACATCCAATGCAAAAACAATGTCCACACCTTCACGTTTGACAGTTTCTAGTTTTGTTCCAATTTTAGGGTTTACAAGTCCAACGATCAAAAAAGTTAATCCTAATAGAAGAAGTATTAGTTTTAAGGCAGATTTAAAACTTGATCTATTTGGAGCCAACCTTCTTAATAGTGTATAATCTGCAAAATGACGCTGGGTTCTTTTTTTCCAGACCTGAAGAAAGAAAAAAGCCAAAACCATTACCGGGATAATGGCAAGCAGGTAGAAATACATTTTTTCGTCAAGTTGAATCATTCTTCCTTTTTAAATAAAGCTTTTAAAGATAGAGTTGCGAAGCCCCCACTCCAACAACAGCAAAGCTCCTGCCAAAAATATCAATGGCCTAAACTTTTCCTCATATTTATAATACTTAAACTCTTCAATTTCAGTTTTTTCCAGTTTATTTATTTCGTCATAAATCTCTTCCAACTTTTCATTATCGGTTGCCCTAAAATACTTTCCGCCTGTGGCCTTGGCAATTTCTTGCAGCAACTTTTCATCAATTTCTACTTGACGCATTCCAAACCTGAAAGTGCCATCTCGGTTATAGGCAACAGGAGACAGTGCATTACCATTTGTTCCTAAACCTATTGTATATGTTTTTATACCAAATTCCACAGCTAAATCCGCAGCCGTATTTGGTTCAATAAAACCTGAGTTGTTTACACCATCGGTCAACAGAATAATGACCTTGCTTATAGCCTTGCTTTCTTTTAATCTGTTGACTGATGTTGCCAATCCCATACCAATGGCTGTACCATCTTCAAGTTCACCGTAGGTGATTTCCTTAAGGGCTCTCAAGACAATTGACTTGTCGCTGGTTATGGGGGTTTTGGTATAACTTTCTCCAGCATACCCTACTAGTCCAATACGATCGTTAGGTCGCTGTTGAATAAAATCTCCAGCAACTTCTTTAAGTGCAGAAAGTCTATCTGGTTTTAGGTCCCGGGCCAACATACTTGAAGAGACATCTATTGCCATAACAATATCTATACCCTTAGTGGTTTTGGTTCTAGTGGAAATATCTTCTGTTTGAGGCCTTGCCAAAGCCATAATAATAGCGGAAAGAGCCAAGAGTCTTATTATAAAAAGAACAGGTTTTAATTTGGAAGCCAAGCTACTTACGGAAAATCCTTTTACACTGGAAATCTTAAGAGATGCAAGCTCATCTTTCCGTTTAAAAAAATACCATAGCAAAGCCAGAGGAAGCAGAAGGAGCAACCAAAAAAACTGAGGATTTGCAAATTCTATATTTTCAAACATTTAGGTCTGTGTTTTTACGTCTAGGTTGCTCAATATTCTACTCACTATCTGTTCGGCATAGTCATCACCATCTTCCCAGGTAATCATTACCTGTTGCATAAATCCTTTTCCTCCAAAGGAAAGAATGGTATACTTTGCCTTTTTTGATTTGTCGTTGAGAGGGTTGTTAATGTTTCCGGAACCGAATGTCTTTAGACCTTGTACTCCAGATTTAGTGGTAAATTCTTCCTGTTTGGTAATAATATTTTTTACTCCAAAACTTTCAAAAGTACCTAAGGTAGATTCTATTGCAGCATCAAAGTCGGGGTCTTCTTGTTCTTTGTAGGTGACGGAACTGGTCGCAACGGAAAAGACTCCTACATAACTTCCATATGTGAAAGTTTGTAATTCTTTAATTAACTCCTGAGCTTCTGGAGGCAATTCCACATCTTGACGTATTAGTACATCTGGTGTTTCAATTTCAATGGGAGGATAGCCATAAGAACTGGACACCCATTCCCCTTCCAATAATTCTTTTGTAGGATAACCAAAAACAGTATCCTTTACCTCTTTAAAACCATAATAGGCAATGGAAAGGCCACTTCCAAATAGCAGAATTCCAGCAAATATAGCCGCCGCCCAATAGATTTTTTTACGCTGTTTTTTCTTGGCGAGCTCCTCCAAGTATTCTTCAGTTTGAAGCAATTCTTCCTCGGTGGGTTCTGGTAACGCATCATGCGTCTTAACTACTATTTGCTCTACTAATTTCCTGTCTTGCTCCGCAACAGAAGTTGAAGGTTTGGACTTGGCAAATTTTACTAAATCTGCGGTCTGTAATATGTTCTGAAATTGAGTTAAGGTTTCATCATCCAACTTCAAATCTCCAGCATCTTTAAGCATTTCCAGTTTGGCAATCAATTGACCTGTCGTGCTCTCTAAAGCGGAAACATTGACATCTTCTTCCAAATAGGAGCGTACAATATCTGTTAGCTCTGAGTAATATTTTTTATACTCATCTTGAATTAGATATTTGGAGTTCTCCAGTTTTTTAAGTTCTAGTAATGCACGATCATAGGGTGGTAGCAATGCTTCCTTTTCCTCTTCTGTCAATGGTTTTTTTCTAAGGAAAAACCAGTAGACCAAACCACCAATAATGAAAAAGGTCAAAAGTATCCAAAGCACCATTTTCCAGATTTTGGCGTAGCTTTTTTCAACTTCGATTAAAGGTTTTATGTCAAACATCTTTTGTTTGGTGGTGTCAACCACAACGTCCGCTACTTTTATTTGAAAAGAATCTGTAAAAAAAGGCTGCTCATTTATTGCTATTCTTTGGGGAGGGATGGTGTATGCGCCACTGTCAAATTGGGTAAGAGCATAAATGCGTTGGAGGGTAACTTTATTTTTGTTTTTAACGGTATCCATCATTATTGCCTCAACACTTTCTAAAGGAGAGAAGGTCTGTCCCTCAGGAAAATGGACAATGTCCGTAGAATCAGTTTCAACGGTAATTTTGTATTTGATCTGTTCTCCTATTTTAATAGAGGTGGTATCTATCTCTGATGACACCTTTGATTGGGCAAAGGATAGTTGTGAACAGATTAGGATGATCAGAAAAAAAACATTCCTAACTCCCAAGTGGCCCCCAACCTTTATGTTTAACTTACTATTTTCCCGTTTCATTATCCCCTTCGTTTAAAATAGCCCAACAATTTTTTTACGTAACTTTCATCTACACGGCAATGTATTACGCCACAACCAGATTTGGTAAAGGAATCCTGAAAATAACTCACTTTATCTTTATGGAATTGGCCGTATGCCGCACGTACTTTTTTAGACCTTGTATTCACCAATTGCAATGCCCCTGTTTCTGCATCTTGCATTTGCACCATTCCTAAATTGGGAATGGATTCTTCACGCTCATCAAAAACTCTAATACCAGTTACATCATGCTTATTGCCAATAATGCGCAAAGTGTTATCATACCCATCTGATATAAAATCAGACAACACAAAAACAATGGCTTTTTTCTTCATCACATTGGTAAGGAACTTTAACGCTTCCGCAATATTGGTCTGGCTACTTTTTGGCGTGAATTCCAAAAGCTCACGTATAATGCGCAAGACATGACTTTTTCCTTTTTTTGGAGGAATAAACAATTCCACCTCATCAGAAAACAAAATCAAACCTACTTTATCATTGTTCTGTAATGCAGAAAAAGCCAATGTGGCAGAGATTTCTGTAATTACCCCTTTTTTAAATTGATTGGTAGTTCCAAAAAGTTCGGAACCACTAACATCAACCATCAACATCATGGTCAATTCCCTCTCCTCTTCAAATACCTTTATATAAGGCTCGTTGTAACGCGCGGTAACGTTCCAGTCAATACTTCTAACATCATCTCCAAATTGATATTGACGAACTTCGCTGAAGGTCATACCCCTTCCTTTAAAGGTAGAATGGTATTCCCCACCAAAAATATGGTCAGAAAGACGTCTCGTCTTTATCTCAATTTTACGTACTTTCTTAAGTAGTTCTTTTGTATCCATCTGTAAGCAAACAGTGTTTAGCTGTCAGTATTTAGTGATGGCAGGTTATTTTTTGAGGATACCACCAATCGAAACTGTCAACTGTCAACTTTTCTAGGGTACTTCTACCTCGTTGACAATCTTGTTTATGATTTCCTCAGAAGTGATGTTCTCCGCTTCAGCTTCATAGGTTATTCCAATACGATGCCTTAACACATCATGAACAACGGCTCTTACATCTTCTGGAACAACATATCCTCTTCTTTTAATAAATGCATAGCACTTGGAGGCGTTTGCTAAATTGATACTTCCCCTAGGGGAGGCACCAAAACTGATTAGGGGTTTTAGATTTTCAAGGTTGTATTTTTCTGGATATCTAGTAGCGAACACCAAATCCAAAATGTATTTTTCTATTTTTTCATCCATGTAAACCTCGCGAACCGCCTTTTGGGCACTTAAAATCTGTTTTAAGGTTACAACTGGTTTTATAGGTTCATTAGCGCCACTCAGATTTTGACGCATGATAAGTTGTTCCTCGTTAAGTTTTGGATAGTCAATAACTGTTTTCAACATAAAACGATCCACCTGAGCTTCAGGCAAAGGATAGGTTCCTTCTTGCTCAACGGGGTTTTGGGTAGCCATTACCAAGAATGGAGGATTCAACTTAAAAGTCTCATCTCCTATAGTTACTTGTTTCTCCTGCATGGCTTCAAGCAAGGCGGACTGTACTTTTGCAGGAGCCCTGTTAATCTCATCTGCTAAAACAAAGTTGGCAAAAATAGGTCCCTTTTTAATGGAAAAATCATTTTCCTTCATGTTGTAGATCATTGTTCCTACAACATCTGCTGGCAAAAGGTCCGGTGTAAACTGGATTCTGCTAAAATCTGCTTTTACGGCTTTCGCCAAGGTATTAATGGCTAATGTTTTTGCTAATCCGGGAACACCTTCTAAAAGAATATGACCTTGGCCCAAAAGACCAATTAACAGTCTTTCTACCATGTGTCTTTGACCAACAATAGCTTTATTCATCTCAAGCGTAAGCAAGTCAATAAAAGCACTTTCCTTAGCAATTTTTTCATTCACAGCACTAATATCAATAGTAGTGTTTTCTTCCATATAAACTTTTATCGTAATGTGTTAATGTTAGTGTTTTTCCTAAGAAGTGCAAAATGAAAATTAATTTAAAATCCGTCTGTTAATTAATGGTTAAAAAAAACGCTGAAGCCCCAGTTTTGTGAAGTATTTAAGGGTTTAATTTTATACTTTCACTCGATATGCAAGATACTGATTATTATTCCAGAATTATAGCAGGCGCTATGACCTGGGGAAGTTGGGGCAAAAAACTTCCAAAAAAGGAGATGATTGATTTAATGCTCCATTGTGTAGAAAATGGTCTTACAACTTTTGACCATGCCGATATTTATGGAGATTATGGTACAGAATCTGATTTTGGCAAAGCGTATACTGAAAGTGGAATAGAAAGGTCTTCCATTCAATTGATTTCTAAATGTGGAATTCAAATGACATCTGGCAGGGATAATCGTTTGGGACATTATGAATACAACAAGGAGTATATTATTTGGTCTGCCGAAGAATCCCTTAAAAAATTGAACACAGAGTATTTGGATTTGTTATTGTTGCACAGACCGAGTCCGCTTATGGAACCTTTTGAGATTGCCGAGGCCATCAATAAATTGCTGGAAAGCGGCAAGATTAAACAGTTTGGGGTATCTAATTTCACCCCTTCGCAAATCACAATGCTAGAAAAGGCAATTCCAGTTTTGGGCAATCAAGTTGAATTTTCTTTGTCGCACGATGCTCCAATGTATGATGGCACCTTTGATGATTGCATAGCAAATGGGCGTATGGCTATGGCTTGGAGTCCGTTGGGTAGTGTATATAGAGAGGATAATGAGCAAACTAGAAGAATAAAGGGAACCATTACTGTTCTTGCAGAAAAATATAATGTAGAAGAGAGTCAGCTTCTTTTGGCATGGATTTTAAAGCACCCGGCCAAGGTTCATCCAGTAATCGGCACAAGCAATAAGGATAGAATTGCCCTATCTGCAAAAGCAGCGGAAATAGAATTAGAATTACAAGATTGGTTCACGCTTTTGGCTTCAAGTCAAGGGCATCCCGTACCTTAAAAAAGGAATATTAGGAATATGGAAAAGACACAAACAGTTTTAATTACTGGAGCAACCAGTGGCATAGGCAAAGCAACTGCAGAGCTATTGGCTAAACATGGGTTTAATTTAATTCTTTGTGGACGTAGACAAGAAAGACTGGATACGCTTCAAGAATATTTAGGAAGAAATACGGATGTTCATACCCTTAATTTTGATGTAAGGGACAAAGAAGCTGTTTTTAAAGCTATTGAAACCTTACCAATTCCATTTTCCCAAGTAGATATTTTAATTAATAATGCAGGGAATGCGCATGGTCTAGATACCATTGATGAAGGAAGTTTGGAAGATTGGGATGCTATGTTGGACATTAATGTAAAAGGTCTGCTATATGTTTCAAAGGCGATAGTGCCACAAATGGTAAAGCGTAAATCTGGTCATATTATAAACATTGGTTCTACCGCTGGCAAAGAAGTATACCCCAAAGGAAATGTGTATTGTGCAAGCAAGCATGCAGTGGATGCAATCAATCAAGGAATGCGGATGGACTTAAATGCATATGGCATTCGAGTTGGAGCCGTTAACCCAGGTCTGGTGGAAACGGAATTTAGTGATGTGAGATTTAAAGGAGATGCAGATAGGGCTGAAAAAGTATATCAAGGTTTTCAACCTTTAGAGCCTGAAGACATTGCAGATATTATTCATTTTACCATTACTCGTCCGTACCATGTTAACATTGCGGATTTGGTGGTAATGCCCACTGCTCAGGCTAGTAGCACTATTGTGAAAAAGGAACTATGATTAATAAACGCCTGTTGGTTAAGAATCTTTTAGCGCATAATGATGAAAATAGTTTTTATGACAAAAAAAGGTTTATATCCATAGGTGAAAAGGAAGGAAAAGCAAAATTTCTTAAACACGTTTGCGCGTTAGCAAATAGCAACCCAATAAACAATTCTTTTATTGTAATAGGTGTTGAAGATGAGGATAATAAAATAGTAGGCGTTGATTTTTTTGATGATAGCAAGATTCAGAATTTGGTAAACGCTTACTTGGATAACCCTCCTATTATTTCTTATGAAAATATACCTTTTCCGCATTTGCCAGAAGGTAAGGTGGTTGGCTTGGTGACCATAAAATCTAATGGAAAAATCTGTGCCCTTCGAAAAAATATATGGAAGTATTATGGGGGAGCAGTGTTCTTCCGGGAGGGTAGCATTAGTTTGCCCAAAGCTTTTGATATTGAACTCAAGGATATTAATTCAGAAGCAGTTGCTACCATAGAACAACATGCCAGAAACAATATTGAATTGACTTTGGACGCGGTCATTAGTTTTATCAATAGCAGACATGCAGATTTAACCAGCGATTACAAAGTATTTAAAGAACAGTTTGTGGTTTGCTGGGCAGGAAACAAGAAAAAAGTCAACAACAAGACCTATTATTCAAGAGTGGATATTGAATTGATAAATGAACAGGTAAAATTGTTTTATTCTGCGTTGGATGACATTACCATTACCTATGATGATCATTCATTTAGTACTTTAGAATATGTACAGTTGGGACTGGGATCACAACAAAAATATTACCCTTTGGAGCAGATGGTCATCACATTTTCCGACAATGGTAAATACACCATCAATAGTGAATTGATTTTTGAACCACCACAATACGATAAAAAGACATTGCACCATGTTCTTAACACCAATAACTCCTTGTTGCAAAAACTTGAGAAGAAAATCAAATTAAACAAAGCGGAAGAAATAGATCTTACACATTTGCCTGCAACGTCTTTGATTTGTTATCTAAACGGATTTGAAGAGGCAAAAGAACAAATGGAGCAAGCACGGTCATTATTGAAAACCACTAATGAAAGGGTATATACTTCGCTTAAAGAATCATTGCGAATCTTAAGAAAGGTAAGGTACAACTAGGATTTTTTTAACCAGAGAATTTGATAAGGGAGTACTTCTAATAGACCACTTTTGATTGATATTTTTTTATCGGACACCAAATCTTTTGGTTCACCCTTGGTGAAATACCCAAGTTTAAGAATCCAACTTGCTTCTATAACCTGAGCTTTTTCATCAAAATTGCAAATAACCAACAAGCCTTCATTGGAGTTTCCCGTTCTTTCGAAAACTAAAATATGATCATTGCCGGTATTATGCAGAGTTAAGTTGTTACTATCCGCAAAAACAGGATTTTCTCTCCTGATAGCAATCAATTTTTGCAGTGTTTTAAATATTTTGGACTCAGGAAGCTTTTTAGTATTCAATTTTGAAATAGTTTCCCAATCTTGTTTTGGTCTATTTACCCAGCGGCTATCTTCTTTTTTAGCAGATTCCTTCAAAAAAGAATAATCGTTTAGCGCTCCTATTTCATCACCCGCATAAATCATAGGAATACCGCCATAGGCGAGAATTACACCATGGAACATTATAATTTTTGCAATAGCTTCCTTGATCAGGGCATTATCATTTTCATTCAACCCTTTTTCCAATCCTAGTAATGAGGCAGCACTGCCAGTAATTCTGCCATCTCCTGTCTTGGGATTGTACATGAACATTAAACCAACAGCATCTGACCAATCCAAACGTTGGCAATAGTAATCCAGCAAAAATTTTCGATGTTGTTGTGGATTCCAACCAATTTCCTCAATGAACTGGTTCTCATACCCTAGTCCAATATCATCATGGCATCGAATGTAATTGATCCAAGTACAGTCCTTAGGTTTTGTGGGTACATGGGTAAGGCTTTTGTAAAGTAAGACCGTTTTTTTTGTAGCTACGGAATTCCATAACAACGCCATTAAAGAGGCATTATAGGCAACCTCACATTCGTTCCCTTCCTTTTGATCTTCACCAAAATATTTAATGATTTGGGTTGGAGAAACAATAGCCTCGGCCAAGAATATGGTTCCTGGAGCTACTACTTGTATGCACATTCTGAACAAAGCGATTATGTTATGAGCTTCTGGAAGATTTTGAGAAATGGTCCCCATTTTTTTCCAAAGAAATGCCAGTGCATCAAAACGCACCAAATCAACACCCATATTGGCCAATTTCACCAAATTGGTCAACATTTCCATGAAAACCTCTGGGTTGGTATAGTTTAAGTCCCACTGATAACTGTTGAAAACTGTCATGACCCAATGATCCATTTCAGAAATGTAAGTGAAGTTCCCGGGCGAAGTTTCTGGAAAAACTTCTGGCATGGATTTTTCAAACTCTTTTGGAATCGTATCGTTTTCGAAAGTATAGTAGTATCCTTGATATTTTTTGTCACCCTTTGCAGCTTTTTTTGCCCAAGAAAACTCATTGGAGGTGTGGTTGACCACAAAATCCAACATCAAGAACATATCTTGCTTTCGGAGCTCCTTCGTTAACTCCAGTAGGTCCTTTTTAGTTCCATACTTTTTGTCCACTTGAAGATAATTGTTCACGGCATAGCCGCCATCATTTTCTCCTTTGGGACGAGTGGTAATAGGCATGAGGTGCAAAAAATTAACCCCTAATTCTTTTAGATAAGGTAGTTTCTCTTTAAGTCCGTTCAAATCTTTATTAAAATGCTCCACATATAATTGCATACCTACCATCTTCTCTGATTGGTACCAATTCCCTATCTCTAATCTTTGCAGATCCTGATGCATTAATTCTGTTGGGCGCAAAGCAAATAGCTTGGGTAGAAGGTCTAACAATCTTGAAAAGTCCTTACTATGTCTTTCCTCTGGATATACAGAAAAAAATAGTTGTTGAATCAGACTTAAGTTTGTGGCCAGTCTAAGTTCAAAAAGAGCTTTTGGGTTCTTTTCCTCAAATTTTGATGAAATCAGTTTATGTAAAGTAGCTTGGTTCATTTAATTTTCAAGCTTTGATTTTGTTGGGAGAGCAACGATAGCACCGTAATTGGTAGTAGTAATAGCACCAGCTTTATTAGCTTTTTTTACCATTTTTAATAGAAGCTCGAAATCTTCAAAAACGCGATTAAAATTCCCCAGATCTGCAATCTGATACAATAAACAACCAATAAAGGCGTCTCCTGCTCCGGTTGTATCCACAGGTTTTACTTTAATGCTGGGAACTATTTTTTTAGTATTATTTGAACTTAATAAAGTGCCTTCTTTCCCAAGAGTAATGGTTATGATTTTAGTACCTGCTTCATGAAAAAAATCACAAGCTTCATGAATATCTTTCTTTCCGGATAAAAGCTGAGCCTCCTCTAAACTGAACTTGCACAAGTGTGATTTTTCAATAAAAGGCCTGCATTTTTTAATAAACTGCTGTTCATTTTCTTTCCACAGATCGCCTCTAAAATTTGGATCAAAACTTATGAACATTTCTTTGGTGAACGCATCAAACAAATATTTGCCATATGTTTTTTCCAAAGAACCTCCTAAAAGAGCAGTGGCAGCTCCTAAGTGCAAAAGATTACCTTGAAAGTCCTTTCTTAAGGAAGGATCATATGTCAATTCTTTATCGGCTCCTCTGCTAAATACAAAATCACGTTCTCCGTCTTCGGCTAAAGAAACAAAAGCAAGTGTAGTAAAGGTTTTGGACTGTTGCGCCAATGAAATATCAACACCTTCTTTTTTGACTACATTAAGTAAAAAGCTTCCAAATGGATCATCTCCGACACAACCAATAAAGACTCCTTTTCCGCCAAGTTTGGCTATTGCGCAGGCAACGTTTGCTGGCGCACCACCAGCCTTTTTAGTAAATTCAGTGGCTTTGGAAAGATCTTTTCCTTGTTTTTCAGCAACAAAATCTATCAAGAGTTCTCCAATGCAGAATACTTTTTTCATCCCTAGTATTGAAAATTAGGTATTCCAATGTAAGGAGAAAAAAAATGCTATTCCAAAATTTTATGCCCTATAATTGTAAAATAAGTGATTGTGGCATCTGAGCATAGGCTTTCTTTGGCCTTTGCTTCTATGGTGACACCGGTTTCTATTTGTCCGGGGTCAAAAAGGAAAACAACATCTAGTTTTTGCTCTTTGGAAAGCTTGTTGGTGATACTACTTCCAGACTCTAGAATTTCAATCACCTCTACAGCGAGAATATGCTCTTTTTGTGAACCGCAGATTTCTTTGCTCGTTTCTGTAGTCCCAAGAATTTTTATTTGGAGCATTATCTCGTTAGGCCCCAATAACTGTTGTTCTAAAATAGCTTCTTCATTTTGATTACTTTCTAATAGGCCGATATCTTCTTTCTGATCACACGAATTGCTCAATAAGAAAAGTGCCAACAAAATAAAAGGTTTCATAAGGGTTTAACTTTTAAGTATATACGCAATAAATCATTTAGCGGATGTTAAAAAAAAGGCGTGATTAGCTCACGCCTTTTTAATGAAGTTTTTTAAAGCTTATTTTTTAATTATTTTGAAATTTTCGTTAGTGTTTAAACCTGTGATCTTTACAAAATAAATACCAGCAGGACTGTTGGAAGCATTCCAGATAATAGGCTTGGAGCTGTTTGTTCCTTCCATTTCAAAAACTTTTTGACCTACCATATTGAAGATTTGGGCGCTCACTTTTTTGTCTTCAGTATTTTTAAGAGCAAAGTAGAATTCGTCAGTAGAAGGGTTAGGCCAAACTGCAGTAATCACCTCAGTTTCTAAGGTAGCTAGGCTTTGAGGATCTTCCTGACCTGCAATTCCAGAGGGAGCAATTTCAACAGCGGTATCTCCTGTAGAACCGTTGTCCACAGTTCCAAAAATTTGGAATATATGGTCCTCAGGGTCACCTCCAAAAACAAGGTTTGTCGGAGTCCAATCTATAGCACCGGTTCCAAACAGGTCGGCCGTATCCCTAAATAGATTGCTGTTTCCAATTAACCCTGCTTGGGTTAACCAGAACCATTGTGTCTCGTCTGGCAAGAAGTTTAGATTGGCATATACAGAGAGCCAGTATGTTCCAGCTTCCAAAACGACTTGCTCTGGAAGGTCTAGGCCCAGATTAGCATTTGTAGGAGCGGAAGATGGGGCTATTGCTCCACTATCATAGACAATAGCTCCTGGTAAACCTCCATTGTCCTCATAAATTACAACAGTTGCACTAGTTAATAAAGGGCTATTATTTGCACCTCCAAAAGCTGCAATGTTGTTTATGGTCCATTGGCTTCCCTCAGGGACTATAAAATCATCTGCTGATTGCAACAATGCTCCACCAAAATCTGGAATCAACTGTGACGGGGCACTGCTAGTAGATACGTCATTTTGTTCATAAATAGGAAACTCTGTAAGGGTTACGGTAAACCCTTCAGCAACTTGTTCTCTACCCGACGTGGCAATGAGTCCAATCGCTGCAGACCCATCAGAATCTGGAGCAAATGAGAGAGAAATTACATCGCCATCCATTACCGCTGTTACCAAGTCTGGATTTGAGTTGGTCATTTCAATGGAAATAGGCCTTCCTCTTGAACTAACAAATAAATCCTTTACATTGACTTCTTTGTCTGCACTGTTTATAGGTAAAACTAAATCGGGCAATAGATAGGCAGTACTTAGGTTGGCTTCAGGAGAAGGGGACGCATAGAATTGAGCATTGTAAACTCCATTTCCATGGGCGGCTACAGCAACAAACCCATCTTCTCTTGTTCTAACTTGTGGTACAACAACATTGCCTACAATAGCAGGCTCTCGGAACCAACGTGTGCGGTCTCCATTTAAATAGAAAGAAGCATACAGTCCAGTACTTGTGCCGGCAAAGTAAATATTATTGTTTCCACTTATCGCAAACCACCTAACCGAAGGGCCGTTTCCGGTTCCATCCTTATTTTCCTCTAAGTTACCACTAATACTTTCCCAAGTCTCTCCCGCATTTTTACTCATAAAAAGACTTTGGATATTGTAATTAGAGAAAACGGCTATAACACGATCTGAGTTCGTGGGATCAACATAAATTTGATTAATGTTTCCCTCGGGAAGTCCTTTTCCAGAAGAAATGTCCACTGGTGGTTGGTCATCAATATTTGCATTTTCTACTTTAAAAATCAAACCACTCGAAGTACCGTAATATAGTCTATTGGCCACAGGAAATTTAGAGATATCCAATCCAGAAATAATAGAACCATCTGGGGTGGCGGTCTGTGCCTGTTCGGCCCAATTTACAGAGGTAGGGGCGTTTGAGAATAAAGGAATTTCATCTAAATTATTGTTTCTCCACATGCGGTCACCCGCAGGCATGTACATTATATTATCATTGATTGGATCTAATACGAAAGGAGCTACAAAGTCAAATCCACTTGCTCCGGATGGTTGTACACGGGTGAAGGAAACAAATTCTCCAGCTTCATCAAAGTTAAAACGGAATACCACACCAAACTGAGCAGAAACATAACGAGTAAGACCGCCATCTGCTATGGCATTATACGAGCCATCCCCACCAAAATCTTCTTCCCATGGATCATTTTTATTTAATGAATTGGTAAACCATGTTCCATTGTCTTGGAACCCTGCAACGATATCTCTGCTGTTTCCTTCTGGATCTATGGCAATGGCATATGGTTGGGTTGTGATGTAACTGTTGTTTAAAGATGTCCAACTAACAGGTTCGGTGTTTATGGTGATATCCTCTGTGACTTGTACGCCACCATCATTGGCTGATATGGCTTTGTTTGGGTTGGAAGGCAAGAAAACCAAATTGTGCTGATCGGGGTGGTGATTGGGATAAAGCCCAAAACTATCGCTGAAAATGGTATAACCACCTATCCATCCTTCAAAACCTGTAGGAGTGGTGAATCCCGTTGTAGACCTATAAAGGTTAGTGCCCCCTAAGAATACCAAATCTGGATTTGTAGGGTGTACCTTAATAATCATGTTATAAGCACCTTGAAGATTTAAATCACCTGCTACTCCTCCAATGCTAGTGGGAAGGTTCGCGGTTAAATCGACCCATTGCTCTTCTGGGGTTGCAGCATCTGCTTGGTATCTCCAAAGAAATGCCTCGCCAGCATTGCTTAAATCATAAGAAAAGAAAAAGACACGGTTTTCATCTGATGGATCATAAGCCATAACTGTTCTTCCAAAAGATGGAAATAAACCCTCTGGTGTTATGTTGGTCCAAGTGTCTCCATCTTGTGAGGTGTAAAAACCAGCATTTTCTGCACCAAATATATCCACGGTACCATAAAGGGTCCCGTTAGGAGTGATAATGACTTCGGTTTGACTATCAAATCCACTTGGTAGAACCTCTTCAAAAGATCTTGCACCATTTTTGGAACGGAATAGGCCATCAAAAGTAGCTGCATAGACGTCACCATTTGCTGGGTGCACGGCAATGCTGTTGATTAAATCAAAAGAGGTAATTGAGGTTACATCGTTGTCAGAAGTATTTCGCATTCTAAACCAACTTCTCCCATTATTGTAAGATTTGTAGATTCCTGACCCTTGATAAAACGCTCCTGGCGCTCCAGCGGAGTTCCCATAACGCTCGCCCGATGCATAATACCAAATATTATGACGGTTCTTTCTTGGGTCTTGTACAATGCCCGTTATACTGGGGTTCTGCCATTTTCTGGTAACTCTTCTCCAAGTTTCTCCAGCGTTTGTAGAACGCCAAAGCCCTCCAGAAACTCCACCGGCCAAAATGGTATTTTCGTTCCTTCTATCGATGGCCAAGGCTCTGGTTCTGCCACCTACGTTGGCAGGGCCTCTACCTCTAAAATAGAAAAAACGCTTTTTAGAAGCTTCTCCACCATAGGTTTTTGACATTTCTTGCTGAATGTCAGTAGAGTCAATTTTGCCGGAGAATTCAGCAGCCCTCTCAAGAATGTTTTCCGGAATCTTTTTGGTAAATGGATCTTGTACTTGTCTAAATTCATAGGCCAATCTATCCATGGCACGGTCGCCAATTGCTTTTGGTTTTGCACCAACAGGTCCTTTTTTGCTATCATAGATTTTGGACTGTTTGTAAAGGTTGTGCCCTTTTTGAGGGGCATCATCATGTGTTTTTTTCAAATTTTGGGCCTGTGCTCCAGAAAGAAGGAGGAAAAAAACGGCGAAAAATGAAAATAGCGGTGTAGTGTGTAGTAGTTTTTTCATATAGTTGAGATTAAATGAGTTAGCCTTTCAATATAATAAAAAATAAAAGTAATGTTTAAATATTCCTACAAGTTTCGATGAAATACGCTGTTAACTAAATACCAATATGATGTTAAAAGTCATAGAGCTATAATTCATAATCTAAACTTTGTATAACTTTTTAATAACAGCATTTATTTGTTATGTATCATTGCTCAAAATTTACCATATGAGGACCTTGGTTGTAGGTGATGTCCATTCAGGATTAAAAGCATTGGAACAACTTATCATCAGAGCGAAAGTGACCCGGGAAGATCATCTCATTTTTTTGGGAGATTATGTGGATGGTTGGAGTAGCGCTGTGGAAACCATTGATTTCTTAATTAAGCTTAAAGATGATTTCAAATGCACCTTTATTAGGGGAAACCACGATGAACTTTGTAGGGAATGGCTATTGACCAAAGAAGAAAACCCACAATGGCTTGCCCACGGGGGCACAGCAACCAGAGACTCATATCTAAGGGCAGCTAGAGAAAGTTGGGACACCCACCTTGAGTTTTACGCTCAATTGGAAAACTATTATCTCGATGGTGATAATAGACTTTACCTACATGCGGGTTATACAAATTTAAAGGGAGTGACTTTTGAATATTTTGACCAATTGTTCTATTGGGATAGAACCTTGTGGGAGCTAGCAAAGGCTATAGACCCAGCATTAAAACCAGAAGACAGATACTTTCCAAAAAGACTCACTCATTACAAAGAGATTTTTATTGGCCATACACCACTTTCTAAAAAAGATGTTGTTTCTCCTCAAAATGGAGCCAATGTATGGAATGTAGACACTGGTGCTGCTTTTATGGGAGCTTTGACAATGATGGACGTGGATACAAAAGAGTTTTGGCAAAGTAATCCCGTACATACTTTTTATCCTGAAGAAAGGGGAAGAAACTAACACGATAACACAGTTTATTGGATTTTAATAAGGAACTTTACCAAAAACAATAATATGTCATTAAAAAATATTCGGTTAGAGGTCATGCAAGCTATAGAGCCCAAAGTACAGGGTTTTATGGATTCGTTTCTTATACCAATTGATGAAATATGGCAGCCGAGTGATTTTTTACCAGATTCCCAGAACGATAACTTCTTTGCAGAGACGGAACAAATACGAGAAGAGGCAAAGGAGTTGGGGTATGACTTTTGGGTTACTTTAGTCGCTGATACCATTACTGAAGAAGCACTGCCTACCTACGAATCTTGGTTGATGGATGTTGAAGGTATAGATCAACATAGTGGAAAAGAAAATGGTTGGAGCAAATGGGTTAGAGCTTGGACTGCTGAAGAGAACAGACATGGGGATGTGCTAAACAAGTATCTATATTTATCTGGGCGCGTAAACATGAGAGAAGTTGAAATTACGACGCAACATTTAATATCAGATGGCTTTGATATAGGTACAGATCGTGACCCATACAAGAACTTCATTTATACTTCCTTTCAGGAATTGGCCACAAATATATCCCACAAGCGGGTGGGCAAAATGGCACGTCAAAAAGGAAACGTATTGTTAGGTAAAATGTGTTCCATAATTGCTGGTGATGAAATGAGGCACCATTTGGCCTATAGGGAATTTGTGAAAACTATTTTAGGAGAGGATCCCAATGGAATGATTGAAGCTTTTGCAGATATGATGAAAAAAAAGATTGTAATGCCCGCACATTTTTTAAGGGAATCTGGGGATAGCATTGGTACGGCATTTGAACAATTCTCAGATTGTGCTCAGCGACTTGGGGTATATACGGCACAAGATTATATTGAAATTTTAAGGAAATTAAATGATTACTGGGAGGTAGGAAATTTAAGAGGGCTTTCCGAACAAGCGGAAAAAGCTCGTGATTATTTGATGAAACTTCCAGAAAGACTTCAACGCATCTCTGAACGAATGCAATTTGGACAGGAGCAGTATAAGTTTAAATGGGTCGAAGCAAATGGGATGTTATAAAACAAAAACCGGCCAATTGGCCGGTTTTTTATGCTCAAAACTGAAATCAGAACTTGCCGGCTTTATGTTTGATTTGCCATTTGGATAAATCTTTCCATTGCCCTTCATAAGCCATTTTTGCTTGCATAGGCCATGATGCAGGATCATGGATTCTATATCTACTCCCTCCAGAGTCAAGTACTTCTTGGCATTTGATGGTAGAAGCTTCAGAAAGTGCTTTCCATGTTTTAATTCCGAAGTTATGAAATAGCCCTTCAATTTTAGGACCGATACCTTCAACTATTTTTAGATCATCCTGTTTTATTCTTTTTCCCATGGCCGCTTTTGCCGCAGCAGTATCAAATGTTGCAGTTGAGGGTGCACTTGCAGTCAAAGCAGCAGCAGGGGACGCAGGTTTTTCTGGGGCATCTGTAGCGGCAAGCTTTTTGTTACAGACAGCCAAATCAGCCTTTAGTTTTGTGTTTTCTGCTTCCAGTGTTTTGGTATCTGCAGAAGTATCAATAACGGAGACATCTTTGCTTTTTCCAATGAGATATCCTAGAACTCCAGAGATTATTCCCACCAATGCAGGAATGATCCAGCACCAGATATTTAGATTTTCAAAATTCATTTTCTATGGTTTTATAGTTGAGTACTTAGTTTATAGTTGAGGGCTCCTCTTCTTGTTTGGAAACGTGATATGTGATAGGCCCTAAAAGAATACCTTCATGAAAAATCATATCTTCTTTTAGCTCTCCCAAAGTATTGATTTGTGATGATGGAATACCGTTTAGCATCAAGTGATTTTTAACTGAATTGGCCCTTGCCAGTCCCAGATTTGAAAATGAAGTGTGGTTTTCTTCATTGCTTGAATAAAAGCCTGTAAGGTTGACTGTTTTCTGCTCGTTGGAATTTAGATAATCTTTAAGACTGGCAATACCATCTTTTAGTTCACCTGAAATTGGCATTAAGAAGGACGGATTGGAAATATTGAAGTTGAAGTTTTCTTTTGCTTCATAAGAATAATCGCCATCGCTCACTAAATAAGGATAAGTTGGGGATGTTGTTTTCGATTTTAGGGAGATAGCTTCTTCTTGATTACCTGCAACCCTGCATTCACTACAAAGATTCATGTAGAGAAATGTTCCAATAATGACGACAGTAAGTATCCCCAATAAATAGGTGGTCTTTTTTGTCATTGGTAAATGATTTTTAGTGATTAGTACAGCAAAGTATTAAAAAAATGCTAAAAAAAATGATTTAACTAAAAGAATCTGAGAGGATTAGGCTCTGAAAAAGGGTGAGATCATCAAATTTTAGAAAACAGAAGATGTACAAAAAAATACCAATCATACACTTTTTAAGACCAGTGATAATATAGCAGTTAAAACGTAATAGAAATATTCTGAACTTAGATAAATATTAGGTAAGAAACCCTATTTCTCCCGACAAAGTTCCGGCACTGAAATGGGGTTTAATTTAAGTTTGAGTTAGTTAAGTTGGTTTTAAAGACCGCCAATTCTAAGTTCATCGGGAATGGCGGCCTTTTCTTTTTTACAAGTCAAATTTTATACCTTGGGCTAAAGGCAATTCAGTAGTGTAGTTGATGGTATTGGTTTGTCTACGCATATAAACTTTCCAAGCGTCTGAACCACTTTCGCGACCACCGCCTGTTTCTTTTTCTCCTCCAAAAGCACCTCCAATTTCAGCACCTGATGTTCCAATATTTACATTGGCAATGCCGCAGTCACTACCCCAAGCAGATAGAAAACGCTCAGCCTCACGGAGGTTGTTGGTCATAATTGCTGAGGACAGCCCTTGGACCACACCATTTTGAATGGCAATGGCATTTTCTACGTCTCCTGAATATTTTAACAAGTACAGTACAGGGGCAAAAGTCTCATGTTGTACAATTTCGAAATCGTTCTGGGCTTCAGCGATGGCGGGTTTAACATAGCAACCACTTTCATAACCTTCACCAGCTAGAACACCTCCTTCTACAATGATTTTCCCTCCTTCGGCAACTACCTTTTCCAATGCTTTTTTATACATGGAGACAGCATCTGTATCAATTAAGGGACCAACATGATTGTTTTCATCTAAAGGGTTTCCAATTCGCAACTGTTTGTAAGCAGCTACTACGGCATCTTTAACTTTATCATAGATGGAATCATGAATAATTAGCCTTCTTGTTGAAGTGCAACGTTGTCCTGCTGTGCCTACCGCACCAAAAACGGCACCAATGACGGTCATTTTGATATCTGCATCTGGAGTTACAATAATGGCATTGTTACCACCCAGTTCCAACAAAGATTTTCCTAACCGTGCCGCCACTGCTTGGGCAACAATTTTTCCCATACGAATAGAACCAGTGGCAGAAACCAAAGGAATTCTATTGTCTTGGGTCATCATTTCACCTACCTTATAATCCCCGTTTATTAGACAGGAAATACCTTCTGGCAAACCATTTGCCTTAAATACTTCAGCAGCTATATTTTGACAGGCAATACCACACATAGGGGTTTTTTCAGATGGCTTCCAAACACATACATCACCACAAATCCAAGCCAGGGCAGTGTTCCAAGCCCATACAGCAACTGGGAAATTAAAAGCGGAAATAATACCTACTACTCCTAAAGAATGATACTGTTCGTACATTCTGTGTCCAGGACGTTCTGAATGCATGGTCAATCCGTGCAATTGTCTTGAAAGACCGACCGCAAAATCACAGATATCTATCATTTCTTGGACCTCGCCTAATCCTTCTTGGTAAGACTTCCCCATTTCATAGGAAACCAGTTTCCCCAATGGTTCTTTAAGTTCGCGTAATTTATCACCAAACTGTCTTACAATTTCTCCTCTTTGAGGAGCAGGCATCAATCGCCATTCTTTAAAGGAGGAAGTGGCAGTTTCCATCACTTTTTCATAATCTGATGGGGATGTAGTTTTTACCTTCCCGATAAGCGCTCCATCCACAGGAGAATAGGAAGAGATAATATCGCCCGAGCCAAAGTTTTTTGACCCAGTAGATGTACCTTCATTTATTTCAGTTAACCCAAGTTGTTTTAGGGCCTCATTTATTCCAAAAGCAGTTGCAATTTTTGACATTTATAACTTTTTAAGCATGTATTGTTATATTTTTCAAAACTACGAATAATCCTGATGTGGTCAAGCGAAGATTTTTTAAAGGAAATGATGAAGTAATAACAGTACAATTCCCAATAGTGCAGGAAGCGCTTGTATCGTAAAAATTTTCTTAGAAACCGAATAGGCTCCGTAGATTCCAGCAACTGCGACACAACCAAGAAAAAACAAAGCAACATAAACTTGCCATAATGAATCCTGTATGAGAAGAGACCACACAAGCCCTGCTGCTAAAAAACCATTATAGAGCCCTTGATTTGCAGCCATTGATTTGGTGGGCTCAAACAAATCTTGAGGAAAATTGCGAAATACTTTTCTTGCTTTGGTAGTCCATGCGAACATTTCTAACCATAAAAAGTAAAAATGTAAAACGGCTACAATTGAGATAATAAATTTTGCGGTCAGGAGCATAATCAGTCTTTTGCTATAAATCGTTCGTCAACAGGCATAATGGTTCCACAATTATTGCAGGTACGCAAGTCTTCGGAACTATAAAAATGCTTAAAATGACTTAAAAAATCTTTTTCAATATCATGTAATGTAAAATAAGCTTCGTACAACTTGTTGTTGCAGTTATCACAAAACCAGAGTAAGCCATCATCCACATTCATGTCCGCTCTTTTCCGCTCTACAACTAAACCAATAGAGCCTTCATGTCGAACAGGGGAGTGAGGTACTTTAGCAGGGTGCAAATACATGTCACCAGGACCCAGTGTCAAGGTTTTTTTTTGTCCTTCTTCTTGAATATGAACTTCTATATTTCCTTCCAGTTGATAAAAAAGCTCTTCGGTCTCGTTATAGTGATAATCTTTACGAGCATTGGGTCCAGCAACAATCATTACAATATAATCGCCTGCATCTTTATATAAATTTCTGTTCCCCACCGGGGGTTTTAGAGAGTCCCGATTTTCTTCTATCCACTTGTTCAGATTAAAAGGTGCCTGAATAGCCATTGCCAAAGATTTTACGAAAGGTATAAAAAACCTTTATTGGAACATAGGGTTTAACAAAAAAGACCTGAGCATAGCTCGGGTCTTTACCAAATACAATATCTAAAACTTAATAAAATACATTTTCAATCCACTTTCATGAATATCTGGGTAAAATAAGGTCTACCATCTTTATCCAATGTAACGCTCAATGTAGTATGGGTATATTCTCCCTCAATAGCTTCTTTATGAGAGGAACTTTCTAGCCAACCATTAAAAACCAATTGGGCCGTTGTATAGTATCTTGCAACATTTTCCCCTACATCTACAGCTCCTATTTCCAGTGCAATCTTTGAAGCTCTAGATTGAAAATTGTCATGACTCAGTTTGTTTTGAGTTATCATGTAATTATTATGGTCTTCCGCATGCGCATAAGATGCACTGCTGGTTTGTAATTTACTTGCCCCTATTGATGCTCTGTAATCGTTAATCAGGTCAAGAACCTCTGTTTCCATTTCCGATGGATTGATGGAGATTTTTTCGTTTTCAAGAAAAGCTTCTTCAAACTTTTCTTCCTCAGCAGAAGATGTTTTGCTGCACATACTAAGTATCACTACGGATACTACAACCAACAAAGTGTAATATAATTTTTTCATTTCCGGGGGCAATTGCTGAGATGTGTTCTATGCATCTCATGTGTTCTTAGGGCTAAACTAGA
Source organism: uncultured Allomuricauda sp. (assembly GCF_947499585.1). Taxonomy (GTDB): domain Bacteria; phylum Bacteroidota; class Bacteroidia; order Flavobacteriales; family Flavobacteriaceae; genus Flagellimonas. The sequence continues at coordinate 515,270 of NZ_CANMOO010000002.1, read as the reverse complement.
AGGGAGGAGCTCTGGAGCCATAAAATCTCCATGTGATTGCTAATTAATCCGATGACTTGTAGAATTTACCAGAATATGAGGGTTTTAGGCATATTCAAGATTCCCATTTATCGGAAAAAAGATACCTTTTATATGATGAAGCTATATTAGGAAGTAAACATTGTTATCGTAAAAAGAGTGTAAGAATCAATTTTCAGTTTCATTTGATTCCATTTCTTTATCCTGTAATACAAAAGAGAAAACAAAAGCACCAATTTCTTTTACAGGTTCGTAAAAGATAGATTCCTTTTTTGTGTCTTCATTTACAAAGTTTAAAGAAGAAGTAAGTCGTTCAAAGAAGACCAGCAGTGCACCAATGATTATGGCAACTTTTAAGGCTCCAAAAACACCTCCAGCAATTTTGTTCAAAAGACCAAGCATGGCAAAGTCAGCTATCTTGGTCAAGAATTTCCCTGCAAAATGAACCAGTAGGACAATTGCAAAAAAGGTAATTAGAAATGCCGTAATTTTTAAGTATCGTTCATTCCAATTCATGTTTTCCGCAAGGTAGTCCCCAGCGATGTAAGAAAAATGTATGGCTCCATAAATGCCAGCGATTAAAGCTACTAGAGATGCTATTTCAACAAAAAGTCCATTTTTAAGGCCTTTGTAAAGACCCCAAACCAAAAGTATCCCTATAACAATATCCAAAAAGCTCATAAATGGTTTTTAACAAATATAGGATATTGATTTGTACCTTTGAAGTTCCTAAAAAAGCAGATGTCAAGAGACGAAAAACTTAAAGAAAGATGGGAGTTGCTGGTGGAAAAATTGTCCAATCAATTTGCGGATGGAGACCCTTTGGAAATTGATGGTATGATTTATTTGGTAGGGGTCCAGGAACTGGGAAATTTTCACAGAAGCTTTAAAAAAGATGAAAAAGTCAATTTAATGCATATTGCTATTTGTAGGTTATTAGAACCTTATGGTTACTATGATTTTGATTTTTTTGACGATGATGGTTGGCCACATTATAAGATTAAGGAAGAGTTGCCACCATTAAAGGCTGGAGAACAATCGGTTTTAATGAAAGAAGCTTTGGTAAATTACTTTATTGAAAAACAATACATAAATTAAAATGGAACTTCAAAAACCATATTACGCAGTAATTTTTACTAGTACTAGAACAGAGGGTGATAATGGATATGGACAGATGGCGGTTGAAATGGAAAAGCTGGCAAGGCAGCAACCTGGTTTTTTGGATGTTGAAAGCGCAAGGGACGGGCTTGGAATTACGGTTAGTTACTGGGAAAGCTTGGAAGCCATTGCCAATTGGAAAGCAAATATGGACCATAGTGTTGCGCAGAGAAAAGGAATTAAGGAGTGGTACTCCTGGTACAAGGTTAGAATTTGTTTGGTAGAACGCGAGTATGATTTTGATCGTAAAAACAAAAAGTAGCACAGTGTAGCATACATTTTTGCATCTTTGTACAACATTAAAAACAACATGTTACTAAGGTTTTTGGTACAGGCTCAAGCTTGATTTTTTAGAACAGGAAAATGAGTATGCCAAGCAGATTTAATGTAAACTTAATTATGTCATTGATGTAAACGTTTACATTTTTATGTAATTTTGATGTTTGCCCTTAATTAATTGCTAAACATATGAAAGAGAATATTCAATTTTCAAACTTAGACAGGAAAGACACTATTCAAAAAGTTTCAGAAGAAACGTTTGATTTGGTTGTTATTGGGGGTGGAATCACCGGAGGAGGAATTGCTTTGGATGCAGCCTCTAGGGGAATGAAGGTCGTATTGTTAGAAAAGGGAGATTTTGCTTCAGGCACAAGTAGCAAATCAACCAAATTAATTCATGGAGGTCTTAGATATCTAAAACAGTTTGATTTTTGGTTAGTTAAAGAAGTAGGTTCAGAAAGAGCTATAGTGCATAAGTTAGCACCGCATCTAGTACTTCCAGAAAAAATGTTGTTACCGTTAATTGAAGGCGGTTCTTATGGTAAATGGTTGACTTCCATTGGGTTAAAAGTATATGATATTCTTGCCCAAGTTACAGGAGACGATAAAAGGCAGATGTTGGAGAAGAAGGAGGCTTTGAAGCTTGAACCTCTTTTGCCTAAAAAAATATTGAATGGAGCTGGATATTATGCAGAATACAGAACTGATGATGCTAGATTAACCATTGAAAATATAAAAACCAGTTTGCAATATGGAGCCGAGGCATTAAACTATGCCAAGGTCATAGATTTTATTTATGAAGAAGAAAAAGTTGCTGGGGTCAAAGTAAAAGACGAGGCTTCTGGGGATGAGTTCAGCATAAAATCAAAATATGTAATTAGTGCTGCTGGCCCTTGGGTTGACGAACTGCGCAGCATGAACAATTCTAAAAAAGGAAAACGCCTTCACTTGACCAAAGGAGTGCATTTAGTGTTCCCAAGAGAAAAACTTCCAGTTAAACAATCTGTATATTTTGATGTTCCTGATGGGCGAATGATGTTTGCCATACCAAGAGGAAAAATCACCTATGTTGGAACTACGGACACCAATTTCAATCTAGATAAGGATAATATTAAGACCGACTTGGCAGATGCGATTTATTTAATTTCAGCGGTCAATAATATGTTCCCGAATATTAATTTGGAAATGGATGATATCATTTCTTCATGGGCTGGGCTGCGACCATTGATTCATGAAGAAGGAAAATCAGCATCAGAGCTTTCTAGAAAAGATGAAATCTTTACTTCAGATACAGGGTTGTTCAGTATAGCTGGAGGCAAGTTGACAGGATATCGTAAAATGGCGGAACGTGTTGTCAACAGAATTGCCAAGGAAATGGAGGAAAAATACGAAACTAATATTCCGGAATGTACCACTGATAAAATTCCACTTTGTGGTAGCGAGTTCAAAAAGTACAAGCACGTTAAAAAGTATATTGAAGAAGTTTTTGACCGTATTAAAGAAGACGGTTTTACGGAGTATGATGCGTGGTATTTGGTTACCAATTATGGTAAGCAAACGGATACTATTTTAGATAACTATGCAGCGCTTAGAAACAAAGATGTTTATGTTAGAATGATTCGTGCCGAAGTGCAATTTGCAATAGCTCATGAAATGGTTTTGAACCCGTTGGACTTCTTCATTAGGAGAACGGGGAGGTTATATTTTGATATTGACAGTATCCGAAACTATATGGAGCCCATCCAAGAAGAATTTAAAAAGGCATTTGGTTACACCACCGATCAACTTCAATCTTTTAAAGAGAAAATGGAGGAAGAACTGGAATCGCACTCCAATTTTTCATTGGAGCGCGTTTAATATTATAACCCCACCATTTCTTGTGCCCAACCAATGATTATGTTGATGGTGCCCTCATCCCATTTACCTTCTTTACCTTCAAAAGAGTTTTTTGGGTTTTCGTGTATGGTATTCCAATGGTCCAAACCTGGATACTCATGTAACAAATGATCTTGATGTCCATTTCTTTCCAAGACTTCAATAATCATTTTGTTGTCAAAAGAAGACATGATCCAATCATGAGTCCCCCTTAAAATCCTAACGGGGACTTTTACCTTCTCCCATTGTCCCGCTAAATCAATGTCTTGTAACTGTTGATAATATTGAACAGGCCTCCCATACATGTGGGCGGCGGAGTGGTAGTTATATTCTGCAAGTGCCGGATATTCGTTGACCACTTCTTGATATGTTTTCTTTTGAATCAACATTCCATAATAAAGAGGAATATAGTATTTGTTCATTTTTTCAACGATTTGAGATTCTGTATTGCCATTAAATTGAAGGATACGTCGTTCAATTTCCAACATATGCTCATACCATGTTTTAAAGAATGTGCCATCTGAGATTACTCCTGCCAATTCAAATTCATTGGCGAGCAATGGCGCCAAAGCACTTCCCATACTGGAACCATAAACAACAATTTTTGATGCATCTACATAAGGCTTGGCTTTCAAGTTTCTAATGGCCGCTCTATAACCTTCCAGATCGGTAATAAAGTCGGACTGACCACAATCGCCTTCGCTATCTCCAACACCAGGCTTCTCTATCCGCATAACCACCATCCCAGATTTTTCTACTAAATCTTTTATGGTCTGCACCCAATTTCCTTTTCTACCGGGATACGTTTCAATACTAGAACAGCTTAATCCGCCAATTAAAACTATTGCGGGCTGTTTGCCATTCTTTCTAGGCTTTGTAATAATTGTTCTTTGCGTAATTCCGTAGGTACTTGTTATCTCCTCATAAAAAGTGTCTAATCCACCATGTTTTTCTTTTTCAACAGGATTAAACCGAACCATAGCTATTACTGTATCTGCATTTCTTATCGCCTTTACCTTTGTAGGTTTATCAGCTCTAAGGCCATAAGAAACATCACTCCACACCTCCTCATCTTTTATTAAAACATTCCCTACTTCTATAATAATATCATTAGGTAAAAAACCTGCTTTTGCAAGAGGACTGTTACTATTGACTTCAACAATCTTAGCACCAGGAAGACCGGCTTTTGGACTACTAATATTTGCTTCCCAAGAACTTCTTCTACTAAGTGATTGGGATTTTAAACTTGGTATTGAAATAAGAACAATAAGACTAAAGAGCAATAATCTGTTTTTAAATTTCATCAACTTGGATTTAAGTTTTCTTTAAAATTAGATTGCCTATTTTTAGCTTAGGGACAATTTATACATATGCACCTGTTTTTTATGTCAACAATGGCCATACAATGATTTAATATTCATGCAATCCACAAATAGCTTTTACCTCTTTAATTCAAGAATAGCAACTCATGTTGTTTTTTGGGTTTTGTATTATCTTTTATTTGGATTAATATGGGTTGGGGAGAAAGGTTACCTGGCTTCCTTTTATTTAGAGTTTGTCTTGCTACCAATTCGGATTCTAGCGGTCTACATCACTATTTATTTTTTACTGCCCCGTTTTTTACTCAAAAGAAAATTTAAAGAATTTTTGATTGGATACGGAGTGACAATGTTGCTGGGAGGAATAATGCAACGGGTTTTCATTCACTTGTTTTACGAAGAACTGTTGTTGAATGATTCAAGTACTGGTCTGTTTAATATTATGATGTTGGTAAGGGCAATCATTTTGATCAATACAACGGCCCTGTTGGTACTTGGAATCAAGTTGTTTCAACTTTGGTCTATTGAGCATGATAAAAACAGAGGTCTAGAAAGTGAAATCTTAGAAATAAGATCTAACCGCAAAACACATCGAGTTCCCTTAAAGAACATTCTTTTTGTAGAAGGTTTAGGGAACTATGTTACTTATCATCTGGAAGATAAATCAAAAATTACAAGCTATGGTAGTATAAAAGGTACGCTCCAGCAGTTACCAGATAACTTTAGACGTGTGCACAAATCCTATATAGTGAACAAGGAGTATATAAAATCCTATGACGCCATGAGCATTGATATTCAAGACAACTCTATTCCCAGGGGAAAAAGCATTTCAGATGAGGTGCTGTTAAATTGAAGCTAATCCAATTTTTCTGTCAATTTCCTGAAAACCTTTTTCGGATTTTTCTCTTGATATAGAATCTGATATACCGCATTTATGATTGGTGCTTTAGACTTCTTTTCACGCTTTTCATTCAATAAATAAGCACTTTTGGTCGCGTAATAACCTTCGGCAACCATATTCATTTCCATCATGGCACTTTTTACGGTATAGCCCTTGCCCACCATATTCCCAAACATGCGGTTACGGCTAAAAGTGGAGTAACCCGTTACCAGTAAATCTCCCAAATATGCTGAATTATTTATGTTACGCTTCATCTTATACACTCCATCTATAAAGCTTTTCATTTCGCGAATGGCATTGCTCATCAATACACTTTGAAAATTATCACCATATCCCAAACCATGTGCAATACCTGCGGCAATGGCATAGATGTTTTTTAGCATGGCGGCGTATTCGGTGCCAATAATATCATCTGAAATTTTTGTTCTTATATAGTGACTTTTCAATTCTTCGGCCACCAATTCTGCCTTGGACGCATCGGCACAAGCAATGGTAAGGTAAGATAGGCGTTCCAAAGCTACTTCTTCGGCATGGCAAGGTCCCGTAATGACTCCAATATTTTTAAATGGAATTTGATATTGCTCATGAAAATGTTCGCCTACAATCAATCCGCTCTCAGGAACAATTCCCTTAATGGCAGAGAAAATTATTTTGTTGGTTAGCGGGATAGTCAATTTTTTAAGCTCACTTTCCAAAAATGCAGAAGGAATAGCAAAAATGAGAACATCGGAAGACTCAACAATAGTATTAATGGCATTGCTTAATTGAAGTTTTGAAACGTCAAACTGAACAGAACTGAGATAGTTTGGATTGTTGCCCTCGTTTTTTAAGTGCTCAATGGCAGATTCACTGCGCATGTACCAAGCAACGTTGTCCAAGTTTTCAGAAAGCATCTTTACAATTGCTGTTCCCCAACTGCCACCACCCAATACACCGAATCTAAGTTTGTTGCCCATTAATAAAATTTAGAAGGCAAAGCTAAACAATCTAACATTTAGAACATTAAACATTGATTATCAGCACTATATGGTTTTTGGCATGGTGCTTGGTTTATAAGTATTGAACCATAAAACCAAAATTATGAAGATTGGAAAACTACTATTCGGAATTTTATTTATAGGACTTTTAGCCAGCTCTTGTTACACAGAAGTTGTATTTGAGGATGACTTCATTGAAGAATCACCTTTCAACACCACTTTGGTATTGGAATCGTTCGATTTATGGTATGTAGATATTAATGCAACCCGAGGTAACGGAGAGGTGCCTTTTTTACAGCGTGCGTTTACCATTTCTTTTGAACGTGGAATTCTGTATGCCAACAACAATATTGTAGGAATAGGTAAAACAGGAAATGGATTAGGTATTGATGCTGGATCTTATGGAACATTAAATGGGGTTGTAGAAGTAGATCATGATATAGATGGTCTTTGGTTGCTAGATGTTTATGCGGTGAACAATAATACATTGGAACTTTATGATTCCCGTTCTGACACCTCCTATATTTTAAAGGGATATCAACGATCTAATTTTGATTATGACTTGGTCTTCTATGACAATATCAATTATTTTTTACAAGAGTACGAGGCTTGGGAAAAGACTTTTACCAGTGAAATAGGGGCCTTAAATGAGTTTGATGATGAAAACTATCTTCAGTTTTTATCAGGAAATAATGGAGCATTTTTTAGATCTTCCGTAGATGGTATAGGAAGACCCATTGTTAATTTGGTGTGGGATTATGAAGGGGATTATGAAGTGTTTGATGTAGCCAATGATGCCACACTTAAAACTTTAACACTGGATTATGACTTCTTGGGCAATGATTATTTTGAGCTATACGTTATTGATGATAGTACTATTGAATTGTATCATGTATCCAGTGGAACAGTATACGAATTTACGGGAAGAGGGTACAAACAATATTTGAAGTCGAGCAGTAACACTGGTAAAAAACGTTCAAAAGTTAAAAATTCCATAATGAACGTTACTCGACAAAGAAAAATGTAAGGAACAATAGTAGTGTTCGACTACGTATACAAGTTTTTTGGTTGGTTATTTAGTTAAGAATCGCCTCAAGCATCCAGCTTGGGGCGGTTCTTTTTTTAGTTGGATAGTATACAGAACACTTAATCGAGTTAATACCAAGTTCCATCTACTTTTAGCTCTTTATAAGGTCTTTTCAGAGCGGTTTATCTCATAGATATTTTGTAATTTACTGGTTATGAACACCAAAGAGCAAAAATTGGAAATGGCCAATAAGGCACATGAAGAGATTCCAGGCAATCCGTCCACAGCAACCAGTAGCAGTCAAAAGTTAAATGATAGATCCAATGGAAAGAAACTCAGAGTGCTTTCAGAAGAGGATTGGGAGTTTTGGAGACATAACGGATACATCGTCATTAAAAATGCGGTTCCAATAGAACAGGCCAAAGCAACTGCAGACTTTTTATGGGAGTTTGATGAAAAAGACCCAAATGACTCTGGTACTTGGTACGTTCCGCCAAGAGCAGAAATGAAAATGAAGGAACTTACAGGAACAGGAATGGTAGAGGTCTACAACCATCAACATTTATGGAGCAACAGACAGATGCCAAAAGTATATGACGCTTTTGTAGATGTTTGGGGGACAGAGAAATTATGGGTAACCATAGATAGGGCAAATTTGAATTTTCCATTGCAACCAGGTGTGGAGAAAAAAGGATTTATTCATTGGGATTATGATCCGGAGACCAAACCTCAAAACGTTCAAGGGGTACTGGCTTTGGCAGACCAAACGGATGAAAACATGGGAGGTTTTCAATGTATACCATGGCTCTATCGCAACTATGATACTTGGAAGCTGACCCAACCCGAAGATAGAGATCGTTTTCAACCCAATTTGGATGGTTTGGAAGATAAAATTGTAAAGGTTAAAATGGAAGCAGGGGATTTGCTGATTTTTAACAGCACCGAGCCTCATGGCATTAGACCCAATAAATCTGGCAACAAAGTTCGTATTGCGCAATATATATCGATGATGCCAGCTGAGGAAGACAATGAGGAGCTAAGACAATGGCGAATTAATTCATGGAAACACAAAATCGCCCCAGAAGGGTATGCATTTCCAGGGGATCCAAGGAATTGGGAAAGAGACAAATACGAAACTGCAAAATTAAGCTCCCTTGGAGAGAAACTATTGGGACTAAAGAACTGGTAAGATTATCAAATCCTTAAAAATAGGCTCGCTTATGGCCTACTAGGGGAATAGTGGTACTTTTGCCCGCTTAAATCATAAGATGAAAAAATATCTTAACCTTTTCGATTTTTCCCAGAAAGTAAATTATAGAACTGAAATTTTATCGGGTTTAACCGTAGCATTGGCATTGGTTCCAGAGGCAATAGCTTTTGCGTTGATTCCAGGGTTCTCACCATTAACTGGACTATATGCTGCCTTTGTATTGGCATTGGTTACTTCAATTTTAGGAGGTCGTCCAGGAATGATTTCTGGCGCTACAGGTGCGGTAGCCGTTATTTTTGTTGGATTGATTTTAGAACTAAAACGAACTTTTCCGGGTATTGAACCCACAACGATATTAAACTATGTTTTTGCAACGGTCATCATTGCAGGAGTAATTCAAATTTTAGCGGGTGTGCTTCGCCTAGGAAAGTTTATCCGTCTTGTTCCACATCCTGTAATGTTCGGATTTGTAAACGGACTGGCAATCATCATTTTCATGGCACAGTTCCCCAATTTTTATCAAAAAGGAACTGAAGAACTGTTGTCTGGGGCTTCTTTGTACACCATGTTGGGATTAACTCTTTTGACCATGCTCATTATTTGGGGCTTTCCAAAACTGACAAAAGCTATTCCTTCATCTCTTTTGGCCATTGTGGTGGTTTCAGCACTAGTTATTGGTTTTGGTATTGATACCCTTACTGTTGCCGATACCATGAAAGAAGGAACAAGTATTAAAGGTGGCTTTCCTCCCATATCCATCCCTAAAATTCCTTTTACTTTGGATACCTTTTTAATTATTGTTCCCTATGCAGGAATTGTAGCTGGAGTAGGGCTGATTGAAAGTCTATTGACACTTAACATCATTGATGAAATAACCGAAACACGTGGTAGCGGAAATAAAGAATGTGTGGCCCAAGGGACTGCAAACATTTTATCAGGATTCTTATCAGGGATGGGTGGTTGTGCAATGATTGGGCAGAGTTTAATTAATACATCATCAGGAGCAAGAGCAAGACTCTCAGGCATTACAGCAGCAGTTATGTTGTTGGTGTTCATCATGTTTGGCAGTAGCTTAATTGAGCAATTACCAATGGCTGCATTGGTAGGCTTGATGTTTATGGTTGCAATAGGAACTTTTGAATGGGCCAGTTTTAAAACGTTTAGAAAAATGCCGAATTCTGATGTGATTGTAATGGTTTTTGTAACCCTGATTACCGCCATTACCCATAACCTAGCCGTTGCTGTTTTATTGGGTGTTATAATCTCTGCACTTGCGTATTCATGGGAAAATGCCAAACGGATACGCGCAAGAAAACATATTGATGAAAACGGCGTAAAACACTATGAAATTTATGGCCCTCTTTTCTTTGGATCCACTACTTTGTTTGCTGAAAAGTTTGATATTCAAGATGATCCAAGTGAGGTCATTATTGATTTTAAAGAAAGTCGTGTCGCCGATATGTCTGGTATTGAAGCCTTGAACAAGATTACCGAGCGATATGCTAAAGCGGGTAAAAAAGTGCATTTAAGGCATTTAAGCAAAGACTGTATCCTCCTACTGAAAAACGCTCAAGATATTATTGAAGTTAACGTTCTTGAAGATCCAACATACAAAGTTGTCGCGGATAAAATTTAATCTTAAAAGAAGGCGGAGTATATTGTATAAGTTTACTCTCTAAGCTTACCGTTAAAAACGCTTACTTTGGGATTGATAGGATTGCCAGAAGCCCTTCGCATCATTGTGATTTGACCAGCATGGTAGATACAATCCGATAACATCCCGTTGATCATGTTCCAATACGGAAATGGAGTCTGTTTTTCTCCACGCTGAAAAATAACCTTAAAACTTTCAAAATCAGCTGCGTTTTTACCAGCCATGGCTTGGCTCGCCGCCTGAAGGTTTTTTAAAGTTCCTCCACGTAAATCCTCATAAGTAAGTGCAGAAAGGTCCATAGGTCTAATATTGGGTTTGGACTCTGGGGCATTCATGATCATTTCAGACATACCATAAATATGCTGGAGTGTTTCAAAAATTGTTCTGCCCTCCTCAGAAGTTTTATAGTCCAAGTCTTTTTTCTCCAATCCCTCAGTTGCCCAATAATAACGAAAACCAAGACCATCAATCATTCTGGCGACCACATTTCCGGGGCCATAATCTTCAGGATACTCAGGAATTTCGTGATAAGGAAGTTCTTTTTGTTGTGCTTGCATATGTAACGACAAGATAAGAATAGGAAGTAATAAATATTTTTTCATAAACTAAAATTATTCAATGCACCCCTTATAAAAAGTATTAAAAGGGTAAACTACTACGTTAAAAAGTTTTTTTTGAAGAGCGATGTCTTGATGCAATATTTTTTTAGCAGCCTCCAAACTATCTGCTTTCAAAATTAGCATCCCAGTATCGCTATACCTGGAACCTAATATGATTTTCTTTTCTTTTCTCAGTTTTGATAAAAACTCGGAATGTTCTTTAAAATAAGTTTGTTCGCCTGGTTGCTTCTCTGTGTCCCAACTTTCACCCACAGTATAAAGGGCAATAAAATGAGCCTCAGCATGTTCGTCTTCTTGTGAAAACATAAGAAAAGGAATGCATGTAACAATTAGGAATATCAATAAGGATTTCATTTTCATCATTGTCTTAGAAGAAAAGTAAAGATAACTATTATTGATTTCGTAGACTCCAAATTTCGTACAGAGGGTCACCCTTACTACTAAACCCCGAATGATGCCAATCCCCATCTTTCACTTCAAAATCAAATTGAAGACTTGCCCCAACACGGGCGTTATCCCGTGAGAAAAATTCAATGTTCTCTGTATACTTGCCATCAATGGTAGTATAGGTACCACCACCTGTTGCCATAAATTGTTTGGTTTCGGTATTATAAGCTATCCACTGAAATTTGGTTCCCGAAAGGATTTTCATGGTTTTTCGTGGTTGATCCACATTACGGGTTTGAAATTCTCCATTACGCTTGCGACCTGACATTAGCCAAGCTCCTGCCAAGGCACCTGTGCTATTGTTATCAATTCGAGTCCAAACTGTATCCATCCCTTTTATTTTCAATATCTGTTCAGAAAGTTCAATCTCAAAAGAGACCTGGGAACCAACACGGCTCGGAGTTTCAGAATCGAATTCCACAGTTTCGGTAACGGTATTGCCATTTATAGACCAAGCACCTCCGTTGGTACTTATAAAAGCTCCGGAATCCATATTAAACCATGTGGATACTTGGTGTCCTTCAGAAAAGATAACTACGTTCTTAAGCTGTTGGCCATCCGCGGTAGACTTTGTATTTTCCCATGCACCCAGTAAGGTTTGTGCTTTTACGGATAAACAAAGAATACAAGTCAATATTGTCAAAATATACTTTTTCATCTGTTTTGTTTTTAATTGAAGTCTTCTGAGTAAACTTTTTCTCCTTCCAAATTGTTTAAGCGCACAAAATCAACAGCGCCTTTTCCTGTAAATGTAAATATCAACCCCATAATTTTGCCTCTTTCTCCTTTAAAATCTGTATCCAAAGCAAGTTCATCATTTAAATAGTACTTGAGGCGTTGGTTAGAACTGACCAACCGTATAGTTTGCCATTCGGACATATTTGTACCTAAGGCAGAAAAATCGTTTTCCATTCCTGATAATATTGTATCACCCACCTTTACATTTAAGTTACTAACACAACCCTTATCCGTTATGCCCAACCAAGAAGCATCCTTTTCATCTATGATTTTCACTTCCATATATGGGCAAACAATCCCCTGTATATCATCAAACCTGACTTTTGTCTCTAAAACAAAGCTATTTGACCTTAAATCAGAGAACTCTCTGATATTAAAATATGATACAATGAGATTTTTATTGGGGTCTATATGGGATTGCTTAAAGGCTTCGTTTTTTACCCTCATATTTCCTTCATCAACTAATTTTGATTGATTGGGATAAAAGGGAATGTTGTCCAATCTATTGGATTTAGCAGTGGCAAACCAACCATCTGTTTGAATATTGACCCGAATTTTTCTTATAATCGTATCATTAGCAATAAGATGAGCCCAATGAAAACCGGGATAATAATAGATCTCGGAAAAATTCTTTTTGGCAGGGTCAATTGCTTTTTTATGGGTTGGATTCCAAGAACGTTGGATGAAGAAACTATCAGCTTCTACTCCCTGTAGGTCGTAGGAAAAAATGACAGAATTTGGGACATTATGGGTCACTGTTTTATTGGCGGAAAACTTTACACTATCTGGGATTTGTATCGGCTTATTATCGATGGAAATAATTTGAAACGCTATAATTGTTACAACCAACCCAAAAGCCAAAAAAAGCAAAAGTTTTATAGCCAGGGATGAGGTTTTTTTAGGGGTTTTATTCCTTGGTCCAAAAACTTTGTTTTGTTCTTGTAGAAAAGAGTTCCAATCATCATAGTCAATTAGCGAAGCCAATGCATTTAAGGTACTTGGGTGTGGCATTTGATTAAACTCATTCTTCCATAGCCGTTTCATTGTAGAAAGGCTGATTCTTGTGCCAGAACGTTCCTCCATCAACTCCATTAAATATTCCAAATCCCGCTGTCGGAGTCTTTTTCCAGAGGAGAATTGCTCTGGAAAAAACCGCTGCTCAATTTTTTTGATGCAATCTGAAATTGAATTTCTCTCTATAGCTTGCATAAAGAGGTTTTTGAAATGGACGAAAAATAAGCCATAAATAAACGGTTTTTGATTGCGTAACTAATGTAAAGAAGGCTCAATATTGTATAAAAATAAACCTTTCAATTTTTAGCTATGACATGTCTGAATTCCATTCAAATTAAAATTTACTTGACTATAGCCTTACTAATCTCTGGTAAATTCCTGTTTGCCCAAAGTATTCCGTTGACTCCTCAAAATTGGCAAGTTGTGGATAATGAAAATAACCAAGAATTAGATTTACAAGTAAGCGAATACAAAGGCAAGTCGGCAATTCATTTGGGAAGGCATGAAATTGTGAAGCTAAAGACCAATACATATGAAAACTTTGTACTTGAAATGGATATTGCCGGAAAAGCAATGCCAGGTATTGGTTTTAGAGCTAAAGATTTATGGGATTACGAATTTTTGTACTTCCGTGTTTTTTCAGGAGGTAAAGATGATGCGATTCAGTATATCCCAGTCTTTCATGGATCACATCCTTGGCAATTGTACAATGAGCCTACTTATGAAACATCTGCAGAATTTAAATCACAAGAGTGGTTCCATATTAAAGTTGAAGTGTTTGATAAAAATATGCGGGTATTTATTGGAGATAAAGAAACCCCCAATATGCAAGTTGAACTACTACAGAAAGAGTGTGATAGTGGCGATATTTTTTTGAAGACCAGTTTTGCGGAAGCTTATTTCAGCAATGCAAAAATACAGCCGCTTGAAAAACCTTTTACAATCGAGCAGCCGAGAATTGAATTTAAATATATTACTGAATGGGAAATTTCAGAACAACTTCAAGGCAACATCCGTTCTCAAAGACAATTTTTTGAATGGATTGAAAATGCTGAAAAAAACCATAAATGGCAAAGTATTGAAGCTGATAAAACTGGGATTATAAACATGGCTCAATACTATGAGCATCCAAAAGAATCAGCTTTTGCAAAAACGACCATTCATTCTGATGTTCCCAAAACAGTGACCCTTGCATATGATTATACCCAGGTATTGCTTATTTCCCTAAATAATAAGATTATTTTCTACGGTCGCGAGTTAGATATGGATAATTTTATGAGGGTAACAGATAGAGAACAAACTATAGAGCTATCATTGAATAAAGGAGAAAACAAACTGGTTTTTTGGATTCGCTCTGATGACGAATGGCAAAATGAGGTAGGTAACCCTCCATATTTGGGCCGAAAACAAGCAATGAATTGGGGATTTATGGCAAGACTGTTACAGGAATAGTAATATATTAAATTGGATTAAAAGAAAGCTCTAACATTCCTTCTTCCTCCAGGGCATTCCATTTTGATATCAGTTCCTCAAAACTGTTATTGATTTTCTCCAAACGCTCTTGGGTTAGGATTTCGGGAAACGCCAGACCATCTTCCTTTAACATCCCTTTTAATTGATCAATAAAATCAGAACCTATGTTTTTTTGAAAATGATCAATCAACAATAAATTTGCAATATGCTCGGTTTGCAATGACTCCACAGGCAGGTTTTTGGAAATCAATGCCTGCGGGCGTTGTTCCACGGGTAGTGAAAAATCTTGGATATTATATCCCTTTGCAAGTAATCCGTAAAACGCATTGGTAAAGCCCAACTCAGTTTCTATCGCAAAATGTGCAAGGTCATGTAACTCAAAATCCACTTGTAATTTGTCCCAGGTTCTCGTTCCATCTGACCTAATACAAGTAAGTGTGCTTTGCTTATCCCTATATTTTTTAAATTGAATAATCATGATTTGATAAAATTATAGGCATAAAAAAGTCCTGTCATTACCAATTAAAAGGAATAACAGCACTTTTCTATGTTATCTCTGTAGTTAAAGTGTGCGCAGATACTCAGCAAGATCCCTTGCTTCAGCCTCGGTAAGGTTTTGATTGAGCATAATTGCATTGTTGTATTCCTTTAACAGTGCTTTTGCAATAGGGTCTTCTCGTAACATCTCATCAGGATTCAATATCATATTCATGACCCATTCTGGACTTCTACGTTCATAAACTCCCTCCATTGCCGGACCTATCATACGCTGGTCTACCATATGGCATGCCACGCATATGGCGTTGAATTTAGCCTCGCCACGAGCAGCCATTTCTGTATCTATATCATCTGGAAACTCAAGATTTTTAATCGGTCCCACTCCTTTGTTGTCCAAATCTACGGGCACACCTTCATTAGCTTGTGCTTTTTTGTCCTCAGATTTAGTACGGCTTACTTCAAAACCATCCTTTTTTTCTTCTTTTTTTCCGCCGCAGCTTGCTATAAAGGCACCTAATGCCAATAAAAGGAGTATTTTTTTCATCTTATTAATTTCAGTTGTAATTTGTTGTATTTGCAGCTACTAAGATAGTTAATTAGGGTATAACATTTTTCTCATTTTTGTTAATCCCTGCCTTGGATTAAGTATGGATCCAATTTTAGTTTGGTGTAAAAAACTCCAAAGCCCTTTTTTCAGTATAGGTGATATTGCTTTTACCCCAAAACCCAACATGACCACCGTATTTAGGAACTTCTAGGGAGAGGTTCGGATTTTTTTCTGCTTCTGAATAAGGATAGCATTCAACACCTAAAAAAGAATCGTCCGCAGCATTGATAATTAAACTTGGAACCGTAATTTTTGATAAAACTTGCAGGGAACTACATTTTCTATAATAATCCAGGGCATTCTTAAAACCATGAGCTCTGCTAGTATAGATGTCATCAAAATCCATAAGTGTCTTAACGGCCTTTATATCAGAATCTGGAATAAGTTCAGGGAACAAATATTGCTTCTGTTTAAGTTTGGCTAAAAGATGTTTTTTAAACCGCCTGGCATACAATATATTCTTCGGAGTCAACAATTGTTCACAGGACTTATACAAATTACACGGTACTGAAACGGCAACGGCCGCTTTAATTTCCTTCGGAACAAGGTTTCCTTCTCCTAAATATTTGAGCAGTAAGTTTCCGCCTAAACTGAAACCTTTTAGATAGATTTCTGAATAATTTCTGGTTCTTATAATATGATTTAAAACTTCATTAAGATCCTCGGTCGCACCAGAATGATAAGATTTGTATAATATATTGGGCTCACCACTACACCCGCGATAGTTGATTGCACAAGCATCAAATCCATTTTTATTAAAGAGTTTAGCGCTGCCGGTAATATAAGGACGTTGTGCATCGCCTTCAAGTCCATGGAGTAAAATAACTAGTTTTTGGGCAGGCACCTGTGAAAAACTCCAGTCCAGATCTAAAAAATCCCCATCTGAGAGTTTGATTCTTTCTCTCTTTTGAACAACCCCAAACACTTTTCTAATTAACCCAGCATAAATGGTAGCAAAATGTCCATTTCTAAAAAAGAAAGGAGGTTTGTAAGAGGAAGAAATTAGAGGCATTAATACAAAATATTGTGCTGTGGTTTTATCTTTTCTGGTAGGTTTTGCTCATCAAGCATATCTCTTAAATCAATTTCTATGGTCCTGCACAAAGCCGTCATGGGGACATCGTTAATACGACCCTCAAATGGGTCTTCACTATTGCTTCCAACCTTATCCATGGTAATAAACATCCATGAGATTAAAACTGAAAAGAAAATCATTAAGACGATATACCACCAGTTATGGCCAACTTGCAATTCTAACAATTGGGTTTCAAAAACATTAAGAAGTCCAAAAGGAAGTAGTAAGATAAAAATCCAAGTGAATAAAGTGCTGAAATGCGCATACTGTCTTGGGAAAGGTGTGTTTTTTATACGTTCACATTTTCCTTGAAGATTGTACATCTCCTCTAAATTACTATGAAAGACTTGCTTATCAAATTCTGTTATTTTTCCTTCTTGCAATAATTTTTTCAAGTGCAAACCTTGTTTTTTTATGAGATGGGTTGCAACATTCTTTCTGTTTTCCAAACTGTCTACCTCTTTGGGTGACAAAAACATGTCCATTCCATTGCAAACAGGATTCCGCTCGCCATGCCTATCAAATAAGCGTTCAACCGCCCTGTTTTCCTTAATAGAAAAACTTGTTGGTTGCCTCAATTGAATTCGCAGTGCATTAATCCATGCGATATGTCTATAAATCAATGCGATTTGCGCATTTCTATCATCTTCAACAAAACTCAATACATTATTGCCCCATGTCCGTGAATAATTAACAATGCCTCCCCATATTTTTCGTCCTTCCCAAAAACGATCATAGCTTTGGCTGTTTTTAAAACCAATATAAAAAGCAACTGCAATACCGATAACGGACAGCGGTTGAAAAGGAATATCTATATGTTTCCAATCTAGGGAATGGTATAGAAAAAAAATAATCCCGGCATAGAGGGTGAAAAAGATGAGGTTTTTCCAGGCATATCTTAAAATGATACCCCAACTAATATTTCTTTTAATGTACATGGTAGTTGATTAAGTACTAAAAATACTTAAATCTTTCATATTTGTCTTTAGCTTAAAATTTGAAAGTAAAGTTTGTCGTATTTTTAAGATATGGGGCTACGTGTAAAAAAATGCGAACATCTATTGGCTATTTCTAAAGTAAAAAAAGCCACTGAATACAAATGTGAAGAATGTGTAAAAACAGGTGATACATGGGTGCATTTGCGCACCTGCCAAGAATGCGGAACAACTTTGTGTTGTGACAGCTCACCAAACAAACATGCAAGCAAACATGCCAGTTCTCATAACCACCCTGTAATCAGCTCTGCCGAACCCAACGAAAATTGGATGTGGTGTTACGTTCATGAATCAATCGCTAAATATTAAAAAATGAAAGATCCCCGTTTTCCAGAACTTACCCAAAGACAAATAACGATTCTAAAGGCCTATGGAGAAGTCGAGAATCACCCATCAGAGACAAAGATATTCACCCTTGGAGATTTACAGTATGATTTTTTTGTGGTTTTAGATGGTCAGGTTTCTATTGAAGACCCTTATAATGATAACGCGGTTATCGTAACACATCAAAAGAATGAATTTACTGGGGATAGTGGGATGCTTTCTAACCGTGGAGCACAATTTCATGCTATTACCAAAGAAGACACGAGTGTACTTCGGATTGCTCCAAAAAAGCTGAAAGAAGCTATAGCAAGACATAGTGATATTAGCGATGTATTGTTAAATGCATTTTTGCTTCGCCAAGAAACCGTGCTTACCGAGTTTACCGGTGGAATAAAGCTTGTAGGTTCCGGAAACTCAAAAGAAACGTATGCTATCAGAGATTTTATGGATAAAAATCATATCTGGTATAACTTTTTGGATGTTGATGTATCAGAATCTGCCCTTGAACTTTTAGAGAACTTTAATCTTTCTAAAGAAGATTTACCTTTTCTGATTAATAGCGAGGCTAAGGTGTGTCCAAATCCCTCACTGGAACAATTGGCGCGTTACTCGGGAGTCTTGATGGATTTTGAGGATAAGGTTTTTGACCTTTTGGTAATAGGTGCTGGACCGGCAGGGTTGGCAGGAAGTGTTTATGCCGCTTCAGAAGGGTTAAGTGTGGTCACAATTGATAGTAAAGCGCCAGGTGGGCAAGCAGGTAAGAGCTCAAAAATTGAAAATTATTTGGGGTTTCCTACAGGGATTTCTGGGAATGATTTGGCCAATAGGGCCTATGTACAGGCTCAGAAATTTGGATGCAATATTTCCATTCCTCATAAAGCAGAAAAGATAGAGCATACAGGTAGTCATTTTATTCTTCATGCAACCAATGATAAAACCATAAAGACCAAAGCCATTATGGCGGCAACGGGAGCAAATTACCGTAGTTTGCCAATTGATAATATTGAAAAATATGAAGGCAGCGGCGTATATTATTCTGCGACTGGAATGAACGCGTCAGCCTGTAAAAATGAATTGGTTGGGGTAGTTGGAGGAGGAAATTCTGCTGGTCAGGCCGCACTGTTTTTAGCAAACCATGCCAGGGAAGTACATGTAGTATTACGAGGGGATAATCTAGGTGCAAAAATGAGTGATTATTTGGTGCAACGAATCGAGGCTGCAGAAAATATATTTGTACATCTAGATACCCAGGTAACCGAGTTAACAGGTCAATATCATCTAGAGTCTTTGGTATTGGAAAATAAAGCAGGTGAAAAAACATCAAAGAACATTACTAACCTTTTCACTTTTATTGGTGCCAGACCTTGTACAGAATGGTTACAAGGATTGGTTGCCACTGATGAAAAAGGATTTATATGCACGGGTCCTGGAATAAAACAGGAAGAATTACACAAGTGTTCTATTTATACTGGCAGAGAACCTCAATCTTTGGAAACCAGTATTCCTGGATTTTTCGCTGTGGGCGATGTAAGAAAAGGTTCTGTAAAACGCGTTGCATCCGCAGTAGGCGAAGGGTCAATGTGCGTGAGCCAAGTTCATCAATTTTTGGCAGATTTAAAGAATACAACAGCTATAGAAGCTTAGTTTTTACTATTCCTTAGGATACGTTTCCAATAGTTTTGCTTGCTCCTCAATAGCTTCTTTAAATTCTGATTTTAAAGTTTCTACAAGTTCAGAAACAGGCATTACATTTTCAATGGTGGTTACCCCTTGGCCGGCAGACCAAATGGTTTTCCAAGCTTTAGCTTCGGTATCCAATTCTTTGCCAAAATCAATTTTACGGTCCTTTTTAAGATCCTCTTGGGTAATTCCTGCGGCTTGAAGACTTGGCGCTAAAAAGTTGGCATGCACCCCAGAAATAGCAGCAGTATAAACAACATCGCTTGCTCCTGCATCAATAATCATTTTTCGGTAATCATCTGGAGCTTTGCTTTCTTCCGAGTTTATAAAACGCGTTCCCATATAAGCTAAATCAGCACCCATTTGCATTGCGGAAGCTATATCCCTACCAGTGCTTATACAACCCGATAATAGTATGGTTTTCTTGAAGATTTTTTTTACTTCGGCAATTAAACTCATTGGATTGATGCTTCCAGCATGTCCTCCTGCTCCCGCAGCAACAAGGATAAGTCCATCAACGCCAGCTTCTGAAGCCTTTTCAGCATGTCTTTTTTTAATGATATCATGAAAAACCAAACCACCATAACTATGAATCGCATCTACAACTTGGCTTACAGCTCCCAATGAAGTAATGACCAACGGAACTTGATGTTTTACACAAAGCATGACATCAGCTTGTAATCTGGGGTTTGTAGGATGCACAATAAGATTGACTCCAAATGGAGCTGGCTTTTTACCAGTTTCTTCCTCAAACTGTTGTAACTCAGATTTTATTTGGATGAGCCATTCTTCAAAACCTTCACTAGTACGTTGATTAAGAGCGGGAAAAGTACCCACAATTCCATTTTTACAGCATTCTATAACTAGCTTGGGGCCAGAAATAAGAAACATTGGAGCCGCAACGGCAGGTAACGAAAGGTCTTTGATGAATTCAGCTTTTTGGCTCATGGGTTTTGTGTTAAAGTATCTTTAAAAATAAGATTATTTATAGTCTCTGATTGGAATCAGTTTTCAAAACTATGGTAATTTTACAATTATTATGCATGCATAACAAAAATAACTGACTATGTTTTTTAAAGAATTTGAAATACGCTGGAGCGACCTAGACGCGAATAGGCACTTGGCCAACTCGGCATACATCAATTTTATGAGCCATACTAGAATGGCATATCTTGGACAACTTGGATTTAATCAAAAATCCATGGCGCAACATAGTATTGGTCCAGTAGTGTTTTATGAACACATGTACTACTTTAAGGAAGTCTTTCCAGGAAAACCGGTAAAAGTTTCACTTGGTTTTAAGGGGATGAGTGAGGATGGAATGTTCTTTGAATTTCAACATGATTTTTACGATGCCAATGGGAAAAACTTTGCCCGTTGCGAAATGATGGGTGCATGGATGGATTTAAAAGAACGTAGTTTGACAGCTTTACCTCAAGTTTTTTTGGATGCTTTTAATAAAATGGATAAAGCGGATGATTTTAAGACGTTAACCAAAGCAGATACCCGCAAGTTTTTCAAGGTTCCTAAGGATTTGGTTTAGGTTTTTTACTAGCTAGATAAACGCCTAATAGAACTAGAACTGTTGCCATTATTTTAACCAGGGTAAGTTGGTCCTTGCCCGAAAACAGCGCAAATAAAATTCCAAATAAGGGCTGGACATAGACAAAAGCCCCTACTGTTGAAGCTTTTAATTCTGTAAGTGCAAATACATTAAAAAGGTAGGTCATAAATGTGGTGCCAATAATCACAAAGGCAATTGAACCATAAGCCCAAAGGGGAATGGTAGACCATTCTATTTCCAAGAATTCTGGCAGAGTTATTGGGAAATTAATGATTACAGCGATAGTGAATAACCACTTCATCAAAGTAAATGGATGGTATTTTTCAATTAATTTTTTAATAACAATTAAGTAGGCTCCATAGGACGTTGCATTTATAATAAAAAGAAAGTTCCCAAGGGGAATATTAGGCGCATCTTGTCTTATCTCTGTCCCAAAAAGGATTAAAGCAATAGCTCCAATAAAACCTAAAAGTATACCGAGACCCTTGTTCAAGGTAATTTTTTCACTCAGAAAAAAAGCGGATAAGATTACGACAATAATAGGAGTAATGGTTACTAAAACTGCACTATTTATAGGTGTTGAAAGTTGTAGACCTTTGAAAAAAGCCAACATGTTGATGACCATTCCAAGAATAGCACAGACTAAAATTCGCCCCCAATCCTTTTTCTCAATTTTCTCTTTTGGCCCAAAAAAGGAGATGCACCAGAACAAGATGGCCGCACCAACAACTCGTAGCATTATGAACCCAAAAGGCCCCACATAATTAGGCATAACCCCCTTGGCTATCGTATGATTAATGCCATAAATTGTTGTAGCGCCTATGGCCGCTATAATAGCTAGCGTTCTTTTACTCATTAATGTAATGCTTCTTTAGCAGCATGTACTACTTTTTTTGAATTCCCAATAAAGATTTGTCCGTCAACAATAACCACAGGTCTTTTTAGGAAAGTATAATGCTCTAGAATCAGGCTTTTATAATCATCTTCATTGAGTTGCTTTTCATGCAATCCTTTTTGACGATACAACATGGCTCTTTTACTAAATAAAGACTCATAACTCCCAGACATGTTCTTCATTTCTTCAAGTTGTTCGGCAGTCATGGGTTCCGTTTTTATTTCCTGCAATAAGACACCATCCAGAGGTTCTAATTCTTTTAAAATACGTTGACAGGTAGAACAACTACCCAAATGATATATTTTTTTCATACTAAAAAGTCTAAGGGTTTAAAGAATTCAAAATTCGTTTATTTCGCTTTAAGAAAGTGCAAAATCAACAGCTTTTTGAGCATGTATTTTTGTAGTGTCAAATGTAGGAGTGGCTACCTCATTGTCTGGAATCAGCATAGGTAGTTCCGTACAGCCCAAAATTATACCTTCAGCACCCTGAGCTTCCAGTTTTTTGATTATGTCCAAACAAATTTCTTTGGATTCAGACTTAAAAACACCTTTAACGAGCTCATCATAAATGATGGAGTGAAGAATGTCCATGTCTTCATTATTTGGAACCAAAATTTCCAAGTCATATTCCTCTCTAAGTATTTTGGTGTAAAAATCTTTCTCCATAGTGAACTTGGTCCCCAATAAAGCTACTTTCTTTATCCCCGTTTTCGCGATTGCTTCACCTGTTGCATTGGCAATATGTAAAAAAGGCACACTTATAGCACCGGTAATGGCGTCACTTACCAGATGTATGGTATTGGTACAAAGTATTATCAAGTCTGATCCAGCTTTCTCCAATGTTTCTGAATGTAAGGCCATAATATTTCCAATTTGGTCCCAGTTACCAGAGAAAGAGTAACGTTCAATTTCATCAAAGTCCACTGATGAGAGCAAGCTTTTAGCAGAGTGTGATCCACCCAATTTTTCACGGACCATCTCATTTATATGTTGGTAATATATTTTAGAGGACTCCCAACTCATTCCTCCTATTAGACCTATAGTTTTCATTGTTTTGTTTTTTGATGATTTTACTTTGTTTTGGACATGCCTTCCGCTCCTTCTATTACAAAGGAAGTTAGGAAACTTACTATTCTCTGTGCAAAAGGGGTATGAGACTTTTTTGCACCTGCTACTTCGGTTAAACAGGTACAATCCAAATAATTTTCCATATTATTCAAATTTAGATTTCGCTAATTATCGATTTGTTAATTAAAAAAACTATAAATCAGTTTTAAGGGTTTCAATATAGGCTTTGATTATTTGCTCATTTCTTCTATAATAGGTCCATTTTCCATGCCTTGTTGGAATTACCAAATCAGCATTTTGCATGGAGTTCAAATAGGTTGAAATTGTGGATTGTGACAAGCCAGTTTTATCTTGTATAAATCCCACACAGACCCCATCGTCAAAATGGTCAATGTCTTGATGTGGGGGGAAATTTAATTCAGGTTTTTTTAGCCACTTTAGAATATTAACCCTAGTTTTATTTGATAATACTTTGCTTATCGCTACAATATCCATACAACAAATTTAATATAAATATTTACATATCTAAATAAATAGATATGTTTTAACAAAACTTTGATTTCTTCTCGCACACGAAATGGAAAAACTACTGGATATCACACTGAAAAACCGAAAAATTCTTCAAAATCACCTACAGAATGCACCTAAAGAAGACTTGTTTAAAATTCCAAAAGGGTTCAATAATAATATTTGGTGGAATATTGCCCATGTGGTTGTAACTCCGCAACTACTGATTTATAATTTAAGTGGGCTGGACTTCACGGTTGAAGAAGAACTGATCAATAAATACCGTAAAGGAACTTTTCCTGAAGCAGAACCTTCTGCTGAAGAAATAGAAAAAATCACCGAATATCTTTTTAGTACCCTAGAACAAATTAAAGAGGACTATGAAGAAGGCAAGTTTAAAAACTATAAGGAGTACATGACCACCCCAAAAGTTGCTTTATGCAATGTAGAAGATGCCCTTTCTTTTAATGTGTTTCATGAGGGCCTGCATCTGGGGTCAATTCTTGCGCTGAAAAGAGCTTTGGCTTCGGAGCACTAAGGTTTTACAATACGTTTTAGGTATTTGTTTACTTCTTGATAGGATAAAGCAAGGGTTTTAGGCCCGTCCGCATAAGAAGCAACCTCATATTGGTTATAGATCAACTGAATACCATCTTTGGTATATCCAATGTTTTCTGCCAAATGAAAGATATCACGTTCAAACATAAATCCGGTAATGTTAATGTTCTCATTTTGTGGGATATCTTCCTGAATTCTAAATTTGGTCTCCGCAAATTTTTGAAAACCTTCCATATCTTCAAAAAGCTCCCAATTTTCAAGCTCCACCCCTTTTCTTTTATCAAAATTCAAGAAAGTTGTGGAACCATACCCATGTGCACCACCTGTAAATGTATATGCATTAAAGATTAATGTAAGGATATTGTCATCTTCATAAACAACTTCACTATTTACTTCGGCTTCCCAACCTACGGTCTCATCAGGGAATTTGGTTTTTAGTTCTTTAAAACTATTGGTAAAAGAGGTGATGGCATCATCCATGTTATCAATTTCCAGTTCTCCATCAAAAGAGAGCAAAGCAATAAGTTCTTCTTCCAAAGCACTGTTTATAGCACGGGCTACAGCCGTTTCATCCAATGCTCTTGGTATGTTGATTTCAATTTTTGGGCATTCTTTGCAAGTATCACCAGTTAGTTGAAGAGGTTCAAAAGTAAGGTTACCTTCATTTTCACAACCAATGGTGAGCAGTAAAACAAGGAGTAGGCAAAGTGGATTTTTCATAAAGTGAGGTTTTAGGGTCATCAAAAATAACACATCATTGATTACTCCAAAAGATAACGATACATTTGTATGCAGATTAAGACAAAATGAGCAAAAAAGACTTAAAATTCAACAGCAAAACCATTCATGGTGGTCAGCAACCAGACAAGGCGTATGGTGCGGTAATGCCTCCAATTTATCAAACTTCCACTTATGCCCAGACCACACCTGGAGGGCATCAAGGATTTGAATATTCACGAAGTGCAAACCCTACAAGGACAGCTTTGGAAAATGCTTTGGCAAGTATTGAGAACGGTACTTATGGGCTTGCATTTGCAAGTGGACTTTCCGCTATTGATGCAGTAATAAAGTTATTGAATCCTGGCGATGAAGTGGTTTCTACCAATGATTTGTATGGAGGGAGCTATAGGTTGTTCAAACAAATTTTTGAAAAATATGGTATCACATTCCATTTTATAGGAATGCAAAGTATTGATACCATTGAAGAACATATAAACGATAACACCAAATTGATTTGGATTGAAACACCGACCAATCCAATGATGAATGTGATTGATATTAAAGCGGTATCCGGTCTAGCAAAAAAGCATGATCTGTTATTGGCAGTGGATAATACATTTGCGACACCCTACCTGCAACGCCCAATAGATTTAGGAGCAGATATTGTAATGCACTCCGCCACCAAGTATTTGGGAGGACATAGTGATGTTGTCGTTGGAGCTTTGATTGTAAAGGATAAGGAGCTGGCTGACAAACTTTATTTTATTCAAAATGCCAGTGGTGCAGTTTGTGGACCAATGGATAGCTTTTTAACACTTAGAGGCATAAAGACACTTCATGTTCGCATGCAAAGGCATTGTGAAAACGGAAAAGCAATTGCTGAATATTTAGTAAACCACCCAAAAATTGAAAAAGTATACTGGCCAGGGTTTGAAACACATCCCAATCATGATGTTGCCAAAAGCCAGATGGATGACTTTGGAGGAATGATTTCTTTTGTTCCTGTTGGCAGCAATTATGCGGAAGCTATTAAAATTGTTGAAAAATTGGAAATTTTCACACTGGCTGAATCACTGGGTGGTGTAGAGAGTTTGGCTGGACACCCTGCTAGCATGACCCATGCAAGTATTCCAAAGGAAGAACGCGAAAAGAGCGGTGTTGTAGACTCCTTAATTAGGCTAAGTGTTGGAATCGAGGATGCAGATGATTTAATAGCTGACTTGGAACAAGCCATAGGATAAGTATTTTTGCAAAATTTTTAAAAAAAGCCTATTTGAATTATGTAAATAGTATAATTTTGCCGTCAAATTCCTAATTCATTAAAAACAACGCATAGTAATCCGTTTTATGGAAGCAAAAATTAAAGCATTTATGGATGAGGTGAAGACCAGAAATGGCCACGAACCAGAATTCATCCAAGCGGTACAGGAGGTAGCAGAGACTGTTATCCCGTATATTGTAAAGCATGATATCTATCATGGAAAAAATATCCTTTTAAGAATGGTAGAGCCAGAGCGATTGATTTCTTTTCGTGTGGCTTGGGTAGATGATGACGGGGAGATTCATGTAAACCGAGGATATCGGGTTCAGATGAATTCTGCCATAGGACCTTACAAAGGGGGACTTAGGTTTCACCGAACAGTAAATGCCAGTGTTCTAAAATTTTTGGCATTTGAACAAGTTTTTAAAAATAGCTTGACAACCTTGCCTATGGGCGGAGGTAAAGGAGGTTCAGATTTTGATCCTAAAGGAAAATCTGATGATGAAGTAATGCGTTTTTGCCATGCTTTTATGTTAGAGCTGAACAGACATATTGGTCCAAACACAGATGTTCCAGCAGGGGATATAGGTGTTGGTTCTCGTGAGATCGGATTCCTTTTTGGAATGTATAAAAGGATACGAAACGAGTTTACCGGTGTATTAACGGGTAAAGGTCGTTCTTGGGGAGGGTCATTGATCCGTCCGGAAGCTACAGGATACGGGACCGTTTACTTTGCGGATAGCATGTTAAAAATAAAGGGAGAATCCTTTAAAGGTAAAAAGGTTGTGATTTCCGGTTCTGGAAACGTGGCACAATATGCTGCTGAAAAGGTTCTGCAACTAGGTGGAAAGGTATTGACATTATCAGATTCGGGGGGCTACATATACGACAAGGATGGTATAGATGCTGAAAAACTGACTTTTATAATGGATTTGAAAAACAACCGAAGAGGAAGAATTTCAGAGTATACTGATAAATATTCATCTGCTGAATTCCATAAAGGAAAAACACCTTGGGAAGTTTCTTGTGATGTGGCACTACCTTGTGCAACACAGAATGAGTTGAATGGAGATGATGCAGAAACATTAATTAAAAATGGCTGTATTGCAGTTGCAGAAGGCGCTAACATGCCTTCTACGCCAGAAGCCATTCATGCTTTCCATGAGGCAAAAATATTATTTGCGCCAGGTAAAGCCTCTAATGCTGGAGGTGTTGCCACTTCTGGTTTGGAAATGTCGCAAAACTCACTCCGTATTAGTTGGACACGTGAAGAAGTAGATGACAGACTAAAAGGGATTATGGAAGATATTCATGATTCTTGTATTGAATACGGAAAAGAAGCTGACGGATATTGCAACTACGTAAAAGGAGCCAATATCGCTGGTTTTGTAAAAGTAGCCGACGCTATGTTAGCTCAGGGAGTTATTTAGGTAACTAACTCAGAATTAGAATATAAGTGGGCGGTTGAATTACAATCGTCCACTTTTTTATTTTCAACCGAAAACAAACAATCAAGCTCACTTAGAATCCACTAGTAACCAACAAAAAATGCAAGTAAACACTAAGGCAATAATTCTTTCTTCCTTAAAATATGGAGATACTAGCCTTATCGTTAAAGCATTTACAGAATCTGATGGGTTAAAATCGTACTTGTTAAAGGGTGTTTTGACTTCCAAAAAAGGGAAATTAAAAGCAGCATATTTTCTTCCGTTAATGCAATTAGAACTTGTGGCCACTCACAGAAACAAGGGGAGTCTAGAGAGTATTAGAGAAGTAAAGGTGAGTGTTCCCTACAAGAGTTTGCATACAGATATTATAAAAAATAGTATGGTACTTTTTTTGGCTGAAATGTTGAGCAATAGCATTCAGGAACAAGAACAGAACAAAGGGCTCTTCAACTATTTGGAATATGCTTTATATTGGTTGGATACACATAGTTCCATTTCCAATTTCCACCTCTTGTTTTTACTCAATCTCACAAAATATTTAGGGTTTTACCCAGATACCTCATTTCATAATGGAAATTATTTCGATTTGGTAGAAGGAAGTTTTTGCGCAACCCCTAGTCTTAACCCAATTATACAAGGTGAAAATTTAACGAGCTTCAAACGTGTCTTGGGCATAAATTTTGATGCACTTCAGACAATACAAATGAACAAACCCCAAAGGCAAGAGCTTTTAAAAATGGTTATTATGTATTTTGAATTACATTTGCAGGGATTCAGAAAGCCCAAGTCCTTAGCGGTTTTAAATGCAGTTTTCGAGTAATATGCGTAGCACAGGTTTCGCCCTCCTTTTTCTATTTATTTCCTTTACTGTTTTCAGCCAAGAGATTACGGTTTTGGATGCGGATACGGGAAATCCTGTCGCCAACATCGCGATTTATAACAGAGATAAATCGAAAACAGCGGTCTCAGATTTTAATGGAAAAAGTGATTTGAGCATTTTCTCAAGAAATGAACGAATTACTTTTAGGCACATTAGTTACGAGGAATACAACACAACTAAAGCTCAGATAAACAAAAAGGGAAATCGGGTTTACTTAAGTTTAAAGTTAGAGGAATTGCAAGAAGTGGTCATGTCTGTTTCTAAATGGGAGCAGCAAAAAAAAGATATTCCTCAAAAAATAGAATCCATTGATGCGCGAACTATTTCATTTACCAACCCGCAAACTTCTGCAGATGTATTGCAGAATAGTGGAAAGGTGTTTGTGCAGAAGAGTCAATTAGGGGGAGGCAGCCCTATGATCAGGGGTTTTGCAACCAATAGGCTATTGTTGTCTGTAGATGGCGTGCGTATGAACAATGCCATTTTTAGAGGAGGAAATGTTCAAAATGTAATTTCCGTAGACCCTTTCACGATTAAGAACACAGAGGTCATTTTTGGACCGGGCTCTGTTATTTATGGCAGCGATGCCATTGGAGGTGTAATGAATTTTTTTACCAAGAAACCTAGATTGTCTTTCACTGATAGTCTTACTTTTTCTGGGAATGTAAATTATAGGTTTGCTTCTGCAAATAATGAAAACACCGCTCATGTAGATTTTAACCTAGGGCAACAAAAATGGGCATCTTATACGAGTTTTACATATAATAAGTTTGATGATTTGGTTATGGGAGGGCATGGCCCAGATGAATACTTGCGGAACAATTTTGTGGTCAGAGAAAATGGAACGGATGTTTTAGTGGAGAATGACGATCCTAGAAAGCAGATTGCATCAGGATATGATCAAATCAACTTTCTTCAGAAGTTTACCTACAAACCCAACAATACCTGGAACTATGATTTAGGGCTATACTATTCCGAAACTTCGGACTATTCAAGATATGATAGATTGATTCGCCCAAATAGTGCTGGAGATGGGCTTCGTTCTGCCGAATGGTTTTATGGCCCACAAAAATGGTTCATGGGAAACTTTCAATTGACCAAAAAAGGAAAGAACAAATTTTATGATGGGGTTAAGTTGACCACGGCCTATCAGTATTTTGAAGAAAGTAGAAACGACAGGGATTTCCAAGAAGTTGACCGTTTTACCACAAAAGAAAAAGTTGATGCACTATCAATGAACCTTGATTTTGAGAATAAAAAAATAGGGGATTTACGATTGTACTATGGAGCAGAGTACATTTTTAACAAAGTCCATTCGGAAGGAAGTCAGGAAAACATTGAAACCAATGTGGTTTCTGAAGCGGCTTCTCGCTATCCAGACGGTTCCACTTGGCAAACATTTGCGGGTTATATTAATGGAGAGTATAAACTAAAGCCAAATTTCACATTGCTGTCCGGAGCACGTTATAGTCAGGTTTGGGTAGATGCACAATTTGACACAACGTTTTTTCCTTTCCCTTTTGAGGAGGCTGACTTAATCACTGGTGCCTTTACAGGGAGTGTTGGATTTAGTTGGTTCCCAAAAGCAGATTTACAGATTACTTTAAATGGCTCTACAGGGTTTAGAGCTCCCAATATTGACGATATTGGAAAAGTGTTTGATTCCGAGCCTGGCTCCGTAGTTGTGCCAAATCCAGATTTAGAACCAGAATACGCCTATAACGCGGAAATGGGAGTAAGAAAGAACTTTAAAGATAAATTGGTTTTAAAAGGAGCAGCATTTTACAGCTACTTGGTGGATGCTCTGGTAAGAAGGGATTTTG
Organism: uncultured Allomuricauda sp.; assembly: GCF_947499585.1. GTDB lineage: Bacteria > Bacteroidota > Bacteroidia > Flavobacteriales > Flavobacteriaceae > Flagellimonas. Next base: position 484,655 of record NZ_CANMOO010000002.1, on the reverse strand, counting down.
AGTTTAATGGAGAAACAGAAATTTTGTACAACGGGGAATTAAGTAATGTGCAGGCTATTCAAAATGCAGCAAAAGCTTATGTATATGGTTTTGAATTTGGGCTTGAAGCCTTTTTAAATGAAAACTGGTCGCTCACCTCAAATTTAACCTTCACCGAAGGAATAGAGGAGGACGATAGTGGAACAGACTCACCCGCTAGACATGTTGCACCGACTTTTGGTGATTTTCACTTGGTCTGGCAAAATCAAAAATTAAAGGCAGATGTGTTTCTAAATTACAATGGCGAAATCAGCTATGATGATTTAGCTTTATCGGAAAGAAGCAAAGAATTTATATATGCTATTGATGAAAACGGAAACCCTTTTTCACCTTCTTGGTATACATTGAACTTTAGGTCACAATATCAAATTTCCAACGCTTTGAAAACAACTGTGAGCTTGGAAAATATAACCAACCAACGCTATAGGACCTATTCTTCAGGGATTGTTGCTCCTGGCGCTAATCTTATTCTAGGATTGGGCTATACTTTTTAAAACAAAAAAGGCTTGGAATAGTCCAAGCCCTTTTATGATAAGCTAAAAGGATATTAATGATCTAATTTTTCCTTTGTGTCCTCAGCTACTTTTTTAAGATCATCTGCAGTTTCTTTGGCGGCATCTTTTACGTCCTCTCCCATTTCCTTGGCTTTGTCCATAGTTTCTTCACCTGCCTTTTTAATGCTGTCCAAGGCTTTTTCGCCAGACTCTTTCATTTCATCACCCGCTTCTTTTACAGCGTCTACAGCATCGTTAGCCGTATCTTTTAAGTTATCACCTGCCTCTTCAAGAGACTCGGCAGCTTCTTCTGTGGCCTCCTTGGCCTTGTCTGCAGCCTCTTTACATGATATCATTGTTGACATCGATAAAGACAGTGCAACGATTGCAATCAATACTTTTTTCATTATAAATATGGTTTAGTGTTAATTCGGTTAAGGTATGGATTTTGACGGGAATGGGGTATTATGGGATATCATATTTAGGTTAAGCACATTAAGGAAATTTAAATACCCCATTTGGAAGGCAATAATTCCATCTAAATTTTTAATTTTGCAAACTTGGAATTCTAGAAGAAGGAGCGATAAATATGAAGTTTGCGGAATATAAAGGATTGGATTTGCCTAAAGTGTCAGAAGAGGTTTTGGACTTTTGGAAAGACAACCAAATTTTTGAAAAAAGTGTTTCCACGAGAGCGGGGAAAGAAAGCTACGTGTTTTATGAGGGACCACCTTCTGCAAACGGGATGCCTGGAATTCATCACGTGATGGCACGCACCATTAAAGATATCTTTCCTAGATATAAAACGATGAAGGGATATCAGGTAAAGCGTAAAGCTGGATGGGATACCCACGGATTGCCCATTGAGATTGGTGTTGAGAAGGAACTGGGAATTACCAAAGAAGATATTGGCAAAAAGATTTCGGTTGAAGAATATAATGCAGCCTGCAAAAAAGCGGTCATGCGTTATACGGATGTCTGGAACGAAATGACTGAAAAAATTGGTTATTGGGTAGATATGGATGACCCATATATTACTTACAAATCAAAATATATGGAGTCTGTTTGGTGGTTGCTAAAACAGATTTATGATAAGGGCCTCATATACAAAGGATATACTATTCAACCTTATTCTCCAAAAGCAGGAACGGGATTGAGTTCTCATGAGCTGAATCAACCGGGTACGTATCAAGATGTTACGGACACAACCGTTACAGCTCAGTTTAAAGCTAAAAAGGATTCGCTTCCAGACGCTTTAAAGAATATAGATGGTGACATTTACTTTCTTGCGTGGACGACGACTCCTTGGACCTTACCGTCCAACACAGCATTGACCGTAGGGGCAAAGATTGAATATGCTTTAGTAAAAACATATAACCAATACACGTTTGAACCCACTCAAGTAATATTGGCAAAAGCATTAGTGGGCAAACAGTTTTCGGGCAAGTTTTTTGCAGCGGAAAATGAAGAGGAGTTTACCGCATTTAAAGAAGGCGATAAAAAAATTCCTTATCAAATAGGACAAAGCTTTACAGGGAAGGATTTAGTCGGAATTAGATATGAGCAATTAATAGATTATGCTCAACCCTATCAAAATCCAGAAAATGCCTATAGGGTCATAGCCGGCGATTTTGTCACCACAGAAGATGGTACAGGAATAGTGCATACAGCACCCACCTTTGGTGCGGATGATGCTATGGTGGCAAAACAAGCAAAGCCGGAAGTTCCACCAATGTTGGTGCTGGACGAAAACAACAATCCAGTTCCCTTGGTTGATTTACAAGGAAGGTTTAGACCAGAACTTAAGGAGTTTGCTGGCAAGTATGTGAAGAACGAATATTATGCAGATGATGAAGTTCCAGAAAAATCTGTGGATGTTGAAATTGCCATCAAACTAAAAGAAGAGAACAAAGCCTTTAAGGTAGAAAAGTACGTGCACAGTTACCCTAACTGCTGGCGTACGGACAAGCCTGTTTTATACTATCCACTGGATTCGTGGTTCATTAAGGTTACGGATGTTAAAGACCGTATGTTTGAGCTTAACCAGACCATTAACTGGAAACCGAAAGCTACAGGAGAGGGCCGTTTTGGGAACTGGTTGGCAAATGCAAATGATTGGAACCTTTCCCGTTCCCGTTATTGGGGGATACCTTTACCTATTTGGCGTACCGAAGATGGCAAGGAACAAATAATGATTGGGTCCGTAGCAGAGCTAAAAGCCGAAATGACAAAAGCTGTTGAAGCAGGAGTACTCAAAAAAGATGTTTTTGAAGATTTTGTAGTAGGCGATATGAGTGAGTCCAACTATGACAAAATAGATTTACATAAAAATATTGTAGACCAAATTACTTTGGTTTCACCATCAGGAAAACCCATGAAAAGGGAGTCTGATTTGATTGATGTTTGGTTTGATAGTGGTTCTATGCCTTATGCACAATGGCACTACCCTTTTGAAAATAAGAACTTAATTGATGATGGTGTGGCTTTTCCTGCAAACTTCATTGCAGAAGGTGTTGATCAGACAAGAGGTTGGTTTTATACCCTGCATGCCATTGCCACTATGGTTTTTGATACCGTATCCTATAAAAATGTGGTTTCAAACGGTCTGGTATTGGACAAGGAAGGAAAGAAAATGTCCAAACGGTTGGGGAATGCCGTTGATCCATTTAAAGTGCTGCCAGAACATGGCGCAGATGCCACACGATGGTATATGATTTCCAACGCTAACCCGTGGGATAATTTAAAGTTTGATTTGGATGGTATTGTTGAAGTGAAACGCAAATTTTTCGGCACACTTTATAATACCTATTCTTTCATGGCATTATATGCCAATATTGATGAATTTGATTATTCAGAAGCAGACACTGCGTTAAATGAGCGGCCAGAAATAGACCAATGGATTTTATCTGAACTGCATTCACTTATTCAAAAAGTGGATGAAGCTTATGGAGATTATGAGGCTACCAAGGCAGCACGAATGATTTCCGATTATGTTCAGGAAAATTTGAGCAATTGGTACGTAAGATTAAGCAGAAGGCGGTTTTGGAAGGGAGATTATCAACAAGATAAAATCTCAGCTTATCAAACCCTGTATACATGTCTGTCCACAGTTGCTAAACTATCTGCTCCTATAGCGCCCTTCTTTATGGATCGGTTGTATATAGATTTAAATGCCACTACCCAAAAAGAGGGTTTTGAAAGTGTTCATTTGGCAGAGTTTCCTGTTTCTGATCAGAGTATAATCAACAAGAAACTGGAGCGTAAAATGCAATTGGCACAAAAAGTTTCATCCTTGGTATTATCAATTCGTCAAAAGGAAAAAATTAAAGTACGTCAGCCACTTCAAAAAATAATGATTCCTATTTTAGATGATCAACAGAAAGAAGATATTGAAGCGGTTTCAGATTTGATAAAATCTGAAGTAAACGTAAAAGAAATTGAATTGCTTGATGATGCCTCTGGAATTTTAGTGAAACAAATCAAACCTAATTTTAAGGTTTTAGGTCCAAGATTTGGGAGAGATATGAAGGCAATAGCCTCCGCTGTTAATCTATTGGGACAAGAGGATATCCAAAAAATTGAACAAGAAGGCGAATTAATGCTTGCATTGGAAAATAAAAGTATTATTTTACAGTTATCTGATGTGGACATCAGCTCACAAGATATTGAGGGCTGGTTGGTGGCAAGCTCTGGTTCTTTAACGGTTGCTCTGGATGTGACCATAGATGAGAACCTAAGAAAAGAGGGCATTGCGCGGGAGTTGGTCAATCGTATTCAAAACCTTAGAAAAGAATCTGGATTTGAGGTGACCGATAGAATAGATATTAAAATATTGAAAGATGGCTTTGTGGAAAATGCGGTTTCCAGTAATGAAGATTATATCAAAACCGAAACCTTGACTGCAGAACTGAATTTTGAAGAAAAATTAGATGAAGGTATAGCTATTGCCTTTGATGAAGTAAATACAAAATTGTTTATCCAAAAACATTAGAACATGGCACAAGATTTAAAAGTAAGATACTCGGATAAAGATCTAAAAGAATTTAGAACGTTAATTGAAGAAAAAATAGATAAAGCCAATAAGCATTTGGAGTTGCTTAAAAGCTCATACATGAACGATGGCAATAACGGTACGGACGATACCTCACCAACGTTCAAGGCTTTTGAGGAGGGTTCCGCTACCATGAGCAAAGAGGCCAATACGCAATTGGCAATCCGCCAGGAAAAGTTCATTAGAGATTTAAAGAACGCTTTGTTAAGAATAGAGAACAAGACCTATGGGATTTGCCGTGTAACGGGAAAACTTATTAATAAGGAACGACTAAAATTGGTTCCGCACGCTACACTGAGCATTGAGGCAAAAAACATGCAGAAATAATAAAAACGCCGTAAGGCGTTTTTTGTTCATGAAAACTTTGTTCTTTGTTTTCAGCTTTTTTTTCTTATTGAACCTGCATGGTCAAAAATTGGTGAAAAAGGCCTTTGTAAATTCCAGAACAGAGTCCATTCAAATAAATTCCCAATACTGTTACCAAATTAACCTTAGCACGGCCAAGACAGATGAAGTTAGTATTGAGGCTGATATTGAAGGTGAATATTCCAAAGATTTATTGATTACAATAGAAGAAAAAGGAACAACAGTTTTGATAAGGGCCGGGTTTCAGCCAAATTTTATCAATCCAAACGACAAACTTAGCGCTCACAAAGTTATTTCCATTAAACTCAATATAATCCTTCCAGAAAATAAAAACGTTTTCGTTTACGGCACTAATAGCAATATATCTGTAGAAGGCAAGTTTGAAAATTTACAAGTGAAATTATCTGATGGAAGATGTGTTCTTGACAATGTGATTGAAAAGGTAGAGGTAACCACTCAAAAAGGGGATATTTTGCTTATAACTGCCAGCGGAAATATAATTGCTGAAAGCGCTTATGGAAAAGTTGAAAAAGAGCCTATTCCCAAAGGCTATAACCAATACATTTTGAAGAGCGTTGAAGGGAACATCAATCTAAGGAAAATGAAATAATATCCATACTTTTGCGCAACCTGTTTTAAAGACATGAATTTAAAGAAGTCCCTCATAATCATCATATTAATACTGGTAGTTGACCAGATAAGTAAAATCTACGTTAAGACTAATTTTGTCCTGGGAGAATCCTCTGCGGTATTTGACTGGTTCAAAATACTTTTTATAGAAAATGAGGGCGCAGCTTGGGGTACCAAGCTTAGTGATCTTCTTCCTATATCAGAATCTGCAGGAAAACTTGTTTTGACCATTTTTAGACTTTTTGCCATTTTTGGTATTGGTTATTGGCTGCGGGATATAATAAAAAAGGAATCCCCGAAAACCTTGATTTTGGCGGTTTCCCTAATTTTTGCAGGGGCCTTGGGTAATATTATAGATTCGGTTTTTTATGGGATGATTTTTGACAACAGTAGCAATCAGGTGGCTACTTTGTTTTCTAGTGAACCTTATGGAAAACTTTTTTACGGTAAGGTTGTGGACATGCTATATTTTCCATTAATAGATACAACTTGGCCAGAATGGGTTCCATCTGTTGGAGGTAAAAGTTTTCGATTCTTTGAACCTGTTTTTAATATAGCGGATACTGCTATAAGCACTGGAGTTGGGATATTGATTGTATTCAACAAAAAAGCTTTTCCGAAACAGGAAAAACAAGCAGAGGATTAAAATTTGTAAACCTTTTTTGGAGTAACACAGTAATCCAGTTTAACATCATTTTCATGGATATTACTTATACTATCCTCAGCTTCAAAAAATGATAATCCAATCTTTATGGTTTCTGGCCTACACTTAAGCAAAAAGGTGTCATAATAACCTTTGCCATAACCAACACGGTTTCCTTTTGCATCAAAAGCCAACAGTGGCACAAAAACTACATCTATTTGGTTTTCTGGAATTTTAATTCCATCTACAGGCTCTGGAATATGCCATCTATTTTTCTTGAAAACTGTATTATCTGTCAGCAAGTAGTTTTCCATTGAGTTTTTTCCACTAACCTTCGGGATAGTTATATTCTTATCTTTTCCTTGAAGAAGTGTAATCAAGGGAAGAGTATCAATCTCTTTATTTTCCTCGATGCTTAGAAAAATATGGAAACAAAAAAAATCCCAAATAGGGATTTGAAGTACATGATTTGCCAAGATGATACTATAATCTGAGATGACAGAGGTGTTCATTTCCTCTCTCAAATTTTTATATTTTATTCTCAGTTCATGTTTCAACATCTAGTGTTGAAAATTTAGGGGTGGAGTTTTGGGGAAACCTATTTTTTATTCTCTGGTTGAAACAGAAAAAAAGATTTTGAAAAAAAGCATCAAAATCAAATACATTCCCAAAACAATAACATAGTTCTCCATAGAATTGTATTTATATATGGCTAAATGTAAGTAAAAGAATTGAAAATTCACCATGAAATACATCTTTTACCGATGAAATGCATCTTTTTTAATAACGTTTTAACATATGTGGATTTTCTTTAAGATTCTATTTTGACTTTAACTATTTGAAAATAAGAACAATAGATATTTTTTATTTAAAAATCATTGAAGATTAAATCAAAAAAAAAATTAACCAGCGATGATTTGTAACAATTGGGGGGTTAATTTTGAATGAAAGAGGTGTTTTTCTTACAAGCTATAGAGGTAAAGGTTGAAATCATCAATTTTAACACATAGATAGCGGTCTCTCAAAAAAAGGTTAAGTGAAATAAGGGATAGGTGAATTTTAACAAAAAAGCACTATTATTAAAACTTACTTTTGTTTAGGAGTCAATTTTCGGAAATTTTATGCCCAACCCATCATCTATAAGTGTTCAAATAAGCGTTCTGCCAAGCGACCCGGGTGTGTACCAGTTTTATGATGCCGATGATAAGATTCTTTATGTTGGAAAGGCTAAAAACCTTAAGAAACGAGTAGCTTCATATTTCAATAAAAAACAAGAATACGGCAAGACCCGAGTTTTGGTCAAAAAGATTCATTCTGTTAAACATATTGTGGTTGCCACAGAATCTGATGCGCTCCTTTTGGAGAACAATCTCATTAAAAAACTCTTGCCCAGATATAACGTTTTGCTAAAGGATGATAAGTCCTATCCTTGGATATGCATAAAAAATGAGTGTTTTCCAAGAGTTTTTCCCACGCGTAAGTTAATAAAGGATGGTTCGGAGTATTATGGACCGTACACCAGTATGAAGACGGTGAGAACACTATTGGACCTGGTCAAGAGTTTATATCCCTTAAGAACGTGTAATTATGACCTTTCTGAAGAAAAGATCCGATCTGGAAAGTATAAGGTATGTCTGGAATATCATTTAGGCAATTGCTTGGGGCCATGTGAAGGACTACAAGAAGAGGAAGAATATCGTAGACAGATAGAAGACATTAGAGAGATTATAAAAGGCAATTTTAAAAGTTCATTGCAATTCTTCAAATCACAGATGAAAGAATTTGCAAATAATATGGAGTTCGAAAAAGCTCAAAGAATAAAGGATAAGATAGAAATATTGGAAAACTATCAGGTCAAATCCACGGTGGTCAATCCAAAAATTAATAATGTAGACGTATTTACTATCATTTCTGATGAAACCCATGCTTATGTCAATTTTTTACAACTGTCTCATGGTTCTATTATAAGATCACATACTTTAGAAATAAAAAAGAAGTTGGAAGAGACTGATGAGGAATTGTTGCAATTGGCCATCACTGAAATCAGGCAACGGTTTAAATCCCAATCGAAGGAGGTTTATTTGCAATTCCCTGTATTAGTTGAAGAAAGCCTTAAAGTTACCTTGCCAAAACTGGGAGATAAACGAAGAATCCTTGAACTCTCTGAACGTAATGCACGTTTTTTTAGACAGGATAAGTTCAAACAAATTAAAATAACAGACCCAGATAGACATACCAAAAGAATCATGGCTCAGATGAAGGCAGATTTGAGGCTATCTGAAGAACCTACACATATAGAGTGTTTTGATAACTCTAACATTCAAGGGAGTAATCCTGTGGCGGCTTGCGTGGTCTTTAAAAATGGAAAGCCTTCAAAAAAAGACTATCGGCATTTCAATATTAAGACTGTTGAGGGTCCCGATGATTTTGCAAGTATGGAAGAGGTCGTTTTTAGAAGATATAAGAGACTTCTTGCTGAAGCTGAACCCTTACCACAACTTATAGTAATTGATGGCGGGAAAGGCCAGCTTTCATCCTCTCTTAAAAGTCTGGATATTTTAGGGCTACGCGGAAAAATTGCCATAATAGGTATTGCCAAAAGACTGGAAGAAATTTATTTTCCAGAAGACCCCATTCCTCTTTATTTGGATAAAAAATCAGAGACTTTGAAAATAATTCAGCAACTTAGGAACGAGGCCCATAGATTTGGCATTACGCATCATAGAAATAAAAGAAGTAAGGGAGCGATTAATTCAGAATTGGAAAATATTGAAGGTATTGGTGAAAAGACTGCAGAACAACTATTGAAAAATTTCAAATCGGTAAAACGGATTAGAGAGGCAACCATTGAGAGTCTTGCAGAAACCATTGGAATGGCAAAGGCAAAAAAAATCTATAAATCCTTCCATTAGCAAAAAGTATATGAAAAACATAATAGCTGCAATAGGGGTTGTATTTTTTGGAGTTTTTGGGATAGCCCAAACAACGTCCACAGAGAAGCAACCTAAGATCGGTCTAGTACTTAGTGGTGGCGGAGCTAAAGGGTTGGCACATATTGGAGCGTTAAAGGTGATCGAAGAAGCTGGCATTAAAATAGATTATGTTGGCGGCACAAGTATGGGCGCCATTGTTGGGGCACTTTATGCCTCTGGGTATTCTGCCAAAGAATTGGATTCTATTTTTAAGGTAACAGATTTCTCTAAGTTGATTCAAGATAATGTCCCTAGGGGAGCAAAGACTTTTTATGAAAAAGATGATTCTGAGCGCTATGCCTTGGGTCTTCCTTTCACAAATTTTAATGTATCCTTTCCAGAAGCAATTTCAGGAGGGCAGAACATCTACAATGAGTTGGTAAGGCTTCTTTTTCATGTAAAGGATATTCATGATTTTAAAAGATTGCCCATTCCTTTTTTGTGTATAGCTACCAATGTAGAAACTGGAGAAGAGGTATTGTTGGATGATGGTTACCTTCCAGAAGCAATTATGGCCAGCGGAACATTCCCCTCTTTATTTGAGCCATCAGAAATTGAAGGGGAGATTTTAATAGATGGTGGAGTTGTGAACAATTATCCTTTGGACCAAGTACGTGAAATGGGAGCCGATCTAATTATAGGTGTAGATGTTCAACATGGTTTGGCCACAAGAGAGTCCTTGTCGTCAGCTACAGAGATCCTTCTTCAAATCAATAACTACAGGACGGTTAATGATATGAAGGATAAAATTGAAAAAACAGAAATCTATATAAAACCAAATATAGATGACTTTTCCGTTATTGATTTTGATCGTTCAGAGGAAATTGTGGAGGTTGGAGAACAAGCAGCATACACAAAATTTGAAGAGTTGAAACAGGTATCCCAAAAACAAAACTTTGTTCTCAATGAAGAAAATAGAGTAAAGGTTGAGGATAGTTTGACCATAAACAGGTTGATTATTAAAGGGAATGATAGGTACACTAGGGGATATATTAAAGGTAAACTTAGGTTTAACCTGGCAGAAAAAATTTCATTTGAGAAACTTAAACAGGGCATTAATAATTTATCTGCCTCTGGGAATTTTAAAACGATCAGATATGAATTGATATCTAATGGTTTGGGTACAGATTTAGTTTTAAAATTAAAAGAGGACCCCACAAAGATGTTCATTAAGATGTCTGCCCATTATGATGATTTGTACAAAAGTGCCGCATTGATCAACCTTACCAAAAAGAATTTTTTACTTAAGGATGATGTTGCCTCCTTTGATTTCATTCTTGGAGATCATATCAGGTATAATATGGAGTACTATCTGGATAAAGGGTTTTATTGGAGTTTTGGGGTCAATTCTAAGTTCACGGATTTTGACAATGAAATAGACTTCGGGTTGATTCGCTCAAATTTCGACGTGATCGATGACCCAAATATTCGACAAATAAATCTGGATATTACAGATTTAACAAACCAAGTCTACCTACAAACAGTTTTGAGGGAAGAATTTGCGGTGACACTGGGTGCTGAGCACAAATTGTTGCGTTACAGTACACGAACCCTTAATCAATTTGTAGATGAAAATGAAGATGCTTTCGCGCCAACATCGGATGAAAGAACATATTTTGAAAACTCAAATTATTTTAGCGCATATGGTAAAATTACTTTAGACACCTATGATGACAAATATTTTCCTACAAAAGGGGTGTTTTTTGATAGCGATTTTCATTTGTATCTATTCTCTTCAGATTTTAATGAAAATTTCAAGGAATTTTCAATAGCAAAAGCAAGACTTGGCACCGCATTTCCTTTGTTTCATAACCTAACCCTTAATTTGGAGACAGAAGGAGGTTTTAAATTGGGAACCTCAGGGGTCACTTCTTTTGATTTTGTTCTTGGTGGTTTTGGAAACGACTTTGTAAATAATTTTGTTCCTTTTTTTGGGTATGACTTTTTAAGTCTGCCAGGAAACAGTTTTGTAAAGGCATATAGTAGGTTGGATTATCAATTCGCCCCTAAGAACCATTTACTGTTTTCAGCGAATTTTGCTAATGTTGACGATGATTTGTTTCGTACAGGAGAGTGGTTTACAGAACCCACTTTTTCTGGTTATGGAATAGGGTATGGCTATGAATCGTTTTTAGGTCCCATTCAGGTTTATTATTCGTGGACGCCAGAGATAGGCAATAGTAACTTCTTTTTTAGTGTAGGGTATTGGTTCTAAACAAATGCATTTAGAAATCTCTTTTGTAAGATAAGTTTGTCAATCATTCATTTGGCAACAAATTGGAAAATCCTTCATAAGCCTTATTTTTTCTTAACAATAAGCTAAATATGCATCCCTGTTTCAAAAATTTGAAAGAAGGATAGTTAAAGTCCGTTAAAAACTTATTTTCCTACAAAACCTTGATGTATCTTTACACAACATAAGGGGTGGTTCCCTTATAACTTTAAGTATTGGTTTTTCATAATTTAAAGTTTGGTTGGTTATTTAGGAAAAGCCCAGTTTAAAGACTGGGCTTTTTTTATATATAATATTTTGGAACAAGTTTTGTTTATGTAATTGTAAACTAATCTGCTTGAAAAGGGATTTTAGTAATTTTATACTAATACACAAGACTATGAAAAAGGTTTTTATCATTTTTTCCCTCTTGCTTATAATGCCCATAACCGCGCAAAAACACCCTCCTGCGTTTAAGTCTGGGGAGTGGTTAAAATTTCGCATCCACTATGGATTTCTTAACGCCAGTTATGCAACCTTGAACCTAAGCACGGATACCATTGATAATATTCCGGTATACCATGTGGTGGGTAGAGGGAAGACCACGGGATTTGCCAGTATATTTTTTAAAGTGGATGATACCTATGAGAGTTATTTTGGCAGAACCGATGGAAAACCGTACAGGTTTATCAGAAAAATAAATGAAGGGGGGTACACCAAGGATATTGAAATTGATTTTTACCACAATGAGGATCGGGCAATTTTAAAGGATAACAAGAACGGTAAGGAGTTTGATATTCCAGTACATGACAAAGTCCAAGATTTATTGTCAGCCTCTTATTATTTAAGAAATCGCTATGGACTCGAAGAATTTGAAGTTGGCCAATCCATAGATATGGATATGTTGTTTGATGATGATGGCGTTTATAAGTTTAAACTAAAATTTTTAGGAAAAGAAGTGATACGGACCAAGTTTGGGAAAGTAGAATGTCTTAAATTTAGACCCGTGGTTCAATCGGGTCGTGTTTTCAAGGAAAACGAAAGCCTTACGCTTTGGGTTTCCAATGATTTGAACAAAATTCCTGTAAGGATAAAAGCAGATCTTGCCGTTGGATCGTTAAAAGCAGATTTAGATGGCTATAATGGCCTTAGAAACCAGTTTAAAATAATAATGAGATAGTATTGAATGAAGAATGATGAGCGAATTGAGTCCCAAATCAATAAGCTTGAAGAAAAGTTTAAAAACTCTGGACAAGACTTAAGTTCTTACCTTGACGGACTCCTTTACCAACGTTACCTTACGTATTGGGACTATATTCATTTAGACACTTTACTTAGTATTCAAGTTCCAAGAACGCATTTTCCGGATGAAGAAATCTTCATCATGTACCACCAGATAACGGAGCTCTACTTCAAGCTGATTTTACATGAGCAAAAGCAAATAGTTGAAGATAAGTCCCAGGATCTAAAGTTTTTTATAGAAAAAGTCAATAGGATAAACAGTTACTTCAAAGCACTTATTTCATCTTTTAGCATTATGATCAAAGGAATGGAACGAGAGCAATTTTTACGCTATCGCATGGCACTTCTTCCTGCAAGTGGATTTCAGTCTGCTCAATATCGTATGCTTGAGATTTATGCTACGCCCCTAGAAAATTTGGTTCATCATACGGAGCGTGAATCTTTTTCAGCAAAGGACAGTATAGAAGAACTTTTTGATCATATTTATTGGAAAAAAGGTGCGACTGATGCAGTTACTGGGGAAAAAACACTTACTCTTAAACAATTTGAGTTCCGCTATACTCCAAGATTGCTAAGAATATCTAATGAAGTTAAGACTAGTAGTATCTATCATAAGTACCTCCAACTTCCTGAAGAATCTAAAAAGAATGAAGAACTGATCAACTCATTAAAAGATTTGGATGTAAACGCTAATGTAAACTGGCCGTTGGTTCACATGGGTTCCGCCTACAGGTATTTAGCAAAAGAAAACAAAGAAGTTGATGCCACTGGAGGCACAAATTGGAAGAACTATTTACCTCCAAGTTTTCAGAAAATAATATTTTTCCCAACTTTGCACTCAGAAGATGAGAAAGATACATGGGGAAAACAATGGGTGGACCATATATTTAATCCGTCAAATAACGAAGTTTAGTAATGCAGAAATTTTTTGGGGCAATATTGACACTGCTAATCCTAGTGTCTTGTAAAGAAGAAAAAGTCTTGGTTCAGGAATTGGAACAAGAAGATCCTATTGAGAAACCAATAGTAAAACAATTTGGTTTCAATTTTGAAGAGTTTAAGGTAGTTCAAGATACCATCAGATATGGGGATAGTTTTGGAGAACTCATGCTAAAAAACAAGGTGGACTACCCTAAAATTGCAACAGTTTCCCAAAATTTTAAAGACACGTTTGACGTAAGAAAAATTATGGTTGGCAAGCCGTATCTAATCTTAAAATCCAGAGACACATCAGAAATAGCCGAAGTGTTTATTTATCAAAACGATAGAATCAATTATACCGTAGTTGATTTGCGGGATAGTGTATCGGCCTATAAAAGCAGGAAGGAAGTAAAATATGTTGAACGTGAAGCTTCTGGGATAATAGAAACATCCCTATCCGAGGCAATTTTGGATCAAGGAATAGATTACAATGTTACATTAAACCTTTCCGAAATTTATGCGTGGACCATAGATTTCTTTAGATTAGAAAAAGGCGATAAGTTTAAAGTTATATATAAGGAAAGATATATTAATGATTCTATTTATGCTGGTGCGGAGCCAATTGAAGCTGCACTTTTTGAACATAAAGGCAAACCTATATATGCTTTTTCTTATGTTGCAGATTCACTAAAGCAAATCACCGATTATTTTGATGATGAAGCCAACAACCTTAGAAGTACATTTTTAAGAGCTCCAATAAAATTTGGGTATAGATTGTCATCCAGATACAATCTAAAACGTAGAATCGCATATTATGGCAATAGAGTAAGGCCACATAAGGGAACAGATTATGCTTCGCCTGTAGGAACCCCAATTATTGCTACAGCAGATGGAACAGTAACAGAGTCCACGAGAAGGGGAGGTAACGGGAAATATGTAAAGATCAGGCATAACGGAACCTATAGCACTCAATATTTGCATATGAAAAAGCAAAAGGTAAAAAGAGGCGAATTTGTTAGACAAGGAGACGTAATTGGCTGGGTTGGAATGACAGGAAATACAGGTGGGCCACATGTTTGCTATCGATTTTGGAAAAATGGAAGACAGGTTGACCCATTACGTGAAAAATTACCAGCAGCGGAGCCTATCGCAGACTCTTTAAGGGTAGCCTATATAGATTACATAACACCCCAAAAATGGCAATTGGATTGTATAGAGTATGTCTTGCCCACTCCCGAACCAGAAGAAAAGCTAGTAACACTTAACCCATAAAATGGCATTACCCAAAATCAACCCTACTACTACAAAAGCTTGGAGAAAACTTACAGATCATTACAATGAAATAAAGAGTGAACATTTAAGAGAAATGTTTGCTTCGGATACAGCACGTGGAAAAAAATTCACATTGCTTTGGAATGATTTTCTAGTTGATTATTCAAAAAATAGAATTACTGAAGAAACGGTATCACTGCTGTTAGAGTTAGCAGATGAAGTAGGATTAAAAGAAGCTATCTCAGCGTATTTTGGAGGTGAATTGATTAACCAAACAGAAGGAAGGGCTGTACTGCATACCGCTTTAAGAGCAAAAAAGGAAGACGAGATTTATGTCGATGGGAAGAACATTGTCACAGAAATTTATGAAGTAAAGGAAAAAATAAAGGCCTTTTCAGATTCTGTAATTTCCGGAGATAGAAAAGGATATTCTAATAAGACCTTTACAGATGTTGTTAACATTGGAATTGGAGGGTCAGATTTAGGACCAGCAATGATCACAGAATCACTAAAATTCTATAAGAACCATTTAAAAACGCACTTTGTAAGCAATGTAGATGGTGACCATGTACATGAAATCCTAAAAGAACTAAATCCAGAAACAACTTTATTTGTTGTTGTTTCCAAAACCTTTACCACGCAAGAAACGTTAAGCAACGCCCTTACCATTAAAAAGTGGTTTTTAAACCATGGCTCAGAAAAGGATATAGCAAAACATTTTGCGGCTGTTTCTACCAATACCCAAAAAATTAAGGAGTTTGGCATTGCAGATGAGAATGTATTCCCTATGTGGGATTGGGTTGGAGGACGTTTTTCATTATGGAGCGCTGTAGGACTTTCAATTTCATTATCTGTAGGGGATAAGAATTTTGATGAGCTTTTATCCGGAGCAAATGAAATGGATGTTCATTTTAAGGAAACTCCATTTTCAGAAAACATTCCTGTTGTTTTGGCGCTACTCAGTGTTTGGTACAATAACTTTTTTGGTGCGGAAACCGAAGCTATAATTCCTTATACTCAATACCTAAATCGTCTTTCTGCGTATTTGCAGCAAGGAATTATGGAAAGTAATGGTAAAAGCATAGATAGGGCTGGGAATAGAACCAACTATGAAACAGGAACCATTATTTGGGGAGAGCCTGGAACAAATTCACAACATGCCTTTTTTCAATTGATTCATCAGGGCACTAAACTTATCCCAACAGATTTTATAGGATATAAAGAATCGCTACATGGAGAGGTCGATCATCATAATAAGTTAATGGCCAATTTCTTTGCTCAGACTGAAGCTTTAATGAACGGAAAAACTGCTAGTGAAGTAAAACACGAGCTAGAAGTACAAAATCTATCCGAAGAAGAAATAAAATCGTTGTTACCTTTCAAAATATTTGAGGGGAATAAACCCACCAATACGATTTTAATCCAAAAACTAGATCCAAAAAGCCTTGGAGCTTTGGTTGCATTATACGAGCATAAAATCTTTGTTCAAGGTATTATTTGGAACATTTTCAGCTATGATCAATGGGGTGTCGAACTAGGTAAGCAGCTTGCCAAAAATATACTTAAGGACATTGAAAGTTCAGAAATTGGCAAACATGATAGCTCAACTTTGAGTCTTTTGCATTTTTTTAAGAAATGATTTAAGTTTTCATAAAACTATTTTCAACATCAACTTACTGTTAACCAATTGTTTGTGCTAGATTAAGAATGATTTGACATATTTTTTTTAACATTAAATTAACATAACAAACGTTAAAAAAAAAGACTTTTGCAGTGCTATTCAAATAATAAACACTGTTAAAATGAAAAAAGTCTATCTATTGATTGTGGCCCTTTTCGCATCCACAATTATGTTTTCTCAAGGAACAATTACTGGTTTGGTGGTTGACGGCGAATTAGGCGGCCCCCTTCCAGGGGCTACTGTGATGCTTCAGGGCACAGAACTAGGAACATCTACTGATTTTAATGGAAATTTTTCCCTAGAAGTTTCTGAAAACTCTGGCACGTTGATTATTTCCTATATCGGATTTATTTCTAAAAATGTATCCTTTAACGCTACTGGGAGTATAGGTACAATATCTTTAGAACCAGATGCCGAAGAATTAGAAGGAGTAATTGTTGTCGGGGTTCAGGACATTGCAAAAGACCGTGAAACCCCAGTTGCAGTCTCTACCATTAAAGCTGCTGAAATAGAAATGAAATTGGGGTCTCAAGAGTTTCCTGAGATATTAAATACTACTCCTTCTATTTATGCCACCAAATCAGGTGGTGGTTTTGGAGATGCAAGGGTAAACATTCGTGGATTTGATACCAATAATTCTGCCATAATGATTAATGGTGTGCCGGTTAACGATATGGAAAACGGAAGGGTCTTCTGGAGTAACTGGGCGGGTCTCTCAGATGTGACTTCGGCAATTCAGGTTCAACGTGGTTTAGGCTCCTCTAAACTTGCAGTTTCTTCTGTTGGTGGTACAATCAATGTCATTACCAAAACATCTCAAAATAAAGAAGGAGGCTCTTTTGGAGCTACCGTTGGTAACGATGACTATTTAAAAACTATTGGTTCTTATTCTTCTGGACTGTTGGATAATGGATTTTCGGCTTCTTTGCTATTGAGTAGAACAGCAGGAAACATGTATGCAGATGGGACAAATTTCGAAGCAGCCAATTTCTACTTAGGTTTAGGATATACTACAGATAAACATAGTTTAGAATTTATGGTGACAGGTGCTCCGCAATGGCACCACCAAAGAAGTCGAGCTTCTTCCATTGCCAATCATATTAGATATGGTAGTGGAGATGGTGAGCCGGATAGAAGGTATAATGAGGACTGGGGTATTTTGGATGGAAAGGAATTCAGTTTCAGAAGAAATTTCTATCACAAACCTGTAATTAGTTTAAACTGGACTTGGGAACTTAGTGGTAAAACAACCTTGGAAACGTCTACCTATGCCTCTTTCGGTCGTGGTGGTGGATCAGGTGAAATAGGTGAGATTAACGGTAGAAGGCAATTTGCATTACCCCGCACGGACAAAGGTCTAATAAGAGTTGAAGATATTGTTGCCTATAACAGTGGACAATTGGTTCCAGACTTTAGTGATACACCAAGAGAACGAATCAATGGTCTTTTTGTGAACAATAGTGATAGAAATGACAATGAGAACAATACAAATGGTATTACTAGGAGAGCATCTGTAAACTCCCATAACTGGTATGGAATACTTGCAAATTTCAACAATAAAATTGATGAAAAGCTTACGATTGATTTTGGAGTTGATATAAGAAGCTATAAAGGCTTTCATTACAGAAGGGTAGATAATAGATTGGGTGGTGATGTATATCAGCAAACAGACGATAGAAACAATCCTCTTGGTGAAGGGGCATCCAATTTGTTTTTTGAAACATATGGCTCCAATCAACCTTGGTGGGTGTTTGGAAACATAGATGAAGAACAAAAAATTGATTACTACAATATTGGCTATGTAACCTGGTTAGGAGCTTTTGGTCAAGTAGAGTATAAAATTAATGAGAACATTACCGCTTTTGCTCAAGGGGCTTTGTCTAATCAAGGTTTTGCTAGAGAAGAGTTGTTTGGTGAAGTTCCACCTGAGAAAACAGATACTCAGAATATTATTGGAGGGAATGTAAAGACCGGGGTTAACTGGAATATAGACGCTAAGCACAATATTTTTGTGAATGCAGGGTATTACTCCAAACAACCTTTGTTTGATGCTGTTTTCTTAAATTTTAGCAATACGATAAATCCAGACCTTGTTAACGAACAAATCATAGGAACAGAAATAGGATATGGTTTTAGAAGTTCAAGTTTTAGGGCCAATATCAACTTATACAGAACCAGCTGGGCAGATAGATTTGAAAATGAAACGGTTACTTTTCTAGAGGACACTCCCCAAGAGGTAAGGGGAACAGCAAATCTTTTAGGAATTAAACAAGTTCATACAGGAGCAGAAGTTGATGCAAGATTTCAAGCAAACGATAAATTGGCCTTCACAGGAATGGTATCTGTAGGAAACTGGGAATATAAAGGAGATGTAAGAGCAACCTTTTTTGATAATGACCAAACACCTATCGTAATAGATGGAATAGCACAAGAAGCTATTTTACCATTAGATGGCGTTAAAGTAGGAGATGCTGCGCAGTTTACAGCTTTCCTGGGAGCGGATTTCAAAATATTGGATAATTTGAGCGTGGATGCTGGATATCGTTTTGCCGATAACCTATATGCCGAATTTGATGCTACAGATATTGATGAAAATGGAGCTTTGAAATTACCTTCTTTTGGTCTATTGGACGCAGGACTTTTCTTTAGCATGCCATTTGCGAGTAAAACAATGAGTTTCAGATTGAATGTTAACAATGTTTTGGATACTACTTACATTGCTGAATCTGATACCAATAGATTTGCTGAAGACGGCGATGACACTTTCAAAGGTATTAATACTAGTAACAGGGTATTCTTTGGTTTTGGAAGAACGTGGAATGCCAGCGTTAGATTCAATTTCTAGGTCTCAACACATAATAAGATTGAAAACCCTGCCATCTGGCAGGGTTTTTTAGTTCCAAAATCCTTACTTTTAAACTTCAAACTAGTCATATGGAAATTCTACAAAACGTACACTCATATCTTGCCTATGTGGTATTGGCGATATTAATTCTTGCTGTTTTTAATGCCTTAAAGGGATGGTTGGGTAAGAAAGAGTTTACCATGGAAAAAGACCTAAGGGTAAGTCTTTTTGCCTTGATATTGAGCCATATTCAGTTGTTGATTGGGCTATTGCTTTATTTTATATCGGACAATGGTTTAAAAGCGATACAGACGTTGGGTATGGGCGGTTTAAATGCTGCTGCACGCCTTTTGGCTTTAGAACATCCTTTAATGAATATAATCGCTATAGTTCTGATTACCATTGGCTGGTCTAGGCATAAGAAAAAGACAGAAGATGCTGCTAAGTTTAAAAGTATCGCCGTCTTTTACGGCTTGGGACTATTATTTATTTTAAGCCGTATTCCTTGGGGGCAGTGGTTTAATTAAAAGCCCCTTTCTTTCAGTAAAAATAAGTAGACAGGAAAGTGGTCACTATATCCTCCTAGATAATTAGTGCCGGAATATGTTCTAAGGGGATACCCTTTAAATTTACCTTTGATTGTCTTCATATATGGTGGTGAATAGATTCCAGATTTCCAAAAGGAATGTTCTTGCTTGCTTTCGTTTATTAAATTTGAAGTCATGAAAAATTGGTCAAAAAGATTCCATTTATCTCTATAGGCCAATGACCCATAACCTTTTTTAAAGAGCTCTTCCATAGGATTAAAAAGACCTAAACTGTCCAATTGATTTTCTTTACCAGTAGTACTCAGTATTTTTTTTAAGCTATCATCCCTTGGGTCATCATTAAAATCTCCCATACTAATGATTTTAGCGTTCCAATTTAATCCTTGTATGGAATCAATAATACGTTTGTTCAATAGGGCAGCTTTAATTCTATTGGGCTTGCTTTTGGTAGCTCCACCCCTTCTGGAGGGCCAATGGTTTACAATAAAATAAAATTCTTCATTATCCAGTATCCCTCCAACTACAAGTTGGTCCCTAGTATAAATTCTTTGTGACATATCATCAAATAAAAGCAGTCTATGACTTTTAAAAGAAGTTGGTAAATAGGCAGTTTTTTTAAAGAGTAAGGCTACATCAATACCACGTCTGTCAGGAGAATCAAAATGGACAACCCCATAATCTTTATCCAATAAATTGGGATGGTGAATTAAATCTTCAATAACACTTCTTTTCTCGATTTCGCACAATCCAATAATATCGGGAGATGTTTTCGAAGTCCCCTCACCTATTTTTGAAAGGACCTTTGAGATGTTTTCAATTTTCTTTTCGTATTTGTCTTGAGTCCAGTTATAACTGCCATTTGGAGTACGGTCGTCATCAAAAGTCAAAGAATCGTTTGTAGTGTCAAAAAGGTTTTCAACATTATAAAATGCGATGGTTCTTACCGTATAGTTTTTTTGGGAATGAGCGGTAAATGAAATACAGGTTAGGACGATTAGGGAAAATAAAAGTTGCATGTAGGTTTTGATTTTAAATCGAAAATAGTTAAGATTGTTTGTTTTTCGGACAAAAAAGAAAGACAATAACCCCAACCCTTATTTAATTAACCTACGATAGCTAGCTTATGAGAACTACTATGTTCTTGCTAGTACTCTGCTGTGCGGCTCAACTGTACGGTCAAAGTACTATTATTTCTGGAAGTGTAAAGGAAAAGGGAACTAAAAGCCCTATTCAGAATGCCATTGTTTCCATGGATGGCTTCTCCAAAGAATCTTTTACCGGGGTAAATGGTCATTTTACATTTGAGACTTCGCTAGTTGGGGAGCACATTTTAAAAATCACTGTTCCAGATTTTATTTCCAAGAGTTTTGCAATTTCTTTAGATGGACAGAACATAGATTTAGGAGAAGTTTTCCTAGAAAAAGATATAGTTCGAGAAAATACGGACAACCTCATTGTCTTGTCGGATGGGGAACTTGCTGATGACGAAGAAACTATTTCAGGTTCGTCGGGAATCTTACAATCCAGTAAAGACATATTTCTTAAAAGGGCAGCATTTGATTTTGGTCAAGCATTCTTTAAGGTAAGAGGCTACGATTCAAGCAATGGTCAAGTTTTACTTAATGGTATTCCCATGAACAAGTTTTATGATGGAAGACCACAATGGAATAACTGGGGCGGACTCAATGATGTCATTCGAAATCAGGAATTCACCAATGCATTGTCTGTTAACACATATACTTTTGGAGGGATACTAGGTAATACCAACATTAATACTAGACCCTCTGGATTAAGACCGGGAATAAGGTTATCAGGCTCTATGTCAAATCGTACATACAGAAGTCGTTTAATGGCTACCTATAATTCAGGATTAAAAAATAATGGATTGGCCTACACATTTTCTTCGTCAAGAAGATGGTCTAATACTGGTTATGTTGATGGCACTTTATATGATGCCTATTCTTTTTTTGGCTCTTTGGAGTATAAAATAAATGATAAAAATACTTTGGCCGTAACTTCACTTTTGGCTAGAAATAGGAGGGGGCGCTCTGCGGCCATAACTGAAGAGGTTTTTGATTTATTGGGAAATCAATACAATCCATATTGGGGAAATCAAGATGGAGAAATTAGAAATTCAAGGGAACGCGAGATTTTTGAACCCCTGTTTATGTTGAATCATTTTCTGCAGTCTAAAAAAATGACTTGGACTTCGGGAATTGCATATCAGCTTGGAACCAATGCCCGGAGTAGATTAGGCTATTATAATGCTCCAAACCCAGACCCCACCTACTATAGATATTTGCCAAGTTTTTATATTAATAGCCCTATAGGAGCAGATTTCAACAATGCTTCTTTGGCGGAAGAAGGATTTTTGAAGAACCCGCAAATTCAATGGAATGGATTATATACTGCTAACACCAATTTGTATAACGAAGGGAAAGCAGCTTACTTGCTATATGATGATGTAATTGAGAATAGGGAAATTACATTGTCGAGTACTGTGGATTACAACCTAAATGAGCATATTCAATTGGGCATTGGGGGTAATTTTAAAACCTTGTCTTCTGAAAATTTTGCTGAGATTCAAGATTTGTTGGGAGCAAGTTTTCATGAAGACATTGATTCTTTTTCTAACACATTGAACGATGTTCATGGAAGTTCATCAAAAACTGACGGAGAAAAATTCAATTACCATTATAGTATAGATGCTACTCACTTAGTTGGTTTTGGCCAAATAGGACTAAACTTTAAACGCTGGAAGAGTTTTGTTTCTGGCTCTTTTTCAAGTTTTGGTGCTCAACGGAATGGATTATTTCAAAATGAACGTTTTTTTGAAAATTCCTTGGGCAATAGCGAGAAAGTTTCATTTTCCAGTTTCGCGCTTAAATCTGGAGTAACGTATTTTTATTCTGGAAGGCATTGGCTGACCGTCAATGGTGCTGTCGTAAATAAGCCTCCAACACTTCAAAACATATTTATCAATCCAAGGGAAAATAACGACATAGTTCCAGAAATTCAAACCGAAAAAACTACAACAATAGATTTAAGTTATTTCATTCGGTTACCTGATTTAACAGGAAGAGTAAGTGCATTCTATACACGATTTCAGAACACTACGGACATCAATTTCTTTTTTGTTAATTCTGGTGTAGGGTCGGATTTTGTCCAGGAAGTAATCACAGCTTTGGATAAACTGCATAAAGGAATAGAGCTAGGGTTGGAATATCAGGTTTCGGCCAATGTAAAATTATCCGCGGCCGGAAACGTCGGAGAATATATTTATGCAAGTGATCCTTCAGTTCATATAAATTTTGATACAGCAGGTGCCGAAGAAGATTTAATTGACCCAGAAGGAAATATAGACTTGGGTATTGCCAAGTTAAAGGATTTAAAACTCGCTCAGGGACCACAAACTGCTTTTGCTTTAGGGGTAGAATATAGGAGTCCAAAATATTGGTGGATTGGAGCAACTACTAATTATTTAGCGAACAACTTTATAAATATTTCCACAATTACCCGCACGCAAAGTTTTCTGTTAGATCCTGATACTGGAGAGCGTTTTCCAGACGCTACTGATGAAAATGTGACTCGTATTTTAAAGCAGCAAAAACTAGATGGCTTTTATCTATTGAATGTAGTGGGAGGAAAATCATGGATAGTCAATAAAAAATACATTAGTGCATTTGTGAGTGTGAACAATGTCTTTGATCAAGTTTTTAAATCAGGGGGCTACGAGCAGAGCAGAAACGGAAACTATGGGCAGTTAAAACAGGATAATTTGAGTGGAACCCCCTCATTTGCGCCTAAATATTGGTATGGTTACGGAAGAACCTATTTTTTGAATTTGGCAATAAGTTTTTAATTGAGAACAATGGTTAAAAAGTCGATTTATATAGTGATTGTGCTCTGTTTCACATTTCTTTCTTGCGTAAAGAATAGTGATTTTAATGACATAGTAAATGGTTGTATTGATGACTTGGAAGCCAACGCCACTTTTGAGGAAGTGGAAGCTTTATATATAGAAGAGACGGTTCAAATTAAGGAAGATTGGATAATAGAAGGATATGTTATTTCCTCGGACAAAGCTGGAAATTTTTTTGGTGTGCTTCATTTTCAGGATCATCCTACAAATCCGGCACATGGTTTTCAAATAGAAATTGATTTAAGAGATTCACATTTGTTCTTTGAAGCAGGAAGCAGGATTTTGATAAAATTAAAAGGATTGTATTTGGGAAAAAGTGGAGAAGCGTTTAAACTTGGCGGCACCTTTACAGCGTTTGGAAATATCTCCGTAGGACGACTGCCGGTATTGAAAATCCCAGAACACATTTTCCTGTTATGTAATATTGACGATGAAGTGAAACCGGTTTTGGCACATTTTAAAGATCTGGAAGAATTAAAAACAAATACATTGGTAAGATTTGAAGAAATCGAGGTGATTGAGGAAGAATTGGGAAATACTTTTGCAATTGAAGCAGAAGAAACAGAACGTGTACTTCAAAATTGTACTGAAAATAAGGTAATTATGGTGAATAGTGGCTTTTCTGATTTTCAAGCTGAGGTTTTACCTGAAGGGAATGGAACCATCACGGGGGTTTTATTAAAAGATGGAGACAAGTTGCAACTCGTTATTCGAGATTTAGAGGATATTAATTTTACGAATGACCGTTGCCCAGAAATCATAACGGAATTCACTTCAACAGCAATTTTTATTTCGGAATTGGCAGACCCAGATAATAACACGAGCGCCCGTTTTGTGGAGCTGTACAATTCAGCATCAGAACCTTTGGATTTAAACAAATGGATATTACGTCGCTATACCAATGATAAAACAGACATTAGCTCTACTATTGATTTATCTGGATTTGTAATTAATGCAGAAAGCACGTTGGTAATATCTCCCAATGCAAACGAGTTTGAACTAATCTATGGCTTTCCTCCTGACTTAGGTGTGTCAACAAACAGTCCTGCAGATTCAAACGGAGATGATAATCTGGAATTAGTGGATCCATTTGCAACTGTGGTCGATGTATTTGGAATTATTGGTGAAGATGGGTCAAACACCAATCACGAATTTGAAGATGGTAGGGCTGTCCGTAATGCTAATATTTTAGAAGGAAACCCTAACTATACCTTTGACGAATGGATTATTCATAATGATACAGGTGATGCCGGAACAACGAACCAGCCTCAAAACGCCCCAGAGGATTTTACTCCGGGGATAAGGGATTAATCTATTTAGAATTTAAAAAGGGCGATAGCTAAACTTTTGTCCCCCAACAGAGGCATCGGCCATTAGACCGGCCTTGGGCAAGGCAAAAACAGCAACTCCCTCTTTGTATTTGGCATTAAAAGCAATACCAGATTTTAATGCTACGGCAGAAGTCTCGGCAGCAAATTGAAATTTTCCTTCCTTAAAGCGTTCCAAGTCAATTGGAGTTTCAAAAAAGATGACCTCAATGATGGCCTGTCCCCCAGCTTGCAAGCCAACATTCAATTTTTTGAGACCTGCCATACCCACCTTTTCACCAGCTTCATAAACTACACCATTGCCGGAAGCACCTCCAATAATAAAGCCTCCTTTACCAACATTTGGGAAAAGCACATAGCCTGCTGAGTTCTCAAAAAAGCGTTCAAGCCCTGCATCCGCTTTCAAAAGCGTCTTTTTTGCTTTTTTCGCATCAGTCATTATTTTTCTATCCTTCTTGGTTTGGGCATTTACACCTACCATCATTAATAGCATTCCAATTATTGCAAGAGACTTGAATATTTTCATTTTATGTGTTTAAAGTATATTGAATGTAAAAGTAAAAAAATAGGCCCCTTCTCATCTAGAAGGGGCCTATTTTTGGGTATATCTTAAGAACTATACTATTTCCCTTTTGGGAAAAGTTTATTCGCCATTACCTCTTCCATTTGCTTAACATGACGCTCAGTATGGCCAGCCATAAAGATTACCACTTGTAATCCATCAACAGTTCCAAAAGGTAGATCACTACAATAACGATTTCTTAGGTCATCCTGCGTGGTATTTACGTATTTAATGTGCTCATCCCTTTTATCCATAAAAGCCTTAACGGTAGCCTCATGAGAACCAAACTTACCACTTGGCTCAAAAGGTTCACCCGTTTTTACTTTATTACTTCGATCCACAATTATTCCCATAAGTTGATCATCTTTAAATTTTAGGGAATCTTTCAATGCAGGGTTTGGACCGGCAGCAACGGTTTTTTGGATTAATCCACCAAAAGCATTTTCAGAAATAGCAAGGTGC
The DNA here is from genome assembly GCF_947499585.1 of uncultured Allomuricauda sp. GTDB lineage: Bacteria > Bacteroidota > Bacteroidia > Flavobacteriales > Flavobacteriaceae > Flagellimonas. Next base: position 458,465 of record NZ_CANMOO010000002.1, on the reverse strand, counting down.
TCCGCGCATTCCGCAATGGACCAAGCTTCTTCTTCTGGTTTAAAATTCAATTGTTCCTCAGTAAGTCCTTCAAGAACTTTAGCCATGTGGTCACGTGTTTCCATTAAGTGTTTAGTGGCCATTTTACGCTCATCATCAGTAAGCTTAAAAGTATCTGTACTAAAGCTAAAAAGCAATAGCGCAATCATTGGTAAAATTAGTTTTTTCATGTGTGATAGGATTTAAAATTAATTATGGGTTTATAGTGTTCTAATGTATAGACGGTTAAAGGTATTGCAATTGGACATGTTTGAAAATTATTTTACAAAAAGATAAACAAGTGCAAATATCAAATATACGGCATATTTATGCCGTCATAGGGGGCATATGTGCCAAATGGAAGCGCAATTTATGCTAAAAACACTATTTATACAGGTATTCTCAAGACATAAAGAATACCTATGTTTTAATAGTATTTTAATATGAATTGTCTATAATGGGAGCAACCATTTTCTTAATTTTATAAAGGCTTAAAAATCATATTTAAACAACAATACTATCATGAGTAAAAATGAAACAAAATCATCAAATGGTGCAAGTGGGTGCCCATTTATGGGTGGAGCTTTAAACCAAAGTGCTGGCGGTGGTACAACAAACCGGGATTGGTGGCCAAACCAGTTAAAGTTAAACATTCTTCGTCAAAATTCTTCATTGTCCAATCCAATGGAAGAGGACTTCAACTATGCTGAAGAGTTTAAGACTTTAGACCTACCAGCGGTAAAACAAGATTTATATGATTTAATGACCGCATCACAGGATTGGTGGCCGGCAGATTATGGTCACTACGGACCTTTCTTTATACGTATGGCTTGGCATAGTGCTGGTACATATCGTATTCAAGATGGTCGTGGAGGTGCGGGGTCAGGTTCTCAACGTTTTGCGCCTTTAAATAGTTGGCCAGACAATGGAAACTTAGACAAGGCACGCTTATTATTATGGCCTATCAAACAGAAGTACGGAAAGAAACTTTCTTGGGCAGATTTATTGATTCTTGCGGGTAACTGTGCATTAGAATCCATGGGTTTTAAAACCTTTGGTTTTGGAGGCGGTAGAGAAGACATCTGGGAGCCAGAACAAGACATATATTGGGGTTCGGAAACAGAATGGATGGGAGATGACAAACGTTACTCTGGAGATAGAGAACTAGAAAATCCTCTTGGAGCCTCTCATATGGGCCTTATCTATGTGAATCCAGAAGGTCCAGGTGGACAACCTGACCCGATTGGTTCAGGGTATGATATTAGAGAAACCTTTGGCCGAATGGCGATGAATGATGAAGAAACAGTAGCCTTGACTGCAGGGGGTCATACCTTTGGAAAAGCTCACGGTGCTGCAGACCCAAATAAATATGTAGGGGCAGAACCTGCTGGTGCTCCTATTGAAGAAATGAGTATGGGTTGGAAGAACTCTTATGGCACAGGTGTTTTGGATGATACAATCACCAGTGGAATAGAAGGTGCATGGACACCAAACCCAATTAAATGGGATCATGATTATTTTGAAGTGTTGTTGAACTATGATTGGGAATTGACAAAAAGTCCTGCGGGAGCACATCAATGGACGCCAACAGCAGCATCAAAGGCAAAAATGGCACCCAGAGCAGGTGATGCTTCTAAGGAACAGCCCCTGATGATGACAACAGCAGACATGGCGATGAAGATGGATCCTGCATATCTAGCTATCTCCAAACGTTTTCATAAAAACCCAAAAGAGTTTGAAGATGCCTTTGCACGAGCGTGGTTTAAATTAACGCACCGTGATATGGGGCCTATCGCACGCTATTTAGGGTCAGAAGTACCTTCAGAAGAATTGATTTGGCAAGATCCAGTTCCTGTGGTTGCCCATGAATTGGTTAATGATGCCGATATCGCAGCATTGAAAGCCAATATATTAGCTTCAGGACTTTCAGTATCTGAATTGGTATCTACAGCTTGGGCGTCAGCTTCAACTTTCCGTGGATCAGACAAAAGAGGTGGAGCCAATGGCGGACGTATTCGTCTTGCACCGCAGAAAGATTGGGAAGTCAACAACCCAGAGCAATTAGCCAAAGTATTGGATACACTAGGAAGAATTCAAAAAGAATTCAATAGTACTTCTGACAAAGAAGTTTCTATTGCTGACTTGATTGTTCTAGGCGGATCTGCAGGTATTGAACAGGCGGCTAAAAACGCTGGCAAGGATATAACAGTTCCTTTTACTCCAGGTAGAGGAGATTCTTCTCAAGAGCAAACAGATGTAGAATCGTTTGAAGCCCTTAGACCTTTGGCTGATGGATTTAGAAACTATATTACGCCTAACCATGCCACATCTGGAGAAGAATTGTTGGTAGATAGAGCGCAATTGTTAACGCTTACAGTACCAGAAATGACTGTTCTTGTTGGAGGATTGCGAGTGATGGATGTAAATCACAATCAATCTCAACACGGTGTTTTTACTAAACGCGCTGGATCATTGACCAATGACTTTTTTGTAAACGTACTTGATTTGAGCACTAAATGGGAAGCCACCTCAGAAGCGGATAATGTATTTGCTGGCCGTGATCGTGCTACCGGAGAAGTAAAATGGGCTGGTACCCGTGCCGACCTTATTTTTGGATCTAATACAGAACTAAGAGCTATAGCTGAGGTTTATGCGTCAGAAGATTCTAAAGAGCGATTCTTAAAGGATTTTGTTGCGGCATGGACCAAGGTAATGAACCTAGATCGTTTTGATTTGGCTTAGTATTAGAATAGTATTGAAAGAAAATTAGAAAAAGAAAATTAATACATAAGACTGCCATAACCACTTACGGTTGTGGCAGTTTTTTTATACCTTTCCATAGCAAATGAACAAGAAAGAAGACTTTTTCAATCAAATAAGAAATGGCAACGTTACAGCGGTTGAAGAACTGTTAGGAACCAATATGGAATTATTGGAATCTATTGACGAAAGAGGTTCTACCCCATTAATTCTTGCCACTTATTATGAACATGAAAAAATTGCAGAACTATTACTAAAAAAAGGAGCAAAAATTGATTCAAAAGACGGATCAGGCAATACGGCATTAATGGGTGTATGTTTCAAAGGGTTTACCAGCATAGCAAAATTATTGATTGAAGCAGGGGCCAATGTTAACCAAACCAATGCCATGGGTGCCACCTGTCTTATTTATGCTGCCACATTTAATCGAATTGAGATTGCCCAGTTGCTATTGGAGAATGGCGTAGATACTTCAACAAAAGATACAAGGGGAAATACAGCCTTGGATCATGCCAAAATGCAGGGCATAAAACCATTAATACAATTACTTGAAACCAAAGGTTAACAAACATATTTAATGGATTCAAAAGAACAGCTCAACCTTGTTAAACGAATAAAGGCTATTTCCGAAACAGGTTTGGTGTATGCCACTGACCTATACGCTAGGGAACGATATGAGGAACTAAAGCAGATCAGTCTCAAGTTAATGGCCTACATGGCAGATTCGCCGATAGAAGTTCTACAAGATTTCTTTATGCCGGAAGAAGACTATCCTACTCCCAAAGTAGATGTAAGAGGTTTTGTTTTGAACGACAGGGATGAAATTTTAATGGCCAAGGAAAGTATAGATTGCAAATGGACCATTCCGGGAGGTTGGGCAGATATAGGAAATACACCATCGGAAATCGCCAATAAGGAAATTGAAGAAGAAACGGGAATAAAAACGGAGGTAGTAAGGCTTTTGGCTGTTTATGATAAGCAGGTACATCCGCATCCTCCAGAGCCGTATTATATCTATAAACTTATTTTCTTGTGCAGAATAACCGGTGGAGGACTAAAAGCAGGTTTTGATATGCTTGGAGCTGACTTTTTTCCTTTGGATAATCTTCCAGAGCTTTCAGAAGATAGAATCTTGGAAAGCCAATTGAAGCATTTGTTCCAATTGACCAAAGCTTCAGAATCTGAGGTATATTTTGATTGAAAAAAATGTCAGGACAACTTAAAATAGCACTAGTACAAACCCACTTACTTTGGGAAAACCCTCAAGCAAATAGAGATGCTTTCTCTGAAAAAATCGACTCCATTACAGAAGAGATAGATTTAATTGTTCTACCAGAGATGTTCTCTACAGGCTTTACCATGAGTCCTGAAAACATTGAAGCCAAGGAAAGTGAGGAGACTTTAGAATGGATGCAACAACAGGCAAAAAAGAAGAATACAGCCATTGTTGGAAGTATGGTTTTTGCAGAAAATGCCAAAAACTTTAATAGACTGTTTTTTGTCTACCCCAATGGAGAATATAAAAGCTATGATAAAAAGCATACGTTTACTTTAGCAGGTGAGGATAAAGTATACAAGGCCGGAAATAAAAAATTAATTATTGAATACAAAGGGTATAAAATCTGTCCTTTAGTTTGCTACGATCTTCGATTTCCTGTATGGGCCAGAAATGTGGAAGATTATGATGTGCTTATTTATGTTGCCAACTGGCCCAAACCACGCATTGCCGCTTGGGATACCTTGTTAAAAGCACGAGCCATAGAAAATATGTCCTATTGTATAGGGGTAAACAGAATTGGTTTGGACGGACTAGGTTATGAATATTCTGGGCATTCAGCGGCCTATGATGTGTTAGGACACCAAATAGCGTACTCAGAGAAAGAAGAAATTCTATATGCGATCTTGGATAAAGATCATATACATTCCACTAGAAATAAATTAAAATTCTTGGAAGATAGGGATCAATTTAATCTGTTATGATGAAGGTTTGCTCCAACTCCCAGTTAGCACGTACATCAATAACATCCGGATAGTAACTCACCTTCTCAGGCTGAAGTTTTTTAAGATAGCTCCCGGTATCCCAAACACCATTCCCATTATCATCAAAAATAACACGAATCATATACTTTCCTGGTTCCAAATTATTAAACTCAAGAACCTTGGGCACGGTTGCCAAAAGTTCACGTTGAGTTTCTCCCTGTTCATTGGTTAATTGTGCAATCAAAGGATAACGCACATTACCACTTATATTTACACTTAAGTTTCCAAAATCAGCATAACTGCCCACAGAAAAACTATAATCCAAAGTGTCATTTACCATCCCAAAAAAATCAGTAATTGCTCCTGGGAAAAAAGCAAAACGATATCGTTGATTGGGCTCAACATCAAAATCAAAATCGAACTTGTTGTTTATAGAATCCCGAGTGTAAGTATACGGAGCCAATAAAGAGTCATTGAGTACCAGGCCAACTTGGGTGGTATCTAAACGAACCAATGGGGTATTGCCAAGAACACTAAAACGTTCTTCAAAATTAAATTTGCCCCTAACGCTAGAACTAAGTGTTATGGAATCTAGCGGCAGTTTTCTGGTTTTAACAGTGAAAGTGTCAATTCTTTCAAGTCTTTCATTGCTTATTTTGAAAATAATGGAATCCAAATCTGTTGGAGTAAGCCAATAATGCAATGTATCCTTTTCCCTGTCTTTTAATAGTACTGTTTTTACAGAATCCGGTAGATTGGTCAAAGTCTCAATTTTAATATCTCTGTGGTCTCCCTGAAATCCAAATAAAATGTGGTTTTTGGCCACATAGCTAGGAACGGAAATATTATACCCCGGTTGTTCTAGAAACAGATTCAATAAATAGATAGAATCCGTTGGTATAGTGATTGTATCCTGTAAAAAACCAATTTTATCCTGTCTTTGGTCAAAGATGTTGTTTTTATTTACATCCTTGATCCCTACCATTGCATATTGACCAGCCTTAAGGTTTTTGAGTTCAAAAAACGGGAGACTATCCAGCGTATTTGTAATATAGTTGGGAGGGCTTTTATAAATAGTAGAATCCGTATAGGCCGTATCTAGCTCATACAGCATTACACTTATATATTCATCCGCTTTACGGTTAAAAGCATCTTTTACTGCTCCAGATACGGTTAAGGAATCTATATAGGAACCAGTTGAAAAAACATAGGTTAAAAAACTATTGGGATTACCTTCGTTATTATCAACAATACTTTGTCCAAAATTTAGTGTGTACGTCGTATTTTCTTTTAGCGTATCCTTCAGAATAACTTCAATGTACTTACTTGCCCCGCCTAGTGGTCTAACTTCAGGAAGATTTTTTAAAGGAGGTGATACAATAAGCTGGTTTTGAACATCTTCCAGTTTGATGAATTCATCAAAATACAAGCGTATTTTTTTAGCCTTAAAATTGGTGGAGAAATTCTCAGGCTCGGTACGTAAGAGTTCCGGTGGAGTTTTATCTTCTGGCCCTCCTGTTGGGTTTCCCCTTTTAGCACATTGCCAAAGGGCCAAACCTATTAAGGTAAGAAAGATAAAGCTCAGTAGTTTTTTTAGGTATTGCATGTTAAAAACTAGTCTGGAACAAAGAAACAACTAATTTAAAAATTGAAAACAAGCATTAATAAAATTTAACCTCATGGAACCACAGCAATACTAAGGACAGAAATATCAACATTTCCAATTTGATGAAGTTTTTTTGCACAAGCTTCCATTGTAGCACCAGTGGTGATAACATCATCAACCAATAAAATATGGCTAAAATTAAATTTGGAAGAAGCATTCAACTGAAAAACTTCTTTTGTATTCTCCCAACGTAATTGTCTATCCTTTTTTGTCTGTGTTTTGGTATTAATGATTTTAGCAAGCACATCATCTCTATATTCTGCATGGATAGATGCTGCAATATTTTTGGCAAACAACGCTACTTGGTTATACCCTCTTTTCTTTATCTTTTTTGGGTGCAACGGCACTGGAATTACAACATCAACATTTTGTAGCACTTTCTCATCTTTTAAAAGGGCACCGTACCAATCCCCAAAAAATGCTCCTATTTGCTCCTGATTTCTATATTTTAAATGATGTAAAAGGTTTTTAACAACACCATTTTTGGTAAAAAACACGAAAGAAGCTGCCTTTTTTATAGGAATTCTCCCATAAAATATAAGGTCTACGGTATTCTCATCGACATAGTTGTAATCGGTGAGTGGTAATTCATGTCGACAAACGGTACACAAAATGCTTTCTCCTCTAGATAATTGTGCATTACAACCAAAACAGACCAATGGCAATAGGATGTTATTAATATCGTTTAGTATCTTAGCCAACCTTTTTATATTCAAATCTTATTACATATTATAGTAGTGTATTAACCCATGGATGCCCAGGATAACAATTTCAACTACAAGATTATTTTTGCAGCACTAGTTGCTGTAATTGTGGGTATTCTCATAGCCTTCTACTATAGTTATGCGCAGTCCAAAAATCAAATGTCTTTTTTAGAGCAGGGAAAATCTCTTTTGGTGAAGGATTTAACACTCATGAAAGCAGAGGTAGATCGATTGTCTGGACTTAATGAGGTTAATGATATTGAGTTGCAAACTTCAAGATTCAAGGTACAACAATTATTGGATTCCGTAGGTCGTCTGAATTTCAGTATTACTAAGTTAAAAGAGACTCGTAAAGAGCTTCGTATGCTTGAAATCAAGTTTGATAGCTTGAAACTAAAGAACAACTTTCTCAGATACAACAACAGCTTATTGGCAAGCAGGTTTGAAGAAACGCGAAAACAGTTGGAAGATGCAAGGGGAAGAGCAAACAATATGGAACAGGCGGAGTCTTTATTGCGAGAAACCAATAAAGAACTTAGCAGGGAACTTAAAATTAAAAGTTACTTAAAACTGCAAGATGCTGAGGGTAGTGGGTTTAGATTAAGAGCAGGAAGACCCTTGAAAACCAATAAGGCATCAACAATAGAAAAATTAAGAGGCTGCGTCACCATTTTAAGTGATGAAACTGAAGATGGCGATGTAAAAGTGCTTTATCTACAATTCTTAGGCCCTGACATGGCCGTTATAGAAGATAATGCCAGTACTATTTCGGTTAGTGGTAATACCTACAGCAAAAAAGTAGAAATCGTTTACACGGGAAAAGAGATCAGCGTTTGTGATGCTATTACAGTTCCAGAAGCGTCCTTGCAAGAAGGAATTTACACCCTTAATGTTTTTGAGGACGAAAGACTTCTTGCTTCTACAGAATTTCAGCTGAAATAAACCTCTTCTTTTGGGGTAAAATTCTATTTTTGCCCAATGGCAAATCAGGAAGACATTTTTAAGAAAGTTATCTCTCATGCAAAGGAATATGGATATGTGTTTCAATCCAGTGAGATTTACGATGGACTCAGTGCAGTGTATGACTATGCGCAGAATGGAGCTGAGCTAAAGAAGAATATTCGTGAATATTGGTGGCAGGCCATGGTGCAGCTCAATGACAATATTGTTGGGATTGATGCAGCCATTTTTATGCATCCTACCACCTGGAAGGCATCTGGGCACGTTGATGCTTTTAACGACCCACTTATAGACAACAAAGACTCCAAAAAAAGATATCGCGCAGATGTTTTGGTTGAAGATCATGTAGCCAAGATAGAAGCTAAAATAGATAAGGAAGTTGCTAAAGCGGCCAAACGTTTTGGTGAAAGTTTTGATAAGAAGCAATTTTTAGAGACCAACCAGCGAGTGGTTGACTACAAAACAAAGGGAGATGGAATTCTAAAGCGCTTGGGCAAGTCCTTGGAAAATGAAGACTTAGCTGATGTAAAAGCTCTGATTGAAGAATTGGAAATTGCCTGTCCACTTTCAGGTTCTAAAAACTGGACAGATGTTAAGCAATTTAACTTAATGTTTGGTACTAAGTTGGGGGCTTCTGCAGATAGTGCAATGGACCTTTACCTTCGCCCGGAAACAGCTCAAGGTATTTTTGTCAACTTTTTAAATGTTCAGAAGACAGGCCGAATGAAGATTCCCTTCGGTATCGCCCAAACAGGGAAAGCATTCAGGAATGAGATTGTTGCACGGCAGTTTATTTTCCGTATGAGAGAGTTTGAACAGATGGAAATGCAATTCTTCATCAAACCAGGTACGCAACAGGAATGGTACGAAAAATGGAAAGAAAAGCGAATGAACTGGCATCTATCATTAGGTATGGGAGAAGATAATTATCGTTTTCATGACCATGAAAAACTAGCACATTATGCGGACGCTGCTGCTGATATTGAGTTTAAGTTCCCTTTCGGATTTAAAGAATTGGAAGGTATTCATTCCCGTACGGATTTTGATTTGAGCCAGCATGAAAAATTTTCAGGTAAAAAACTACAATATTTTGATCCAGAATTAAATGAAAGCTATGTTCCATATGTTTTGGAAACTTCAATAGGGTTAGATCGTATGTTTTTAGCAGTATTCTCAAATTCCTTAAAAGAAGAAGAACTAGAAAATGGAACATCAAGGACGGTCCTTAAACTTCCAGCAGTATTGGCACCGACTAAAGCAGCAATTCTGCCTCTTCTAAAACGAGATGGCTTACCAGAAGTTGCTCATAAACTTGTTGACGAGCTCAAATGGGATTTTAATGTGGTCTATGATGAAAAAGATGCGGTGGGGCGTCGTTACCGTCGTCAAGATGCTGCAGGGACACCATTCTGTATTACAGTGGATCATCAAACCTTAGAAGATGATACGGTTACTATCCGTCATAGAGATACTATGGAGCAACAACGTGTGTCATTATCAGAAGTAAAAGAAATTATTACAAAGGAGGTTGATATGCGATACTGGTTACAACGTATTTAATCAAGCGAGTTATCCTGTAAGCTAAAACAAGCCGGTGATTTCACCATCCTCATTAACGTCAATACCTTCAGATGAGGGGCGTGCGGGTAAGCCTGGCATTCGCATGATATCACCTGTAATTGGGACCAAAAAACCGGCACCTACAGCTATTTCAATCTCTCTAACGGTAATAATAAAGTCTTTTGGTCGTCCCAAAAGTTTAGGATTATCTGACAGTGATTTTTGGGTCTTTGCAATACAAACCGGTAGATGATCTAAGCCCAAATTAGAAATTTTCCGCAAATGCGCTTTCGCTTTTGAAGTATAATCTACATGCTCCGCACCATAGATTTCGGTGGCAATTGTGCTAATTTTATCCATAACACTAGAAGTCCAATCATACAAAGGTTTAAAATTCGAAGCATTGGACTCCACCACATCAATGACATGTTGTGCCAACTCTTCAGCGCCTTCCCCACCTTTGGCCCAAACTTCGGCCAAGGCCACTCGAACACCTTTAAATGAAGCCAGTTCTTTGATAACCTCAATTTCGGCATCCGTATCGGTAACAAACTTGTTAATGGCAATCACAGGGACTATATTGAATTTGGCAATATTTTCCAGATGCTTTTCCAAATTGGGCAGTCCTTTTTTAAGTGCTTCCACATTGGGCTCTGTCAGCGATTTAATATCCGCTCCGCCATGATATTTAAGAGCACGTATGGTAGCTGTAAGCACCACGACTTCGGGTTTTAAACCAGCACTTTGGCATTTAATATCAAAGAATTTTTCAGCGCCTAGGTCAAAGCCAAAACCAGCTTCGGTAACCGTGTAGTCAGAATAGGACATACCCATTCGTGTGGCGATTACGGAGTTGGTTCCTTGCGCAATATTGGCAAACGGCCCTCCATGGATGATTGCAGGATTCCCTTCTATGGTTTGCACCAAATTGGGTTTGATAGCATCTTTAAGCAATGCGGTCATGGCGCCTTCGGCTTTTAAGTCTTTGGCATAAATGGCATCTTTATCAAACGTATAGCCAATGAAAATGTTTCCTAGCCGCTCTTTTAGATCACTTAGGTTTTCAGCCAAACAAAGAATGGCCATGATTTCCGAGGCGGCAGTAATATCAAAACCTGTTTCCCTGGGCACACCAGATGCGGTTCCGCCCAAGCCCACAATAACATGTCGTAGAGAACGGTCGTTCATATCCATAACTCGTTTCCAGCCAATGGTCCGTGGATCTAAGCGCAAAGACCTTGTCTTACTTTGAATATTGTTATCAATTACAGCGGACAAGAGGTTATGGGCTTTTTCAATAGCGGCAAAATCACCAGTAAAGTGAAGATTAATATCTTCCATGGGGAGTACTTGCGAATACCCACCACCAGTGGCACCACCTTTTATTCCAAAGACCGGTCCCAAAGAAGGTTCCCGTAAAACCACTGTAGTCTTTTTGTTTAATCGATTTAGGCCCTCGGTCAGTCCAATGGACATAGTTGTTTTTCCTTCTCCCGCTGGTGTTGGGGAAATGGCTGAAACCAGAATAAGATGACTTTTGTCCGCACTCTTTTTGTCGATTGCCTGCAATGGGATCTTGGCCTTATACTTCCCATACATTTCAATGGTGTCCGGATCTACTCCAAATTTTTTTGCAATTGTTGAAATGGGTTGAAGTGTGATGCCTTTGGCAATTTGCAGATCGGTCATTGAAAAGATGTTTTGAGTTAATTCCGAAGGCTTAAAAAAACACTCCGTTTTATGACATACAATATACTATAATCATGTGATTATTTAATCTCGTTTGTTTCCTCTTTTCTTTTTAAAATAGGTTTTATCCGCTATATAAATGGTTTTCTTAACCTGACAATACACTATGGTTTGATCCTGATTGGTGAGTGAGGTGGTTTTAAGAATTTCCATCTCGTTTTGGAGCGCAATCTGATTTCTAATTTTTTCCAATTCTTCCAAGGTATACGTAAAATGGGCATAGAGATTTTCCTTTGCCGGACGTTTAAAGAACACCTCTGCAGATTTGTCCCAAACCACAAAGTCGGTACCAAGCAAATTGATCAATTGTACCATAGGAATCGGATCCACCGCAGAAAACATACTACCTCCAAAAATAGAATTGACGTAGTTCCTGTTTTTGTATGTAATAGGAAGTTTTATGGTAATATTTAATAGATCTTCTGAAACATGAATGATTCTCCCTGTACTTCTGCGGTACATGGGGGATAGGTTGAACCCATATTTAAAGAGCGTATGCTTTTTTATAAATTTGGCGCCTACTTCTGCTAAATTTTGATAGAGTGACATACAGTTTTCTAATTAGTGGGTTGAACGCGTATAAAGCGATAATGGCCAATAATCTTAAAGTCAAAAAGCATGTCCTCCATAACCTGGCCACTTCCAATATTATGTACGATCAAATTCCGTTTGTTATCATTTGACTTTTTATTTACAACAATACCAATATGAGTAATGGCGCCTCTTAGATTCCAACACACAATGTCTCCCGGAAGATAGTCTTCAGCATTGGTTGATATTGGTTTTTCTGCACCTCTGCGTTTAAAGAAGGTCATTAGATTGGGTACCCTTCTATGGTCAATGTTTTTATCCGTAGTGCCAAGGCCCCAAATTTTTGGATAAAGATTAAAATTGGCCTTCATATCCTCGTGGACCAGTTGTTGGAGGTTAACACCTATTTTTCTATATGCTCTAATTATAACATCAGTACAGACACCTTTGTCACTTGGCACATCTCCATTAGGATAGTCAATGGAAAAATAACTTGGGTCATAGGTTACGTGCTGTTTTGTTAATTCCATAGCACTGTCGACCAAATCTAGTTCTTCAATTACGGTTTGGGACCAAACAATATTGCAGAGGAATAATAGCAGTATCAAAAGTGTTCTTTTCATAGGCCTTATAAATGCTAAGATAACAAGCAAAGTAGTAAGAGGTTACACTTTAACGTTGGGTTATGAATAGGGGATTGTTTATAAACCCCCTGGTTATGTCATCTACCAACTTGTGATAATTGGTACACCTGCTCTCCCATTCCTCAACCAAATGCTGACATTGTGCTTCATTTTTCTCAGCCATGTCAATATAGCTTTGCATGGTGCTTAATTATAATCCTAATAATGGAAGGTGTTTTATACTGTGATAGGTCAACGCTGCTTTTATGCATTGTTTTAGTTCCGCTTCTGGAAGTTTGTCATCCAACTGAAAAACGATGGCTCGGTTTTTTTCAAAAGTAAACAAGTCCTTAAACACGGTTCTGAACGAGGGCACCAATTGGCTTGTGCATTTAAAATAGAGTGCGTATTGGTTTGGCGCTTTGGATTTCCAATCCATGCGTAGGGTGCTTCCTTTTTTAGCCAAATAACTGGGCTCTCCCCATTTGAGCGTTTCTTCTAAAGATTTAATTTCTTCTACTTCCGTTGCCACTTCTAAAACCAAGGCACGTAGACGTTCCATTTGCTTTTGAACGGTATCAGGATAGCAATTAAAAACTGCTTTGACTTCAGGGTTGGATCGTAGTTGTATTGTTTTCATTTTGATTTTACCAAAATACCAATAATTTGTATTGGTACGAAAAGCTACGGCTAAGAATTGCTCTTTTATGTAAAAGGTAATTCTTTTGAAAGCGCAAAATATAGGATGTGGTGACGGTTTTGTGTATGAGAATTTTCCGTAGGAAAATCACATGTGGAAAATTGCAACTATCTTTACCATAGTATTATTCATCTGTTGATATTAATTATCCCTTCGCACAACTTTAGCGAATTGCTGAGGCTTTCTTTTTTGAGCCCTTATTTTGATCAATGAAACTCTAGTGGCCAACTTAATGCCTGATTGCTAGTAAGTGACTATCTAATAGTGATTTTAATCTTACGCATTGCTCATGTCATTACTCTGCAATTCGTTTCAATTCAAAAAAAATGGCTTTTTTACAAATGGGAGTTATTGGAACTTCAAAAAAAGAAGATGAAAGGCGAGTGCCTATTCATCCAGAACATTTAAAAAGACTTCCGGAACATATTCGCAGACAACTTATTTTTGAGAGGGGTTATGGCTTACCTTTCAATATACAAGACCAAGAAATTAGCGACTTAACAGGTGGAATAGCTTCACGAAGTGAAATATTATCCGACATTGGTTCCGCCATTATTGCCAAACCCATTTTATCTGATTTAGAAGAGCTAAAAGATGGTGGTACTATTTGGGGGTACCCTCATTGCGCCCAACAAATGCAAATTACACAAACAGCTATAGATAAAAAGTTAACCTTGATTGCTTTTGAAGATATGTATGTGTGGCATCCTAGCGGACAAATGGGAAGGCATACGTTTTATAAAAATAATGAAATGGCCGGTTATAGTGCGGTCATACACGCACTTCAATTAAAAGGAATAGATGGTCATTATGGAAACCAACGAAAGGTGATCATTTTTAGTTTTGGTGCTGTAAGCAGAGGCGCCATTTACGCCTTAAAAGCACATGGCTTTAGAGATATTACAATCTGTATTCAAAGACCGGACCATGAGGTTAGAGAAGAAGTGCTAGATGTACATTATGCTAGGGTTAGAAAAGGAAATGAGAATGAGCCTCGATTGATTGTTGTTGAACATGATGGCACAGAACGGCCGTTATTGGATTTAATACATGAATCTGAAATAATAATTAATGGAACGTATCAGGATACAGATGCCCCAATTGATTATGTAAAAGAGGATGAAAAATCTATGCTTAAACCCGGCACATTAATTATAGATGTGAGTTGTGATGAAGGCATGGGATTTTATTTTGCAAAACCTACCACTTTTAAAAACCCTCTCATAGCAATTGATAAAATTGATTACTATGCAGTAGATCATACACCAAGTTATTTTTGGGAAAGTGCTTCGAGATCTATTTCGGCCGCATTAATTGTGCATCTACCATCTGTGATATCTGGTCGCGAAAGTTGGAATGAAAACAAGACCATTAAAAATGCTATAAATGTTGATAAAGGTGTAATCGTAAAAGACACTATTCTTAGGTTCCAGAATCGTAACACGGACTATCCACATAAAGTAAATGAGCTAGTGAACTAAATAGTTTACTTGATTTTAATTTTTATCAATCACATAAATCGCAGGAATTACTAGATAAGATGCGACCTGTTTATGTGAAAGGAAAACCAATCTATGATCACAGATATAAACATAAACAAGCCAGAACCTATTGTGTCTGGAAAACAATTAGAACTGTTTGATGGCGCTACAGACCCTAAGCTTGCAATCAAAGTATTGGAAGCTGGTAAATCGGTATTAATAGCAGCTTTTTACAACAATGGATCGTTACTTCTTAAGGAGTTGCATAGGCATCTTAAAAGAAAGTTACCTAACAAGTCTTTTCAGGAGCAACGTGAGTATCGGTCAGAATATCGTAAGCTGTCAAATCTTATTTTAATAGAAATTGCAGATCATAAATTGACAGTAAAAAAGTCACCTTCTATTGGTTGGTTAGAAAAACTTTATCCAGAAACTGGCGATTTCTTATTGTCCTTTCCTAAAGTTCAAGGCCTAAATAGTTCTTGGCAATGGTACCAAAATGGGATTTCCATTCCGGTATTACGAAATAAAGTACATCCATATTACGGCACTTATTTTCCTACTCGTTTTGATCATTTGAAACTCTTCGACAATTGGTTAAAACGTTATAAAGGACCTAAAAAGTCTGCAATAGATGTTGGGATAGGGAGTGGCGTACTTTCTTTTCAAATGATAAAATATGGGTTTCAGAAGGTTTTTGGCACAGACACAAACCCTAATGCGATTGTTGGACTAACAGAGTATATGGCAGATACCAAGTTGTCTAGAAAGATAGCATTAGATTTAGGGCATCTTTTTGGCAAGTGGGAAAAACAGACCGAATTGATTGTTTTTAATCCGCCTTGGTTACCACAATCTCATAATCTGGATAGAAATGACGAGGCTATTTATTACAACGAAAAGCTATTCCCTGATTTCTTTGCAGGATCAAAAAAAAGGCTGTTGCCTGAAGGAAAACTCGTCATCGTATTCTCTAATTTAGCTCAAATAACTAATTTGACAAAAGACCATCCAATAGAGAAGGAACTAGCCGAAGGTGGGAGATTTCAATTAGAAAAATGCTTTAAAAAAACAGTGAAAGCTGCTTCTGAAAAAACAAAGCGAGATCAACACTGGCGTTCTTCTGAAGAAGTAGAGCTTTGGGTTCTGATTAATAAGTAAGTTCTTCTTATGAAAGACTAGTCATGGTTTTTTATCATCATAAAAACCATGACTAGGGCTTCCTCATTTTTTAATGGGCTCTGCACCTATATCTTCCAAAACAGCATTCACCTTTGGCAAATCTTTCTTTAAAATCCCATTTAGATTACCAAGATGTTCTTCCAATTCTGCGGAAAGTTCTTTGTAAACTTTATACGCTCCGTTGGTGGGCTTAGCATCACCACTTTCAACACTACGCCTTAAGGATGCCAGTCGGTTATTCAGTTTTATTGGGAAATTCAAAGGATCCTGGCCTGACTGATTTTTAACCTGATACAATTCTTCTTCAATTGCAGTGATTTTATTCAAGAAAGGAATAATGGTCTTTTTGAGAGCCGAACTGGATATTTTTTCCTTATTGGTGTTGATTTTATTTTGCATTTCACGAATATGGATAACAGCTTCATTGGCCGAACTGGTCTTCTGCATAATGTTATTGGCCAGCTCAAACTGTTCTTTTAAATCAGCTTCTGTAATTCCTTTAAGATTAGGATCCATAGTAACGGAAAAAGGATACGTTTTCTCATAATCCTTTGCTTTCATTCTAACTTTATAGATGCCCAAAGGAGCTTTAGGCCCTCTTTGAGGACGAGCACTCCAAATAATCATTCCTTCAAATTCCGTGGCACCGGGATATCTCAAATCCCAGGTAAAGGTATTAATGCCCTTCGCAGTAGTGGGTTTTGATGAGCCTCCCTTTTGCCACCATGGAATGTTGGGATCTTCTTCATATTCAGGCTTGCTTCCGGTAAATGTGTTGATGAGGTTGTCATTGGCATCTAAAACTTCAAAAGTGATGGTGTCCAATTGCTCTTTAAGATAATATTGGATAGATGCATCTTGGACACCTCTAATGGCATCCGAAGGTTTAAAAAGGACGGCAGCTTGATCTTTCATGTCATCCTTATATTGCCTTAAGGGATGAATATCATCCAAAATCCAAAATCCACGTCCATGTGAACCCAAAACCACATCATTGTCTTTAACCACTAAATCACGGATAGGGGTATCCGGTAATTTTAATTGTAAACTTTTCCATTGTAGACCATCATTCATAGAAAAATAGACACCGTGCTCCGTTGCCAAAAACAGGAGCCCTTGCCTTACTGGGTCTTCGCGAACAGCTCTAGCAAAATGCCCATCTTCTATTCCGTTTATAATTTTCGTCCATGTTTTGCCATAATCATGCGTTTTAAATACATAAGGCTGTCTGTCATCCACCTGATAGCGATTGGCGGCAACAAACAAGGTTCCCGGGCGATGTTTAGATTCATCTATAATACTAACTCTGGAGAATTTTGGTAAATCCTTAGGGGTAATGTCCTGCCAATTTCCACCTCCGTCTCTTGTAATATGTATTTTTCCGTCATCTGATCCGGCCCAAATAGTATTGATGTCATGGAAGGAGGGTGCCAAGGCAAAAACGGTCGCGTAGATTTCAGGGCCGTTCATATCCATGGTGATTATTCCTCCTGTTTTTCCTAAGGTAGTGGGGTCCGCATACGTTAAATCAGGGCTGATTTTCTCCCAAGATTGTCCATCATCAGTGGTTTTCCATACATGTTGCGAACAGGTGTACATTACGTTGGAGTCTTGTGGAGCAAACATAATGGGGAATGTCCATTGCCAACGTTCTGGAAGTGCTTCAGCAGGTTCACCAGAAAAAAAGCGAGGATATACTTGAATATCTCTAGATTGTCCATTGCTACGGTCGTAACGGGTTAATAGTGCACCTTGGCTTCCAGCATAAAAAATATCCAGATTTTCGGGATGTTGGGTAATCCATCCACTTTCACCACCGCCAACAGCATAGAACCAGCCATGGTTGGGTCCTCTTGCTTGCATATGACCCCATCCATCACTGGGCATGGCCAAAGTGCTGTTGTCTTGTTGCGCACCTGCAACGTGATAAGGCACATCGTTGGTTGCCATTACATGATAAAACTGTGTGGTCACGTAATCTTGTTCTGTCCAGCTCTTTCCTCCATTGATACTGACATTTCCACCCCCATCGTTGGAATTGATCATACGATCAGGATTGCTAGGGTCTATCCATAAATCATGGTTGTCGCCATGTGGTGTTTTTATAATCGTGTCAAAGGTCTTGCCACCATCTGTTGATTTATAAAATCTGGTATTGAGACCATACACCGTTTCTTTGTCCAAAGGATCGGCATAAATTCTAGAATAATAAAAGGCACGTTGTCTTAGTTTACGCTCATCGTTGGTACGTTCCCAAGTCTTGCCAGCATCATCTGAACGAAAAACACCTCCTTCATTGGCTTCTACAATAGCCCAAACTCGATTTGAATCTACGGGAGAAACCGTTACCCCAATCTTTCCGATTGGTCCAGCAGGCATTCCAGCATTACCGGTCAGGTCTGTCCAGGTATCGCCACCATCTACCGACTTCCATAGCTTACAATCGCCGCCACCGCCCCACATTTTCCATGCTTTACGCTGTACTTCCCACGTACTGGCGTACAAAATTTTAGGATTGTTACGGTCGATGATCAAATCGACAGCGCCTGCTTTTGGACTTGCATACAATACCTTTTCCCAAGTTTCACCGCCATTTGTGCTTCTAAATACACCACGTTCTTCATTGTCCCCATAAGGATGACCCAAGGCCGCAACGTAGACAATATCTGGATCTGTAGGATGAATTCTGATGCGCGACACAGCCTGTGTTTCTTTTAAGCCTAAATGACTCCATGTTTTTCCGCCATCAATCGTTTTATAGACACCATCACCTTGGGTAATGCTTCCGCGCAATTGCACTTCTCCCATACCAATGTAGACGATATCTGGATTGGTTTCGGCAACCGCCACAGCACCGACAGATGAACTGGTTATTTGGCCATCAGTAACGGCTTTCCATTCGTTACCTCCATCCGTGGTTTTCCACAATCCGCCACCGGTAGCACCAAAATAGTATTCGTTGGGTCTGCTTGGACTACCAGCACATCCTAAAGATCGTCCACCGCGATTTGGCCCAAGGTTACGCCACTCCAGTCCTTCATAAAAATTTTTATCAATTGTGGTTGATTCAGCTGCTGCTGTTTTGTCCTGTGCCAAAAGGGTAAAGGCACAACTTAGAAAAGCGAAGAGAAATACAATTTTGAGGTGTTTTTTCATTTTTGAAGGTATTTTGTGTTGGTGATGGAGGGCTAAAAAACGGTCCATGTAATCACCTACAAGATAGTATAATCAGGTGAGAAAAATAGTAGGAAAAAGATGTGGACTTTCCCCTTAAAGCAAACGGGATTCTATTAATTTTTTCGTTGTGCTTTTATATAAACATCAATAAGGTCTGGGCGGTCATTTACAAAGCGAAGCGTGGTAAGCCCGTCCTCATTTTGAGAGATTATCGCTGGGATGGAAGATGTGGTCAAAAACCAACCCGAAGGGAGCACCACCGTATTTCTGTTTCTGCCAAAACTTCTATCCCAAACCAATTGATTTTTGTAAATCAGGTAGCGGTTAGGGTCTGTATAAGTTTCGGTAATGCGAAGGCGTTTGGTTTCCCCTTCTTTTAAGGGATCATACCAGATAGCAACAACCTCTGTTTCTGGAGTAATCTCTGAATTGATCGTAATGCCGCGATTTGAAATTTCTTCGCCTTTCAAGGTTTCAACCTTTAATTCTTCCCCAGTATCCAAGATAATGGCAGAGGGTTTAGAGGCCTTACTACCAGGTCTAACAACATTTGTATAGCGATCCATACCAGGTCTTGTTTCGGTATAATCATGATACAACAGAAAGGAATGGGTTTCCGGTTGCTGTAAAAAATAAACGATGTCCCTATCCTGGAATGCCCGCTCATTAAACTGCCAACCCAAACGTGCTTTAGAGGCATCTCTTCCGCTTCCGTTTGTGGGCACATAACTTTCTTCTTGGGGCAATTCTATTTTTGAAGTGAGCTTTGTTGCTTTTATTGCAAGTGGCACTGCCTGCGCACCACGATTTAGGAAGCTTACCTTAATACGGGCATCATCGGTAAGTTGCACTTGTGATGGGTAATTGCAATGGGTTAATTCATAACCCGAAGGTAAAATAATACTATTGCGTTTGATGCCCAATGATCTTGAAAATACAATGGTATTACCTTCACTAAAATAACTGGCAGGGTCTTTATAGGTTTTGTCAATACGTATTCTTGCCTGTCCACCATTAGGAATAGGTCGCGCCAAGGTCACCTGAAGATAGTCGGTATCTTCAGAAGCTGTAGCCAATCCATTTTGTGCAGCGGTTTTTCCATCTACAATTTCCCAGACCAATGTTTTTCCTGAAAAGAGATCCCAAACTTTGTTTACCGTGTGTTCGCTTCCTTTTCTGAGGGTGTTCCAGTAGTATTTTGCGCCAGAAGTTGTTCCACTTACATCATACACAATACGAAAAGATTGGGTGTCTGGTGCTAAAAGTTCGTATTGGGTATAGCTATCTGTCTGCGTTTGTTGTGCCTGCAAACAGAAGGAAAACAATAAGAGAAAAACGAAGTACGCTGCGGTTGATGTCTGTTTTATCCTCATGAATCTTTTTTAATCTGTGGTTTTGTTTTCAATGCGCCAAGGTGGATTTAGCCTGTTTTCCCCAGCATGGTATAGAATAATTTGGTTTCCATCCATATCCTTCGCCCTTGCTTCTCGCCAAAGCCATGGCCTATCACTGGGGGGCTCGTCAAAAACGATTCCTTTTTGGGTGAGGGCGGCTACATATTCATCCAAATTGTCGCACTCAAAATAGACATAAATGCCATCTCCTTTTGGCAATTGCTCCACCAAATGTATAGAAAAAGTGGCATGACCATCTGGGCACTCAAAACGAGCATAATGGGGTAGGGCCTTTACGATGAGTTTCAGCCCCAATTTTTCATAAAAAGGGATTGATTTTGTTAGATCTAAAGAGGGGACGGTTATTTGGTTGAGGTTCATGGCTTATTTTTAAGGGTAATTAATTTACAAGCGTTACCGCAACGCCTTGTCTTAGGGTATTGTGAATTTCGGCAACCTTGTCCGTTTCTAAGATCAATTGGTTCAGTTCTTCGTCTGTGGCATTGCCTTCCAGTTTGGCCGTGTAGGTGAGGTTGTAACCGGGTGCACCTATGGCCGAAAACTCTCCGCTCGCCTCCACGATTACCTTGGTAACGGTAATGTTCTTTCTTTTTGCTTCGCGATAAATATCGTTGCAAAAACAGGTAGCTAAGGCCAAAAACAAAAACTCACCTCCATTTATGGAGGAACCCAAACCATTGGCACCGCTCTCAATTTTTAGAGCTTTGGTGGCCCCGTTGGATGTTACTTTTACAGAATGCCGACCTTTTTGTGAATCTATATGCGCGGAAAATTTCATACGTTTTGTATTTAGACTTTATTTTTTATTCAAAACCCTCGTTAAACGTCTTCTCGGTTTATTTTTAAACGATACATACCACTTTGCGAGCCCTCAAACCCCAATTTTTTATATAAACGGATGGCACTTTCCCTACGGTTTCCTGTAAAGAGCAATACCTCCGTTAACTGCTTTTGCTGGGCAATGCTGAGGAGTTTTTCCATGAGTTTGCGGCCAATGCCCTTTCCTCTAGCGTTGACATCTACCACCACATCTTCTACCCAACCCTTACTGCCCGAAAGTACACTGTAAGTAGCCATGGAAGCCATACCAATGATCTGGTCGCCCTCTTGGCAATACACCAGACTCAACTGATCTTTATTGGCAAGGATCTTGGCCAAGGGGTTTAGTTTTAGATCAGGATTTAATTGCCGGAACAAATGCACCATTTGATTTTCCATATCAGTAGTGAAGTCATCTGAAGTTAGGATGTTGATGGTCATTTTTAGGCTTTTGTATTTTAAAAATACTACTAATTAGTAGTTACACATGAAAACTTTGGGTGATAACTTGGATCCATGTTGAAACCAGCCCAAATAGAAGACTTAAACAAATGGATTGGCGATGCTTATGGCACTCCAGAACAGTTGGCCAAACATTTGAACGAGCTTATTTTTATGCTGCATTACCCAGAAGAAGAGGTTTTTACCCGTAGGGAAATACAAAATGCAGCAGATATGTTACGAGCTTTGGGAGAGGTTTTGAGGTAACGGTTAGTATAAAATGCGTTTTAATACTTTTATACATTGTTAGCATTAGTTTTAATTTTACTTAATCTTTCAACTATCTCTTCGACCAAAATCCCCTTATTTTTTGTTGTGTTTATTTGTTTACATTGATGTGAACTGATTGGTTGAGGGAGAGAATTCATATCTACATACGCTACACATGGAGTAATTCTCTTTCCAATCGACCATGCAGCTCCAGCTTCAATCATTACCCAGTTACTTTTAACTGAGTTGGGAGTTATAAAAATTATAATTTCTCTGGCGTTGACTAATGCTAATCTTATTGATTCCTCCCAATCTTCACCTCCCGTTATTTTGTGTTCTGCCATAAAAGTGGATATCCCATTTTTATTTAGCATTGTAGCAATTTCAGTTGCTATCTCTGTATCTAAGGAAGAATAACTTATGAAGATATCCTGTGAGCTAGAATTTTCACCCCAACTAGGCTTATTACTTGCCTTTATTGACCTATTATAGTCTTCAATTGAATAGATACGTTTATGTCTAATTTTGAATTTTTCAAGATAGCCCGATTTTAAAGTATCCGAAGAATTAAAAATTTGAAGAATGTATTTCTCTAAGTCAGATTGATAGGGAATTTGCTTTCTCTCTGTCTCAAATATATTTATGATTATTTTTTTAAAATTCAATAAATCTCTATCGGGTCGTATATGTCCATCAAAAAGTTTCTCAATAGCGCTATCATCAGAAATGGTTCTGCTAAAAAGTATAACTTTTGTTTTTATATTCCCTTGATGAGCTAGTTCAGCCATTTTAAGAGCCAAGCAGA
Organism: uncultured Allomuricauda sp.; assembly: GCF_947499585.1. GTDB lineage: Bacteria > Bacteroidota > Bacteroidia > Flavobacteriales > Flavobacteriaceae > Flagellimonas. The sequence goes on along the minus strand of NZ_CANMOO010000002.1, from coordinate 435,624 downwards.
ATCTTAAAGATAAGTGTACTAAGATTAAATCATAATCAGATTTCAATAAGTTGAATACTCCATTTAGAGTACAAATACTCTGCTCATGAATTGAATCTAAGGTCCATTCAATACATTCAGAATGAAAAATATTCTCCAACAGCTCTTTTTCAGATTCTTCATACCATATATATCCTATTCTCATTAGGTGATTTTTTTATTGATGCTAACGGTCTCGGCTATGATTTCGTTGTGGAATCATCCGCAGGATTATTCCGAGGAGAAATCAGCCATTGATTAATACTTTTATTTTGGTGTGGCACAAAACCACAATGAATTATAGCCATTGTTAGCAACTGGGCTTTATTTTGTTTTTTCAATTGGTTTCTTAATTTCATCAAACATACCAGAGTTAAGTCCGATAAAAATTTTATCCTCAACTGCTTCCATTTCCGTTTCAAATAAATTAGTCTTATTTAGAAAATCGTTTCTAATTGTTCTTTCCGCTCTCGCTTGCATATGTCGTATTCTTGGTGGTATTTCTTCTCCTTTTGTAAATATAATCAAGTTGCAGTCTGCTTTAAGTCTCTCCCCAATTAGTTCCCACCATTTATTGTCAGTATCTCCGATTGAAGAGCCGAAGATGCAAATAAGATTTGCTGCGTTAATCTTATTCGTAAATTGACGGTCAATATTGTTTCTATTTGCTTTATTGCATTCTGTTTTAACTATTGATTCTAAAATATCACGATTTTCCTTAAAGGCCTCATTTTTTATTTGAGATATATCATTAACTCCAATTACCATATCATTATCAAGATATCCGTGAATATGCTTAATTTCTTCTAATTTTATAGTTGCGTTAGAAGTATGATTGGCAAGAAGTACATTTTTCTGTTTTTCACCAAAAATATTTTCGATTACAGTAGTATAATTCAGGGTATATATATTCAAGTTCCAGTGATGCCCTCTCCATTTGTTCTTGAATGCGATTAATCTCTCTGTGTCGGCAGGTAGAAATAATCTTTCTGGGAAACATAAATAGTCAAAGAATTTTTGCTGGTCAAATTCAAAATCTTCAAGCTTTTTCTCTTCTAGATGAAGGTATTTAGAAAGCTCTTCTCCGATATCAAATGAAATTTGGTCAAATTCCTCAATTTTTTCTAAATGCTGAGTGTAATTTCCAAGTTCTAATTCTAAATCAGCCCAACTGTCATATGTTTTAGATATATTTTCCTTTAATTTTTGAACATTAACATTATCGGACTCGACGGATATATAATGTTTGTAAAAATGATTATAGCTTGTTTTTAAATCCAAATTGAGGTCAAAACCATTTCCAATAATGTAAAGTATTTGCATAAAATTGTATTCTCTTTTTTATATTTTAAATTGGTTTCGCCTTGTTGCTAACGTTCCGGCTATGAAGCGTAGGAACGGTTTGGTTGGTTAGGCCTATGCTTTATAGCCATTGTTGGGTGTAGTATTTTAATCTTCACTTTCAGTTTCCTCATCCACTTGTTTCCCTTGCTCAATTTGATAGGTTTTGGTTTGTTCAAGAAGCATTTGCCTATTAGAAAGTTCCTTAGTTTCTATTACTATTTCTTTAGTTAATGTATTCTTCAGTATTATTTCTCTAGTGTTTTCGAAAACCCCTTTTTTAAGAACCCCTGCCATTTCTGGTTCAATAGTTCCACTTTTTGCTGCCTCATCAATTTTACCCATTACGGAAATAGCTTTCTCTACATCTTTTAATTTTTGATTATGTCTGAAAGACTTATTATTAGCAATAACATCCCACATCTGCTTAATTATTTGAGCAATTAAATTAGCTGCCTTCTTGGGTACTTTTACAGAAAAATTAATATCACTACCACTATCAACCATGGATACGACAGGCTTTTCTGTAAACTTGTCATTTTCAATTTTATCAAAAAGCAAATAGACTGTTTCAAGTAATTTATTAAGGTGTATAATGATGTCTTGTATTTTATCTAACGACACTTTTTCATCATCTATAATCTGTAAAATCAAATTGCCGTTTTCTTGTGCTTGAGCAATATTGAAATTTCTGTTTTCATCAAAGAAATCGATACCCTCAAGAAGCAAATTTTCAACGATATTGAAGGTTGCTAATAGAGTTTTATGATGAGAGTAAAAAGTAGTTATGTTACTGTCGTTGAGAAAATCAGTCCGTTTTCTGTTAGCTGGACCTAAACCTGATACAACGCCTATAATGTGTGCGAAAAATTGAGTCGAATAAATAGTCTGTAATTGAAATTGGTCAAAAACTTTAGTCATTTGGTCATCCGTAGATAATCTATCGAAAGCTGCTTTGGAGTTGACAAAATGGGTCATCAAATGAGGTCCTTGTAATTGTTGACCATCTAACAGTTGAACAATCTCATTGCTCTTCAAACCCACTATTAAATTATGTAGATTGTTTCTTAAGTCTAGTTTCTGCATTTCATTAATTTTCTATTACACCCAACTTGTTTATATGGATGTAAAATACATCCTTATACCCTTAAATATAGTGGATAATCGCTGTATTTTGTAAGTGATATCTGTGATTTTAAAAGAAAAGCTTATTTCTTTAAAAGCAGAGGCTGGTGCAAGAAGGTTAATTTATCTAGCCATTGGCTTTTCTATATCCAATACAAAATCCAATATACTTTTAACATGGATCTTTGTGGTATCAAAAACAGGAACTGTAAAATCATCTTTTCCAATCAACATCGGAATTTCTGTACAGCCCAATATAATTCCTTCAGCCCCTCTTTGTATTAATTGTTCTGAAAAGTGCATGAACAGCTTTTTAGATTTTTCGGTAACAATTCCTTTACCCAACTCTTCTTTTACTATATGTTGAATGGTATCTATAGCCGTTTTCCCTTCTGGTATGAGAACGGCAATATTGTTTTCTTCCAGTTTTTGTCTGTAAAAATCCATTTCCATCGTGAACTTGGTTCCCAATAGCCCAACCGTACGCAGCTTATCTTTTTTTATGGCATTTGCAGTACTTGAGACGATATGGATGATCGGAACATTAATTCTGGATTGGATTTCATCTGCAAACAAATGTGCGGTATTGGCACATAATGCAATTGCATCTACCCCGCTAGAAACCAAACTTTTGCAGGCATCATAGATGAGGTCAAAAGAATTTGTCCACCCTTTTCTCTGTATATCCGCAAAATTTAGGGAGTACAGGATACATTCTACAGATTCTAAGCCCCCCAATTTTTGGTTGACGCCCTCATTTATATATTTATAATAATCCAGGGTAGAGGTCCAACTGATTCCCCCAACTAATCCAATTTTCTTCATTCAGTGTTTTATAAGTGATATCTGTGATTTTGATTAGAAAAGATATGCTATTCTTGCACCACCATAAAAGTTTCTGTCATTACCGGGATAAAAATAGCGGGGCAGGGCACCACCAAAACTGGAGGCATTAATCAGCACTGATTGAGCGTAATTAGTATCAAACAAATTGTTTGCTCCAACATTCAATCCTAGCGAAAAATGCGAAGATAAAGTGGTCTGGTAGGCTAGCTTGGCATTAAAGATATTAAAAGATTCACTATCCAAAGTATTGGCATCTGTTAGGGGAACCTTATCCACAAATTGGTGGGTAAGGTTCAGTTGCAGGCCATTGGTATGGCGCAAATCCAGACCAGAGGCAATCCTATTCTTGGGGACACCTGTTAACGGATTCCCAGAAAAATCATTTTCACCATCCACAAAATCCACAAAGCTATGGTCGCTCAAGGTATAGCTGAGGTAAGGAGAAAGTACCATCTTTGGAGAAACCCGTAACGCATATTTGACATCCACCTCTAAACCTTGGTGACGCGTTTCACCAGCGTTCCTGCCAATAAACTGGTCTTCGCCCACCCGTTGGGCAACCAACAGGTCATTAATATTCATCCTAAATGCCGTGAGATTAAGGGATAATTTCTTTTTTAAAAGTGCAATATAGGCACCCAGCTCATAATTGGTTCCGGTTTCTTGATCAATATCTGGATTGATGACCCCATCCGGAGTCAAGGTTTCCTCTAAACTGGGATTGGAAAAACCACGGCTTATATTGGCATACAACTTTCCTTTTGCAAACAGGTATTGGAGTCCCAAACTGGGTAAAAGAATCGTATTAAAATCCCGTTCTGCAGAAGTGTTTTCATCTCCTTGATTGAACAGGTCTTGGAAATTATAGTTGGTCTTGTTAAGGTTGAGCCCTAGTTGCGCAGAGAATGATGGTGTAAAAGGATAGGTGAAAGATCCAAACAAATTCAACTGTCTTCTAAACTCACGGTTTCTGCTCAGGCGATCTCCTTGTAAACTTCCGTTACCATTGTTATCGCGAAACAGGTTCTGAAAAGTGCCCCAGTGGTATTCATCCTTATAAAGTTCTCCTCCCAAAGTGTATTGCGCCTTGCCCAAATTTCCTTCAAATTGGCTGCGCAATCCAAAACCGTTGGTAAATTCATCTAAAATATTAAAGGGGCGTGGCTCGTAGTGGTCTAAATACGAGTAAAAAACGCTTGTAGTATTCCTTAGGTTCTGATTGAATTCATGAGAATATGATATTCCTGCCAGGGTATATTTGTTTGCTTCAAAACCTTGTGCGGCCAACCAATTTCCCGCAGCTCTAGTAGGGTCTTCATCAAAATCTGTTTGATTAAGGGAACTGGGAATCTGGGCAGTGTAATCTATATAGTTGATCAATAGCCCCAAGCTGCCTTTGGAGCTAATTTTAGCGTTGGTATTCAGTAAAAAACCATCACGGTCAAAGTTGTTGTTTTGTCTGTACCCATCGGTTTCAAAATGATTGTAGCTAAAGGTTAAATCAAAGTTTTGCTGCGAATGTTGAAAGGAAAGATTCTCTTTTAGCATGCCATATGATCCTATGGTAAAACTATTGGCCAGTTTGGTCTCATCAACTTGCGGGTTTTTGGTGTCCAATAAAATAGCGCCACCCAAATTAGCTCCAAAGGAGGTAGCTTTTGGTCCTTTAATAATTTCAATGGACCCCAGGTTTTCAAAATCGAAGGCCTCAATGGTTGATGAGCCCGTGCCATTGGTAACAGGAATACCATTAAAATACAAACGAAGCTTATCCGTGCCAAAGGGAGTTCTGGCCCCAACTCCACGAATGGTAATCCTATTGGTATTTAAAGCCCCAGAGAGAATATAAACTCCAGCCACCTGATTCATGGCGGAGGCAATATCTATAGGATTGAATTTTTCAAAAGTTGTAGGACCAATAGTTGAAGCAGCTGTAATTCCTGTTGCTTTCTTGGCAATTACATCTTCTATGAGAATGATCTCATCCAATTGGGTAACGGAATCTTTCTTGATTTCCTGTGCAACAAGCTGTGCGGTAAAAAGCAAAGATATGATTGAGAAAAGACCTTTCATGTAGTTATTGAGGTGATGTTAACATAGGATTTAAAATGCAAGCTACTTTTTTAGTCGAATTGTTTTTCCTTTTTTGGCACTTTCTCTTGCTGCATCCAAGATTTCCATCACCACCATATTGTTTTCCAAAGAAGAGAGGTTGTTGGGAGGAAGCGTAATTTTGTTTTTGACCACTGCTGCAAAAACGGAAAAGGGGTCGTTCATGGGCGCTTGTCTTTCTTCAAGGGTAAATTGCTCTTCGCTAAAGCCATCATAGCCTTCTGCCATACGAATACGTAGAGTGTTACGGTTATCAGCATAAATAGCGCCCGTTAACCCATAGAGCTCCATGTCTTTTCTACCCATGGGCCAGTTCCAAGAGGGTTCTAAAATGGCTTGCGAATCATCATATGTAAGAATAATAGTGGCATCATCATCTACCTTGGGATTGTTCTCTGCCTGCAGTTGTTGGGTGACCGCGGTAACGGTATTGGGTCGCTGTCCATTTTTAAGCCAGGTCATTAAGTTGGCGCCATAGCATCCAAAATCCATAATAGCACCCCCTCCGTTGTCCTTTGGATCTAACAACCAGTCCAAAAACTCACTATTGATTCCCAGTTTGGCGGGCCCGCGATGCCCATCTCTTACTATGACTTTTCTTAAGTCTCCAATTTTTCCTTGATCTAATAATTCTTTTGCCCTATGATTGGTTGGGTACCAAGTGGTTTCATAATTGGTCAGCAAATGAATATTATGCTTTTCGGCAAGAGCTTTCATTTGCTTGGCGTGCTGTAAACTTACCGCCAAAGGTTTTTCCACCATGACATGAATGCCTTTTGGAGCGCAGGCTTCAACTACTTCCAAATGTGCATAGATGGTCCCAAAGGCGGTGACTGCTTCGGGTTTTGTTGCAGCAATCATTTCTTCCAAAGTATTAAAGACCAAATCCATGGAATAACCATATTGTTTTGAATAGCGTTCGGCCAAATCTCGATTAGGTTCCACCATTCCTACAATTTCGATATCGCCAATATCTTCCCGACCTAAAACCCAATGCACATGCGTATGGGTAAGACCCGCTACGCCTATTCTAAGTGGCTTTTCTTGAGCTAAGCCATTAGGGACATTCATAAGAAGGCAAAAAATAAAAACAACTGCATATTGAAGCATAAAATGATGTTTGAGAGAGAACTATAAAAATAGCAACTAATTCTATAGTTCCTTTAAAAAGGATGCTGTATCCTTTATGGTTGCAAATTCATCTTTAAGATTGGTCAATGCAATATTGTGAATTACTTCTGCACTGTATTTTTCTCCTGCAACTCCAATTTTATTGAAAGAAGCAGTGGCATCAGAAATTAATGTGGCATTAAACCCAAGATTGGAAGCCATTCTGGTTGAGGTAGAAACGCAATGTTCAGTTGTTAGCCCAACAATGACCACATCTGTAATCTTTTTGTCTTTGAGCTGGGACTCTAGATCCGTGCCTATAAATGCACTGTTGACATTTTTCTGTATAATTGGTTCGCCATCTTTGGGTTCAACTAAAGGGTTGAAAGCATTTCCTTTTTTAGTTGGATGCAATGGAGATTCAGGATTTGTGGAACAATGTTGAATATGAAATCTTGGTAGATCTTTTGCTCTGAAGGCTTCCAAGATTTTTTGACAATTGATTTCTGCCTGAGGATTGCTGCGTTCTTCTCCATAATAGTCCACTTCCTGTAAACCCAGTTGGAGATCAATTAATAATAAGGCTGTCATCTATAAAAATTAGACCTTAAAATTAAGGATTAAAACCTGAAGCCTACGGATAAACCCGCTCGATACATAAATGTATCCTGAAAATCTTCTGGGTTGACATTTCTACCAAATCCACCATGAATTTCCAAGGTGAATTTTTGACTTCGGGTTGCCCACTTGTTCCCCAAGCCCAGACCCAATGCCACTGTGCTGTACTCGTTGTCCCTGAATGCCAAAGGATCTCCTGCTTCATCATCTTCTCCGGTATAATAAAGGCCAAAAGCTTCGGCAAAAAAACCACTACGGGGTTGGTATCCAAAATATGCCCTAAAGTTGGCGCCAATTCCAAAATCCCCATTGTAATCCGTAGCATTGTTATCAAAATAGACGGTTCCTCCAAAACTGGTATCCTCACTTAAATAATATTCGTAAGAACCTTCTATAGTACTGGTAGCTATAAAAAGCCCAGCGTTAAATTTTATCTCGTGGTTATTGCTAAATGCCGGATACGCTTGGGCAACCATAAAACAACTAGAAAGCAAAAAGCCCAAAAACAATAAATTCTTCATGATAACGATTTTAAATCCAACAGGAATAATCAATTAGCGTTCCAAAAATCAAATTTAAAACATGTCCATCAAATAGTTCAATTTTAAAGAGCCAAACACATTGGTTATTTTTAGGGAAAATTTAAGGATGAAGATAGTATCGTATAATGTAAATGGAATTAGGGCAGCTTTAAACAAAGGTTTTATAGACTGGTTGCAAGCTGTGGGTCCAGATGTAGTTTGCTTACAGGAAACCAAAGCCATGAAGGAGCAGGTAGATGTGTCTTTGTTTGAGGCTGCGGGCTATAAACATCATTATTGGTTTAGTGCCCAAAAGAAAGGGTATAGCGGTGTTGCCCTATTATGTAAAGAGGAACCAGATCATGTAGAATACGGCACCGGGATTGACTATATGGATTTTGAGGGACGAAATATACGAGCTGATTTTGGTGATATATCCATAATGAGCATGTACTTGCCATCTGGAACCAATATGGATCGCTTGGAATTTAAGCTTACCTATATGGCAGATTTTCATAAGTACGCCAATGAACTAAGAAATGAGAGGCCTAATTTGATTGTTTGTGGCGATTATAATATTTGTCATGAAGCTATTGATATTCACGACCCGGTCCGCAACAAAAATGTATCAGGCTTTTTACCTGTAGAAAGGGAGTGGATTGGCAACTTTATGGATGGTGGCTTTATCGATAGTTTTAGACATTTCAATGAAGAGCCGCACAATTATACGTGGTGGAGTTATAGGGCAAATTCAAGGGCGAATAATAAGGGTTGGCGTTTGGACTATGGAATGGTAAGCTCATCATTAAAAGATAGACTAAAGCGCTCGGTAATTTTGTCTGATGCAAAGCATAGCGATCATTGCCCAATCCTTTTAGAAGTAGAAAAATAACGTTTGCTTTAAAAGCCAGAAGTAAGGATTAAGTACTTTTGCAAGTCTAAAAAAATAGCTAGATGAAATACACCAGACTTCCACATACCGATATTAAGGTAAGTAAAATCTGTTTGGGGACCATGACATGGGGAAGACAGAATACAGAAGATGAAGGTCATGAACAAATGGACTATGCCTTGGAACAGGGAATCAATTTCTTTGATACAGCTGAACTTTATCCCGTACCTGCGAAGAAAGAACTCTATGCAGTGACTGAAGAATTTATAGGCAACTGGTTTAAGAAAACAGGCAATAGGGACAAAGTGGTCTTGGCATCAAAAATTGCCGGAAGAGGGGATTTTACCAAATTTATTAGAACAACTGGGTTTAGTAAAGAATCCATAATAAAAGCTGTTGAAGGAAGTCTAGAAAGACTTCAAACGGATTACATAGATCTTTACCAATTGCACTGGCCCGAACGGAATACCAATTATTTTGGACAGCGCGGATATAATGCCCATGCTTTAGATGGATGGGAAGATAATATCCATCAAATTCTGGAAACCCTACGTGACTTAATCTCCGAAGGAAAAATAAGGCAGGTCGGAATTTCCAATGAAACCCCTTGGGGAGCTATGCGTTTTTTGGAAGAAAGCAAGGTGCATAGGAGTTTACCAAGAATGCTGACTATCCAAAACCCGTACAATCTCCTAAACCGACTTTTTGAGGTTGGCCTTTCTGAGGTTTCAATGCGAGAAAATATTGGCTTGTTGCCATATTCTCCTCTTGGTTTTGGAGTTTTGAGTGGAAAATATTTGGGAGGGAATAAACCTAGGAAAGGAAGAGTCACTCTTTTCCCCAATTATAACAGATACAGTGGTGATATTGCTAATTTGGCAACCGAAAAGTATCACAAATTGGCTGAGGACAATGGATTGAGTCTTGCCCAGATGGCTTTAGCTTTTGTAAACTCCAGACCTTTTGTAACCAGTAATATTATTGGTGCTACAACAATGGAGCAGTTAAAGGAAAACATTGGGAGCATAGATGTTGAACTTTCAGATGAGGTCTTAAGCGGGATTGAGGCTATTCATAACGAAATTCCAAATCCAGCGCCTTAATTCACCTTATTCTAAAGCGTACGCTCTATATTCATCACCTGAGGCAGTTCCCATTTTACCACCTCCGCATGCGATGACCAAATATTGTATGTCATCAACTTGGTATGTTGCTGGGGTTGCATAACCCCCTGCGGGCAAATCATCTTGCCATAACAATTTGCCTGTTTTCATATTGAAAGCGCGGATTTTCTCATCTTTAGTAGCGGCAATGAACAAAACGCCTCCTGCAGTTATAACGGGACCACCATAATTTTCGATTCCAGAAACAGGAACGTTAGGGTCATTTAATTTTTCTTCATGACCCAAAGGAACCTTCCAAAGGTATTCGCCAGTATTTAAGTTGATGGCATTTAGGGTTCCCCATGGCGGTTTAACTACTGGAAAACCTCTATCATCCTTAAAACGTCCAAAACCAGAAAGGGCATAAGGAACATCCAAGGTTATTTTTTCTGCCCTATGGTCAGTTTCTTTTTCAAGTTTGGTTAGAAAAAAAGTTATTTCATTTATTTCTTCTTCAGTTAGGTTAGGCATTGCCGGCATGGCACCTTTCCCCTTTTTCAGTGTGGTCTTAATAGAATCGGAACCCAATCGCAGATTTACATTTTGAAGTTCAGGAATTCCAGCTAACCCTTGAAGGTCTCCACCATGGCAGCGAGCGCAATGTATTTGTGTTAATGATTGGCCTAAATTCTGACTATCTGTGTTATTAGAGTTAAGAGCTTTCATTTTTACGATCCATGCCATTTCATTTGAATTCACATACATAACACTTGTGGTAGGGTCCAAAGCTGCACCTCCCCATTCTGCACCTCCATCTGCCCCTGGATAAAGAACTACCCCAGTTGTATCAATAGGAACAAATTGACCTTGGGATGTAATTGAGTTAAATTTTTCTAGAACAGTAGGGGAATCATCGCTTCCGGCCTTGTCCACCAAATCATCCACAAAGGCTTTTCGGTTTGGGTCATACAAATCATTTTCTGTAAGAACTTGCCTTGCGAATGGTTTTGGTTTAAGCGGTAAAGGTTGAGTTTCAAAAGCTTGTTCTCCACTCAATTTTGATTTGGGATATGACTTTTCTTCAATAGGGAATAGTGGCTCGCCTGTTACCCGATCGAATATAAATACGTGTCCACTTTTTGTTACTTGAGCCACCGCGGGAATATCTTTACCATCTCGTTTTATAGTCAATAAGTTTGGAGGGGCAGGTAAATCTCTGTCCCACATATCATGATGCACCATTTGAAAGTGCCACATTCGCTCACCCGTTTTTGCATTAAGGGCCAACAATGAATTGGCAAAAAGATTCGCTCCACTGCGATCACCTCCATACCAATCAAACGCTGCTGATCCTGTGGGAACATAGACGATGCCTCTTTCTGTATCCATTGCCATTCCTGCCCAGCTATTGGCTCCTCCAACACTTTTATAGGCATCTTTGGGCCATGTATCATAACCAAATTCATCAGGTTGTGGAATGGTATGAAATGTCCATTCAATCTCTCCAGTTAGCACATTATATGCTCTTATGTGACCAGGGGAGGAACCTGGACCTTCGCCAACTCTGGTTCCCTGAATCAAAAGGTTTTTATAGATGGCACCAGGGGTGTTTGAAACTACAGATAATTGTTCAGGGTCCCTTCCAAGACCTTCCCTTAAATCAATACTACCTTCATTTCCAAAAGAAGTGATTGGTTTGCCATTCTCAACATCTATTGCAAATAACTTGGAGCCCGAAGTGAAAAATAGACGGCTTCCCTCATTTTTTTCAGATTTCCAAAAAACCAGACCCCTATTAACTCCCAGACCAGAATTATCTTTTAACGAAGGACTAAATTTCCAGATTTCCTTACCTGTTCCAGCATGAAGGGCAAAAAGTTCAATTGCTGCATTTACTCCGTAAAGAACGTTGTCAACAACTAGTGGATTGGTTTGAATTTGTGTAGTTCTTTCTTCTTGCATCCCACCACTTTTATACTTCCATGCTAAACGAAGCTTATTTACATTAAGAGTATCAATTTCGTCTAGGGTTGAATAGTGTGATCTTTCAGGGTCACCAAGATAGTATTGCCAAGTGGTATGATATTCCTTGTCACTTGGATCATTGGCAGTTTTGGTACAGTTGAGAAAAAGTATACCAATCAAAAAAATACAACAGGGCGAAGTTTTCACGAGGATTGTTTTCTAAATATAAAAAGATAAGATTTAGAAAACTAGCAGTGATTAGAATAGTGAACTGACCACATCTTCTATTTTGGAAACCAATAGCACCTGAATGGAAGTGTTTTTAAGACCAATCTTGTTGGTTTTGGAAACATAAATTTGAGTAAAACCTAATTTTTCAGCTTCTAGGATGCGTTGGTCTACACGCTGTACGGGTCGTATTTCTCCAGCCAGACCAACTTCCGCAGCAAAGCAAGTTCCTTTTTCAATAGGAATGTCCGCATTGCTAGATAAAATTGCAGCTAAAACGGCGAGATCAATGGCCGGGTCGTCAACAGAGATTCCCCCTGTTATATTAAGAAAAACATCCTTTGCAGCTAGTTTAAAACCTGCTCTTTTTTCAAGAACTGCTAAAAGCATATTCAATCGTTTAGCATTGAACCCAGTAGCCGAGCGTTGTGGAGTGCCATAAACTGCAGTGCTCACCAAAGCTTGTATTTCAATCAGTAAAGGCCTCATGCCTTCAACTGTAGCGGCAATTGCTGTTCCACTTAGGTCTTCATCGTTTTTTGAAATCAGTACTTCCGATGGATTGTTTACTTCGCGTAGACCACTTCCTTGCATTTCGTAAATGCCTAATTCTGCTGTGGAACCAAATCTGTTTTTAAGTGAACGGAGAATTCGGTACACATAATTACGATCACCTTCAAACTGAAGCACGGTATCTACCATATGCTCCAATATTTTAGGCCCAGCTATAGTGCCGTCTTTAGTAATATGACCGACTAAAATTACTGGAGTACTACTTTCCTTTGCAAATTTGATAAGTTCGGCGGTGCTTTCCCTTATTTGTGAGATGCTTCCTGCTGCGGATTCAATATAATCTGTATGTAATGTTTGGATAGAATCAATAACAACCAAGTCCGGTTCTAAGGCAGCTATTTGTTGAAATATATTTTGTGTTTTGGTTTCGGTAAGGATAAAGCAATTCTCACTATTGGGGTGAATGCGGTTTGCACGCATTTTTATTTGTTTCTGGCTTTCCTCACCGGACACATACAGGGTTTTGTATGCTAGCTTAAGTGCTATTTGTAGGAGTAAAGTGCTTTTTCCTATGCCAGGCTCACCTCCCAATAAGGTTAGAGAACCAGGTACAAGTCCTCCACCTAAAACTCTATTAAATTCTTGATCTTGGGTATCTAATCGAATTTCCTTTTCGTTGGTTATTTCAGAAACTCGTAAAGGTGTTGAAGCTTTTTTTACTGAATTAGAGTTGCTTTTCCAACCCTTTTTCTCTTCTTTTTGAACTACTTCTTCCACAATGGTATTCCATTGTTTGCAAGAAGAACATTGCCCAACCCACTTAGCATGCTGAGCGCCACAATTTTGACAAAAGAAAGCAGTTTTAATTTTAGCCATTAACCTTTTTGGTTTTGGCTAAAGATATCGATTTTGATGGATTGTTTGTAGAATCCCTTGTGCTAAAAATTCGGCAATTTAGTAACCAAAGTCAGCTTTTAACGCATCTATTTTTTCAAGTGCCATGTCTTTGGTCAAGAAGTCAATCTCCTCCATTTGAAATGCCTTTTCAAATGTTTTGAATGCTTTTTTGGGCTCTCCCAATTCCTCATAGTATTCACCCTCAAAATAGAATCCGAGCATGGTATCTGGAAATTGCTTTTTACAGAGTTCGGCCAATGGCTTTAATGATTCTATATCTTCTTTTTTAAGACAAGCAGCATAAATAGCCATGATGTCATTCAGTTCTACCGGCTTTTTGAAGCCCAAGAGATTTTCTATCATGTTGTATCTATCTTCCAGGTATTTGAAAACGGGTTCATCCGATGTTAGAATTTCAGTTTTGTATTCTTTTGGACTGATAGGTCTAAATATTTTGAAGACATTATCAAAAGCCTTACTTATGCCATAGGCGGCAATAGAGACATGGTCGGCATCATTATATTCATCAAAAAAGTAATGAAGCGTTTCCTTATCTATTGATTTGATTGCATTGTTCATTTGAAGTATACGCTGCCGATCCTCCGTTTTTTCTTTTTCTAAAATGATGTTATAGAAAATTTCTTGATTTAAATCTGATAGACGTGAAGGAACTCGACTTTCCATTTCTATAGCTAACACAGGCGAAATGGATAGGTAAGAGTTGAAAAGCGATTTATCCTTAAAAAGGAAATAGTTACCAAAATTTGCGGTGATGTCATAGCCCGCAAACATTTTAAAGGGAGCAATGTTATAATTTGTTTCCAGGTATGGAATTAGTTCTGTGCCAAGGAATTCATAAAACTGGGCCCCTTTTTCTGTGGGCAAGCCTGTGGTCTGTTCAAAATCACAATCTTCCCAACGAATATCATCCTCAGCTTGATCAATACCTACAATAATAGCTTGCGGCATTCTATGATGCTTGCTGTAAAATTTTGCATTGGCAACAACAATATCAAAAAGATATTCAGCATCCAATACAACGATTAATGGATATTTTTTCTCATCGGAATAATCTTCAGGAAAGTAATAGGATACCCCTCTTCTTTCCTGGAGCTTGAACGATTCAAAAATTTCTTTTTTTACTTGGGCGCCAAGATTAAAACATAGTAGGCCTATTAGTAGAAATAGACATCTTTTCATTTGGTCAAGTTTTAATGTGGTAGGGGTTTACCGATTTCTATTCAATAACGGTAAGACAATAAAGGATATTGTGCCAAAAACAACCACCATAAGTGTTTGGGCTGTCCACATGATCCAACCATAAGCATCTCCAGAGGTTTTACTTACCCCATAAACAGATAGTGCTGCGGTCACCACTATTGGAAAAAGTCCTAACCCACCGTTTGTTGCAGCCATGGCAAAAGCGCCAGCAACGAATGCCACAAGAAAAGCACCCAATGGGAGCTCGGTGGTTTCAGGCACGGTAAATTTGATGACCCAAAACATACCAATATAACAGGCCCAAATAAAGAAGGTGTGAAAAATAAAGGCGGCTTTATTCTTCATTTTAAAAATACTAAGCACACCATCTAAAAGCCCGTTTAGAAATGTTTTGATCTTAATGGCAAAATTGGAAGTTGACTTTTTAATTATTCGTATGGCAATATATAGGCCAAGGACTCCAACCAACAAAAGCAATAGGGAGCCTACCAGTCCTATTCCATTTTCCTGAAGAATCCCCAAGATGACATCGGTTTGAAAAAGAAGCGCCGCGGCTATAATCAACAAAAGCATTATTACATCAATAATTCTTTCGGTAACAATGGTGCCAAAACCTTTTTCGAAAGGTACGTTTTCGTATGTATTTAAGGCGGTTGCTCTTAAGAATTCACCAGACCTAAGAACCAATGTATTGGCAAAATAGCTTATTAAGATGATAAGAACATTATTAATAAGCCTTGGCTTGTGACCTAACGGGGCTAAAAGGTAATTCCAACGAATGGCTCTTGAGACATGACTTAAAATACCTATAAAAATGGATAAAAAGACCCAAACCAAATTTGCATTTTGGATTGATTCAAGGATCTTTTCCCGATCCTCTGGCGAAGTTGAGGAAAAAGAGTAGAAAACAAGCCCCACTCCAATAAGGATTGGAACAGCTATTTTTAGAATCTTTTTGAGAGAACTGTTCAAAATTAGTTCAAAAGGTTGGTCTCTTCATTAGGGAAAACCAATGCTGGATTAAAGGATTTTGCTTCCTCAATGTCCATCCATGCATAGGTTATAAGTATTAATACATCACCCACTGCAACTTTGCGGGCGGCGGCTCCATTCAGCGTAAGTTCACCAGACCCTCTTGGGCCAGGAATGGCATAGGTTTCTAATCGTTCGCCATTATTGTTGTTCACAATTTGAACTTTTTCTCCTCTAATGATATTTGCGGCATCCATTACATCTTCGTCAATGGTTATGCTGCCTATATAGTTAAGGTCTGCTCCGGTAACTTTTACCCTGTGAATTTTAGATTTTACAACTTGTACTTGCATGGCGCAAAATTAATTAATTCAATCTTAGATTGTCTATTAAGCGAACGTCATTTGCGTAAACGGCTATAAACGCCCTGTATTTTCTATCTACCTGCTTTTTAAGCATTGGAGTAAGTGTGTCTTCATCTGCAATTTCAAAATACTCTAATTTCAAAAAAGTATTTTGTTCAAACTGGGACTTAACCCACTCCGTAATATGATAAGCACTTTCCGTGCCAAATTTTGTCTTGGCAGTTAGTAGTGTATTGTAGATAAAACTTGCTTCTTCCCTTGTTTTTTTTGACAAACGCTCATTGCGGGAACTCATGGCCAATCCATTGGATTCCCGCTCTATAGGGCAACCGATAATATGATATGGCAGCTTCTTGGACTCTACCATTTTTCTAATAATCTGTAATTGCTGAAAATCTTTTTCCCCAAAATAGGCCCTGTCTGGGGAAACGGTTTTAAGGAACAATTCTACAATGGTTCCAACACCATCAAAATGTCCTTCTCTAAACTCGCCTTCCATTACCTTGTCCAATCCATCAAATTGGTAGGCCTGTGATTTTATACTGTTGCCATAGATTTCATCAGTAGAGGGGGTAAAAACAACAATATGCTTTGAAACGCTCTTTAATAGATTAAAATCTTGCTCTAGATTTTTTGGATATTTCTCCAAATCATCTTTTTTATCAAATTGTGTGGGGTTCACAAAAATACTTACAACTACCAAATCATTTTCCGTAAGTGCAGTTTTTACTAAGGAAAGATGGCCTTGGTGCAAAGCTCCCATGGTGGGAACCAAACCAATAGCATGGTTTTTGTTTCTTTCTTCTTGCAAGAAGGAATCAAGTTCCTTTTTTTGTTCAAATATGTGCATGTAGCGGTTCAAAAGCGTGCAAAAATACTATAAATACTGCTAATCGGCATAATTTTTGTATTTTTGCAGCTACGTTTTTCAGATAAGAAAAAGAAAGTGTTTATGAATGGTAAAAAGATATTGTTTGTATCTTCTGAATTAGTGCCTTACCTCCCAGAGAATCCAGTTTCCTTAATGTCTTACGAAGCGCCAAGAATGGTGAACAGTAATGGAGGACAGATACGAATTTTTATGCCAAGATATGGCAATATTAATGAAAGAAGACATCAATTACATGAAGTAATTCGTTTGTCGGGAATGAATTTGGTTATCAATGATATGGATATGCCCCTAATAATTAAGGTGGCATCTATTCCTAAAGAACGAATCCAAGTTTATTTTATTGATAACGAAGAATATTTTAAAAGAAAAGCAACTTTTGAAGACGCTGAGGGAAATTTGTTTTCGGACAACGATGAGCGCGCAATTTTCTTTGCAAAAGGAGTTGTTGAGACAGTCAAAAAACTAAATTGGTCACCAGATATCATTCATGTCCATGGATGGATGGCTTCATTACTTCCACTATACCTTCGGAAATATTATGCTGATGAACCTTTGTTTGCAGACAGCAAAATTGTGACCTCCGTTTACGGTAAAGGTTATGAAGGCGAATTGGATAATGAAATGATGAACAAAATTGCTTTTGATGGTATTCCGGAGGAAAATATTTCTTCACTCTCCGCGCCTGACTATAATAATTTGTTAAAAGTAGCAGTAGATTATTCTGATGCGATTATTTTAGCCTCGGAAGAGATTTCGGATGAACTGAAGAATCACATTGCAAATCTTTCCAAACCTGTACTGCCCTACGTTTCGCTTCAAGAAGCAGAGGATGCGTACACAAATTTCTATAAAGCAGAAGTTTTAAAATAAATTGCATGAAATTTTCTAGGATTATTAAAGTTTCAGCTTTGGTTGGAGCCTTTTTTGTGATAGCGACTTCCTGTGAAGAAGAACAATTGGGGACTATTGGAGAAGGTGTAGTAGCGGGAGAACCATTTACTACGGGTAAAGAGGTATTTGATGTTTTTGCTTTTAATAAAGGGATAACAGCAGTACAGACCAATCGTTTGCCATTATATCAACTAGGGACTTATAATGACCCGGTTTATGGAAAAAGGAATGCAAGCATTGTATCCCAAGTTACTCTATCGGCGGTAAATCCTACATTTGGAGATTCATCTCAGGCTACTGAAGATGGTGCTGACACGGACAATATTGATAGCACAATTCCAGAAAATGAGACGGTTACAGAAGTATTCTTGTTTTTGCCGTTTCAACAGGCGGCATCTGCATTCAGAGATGCTGATGGGGACGGGGTTGATGATGATTTTGATGCTGACCCTACAGATCCAAGTTCGGATACGGATGGAGATGGAGTAACAGATAATGATGAGCGTATCATTGGATCGAATCCTCTAGACGCTGCTGAAGATGGTACAAGTGATGATTTTGTTGCCAATACTTTTCCAAAAAGATTTGATATTGATAGTATTTACGGAAATACTGAAGCTTCTTTTAATCTAAAAGTACTTAGATCAACTTTCTTTCTTAGGGATCTGGATCCAGATTCAAATTTTGAAGAAGCTCAGGAATATTTTTCAAATCAGGATTTTTCAGGTTTTGTTGGCGAAGAATTTTTCGATGGTGAGGTTACAGTTAGTAATGAAGAAATGTTATTTTTTGCTGAAGATGATCCAGAAACGGAAGATATTGATGAATCTCTTCAAGTGGAGACCAGGCTTCCACCAGGTATTCGAGTGCCTTTGAACGCTGCATTTTTTCAGGAAATTCTAGACAAAGAAGGACAGTCAGAACTGCTGAGTCAAGCAAATTTTAACGACTACTTTAGAGGAATTAACATATCGGGAACAGATATGGAAGAATTGATGTTTTTGCTCGACCTGACGCAGGCTAATATAACGATCACCTATAATTTTCAGGATTATAACACTACAGAGGAGGAGGTAGAAACTGTTGAACGGGATTTTGTTCTAAACCTTCTTGTAAATGCCAATGGTGGTCTTATAGGCAATGCTGTTAATACATTAACTGATGAAGTCTTTCCAGCAGAAATATCCAATGCTTTGGACAATGGCGAAAATGCTTCAAGAATATATGTAAAAGGTGGGCCAGGAACTATAAGCGAAATAAGGCTTTTTGGAGAGGATGAGGATAGTCAAGTTCGAGGGCAAAACTTTATAGATGAGATAAAGGCCAACAATTGGATTATTAATGAGGCTAATTTGGTTTTTTACGTAGATAATAGTGCATTTCCAGCTACGAGTTCAGATGAGCCTATAAGATTGTATCTGTATAACGCTGAGACAAGTCAACCTATTTATAATGCGATAACCGAAAACAGGGAAACGGATGATTTTGCTAATGAATCTTTGCGCTCTTTTCTTAATTATGATGGAATACTTGAAAAGGAGAATGGAAAGGGTGTGAAATATACGGTAAGAATAACGGATCATATCAACAACATTATTATTAGGGATTCCACAAATGCCAAATTGGCTTTAACGGTAACTTCCAACATCTTCATAGCAAATGTGACGGAAGCAATGGATGCAGAAGGGGACGCTATAAATATGCCAATTATGTCTACAGTAAACCCTTTGGGGACCGTTTTATTTGGTGGCCAAGTGGAAGACTCAAATATGGATAAAAGATTGAAACTCGAAATTCTTTATACTGAAGCCAATTAGAAATACCTTTTACAGAGTTTTTTGGTTTTACAGCATATAGAATTGCTAACTTTCCCCCATAGATTTTAACTTTGTGCTTTTAAACTTAATTTTTTAAGACGTTTTTATGTGTGGAATTGTAGGATATATAGGTCATAGGGATGCTTATCCCATTATAATGAAAGGCTTACAACGACTGGAATATCGTGGTTACGATAGTGCAGGGATTGTCTTGTATGACGGCGAGGACACACACCTCTCCAAGACAAAAGGGAAAGTCGATGACCTTAGAAAAAAATCTGAAGCTACTATTTCCACAAGCGGGAAATTAGGTCTTGGACATACTAGATGGGCAACCCATGGTGTCCCCAATGATATTAACTCCCACCCACATTATTCAAGTTCTGGTGACTTGGTTATCATTCATAATGGAATCATAGAGAATTATGAATCTATAAAAAAAGCGCTCATAGCCCGTGGGTATTCTTTTGAATCTGACACGGACACTGAGGTTTTGGTAAACCTTATTGAGGAAATCAAGAAAAAAGAAGGAGTTAAACTAGGAAAAGCAGTTCAGATAGCACTCAATCAAGTAGTTGGAGCCTATGCAATTGCCGTTTTTGATAAAAATAAACCAGACGAGATAGTAGTCGCTAAATTAGGTAGTCCATTGGCTATAGGAATTGGTGAGAATGAATATTTTATTGCTTCGGATGCTTCTCCATTTATAGAATTCACTAACAATGCTGTTTATTTGGAGGATGAAGAAATGGCAATTATCCGTATTGGAAAAGAAATTAAATTGCGAAAAATTAAAGATGATGCAATTGCCTATCCAAATATTCTTGAACTTCAAATGAATCTTGAAGAGATCGAAAAAGGGGGTTATGATCATTTTATGCTTAAGGAAATCTATGAACAGCCAAGAGCAATTTTAGATACGTATAGGGGAAGACTTTTGGCAGATCAAGGCATTGTTAAAATGGCGGGGATTGACCAAAATCTAGAAAAATTTCTAAACGCAAATAGAATCATAATTGTTGCCTGCGGTACTTCATGGCATGCTGGATTGGTTGCAGAATATATTTTTGAAGACTTGGCAAGAATTCCTGTTGAAGTTGAATACGCTTCCGAGTTTCGTTACAGGAATCCTGTCATAACCGAAAACGACATTTTAATTGCAATATCCCAGTCAGGGGAGACTGCAGATACTTTGGCTGCTATAAAATTGGCAAAAGAAAAAGGAGCCTTTGTTTTTGGAGTTTGTAACGTAGTGGGATCCTCTATAGCAAGGGAAACACATGCTGGGGCATATACCCATGCAGGTCCGGAAATTGGAGTGGCATCTACCAAAGCTTTTACTACACAAATTACAGTTCTTACGCTAATTGCACTAAAATTGGCAAATGAAAAAGGCATCTTTTCTGAGTCTAAATACCATGAATTTTTAACAGAGCTGGAAAGTATTCCCGCTAAGGTGGAAAGGACATTACAATCTAACGAAATTGTAGAACAGATTGCTGAGATATATAAGGACTCTACCAATTGTCTATATTTAGGTAGGGGATATAATTTCCCAGTAGCTCTGGAAGGAGCACTTAAGCTAAAAGAGATTAGTTATATTCATGCAGAAGGGTATCCCGCAGCAGAAATGAAGCATGGTCCAATTGCATTGATAGATGAACAAATGCCCGTAATTGTTATTGCTACTAAAAAAGGACATTACGAAAAAGTAGTAAGCAATATTCAAGAAATCAAATCGAGGAGCGGTAAGATTATAGCCATAGTTACAGAAGGAGACAAATCGGTTAAAGAATTGGCGGATCATGTAGTTGAGGTGCCAGAGACTTCAGAAAGTCTTACACCACTGCTTACAACAATACCACTACAGTTGCTGTCTTATCATATTGCTGTCATGAGAGGTTGTAATGTGGATCAACCCAGAAACCTGGCTAAATCGGTTACGGTTGAGTAACTTTCCAAAATGACAAAAAATCAATAAAAGCACTGATAACAGTGCTTTTTTTTGTTAAAAATGCAGCTAAACCATAGTTTTTATGGCAAAAAAGTATTATGCATGCATAATTTTTTTCAATTTTGTAGAAATCAAATGAAAAAAAATGTATCTTCCGCATCCAATACTTAACATATACTTAAATCAAAATTAACTCTAATTCAAAGCTAATGAGAAGACTAATAATCATTTCCCTCATGCTGTTTGGTGTTATCTCTTATGCGCAGACAACAGTACAGGGAAAAGTAGTTGATGGAAATAATGAGCCTATCCCAGGAGCCAATGTAGTCTTGGTTGGAAAGGCTGAAGGAACCACTACCGATTTTGATGGGAATTTCACTTTTAATACGTCAGAACAACCTCCGTTTTCACTTCGTTTCACCAGTATAGGATTTTCTAATTTAATAATGCAAGTCACTTCCAATAATCAGACACTTTCTGTAACATTGAGTGAGGCATCTACGCTTTTGGACGAAATTGTAATCTCGGCTTCCAGAACTCCGGAAAGAATTTTTGAATCTCCCGTTTCAGTTGAAAGATTTGGATTGAAGGAAATCAAGAATACAACCGCTGAATCCTTTTATGGTGGTTTACAGAATTTAAAAGGGGTAGATATAAACACGAACAGTTTAACTTTTCAATCCATAAACACAAGAGGTTTTGCAGCGTTTTCTAACAATAGGTTTTTACAGCTTGTAGATGGCATGGACAACTCAGCGCCAGGTCTAAACTTTGTTTTAGGAAACTTGGTTGGTATGTCCGAACTTGAAGTACAGAGTGTTGAGATTCTTCCAGGAGCTTCTTCCGCATTATATGGTGCAGGTGCATTCAACGGGATTCTTTTTATGACAAGTAAGAGTCCTTTTGATTTTCAAGGAATTAGTGCCTATGGAAAAACAGGATTGACATCGCAAGATGCAGCAGGAGATAATAACTACTATGATTTTGGTATTAGAGTGGCACACGCGTTTAGCGACAAGTTAGCGGTTAAAGCAAATTTGTCCTTTCTAAAGGGTGAGGACTGGCATGCGGTAAATACTACGGATTTAGCTAATTTAGGAGCTGATAGAACAGACCCTAATTACAATGGGCTTAATATTTATGGTGATGAAGTAACCACGCTTTTAAATTTTGATGCTGCTGCTGGATTCCCAACTGGCACAGTTGGTACAGCAAATGTTTCTAGAACTGGCTATGCAGAAAATCAATTGGTGGATTATGATGCGGAAAGTGTTAAATCTGACTTTTCTGTTTTCTATAGACCTTTTGCAGATGATTTTGAAATTATCTACAATGGAAGAGTGGGTAGAGGAAACACTATTTATCAAGGAGCTAATAGGTACTCGGTAAAAAACTTTATTCTGCAACAACACAAAATTGAGTTTAGAAACAAGAACTTCTTCTTAAGAGGATATATTACCACAGAGAACTCAGGAGATTCATATGATACCCGTTTTGCGGCGATTAATGTGAACAACAGATGGAAGTCCAATACACAGTGGTTTACAGAATATGCCGGAGCTTATATACCAGCTTTCTTAGGGGGTATTCAGCAGGGAGGTCTTACTAGAGAGCAGTCATCTGTTCAAGCGCATGCAGCGGCTAGACAAGCAGCAGATACGGGAAGACTTGTTCCTGGCACACCTGAATTCCAAAGTGCATTAAATTCTGTTATTAGTGATGGAGATTTGACAACAGGAGCAAAATTTATAGATAATACTAAATTCCGTCATGTAAATGGTAATTATAACATAGCACATCTTATAGACGACTGGGCAGATATTCAAATAGGAGGTTCTTTTAGGGAATATGAATTAAACTCTGGGGGAACAATATTCACCGATCTTGATGGGCCCATAAAATATAATGAGTATGGTGCCTATGTTCAATTGCAAAAGAAGTTCATGGATGATCGAATTAAGTTCACAGGCTCTGCTCGTTATGACAAGAACGAATTCTTTGATGGCTTTTTGTCCCCAAGGCTTGGTTTATCCTATACTGCCGGGGAGAAGAGAAATCATAACATTAGAATTTCAGCTCAGCAAGGATTTAGAAACCCTACAACGCAAGACTTGTTTATTGGTTTAAATGCTGGCTCTGCTATTTTAGTTGGTTCGGCTCCTTCAAATTTGGATAGAGATGTCAGAACATTTGATGTAACTCAAAGTGGTCAAGATTTGATCGGGCAATCCACTGTGGACATTGTGGGACGTGCTGCATATGAAAATGCGTACTCATTAAATTCAGTACTAGCAGGAGCGCCTGAAGTTGCAAATACTTCCATAATCAAACCAGAAGAGATTACAGCTTTTGAGGCAGGATATAGAGGGCAAATAGGAAGATTCACGGTAGATTTAAGTGGATACTATAATAGGTACAAAGATTTTATCTCCAACGTAACTGTATTGGTTCCGTTTTATGGAACTGCAGGAGATGGTGGACTTTCATTGCTTGCTTTGCAAAATGGAGATAGACAGCCATATCAAACCTATACCAATGCAGAAGTTGATATTGATTCTTGGGGAGGTACTATTGGAGTAGACACCAAGGTGATGGGCAATTTTGATTTAGGTGTTAATTATACCTATGCAGAATTTGATTTTGATAAAGCAAGGTTCCCTGATTTTGAAACCAATTTCAATACCCCAAAGCATAAAGTGAAAGCTTCTTTTGGGAATACAGCACTTTTTGAAAACTTTGGTTTCAATGTAAATTACAGATGGAGCGATAGTTTCTTTTGGGAGGCAACTTTTGCTGATGGAGACGTTCCTGCATATACTGTGTTGGATGCTCAAATCAATTATTCAGTTCCAAGTATAAAATCAATTTTTAAAGCTGGTGGTTCAAACCTTCTTGGAGATGAATATTTTCAAGCTGTTGGTACTGGTAACATAGGTTCAATCTACTATGTGTCTTGGACAATTAACCCATAGCATACGACTTTAAAATACATTCAAAGGCACTGACAAAATCAGTGCCTTTTTTGTTGCTAAAAAAAGGGTTTAGAAGTTTCACTTTAAAAATGGAAAAGTATATCTTTGCAGCCGGAAAAAAAGCTGTTTTTTCTTTCGTATTCAATTAAAAATAAACACAGTAATGTCTAAAGTTACAGGTAAGGTTGCACAAATTATAGGCCCGGTCATTGACGTTGAGTTTGAGTCGGGAACAGAAATCCCAAAGATTTATGATTCTCTTGAAATCAACAAAGCTGATGGTTCCAAGTTAGTACTGGAGGTTCAATCCCATGTTGGTGAAAATACGGTTCGTACCATTTCTATGGATTCAACGGATGGTTTAAGCAGAGGAGTTGATGTCCATGCTACGGGAAGTGCAATTCAAATGCCTATTGGCGAAGATGTTTATGGACGTCTTTTCAATGTGATTGGAGACGCGATTGATGGAATGGAGAACTTACCGAAAAGTGGTGACAATGGACTTCCAATTCACAGAGAAGCTCCAAAATTTGAAGACCTTTCCACTTCTACCGAGGTACTTTTTACAGGTATCAAAGTAATCGATTTGATCGAGCCTTATGCAAAGGGTGGTAAAATTGGATTATTTGGTGGTGCTGGCGTTGGTAAAACTGTATTGATTCAGGAATTGATTAACAACATTGCAAAAGGACACGGTGGTTTATCCGTATTCGCAGGTGTTGGGGAAAGAACAAGAGAAGGAAACGATTTGCTTCGTGAGATGTTGGAATCTGGTATTATTAAATACGGAGATGATTTCTTGCACTCGATGGAAGAAGGTGGATGGGATTTATCCAAAGTAGATAAAAAAGCAATGAAAGAGTCTAAAGCGACTTTCGTTTTTGGACAGATGAATGAGCCTCCTGGGGCACGTGCTCGTGTTGCTTTATCAGGATTGACAATTGCTGAGTATTTCCGTGATGGCGCCGGAGACGGTCAAGGAAAAGATGTACTTTTCTTTGTGGATAATATCTTCCGTTTTACACAAGCGGGGTCAGAAGTATCTGCCCTTCTTGGAAGGATGCCTTCTGCAGTAGGTTACCAACCAACTTTGGCTACAGAGATGGGTGCCATGCAAGAAAGAATTACATCAACAAAAAGAGGTTCCATTACATCTGTACAAGCGGTTTACGTACCTGCGGATGATTTAACGGATCCTGCTCCTGCTACAACCTTTGCTCACTTGGATGCTACTACGGTACTTTCTCGTAAAATTGCTGAGCTAGGTATTTATCCTGCGGTGGATCCATTGGATTCTACTTCAAGAATTTTGACTGCTGAAGTTTTAGGAAAAGAGCATTACGAATGCGCGCAAAACGTAAAAGAGTTGCTACAGCGTTATAAAGAGCTTCAAGATATTATTGCTATCCTTGGTATGGAAGAACTTTCAGAAGAGGATAAACTGGCAGTTGGTAGAGCAAGAAGGGTGCAACGTTTCTTATCTCAACCTTTCCATGTTGCCGAGCAATTTACCGGTATCCCTGGGGTATTGGTGGATATTAAGGATACTATCAAAGGGTTTAACATGATTATGGATGGTGAATTAGATCACTTGCCAGAATCTGCCTTTAACCTAAAGGGAAGTATCCAAGATGCTATAGAAGCTGGAGAAAAAATGTTGGCTGAAGCTTAAGATATGTATTTAGAAATTGTATCACCAGAAGCCACTTTATTTGCAGGTGAAGTAACCTCGGTTACTGTACCAGGTATAAATGGCGAATTTCAAATGTTGCAGAATCACGCACCTATCGTTTCCTTGCTTCAAGAAGGAGATGTTAAGGTTCAGGGAGATATTACCATTGATGAAGATTTTCAAAACAAATTTTCCAAAGGCCCAAATGGAGAGACTGTTCTTTCCATTACCAGTGGAACTATTGAAATGAAGGATAACAAAGTTATCGTATTGGCGGATTAAACTTCAAATACGATACAAATAAGATAAGAAGCTACTCTTTTTTGGGTAGCTTTTTTATTTTAGCAAATTAAAGCAAGTCTGAAAAAGTGAAGAAAAAAACTATTTTCATTTCTGGAGGAAATAGACCATTATTATTTCGCGTATTGGCTGCCCTGGCTTTTTCACTATCCCTTTTCTTTTTAATAATTTTTTTCATGGGTCAGAATCTTTTAAGGCCAGATTTGATTTATCAAAAATATCAAGTTGGGGCCTTATATACTGCGATAATTTTGTTTCCCGTGGGAATATTATATGGGAGAACAAAAAATGTTCTTTTGGACGTAGATTCAAATAGGATCATGGAACAATGGCGAATAGGTCCCATCAAACTGGGTAAATGGAAACATTTAGAAGAGGTTGATTTTGTTTGTGTCTTTAAATCCAGAAAAGTTTCTGGTCCAGATTTGTATGAATTAAGCCTTTGGTTTAAATCTGGTAAGAGAAAAGAACTTTTCGAATATGTTCTTGATGAACCCGCAATTAATTTAGGAAAAGAGGTTGCTAAAAAACTAAAAAAAGACTTCAAGGACTCTTCTGACCCTCATAATCCAAAATGGATATGTCATAAAGATTTATAGAGCTAAATTTAACAATAACCATTCCTTGTTATCAGCTTTGTAAAATTTTAATTCAGTAAACCCAACAGCCTTATGTGCATGTAAAGAACGTTGATTTTTAGCATCGACTTCGGTTATTATGGTGTCAAAACCCTTTGGAATTTTTTCTTTCATGGCTTTATATAACCCCCTAAATACACCTTTGCCCCTATATTCTTTTGAAACACAAATTTGACCCATAACCATATAGTTACAGTTGTTTTGTACCACCTTGTTGATTTCATAGAACATGGGTTTTAAAACTTCAATGGAATTGGCAAACTTGGGATGCATGCATAGCGCATATCCAACAACTTTTCCGTATTCAACGGTGATAATATGAGGGCATTCATCATTCATTTCTTTTAGAAAGTCCAGGGAATGTTCTACAGTTAAAAAACCTTCTTGTTCCTTTTCTTTAATGGTCAAGTTTGTGGGAAGGTTCAATTGCTGGAGGGAAAGAATTTCCTCAAGTTGAGCAAGTGTCGAAGCTTGTTCGTAACAAATCATCTATTCACTTTTGAGCCACGCTTTTCGTTTTTGTAACATTTCTACCGAAGGGGCTTGCTCTGTATCTTCCATTAAACGAATTGAATAGCTAGGAGTAGGCTCCAGAATCAAAGTAGTGGCCTTCGTATTTCCAAAGCGTGAAAAGTTAACCTCTAAGGAATCACCTATACTAAATTGGTTAAGATAATCGTCAAACTGTTGCCCTTCAGAAAAGGGAATGTTATTGATGTTCATAATTACATCCCTTTTGCCCAGTTTAGCTTTGTAAGCAGGACTTCCAATTTTTGGGTTTCTTCTGATACGCCCTTCTTTACCGTCTTCGCTCATAGAAACAGAGGAACCAAAATATGGCCTGTCTTTACTTTGTTGCAGTATTACACCAACAGATTCGAAAAGTGTGGTATAATCCGGCATTCCACTTTGGTAGATGTACTTATTGAAAAAGCCATCTCCAAAAGGTTTACCCGCATATTGGTTTAATACCGTATGCAAATTGTCAATGGTATATGGGACTTCTTTTTGTCCATATTGTTGCCAAACCATTTTCAAGTAGTCGTCAAGATTAAGATTGTTTTGTCTTAAAGACAGATCCAAGGCCAGCCCTAAAACACTGCCATAAGAATAATAAGAGATAAATGTGTTCTCTCTATTTACAGGGTCCACGGAAGTAGCAGCATCTACAAAAGGGGCCTGAAAGCTCATTTCAATAGGGTTGAAAAATTGCCTAGCCGGAGAATTCCATACATAGTTGAATGTTCCCGCTATACCCTCAACATATTCTTTTGAAGAGATTAACCCAGCCCTACATAAGATTAGATTGGTATAATAACTTGTAAAACCTTCTGCAAACCAAAGTTCACCACTCATGTTCGCAGCTTCAAAATCAAAAGGTTCCAAAGTTTTAGGACGTATGCGTTCAACATTCCATGCATGAAAAAATTCATGGGATACCGTTCCAATATTACGTTCCATTCCACCATTTGCCAAACTACGGGTACTTGTCAATATTGTAGAGTTTCTATGCTCCATACCATCGCCGGAAGCATTAGGGATATAGCATGCTAAAAAGGTATAGGTGCCATAGTCAAAATTTGGTAGTTCACCATACACTTCTTTTTCAGCCAAAACTATTTTCTTTACTTTTTCAAAATAGATGTCAGCCTCAGCTTCTGTACCATTATGGTGCAAAGCCAGTTGAATTGTTTTTGAATCCAACTCAAAAGATTTAAGGGTAAAATTACTTAGCTCGGTAGGACTATCCATAAAATAATACAGATTTGGTGCCATATAAGTAGTACCGGATACTAAGGGTAACTGAGTGGCAATTTTCCAATTAAGGTCTTCCCTAACATCAAAAGTCACTTCAATCTTACGTTTGTTAAGTTCTGGAACATACATAAACGTTGCAGGAATGTTCAGATGCGCATGAGTCTCATCAACTTGAGAATAGGTGCCGTCCCCACGGTTGGCGAATAAAATGTATTCTATATTTATGGTGCCATCATGCCCCGTAACGTTCCATTCGTAAGGGTTAGGTCTGTATGCTTTTAATGAATTGCCCTTACTGTCCGTAGCCTTAAATCCGTATACATTTTTTGCAAATTCGTGCAGAGCGTATCTTCCAGGAGAAGTCCTGCTCATCCGTAAAGAAACGGTATCCATCTCCAAATCTGAAAATGTCGCATTGATAGATGCTTCATGGTGAACGGCATTCTCAAATGAAATTTCGTAAGTATTGGTTTGAGCCACTACGACTAAAACTGAAAGTAGCGCAAAAAAAGAAAAAATGGTCTTCATTCTCTTATAAGTTTGTAAGTGACTAAAAGTAATATTTAAAAATAGTAAATGCTAAATTTGCGCTATGGAGAAACTGCCAAAAAAGCTACAGTCAAAACTATCTGAAAGATTGAAGGATGGCTCAATGCGTAGCTTAAAGACAAGTGGCGGGTTAATTGATTTTTCTTCAAATGATTATTTAGGCTTTTCAAGGAAAAAGGCTATTCTTGATGCTACTACCGCCAAGCTTAAAGAAAGCAATCTTCAAGAGAACGGCGCTACGGGGTCTCGATTGCTTACCGGGAATCATAGCTTGTACAAGCAGCTTGAAGACTTTTTGGCAGGGTATCATAACTCAGAATCAGCTTTGGTATTTAACTCTGGATATGATGCCAATATTGGATTCTTTTCCTCGGTTCCGCAACGCGGAGATACCATTCTATATGATGAATTGGTGCATGCCAGTATCAGGGATGGAATTAAAATGAGCAATGCGAAAAGTTATAAATTCAAACATAATAATATTGATGACCTTCGTGTTCATATTGAACGTAGTCGAAATAGGAACGATTCAGAAATTTACGTTGTCACCGAATCTGTTTTTTCCATGGACGGGAATTCCCCTGATTTAGAAGCACTGGTAGATTTTTGCGCCAAAAAAGATTGCTATTTGATAGTGGATGAAGCCCATGCAACAGGAATCTATGGAAATGGAAAAGATTTGGTCAGCCAATTGGGATTGGAAGAAAACGTTTTTGCCAGAATCATCACGTTTGGGAAGGCTCTGGGAAACCACGGAGCGGCTGTTTTGGGTAGCAATGATTTAAAGGCCTATTTGGTCAATTTTGCACGAAGCTTAATTTATACTACAGCACTTGCACCACATGCAGTGGCTTCTGTTTTGTCCACATATCGGTATTTAGAGTCTTATGGTAAAGAAGAAGTTTCAAGACTAAAGCAAAATATCAAGTACTTTAAAGAACAAGTTCAACTTTTAAATATGGAGGCTAGGTTTATTGAGAGTAACTCGGCAATCCATTGCTTGGTATTACCAGGAAATGAAAAAGTAAAGCAAGTATCAAAATATTTGCAAACTGAAGGCTTTGATGTAAAACCAATTCTCTCTCCTACAGTAAAAATTGGACAAGAACGATTGCGATTTTGTTTGCATTCGTACAACACAAAAGAAGAAATATCGCGAGTTTTGTCAATAATAAGAAATCTTATAAAATAATGGCGCAAGAATTTCATACACTTGGCTCTTTTGAATTCCCTGCGGATGTTCAAATCATTAAGGGAAGACTAGAAGCGGAGGGCATTCCTGTTTTTTTAAAAGACGAGAACACTATTAACTCAGACCCTTTAATTAGTGGCGCCATAGGTGGGGTGAAATTACAGGTTTACTTTTCAGATAAGGAAAGGGCAAAGGCGATTTATGATGAGGTACGTAACTACGCTACAGATAATGAAGGGAATCCTGTTGTCTGTCCTAATTGTAAAGCAACTAAATCTGAGACGTATTATTCCAGAAACAGTATTTTTTACAAACTCTTTCCCTTTTTTGAGCCTAAAAAGTACAAGTGCGCTCAATGTAATTTTATTACCAAACCACAATAATGAAAGTTTTTATAACGGGTATATCTACGGATGTTGGAAAAACCATTGCATCCGCAATAGTTGTTGAAGCCCTTCAGGCAGATTACTGGAAACCTGTTCAAGCGGGAGATTTAGAATATTCCGATAGTCATAAGGTTGAAGAACTGATTTCAAACAACAAGACAAAAATCCACAAGAACAGCTATGCATTGAATACCCCAATGAGCCCACATGCTGCCGCTGAGATAGATGGAATTACCATTGAGATTGATAAAATCAAAGAACCCAATACGGAAAACCATTTGGTTATTGAAGGAGCAGGTGGGTTGTTGGTGCCATTGAATGATTCTGATACCGTTTTTGATTTGATTAAGCCCGACTATAAGGTCATTGTAGTGTCCAGACATTATTTAGGGAGCATCAACCATTCACTTTTGACCATAGAAAAACTTCAAGAAAGAAACCTGAAAATCGGAATCATTTTCAGCGGAGATAAACTCCCTACCACAGAAAGTATCATTTTAAAGAAAACTGGTGTTACTTTTCTTGGGCGAATTAATGAGGAGGAAGTTTTTGACAAGGAAGTTGTTAAAAAGTATGCTTTACAATTTAAATCAGCCTTGGAGTCATTATAACCTTTGGTAGATTAAACCCTTATCTATGGTTTTAATTAATTTGTAGTGTTTTTCCAGATAATCATCGATATAGGAATTAAAATCTTCTAATTTTTTATCAAAAATCTTTTTCCCCTTTCTGGCTATTATTGTTTTGGGGCGTATTTGCTCCAAAATGTAATGTAGTTCCTCAATTCCTGTCTCCCTGGGGTTTTTCATAAATGGAAAAAGTTCGTCTCTAGTTATACTACTGGGGTGTGTAGCCGCTTTTGTGGGGGGTGTTTCGTCTAAAACCCAATAACCGATATGATACTCCGTAAAAAAGATGTTCTTCGTTTCTATTTCATTTTCAACAATGTATTTTGGAACATCAATTCCTTCGCCATTAAAAAAGGTGCCCTTTTCCATTTTATTGGAAATAATGTTCACATATTCTACATAAGCTTCCGCGGGAAGAAGTACGAAAAGAAAAACAATAATAACAGTGTACTTTTTCTTGATTAATGGAAGCTTGCTTATGGCTATGCCAGCCGCAATAAGAATAAAAGGATACAACTGTATAAGATAATGTCCATTTACTTTTCCAGCTTGCATGAACGAGAGCAAAATGCCAATAGTAATTACCGTTAAAAGTTGCAGTGGTTTAGATTTAAAATCAATTACTTTTGAGGCAAACCCAGCATACAAAAGCCCAAGAATAACAAAAACGAAAGGAAGCGTTTTAATCACAGAATGCTGTTTTGAACCAGAATAGGCCAGAGGAGCTTCAAAAATGGATTGCCACCAGACAGTAATCTCTCCTTGTAAATAATATGGAACGAGTGTTAAGGCAATAAGGAATGCAAATCCAACACCCATAACAAAAAGCCTTTGGAAACAATGCCAAAATTGCTCTTCTTTAATTGCTTTCCAAACAAAATAGATTCCAAGTACGAGTAAAGGGTAAGCCATATTCAATTTGGACATTACGGAAAGTCCAAAAAGAATCCCTGCTACAAGATACCAAACATGCTGCTGTTTTGAAAGTAAAATGTACACCCCTATCACAAAGAACATGGTGCAGATATGCTCAGACATTACCCCTTGAAGACTACCGAACATACTTTGAAAAAGAACACAAAAAACTGCACACCAAAAGCTCACTTTTTTAGAAGTGATTTTGGTTCCAATTCCGTATGTGAACAGAGCAGTTACAGCAACAAGAACAACTCCAGCTAAACGAATCGCAATAAAACTTTTCCCAAACACTGAAATAACAATAGCAAAAAATAAAAATGTAATGGGGGGTTTAAGGTCCCAAAGCTGTGTGTAGGGTAAATGGCCATTAATCCATGATTGCGCCATAATAATAAATGTACTTTCATCTCGATCAATATAGTCTCTAAAAAAGAATGGGAATCGAACAAAAAAGGCAACTAAAAAAAGGATAAAAAAAACTGTTTTCCAATTTAAGTTTTGGTAGTTGAGCCTAAGAAATGAATTGGTGTTTTTAAGCACTTTAGGGATTAAATTTTTTGTGTTTTAATTGCCATCTTTGCAAGATAGATAAATTGAAGCGTTTGACTAATCCAACAGTATTGGAAAAATTATCGGATAGAGATAAAAAACACCTTTGGCATCCATTGACCCAACATAAGGTTCATTCAGAAATGTTGGCAATCTCTAAGGCAAAGGGAGTGGTTCTATATGATGAAGGTGGAAAAGAATACCTAGACGGTATTTCTTCTTGGTACACGTCTATGTATGGGCATTGCAACCCTTATATCTTAGAAAAAGTTGGAGCACAGATGCAACAATTAGATCAGGTTGTATTTAGCGGCTTTACACATGAACCTGCGGTAAAACTATCTGAAGAATTGGTTAAGGTTCTTCCGGATAATCAAGAAAAACTCTTCTTCTCTGACAACGGTTCCACAGCCACTGAAATTGGAATTAAGATGGCCTTGCAATACCATTTTAATAAAGGTGAAAAACGAAATGTGTTGTTGGCATTTGAGGAAGGATTTCATGGTGATACTTTTGGTGCGATGTCTGTTTCTGGCCTTTCCGTTTATAATGGTCCTTTTAAGGATTTCTTTATTGAAGTAGAACGAATTCCAGTGCCTACCACAGAAAATATTGAAAGTATTGTAAATCATTTGCAAGTCCGATTGCAAAAAAGCAATATAGCGGGATTTATCTATGAGCCACTGGTTCAAGGAGCAGCAGCTATGAAAATGCATAACGCGGAAGGACTTAACCAAATATTGAGACTGTTGAAAGAGCATAAGGTGCTCACTATTGCAGATGAGGTAATGACAGGATTTGGAAAAACAGGGAAATATTTCGCTTCTGATTATATGGAGACCAAGCCAGATATTATTTGCCTTTCCAAGGCTTTAACAGCAGGATTGGTACCTATGGGACTTACCACCTGTACCGAAAATGTGTATAGCGCATTTTATAGTGATGACATTGCCAAAGGGTTGTTTCATGGACATACGTATACCGCAAACCCTTTAGCCTGTGCAGCAGCACTAGCTGCTTTGGAATTACTTAAGACAGATGAGATTCAGAATAACATTCAAAATATTATTCAATGGCATAAAGAGTTTGATGATGAGATTAAGAATCATCCGAAGGTTGCCTCAACGCGTCAATTAGGGGTTATTTATGCTTTGGATTTGAATGTAAAAATGGAACGCTACGGCAATTTGAGAGATAAGCTCTTTAAACATTTTATGGATAACGGGGTTTTTCTTCGCCCTTTGGGAAACACTATCTATATTCTGGCCCCATTTATTACAACAAAAACACAGATGGATTGTATTTACGATACCATCAAGTCTGCAATAGAAATGGTGTAATTGGATTAGTATGTTGAAAGAACCAATTTCGATAACAGCGATATCCTCTATTTCTTCACTTGGAAATTCTTCGGAAGAAATATGGAACTCCTATTTGGACGATAATCACTACCTATCTGAAGTGATCATTGGCAAACAAAATGTTTGGGGATCAGCCTTAACAAATAGTGTAAGATCCGAGATTGAAAACCTTAGGCAGTCAGATGCTAAATACAAGGAATTGGACAACTCCGTTCTTTTCGCCATTTATACGGCAAGAAAGGTCGTTCAAGAAGCGAGTTGGGAAAACACGACCAATTTTGGAATTAATATTGGTTCATCCCGGGGAGCCACTGCACTTTTTGAAAAATATCATGAAGAATTTTTGAAAGAAGGAAAATCTTCAACCTTATCTTCTCCAACTACAACATTGGGCAACATATCATCCTGGGTTGCCCATGATTTAAAATCTAAAGGCCCAGATATTTCACATTCCATTACTTGCTCAACCGCTTTGCACGCCCTTTTGAATGGAATAGCTTGGATTCAAAGTGGCATGACCAATAAATTTTTAATAGGAGGTAGTGAAGCTCCATTAACACCCTTTACTATTGCTCAAATGCAAGCTTTAAACATATATTCCAAAGATGCTGGGGAATTTCCATGTAGAGCTTTGGACTTGAGGAAAAAGCGAAATACTATGGTTTTGGGAGAAGGTGCAGCAATGGCATGTTTGGAAAAAGGAAAAAACCATAATGCAATAGCTTTGATTGAAGGAATAGGGTATGCAACGGAGCCTTTAGAGCATAATGTTTCTATTTCTACCGATGCAAAATGCTTTCAAGAATCTATGAAGATGGCTTTGGGAGATCTGGATCCAGATGAGGTAGATGCAATAGTAATGCATTCTCCAGGGACGGTTAAGGGTGATTTATCTGAATTTAAAGCGATAGAAAAAGTTTTTTGTAACAAACCACCTTTTTTAACTACCAATAAATGGAAAGTAGGACATACTTTTGGAGCCTCAGGGATGTTAAGTGTTGAATTGGCAATTTTAATGTTACAACGCCAACAAGTAATAAGAGTCCCTTATATAATCTACGACACCGTACCCAATACAATACGAAGAGTAATAGTAAATGCTGTGGGCTTCGGAGGGAATGCGGTAAGCATACTCTTAAAAGAACCGAATCTATAATTATTTAACTAGTTACTTAAAACCAAACTTCCTTGTTCTTTATTCTTGAATATGCTGTATTTTTGAAATAGATATCCATGCAGTATGAGCACAATTAGACACGATTGGACCAAAGAAGAAATTCTAGATATATATAACAAACCATTAATGGAGTTGCTTTATGATGCAGCTACTATCCATCGTAAAAATCATGACCCCAATACGGTACAGGTTTCCACATTACTTTCTATAAAAACAGGAGGTTGTCCTGAGGATTGTGGGTATTGCCCACAAGCGGCCAGATACCACACTGATATTGATGGAAACGATCTGATGACTGTTTCACATGTAAAAGCTCAGGCTTTACGGGCCAAGGAATCAGGGAGTTCCAGGGTGTGCATGGGTGCAGCATGGAGAAATGTAAAAGATGGTCCAGAATTTGATCAGGTCTTAGAAATGGTTCGTACCATTAACAAATTGGATATGGAGGTGTGCTGTACATTGGGGATGATTACTGAAAATCAAGCCAAACGTTTGGCAGAGGCAGGATTGTATGCCTATAATCATAACTTGGATACTTCTGAGGATTATTATAAAGATGTAATTTCTACCCGTGCTTTTGAGGATAGGTTAGAGACCATAGATAATGTAAGAAAGAGCAATGTGACCGTCTGTAGTGGAGGTATCATTGGAATGGGAGAGCAATTGGAAGATCGCGCTGGAATGTTAGTGGCATTGGCATCTCTTAGCCCACAACCAGAATCCGTGCCAATAAATGCATTGGTTGCTGTAGAAGGTACACCTATGGAAGATATAGAACCCGTATCTATCTGGGAAATGATTCGTATGGTTGCCACCACAAGAATTGTAATGCCAGAGACTCAGGTTAGATTATCTGCCGGGCGCACAGAAATGAGTAGGGAAGGACAAGCCATGTGCTTTTTTGCTGGAGCCAATTCTATTTTTGCAGGTGATAAATTATTGACTACTCCAAATCCTGATGTGAACGAGGACATGGAAATGTTCAAACTTTTGGGATTGAATCCACAAAAACCTTTTACTAAAATCTCACAACCAAAAACAGTCGAAGCTTCAGATTCTGAATATGAGGCGTTAGGTGAAAAACCAAAGTGGTCTCGTCCTGGACATACCATTGAGCGTAATGAAGAAGCCAAGCAAAAATCCAATTTAGTTTCTAAGGAATAAGGTTTCAAAAACCATTTGAAAACCTTTTATTAATTTAGTTGTTTCAAAATAATTGAAATTTTGGAGCTCAACCTTGAACAAATTCCTCGAGAACAAACACTTTCAAAGAAAGAGTTCATACGTAAGTACTTTAAACCACAAAAACCTGTGGTGATAGAACGCTTTGTTGAAGAATGGCCTGCATATTCTAAGTGGAACTTGGATTATATGAAGGAGGTCGCAGGAGAAAAAACCGTCCCACTCTATGACGATAGACCTGTAAAACATGATGAAGGTTTTAATGAACCCCATGCTAAAATGAAGATGCGGGATTATATTGATCTCCTAAAAAGTGAACCTACAAAATATCGTATTTTCCTTTGGAATGTTTTAAAGGAAGTCCCTCAGCTGCAAAAGGACTTTACATATCCTAACTTCGGACTAAGGTTAATGAAAGGATTGCCCATGTTATTTTTTGGCGGCATTGATTCACATACATTTATGCACTATGATATTGATTTGGCCAATATCTTCCATTTTCATTTTGAAGGAAAGAAACAATGTATTCTTTTTCCGCAATCAGAAACCAAATTTCTTTATAAGATTCCACATTCTTTAATTACCAGGGAGGATATAGATTTTGCAAAACCAGATTTGAAAAAATGGCCGGCATTAAAAAATGCCAAGGGATATATAGCACAATTGGAGCATGGCAATGTGCTATATATACCGGAAGGATATTGGCATCATATGAAGTATATGACCCCAGGATTTTCATTGAGTTTAAGGGCCATAGCTAGAAAGCCCAAAAATTTTGGAAAAGCGGTATACAATATTCTTTTTATGCGTCATTTTGATAATCTAATGCGCAAACTTAGAGGACAAGATTGGATTGATTGGAAGAATGAAAAAGCAATAAAGCGGACACATGATGTGTTATTTCAAAAATAACTGCTTGGCCTAGACCAATTCTTTTAACTTTTCATAGACCAAGTTACTTTCCCAACCTCGATAGAGCAAATAATCAGCCAATTTCTTCTTTTTCTTTTGAATGTTGGATTCATGGATTTGGGTCAACCTTTTTTTGGCAAGTTCATCAAGGGTCTTATGATAGTCCTTTTCATTTATTTCGGTCAAAGCACTCTTAATATTGAATTTTGATATCTGACGTAGCTTCAGTTCATTCACAATGCGATTTTTACCCCATTTTTTAATAATGAATTTTCCCCTGGCAAAGCTTTTGGCAAAGCGTTCTTCGTTTAGGTAGTTTTCTTGTATAAGGTGCGTGGTGATTTGATCTATTGCTTCGGGAATCATCCGCATGCCCTTTAGTTTTTCTATAACTTCTTTATGGCAACGCTCTTGAAAGGCACAATAACTTTCCAGTTTTCTAGTAGCTTCGTTAAGGCTATATGCTTTGTGACTGATCATATATAGAAAGAGTTACGAGTTATTGCGGGAATCAAGTTCAGCTTGCATAAGTCTGGCTTGTTTCAAATTAATGAGAACAATGATAGCAGAACCTATCATAACTATTAAAAGAGGAAGTGCAGAATTATCTTTTTTGAAGAGAAAGAGATATAGAACTGTGAGCAATAGTAGAACAGAAGTCCCAATCAGCATCCCAACTATTACTTTAATGGTTTTTATACTTTGTCTTAATTGTTCAGATGATTGTGTCTTTATTTTTTCATTCTTCATTTTAGAATATCCTGCCGGTCAATAATTTGTTTTCAATATACTAAAAACAAAAAAAGCGACCCTATTGCTAGAGTCGCTTTGTATTATCTAATTGTTTTGCCGTCTTTGTTTTTAAAACGGTATTCAAGGTATGTGTAGGCATCTCTGGGTTGAATTTTAACCCACTTCTTATATTCTAAGAACCACTTGTAACGTGGAGATGGAAATCCTTTAGTGAGATAAGCCGCAATAAAGGGATGTATGTTCAAAATAATACTATCATCCTTCTGGTTGCCTTTCATGATTCTTTCTAAATCAACATTGATTCTGTCAATTAAAAGAATAGGAGCTTCTATTTCCGCTCCCGTACCATTAGGGTTTTCCTCACTTGTCTTGATATTCATCTCTGGACGAACCCTTTGCCTGGTAATTTGCACCAGACCAAATTTACTGGGGGGTAAAATCTTGTGTTTTGCCCTATCATCCTTCATTTCATCTCTTAGATGATCAAATAATTTTCTTCTGTGATCACCTTTGATCATATCAATGAAATCGATAACAATAATTCCACCCATGTCACGAAGGCGTAGCTGTCTTGCAATTTCGGATGCTGCGGATAAATTTACTTCCAAAGCAGTATCTTCTTGGTTTTTAGCCTTATTGGAACGGTTACCACTGTTCACATCAATTACATGGAGTGCTTCAGTGTGTTCTATAACAAGATAAGCCCCTCGGCTCATAGAAGCCGTTCGGCCAAACGAAGTCTTTATTTGACGCTCAATTCCAAATTTTTCAAAAATTGGAGATGGGCCAGAATAATGTTTTACTATTGACTCCTTTTGGGGTGCGATTTCATGTAAATAATCTTTGATTTGATTATAAAGGGTCTCATCATCAACATGTATTCCTGTAAAAGAATCGTTGAATACATCTCTTAGTATGGAAGAAGCTCTGTTTAGCTCCACCAATACTTTGGATGGATGAGGTGCTTTTTGCAGTTTCCTGCACATTGTCATCCATTTGGAGGACAAATTCTGAAGATCTTTGTCTAGTTCTGCAACTTTCTTGCCTTCTGCAACGGTACGTATAATAACGCCAAATCCTTTGGGCTTAATACTTTTTACAAGTCGTATAAGCCGGTCTTTTTCTTCCTTGCTTCCTATTTTTTGTGATACGGAAACACGGTCAGAAAATGGAACCATTACCAAGTAACGCCCTGCTAGTGAAAGCTCTGAGCTAATTCTTGGTCCTTTGGTGGAAATGGGTTCTTTTACAATCTGTACCAATAATGACTGATTGGCCTTAATAACTTCGTTAATACTGCCATTCTTGTCTATATCTTTTTCAAATGGAAAATCTTTTAGGGAATAGTCTCTTAGCTTTCCCGTTCTAACTTTTTTTATGAATTGCAACATGGAGGATAATTGCGGGCCTAGGTCATGATAGTGCAGGAACGCATCTTTTTCATAACCTACATTTACGAATGCCGCATTAAGGCC
Organism: uncultured Allomuricauda sp.; assembly: GCF_947499585.1. Lineage (GTDB taxonomy): Bacteria > Bacteroidota > Bacteroidia > Flavobacteriales > Flavobacteriaceae > Flagellimonas. Next base: position 395,800 of record NZ_CANMOO010000002.1, on the reverse strand, counting down.
GGTGACTGGCTTTCTTATCTTGGCTAGGAAAATATCCCCAACGGAAAAATCATTGTCATCCTCATCTTTGTGTAATTCTATTAGTTTTCCATCCTTTAGTAAGGCAAAATCGACTGCATCAGGACTAGATCTAACAATTAATTCTCTATTCACCTGAATCGATTTTTATTTACCCCGTAATATATTACTGGGATAAATGATTAAACAATATATAGAATCGATTTTTTCAAACCGATTGAAATTCTTTTCTTGAATCTCTATGTCAAAGAACGTATGTGTGTAAAATGAAAAAGTAGTTGTAACAACTACTTTTTCTTGTGTCGGTTAGCTCTCCTGCGTTTTTTACGCTTGTGGGTAGCTACCTTATGTCTTTTTCTTTTTTTACCACTCGGCATATGGCTCTTCCTTTAGTGTTAATTATATTATTTTACTTGAACGTTGCTCTTTACACCTTCAACAAACACTTTTGCTGGTTTGAAGGCAGGGATGTTGTGTGCAGGAATTTTAATAGTAGTGTTCTTAGAAATGTTTCTACCTGTTTTTTCCGCTCTTGTCTTAATGATAAAGCTTCCAAAACCTCTTAAATAAACATTATCACCGTTCTCCAAGGACGATTTAACCTCCTCCATAAACGATTCTACCGTTGCTTGTACGTCTCCTTTTTCAATACCTAGTTTTTCTGAGATTCTAGTTACAATATCTGCTTTCGTCATTTCGTATTATTATTTTCTTATTTTTTTAGGCTTGCAAATATAAAAATTTAAATTAATCTTTTGTTTAAACCCTTTAATTTTAAGTATATAAACTGCTACATTTAACCATTAGTATTTACCTACATGTCTTTTTCCCAAAAAATCTTGAAATGGTACGATCAGCATAAACGCGAACTTCCGTGGAGAGCTACTACGGATCCTTACAAGATTTGGCTTTCAGAAATTATGTTGCAGCAAACACGTGTTGCCCAAGGAACACCATATTATCATAAGTTCTTAGAAGCTTTTCCTACGGTCTTTGACCTTGCAAATGCCAAAGAAGAAAAGGTTTTAAAACTATGGCAAGGCTTAGGATACTATTCCAGAGCCAGAAACCTTCATGCCACTGCGAAAATAGTAGTGGAGAAATACGAAGGTAATTTTCCAAGAACTTATAAGGAACTTAAGGGATTAAAAGGAGTTGGTGACTATACCGCTAGTGCTATTGCTTCTATATGTTTTGATTTGCCAGAGCCTGTTGTGGACGGTAATGTATACCGTGTTCTTTCTAGGTATTTTGGAGTGGATTTACCCATCAATAGCCCCATGGGAATTAAATATTTCAAGGAATTGGCTAGGGATGTAATGAATACGGAAAATATTAGGGATTACAATCAGGGTATTATGGAATTTGGTGCCATACAATGTGCCCCAAAGAAACCATACTGTTTGTTATGCCCTTTAAATGATAGTTGTGTGGCCTTAAAGGAAAATAGAATAGGAAGTTTGCCTGTAAAAATCAAAAATGTAAAAGTAAAAAATCGATATTTTAACTATTTGATTGTTTTGGATAAGGATAAGAACACTTTATTGGAGCAACGGCAAGGTAAAGGGATATGGCAAAACCTATATCAATTTCCTTTAATGGAATCGGGAAAAATATTGGAATTGAATGAATTAAATGAGGAAATGGTAAAACAACCTGATCTACCCAGTTCAAAAACCATAACACTGCACAATGAACAACCAGTAGTGCACAAACTATCTCACCAACACTTGCATACAAGGTTTTGGATTTTGGAAACAAAGGAGATTTTAAAAGACGGAATTTCATGGGAACAGATTCACACTTTTCCTGTTCCAGTTTTGATCGCTGACTTCATCAAAACATTTAAAATTTAGTACTTTTGACTAATTAAACAATTATGAGCGGAACATTAAATAAAGTGATGCTAATTGGGCATTTAGGAGACGAAGTAAAAATCCATTATTTTGAAGGAGGCAACTGCATTGCAAGATTTCCTTTGGCTACCAATGAAACCTACACCAATAAACAAACAGGAGAGAAAGTTACCAACACAGATTGGCATAATATTGTTGTAAGAAATAAAGCCGCTGAAATATGTGAAAAGTACCTGAGTAAAGGAGATAAGGTATATTTGGAAGGAAGGTTGAAAAACCGACAATGGCAAGGAGAAGACGGCAATACCAGATATACTACAGAAGTACATGTTCAGGATTTTACATTTTTGTCCACTAAGAAAGAAAGCATGGCAAGTACACAGCAGTCGCCTGCGGCAGCGGTACAAAACAAGCCTGTAAAGTCTGTAGAACCTGCACCGGTTGATGAATCGGAACAGGATGATGACCTGCCATTCTAAAGAAATAAGTTTAAAACAATATACATTTGGATCCTGAGCCCTATTGTTTGGCGTTTTTCTTGACCACCTTTAGCGGTATCTTCACAATAAAGGTGATTGTACTTTTACTTCTTTTAGTATGCTCTGCGCTCATTTCTGGGGCTGAGGTAGCTTTTTTTGGTCTCTCGCAAACAGATTTAAACGAACTGGAAGAAACAGACACTTCTAGAAGCAAATTAATAGTTCGGCTACTAAATAAGCCTAAAAAACTATTGGCAACCATCTTGATTACCAACAATACCATTAATATTGGAATTGTTTTGCTATTCAGCTCTATTGGCAATGTTATTTTTTCGCAGGTAAACCAAACTTTGTTCGGCGCGGTCTCAGTACGTTTTCTTTTAGAGGTGATTGTGGCCACATTTCTAATTCTGATGTTTGGCGAAATACTGCCAAAAATCTATGCAAATAGAAACAAGATTCAGTTTTCGCATTTTATGTCCATCCCCTTAAAAATTTTAAATACCTTATTTACACCTTTAAGCTCACCTATGAGTTCAGCTACTATTTTTCTTCAGGAAAAATTGGGGAAGCAGAAATCCAATTTAAGTGTGGATCATTTATCCCAAGCTCTTGAATTGGCTTCTGAAGGGGACACCACAAAAGAGGAGCAAAAGATATTAGAAGGGATAGTGACTTTTGGAAATACCGATACCAAACAGGTTATGCGACCTCGTATCGATATTTTTGCTTTGGACGAAGAAATGAAATTCCCAGAGGTAATTCAAGAAATAAAAAATAATGGCTACTCTCGGATTCCTGTTTTTTCAGAAAATATGGACAACGTTTTGGGTGTTCTTTACGTAAAGGATTTATTGCCATATATTGATAGGAAAAGTTTCAATTGGATGTCTTTGATTCGTGAACCCTATTTTGTTCCGGAGAATAAAAAACTGGACGATTTGCTGTTGGAATTCCAAGAGAAAAAGAACCATCTTGCCGTTGTAGTGGACGAGTACGGAGGAACTTCTGGGATAGTAACTTTGGAAGACATTATTGAAGAGATTGTTGGGGATATTAGTGATGAATTCGATGATGAGGATTTGGTTTTCTCTAAGTTAGATGATTATAACTATGTTTTTGACGGGAAAACTACCCTAAAGGATTTTTATCGTGTGGTAAAGATTGAAGATGAAGAAGCCTTTGAAGGACAAAAAGGAGAATCAGAAACCATTGCAGGGTTTGTTTTAGAGATTTCAGGCAGTTTTCCAAAGCGGGGAGAAAAAGTACTGTTTAAAGACTATCAATTCATTGTAGAAAGTTTGGATAAGAAGAGGTTAAAACGCATAAAAGTCACATTACCACATGAAGCATAGTTGTTTTTCAATCATAATTGTTCTTGCTCTTTTTGTAAGTTGTAAAGACGAAGTTTTACCAAAGCCCCAAGCGATGTTGCGTTTGGATTATCCAAAGGCAGAATACAAAGAATTGGATGCAAATTGCTCTTATACTTTTGACCTTAATATATTATCAACGGTAAAAGAAAACAAAAACTGTTCCTTGGTTTTGGATTACCCTATGATGAAGGGATCAATTTATATTACCTACAAACCTGTAAAGGACAATCTTAACATACTACTGACCGATGCTCAAAAACTCTCTTATGAGCATGTGGTAAAAGCTGATAATATCGTGGAACAGCCCTTTTTAAATTCCAACGATGGAGTTTACGGAATGTTTTATGAGGTCAGCGGTAATGCAGCATCCCAGTCACAGTTCTATGTTACGGATAGTATCAATCATTTTGTAACTGGGTCACTCTATTTTTATGCAAAACCTAATTATGATTCTATTCTTCCTGCAGCTTTTTATATGCAAAAAGATATTAGAAGGATAATGGAAACGTTACGCTGGAAAAAATAACACTATTCTGTAGCCAAAAGAGCTTCTGCTTTTTTAATACTGGAATTGATTTGTTCCTTAAGAGCATTCACCTTGGTCTCTTCTTCATCTAGCCACCTTTGTTTTTCTTCAGAAAGTTCTTTTCCATCTAAGATTTCATCAGAATCAAAACGGTTTCCAAATGCCATCATCCAATCCATCATTGCAGTGTTTGCAACTTGTAGGTCTTTCATAGCAGCTTCATATTGACGTCCGGTTTCGGTAGTGTCAACTTTACTTTTGAGCTCACCAACTAATTTTCCCAAGGTTCCCATTTTTGGCATTACCTCATCATGCACGGCCATTACTTGCTGCATTTGAGTTGGTCCTTCTGGTGCTTTTTTTTCTTGCTTGCATGAGGAAAGAAGAAACAAAACAAGAAATACGGATAACAGAGTTTTTTTCATTTTATTCTTTTTTTATTAAAAATTCTTGATGTAAAAATATACAAACTAAATCCAGATAGAATACTAAAAAGTCCAAACAGAGCAAAAGCCCTCAACAAAATATTATTAAAATTATCTCGCCCTTCATAATCCATGGTATGTAGCATCCACAAAAAATCGAATGCGCGCCATTGGTTACTTCTAAACGTTTGAATATTTCCATAGTCTTTGGAAACATAAATTGTTGTGTTTGCAGGCTCACTAAAGGTAATGGCATAGACTGGTAAAGGTCTGCCTCTATATTCATGATGTTTCCCCGTTTCAACTAAGTATTCCACTTGAGACAATTCTGCATCTACATTCAAACCTGTTTTTGCAATCAGAATAGCCTCCTCTTTTGTTAAAGGGGCTTCCAATGTCCCTGTAATTGCATTGAACAGTTTCGCCCTTTTCTGTTGTTCCGAATAATAAACTACTCTATAAGTCGGGTTCTCTAGAACAGTTGTTAATTCCAAGGATAAAATACTGTCTTTTGAAGTAAAGTGGGTTGTTAAAAAAACACTTGGAGAAACCAAGGAATCTGATTTGTAAAGGAAAGGCTGTTGTTCTTTTAAATTGTCGCCACGTATTTCATCAATATCAGTCCAGCTAAAATATAACCCTCCCAAAGTCCATAGTAAAAATTGGATGCCCAATACAACGCCAAGATATCGATGCCATTTTCTATTGAGCTGTATGATTTTTCTTTTGGTCATAATCTTAAAATTACCTGGGGCGCAAAGCACCCCAGGAGTTATTTGTTAGAAAGAGTATTGTGTTCCCAAAGTTAAGGTCTCCTTTATCTTCAATTGAATACCATTTAGGTCTTGGTAAAGCGGATATCCAAATTCAAACCCAAACCTTAGGTTTTTAAGTGCCCCTTTTGAAATGTAGGTATTTACTCCAATGCCTGAGTTGATATAGGTTCCACCAGAGTTATTAGTGTCTGCGGTAATGACCATCATTGGATTTAGGTTTGGGTCCTCCCCTTCAATTTCCCCAACAATAAGACCTTCAATTCTGGCAGATAGACTCATCCAATTACTCGCCTTAACGGCAAACCAGTTGTTTAGGCTGTATCGATTGCCGTAACGGTATTCTCTATCATTTTCTCCAAATCGGAACACCCCTCTTATTTGACTTCCCCAGGAAATAGATTCATTTTGACCTAAATAGGTCAATGCCAAGTTGGGGTCAAACGTACCACTACCCACCTGCATAGGATAGGGCAATTCTGTTTCATTTGGTGTGGAAGCTGGAGTAACATCACTCTCGATAACACTTCCAGTTGGAATTGAGAATCCTAATTGTCCATGAAGTGTTTGCTGGTTTTTGTTGAAGAACTTATATAAAATAGCAAGTTGAATATCTCCAAAACCACTGGATTCTGTAGTGAATGTTCCTCCCATACGAGTAATATGATCCATTTCCATAGATAGATAATTAAACATGGCCATTAAGGTGACTTTATCACTAGGTGCAAACATGGCTCCTAGCATATGCATGTTCATGGGCATACTTGTAGGAGTTACCATATAATTGGCTAAAGCATCATCAAAAGAGGCATCATCACTGCCCTGTTTAAGTTCATCCATATTCATATACATATAGCGATAGGAAAACATCCACTCTCCCTTACCATGCATATGATCTCCCATTACTGAAATTGGAGCATGTCCATCTGGTCTGCCGGCAGACCATTTTTGAGATTCATCATTAATTTCTTGTGCATAAAATGCGATTGTGGCCATCATTAAAATGGCCAATATATATTTTTTCATCGGTTTTTATTATTGAAATGGTAGGCGATTGTTTTATAACGAATGTTATATCAAATCACTATAAAATAAATTTATGTAAGCGTGTATACTAAGAAAGAGTGCTGGGAGGGTGAAAATTGAAAGAACAGTAAAGGAAGGTATAGCAATTGCTATAATCAAAGTCATTTTGATTTAGAACAACATTTAGCTTTTTGGAATTACAATACAACAAATCAACAAATCCAATAGGGTATTCTTCCAAAGCAATTTTAGGAAGGTTCTGTTTTTTTTCTTCGTTCTGTTCAGAAAGTCGCTGCATTAGATAACACTTACCATTACATTGCAATTCTACCTTATCCTTATTGATACAAAGAAATTCTGCTATATAATCTTCATAGATAACATACTCCAACATTGGCGCAATAGGTCGTACCATGGCCACTAGATAGAGCAATACAAAACAATATACAATTGAGTGTTTCAACTATGTTGTTTACGTATTGCAAAATTAGGTTATAAAGTGCAAAAAGTCTTAAATAAGGCGCACTTTTGCATCTTAAAATTTAAACGTGAACGAACACAAAAGAAAGTGGGTTTATCTGATAGTGCTCTCTATAATATGGGGAACATCTTACATCCTTATAAAGAAAGGGTTAGAGGGTTTTAATCCTATTCAACTGGGCTCTATTCGTATTGTTTTGGCAGCATTTTTCTTGTTCATAGTTGGATTTAAATCCTTAAGAACTATTTCTAAAAAAGAATGGTTTTGGGTAGGGGTTTCTGGAATTATAGGAAGTTTTATTCCAATGTTTTTGTTCGCCTTTGCTGAAACGGAAATTGATAGCAGCATAGCATCAATACTAAATTCATTGGTGCCCCTTTTTACTTTATTTGTTGGACTTTTCGCTTTTGGAGTTGGGTTTACTAAAAATCAATTGTTAGGTGTTGTAATTGGGCTGTTTGGAGCAGCTTTTCTCATTTTTTTTGGAACCGAGGTGAATCCAGATCAAAATTATTGGTATTCCGGGTTTGTTATCATAGCCACCATTTGTTATGCATGCAATGCGAACATTATAAAGAATAAGTTACAAGATGTATCTCCCATGGGTATTGCTGTTGGGAATTTTACTGTGATTTTGGTGCCAGGCATTGTTATTCTGCTGTTTTCTGGTTTTTGGAGGAATGAAGTAACTGAAGGCCCCAACTTTTTAAGTTCATTAGGATACGTTGTAATTCTATGTATAATGGGGACTTGCGTTGCCAAAGTCATGTTCAATAAATTGGTTCAGATTTCTACGGCGGTATTTTCTGTTTCGGTAACGTATTTAATTCCCATAGTTGGTATTTTTTGGGGCGTATTGGATGGGGAAAAGTTTACAATGTGGCAACTATTGGCTGCTTTGGTAATTCTTTTTGGGGTGTATATGGTAAACAAAAAAAAGACGCCGCAAAGGACGCCTTCTTTAAAAAAGTAGTTTGATATTATTCGAAATCGGAGGCTGTCACACCTTCATTGACTTTAATTTCTTTTACCACAAATTCAAAGTTTTGCGGCCCCATTACCTGCGTGAGCTTAAATGGAAACTTGATGCCTGAAATCTCCTGGTAATCATGAAACCCCAGTGTATTTGTCATTTGTTGGTCTTGTACTTCCTCTACACTGGTTTCTTGCAGTTTAAGACCTGTTTCCACATCATAAAATGAAGATTTTTTGTCCGTTATCTTAAGCTTATATGCTTTTTTATCACCTATGGATTCAATACCTTCTAAAGTAATATTGCCGGCTGTCAAATAGTTCAACTCTGGAAAGGCGGCAGATTCTTCTTTCACTCTTTCAACCTCTTCTGGAGAGAGGTCTTTCCTTTGACCTTGAGATACCATGTAGCCCTTATCACCATCCAAAACTTGTTTTTGCATGGAATTTCCCATGACTTTTACATCTTGCATGAATTGATTTCTAGTGGTTTTCTTCATTTCCAGCTCCAACTTCATTCCCTGCATCTCTGCTTCAGCCAACATTGCATATGATTCCACTCCTTCTAATTTTTCCCTTCCTCCAATCACTTCTATATACTTTTCCAAAATAGCTTCTACGGTTATTCCTTCTGGAATTGCGGAATCATAATCTGGCTTTTCTGTTTTGCTTGCATGCTTGTCATAAAACAAAACAGGAATTGTTTTATCATTAAAGGTCACTTTTTCAAGATTTTCCAAGACCTCACTTCCTTTTCCGGTCACCACGATTCTAGCATTTGAGGAGGAAAAATACTTTTGTGCTGCTTTTTGTACATCAGCTATGGTTACCGCATCAATTCGTTCCAAGTAGGTTTTATAAAAATCTTTGGACAAATCTTCGGTTTCAATGTTTAAAGCATAATTGGCAATGGTCTCAGGTTTTTCCAAAGCCATAACAAAACTCCCGGCATATTTAGCTTTTGCATTGGTAAGCTCTTCTTCCGTAACAGGTTCTTTTATAATTCTATCTATTTCACTTAGGATTTGAACTACTGAACTATCCGTAACTGTATTTCTTACTTGTGCGTATGCATTAAATCGCATTGGGCTATACTTATTGTCCCTGATGCCAGAGTAAGAGCCGTATGTGTATCCTTTATCTTCTCGAAGGTTCATATTCAGCCTAGCTTGTGATCCTCCTCCCAATACCCTATTGGCTAAAAGAGCATCTAAATAATCTTCATCCTTCATTTTCAATTCAGTGATATTTTGCACCACAACCTCTGATTGTACCGAATTGGGAACATCTACAAAATTAATTTGAGTGTATTGTGCATCTTTAGGTTTGGTATAACTAAAGGAAGGGGGTACTGCTTTTGACCATGGAGTAAAATAAGTTGTAACAAGCTCTTTCACATTTTCAAAGTCCACATCTCCAATAACTACCAGATAAGCATTTGCAGGCACAAAATAGGACCTGTAGTATTGTTCTACATCCATCAAAGTAACGTTATTGACAGTTTCTTCGGAAGTAATCTCTCCATAAGGATGGTTTTTTCCGTATGCCAATGCCAATTGCACTCTTGTTGCAATGGCAGAAACATCTTTTTCCTCAGATTTTATCCCTGTAATAATTTTGTCTTTTTCCTTATCGAACTCCTCTTGGGTAAAATTGGGATTTAACGCAGCATCGGTCATAAGCTCTAGAATTCTAGGGAAGTATTTGGAAAGACAGCTTGCAAAAGCACTTTGGTCACTGATATTTATTGAAGCTCCTAAAAAATCTACTTCTTCATAAAAATCATCTTTTTGAATGGACTTGGATCCTTTGCCCAATAAACTAGATGTTAAATCTGAAACACCTGCCTTGTCTCCTTGCAAAATGGGTGGGTTGTCTATGGTCAATTGAATAGAAACTCTTGGTAACTTATGATTTTCCACTACCATAACCTTGAGTCCGTTATTTAGTTCAAAGCGGGCGGGTTCTTTTAAATTTATTTCTGGAGCAGGACCAGCTTTGGGTTGTGTGCTCCTATCAATTTGTGCATACGATACCGTCATGAAAAAGGACAGTAAAGAAAAAATTATATACTTTTTCATTTTAATTGGCTTCTTTTTGTTCTGGTAAATACTCTAATTCTACCCTTTGATTCACGTTCAAATATTTTTTCGCAACTTCCATTATCTCTTCACGGGTGATGGAACGATAAATATCAATCTCTGTGTTTATGAGATTAGTGTTATCGCGTAGCATATAATTTTCTGCAAGAGAGTTTGCTATTCCAGCGATGCTACTGTTGGCATTTACAAAGTTGTTTTCAAACTTGTTCTGAAGTTTCTGGTAGTCTTTTTCCGAAATCAATTCTGACTGTACTTTTACAATCTCTGCATCGATTTCATTCTTGATATCTTGAATTGAATTTTCGCCTACGGGTAGACCACCAACTATGTACGAACTATAATCTTCAGCATCAATAGGCACTGAAAATATTTGAAGTGCTATTTTTTTCTCATCTACCAACTTTTTATACAACTTGGAACTTTCGCCATCGCTTAAATAGGTAGAGATCATATTGATTACATAGGCATCTCTTTCGGCCTGTCCGGGAGTTCTATAGGCAAGCAAAATTGCTGGAATCTGAATATTGGGATCATGGTAATTTGCCTTTATGGTTGTTGTAATTGGGTCTTCAACAACAATATTTCTTTTTATCTCGGCGCCTCTAGGTATTGGGCCAAAATAATCAGAAACCATTTTTTTTGTTTTTTCTGTATCAAAGTCCCCTGCTATGACCAAAACAGCATTGTTGGGAACATAGTAAGTTTTGTTGAAATTTTTAAAGTCATCAAGAGTTGCACTTGCTAAGTGATCTAGAGAACCGATTACTCCCCATCTGTATGGATGTTTGGTGTATAGATTTTTAAGAAGTTCATCAAAAAAGGCACCATAGGGAGAGTTATCCACTCTAAGTCTTCTTTCTTCTTGAACCACTTCTTTTTGAGTGTCCACGCCAACTTGTCCTATAATGGGGTGCATTAATCGCTCTGATTCTAACCACAATCCTGTTTCTAGACTGTTAGAAGGAAATGTTTCATAGTAATATGTGCGATCCAGAAAAGTATTGGCGTTGCCACTTCCTCCATTTGAGGAGACTATTTTATCCCATTCCCCTCTTTCTATATTTTTGGTTCCTTCAAACAATAGGTGCTCAAAAAAATGGGCAAATCCCGTTTTGCTAGGATCCTCATCTTTAGAGCCCACATGGTACATTACCGCAGTTGTAACTACAGGCGCAGTATTGTCTTGATGCAAGATTACATGGAGTCCGTTATCTAAATCATACTCCTCAAAAGCAACTTCTTGTGCTGCAAGAAAGTTCCCTGCTGAGAGTACGAAAAGCGCGGATAATAAATGTCTTTTCATGATAATGAATTTTGTATTGGTGTAATAAATAGGATTAGTGTTGAATTTTAGATTGATGTTACACTAAATATAGGATAAAATTTAAAAGGGATATGGATTATCAAGCAAGTCTTTAACAAGAAATAATGGCATAATTCACCAACATTCAGTAAATTAAACATCCACCAATAATTTAACGAGATGAAAAATCTAACGTTGCCCATTCGTTTTGGAATTGTTACCAGTGCATGTTTGATAGCTTATTTTTTGATTTTATCCCTTTTAGGGAAGCATACCAATGTGTTTTATAGCCTATTTAATGGGGTGGTCACTGGGTTAGGGATTTATGAGACGATCAAGTATACAAAGCTGAGACTGGGAAAAGATTTTTCATACGGTAAAGGTTTTATGGCAGGCCTTACAACCGGATTTGTGGCCACACTGCTTTTCACTGTTTTCTTCGCTCTTTATTCCACTGAGTTAAATGCCAGTTTTTTAAATGAACTCTCTGAGGCTTGGGCCAAAGATTATGCTAATTTTGAAGGAATAGTTTTCTTTACCGTTGCCATAATGGGGTTTGCAACTACTTTAGTTTTAACGTTATCTTTTATGCAGCTCTTTAAAACCTCCAATAACCTAAAAAAATAATGTGGCAAATGGTTGAAAATTACTTGTGAATTAAGGATTTAGCAGTATATTTGCACCCGCTAATTTTAATAAAGCGCAAGTAAATTAATCTAATTTAACGCATTATGTACGCAATTGTAGAGATGGCAGGGCAGCAATTTAAAGTTGCAAAAGACCAGAAAGTGTACGTTCACCGTTTACAGACAGAAGAAGGTAAGAAAGTGACTTTTGACAAAGTTCTTCTTTTGGATGACGGAGGTAACGTAACTGTTGGCGCCCCAGTCATAGAAGGTGCGGCCGTTGAGGCCAAAGTAGTAAAACATCTTAAAGGTGATAAAGTAATTGTCTTTAAAAAGAAAAGGCGTAAAGGATACCGCGTAAAGAACGGACATAGACAATCTTTAACAGAGATTGTTGTTGAAGGTATTGTTGCAAAAGGAGCTAAAAAAGCTGCTCCTGCAAAAGCCAAGGCTGAAAAACCAGCTGCTGAACCTAAAAAAGCTGTAGCAGCTAAAACTGAAGCCCCTAAGAAGGAAGCTCCAAAGAAAACTGCACCAAAAAAGGCAGCTGAAGATTTGAGTGGTAAAACAGTGGCAGAATTGAAAGAAATGGCAAAAGCAAAAGGTATTGCGGGTATTTCTTCAATGAAAAAAGCTGATTTGATAGAAGCTTTAAACAAATAGATTAAGAACTAAAAATTATATATCATGGCACATAAGAAAGGTGTAGGTAGTTCAAAAAACGGTAGAGAATCAGAATCAAAACGCTTAGGTGTTAAGATTTTTGGTGGACAAGCTGCTGTTGCTGGTAACATCATTGTTAGACAACGTGGTACTAAGCACAATCCTGGTGAGAATGTTTACTTAGGAAAAGACCATACATTACATGCCAGAGTAGATGGCGTTGTAAAATTTCAAAAGAAAGCCGGTGGAAAATCTTTTGTTTCCATTGAGCCATTTGAAGCTTAATACTTTAGGCAATAAAATTTTTAAAACCCTCACTGCACAGTGAGGGTTTTTTGTTATCTGATTGTTAAGTCATTCTAAAACATCTTCAAAATGACACTAAATATGACTTATTCTTAAAAATTAGCTAACCTCTTTTTTTAAGCATACTGATTTCTTTGTGGTCTAAAATCAACCACTTAGAAAATGAAAAAATATTTGCAGTTTTTTACCTTAGTTTTTATCCCTTTATCCCTTTTTGCTCAAACAGGAAATATTCAGGGAACCATATCAGATGATAATGGAATCTATGTTCCAGGAGCAAACGTCATGATTATTTCCTTATCTAAAGGAGCTATTTCAGATTTTGATGGGAGATTTACCCTTGTGGGCATTCCTGAAGGAAACCATACTATAAAAATTTCGTATTTAGGGTATGCTTCTATTGAACAAGAGGTAACAGTAACTGCCAACCAGACAATGGTCACTTCCATAACAATGAACCCAAAAAGTTTTGAGTTGAATGAAGTTCAAGTAACAGCCTATGGATTAAGCGGTCAGGCCAAGGCCTTGAATACACAGAAAACCAACTTAAATATAACGAATGTCGTTTCTACAGATCAAATTGGCAAGTTCCCAGATGCCAATATAGGGGATGCTGTAAAACGTATTCCCGGTATAACCATGCAAGTGGATCAAGGAGAGGCAAGAAATGTTATAATACGTGGTCTTGCGCCACAGCTTAATTCGGTTACACTAAACGGGAGCCGTATTCCTTCTGCAGAAGGCGATAATAGAAATGTGCAGATGGACTTGATTCCTTCAGATATGATTCAAACCATAGAAGTAAACAAGGCCGTTACACCAGATATGGATGCAGATGCTTTGGGAGGTTCAGTAAACTTGATTACCCGTTCTTCCCCGCAGAGTTTTAGATTATCGGCTACTTTGGGTTCCGGTTTAAGCTTTATAAATGATGAACCTATTTACAACGGCGGATTTTTATTGGGCGACCGCTCAAAAAATGGGAAGTTTGGTTGGATGCTGGCAGCCTCTTACAATAATGTGGATTTTGGATCGGATAATGTTGAAGCCGAATGGGTAAACGAAGCAGAAAGCCCATTAACAGAAGAAGATATAGATGTAGATCCTTTTGTTGAAGAATCTGACATAAGAACATACTTGGTTCAACGTATTCGAAGAAGTTTTTCCGCTAATATGGATTATGCTTTTGATGCAAACAATACAATTTTCCTAAAAACCATGTACAACTGGCGTGATGATAGGGAAAATAGATTTCGGTTACGATTTAGAAGCATAGAACCTGTATTTGCAGATGGAACGGAGAACATTGTTGGTTATGAAGGAGAGATTCGTAGACAGACCAAAGGAGGGATACCAGGAGGACGGATTAAAAATACAAGATTAGAAGATCAGCGTATGCAGAACTATAGCCTTGGAGGAAATCATTTGTTTGGCAGCTTAAAAATAGATTGGATGGCTTCCTATGCTAAAGCTTCCGAAGAACGACCAAACGAGCGATATGCGGAGTATGAAATTGGAGATGCTATAGGGATTTCGGCAGACCTTACTAACCCACGTTATCCTTCTTTTAGACCAACAAATGCTTCAGATGCAGCATTGTCCAATTTTGAGCTTAAAGAATTTACCGAAGAAAATCAGTTTACCGAGGAAAAAGACTTTAATGCCTTTTTAAACTTTGAAGTTCCAGCAGATATCTTTGGAGCAGGTGAAGGATCTATAAAATTCGGAGGTAGATTTAGAACAAAGAACAAAGTAAGGGAGAACAACTTTTTTGAATCAGAACCCACGAGCGATAATTTTGCCACTTTAGCAGATGTGCAAACAAGAGACCTTACCAATGCAGATTTCTTAGCAGGTAGTCAATATGCTGCGGGTCAATTTATTTCTCCGGAGTTTTTGGGGAATCTTAATTTTTCTGATGCCTCAACGTTTGAAACGAATCCAATTGAAGATGAGTTTTTGGCAGGAAACTTTGATGTAGATGAAAAAGTGTATGCTGGCTACCTTATGGCCAATCAAAAACTTTCAGAAAACGTATCTGTACTAGCTGGAATAAGAGTGGAAAATACCCAAATCAGCAGTTTGGGCAATGAAGTAATTTTTGACGAAGAAGGAGACTTTGACAGTTTTAACCAGATTAGGGATGAAAGCTCTTATACAAACGTGCTACCGGGTATACATTTAAAATATGACCCCAGCAACAGAACCGTTTTACGTTTTGCTTGGACAAATACCATTGCAAGACCCAATTATGTTGACCTTGTGCCTTTTAGAAACATAATCAATGAAGATGAGGAGATTCAAACAGGCAATGCGGAACTAGATCCTACGCGTTCCATGAATTTTGATTTTATGGCAGAGCACTACTTTGAATCTGTTGGCATCATATCAGGAGGTGTTTTTTATAAAGATATCAAAGACTTTATTTATACTTCTTTGTCCGAAGATGAAGATACCGGTTTTGATGTATTCCAACCTTTAAATGGCGATAACGCATCAATCTTTGGTGCTGAACTGGCATTCCAAAGACAGTTGGATTTTCTTCCAGGCTTTGCTAAAAATCTTAGCATCTATTTAAACTATACATTGCTTACCTCTACCACAGATGGTATTAGAAATGGTGATGAAATTAGAGAGGATATAGATTTGCCCGGCACAGCCCCAAACATGTTTAATGGTTCGTTGGGTTATGCAGATAAAAAATTCAGCTTACGTTTATCAGTCAATTTTTCAGACGCTTATATTGATGAGTTGGGAGGGAATGATTTTGAGGATCGATTTTATGACAAACAGATTTTTGCGGATCTAAACGCTTCATATACAATTAACAAAAACTTACGTGTCTACGCAGATCTAAACAATATTACAAATCAACCACTACGTTACTACCAAGGTATAGTAGAACGTACACAGCAGATTGAGTTTTATGAGAAAAGGTTGACATTTGGCCTTAAATATGACCTGTTCAAAAAATAACGTTTGACATAACAGCTTCATAAACCGCTCATAAGTGGGCGGTTTTTCAATTACTTTTAATTTATCTAAATGAAGAACATATTCGCATATTTAATTTTGGGATCCCTGGCTATTTCCTGTAACCAAAGCAAACTGATTCCGATAACACCAGATGTTATTACTGAAAGAACTTTAAATGATACAGATGACCCAGCAATTTGGGTTAATCCTCAAAATGCATCAAAAAGCATTGTTTTTGGAACGGACAAGGAAACAAATGGAGCTATATATGCTTTTGATTTGGAAGGAAAAATCATTGAAGAAAAGACCATCAGAAATATTCAACGACCTAATAATGTAGATGTAGAATATGGTTTTCAACTCAATGATTCCGTTACTGTAGATGTCATAGCTTTTACTGAACGAGAAAAACAACAAATTAGATTATTCTCAGTGCCCGATATGAAACCTTTGGATGGTGGCGGTTTCCCCGTTTTTGAAGATGAAAAGGTTTTTGAGCAAAAACTACCTATGGGAATAAGTCTGTATAAATCTCCTGTAGATTCTTCAATGTATGCCATTGTCGGACGAAAAACAGGTCCAAGAGATAATTATTTGTATCAATACAAAGTGATGGCAGATAGCACTGGTGTTAAGACTGACCTAGTACGAAAGTTTGGAAAGTTCAGTGGACAAAAAGAGATAGAGGCCATTGCAGTAGATGATGAAAAAGGCTTGGTTTATTATTCAGATGAGGGTGTTTGTATAAGAAAATATTATGCAGAGCCTAATATGGGAAATGAAGAACTATCTTGTTTTGGTGCAGAGCACTTTTTACAGGATATTGAAGGTATAGCGATTGCAACTTATTCAGATGGTGAAGGATACATTATTGTGTCGGATCAGCAACAAGGACAGTTTAATATCTTTTCAAGAAAAGACAATACTTTTATAAAAGCTGTGAATTTGACCACTCTTGAGACCGATGGATGCGAGGTAGTCACCGTTCCTTTAAACGATACTTTTCCCAATGGGCTTTTTGCTGCTATGAATGATGAAAAAAACTTCTACTTCTATGATTTAGGAAAGCTTATGGATTAAGGTTTCTTAAAACCTTAGTTTTCTTTTTCTTGCGGTAATTTCCCAGGATGCTATTTTTAATCCGTCTTCAATTACAGATACTTCATCATGTAAATTTATTGTGGGACAAATATGGTAGGGAATACCGTAAAACACATCGCCAACCTTTAAATCACTCCAATTAGCGACCTTGAGAACACCATGTTCCTCGCTTTGAGAAAGTAGCTCGTAGTTATCAATATTGAGGAATTTAACTCGTTTGTCAATAGGGTTTTCTGGAGCTACAGATTTATGGCCCAAGTCCAAGGTAACAATACCCTCAGTAGGTTTTGAGATAATTCTCGTTACTAATAAGGCAGCATATCTAAAGTTTTGTTCCGTTAATTTTCCACTATATCCCCAATCCCATAAGACACAGGTTCCAGGACTGGTGATTCGGTTTTCTTGTAAGAGGTGAGTTGTAAATGATGGGGTTCCACCGCATATCATTTGCGCTGACGGATATACTTTTTTTAATTTATTGAAATAGACGGTCACATCTCCCAACCCAGTTTCTATTTTTTCATTTCGAACAGTAAAATTAGCGTCCCTTAAGTGTCCGTCATATACATGCAACCCTTTAAATATTAGTCCTTTACATTCGGGGATAAATGCTAAAAGCTCATCAAGACCAGGGCCTGTTTTAATTCCTGAACGATTCATGCCATTGTTAATATCAATGTAAATGTTGGCACTTAGTCCTAGATTTAACGCTTTTTCATTCAAAAGTTTAGCAATCCCTATGGTGTCTATAATGGTAGAGAAATTGGTAGACGGAAAATGCTCAACCAATGCAAAAAAGCGATCTACCTTTGGCCCAATCAGCTGATGCGCAATTAAAACAGAATGGGCTCCAGCTTCAGCGGCAATTTCTGCTTCTGAAATAGTAGAAGCCTTAAAATTGGTAATCCCAGAGTCTAACAGCAATTTCAACACTTTGGGCATTTTATTGGTTTTTACATGAGGCATCAATCTATCAGTTTCGCCTTTCACCAAAGAAATCATCTCCTGTATATTATAATCCAAATGCTTTTTGTACACTGCAATGGATGGTGAATCTACCGTTTCAATATTTTGAATTTCAAACCAATTCTTTGTCATTTTTTGATTGTTTTTTGCGAAGAAACTCCTTTTTTATTTATTCTTTTAAAATATCCTTTACAATTTTTAGGTGGTGTTGGGTATGTATTTTCAGAAAACGTTTTGTCTGCCCTTTATCTATTACATTGAAATAAGGATGTTTAAAATGCGCCTTTTCATTTAAGCTTTCAATCTTTTTTAAATTCGCTTTCGCTTCTTCAATTTGAAGGTAAAGACTGTCCGTTACAATCACTTTTGGAGGAATAACAGATTTGGGAGACCTAGCAACACCACGAGGAATAATCCCCGAGGTGAAAACAAATATCCTTGACCAACTAAAATTGGATTTAAACCCGTTTGGGTCTGAACGCTCTAGTGCTTCACAAATCCTATTGATGGTTCTAAGGCTGTGATCTAAATGCCATGCCACGTTGACTTCAGATATCTTTTTGTTGAACTTGTCCCTTTTAGGGATATAGTCCACAATTTCGGAAAATTGTTCATCCAAAAAATATGGGCCCGACTCAGTATTTCTTACCAAAACCACTACTGTTAAAATGATGCTTAAAACTAGCAAAATAACCCCAACCTTTTTCATTGTATTTTTATTTGCTAGAGTTTAGAACTGAAATTTATAACCGACATCTGGAAAGAAACCGATCTGATCTATTTGGTCCACATTATTGGTAAGTCGGTTATAGCGCCTTGCAAATATATTTTCATTAGCGGTGACATTTTGCAAGTCCACAAAAAAGCGATGAGATTGTTTTTTGTTTCTACTGTTCAGCTTAATTCCAAATTTGACATCCCATCTAAAATAGTCGTCATATTGTTGGCTAAAAGCAATATCATCTTGTAGAATTTCAAAGCCAGCTTGTTGAGAAGCGGCTAAATCCACCGGGGTGTAATATCTACCTCCAGAAAAGGTTAAACGTGAATCAACGAATAGTATGTTTTTACTCTTTCCGCCTAAACTAAATTCTTTGCCCGCCAAAGCGTTGACAACATAGCCGTTGTTGAAAGGGGAATTACGTTCAATACCGTCACTGCCTTCGTATTTACTTTCATAAAACGAGCCGGTCAGAAGACCATAATAGCTGTTGCTAAAAAACTTTTCCAAGGTCAATTCAATGCCTCTATTAAAACCGATTCCGTTATTAACCAGGGATACCTTGTCATTATCAAACTCAAAGTCGGCACCCTCTGTTAAGGAAGAATAACTTGAAGGAAGGGCATCTACCGCCGCCTTGTCTATATCTTGATTATACACTTCAATTTTTCCACGCCAATCGTTGCCAAACTTCACATCATATCCTAATACATAGTGATTACTTCTTACAAAATCTAAGTCTTTATTGGTTTGCAGAAGGCTCCCATTTACTTCCTCGTTCAAAAACAACAAAGGAAAAGAAACAGATTGGTGATGAAGTCCATAACCAAGATTTAACTTATGGTTTGGAGCCAACTGAAAATTTAGGGCTGCCCTAGGCTCAAAAACAAATTGTTCATTCAAAGAGCTGTATTGTGAATGCATTCCGGCATTAAAAGTAATTTTTTCGGTTAGACGAAACTGACCTTGAACATAGGGTTGGAAAATGGCGAAGGTTTCATCAAAATCCCGTAAAGTGAATAAATCAGGGTCACCATCACCATTGGTATCTGGTTGTTTTTCACGATCTCTGTTAAAGGCATCAATTCTATAATTTTCAATCAATAAGCCTGTACGCAATGTAGCTTTGTTGCTCAACTTTGAATTGAACAAGGTTGAAAATGAAACCCGGGATTCTGAATTGTCCGCTTCGGTATATAGAATAATACGTTCCTGCGGGGTATCCTTATCAATAAACCGATCTGCCGTAAACTTGTTTCCGGTGTAGGAGCCTGCAACTATGCTCCTTAAAAAAGAGTTTTTGCCAACTGGGATTTGATGTTTCAATCCTATAACGCCAAATTTGGAATCCACAAATGTATTTTCATCTTCTGCTGCAAAAAGATCATCCTCATCAATATCATTCCCTAAAAATTCAATATCAGAAGTGCCTATAATTCCAAATAAGGATAGCTTTCCCAGTTTCCCTTTTCCAAAATCAAAATTGAAGGAAACATCGCTATAATTAGGTGTTGCTGAGGTGCCTCCTGCGCCACCACCTACCAAACTGATCAAGGAATACCTAGCGGATAAAAGGAAAGAACCATTTTTGCTGCCCATGGGACCTTCGGCCATAGCTTCTACTCCAGTAAAAACCCCAACTTGGGCAGAGAATTCAAAATCATCTATGTTCCCTTTTCTAAACCCCAAATCAAAGACCCCTCCAAGAGCATTACCATATTCTGATGGAAAGGCTGAAGTGATAAAATCTGAATTCTTCAATAAGTTTGGATTTACCGCTGAAACCGGACCTCCAGTAGTGCCAAAACTGGCAAAGTGATTGGGATTGGGAATAGGGATACCTTCTAAGCGCCAAAGTAGACCAGTAGGAGAATTACCGCGCACAACAATATCATTACGGCTATCATCCGGGGCCGAAACCCCAGCAAAGTTTGCTGCTAACCTTCCAACATCACTGCGTCCTCCAGAGAATCGGGTCACTTCTTCAACGCCAAATTGACGGGCAGATACGGTGGCCAGTTTGTTGTTGGCCCTGTCCTTATTAGTTTCGGTGGTAACAATCACTTCATCCAACTGGTTAAAGGATTCAATTAGAGAAACGGTCAGTAAAACATCCTTCCCCGTGGTTACCTCTATATTTGGAACTGTTGTATTTTCAAAGCCAATATAACTTACGCGAACTATTTGCCTTCCTACGGGAACATCTTTAATGGTAAATCTTCCATCAATATCGGTAATTACCCCTGTATCTACTGGTTGATCTAACAATTCCACTGTCGCTCCCACCAAAGGACTTTCTGACTGTTTGTCCAACACAATACCCTTGATAATTCCAGTTTGCGAAAAGCTGATTGCGGTATAAAGAAAAGCCAATACCAAAATGATTTTTTTCATGATGCGTTTATTTGATTTTCCTCGAAGGTGAAACTAAGAATTGGTAAAAAAGGCGAAGAAATATTGAGGTGTTCTATTGATGATTGAAGTGTTATAGGATATTTTGAATGGAATAATCCTATATGCCGATAGCGACATTCAACTAAATAATAGTTTAGCACAGTTCAATTCCTTTTTTGACAGTTGATACGGAGAGATTGCAAAGGATATAGTGTCTTGTGTATCTTTAACAAATAGCAGTGAATATGTTCAAGAAAAAAGCGGTTAAAAAGTTTTTGTTCCGATGGATGGTGGTAAATGTTGTTTACGTGCTTATTAAAACTACCGTAAACCAAGAAGTTGAAGAACTAGATACCTTTTTTGCGCCTACAAGTATTTTCTATTACAGCACAGCTTTTCTTTTTTTTATGGTCACCTGGGAATTCAATGACTGGTTGATAAAAAGAGAGCGTAATTATGGAAAACTGGACCTTAAAAATAGCCTGAAGATTTTTGCCCAGACAATGGCATTACTACTGCCATTAAGTGCTGTGATTTATTATTTGGCATTGTTCCCGTTCAGAGAGACTATTGGTATTCACTGTGATGACCCCAAGGTGGAATTTATGGGCGATTTTCTAAGGGCTGGTCTAATAGGTTCAACCGTGGTATTTTTTAATCTGTTCTATTTTTCAATGAAGCAAAAGGAAGAAATGGATGAACAAATGGAAAATTTAAAGAGGGAAATGCTGGCCTCCAAGTACTCTTCTTTAAAAAGCCAGATAAGCCCTCATTTTTTGTTTAATAGTTTGAATACCTTAACGTCTTTAATGTATGAGGATCGTGACCTGGCTTCTGATTTTGTAACTAGATTGGCTTCTAGTTACCGTTATATTTTAGACAATAAAGAGGAGGATTTGGTAAGCTTGCAAAAGGAATTAAGTTTTTTGGATGCTTATGTATTTATGATGGAGGTAAGACATAAAAATGCGGTGGTCATAGAAACGGACATCAAGGTTTCTCCAGATGGGTATTGGATTCCTACATTGACTTTACAAATGCTGATAGAAAATGCTCTAAAACATAATTTGTATTCCAAGGAAAGACCTTTACAGATTTCTATTACTTCTATTGAAACTAATGCATTGGCCATTAAAAACAACCTTAGAAAACGAGAGTTGAAACAAAAGACCACCAAACTAGGCCTGGAAAATATTAAGAAAAGATATTCATATTATACCAATAAAGCAGTTTTGGTGAGAGAAGACACAGGCTTTTTTGAGGTTATTATTCCATTATTGGATAAAGAAGTCAAGGAAATCAATTTAATATCTGTATCC
This sequence comes from uncultured Allomuricauda sp., assembly GCF_947499585.1. Taxonomy (GTDB): domain Bacteria; phylum Bacteroidota; class Bacteroidia; order Flavobacteriales; family Flavobacteriaceae; genus Flagellimonas. The sequence continues at coordinate 373,391 of NZ_CANMOO010000002.1, read as the reverse complement.
TAAAATGAGAGCAGTAATTATAGAGGATGAGGAGTTTGCTTCCAAACGATTGACGAAATTGGTAAGGGAATTAGCACCAGAAATAGAGATTGTTGGCAGTTTAAATTCTGTGGAGAGTGGTGTAAAGTGGTTCAAAAAGAATGACCGCCCTGATTTGATTTTTTTAGACATTCAACTTAATGATGGCTACGGATTTGATATTTTGGATGATATTACCGACCACCCGCCCGTTATATTTACTACCGCCTATAATGAATTTGCTATCAGAGGATTCAAGTATAATGGGGTCGATTATTTATTGAAACCCATTGTAAAAGCTGATTTAAAAGCAGCCCTTGAAAAATTTAAAAAAAATGTTACCAGAAATGGACATACTTCTACCGATAATCTGGAGCATCTAAAACAACTTTTTCATAAGGAATACAAACATCGTTTTATGGTAAAAGTTGGAAATCAGTTTAGATCTTTTAATGTAGAAGATATAGCGTATTTTAAATCGCATGAAGGTTTGATCTGTCTACAGACCCATACTGGACAATCTTACCCCATTGAATATACTATTGATCAGTTGGAGAATATTTTAAATCCTATTCATTTTTTTAGAATCAATCGCAAGTTTATGGTTTCTGTAAAAGCGGTTGTTGAGATTCACAGTTATTTTAATAGTCGACTGCTTCTGAAGTTATTGCCTAAAGAGGAAGAACAGATAGTTGTTTCAAGGGAGCGTACTACTAATTTTAAGCGTTGGTTGGATATGTAAGCGAACATAACATTTTATGGGAGATACTTTAAAATGACCATTTCCTTTTGGAATGAGTCATGCCTGTAAGCTTACCATCTTTGATTCCGAAACCCATTGGTTTTAGCAAACTCCACAGTGGACACCAAATAATCCTCTAAATTATACTTGGGTATGGGCAGAATACTTTCTAATAAGGTAGTATCCCATTCATAAGGTTTTGAAGTTAGGTAAGGAGTTAGATGAACACCAATGGTCTCATAGTAAAATTGCTCTAAAGAGCTTTCAAACTCTGAAGCAGTATCCATTAACTCTTGGGTAAGTCTAAAGTTTTTAAAGTTGACCGTTTCTAAGATTTTGGCAATTCCGTTAAAAATGTTTGTCCCTTCTGAATTGACAATATTGAGTTGTTCAACATCGGTATCGAATACTTTGGCAATCACTTTTGCAGCATAATCAGTTGGAATGATATTAAGCTTACTGTCCATATTTGCTTGTATGCGCACTGCATCAATAGAAGTATTGCGGTAGAAGAACTTGGCAAAAAGATAGAACACCATGTACTTTGAAATAAAAAAACTTGGTTTGTCAAGGATATTTCCACCCAATACACTAGGTCTTAATATTTGAATAGGAATTTTTGATGCCGCCCCCGCTTTCATCAAAAACTTTTCTGCAGCATGTTTTGAAGCCTCATAATAATTACGGTAATCATTCTGCTCTGTAGTCACATAATTATCATTTAGAATTCCGCCTAATTTTCCAATGGAAAATGCAGTACTGATATAAATGAATTTAGTGAGGTATGGCGTGTAGGCCTTGAATATGTTCTCTGTAAAGGTGAGGTTTTCTTTAAAAATTTCTTCCTTACTGTCTGGATCCACAGATAGGTTCACGTAACCTGCTGAATGTATAAAATGATATTTTTTATTGCTTTGTAGAAAAGTACTGGGTTCAAGTATGTCTTCTGCGGCAATAACTTGAATTTTTTCAGCTATTTCAGTTCTATGTTCACGGATAAATTCTGAAACAACATTGCTCTCAAGCATTTTGAAAATCCTGGCCTCGGGGGAAGCCAAATTTTTCTTACGAACGATTAGATATATCTTTTCCAAAGACTCAAATCTACTTTCAAGGATAGAAAAAAGTATTTGTGACCCTAATGTTCCTGTAGCCCCTGTTAAGATAATGTTCATACAGTAATCGTTGTTGTTGTAAATATCGCATCAAAAAATAAACCCTCACACAATTGCAAGGGTTTATTCTTGAATTTAACCTAGAAAAGGCTAATATCTATAATATTCTGGTTTATATGGGCCTTCAACAGTCACGCCAATATATTCTGCTTGATCTTTCTTAAGTTCCGTAAGTTCCGCACCTAAACGAGCTAAGTGTAGTTTGGCAACTTTTTCATCTAAATGTTTTGGAAGCATGTACACATCGTTCTCGTACTTGTCACTATTCTTCCACAATTCAATTTGAGCTAAAGTTTGATTGGTGAATGAATTACTCATTACAAAACTAGGATGTCCAGTTGCGCAACCAAGGTTTACCAATCGGCCTTCAGCCAAAATGATAATATCTTTACCTTCAACAGTATATTTATCTACTTGAGGTTTAATCTCATCTTTAGTATTACCATACCGACCATTCAACCAAGCCATATCTATTTCATTGTCAAAATGCCCAATGTTACAAACTATAGCCTTGTCTTTCAAAGCGCGAAAGTGTTCTTCACGGATAATATCCTTGTTCCCAGTTGTGGTAATAACGATATCAGCTTTGCCAATAACAGTTTCAAGTAGTTTTACTTCATAACCATCCATACATGCTTGCAACGCACAGATAGGGTCAATTTCGGTAACAGTTACAATGGCCCCAGCACCTCTAAAAGAAGCAGCAGTTCCCTTTCCAACATCACCATATCCTGCAACTACGACCTTTTTTCCAGCTAACATGGTATCGGTGGCACGGCGAATAGCATCAACAGCACTTTCTTTGCAACCGTACTTGTTATCAAACTTAGATTTGGTAACAGAGTCGTTTACATTAATAGCAGGCATGGGTAGCGTGCCATTTTTTACTCTTTCGTATAAACGATGTACCCCAGTGGTAGTTTCTTCAGAAAGCCCTTTGATTGCCCCAGCCAACTCAGGGTATTGATCCAAAACCATATTGGTTAAATCTCCACCATCATCCAAAATCATATTCAAAGGCTGTCTGTCTTCTCCAAAGAACAGAGTTTGCTCAATACACCAGTCAAACTCTTCTTCATTCATCCCTTTCCATGCATAAACCGGAATTCCTGCAGCGGCTATTGCAGCAGCAGCATGGTCTTGGGTAGAAAAAATATTACAAGAGCTCCAAGTGACATCTGCACCTAATTCAACCAAAGTTTCAATCAAAACTGCAGTTTGAATCGTCATGTGCAAACAACCAGCAATCCGAGTGCCTTTAAGAGGTTGTTCATCCTTGTACTCCTCGCGCAATGCCATAAGACCCGGCATTTCCGCTTCAGCAAGTTCAATTTCTTTGCGCCCCCAATCAGCTAGGGAAATATCCTTGACCTTGAATGGTACATAAGGAATTGTTTTAGTGCTCATATTTTTATTGTTAATTTACTTTTGTAGCTTCGTTTATATAGTCTGCAAAGGTACAAATAACTTAAATATTCACCGTGCCCATTTACAAAACCATAACAGTTTCACCTACTACTTCCGTATATCTTTGGAAGGTTACAGAGCCCGAGGATGAATTATCTGAAGGGATTGTGCTTACGCCCCATTGTCAAAACCGCATGGATGGCATGAAATCTGAAGCCCATAGAAGAGCATTCTTGAGCATTCGGCATCTTTTGGCACTAACAGGATATATAGACAGCGATTTGTTTTATGACGACATGGGCAAACCGCATTTAAATGACGGTAATCATATTTCTATAACCCATTCCCATAATTTTACGGGTATTATTGTGAGCGAGACGGATGAGGTGGGAATCGATATTGAAATGCAACGTGACAAAATTCTTCGAATTGCTCATAAGTTTACACCAATACAGGAGTATAGAACGCTGGCTAATACCGACGCCATAATTAGAAAATTGACTATGGTTTGGGGTGCTAAGGAGTCTCTTTATAAAATTTATGCCCAAAAAGGACTTAGCTTTTTACGACATATAGATGTCATGGATTTTACGTTTGATGATAGTAGGACGGTGGCAGAGATTTTGTATAAAGGAAAAAAATCTCATTACGATGTTGAATTTTTGGAATTCGAAGGGTTTACATGCGCGTATGCTCTCAAATTAATGGGTAATTGACAGTTTGCTTTTTACTAGCTTTGCCCTTAAAATTTGCATAACCCATGAACATATCAGTAGAACTTACATTGACTCCACTTCAAGATAATTTTGAACCTCCAATTATAGATTTTATAAAAAAATTGAGAGCATCAGAACTTACTGTCCTGGAAAACCCATTGAGTACTCAAGTTTATGGTGAATACGATAAGGTTATGGAATTACTTCGAACTGAAGTAAGGGAAACTTTTGAAAATTTAGAACATGTGGTGTTGAGTATGAAGATTGTAAAATCGGATAGAAGCGGGTATGAGCCACATTTTTGATTGGATTTTTGCCCAATATGAAGGTGTCTCCACGCATCTAATTATATTGGAAATGGTAGGTGTGGTCTTTGGTCTTCTTAGTGTTTGGTACGCTAAACGAGAAAATATTTTGGTCTTCCCTACCGGAATAATCAGCACAGGCCTTTTTGTTTATATTCTTTTGGTTTTTGGCCTTTTGGGGGACATGCTAATCAACGCATATTACTTTGTAATGAGCATAATAGGATGGTATCTATGGACCCAAAAAGTAGATGAAACCCATTTTGTTCCTATTACCGAAACCACTTCAAAAGAAAAAATGTGGTCAGTTTTATTGTTTGTCGGGGCGATCGTTTTTGTATCAGTAGTATATTATGTGTTTAATAAATTCGATACTTGGACAGCCTATGTAGATACGCTTACTACAGCAATTTTTTTCGTTGGAATGTGGTTGATGGCAAAGAAAAAATTGGAAAATTGGGTGTATTGGATTATAGGTGACATTATCACGGTACCTTTGTATTGGTATAAAGGGCTTATTTTTAGCTCCCTGCTATATTTTTTGTTAACCCTTATTGCCATCTACGGTTATAAAGCATGGAAGAAAAATTTGGGCAAGAGCCCTCAGACCTTGTTAAAGTAGTTTTATTTGGTCCTGAATCCACAGGGAAAACGACCATTTCACAGCAATTGGCCAGACATTACAATACCGTTTGGGTACCAGAATATGCCCGGGAGTATTTACAGAATAAATGGAACAATGAGCGGAAGACTTGTGAGTCCCATGATTTACTTCCAATTGCTGAAGGGCAAATTCGTTTGGAAAATGAATTGACAAAAAAAGCCACCGACTTGCTTATTTGCGATACTGATTTGTTAGAAACAAAAGTATATTCAGAAGCATATTATATTGGCCATTGTGATCCAACCCTTGAAAAGTATGCTTTGCAGAATACATATGACCTATATTTTTTGACTTATATAGATACTCCTTGGGAAGCTGATGATTTACGCGATAAACCCAATGAACGGAAACAAATGTTTGCTTATTTTAAAGAAACCTTGGAGAAATATGATAGGAATTTTGTTATTTTAAAGGGAGATAAGGCACAACGACTTTCAACCGCAATCGAACACATTGATAAACTCCTCTAAAACATGATCGACTTAAGTCAAAAAGATTTAGAACAGCTAGAAAAAAAAGGAATTTCCAAAGAAAAAGTATTCAGCCAAATTGAAACATTTAAAGAAGGAATTCCATTTGTAAAGTTGGCTAAGGCAGCTGTTGCCTCAGATGGAATTTTAAGGTTTTCTGTCGCAGAACAGACAGATTTGGTACAGTATTTTGAGGACTCCCGCGGAAGATTGGAACTTTTAAAATTTGTACCCGCTTCTGGAGCTGCTTCGCGCATGTTCAAAGCCATGTTTAACTTTTTGGATGTTTATGATTCTTCAAAAGAAACACTTTCCGAATATATTGATCGGACTGGAGATAAGGCTGTAAAACAGTTTACGGAAGAGATGTCCAGTTTGCCTTTCTATGAATTAATTATGGATAGGATTACTGGAAAAGCAGCCAGCAAAGATGAGGAAGCATATTTGTTTGTGAAGGAAATGTTGGTGGAAGATGGATTAAATTATGGTTTCTACCCTAAGGGCTTATTGCCTTTTCACAAATATAGTTCTGGGGGCTCTACTCCATTTGAAGAGCACTTAAAGGAAGCGGCACTATATGCAAAAACAGATGGGAAGGCCAATCTTCATTTTACCATATCAGAACAACATGATGAAATGTTCAAAAAAGAACATTCAAAAGTAAGTCCAAAAGTTTCTGATGCAACAGATACCGAGTTTAGGATTTCTTACTCCAATCAAAAACCATCTACAGATACTATTGCTGTAGATATGGAGAACAAGCCTTTTAAAAATAGTGATGGTTCAATTCTTTTTAGGCCGGGAGGACATGGAGCATTGATTGAAAACTTAAATGACCAGGATGCTGATGTTGTTTTCATCAAGAATATTGATAACGTTGTGGTTGATGAGAATTTAAAAACTGTTGCCAATAGTAAGAAAATGTTGGCAGGAGTATTGTTAAAAGCTCAATCCAAGGCATTTGAATATGCCAAGGCACTTGATGCCAACACCATTTCTTCCAAGCAAATAGGCGAGATAAAAGCCTTTTTAGAAAAAGAACTGAATGTACGCTTTGCAGAAAACTATGGTCAAATAGGATTTGAAGAGCAGCGTTCAACTCTAAGAGATAAAATAAATCGCCCAATTAGAGTATGTGGAATGGTTAAAAATGAAGGAGAACCAGGGGGAGGTCCATTTTGGATAAAAGATACGGAAGGTAATGTCTCGCTTCAGATCATAGAATCTGCACAAATAGATATGGGTAATGAACAACAAGCGGCCACGCTAAAGAATTCAACTCATTTCAACCCGGTCGATTTAATTTGTGGTGTAAGAAATCATAAAGGAGAAAAGTATAATCTGTTGGATTTTGTTGACCCGAAACAAGGCTTTATTACTGGTAAAACCCAAGAAGGAAAGGAATTAAAGGCATTGGAGCTTCCAGGACTTTGGAACGGTGCTATGGCTTTTTGGAATACCATCTTTGTAGAAGTGCCCTTGGTAACTTTCAATCCTGTAAAAACAGTGAACGATCTTTTAAAAGCGACGCATCAAGCATAAAAACGAATGAGTACACTTGAAAAAAGACCGCAATCGCGGTCTTTTTTTGTTTTAAATGTGACCAAACCATTAAAAGAGTGTCTTAACAATAAGGACGAAAACAAAGAGTATGGTAAAGTCAAGATTTAAGGTTTTACAAAACTATAAGGCATATCTAGGCGTGGTTGCCTAGATTATTTTGGTTGGTTGATTTGGTTGAAGGTCGTACATAGTGCGACCTTTTTTTGTGACCTAATCTAAAAGGATGTGTCCAATTAATAGAAATGCGAAATAATGCTTTATAAAATAGTATTGGTTATAAGTATTCTATCCTTTTTGCTATCTATTTTTTTGGTGGCATCTTATTTGAATAAAGCAAATAGGGGAAAGAAAAGAAAATAATTTGGATGATGCTATGCGAACACTAACCGTGCGTTGTCCATTCCCGCCAATATCATTTTAAATCTTATCTCATAGAATGGGTTTTAGGATATTGGCAAGATTGAAAAAGGCTGCTTAGGCAGCCTTTTTTGTATAAAAAATATACATTCAGCACTACTCCTTACACATAATTACACAGCGATACTTATTTACTCTATTTTTTAATAAATTGATTATCAATAAATTAAATTGATTTTTGCACTATTTTGAATACTGGCACTAGATTTTCATATAGATAGTCAAGTTTAATTTTTAAAATAGAATACACCATGAGAAAATTGATTTTTGCAACTGTTTTATCTTTTGTTGGTTTAACAGCTATCGCCCAAGAAGAAACTGCTGAACTACAAGCAGACGAAACTACAGTAGTAAGTTCAACACAGGATTTTGAGGAAATAAGCGTATCCGACCTTCCTGAAGCTGTTGCAGCTGCTGTCGCAAAAGATTATCCAACAGCTACTGTTAATAAAGCTTATAAAAATGAATCAAATCAATTCAAATTAGAATTGTCATTGGAAGATGGTACTTCTGGTACATTGTATGCCGATGGCGAAGGGAATTGGATAGAGATTTAGTACAAATTTGATTAATCGTGTTAGGTTAGTTTGGTTAAGGAGAGGTCTGCATTGTCGGGCCTCTCCTTTTTATGATAATTTTACAATGCACTTGAAGTCCCATCCTAGTTCAGTATCGTATATTAGATACTGAGATATGCCCAAAATCTTAATCATTGAGGATGATACCGCTTTCTGTCAAATGCTCCAAAAGTTTTTGACCAAGCATCATTTTGACATTTCCACAAGTTTTACTATTCAAGAGGCCAAAGAGGAATTAAAGACCTCTTTTTTTGATGTAATACTATCAGACGTAAGATTGCCCGAGGGGGATGGCGTTGCACTGCTTTCATCAATAAAGACTGATTCTCCTAAAACCCAAGTTATACTAATGACAGGCTATGCTGAGGTAAAGACCGCGGTAAATGCCATGAAAAAAGGAGCGTTCGATTATATTTCCAAACCCTTTACCCCAGAAAATATCTTAACGGTAATTAAAAATGCGCTGAATACGGAAACGCAGAAAAAAACAGAGCTTTCGGAATCTAAAAATGAAAAAGTAGCGCACACCAACAAAAAGAAATCAAGCATTATTGCTGGAACCAGTGAGGTTTCCAGAAAGTTATTACAGTATATAGATTTGGTTGCGCCCACCAATATGTCTGTTTTAATAACTGGGGAGAGTGGAACAGGAAAAGAGGTCACGGCTAAAGCTATTCATGATAAGAGTAAGCGAAATAATCAAAATTTTGTGGCGGTGGATTGCGGTGCAATACCAAAGGAGATAGCAACAAGTGAATTCTTTGGACACCTAAAAGGAAGTTTTACTGGAGCTGTTGAAGATAAAGTGGGTCATTTTGAGGCTGCAAACGGAGGTACACTGTTTTTAGATGAGATTGGAAACCTTACCTATGAAAATCAAGTGCAATTACTTAGGGCACTTCAAGAACGAAAAATTAAACGCGTTGGCAGCACAAAAGAGATTATTGTGGACATACGAATAATCACCGCTACAAACGAAAATTTATTGGAAGCCGTTGCTGAAGGAACCTTTAGGGAAGACCTATACCATCGATTAAATGAGTTTTCTATTGAAATACCTTCGCTACAAGAACGGGGCGAGGATTTATTAATCTTTGCCAATTATTTTCTGGATAGAGCAAACGAAGAACTCGGTAAGAATGTATTGAGCTTTTCAGATGAGGTTAAGCATACGTTCCATAATTATTCATGGCCAGGTAATCTTAGGGAGTTAAAAAATGTAATAAAGCGAGCTGTACTGTTTTCAGATGGAGATGTAGTAATGTCAAGTTCAATCCCCAAAACATTGGGCAAGTCTTCTGAGGTGTCATCAAAGGCCAAGTTTTCTAAATCCAATTATGAGAAAGAAAAAATTCTCAGCGCTTTGAAGCAGACCAACTTTAACAAGAGTAAGGCTGCCAAGCTTTTACAGATAACAAGGAAAACCCTTTATAACAAGATCAATCAATATCAATTGGAAGTGTAGTTAAAAAAGTACTTATAGCTTCCTCTAAATTTGAAATAGAGAGTTTTAGTTTTTCAAAATCCTGAAGGTTTTTCTTATGCTTGGAATCATCTGAAATATGCTCAAATTTCTCAAGTGTCGGTATTGCGATATCCACTTTTAATTGTCGGAACATCGGAAGCATTTTATGCGAAATGGACGTTATTTCGCTATAGTTTCTATTTTCAATAGCTATAGAAAGCAAATTCATATTATTAGCTGTGTTTTCCAGAAAACTATCCAAAACCTCATATACTCCTTGAGAACTATCTAAAAAGGAAGAGATTGTTTCCGTACTGAACAATTCAGAGTTTGATTTTTGTGTGATGTTCTGCAACGGATTTCCAAAACTATATGGCTTAGAAACATTTAGAACGCTACCAATTGCATCTAACAAAATCATACGAGAAAAAGGCTTTTGCAACACTTCGGCAAACCCTGCATTAGTATAAAATTTTTTGTCCAAATCTCTTTGGCCTGTCATAGCAATTATAGGTTGATTTTTATAGTGTTCGTAATTTCCACTCTTCAAATTTTTAATCACCTCAAATCCATCAACAGCGGGCATTTGTATATCAGTTAAAACAACATCATATTGAAAGTCATCCATGCTATTAAAATCCTCAAAATTTGAAAAGGTTCTAGTAGGGATTGCGTGCATTTGGCATACTTCGGCTAACAGCCCTAATAGGGTTTCATCGTCGTCAAATATCAGGAGGGACAGATGATGACTCTCATAAGTACTCTTCAAAGGCTTCTGAACAGGAATTTCTGTATTCGAAAACTCTAGGGGCAATGAAAGTGTAAAAGTACTTCCTTGATTTTCTTTGCTATCTAAATGTAAAGTACCCTCCAGTAATTGTGTCAATTTTTTAGAAATGGTCAAGCCCAAGCCATAACCTCCATATTTTTTTTCGATGGAATCTTCTGCTTGTGTAAACTCTTTAAATATGAGTTCTTGTTTTTCTTGCTCAATACCAATACCAGTATCAATAACCATAACATCAATAAATGGTTTGCCTCCAATTTCTTTGGTAATAGCTTTTACCTTTATATAACCATTATGGGTAAACTTAAAAGCATTGCCAAGGAGGTTGGTTAGTATTTGTCTGACCCTAAATGGATCTCCAATAATTGGGATTCCCAATTCTTCGGCAATTTCTAATTTAAGTTCAATAGCTTTCTTATGATAGATTTCTTGAAAATTAGAAGCTGTTTCTACAATCAGATGAGAAAGTACATAAGGCACTTTTTCTATTTGGATTTTTCCTGCTTCCAACTTTGAAAAATCCAAAAGATCATTGACCAAATCATCAACGTATTTTGAAGCGGATTTTACATTTTTCAGATATTGCGACTGTTTATCATCTAAGCTGCTGTGTTCCATTAACTCCGTGTATCCGCTAATGGTGTTTAAAGGGGTTCTTAAATCATGGCTGACAGTAGAAATCAATTGTTCCCTGCTTTTCAAGAGGGATTCGGAGTATACCTTTTCTTTTTCCAACTGCTGACGGTATTGCTGTACTTTCCAAAAATCTTTTGTGATTAAAAACGTAAAAAGACAGACAAAAAGAAAACCCAAAACGACTGCTACTATGGTTAATTGGACACTTCTTTTTATGACCTGTTGCTTATTTAAATTGTCCATGTAGGCGCTCATGATAATTTCCTGCTCAAAAGCTGAAATCATACTTCTCAGCTTTTGCGAAAGTTCTAGGTCTGCCTTGTAAATTTGAAGCTCTTTCTCAATTAGGGAGCGCTCTATTTTTGCGTTTTTTGATTTGGCTTGCTCTAAAATGGATTTAGATAGTTGTAATACGGAATCTATATCTGTACTGGTTGCATTTTCACTCGATTCTTTTGGAATATTTTTATTAAGTATAACTACATATTCTCTAATGGATTGCTGCGTTTCAGGTGAAAGCTGTTCAAAATTGGGAACAAAGGTTTCTGGGGTAATCCTTCCCAAATCCACTTCCATTTTGTTGAACTTTTTCAGTAAAGAGTCAATTGGGGCGCTATTTTCATTCTTTACTTTTAGTTTTCGCAACTCAGCGTTGTTATAGACTTTTTGTTGCAGCAACTTTTGAACACTATCCAACTTAACAGCCTGAGTGCCATTTGTTGTTAAAAGTTTCAAACTGTCAATGGAGTTAAATATGGAGTCTACCTTTTGCGCATATGCTTTTACATCCCCTTTTTTCTTACTCTGCAAGGCCAATTTTGATAAATTCTCTGCTTCATAAATATCGGTGAGCAACGAGTTTGTCTTTAACAACTTGATGCTATCCTCTTCCTTGTTTTGAGAAGCATTGTAATTTTTGAATTCGGAATAAATAAAAACTGTGGCTAAGAGTGCCAATACGCCTAAAACTAAATAGCTGGTAATTATTTTTAAGGTAAATCTTCGTTTAGATGTGGGGTACATATAAAGTGTTATTCCTAATACATACGAAATGGGGCATTAGAAAGATTGTTGGAAAAAGTTAATTAACACGTTTTTTTTCTATGAAAAATGAATTTGAGGAACTACATTTGCCCCATCTCAAAGGGGTGCTAAGTCCTGAATTTTTTTCAGGATAAAGCTGAGATTATACCCAATGAACCTGGGCGGGTAATGCTGCCAAGGGAATGCGCATAGCGCATCTTGGAATTTCCATGTTTCTTTTGAAACAAAAACCATTTTTTAACAAGAATAATGGCCCCTTTTATTCGTAACATTTTTACGAATGAAAACTTTATTCACAACTATGGCCTTTTGCGGGCTGGCACTCAGTGGCAGTGCACAAGAAAAACCAAAAGATTCTTTAGAAGGTAAAAAAATTGTACTGGACGAAGTGTTGGTTCAAGCGATTAGGGTAACAAAAGAGTTTCCCATTACTTTTTCCAATTTGGACAAAGAAGAAATTGCTCCAAGAAACTTAGGGCAAGACATCCCAATTTTGATGAATTTTTTACCTGCGGTTGTCACAACATCAGATGCTGGAGCGGGAGTTGGTTACACGGGCATCCGTGTTAGAGGTAGCGATGCAACAAGGGTAAATGTGACCATTAACGGTGTTCCTTATAACGATGCCGAGTCACAAGGAACTTTTTGGGTCAATATGCCTGACTTTGCTTCATCTACAGAAAGTCTTCAATTGCAACGGGGAGTGGGTACTTCTACAAACGGTGCCGGAGCTTTTGGAGCAAGCTTAAACTTATTGACAGATGCTTTTGCAGAAGAAGCTTACGGCAGAGTATCTTCATCTATTGGAAGCTTTAATACCCTTAGGAACAATCTAAAATTTAGTACTGGCCTGCTTAACGACCATGTTGAAATTTCAGGAAGACTATCAAGAATTACTTCTGACGGATATATAGATAGGGCAAACTCAGAATTGGATGCGTATTTTTTGCAGGGAACCTATAAAGATGATAATACTTTGGTAAAAGCATTGCTTTTTGGGGGTCATGAGATTACCTATCAGTCTTGGTTTGGAATTGATGCAGAAACATTAAGAACCAATAGAACTTTTAATCCTGCCGGAATATATACGGACGAAAATGGCAACACTCAGTTTTACGATAGAGAAGTGGACAATTACAAACAAGACCATTTTCAATTACATTGGAATGAAAGTATTGGTCTTGGGTGGAGTTCCAATATCGCGTTTCATTATACAAGGGGAAGGGGTTATTTTGAGCAATTTAGAGAAGATGATGATTTTGCAACCTATGGTTTTGAGCCGTTAACCGTTAACGGAGAAGCGGTAAATACAACAGATCTGATTAGGAGAAGATGGTTGGATAATGATTTCTATGGTACGGTTTTGTCTCTAAATCACAAGAAAGAAAATTTGACCCTAATTTTTGGAGGAGGCTATAATGTGTATAAGGGGGACCACTTTGGAGAAGTTATCTGGGCCCGTTTTGCCAGCAACAGCAATATTAGAGATCGGTATTATGATGATAATTCTACCAAAACTGATTTTAACGGTTACGCAAAGGCCAACTATAAACTAAATAGTAAGTGGTCCATATTTGGAGATTTACAGTATAGAGGAGTAAGCTATGAGGCCAATGGTGAGGATACAGGGTTGGTTGATGACACTTTTAACTTTTTCAATCCAAAGACCGGGATTACTTTTAATCTGAACCCAAGCAATAATTTCTATTTTTCATATGCTGTTGCCAATAGGGAACCCAACCGAAACGACTACGAGAATGGAAATCCCAAACCAGAACGGTTAAACGATTTTGAGTTGGGATGGCGGTATGTGTCACCAGATTTTCAGCTGAATACCAACGTATATTATATGCGCTATAAAGATCAGTTGGTGCTTACAGGAGAACTAAATGATGTAGGGGCGCCATTGCGTGCCAATGTCGGAGATAGCTATCGTTTGGGATTGGAGTTAGACGCAAACATCAAATTGGGAAATAAGTTTGCATTGCGACCAAATGTTGCATTAAGTGATAATAGAAATATCGATTTTCTTTTTCAAAGAGATGGAGCGCTTCAGGATTTGGGAAATACAAATATTGCTTTTTCACCAAATATAGTTGCAGGTAATATTCTTTCTTTTCTGCCAAATGAAAACTTTCAATTATCCCTGCTTTCAAAATTTGTAGGGAAACAATACATGGGTAATATCGATTCTGAAACTTCTGTTCTGGAAAGTTATTCGCAAACAGATTTTAATGTACAGTATGTTATTGAAACAAACTCTTTTATAAAGAGTATTGTGCTTTCTGGCTTGGTCAACAATATTTTTGATGAGGACATAGTTTCAAATGGCTTTTTTTTCACCTTTGATGATGGTGGTACCACAGTTGAACAAGCTGGACTTTATCCGCAGGCCGGCATCAACTTTTTATTGGGAGCAACGGTTAATTTCTAGCACTTGCCATTACTATTTTAAGGGATTCTGTATTTTTATTAAATCATGACAGAATCCCTTTCTTTTTTTAATAAACTTCCTATACGGTGGGGCGTTATAGGTTGCGGAAATGTTACTGAGAAAAAAAGTGTCCCAGCCTATCAAATGATCCAAGATTTCCAGGTGAATATGGTCATGAGGCGCAACGCCGAAAAGGTAGAAGATTATGCTAAAAGACACCAAGTTCCAAATTGGACGACCAACGCAAATGAGGTTATCGAGAATCCTGACATTGATGCCGTTTATATTGCTACTCCGCCAGATACTCACAAGTTTTATGCACTTCAGGTTGCAGCAGTCGGTAAACCATGCTGTATAGAAAAACCAATGGCTCCGAAATATCAGGACAGTTTGGCCATTTATGAAGCTTTTAAAACAAAAAACACACCTCTTTTCATTGCTTATTACCGCCGTTCCCTTCCAAGATTTAAAAAAATAAAAGAATGGTTAGATCAGAAATTAATAGGAGAGGTAAGACACATTCATTGGCAGAAAACAAAACCTCCCAGTGATATAGATTTAAGCAGGGAATACAATTGGAGAACAGACAAAGCTATTGCCCCCGGTGGTTATTTTGATGACCTGGCCAGTCATGGGTTGGATTTATTTGTGTATTTATTGGGAGATGTAAAAGAAGCTCATGGTACTGCTATAAATCAGCAAGGCTTATATTCTGCTAATGATGCCATTGCGGGAACTTGGCTTCATGATGGTGGAATTACAGGAGAGGGTAATTGGAATTTTGGAACCTACCACCGTATTGATAAAGCTGAAATATTTGGTTCTGAGGGGAAAATAAGTTTTTCCGTTTTCGATGAAGGCCCAATTGAATTGGAGAATGCTTCGGGACATCAAGTTTTAGAAATTCCACATCCTATACATATTCAGCAATTTCATGTGGAAAATATAAAAGACCATCTTTTAGGAAAGGCTGTGCATCCTTCTTTGGGGGATTCGGGATTACATACCAGTTGGGTTATGGATAAAATTTTAGGGAATCACTAATGGCAACTAATTGGAAATGGTTATGGTGTTTCCACTTTGTGTAGCTCTATAAAAAAGTAGGTCATAATACCGATTGCCGTCATCTGGTCTGTCCAATTGCTGTCCGGTAAAAAGACTATAGGTATAATCCTCACAAGAACAGGTTACGTTTTGCCCATCAATGGTCATTGTAGAGCAATTATTGGGTGCATGATTGGGGCAACTTGCTTCAAAAGCAAAAAAAGTATCTAATCCGGACTTTATTACAAAAGCTCCACGGGTTCCTACTCCATTGTTATCTACAAATACAGGGTTACCAATATTGTTCAAATCACTGTAAAGTGGCAAATTCAAATTCAGGTCAAATCTAAAACCTACTTCTTGAAGGAAAGGATTTCTGTTGGTACTATCAGAGTCACAAGAAATCAGAAAAATCAATAAAATACAGCTCCAGAAGTGCTTCATAGTGTGGATTTCAAAACGTTATTTGGACAAATTTGGGCAAAAAATACCTATATTTGCGTTAAATCCTCGCTAAAAACCTATGCTTGTCATAGAGGCAGTTGGGGATTTTTTGTATTTGTAGCAATAAAGTGCATTGGGAAAATAATTGTATTTTCTTCAGTGTTCTTTTGTATTAAAATATGGCGATATGAGTAAAGTATCTTATTATACAGCAGAAGGATTAAAAAAATTAAGGGAAGAGGTCAACTACTTAAAAGATGTGGAAAGACCCAAAGCTTCCCAAGCCATAGGAGAAGCAAGAGATAAAGGAGATTTATCTGAAAACGCTGAATATGACGCAGCCAAAGAAGCACAGGGTCTTTTAGAGATGAAGATTTCCAAAATGGAGGAAACTCTTGCCAATGCCAGACTAATAGACGAATCTCAATTAGATACTTCAAAAGTATTGGTTTTATCTACTGTAAAGTTGAAAAACCAAACCAATGGTATGGAAATGAAATACACCTTGGTAGCTGAGAGTGAGGCTGACCTCAAAACAGGTAAGATATCTGTTACGTCTCCTATAGGGAAAGGATTATTGGGCAAGTCGGTTGGGGATGTTGCGGAAATTACTGTACCCAATGGAACGTTAAAATTTGATATTTTGGAGATTACCCGGGATTAGAAGATGCTATAATCCTTATATTTAATCTCGTTCCTAGCGGGATTTTTTATTCAAAACCAAACCAAACCAAGCATGCCCAGTATTTTCACCAAAATCATTAGTGGAGAGATTCCCTGTTATAAGATAGCTGAAGACTCAGATAATTTTGCTTTTCTCGATATCAATCCAAATTCAAAAGGGCATACACTTTGCGTTCCTAAAAAAGAAGTAGACAAATTGTTGGATTTAGATGAAGAGTCATATACCAAGCTCATGGTATTTTCCAGAAAAGTAGGAAAGGCCATTGAGGCAGCCATAGAATGTAAGCGAGTGGGCATGACGATTATAGGCTTGGAAGTTCCTCATGTTCATGTTCACTTAATTCCACTGCATAGTATGAAGAATGCAACTTTTGGTCACAAAGAAAGTATGGGCCCTGAAGAATTTGAATCTATTGCAGAAAAAATCAGAAGCTATCTTAAATAAGACCTTCCATATAAAAATAGGCAGCCGCTCCACCTAAGCCTAGAATGAGCAACAGTATTATGAAGAAAAGTGTAGTGAACTTTACCGAAGTTCTATCCGGAGTTACCAGTTTGTTATAATACTCAAAAACCCTTTCAATATCTGGAGTCCAGTTTACAGGATAAATTAGAGAATAACATTTCTTACATTTTATCTCATGGGTAACTTGATCTGTAGTCCTATGAAAAAACGGGTTGTAAGTATGTTTCTGGTAAAAAGTGAGCTTAAGCTCCTGGTTAAAGCACTCAGGGCAGTTATTGGTAATTTCGGCTTCTTTTATTGCAATCTGTTTTTCCTTTGCCATGACTCATTAAACATTTGCTTTAAGGGAAATTTGCATGATTGTTCCTTCTTTACTTGACGAAAGTACTTTAATTTTTCCTTTATGGTACTCTTCTACAATTCTTTTTACCAATGAAAGCCCTAGTCCCCAACCTCTTTTTTTGGAGGTTACCCCTGGACTAAAAATACTTTGAAAATCACTTTTTGGAATGCCATGTCCTGTATCTGAAACCAAAATATTTACAAATTGACCTTTTTTCTCAATCTCTATCGTAATATTTCCTCTCCCTTTCATAGCATCAATTCCATTTTTTACAAGGTTTTCAATACTCCAATTAAATAAAGGGGGGTTTAAAAGAACAGGTAATTCATCAATACCAGAAGTAAAAGAAAAATGTATAAGTTTGGAACTTCTCCGTTTTAAATATTCATAGGCTTTTTCAGTTTCTGAAACGATGTCATGCACTTCCAGATCTGGAATGGACCCAATTTTTGAAAAACGGTCGGTAATGGTTTCCAGCCTGGTAATATCCTTTGCAATTTCTTTGGTGATATCTGGGTTGATACTTTCAGATTTCAAAAGTTCATTCCAACCTAAAAGCGAAGTTAGTGGAGTTCCTATTTGATGTGCAGTCTCTTTTGCCATTCCGGCCCAAAGTTTATTTTGTTCTGATGCTTTGTTTGTTTTGAAGAAAAAGAAAATGACCGTTCCAAAAAGAAAAATTATTAACAATAGGGCTAAAGGGTAATATTTCAATTTATTCAGAACTTCTGAGTTTCCATAATAAAGCGTTTCCAACAGCTCCTCTTCTTGAATAATGTGTATGGGGTCATTCTCACTTTCAAACTGCCTTATTTTTTTTTGAATGTAAATGCTGTCTGCTGCTTTTTCCTCAGAAATATTGTGTGTTTTTATGGAACCTTCCTCATTTACCAAAATCATTGGGGTAGAGGTGTTATTGCCCATAACTTTTAAAGTTAAGTTTCCCAATTCTTGGTCTACGGAAGATTGGATGAGCTCTAACTGGGCGGTTGCCCAAATTTCCATTTTTAACCGTTCCTCTTCCTTAAAATTCTTAAAGAAACTATTTGTGTTCCAAAGAATTAGGCTTACAATAACGAATGCCGAAATCAATAGGGTAATATTGGAAGCCTTCTTTTTGGGGCTAAAGTTCATTTTTTTGGTTCAATTGTGATTAAAGATAGAAGAAAATGTAAAAATATGTTGATAGTTCGTTGTTCTACATGGTTTTTATTAGGGTTCATTTTATGTATTTTTGATGCTTATTGAAAAGTAGCATAGATGGAAGTCCAAGGAAAAATTAAAATGATTGATGAAACCAAAACCTACGGTAACAATGGTTTCAGAAAAAGAGAATTGGTAATTACTACAGAGGAGCAATATCCTCAGCATATTTTGGTTGAATTTGTGCAAGATAAATGCGATTTGCTTAACAGTTACAGTGTGGGGCAAATGGTAAAAGTGAGCATCAATTTAAGAGGTAGAGAGTGGGTAAACCCACAAGGGGAGACCAAATATTTTAACTCTGTACAAGGTTGGCGAGTAGAGAACTTGCAAACGGAGGGTGCTGCAGAAAATATGCCACCGGTTCCACCAATGGAAGCTTTTGAACCTGCTGATAACCTTAAAGAGGAAGATCACGACGATTTGCCATTCTAGTCCGCTTTGGGTCTTACCAAGGTAATAGAACGTGTATTTAAAAGGTATTTACCTTCACCTTTTACCATTGCAGTACTTTTAACAGTACTGACTATTGTACTTGCTTTAATTTTTACTGAAAACACTTCGGATAAAAATCATTTGGCGGCTGTTCTTTCCTATTGGGAAAATGGAATTTGGAACAATGATCTTTTGGTATTCGCGTACCAAATGATGCTCATTTTGGTTCTGGGCCATGTTTTGGTTTTGAGCAAACCTATGGAACGGTTAATTCTGGGAATTACCAAACTTGTAAAAAACACTTCTAACGCAGCTGTATTGGTGGCATTGCCAACAATGTTGGTTTCCTTTTTTAATTGGGGATTAGGGCTGATTTTTGGAGCTATTTTAGCTAGAAAAGTTGGTGAATATGCACAAGCAAATAACATCCCGATCAATTATCCTTTAATAGGCGCTTCTGGGTATGGGGGCTTAATGGTTTGGCATGGAGGAATAAGTGGATCTGCTCCAATAAAGGTTTCAGAAGCAGGGCACTTAAAAAGCTTATTAGAAGGAATTTCTAACGTTGAACTCTTAGGTCAATTACCAGAAACCATTTCTACCTCGCTTACGGTATTCAGTTATTGGAATCTTGTTCTATTTGCTATTGTAACTTTGTCTATTGCCATTACGGTATATTATCTTGGGAAAAGAGTAAGTCCCAGCAGTGTTAATTTAAAAGAGCACAAATTTAAATCTGTTGAGAAGGAAAATCTGGAAGGAGCGGAAAAATTGGATTACTCAAAAATAGCAGCTACATGCTTTGGGGTTTTAATTTTAATTGCTTTTTTGCTTCAATATTTACCGGCTCTAAAAACTCTTAACATCACTCCAAATATGCTCAATTTCTTTATGTTGGGCCTGGCAATCATCCTCCACGGGAGTTTTAAGAGTTTTTTGGTTGCTGTAGAAGAAGCTATTGGGGACACTGCGGGAATTTTGATTCAATTTCCATTGTATTTTGGCATTATGGGGATAATGGGGAGCAGTGGTATGATTAATAGTATTTCGGACTTTTTTGTTTCAATAAGCACCACGGTGACCTTACCGATTTTTACTTTTTTAAGCGCTGGGCTTGTCAATATTTTTGTTCCAAGTGGAGGTGGTCAATGGGCTGTGCAGGGACCATTAGTATTAGAATCTGCTATGCAGTTGGGCGTTCCATTGCCTAAGGCAGTTATGGCCTTGGCCTACGGCGATCAGGTAACAAATATGTTGCAACCGTTCTGGGCTTTGCCACTTTTGGGAATTACAAAATTAAAGGCCAAAGAGATTTTACCGTACACCTTGATTTTTATGTTGATTGGGAGTCTAGTTTATATAGGCGGACTTCTTATTTTATAAGCCTTTTTCCGTAATTTTATTAAAAATTGCACCTTGGAAAAAGACTCAAAAAACCTTCCTTTATTTTTTTTGGGAGATAGGCTGGAATTTCCCCCAGTGGAAGCTGCCAATGAAGATGGTCTTCTAGCAGTAGGAGGGGATTTATCTCCAGAACGTCTGCTTTTGGCCTATAAAAGCGGGATTTTTCCATGGTTTAATGAGGACGCTTTGATTTTATGGTGGAGCCCTAATCCGAGAATGGTTTTATTTCCAGAGAAAATCAAAATTTCAAAAAGTATGCGGAAAGTGCTGCGTACTGATCAATTTAAGTTAACGCAAAACATTTGTTTTGAGGAAGTGTTGGAAAATTGCGCAAAAGTTCAACGCAAAGGGCAAGAAGGAACATGGATTACCCCAAAAATGAAATTGGCATATTTAGATCTCTTTGAGAAAGGTTTGGCCAAATCTTTTGAGGTATGGGAAGGTGATAATTTAGTTGGCGGACTCTATGGGGTAGATTTAGGTCATGTTTTTTGTGGAGAAAGTATGTTCAGTGCCAAACCAAACGCTTCAAAATTTGCATTTATAAAAATGGTTCAAGAATTGAATCAAAAGAACTACAAACTTATTGATTGCCAAGTTCACACGGAACATCTGGAAAGTTTGGGAGCAGAAGAGATTTCTAGGGATTACTTCGTGAAGATTTTACAAGGATAGTGCACACTGGTCAAAAAGAAAAACACATTTTGAGGAAATCCGATATCTAAATCTATGGATGGTCATGCACTTCGTCATACCTAAAACAGCTTACCTCATGATCATTCACCATCCCCGTGGCCTGCATTTGGGCATAGATTACGGTACTTCCAACAAATTTAAATCCACGTTTTTTTAAATCCTTGCTAATAGTGTCTGAAAGTGGTGTATTAGCAGGCGCTTCTTTGTAGTTCTGAAGTTTGTTTTTAATGGGTTTTCCATCTACAAACTTCCAAATGTAAGTGCTAAAACTTCCAAATTCCTTTTGAACCTCCATAAAAGCTTTTGCATTTGAAATTGTAGCATTTACTTTTAGTTTATTTCTAATTATCCCAGGATTATCTAAAAGTTCATCAATTTTGTTTTGGTCATAATTGGCAATCTTTTTGTAATCAAAATTATCAAAAGCCTTTCTGAAATTTTCTCGCTTTTTTAATACGGTAACCCAACTTAGCCCAGCTTGGAATGTTTCTAAAATCAGGAATTCAAATAGCGTTTCATCATCTTTTACGGGAACGCCCCATTCATTGTCATGGTAATCTTCGTAGAGCGAATCACCTTCGCACCAGCCACATCGGTGTTTATTCATTGATAAGATTTTATCTAAAGATAATGGAAATTGTGTTTTCCATTTGACCTTAATCTATAGAGGAATAAGCTCTTTGGCAATAATGGCTTGCTCAATATTCACATACAGCCTGCTTTGTCCTCTGTAGAAATCATTTTTATCTTTTCTTTCCAAAATCACCTTTTGATCCGCATTGGTCAGTTCCAATATTCCAATAATCACCACAGTCTGGTTG
Source organism: uncultured Allomuricauda sp. (assembly GCF_947499585.1). GTDB lineage: Bacteria > Bacteroidota > Bacteroidia > Flavobacteriales > Flavobacteriaceae > Flagellimonas. The sequence goes on along the minus strand of NZ_CANMOO010000002.1, from coordinate 351,430 downwards.
ATTATTTTATGTGATGGTATAATTAGTTCTACGTCTGATGTATTTTCTTTTAATGAATCATAGAGATATAGATAAGACTTATTCGCTGGCTCCCCTATTTTAAATGGGGCTCCTAGCTTTACTTCATAGCTTTTATGGTAAGGTTTGGAAGGAGTTTCATCAGGTTTGCGATTTGGAAAAATAACAGGGTATTCTTTCTTTTTCATTTGTCATGGCTTTATGGTTGAAAGGATTGTATTATAAACAGGTAAAGCGGCATTCCTAAAGTAATGTTGAAAGGAAAGGTGAAAGCCAGTGCCATTGGTACATAAAGACTTGGATTGGCCTTTGGAGCAGCTATTCGCATTGCAGCCGGTACGGCAATATAGGATGCACTTGCGGCCAAAATGGAAAACAGAAAGCGGTTTCCAACACTTTCGGTTATAAATTGACTGAACCAAGCTACAAAGCAACCATTGATTACCGGCAGACCAATTGAAAAGATAAGAGCAAACCAACCCTTCTTTATAAAATCGTTCAGTTTTTTTCCACTAGTAATACCCATATCCAAAAGAAATACTGCTAGAAAGCCTTTAAAAATATCTGTAGTGAATGGTTTAATGCCTTCTGCTTGATGTTCATTGGCCAAAAAGCCAATCGCCAAACTACCCAAAATCAATAATACACTACCGTTTGTTACAGAATGATGCAAGACTTTCTTAAAGTTGCTTTTCTCTTCCTTTCCTTTTTTGAAAAAGGCCATCAACAATACTCCTACAATAATTGAAGGTGCTTCCATTAAAGCCATTACTGCGACCATATGCCCGCCAAAATCTATATTTTCAATTTCTAGGAAAGAAATTGCGGTCACAAACGTGACCGCACTTACAGAGCCATAAGCCGCCGCTATTGCGCCGGAGTTTTCAACACTGAATTTTCTTCTTAGAATAAAATAGGCGAAAACTGGAATTGAAATAGCTAAAAAAATACCGAATAACAGTGACCATACTATTTCCATGTTAAAATCACTATGGGAGAGCTCTAGCCCTCCCTTAAAACCTATTGCAAAAAGGAGGTATAGTGAAATAAACTTTGATGAATTTTGTGGAATTTCAAGGTCACTCTTTAATTGAACCGCTATGATACCAAGAAAGAAAAATAATAGAGCGGGATTGGTTAAGTTATCAATAAGAAGGTGTAGATCCATTCAGTTTTACTCTTCCAAAGAGATTTTAAGAATACCATCAATACGAAGCCTTTTTCCTTCACTTCTTAAGCTATTAATGAATTCATTCGCAATTACTTTTTCTCTTTCCAATTCAGCTATTCTTTCATCTGGATATTTGGTGTTGACATCTCTGTCCCCTTCGGACCATGATAAACGTTGAAGTTTGTGAAAGTTAATTTTTTGGTCCAACAAAGATGTAATAACATCACACGCCTCAGATGGAGTGAAACTGCCATCAACCAATTGTATTTTTTGTTTTGTCTCGATTAAAGTTTCCATTTTTCTAGTTTTTAAATTGTTTTAGATTTTTTTTGTTTGTCTCTTTCCAATAATGTTAATGGACAATAGACCAAATATGATTGACATTGAGATGCTCAGCCATCCAAAGAATAGAAAATCATTAAGTGCAGAAAGTATTAGAATGCTACCGAACATGAAGCCCATAAGAGCGTAGTATATTGGGTAATATTTTTCTGTGTCCTTTATATTTGTTTTTTTGCCCAAGAGTTTTTGAGCGTGTGAAAGTTTGTATAGCATAATTTAAATTTTTTACAAAGGTGTAAGGTTTTAATCATATATTTTTATTTATATTTATTATACTTTATATAAATATATTTTATGAATTATACATTGCACCAACTCAGAATATTCTCTAAAATCACTGAAAAACAAAGCATTACCAAAGCTTCAGAAGAGCTGCATTTAACGCAGCCAGCGGTATCCATTCAATTAAAAAATTTTCAGAATCAATTTCCAATTCCATTGACAGAAGTTGTAGGAAGGCAATTGTTTATTACTGATTTTGGTATGGAAATATCCTTAGCGGCACAAAGGATACTGAGCGAGGTGGATAGCATAAATTATAAACTGCTAAGTTTTAAAGGAGAGTTGGCAGGACGGTTAAAAGTTTCTGTAGTATCAACAGGTAAATACGTTATGCCTTATTTTTTATCAGGTTTTATGCGTGATAACCCTGGAGTTGATTTAAACATGGATGTGACCAATAAGGCGCAGGTGGTTGAAAGCCTTGAAGAGAATCAAGTGGATTTTGCGCTTGTAAGTGTCTTGCCAGATCATTTGAACTTGAACAAAATCAATTTAATGAAAAATGTACTCTACTTGGTGGGCAATCCCAAGTATTTTGAGAAAGTTAAACTCAGTAAAAGCGCTTTCTCTAAGGATACACCACTAATTTTTAGGGAAAAAGGCTCGGCGACAAGAGCAGCAATGGAGAATTTTTTACTTCAAAAAAGTATTACCATTGCCAAAAAAATAGAACTGACATCCAATGAAGCAGTAAAACAAGCAGTGATAGCAGGTCTAGGCTGTTCCATTATGCCATTGATTGGACTTAAAAATGAGTTGAGCAATGGAGAATTAAAAATAATTCCCATAAAAAACCTGCCTATCACTACTGTGTGGAATTTAGTTTGGCTAAAAAATAAAAAGCTTTCACCAGTGGCTTTGGAGCTCCTTGATTATTTAAAGAACCAAAAGCAAGAGATAATTAACACCAATTTTGAATGGTTTGACCAGTACTAGATATTTTGGCTAACATTATCTAAGGACTATTTCAACAGTACTATGTATTTCTAGTTTTTGTCCTTTATTTCTAGCCTTTACCACCAGCTCTGTTACTTCTTGTTTTGCTTTTTTAAGAGCCTCTATTCTTTTTTGCGATTGCTCTGGGTCACTGTTTTGGGTTTCCTTCAAATTTAATGACTGAACCGTGTGAAACTTTATTTTGTAATTGAGCAATGATAAGAGCACTTCTGCCGATTCCGCAGGTTCAAACAGCCCCTCTACCAAACGAACATTAAATGCATCAACAGCACCCTTTTGAGGAATGGTTTTTTGGGGGACTAATTTGCGCTTATTGCCCTTGAGCCATTGAAAAAGCTTGCTTTCCATCAAAAAAGTAAAGGTTTTCGGTTTTTATTACATCTATGTTGTTCACAATTGCCGAATTAAGTATGTTGAGAATTTCTATTTTCTCAACATTTGCATCTGTTGATGTGGCAAAGCGACATCTCCAATGATCTGTACAGAAAGTCTCTTCAAAGCCATTGGGCCAAACCTTGACACCTCTGTTTGTAATAACTTGAAGTGCTAATTGATTGCTTTCCAAGGACTGCAGTTGTAATGCTATCTCATTGGGATTGGAGCCTGGCCAATGAACAAAGATATCGACCCCTTTTAGCACTTTGGAAACAGGTTGTTTTCTTACCGTTCTTGGAAGATTTAGGGGTCCTGCTTGGTTATAGGAGACACTCTTTAAGGTTTTAGGGCTTTTGTTAAGATTTGAGATAACTGCCTCGGCAAATTCTTTGGTACCAAGCTTTTGCTCACTTATTTTTTTGTCGTAAATATCATAAGTATGCATACCATCTTCCATGGTCTTGAGCCAAGCATTTTCAACTTTTTCTGCAACGGTGTTCTGGCCTAAATGGTTCAGCATCATTACAGCACCTTGTAATAGTCCAGATGGATTGGCCAGATTTTGTCCAGCCCTTCTCGGTGCAGAACCATGAATTGCCTCGAACATAGCACATTGTTCACCTATATTGGCAGATCCTGCCAGTCCCACGGATCCTGTTATTTGAGCAGCGACATCAGATAGTACATCACCGTATAAATTTGGCATAACAATCACATCAAAATTCTCAGGAGTGTCTGCGAGTTTTGCGGCACCTATATCAATGATCCAGTGTTCGTTAACAATATCCGGGTATTCTATTGCAATTTCATTGAAGACCTGATGAAATAGGCCATCCGTCTGCTTCATTATATTATCTTTTGTAAAGCAGGTAACTTTTTTTCTATTGTATTTTTTTGCATATTCAAAAGCATATCGCACTATTTTTTCGCAACCTGGTCTGCTGATGAGCTTAAGACACTGAACCACTTCATCTGTTTGTTGATGTTCTATACCAGCGTATAAGTCTTCTTCGTTTTCCCTAATAATGACCACATCCATTTTGGGATGTTTGGTCTTTACAAAAGGATGAATGCTGCGACATGGCCTTACATTGGCGTAGAGTCCTAAGGACTTTCGAGTCGTTACGTTGAGACTTTTATAACCACCACCTTGTGGAGTGGTTATTGGTGCTTTTAAAAACACCTTGTTTTTTCTAATAATGTCCCAGGATTCTTTTGTTATTCCGGAAGTATTGCCCTTTAGATAAGCATTTTCTCCAACTTCAATTTCATCGACTTCAAGCTGTGCTCCGGCTGCTTTAAGAATTCGCAAAGTGGCATCCATTATTTCAGGGCCAATTCCATCACCTTTTGCTATAGTAATTCTATTCATGTTTTAAATATTTCATACAAAAGTGCAAATATGTTATCATATAATTTTATTTATATTAATTATGAAAAACATTAATAAAATTTATGGATAAATTATTTATTACACCGGCGGATTTAAATAACCGGATTGTAAGGTCTAGTCTTTATAATCGTTCCTTATGTCTTTTCAGTACTTGATCTAAGATCTGCACTTTGAGCTTCATCCATATAAATTATGGGCATAGCATAAATAAGAGGAAGATTTTCTGCAAACTTTTTTTTAATGCGTTTATTTATTTTGTTGAATAACAATGCTTTTGTTGTACCCATTACCAAGGTCTGTTCAAGACTTTCCTTTTGACCATTCTTTGATCGTTTATGGAGTACTTTATTTGAGACTAGTGCATTGAGCATTAGTTTTTCATCGATAAGAAAATCGACTATATCATTTGCTTGCGCAGGGGAGTCGCATATAATATGAATTAAAACCATACGAAATAATTAAGCAGTCACTTACCGAATGGGCGGTCTTCATTATAAATTAGACTAGTTTATGAGCGCTTCTTTTTTCTGATGGTCATTTAATCTCATTTCGCCACTGCTAATTGCAGTTTTCAGGTCGGCTGTCAATGTTCTGTAAGCTTTAAAAAACTTTTTTCCGTCAGACCTTTTAAATGTAATTACTGGATTACCACTACTTGATATTTTAGTAATGGTAACAATTGAGCTTTTTAAAGTTGACATATTGGGGATACCACCACGCTTGATAATGAAATTTTTGCGAGGCACATTGATATTCTGATATGAAACACCAGTTGGCTCACCTATAACAAGTTGGTCACCAACCTTTACCAAATCAGTATGGTTTTCTTGCGCATTTAAACCATGTGCGAACAAGGAGAACATTAATAAAAACAGGATAGATTTCATAACTACATAGATTTATTGTTTTCAATTTTTTCTTTAACCAGAATGGCCTTTATGGTAGGTTTGTAACCATAAAAGTTCCTTCCGTCCTCTCTTCTTAGAACAACCTGTGTACTTCCGTCAGGCATAACATTCATCTGATCTATTACCACAATATTTCCATGAAAATTCATTGTAAGTCCAAACCCTGAGGAAGAATTTAGGTGGTTGTCAACCATTACAATATCAGAATATGGAATCTCGAGTAACATCCCTTTTTCTGAATCACCTCTGCTCTCAGCAAAGTGTTTAAAATTAATATGCTGTGCTTTGTTTTGAGCCGTAACTTGTAGTCCAGAAAGTAGCATAAAACATAAATAAAATAGAACCTGTCTTTTCATAAGCTTTAGTTTTAGGACATAGTTTTAACATAAAGATAAGATTATATCAGCTATAAAAAAGCATTACTATTGTTAATAAGTAGTTAAACTATCATATGTTAATAGTAATACTGTTATATTTGTCTCAAATCTATAACGGCTTTTATTTATGGAAAGATTAATGCAATCAATTCGAATTGGAATCAATGATAAAATTTACGTAAAAGATCCCGAATCATCAGACTTAGGAAAAAGAATAATTGAACAGAGCATTTTAATGATTGATGAAATGGGCTTTGAAAGTTTCACATTTAGGAAACTGGGCGAGCGCATAAAATCCAATGAAAGTTCCATTTATAGGTATTTTGAAAACAAACATAAGCTCCTCCTTTATTTGGCTTCATGGTACTGGGGTTGGTTGGAGTATAAAATGGTCTTTGCCACAAATGGTATCACAGACCGGAGTGAAAAACTTAGAAAAGCTATTGAGATTCTTACTCAGACGGTAGAGCAAGATGTTTCTTTTTCTCATATAAACGAGATATTGTTGAGCAAGATAGTTATTAATGAATACTCCAAATCATACCTAACGAAAGAGGTAGATCAGGAAAATAAGGATGGCTACTTTATAATATACAAAAGGCTGGTAAATCGCTTATATGAAATGATTGTATCACTTGATGGTGATTATCCTTACCCTTCTAGTTTAGCAAGTACGGTTTTAGAAGGAAGCCTGCATCAGTATTTTCTTAAGGAGCATTTTCCCATGCTAACAGATTGTAACCAAACGACCACCCCAACACAATACTTTACAGACATGGTCTTTAGGATCGTAAAACCAAAAAACAATGCCTAAAAATATTCTTACTGCTTGGCAGCGCCTAATGGGCATGCTGGCATTGGATAAGAAAGATGTGCTTCAAGTTTTTTATTATGCCATTTTTGCTGGTATAGTAAATCTTTCCTTGCCCCTTGGTATACAAGCAATTATTAACTTAATACAAGGTGCGCAAGTAAGTACATCTTGGATTGTCCTAGTCGTTTTAGTAACCTTAGGGGTTGCATTTGCAGGAGCTTTACAGTTAATGCAGATGCGTATTATTGAAAACGTACAGCAAAAGATTTTCACTAGAGCTTCTTTTGAATTTGCTTATAGATTTCCAAAGATAAAAATGAGCGAATTAAGGAACTATTATCCGCCAGAATTGGCGAATCGGTTTTTTGATACACTTACGGTACAAAAGGGTCTTTCAAAAATCCTAATAGATTTTCCGGCCGCATTGCTACAGATTGTGTTTGGGTTGCTGCTACTGTCATTTTACCATCCCTTCTTTATCATATATGGACTACTCCTATTATTGCTCATATATGTGGTTTTTAAGTTCACTGCGCAACGTGGTTTAGAAACTAGTCTGGATGAGTCTAAAAACAAGTATAAGGTGGCCCATTGGATTCAGGAAATAGCAAGATCCATAGTCAGTTTTAAACTTTCAGGTGGTACAACGCACGGTATTGATAAAAATGACACTTTGGTGGCTAATTATTTAGATGCCCGCGAAGGCCATTTTAAGATTTTAGTACTTCAGTTTATCCAAATGATTGGTTTTAAGGTCCTGGTAACCGCGGGACTTTTACTTATTGGAGGATTGCTCGTACTTAATCAAGAGATGAATATTGGACAGTTTGTGGCTGCAGAAATTATTATTCTTTTGGTCATTAGCTCTGTCGAAAAAATGATTTTAGGCCTCGAAACTTTTTATGACTTACTTACTTCTTTAGAAAAACTGGGACAAGTTGTGGATAAAGAACTAGAACCACAAGATGGGGAAAAACCTTTTGCAAAAGACGAAGGATTTGTGGTTGAACTTGCGGATATTTCTTATAATGTGCCCGAAAGAGACAAGAAAATTATTGATGATGTCTCCCTGACCATTACACCTAGTTGTACCATTTTATTGCAAGGGACAAGTGGCTCGGGAAAATCAACATTGTTAAGGTTGATCGCTGGTATTTTTGAACCGGACCAAGGAAAAATATTTATAAATGATGTTGCATTACAAGGAGTAAACCTTAATTATTACCGCTCTCATCTAGGAAAGTCATTAAGCGAGGAATCTCCATTTGAAGGGTCACTGCTTAACAACATAACATTTGGGAATAAGAATATTTCCCAAGAAGATGTGTATTGGGCATTGGAGAAAACAGGATTGACCCAATTTGTTAAAGAACAACCACAAGGATTGAAAACAGTTTTATATCCCGAGGGGAAACAATTACCGTATACCATTTCTAAGAAAATTGTTTTGGCACGTAGTATTGTTACAAAGCCTAAGCTACTTATCCTAAAAGACCCATTAGATCAATTTGCAGAAAATGAAGCTACGGAAATCATGGACTTTCTAACGGATGGTTCCAATGGATGGGCGTTGGTCATAGTAAGCGCAAACCCAAAATGGATAGAACGTTGTGGGCGCATTATTACTATGGAAAATGGAAAATTGATTAACGAAAGATAGAAAGACAATGCTAAATATATCACCAAATAAGTTAAATGAAAAGGTTGACATTAGTGGCTATAAGGCAGTTGAGAAAGTTTTCTATAGAACGCATTATAAGCACTTTAATAGGTTTTTGGCTGCTTTTTTTGTAATCGCCTTCATTATCCTTTTCCTGCCTTGGACCCAAAATATTACAGGGAAAGGTTATTTAACTACATTAAGACCTGACCAACGTCCGCAGACCATACAGTCACCTATTCCTGGGAGAATAGAAAAATGGTATGTTAGCGAGGGAGATTATGTAAATAAAGGGGATACCATTCTCTTTATCTCTGAGGTAAAAAGTGAATATTTTGACCCAAATTTGGTGGAACGTACAGGACAGCAAATCAAAGCTAAGTCAATGGCGGTTACATCTTATGAGGGAAAGGTAGAAGCACTTAACATGCAGATTGGCGCAATATCTAATGAGCGTGGATTAAAATTGGAGCAGGCAAAGAACAAGTTACTTCAATCTAGATTAAAAGTTCAGAGCGACAGTATTGATTTGGAAGCTGCAAAGACCAATATTTCTATTGCGCAAAGACAATACGACCGTGTAGTTCAGCTTGAACAAGAAGGATTAAAGGCTGTTACCGATGTTGAAGAGAAACGTTTAAAGTTACAGGAAACCCAGGCCAAACTAATTTCACAAGAAAATAAATTGTTGGCCAGCAAGAACAATGTCATAAATGCACAAGTAGAAATTAGCAGAGTACAAGCGGAGTATACAGATAAGGTTTCCAAAGCACAGAGTGATATGTATACTGCACAATCCAATCAATTTGATTCTGAAGCACAGGTTACCAAATTAGAAAATTCATACACCAATTATGAAATGCGTAATGCCATGCTATATATTAAAGCCCCTCAGACTGGGTTTATCAATAAAGCAATACAATCTGGTATTGGTGAAACTTTTAAGGAAGGAGACAGATTAGTCGGTATTATGCCTTCTGTATATGATATGGCCGTAGAAACCTTTGTGGAACCCATAGACTTACCGTTACTGCATATAGGAGAAAAAGTCCGTATACAGTTTGATGGTTGGCCTGCTATTGTTTTTAGTGGATGGCCCAATGTTTCCTTTGGGACTTTTGGTGGTGAGGTAGTGGCCATAGAAACTTTTATAAGTGAAAATGGGAAATATAGAGTTTTACTGGCTCCAGACAAAGAAGATCAACCATGGCCTAAAGATATACGTGTGGGCTCAGGGGCCAATACCATGGCATTATTAGAAGACGTTCCTATTTGGTTTGAGCTTTGGAGACAGTTAAATGGTTTCCCTCCAAATTATTATCAACCTGAAAATAAAGTGGCCGATGTTAAAAAGAAATAAGCAAGGAATCCAGATATGGATACTCTTTTTTCTATCCATTTTTTGGGTTCGGGCACAGCAAGATTCTATCGTACTCAATTTTAACGAGTACTTGGGCTATGTAAAAAAGTATCACCCTGTTGCTAAACAAGCGCAGCTTACCATTGCTATGGGACAAGCTAATTTAATGAAAGCACGAGGAGGATTCGACCCAAAAATTGAAGTGGATTATGACAGAAAGGACCTTAAAGGGACAGAATATTGGGACAGATTAAACACAACGTTTAAAGTTCCTACTTGGTTTGGAATTGAGTTAAAAGGAAATTTTGAGCAAAACCAAGGAGATTTCATCAACGAAGATGAAACAGTACCAGATGACGGACTGTATAGTGCTGGGGTGTCCATGTCATTAGGAGAAGGTTTTTGGATAAATGAAAGAATGGCGACGCTTAAAAAGGCAAAATTCTTTAGAGAACAATCAAAAGCGGATCAGGATCTATTGGTGAACCAAGTATTGTACAGAGCCTCTTTAGCTTATTTTGATTGGCTCAGGGCTTACAAAGATGCTATGATCTTTAATGATTTTCTTCAAAATGCTGAAGTGAGATTTGAAGGAGTTAAGCAAAGTGCATTAGCCGGCGATATTGCAATAATAGATACTGTTGAAGCTAAGATTGCTGTTCAAAATAGAGCTTTGAGTCTGGAACAGGCCAAAGTTAGATTGATGAAGAAATCTTTGGAACTATCCAATTTTTTATGGATCAATGATGTGCCCGTAGAATTGCAACCAGAAGTAATTCCAGATGAAAATGTGGAGAGCGAGATTGACGTTACCTTAGAGATTATGGGTAAACCTTTGGATAGTTTTACACTGGATAACCACCCCAAGCTTAGGTCTTTGGAATATAAGATTGATGGTTTGGTTGTAGATAAGCGATTAAAGGCAAATAAGTTACTGCCAATATTGGATGTTCAGTATAATTTCTTGACAGAATCTCCCGATCAAATAAACTCTTTGGATATTGACAATTTCAAAGGTGGGGTAAGTTTTCGTTTTCCCTTGTTTTTGAGGAAAGAACGAGGTGATTTAAAATTGGCAAAGTTTAAGCTACAAGATGCACAATTTGAGCGGGACAATGCACAGGTGGAAATTCAGAATAAGGTCATTGCTATTTATCGTGAATTGGATTCGTACATTACACAAAACCAATTAATTGCCAATATTGTAACAGATTACAATACCTTGCTGAATGCAGAAGAGCGGAAATTCAGTTTTGGTGAAAGTTCGCTGTTTTTGATTAATTCAAGAGAAGGAAAACTTATTGATGCGGCTCTCAAACAGAACGAGGTACAGAACAAGTTTTTTTATACAAAAGCACGATTGTTTAAGAGTCTGGCCATCAACCCAGAAATCTTATAGATACTTTAAAAAGAATCAAAAAGTGATTTAGTTTTCTTAACCATTATAAACCCACAATGAAGATACCCCCAATTTTAAAAGACCTATTTTTCATTTTAACGGGAATTTTTTCTGCAGCATTTGGTTTGGAAAGTTTCTTATTGCCAAATAGATTTATTGATGGTGGGGCAACGGGAATTTCACTATTGGTTACAGAAGTTACTGAACTTCCATTATGGATTTTGATTGTTTTGGTGAATATCCCATTTCTATTTTTAGGATATCGTGTATTAGGGAAGCAATTTACCATAAAAGCAATCTTGGCAATTTTAGGATTGGCTTTGGTATTGGCGTTTATTCAGTTTCCAGAAGTAACCCAAGACAAATTGTTGGTTGCCGTTTTTGGTGGATTCTTCTTGGGTGCCGGAATAGGGCTTTCAATTAGAGGGGGTAGCGTTCTTGATGGCACGGAGGTTTTAGCTATCTTTTTAAGTAGAAAGCTAGGAACAAAAATAGGGGATATCATCATTTTGATTAACATATTGATTTTTTTAGCAGCAGCCTATTTGTTATCAATTGAAGCCGCTTTGTATTCTATGCTTACCTATTTGGCTGCTTCAAGAACTTTGGATTTTGTACTTGACGGTATTGAAGAATATACAGGTGTAACCATTATATCTGAAAAAAGCGAAGAAATCAGGGTAATGATTACGGAGAAATTAGGCAGGGGATTAACCATTTATAAAGCAAGTGGCGGCTATGGAAAGAAGGGAGAGCATAATGAATATGATGTCATCTACACGGTAGTCACAAGGTTGGAGATTAGGAAATTGAACATTGAACTCAATAAAATCGATGCCAATGCTTTTGTGGTCATGAACAGTATAAATGATACCAAAGGCGGCATGGTAAAGAAAAGAGTGTTGAACAAATAATATCCAAACCCATTTCCCAAAATATTGGTTTTGTAAGTTTTCAGTTAGGAATACAACCAATGATAAAAGTCAGCTCTTATGGAGTTTTTGAGACTTAATTTTGGAAAAATTATCAGATGGAAGTAATTGAAGGAAATATACAGAAAGAACGTTTAGAACTTGTTCAAAAGGGCATTTCAAACGGAATGGATTATAGAGAATACAGGGATTTAGTGCGCCATTTGGCCAAAAGCAGACAGACTACAGGTGTTGATCAATTGGAATCACTTGTCAATTATACGGAACTAAATGATCGCCGCATGAATAGATGGGACAAAACTTTAAAAGTTCCATCAGAAATTGAAGAAAAGATTTCCAAGGTAAAATCCAAACTTACCTTTTTAGTGCTAAGTGAAAGCTGGTGTGGAGATGCATCACCTAGCTTACCTGTTATGAACAAGATTACAGAACTTAATCCAAATATTGAATTTAAGATTGTACTAAGGGATGAAAACCTCGAGTTAATGGATGAATTCTTGACCAATGGCAGTCGTTCCATTCCCAAGTTGATTGTTTTGGATAAGGAGAAAGATGAAATAGTGAGTGAGTGGGGACCACGATCTAGTACCGCCACGGATATGGTCGAAGCCTATAAGAAAGAACATGGTACACTGACCTCAGAGTTTAAGCAAGACCTTCAGGTCTGGTACAATAAAGATAAAGGGCAGAATATTTTAAGAGACTTGGTGGAGTTACTTCCTTTGGAATAAGTAAGTTATCGTTCCTATTTGGGAGGCTTTAGAATCTGAACTAAACCTTGCTTTTAATGCATAGGCAATAGCATTGTCTACCAAGCAACCATTACTTGTTCCAGAACTCTGATCGTTATAATCAGCTTCGGTAACATAGCCAGATGCGTCCACTTTTATATTAATGACCACTTTTCCGCCTTCAATGCAAGTGTAAATTGGTGGTGGTAAGGAATAAGCGTTTCTTTCAATTAGAGAATATGAAATAGAAGTACGCTTGTCCTTTAAATTATTGGTAAACTCCTCTTTTTGAGCTTCGCGTTCGCCTAGCAATTGTTTTTTCTCTTGTCGTTTTTCGGCTAGTTCCTTAAGGTGTGCTGCATATTCACTGTCAGAACCAGAAAATTCGCTTTGGTCACTGTTCAAAGCACGTTCTTCCAAAATCTCTTCAAGTGTTTTTAAAGGTTCAGGATTACCAACAGAAGGTTTAGCGGTTTCATTAAAGGCCATATGACTTTTAATAGGATCGTTATTGGCCAATTCTTCCATTCTTTCCTCTTCCTCCTTCAATAACTCTACTATATCCTCATCCGCCAAACTCATTTCAATAACATACTCTTCCTCTTGTACTCCTCCCAAATGAATGTTGAACAACAACAATATAATGAGAGACATAGAGAAAAAAGTTATTAATAACGATAACTGGTTTCTGTTTAGGTTCATGGTGATATTATAACCGCTTTTTTCTAAAATTATTTTATTCCAATGATTATGCCTAACCTATTTTTTTAAAAGTATTTAACCTTTCAATCATAGATTTTCCTTGAAAACCATAGGAGTAACAGCATTAATTACGTTGAAATCACCTATTTTGGTTCTTCTGAGCTCAGATAAATATGCTCCAGATTGTAGTGATTTTCCAAAATCATAGGCTAAAGAACGAATGTATGTTCCTTTGCTGCAGACGACTCTAAAATGGATTTTAGGCAGTTTTATTTGTGTAATTTCAAATTCAAGGATTTCTATTTTCCTAGATTTGATTTCTACTTCTATTCCTTCTCTGGCAAACTCATACAATCGCTTACCATCTTTTTTCAAAGCTGAAAATACTGGGGGTACCTGTTCAATTTCACCAAGAAACTGCTTTGTGGCAGTTTGAATAAGGTCTTCGGTAATATGATCCGTTGGAAATGTCTGGTCCACTTCGGTCTCCATATCAAAAGAAGGTGTAGTTGCCCCTAAGGTGAAGCTACCCGTATATTCCTTAACCTGCCCCTGTAGTTCAGGTATTTTTTTAGTGAATTTCCCTGTACAAATAATCAATAACCCAGTAGCTAAGGGATCCAATGTACCAGCATGGCCTATTTTAAACTTTTTAAGGTCAAATTTTTTCCGAATGCCCCATTTTAAGGCATTAACAGCTTGAAATGAGCTCCATTCCAGTGGTTTGTCTATCAACAGGATTTGTCCGTTTAAAAAGTCCTCTTTGGTTTTCAAGCAGCGTTGAATTTAGATTAACAGGGATTTTTTGAAAGAAATCACCCCCATATGCTCCAAGCGATGGCAATAAGACCAACGATCAAGCAATAAATTGCAAAATAAGTGAGCTTGCTTTGGCGTACTATTTTTAGCATCCAAGTACAAGCAGCAAGTCCTGCAATAAAGGCAGCTGCGAACCCTGCACCCATAGCAGCGGTTTCTCCACCTTCAAAATTAATATCTCCACTTAGAATGTCTTTTGCAACTTTCCCAATAATTAACGGAACGACCATTAAAAAGGAAAAACGGGCGGACTTTGATTTATCAATACCCAATAATACCGCTGTGGATATGGTGGCGCCACTGCGGGAAATACCGGGCAGCATGGCTACGGCCTGTGCCATACCAATGATAAAAGCACTTCGGTAAGAAACTCCTTTGTCCGTAGTTTTTGCCAAATCTGCCAAATACAATAAAATAGCAGTAATTATTAGCATAATACCTACAATGATAATTGCTCCATCAAAAAAGACTTCCATAAAATCCTCCAGAAAAAAACCTATCAATGCAGCAGGAATCATCGAAATGATAATCTTCAATGAAAATTGGGTCTGTTCATTCCATGTAAATTGAAAAAGCCCTTTTATAATGTCCCAAACATCTTTTCTGAAGACAACAATGGTGCTCAATGCCGTAGCAAAATGTAAAACCACGGTGAACAAAAGACTTTCCTCTGGAAGGGAGTTACTTCCCAGAATAGCTTTTCCCAATTCTAAATGTCCACTTGATGATACAGGTAAAAATTCGGTCAGTCCTTGAATTATACCAAGGATAATAGCATCTATAATATCCAAACTATTTTTTGTTTTTGTCAGGGTTCAACAAAATGGCATATACCTGAATTCCAAGCCCAATAAGAACTAAAGTAGGGGCCAAACGAATTCTCCTAAAACTGTATATGTCTGGATTAAATACATTGGGGTCGTCACTACCACCCCCGGTCATTAAAATAAACCCTAGAGCAATAAAAGCTAGCCCTATAAAAAGAAAGAGGTAGTTTCTTTTTTGGAAGATAAATTGGGAGGTTGGTTTTTGTACGTTCTTATTTTTCTTACTCATGGTGTAAAGTTAATAATAAAGATCATCTGTCCTTAAATTCAAAAAGCGCTGGGTGGCAATATGCGTGCTTGCCCAAGAAATGATGACTCCAAGCCCAAAAACCCCTACAAATAGAGCTATTAAAACAATAAAATCTTGAAACAAGTTTAGTTCTGGGAAATTTATGTTTACATAGTAAAGGACAATTGCCAAGGCTATAAGCGCAAGTGTTGCCCCCAACATTCCCAGTTTAATATTCGTCCAAATAAAGGGTCTTCGGATAAATGTTTTGGTTGCCCCCACCATCTGCATGGTTTTAATAATAAATCGCTTTGAATAAATAGAAAGTCGGATAGAACTATTGATCAGCAATACTGCTATTAAAGTAAAGGCAGCGCTGGCAAAAAGAATCCACAAACTTATTTTCCGCACATTATCATTGAGCAAGGAAATCAATGGTTTGTCATAGCTTACTTCATCTACATAAGTTTTAGCGGCAATACCACTGGCAATTTCTTCAATCTGTTCTGGTGATACAAAGTCTGCCCTCAGATTGACATCAATGGCGTTTTGAAGGGGATTATAGCCTAAAAATTCAATAAAATTCTCACCAATGTCCTCGCTATATTGTTCGGCCGCATCTTCCTTGGTAATGTAATTGGCCGACTTTGTATAGTCTGCCATGGCCAAACTTTTTTGCAATTGTTCTATTTCCACAGGCTTGGCATTGTCCTTTAAAAAGACTGAAATAGTAATTTGTTCCTTAAAATGGTCTGCCAGTTTTTTGGTATTCAGTACCAAAAGCCCAAGAGCTCCAAGTAAAAACAAAACTAATGCGATGCTCAAAACCACTGAAAAATATGAGGTAATCAGCTTTCTTCGTTGATATCGTTCAATATATTGACTCATAAAGGAAAATCAGTATGTAAAAATAGAAAAGTATGAATTAACAATTGTATAATTCTGGACTATTGCACTGTTTTATCTTTATTATGATATAATAAAATCAACGTTTGAGCGTAAAATGCCCTTTGAACAAACTGTTCCCAACTTTTACAGTGTACCAATAATCGGATGCAGGTAGAGGTCTGCTATCAAAAGTACCGTCCCAAGAATAGTCTTTCTCTTTGGATTGTGCTATAAGTCTTAAGTTTCGGTCAAAGATGTTAATTTCATAGTCGTCGGTGACTTGAATTCCTTCTGGGATAAAACGTTCATTTATGCCATCACCATTTGGGGTAAAAAACCGGGGTATTACCAAATGGACGAATGGAAATCGAAGCACACCGCAAAAGTTCTTCTGTCTTATGTAAGCAACGTATGCTCCTCCCAAAAGGTTTTGAAAATTAGGACTTTCTTGATAAACGATGCCATCAAGGGAATATTCAAAATCACTCCCAATTTGGGTAAGAATGGTCAAATCTCTGTGATCAGAAACTATCCTATCAACTATGGGCTTGTCAATTTGAGAAACTTCAATCACCTTTGTGGCGCTACAGCCGTTGCTGTCTGTTACCATTACCGTATATTCTCCTGGCAGAGTAACAGTTATTTCCTGAGTGTTTTCCATAGTGCTCCAAGAATAGAGGGAATTGGGTAAATCTGCCGATAAGACCAAGGATTCCCCTTCGCATAGAATCAACGCTTCATTTTCTAAGATGGGCAAATCATTATAAAAAATACTTACCGCCGTCCTAGAGTCGGATCTACAACCTGCTATTTCGGATACCGCTTCTGCGTAATAGGTGCCATTTATAGTAGTTTCATAAAACAGGCCACCAGTCTGTAAAAGGGTCCCCCCAACTGGGGCGTCATACCAATTTGTTGTAATACCGTTTGGAGTGGAAACGGATACCCCTCCAACAACATCCTCACAAAGCGAAACCTCTCCCAAAGAAGTTGGAGGCATAGGTCTTTCTTCAATAATGACTTCAAAAACATCAGATACCGCACTACAATTTAAATTGGAAAGGTTAATAGGGTCTTCTGCTACCTTTACTCGATATAATGTTGTGCTAGAAATTAAAGGTGATGTCAGGCTTTGAGCGGTTTCACCAATAATATCGTTCCAAGTTGTACCATCCGTGCTTTCTTGCCATTGATAGGCATGAGTGCTGTAAATGGAAAAATCGGGTGTTGCGTTAAGATCAACTGATATAGGAACATTTTCTTCGCATATGGCAATACCTGTATTATCTAAAGTATCGGCAAGGGTTATTCTATCGCCACAGGCCCTAAAAACAATGTCATCGATGGCCAGGTCATTACCGCAGCCACCTATCCCATTGTTGAGCATTTTCAAAATAACTGAAGTCTGGCCAGGTAATGTTTGAAAAACCAAGGCGTATTGTTCCCATATTGCCGTGGACTTGCTAAAAATATTTCCAGTGTCTCCAGTTGCCAATAAATTTGTATCAGTATTGTCCCAAATCTGAAACCTTACATTTATTGGAATGCCATTGCCACTGCAGCCGGCACTTGGCAGAAGGTTTATCAACCAAGATGAAAACTCATATGAAGTATTTTCGCATAGCCCGTTGATGGTTCTTCTGAAAAACTCTCCTGATGTAAAACTTGCATTTACAATAAAAGCTTTGCCATTTGTGTCACCAGGAGTATGGTCATTTGTATTAAACCAATCAAAAAAATTAGTTCTGCTGGATATGGTATAATTCCCATCAACAGGTTCCAAAGGACCTCCATTTACATAGTTGTATGTAGTTGCTCCTGCCGGCAATGGAGGGCCGTCTTGTAACCCTGTCCCAAAAGTTTCCGTAAAAATTGGGTCTCCAGAATTACCACTGCAAAAACCCAATTGAGCCTTTGACTTTTGAAGAAAAAGCGCTGAAAATAGTAAAGAAAAGAGTAAGTGGTTTCGCAATGGACGTAAGTAATATTGGTTTTGAATAGGCTTGCCTAATCTTTTCCGCTTTAAGGGATTAAACCTATTTTTGCCAAATTAAAGAAGTAAGATATAAAATGAACTACAATTTCCGTGAAATTGAGGCCAAATGGCAAAAGTATTGGGCAAACAACCAAACATTTAAGGCGTCCAATAATTCCAATAGACCCAAGTTCTATGCACTTTCTATGTTTCCCTATCCTTCAGGGGCCGGACTGCACGTAGGGCATCCATTGGGTTATATTGCCACGGATATCTATGCCCGCTACAAAAGACATAAGGGGTTTAATGTATTGCACCCAATGGGCTACGATTCCTTTGGGTTGCCAGCAGAGCAATACGCCATCCAGACAGGGCAACACCCTGCAATTACCACAGAAACCAATATAAAAAGATATCGAGAACAGTTAGACCAACTTGGTTTTTCGTTTGATTGGAGTCGCGAAGTGCGCACCTCTGACCCCAATTATTACAAATGGACCCAATGGGTTTTTATCCAATTGTTTAATTCATGGTACAATAAGAATACAGATAAAGCTGAGGCGATAACTGATTTGATTTCCATTTTTGAAAAAGAAGGAAACGCAATGGTAAATGCTGCTTCTGATGATGATACCCCGATTTTTAGTGCGGAGGATTGGGCCAATTTTTCAGAAAAAACCAAGCAAGAATTATTGCTAAAATATAGATTGACGTATTTGGCCGATACTGAGGTAAACTGGTGCCCTGCATTAGGGACGGTTTTGGCCAACGATGAAATCGTCAATGGCGTTTCGGAACGGGGAGGACATCCTGTTATCCGAAAGAAAATGACACAATGGAGCATGCGGATTACCGCTTACGCCCAACGTTTGTTAGATGGTTTGGACACGATTGATTGGCCCCAGCCGCTAAAAGATTCACAGATCAATTGGATTGGTCGCTCAGAAGGAGCCTCCGCGATTTTCAATGTCATTTCGAGCGCAGTCGAGAAATCCAGCGCAATCGAGAAGCATCAAATAGAAGTCTTTACCACTCGTCCAGACACTATTTTTGGGGTTAGTTTTATGACATTGGCACCAGAACATGAACTGGTTGCAAAAATCACAACCCCAGAACAAAAAGAAACTATAGAAGCTTATGTGGAAGCTACGGCAAAGCGCTCTGAGCGTGATAGAATGGCTGATGTAAAAACAATATCAGGAGCGTTTACAGGTGCTTATGCGGAACATCCATTTACAAAAGAACCTGTTCCTATTTGGATTGGGGATTATGTTTTGGCAGGATATGGAACAGGGGCAGTGATGTCAGTTCCATGTGGCGATCAACGCGATTATGATTTTGCAAAGCACTTTAATATTCCCATTCCCAATATTTTTGAAGGAGTGGATATTTCTGAAGAAGCATTTGCCGATAAAGAAAAAACGATTATTGCCAATTCAGACTTTTTAAATGGACTGCCTTACAAGAAAGCAGTAAAATTGGCGATTTATGAATTGGAAAAACTAGGCCAAGGCCAAGGAAAGATAAATTACCGTTTGCGAGATGCTGTTTTTAGTCGTCAACGGTATTGGGGAGAGCCTTTTCCTGTATACTATGTGGACGGAATGCCGCAAATGATTTCAGATGAGCATTTGCCTTTAAAATTACCAGAGGTTGAAAAATATCTTCCCACGGAAACAGGGGAACCACCTTTAGGAAACGCCACCATTTGGGCTTGGGATGCCAAAAACAATAAAGTAGTGTCCAATGAGATGCTGAAACAAGTTCAGCATGACGAAGCTGGTCATTCCGAACTTGATTCGGAATCCCATACAGGAGTGTACCCATTGGAATTAAACACTATGCCAGGTTGGGCAGGAAGTTCCCAATACTTTAACCGTTATATGGATGCTCATAATGATGAGGCCATTTATTCACAAGACGCCATTGACTATTGGGAAGATGTGGACTTGTATATTGGAGGTAGTGAGCATGCTACTGGGCATTTGTTATACTCCCGTTTTTGGCAGAAGTTTTTGTGTGATGTAGGAGTTGCTCCAAAAGATGAGTTTGCCAAAAAATTGATCAATCAGGGGATGATTACGGGGACGAGTGCTTTCATTTATTTAATAGAGCCAATTTTTGTAAAGAAGGGGCCTAGTAATAATTCTCCAGTTGAGATTCCGTGGCCACATAAAACTTTGATGTCATATTCTTTGATTCAAAACAGAGATTTGACCGAGTTATATGATCAGTTAAGATTTAATGATGAAGAATTAGAAGGAAGATTTTATGAAATGCTTTCTAATGAAAATACTTCGAGCCATTATGAAGTAGATGAGGTTGAAATTATTGGAATTTTTGCATATAAGAGACACGTTCCAATAAATTTTCTAAAGGGTACAACCGATGAGCTGGATTTAGACCGATTCAAAATGGAAATGGGATATGAGGATTTAAAGAACGCAACATACATTTTAGAAGATGGGAAATACATTGTAGGCCGAGAAATCGAAAAAATGTCCAAATCCAAATACAATGTCGTTAACCCAGATGCCATTTGTGAGGAGTATGGAGCAGACTCGTTACGCCTGTATGAAATGTTCTTGGGACCATTGGAGCAATCCAAACCTTGGAACACGGCAGGTATCACAGGAGTGCATTCTTTCCTTAAAAAATTATGGAAGTTATATGCTACGGTTGATGAAAGCATAGAACCTTCAGCAGAAAACTTAAAAACCCTGCACAAGACCATCAAAAAAGCGGAAGAGGATATTGGCCATTTCTCTTTTAATACTTCGGTATCTACTTTTATGATTTGTGTAAATGAATTAACCGCTCAAAAATGCATAAGCAAAGCGATTTTGGAGCCTTTGGCCATTTTGGTTTCCCCCTATGCGCCGCATATTGCAGAAGAACTTTGGGAGAGATTAGGGCATTCACAATCCATTGCAGAAGCACCTTTTCCAAAGTTTGAAGAAAAGTATTTGGTAGAGAGCAGCAAAGAATACCCAATATCCTTTAATGGTAAAATGCGCTTTACTATGGAACTACCTTTAGACATGGGTAAAGATGATATTGAAGCCGCAGTTATGGCGCATGAAAAAACGCAGGCGCAACTTCAAGGACGTACTCCTAAAAAGGTGATTGTAGTTCCTGGAAAGATTGTGAACATTGTGGGGTAAAATTTTTAAAATAGTGTCATGTTGAGCCCGTCGAAGCGCATTGATTGTTAATGTTGTCTATACTTCGACAAGCTCAGTATGATATCATAAAATAAAATGTCCATGAAAACCTTTGAAATTATAGGCCTTATTGCGGCCACATTGACTACATCTTCATTTATTCCGCAGGTTTATAAAGCATGGAAGTATAAATCAACAAAAGACATTTCTTTGGTTATGTACCTTATACTCTTTATAGGTAGTGTGTTATGGTTGTACTATGGACTTATGATTCAAAGTGTACCTGTAATTATGGCCAATGGTATTACAAGCACTTTGGTGGCCTTTGTGGTTATTTTAAAATTAAAACATAAGTAGTCCAATACTGGGCAGGGAAACCCATTGTTTGGAGTACATTCTCGATTAAGGTACATTTTGACAGCATAAAAGCTCCCGCCCAATAATGACGGGTTTTTATCTTATTGTTGGCTTTATTTATACTCTTATTAAGAATTAGATATAGATAGATGTCATGTTTTTGAGATAATATTTTTAAAAAACGTTTTTATTTTCACGATACCCCTATTTTTTAAGGGGTAAAAAATTAAAAAACATCTTTTTTATCCTTTAACCCCTATTTTTTATCGATTTAATTTCTTGGTTTGTTTTTTTTGTAACACTTTTGAAGTGTAAATAGAAAAAAGTAACAAAATGATTGTAGGTGTACCTAAAGAAATCAAGAACAATGAAAGCCGAGTTGGGATGGCACCAGCTGGGGTTTTTGAATTGGTAAAGAACAACCATACCGTTTATGTGCAGTCAGGAGCAGGTGAAGGAAGCGGTTTTTTCAATCAAGATTATCAACAGGCAGGGGCCACAATTTTGGACACCATAGGGCAAGTATACGCTATGAGCGATATGATAGTGAAGGTCAAAGAGCCAATAGCAGAAGAATATAGACTTATTCAAAAAGGGCAAATTGTATTCACATATTTTCATTTTGCATCAAGTGAAGCTTTGACTAAAGCAATGATTGCAAGTAAATCTATTTGTATTGCCTACGAAACGGTGGAAGATGAAGAAGGAACATTACCACTTTTAACGCCAATGTCTGAAGTTGCGGGGCGTATGGCCATTCAACAAGGAGCAAAATATTTAGAAAAACCTGTTAAAGGAAGAGGAGTGCTCTTAGGAGGTGTTCCTGGTGTAGCGCCGGGAAGGGTTTTGGTATTAGGTGCTGGTACCGTAGGGATTCAAGCTGCAAAAATGGCAGCAGGGTTAGGGGCGCATGTTACCATTTTGGATGTTAATATGAAACGTCTCCGTTATGTAAATGATGTAATGCCTAGCCATGTAGTCACGGAATTTTCAAGCGAATTTAATATCAGAAAACACATACAGACCCATGATTTAATTATTGGAGGTGTACTTTTAAAAGGAGCAAAAGCCCCTAACCTAATTACTAGGAATATGCTCAAAGAAATGCGCCCAGGAACTGTTATAGTGGATGTTGCTGTAGATCAGGGAGGCTGTGTAGAAACTACTAGGGCCACTACCCATGAAGCCCCGGTATATATCATCGATGATGTGGTGCACTATTGTGTTGCAAATATGCCTGGGGCAGTCCCTTACACTTCTACAGTTGCCTTGACGAATGTAACACTGCCCTATGTATTAAAGTTGGCCAATATGGGATGGCGTAGTGCCTGCAATTTGGATAAATCTCTTGCAAAGGGTTTAAATATAATAGAAGGTGAAGTGGTCTACGAAGAAATTACGGAAGCGTTTAATTGGGAACCTACTCTTGTCTAACGTACAAATTGTCAGTATAAAAGCCCTGCCCAATAATGGCGGGGTTTTTGCATTATTGTTGGTATCTTTATATGAATTAAAACACTAAAACAATGATGACATATTATATATTGATTGGCGGAATTGCGTTGATCAGTTGGTTGGTCAGCAGCCGATTAAAGAGCAAGTTCAAAAAATATTCAAAGGTTCATCTACGCAATGGGATGAGCGGTGCCGAAATTGCCCAAAAAATGTTGGATGATCATGGAATTAGAGATGTTAAAGTAATTTCTACTGCAGGAATGCTAACCGATCATTACAATCCAAAGAACAAGACCGTGAATTTGAGTGAAGGTGTATACAGTCAGCGTAATGCATCTGCGGCTGCGGTGGCAGCTCATGAAGTAGGGCACGCTGTTCAGCACGCACAAGCTTACGAATGGTTAACTATGCGGTCCAAATTAGTGCCCATTGTGAGCGTTACATCTAGTATGTCAACATGGGTTGTTTTTGGAGGCTTAATGTTAGGTGCAGCAGCTGGTGTAGGTTTTGGATTTTATATTGCTGTGGCAGGATTGATAATGATGGGATTTGCAACAATATTCAGTTTTATTACACTACCCGTGGAATATGATGCCAGTAATCGTGCTCTAGCATGGTTAAAGCAGAAAAATGTTGTGAGTCAAGAAGAATATGCTGGGGCAGAAGATGCATTAAAATGGGCCGCTAGAACCTATTTGGTGGCTGCTTTAGGTGCCTTGGCTTCTTTGGCTTATTGGGCTTTCCAAATTTTTGGAGGAAGAGATTAAACTCATTTTATTCAAAACTAAAACAAGACCTGCTTGGAGTAATTCAAGCAGGTCTTTTTGTTGACATATACCTGTTTTGGGTAAGGTCATACTTTTTTTGTAGTATTGCTACTAAATGTGTAGCGATATATTATGACAATACCAAAACCTGGAATACCCGTTCGTGGATCAAAAACTGGACAACCTATAATGGCTCTGCTTGATTTATTGGGGAGAAGTTGGGCCATGGGAATCATTTGGCATTTGTACAATGGACCAAGCACCTTTAGAAAGTTACAGGAATACTGTGAATCTATTTCACCTACCACACTGAATAAGAGAATTAAAGAGCTTAAGAACTCACACCTAATAACAAAAACGGTAGATGGTTACGCTCTCTCCGAATATGGTAAGGAGTTATTTGAAATGCTTGAACCCATGGGGCTTTGGGCAAGGAATCGATGGGCAGCAAGTTTTATTGTCAATAAAAACTAAATTTTATGAGAAGAATTAAAAAACCCAATATTGGGGAATATCCTGAGTATTCCCATATTTATTTAGATTTAATGGATGATGATGATAGAGTTTTGGAACACCTTTGGAGCAATTTTCTTAAAATAAAAGAATTTATCTTTTTGCTCCCAGAAGAGAAACTGTATTATAAATATGAAGAGGAAAAATGGACAATAAAGGAAATCCTTGTGCACCTAATTGATGACGAACGAATTTTTGCATACAGGGTGTTGAGGTACGCACGAAATGATGATACACCGTTACACGGTTTTGATCAGGATTTTTACGCCAAATACTCCAATGCGAATGAACGAAGTTTGGAAAGTATTTTTGAAGAGTATGAATGGGTGAGGAAATCAACCATAGCCCTTTTTCAGAATTTACCGGAGGAGAGTTTTATGCGGGGTGGAAAAGGGATAGATATAGACGGGAGTGTTTTAAATAAAAGAACGGTAAGAGGATTGGCATACCATATTGCGGGCCATGAATTGCGGCATTTTAATATTATTAAAGAACGATACTTGAATTAAATCGAAATCTGCCTATCTATCTGCTGGTTTAATGAAATAAAGGTTTCAGTTCTGGAAACCCCTTCTATTTGCTGAATTTTTTTGTTTAAAACCATCATCAAATGCTCATTGTCCTTGCATAAAACTTTAATAAGTATGGACCAGTTTCCAGTAGTGTAGTGGCATTCCAATACTTCCGGAATTTTTTCCAATTCTTTTACTGCTTGGGGATTGGCCATGGCCTTATCTAAAAAAATACCAATATAGGCCATCGTTGTATAGCCCAACACCTTTGGATTAATTATGAATTTTGAACCTGATAACAATCCAGAGTTTTCCAATTTCCGTAAACGTTGGTGAATGGCGGCCCCAGAAATACCTATGTTTCTGGCAATTTCTAGAATCGGTCTACGAGCATCTTCCATCAAGTACCTTAGTATTTTTTTGTCGATACCATCAATTTTAACCGAATTGTTAGTGGTTTTCATAGGAATGATTCAAAATTGTAGTTAAAGATACCTAAAAGCGGTAAAACTTTAACTTCCAATAGAATCGGGATTATAACCAAGATAGGGCACTTGGTATTCTTTAAAATTAATTCCATAAGATTTTAATTCTGAAAGAATAGGACTGTAAACTTCACTGCTTATGGGAATTTGTACTCCGGGTGTGGTAATCTTTTTATTAAGAATTTGTAATGTCGCTATTGCAACTGGCAACCCTACAGTTTTTGACATAGCCGTATAGGTTTGATTTTCACCCAGTACAACCATATTAGCATCTATTTGTTTTTTCTTGCCGTCTAGTTCGTAACCAAACTTATGGTACATGACGATCATATCTTTTTCATCCTTGCCTAATGTCCAACTATCTTCAAGTATATATTGAAGCATTTGGGCCGGAGTAGCATTTTTAAGTGGGATTGTTTTAGAATCATCAAAAAGATTCAATTCCATTAGTTTGCCCCAGCGAATATCATCTTGGTCAATCTTAAGGTAGTGCCGTAGTTTCAATTCAACAGAATCCGTTGGAGAATAAGGTAAAAATTGATTTACAAATTGACGGTAAGACATACCCTCAGAATTTTCAATAACATAGCTGTCATCTGTCATTCCAAGAATTACAAACATTTGCCATGCTTTAGAAAAACCTACCCGGCGCATGGTTCCACGGTATAGGGTTAAACTGTCTTGAAGGCCGTAAGCTTCTCTATATTTTAAAGAATCCCTATTGGGATAAACTTCAAAACTGCCATATCCTTCAATGTCTAAAAGTTCAGTACGGCGAAAAAGTTTTTGATAGGGTATGTATTTATAGGCGCCTTCTTGAATAAATTTAGCAGCTCCACCTTGGCCTGCAACCACAACATTTCTTGGATTCCAGGTAAACTTGTAACTCCATAGATTAGAATCATGCTCAGGGGCAACCAAACCACCTGTAAAGGATTCAAAAAGCAACATTTTTCCACCTTTAGCACGAATGCGATCGATGACCTCCATTGCGCTCATATGGTCAATGCCGGGATCAAGACCAATTTCATTCATAAAGACAAGCCCATTTTTTTTTGCATCCTTGTCCAATTCTTGAATTTCCTTACTTACATAAGAAGCGGTTACTAGATGTTTTTTAAAATGAATGCAATCTTCAGCTATTTTAATATGTAACCTTGGGGGCAACATTGAAACAACGATAGATGCAGAATCTATTGCTCTTCTTCTCTCCTCATCATTAAAAATATCCAAAGTAATAATGCTGCAGTTATGGTGCGAAGAAATATCCTGCGGGATGTTTTCAGGATGAAGATCACCTATAACCAGATGAAGATTCTCCTCTTCAGACTTTTTTAGAAGATAATCTAATAGATATGAGGTGGATTTTCCTGCTCCAAGAACCAAAATAGTGCGGACCATAGGTTTTGTTTACTTTTGATTAAAACGGATACTAAGGTATCAAATTGTTATATTTTTAAAAATATTGACCCATTAAGTTATGAACAAAACAATTTTGCTGACAGGAATCTTGTTTGGATTCTTGGCTATTCTTTTTGGTGCGTTTGGCGCACATGGGCTGGAAAAGTTAGTCGACCCAGAGGCCGTTGATACTTTTGAAACAGGGGTTCGGTATCAAATGTACCATGCCCTATTTCTTTTGGTTTTGGGGATTTGGAATGGACCCACAAAAAGACAGAAAAAAACAGTATTTATTATCATCTTGATCGGGATTGTTCTTTTTTCCTTTTCAATTTATTTGTTGGCCGTAAACAGTTTAACTACCGTAGATTTTAAAAGAATAGCGTTTTTAACTCCATTAGGAGGAACTTTTCTACTTCTGGGTTGGTTTTTTATTGGCTACTACGTTTTAACCGGAAAAGCATCGAAATAAACAATTATAAACTTTATAAAAAGCGATATTTTTCTAGCTTTGTACCAACTTTAAAAACAAAAAAATGAATGCATTTATCCCAGCAACGAAAACGATTTCGTTAAAGCATTATGGAATACTGCACAACAACGTACACTACCAACTCTCTTCTGAAGAACTTCATGATTTAACTATTGATAAGGATATGGGTAAAGAGGCTTCATCAGGAGCCTTGTCCATACATACTGGAGAGTTTACTGGAAGATCCCCAATGGATCGTTTTATTGTAAAGGATGCAATTACCGAGGGCAAAGTTTGGTGGGGAAATATAAATATTCCCTTTGATAGTGAAAAGTTTGATAAACTCTATGATAAGGTCATAACTTATTTAAATGAAAAAGAACTGTTTGTTCGGGATTGTTATGCGTGCGCGGAAGATGCCTATAAACTTAACATAAGGGTCATTAATGAATATTCATGGTCCAATATGTTTGCTTATAATATGTTTTTAAGGCCAACAGAAGAAGAGTTGGAAGCTTTTGATCCGGAGTGGACCGTGATCAATGCTCCAGGTTTTATGGCAGACGCTGCGATCGATGGTACCAGACAGCATAATTTTGCCATTCTTAATTTTTCAAAAAAGATTGCATTAATTGGAGGCACAGGATATACTGGTGAAATCAAAAAAGGTATTTTTTCAGCGCTTAACTTTATTCTTCCGGTGTTTAAAAACACATTGCCCATGCACTGTTCGGCCAATGTGGGTGAAGATGGGGATACTGCAATTTTCTTTGGTCTTTCTGGGACTGGAAAAACAACACTTTCTACTGATCCAAATCGTAAACTGATTGGGGATGATGAACATGGGTGGACTGTAGATAACACCGTTTTCAATTTTGAAGGAGGATGCTATGCAAAAGTGATAGATCTTTCAAAAGAAAATGAGCCTGAGATTTATGGAGCTATTAAGCAGGGCGCTATTCTGGAAAATGTAATTATGGATGATAAGGGTGTCGTTGACTTTTCAGATACTTCTGTTACCCAAAATACCAGGGTTAGTTATCCCATATATCACATTGATAATATTCAACAACCTTCTATAGGTAAAAATGTAAAGAACATTTTCTTTTTAACGGCTGATGCTTTTGGTGTTTTGCCTCCAATATCCAAACTTACTCCTGCCCAAGCAGCATACCATTTTATTTCTGGTTATACGGCCAAGGTTGCTGGCACAGAAGCTGGGGTGGTAGAACCACAACCATCATTTTCTGCATGTTTTGGAGCTCCTTTCATGCCTTTACACCCTGCCAAATATGCGGAAATGTTAAGTAAAAAAATGAAAGAATCTGGAGTAGATGTGTGGTTGATTAATACTGGATGGACCGGAGGCCCATATGGGGTAGGAACCAGAATGAAGCTAAAGTATACTAGGGCTATGATCAGTGCTGCTTTGAATGGAGATTTGGGACTTTACAACTATGATAACTACCATATCCATTCCGTTTTTGGAGTTGCACAACCTAGGGAATGCCCTGGGGTTCCAACGGCGGTATTAAGCCCAAGAACAACATGGAACAATGATGAAGCATATTATAAAACAGCCTTTAAGCTGACAAATGCTTTTAGAGAGAACTTTAAGAAGTTTGAAGAATATGCAAGTGAGGAAATTAGGCGTGGCGGACCGCAACGATACGCTTTTTAAAACAAAAAAGGCCCAATCATTTGATTGGGCCTTTTTTGTTTTATATCGATAACCAGGTTATTTATTTACACTGGTTATATATTTCTGAAGGGCCATGGTCATAGATGGCGTTTCAGGTGTTGGAGCTTTAATATCTATACGAAGTCCAGCATCTGCAGCAGCTTCTACCGTGCTATTTCCAAACACTGCGATTCGTGTCCCATTTTGTTCAAAATCGGGAAAGTTTTTAAGTAAAGACTCAATTCCTGAAGGGCTAAAGAATACCAAGACATCATAAGTTACTTCTCTAAGATCTGACAGGTCACTAATAACTGTTTTGTAGAAGATACCTCGTTTCCAGTCTACTTTAAGCTCATCCAAAATCTGCGGAACTGTAACTTTAAGTGTATCAGATGATGGTAATAGGAACTTTTCATCCTTATATTTTTTAATAAGCGGAACCAGTTCATTGAACATTCGTTTTCCCACGTAAATTTTCCGCTTTCTATAAACAACATACTTTTGCAAATAATAAGCAACCGCTTCAGATTGGCAAAAATATTTCATGCTATCAGGAACTTTAAAACGCATTTCTTCTGCAATTCTAAAGAAGTGATCTACAGAATTTCTGCTTGTAAGGATAATCGCAGTAAAATTGTTTAAATCAATTTTTTGCTGTCTTACATTTTTAGCTTCTACTTCCTCTACATGAATAAAAGGTCTAAAATCCACCTTTACTTTTTCTTTTTCGATTAATCGTGAGTAGGGAGAATTTTCTATTTTGGGTTCTGGCTGGGAAACCAAAATTGTCTTTACTTTCATAAGCTTTCAATCTTTTAGATAGCTTCCAACTAACACTAAGGGTGCAATTTCGAGTGCGCAAAGGTACAAAATAAAATAGAAAAAATAGGGAATTATAGCTTTTTGATGGTTCTTCAATAGCCTTGTCAGTCCAATGACATTAATGGAAATAATTAAGATTATAGCAACAGAAAATATGATTTTTGAGTCATTTAGAATATAAATAAGAACAATGTTGCTAACGAACATTACCAAACTACTATAGTTGAGGTAGGAGAGTTTGTTGAACAGTAATTCGGAAATTAACCCTTGAGTATTGAAAACAAATCCTTGGGCAAATTGAAGTAAAATTTTGACGATTTGAAACAACAACAACCCTACTATTATTATAAAAAAGGAGGAAGGATTGTCATCGTTGGGTAATGTAAAAAAAGCCTTCAGCAACAAGAAAATGAATAAAGAGAAGTTGATCAGTTGAAATATGGTCAATAGAATATGGAACCAATTAAGAAGGCGCCCCTTTTTGTTATAAAGCACAACATACCTATTATTAAAAGGTAATATCATAAAGTTTAAGAATCTATTTCTGAAAAGGTATTTTCCTAGCGCAAGCACAACCATACTAAAAAACAGAACAATCGTTATCCAATCCAAGGATTCAATAGTTTTATAAACTGGGTTCATTCTTTTAGTTTAACTGGTTTACCATTTAGTCCAGGTAGGAGGCCATTTTCAGCTATTCCAATTCTAAAATATCCATGGTTTTCCATTTTAGGTTTTGGTAGCTCAAATTGAAAATACAAGGTGTCCTTCGATTTTAATATAATTTCACTTGATGATTCTGGTTTAACTTTTAAAGGAATCATCTCTTTCACCTGTTTGTACTTGTTAGAATAGGCAACTGTGTACTTTAGTTCTTCAAGAGGAATGTCAAATTCATAAGGGTTGTACACCTTTAGTGTATATGTGGATTTTTCATGAGGCTCTTCAACAATACATTCTAATTTGCGATAAGATTCAAAGTCATTCATGAAAACCCCATAGAAAACTGTCCCGTCAGGGTATGTGTAGGTAATATCACCACTCTTTCTATATTTTGTGACATAGACTATTTTTTTGTGCCTAACCCGCTCTTCAGAATCATCAATAGAGTACTGATTCTTTCTATACATATGGTTATTGAGAGAGAAAGTCGAGTTTCCGGAGTAAAACTCATACATAGGGGCACTACGATACGAGTTTTCAAAAATTATTGGAATATCTCCAGCTTTTGAATTTAATTCAGATACCCATTGCTTATTTCCGTGTGTTTCAAAAATTATTGGTAATAAAGGGCTGTGAACCAGCCACATCCTAGCATAGATTAGAACTATCATACTAACAATACCCATTCTATACATCCATTTTCTGCTATTGGCATTTTCAATAAGATGGTTAAAAGCCAGAATCGCCGTAGGGATAGAGATAATAATGACCCATTGCGTTTGTACTCTTCGATTAAAACTGGATATAAAAAAGAAAATTACAACTCCGTAGGTTAAATATAATAACGCCTTGGTAAATTTATTGGTAGATTTTGTTTTGATTAATGATAGGTACACCCAATAAAAAAGCAGTCCAAAAATGGCAACAAGATTTACAAAGTAACCTAGGGTAAACTTGGTAAATGAATATGCCTGATTGGGGCGCTCATAAAGATGGTATTTAATAGATACAAAATCATTTTGGTACAGCCACAGAAAATGAGGACTGTAACATACCAATGCAACGGCAACTGCTAACCAAGCATTCCTGTCTTTAATAAGTTTTAAATTGGAAAGGAACACAAATAAAATTACTAAGACCGCATGATACTTGCTGTACATTAAAGCAGCCATTACAACCCCCATGAAGATTGAGGTCCAAATTGTGGGATTGTTTAGAAAACGCTTGTAAAGCAGCAGGAACAGAGCAGTAAAAAATAGTAAAGGAGTATCAGGCAGTGTTAAAAAGCCATAAGCATTCATTAGGGTCATTGAGAATAGAAGAAGAAAAAAGTGGATTACATAATCTTTTTTCTTTGGATTATCTATTAGCTCCCATAGAATTAAATATGTGCCAACAGAAAGGACACAGCTCATAAAACGAACCCCTAACTCTCCATCAAATAAGAAACTACTTAGCTTAATTAAAAAAGCGACCATTGGAGGGTGGTCAAAATAGCCCCAATCCAAGTTCTGAGCATAATACCAATAATAAGCCTCATCGTAAATTAGTTCTGTAAAATAACCCTGTACAAGGTTGAGAATAAAAAGAACTGCCAGGAGAATAAGGAAAAGCCTGGGAAACTTTTGGGTCATTAAATGAATTTTAGATGGTTCAAAGTTACAAATATTGACCAATAATATACTTAGTAATGCATGCCACAACTTGTAAACGCAACTTATAAAACGTTATTTTTGCCATCTAATCTTATGTGAATGGCAGACGGTTTAGTTATAATACCAACCTTCAATGAAATTGAAAACATTGAAGCCATTATAAAAACGGTTTTTGACTTAAAGAAAGATTTTCATGTTCTTGTAGTAGACGATAACTCACCAGATGGTACTGCTCAAAACGTAAAGAAACTGCAAGAACAATTTCCTGAACGCTTATTTCTTGAGGTACGTAAGGAAAAATCTGGTTTAGGAACGGCTTACATTCACGGATTTAAATGGGCTCTAGAAAGGGACTATGACTATATTTTTGAAATGGATGCCGATTTTTCGCATCGACCAGCAGATTTGTCCCGATTGCATAGAGCTTGTTTAAATGGAGCAGATGTAGCGGTAGGTTCTCGATATAAGAAAGGGGTAAATGTGGTCAATTGGCCTCTTTTTAGAATATTACTGTCTTATGGCGCATCATTTTATGTAAAAATTATCACGGGGATGCAGGTTCACGACCCAACAGCTGGTTTCGTGTGCTATAAAAGAGAGGTTTTGGAAAATATAGATTTGGATGCAGTCCGATTCATTGGTTATGCATTTCAAATTGAAATGAAGTATAGAGCTTATCTCAAAAAGTACAAAATTGAAGAAGTTTCCATCATTTTTACGGATAGGGTAAACGGAAAGTCGAAAATGAACTCAGCCATAATAAGAGAAGCTATTTTTGGTGTGTTCGCAATGAAGTTAAGAAGTATATTTTTCAAAAAGAGTTTTTAAAATGTCAAGAATCCTATTAAAAAATACCAAGATTGTTAATGAGAATAGCATTTTTGAAACTGATGTGCTTCTGGATGGAGATTTTATAGCACGCATTGATACGGATATCACAGATGATATTGCCAAGGTTATTGATTTAAACGGAGACTATTTGTTGCCCGGGGTAATTGATGATCAAGTGCATTTTAGAGAGCCAGGACTTACTCATAAAGGAACTATAGCCACTGAAAGTAGAGCTGCTCTAGCGGGTGGGATTACCACTTTTATGGAACAGCCAAACACTAATCCCCAAACTACCACTATAGAAAAACTTGAGGAGAAATTTGCGATTGCTGCAAAAGATGTCTATGCCAATTATTCCTTTCTTTTTGGAGGTACTAATGATAATCTTGAAGAGCTAAAAAAGTTGGATAAAAATGCATGCTCAGGAGTAAAACTGTTCTTAGGGTCTTCAACTGGTAATATGTTGGTTGATGATGAAGCGGTTTTGGAAAATATTTTCAGGAATACCGAAATGGTAATTTCTACGCATTGTGAAGATGAAGGAACCATACGGGCAAATATGGCCAAATATAAAAAAATGTACGGTGATGATATTCCCATAGCGCTTCATCCTATAATTCGAAGTGAAGAAGCCTGCTATCTATCTTCATCAAAAGCAATTGCACTAGCAAAGAAAACAGGAGCTAGATTACACGTATTCCATCTTTCCACAGGTATTGAGACAGATTTATTCACCAATGCGATTCCCCTAGAAGAGAAGAAGATTACAGCAGAAGTGTGTATACATCATCTTTGGTTT
Organism: uncultured Allomuricauda sp.; assembly: GCF_947499585.1. Lineage (GTDB taxonomy): Bacteria > Bacteroidota > Bacteroidia > Flavobacteriales > Flavobacteriaceae > Flagellimonas. The sequence continues at coordinate 317,694 of NZ_CANMOO010000002.1, read as the reverse complement.
TCAGATGAAGATTATGCAGAAAAAGGAACATTGATAAAATGGAACCCCGCTGTAAAGACCGCAACCGATAGAGAAAAGCTTTGGGAGGCACTTTTGGATGATAGAATAGATATTATAGCAACGGACCATGCCCCGCATACCATTGAAGAAAAAGATAATCCGTACACAAAAGCACCATCTGGTGGACCTTTAGTGCAGCATGCCCTATTGGCGATGCTTCAAAAAGAAAAAGAAGGGAAAATTAGTTTGGAGAAGTTAGTGGAAAAAATGTGCCACAACCCTGCCAAACTTTTTGATATTGATAAGAGAGGTTTTATACGTGAAGGATATTATGCAGATTTGGTTCAGGTAAATAGAGACTCCCAAAAGGAGGTTAAAAAATCCAATATTTTTTATAAATGTGGATGGTCTCCATTTGAAGGTGTTACTTTTGATTCCAAAGTGGTGCGCACATTTATAAATGGCCATCTAGGATATGAGAATGGAATTTTCTCTGAAGAGAAAAATGCCAAAAGGCTTACATTCAACCGATAAAAAATGAGAAAACTAGTTTTATTGTTTTCTGGAATACTTCTTTTTTCATGTGGTAAAAAGGTGATTGAAAAACCTGAAAAACTTATCCCACAAGAAAAAATGGTCGCCATTTTGCATGATTTGGCGATATTGAACTCAGCCAAGTCATCTTTTAATCATGTGATGGAGGATAAAGGGATAAAGGTTATGGAGTTCCTTTATCAAAAACATGAGATAGACAGTATTCAATTTTCCCAAAGTGATTTGTATTACGCTTCTGTTCCTCTAGAGTATCAAGCTATTTATGAAAAAGTAGAAGCGAAGTTGGAAACAAGAAGAGCAACCTTGGAAAAAACAACGAAGAACAGAAATGATAGTATAAGAAAAGCTCAGAAAAAGAAGACAGATTCAATTACTAAGTCAAAAGTGGATAAAACGAAATCTTAGTTCTTAAATCTTGTGCAGCAAAACGAGATAGCCTCTTCTAGGTTCTCAAATTCAAAAGCAAGAGCTTTTTTTATTTTTTCATTGCTGTAGTTTTCCCTTTTGTACAGACCTTTGGTCATATTTTTAGTAAGCCTTCTTCGTTTTCCTAGTAATTTGCTTCGTAACCAATCCCATCGCCAAAAAAATTCTAAAGCCAAGAAAGGGACTTTTTTAGTTGGTGTTTTAACTTCAAGTTTTGGCGCAATTTTTTGAAATAATTCTTGATATGACAAATTCTCATTTACGAGAATAAATCGTTCCCGTTCTATTTCTGAATCCATGAGTTTTACCATGGAATTTATTACATCAGCAACGGTTACAAAACCAGTTCCTCCAGGAAGGAAAGACTTTTTGCCTTTTGAGGCATACGTAAAAAAAGTGCCGCTTCCAGATTTCCAAAATCCAGGACCTATAACCACTCCGGGGTTAACTACAACAACTGCCAATCCTTCTTGGGAACCTCTCCAAACCTCCAGTTCAGCGTCATGTTTTGTTAGTCCGTAAACGGATACATGGGTATCACTCCATTCATTGTCCTCTGTTACGAGTTTATCTTTGATGCTAGAACCTATAGCGGCAATGGAACTGACATAGCAAAGCTTTTTGATATTATGTTCCAGACAAAGGTTGACAATATTTGCAGTACCTTCAATATTGGTTTTAACTAAAGCGGGATACTTATTTGGATCAAATGAAATGAGTGCAGCACAATGGTAAACATATTCAACATCTTGAAAAAGTTCTCGCAGAGAAACGATATCGGTGATGTCTGCTTTTACCCAAATTATTTGGTTCAGTAAGTTTGATACATTGTCAGTATAGTACCCAAAGATTTTGGAAACAGTGTTGATAGCGTCTTCATTTCTATAACTAGCTTTCACTTTTTTTCCATTTTTAACCAAATGAAAGAGTAAGTGCGAACCTATTAAACCAGTGCCTCCGGTGACTAAAATCATTTAGTAAAAGTACCCATTTGCAGTGAATTTATTCTAGGATGTAAGAACTTCATTTTATATTTGCACCTACTCTAAAACACTATGATGGCAAAGAACTTTGTTCAAGAATTACAATGGAGAGGTATGGTGCATGATATTATGCCCGGAGCAGAAGAACATCTTATGGAGGGAATGCAGGCTGCATATGTGGGGATCGACCCAACTGCAGACTCATTACATATTGGGCATTTGGTGAGTGTAATGATGTTGAGACATTTTCAATTGGCAGGGCACAAACCATTTGCTTTGGTTGGTGGTGCTACGGGAATGATCGGTGATCCATCTGGTAAGTCGGCAGAGCGTAATCTGTTGGATGAAAAAACCCTTCGCCATAATCAAGAGGCTCTAAAATCTCAATTAGGGAGATTTTTAGATTTTGAAAGTGATGCGGAAAATTCAGCGGTCTTGGTGAACAACTATGATTGGATGAAAGATTTTTCTTTCCTTGATTTTATCAGGGATGTTGGGAAACATATTACGGTCAATTATATGATGGCAAAAGACTCCGTTAAAAAGAGACTTTCCTCAGAAGCTAAAGAAGGAATGTCCTTTACAGAATTTACCTATCAATTGGTTCAGGGGTATGATTTTTTATACTTGTATCAGAAACATAATTGCACCCTTCAAATGGGAGGTAGCGATCAGTGGGGAAATATTACCACAGGGACCGAACTTATAAGAAGGATTGGCGGAGGGAAAGGATTTGCCCTTACCTGTCCCTTGATCACCAAGGCAGATGGAACCAAATTTGGTAAAACTGAAGGTGGAAATGTTTGGTTAGATGCTGAGAGAACCTCTCCTTATAAGTTTTATCAGTATTGGTTGAATACTTCGGATGAAGATGCTGAGAAATATATAAAAATCTTTACTTTTTTGAGTAAAGAAGAAATTGAAGATTTGGTTATCAAACACAAAGAGGAGCCTCATCTTAGACAGCTACAAAAGCAATTGGCAGAGGAAATAACTATAAAAGTACATTCCAAGGCCGATTTGGAAAATGCCATAAAGGCGAGTAATATCCTATTTGGAAAATCTACTTCCGAAGATTTAAAGGAACTGGATGAAAAGACCTTTTTGGATATTTTTGAGGGCGTTCCCCAAGCCCAAGTTTCAATAGATGAGGTGAATGCTGGATTGGACATGATTGGTGCTTTGGCAGCAAAAACGGGTTTTCTAGCATCAAACGGGGAGGCAAGAAGAGAATTGAAACAAAATTCTATTTCAGTAAACAAGCAGAAGGTAAAAGAAGATTTTCTTATCACCACGTCTGATTTAATCAACAACAAATTTGTACTACTTCAACGAGGTAAGAAAAACTATTTTGTTTTGGTGGTAAATTAAGTTACGCAACGTTTGCTACACTTATCATCTAAAGTAAAAGTGAATTTTTTAAGATGAGAAAAATCAGCTTTCTTTTTGTATTGATGCTTGTTCTTAATGGATGTTCCTCAGATGATGATTATGTTGTTGATGCCGCATTGAACGGAACATGGGTATTAAATAGGGCAAGTTGTTTTTGTTTTTTTGGGGATGGTTTTGATTTTAGCGCACATAGGTTAACATTTGATAGCTCTGAGCAACGGGTAACAGTTCAAAACACAGATGAAACACAATTTATAACTACATCTGGAACTTATACATTCTCAAACAATGGAAACGTTATAAATATAAACGGAAGGCAATATGCTTATACAATAAGGGGCAGTTCTCTCGAGCTTTCATTTTTGGACAATCCGGACATTGCCGATGACGAAATTACTTTGTTTTATGACAAAAATTAAAGAGCCATCAAATTACATCCCCTAATATCAGAATGGTCAAATCGGCCAAGGACTTCAAAGGTTCCATTTTCATAGACTTTACCTAAATCTTGGGTAGCGATAAAAGAACAAGAGTATACATTGGCTAAATCAATAATATTTATTCCGCCGGTTTTACCATAAGATTGAATGGAAAGCGGGTCTTCTGTATCTCGAGGGATTACTTTCATCCATGGCGGAGTTTTAAATAGGCCATCACCTTCGGAATATGCTTGAGATAATAACTCCGTCATTCCATATTCCGAATGAATTTTAGATGCTCCAAAAGCCTTTTTAAGAATTTCATGTAGTTCCTCACGGATTAATTCCTTTCGTCTACCTTTCATTCCTCCAGTTTCCATGATTATAGTGTGCTTCAAATTCAGAGGGAATTGTTCGGCTAAATCCAACAGAGCAAATGAAACACCAATTAACAATGTCTTTGTTTGTCTTTCTTCAAGTTGAAGAAGTTTTTGATGGAGAGTATTTAAATCATATAAATAAAAACCACTTTTTGGGTGCTTGGATCTGTCCACAAGGTCATTCACCATAAAAACCAAAGAAGAACCTTCCCTTTCCAAATAGGAAGGTAATAAAGCAACTACGCAATACGCTTCAATAGGGCCATAAAATGTATTAAAACCTTTCTGATAACTCTGTTGATATAAGTTTAAATCAGGAACATAATGTTTACTGGTGGTACTATTGGTGGTTCCGCTACTTTCAAAAATTGCTTCTGATTTTTTATAGGAAGAAACTACTTTTCGCGTCTTGAAAAATTCTATGGGAAGAAAAGGAATCTCTTCAATAAAACGAACATTAGTAGGGGATTTTCCCAAGTGCTTACAATAGCCTTGGTACACGGTATTGTTTTTAAACTGAAACTGAAAGATTTCAAGTGACAATGAATCAAATTCACCTTGGTTTGAAATTGAAAAAATTTGTTGAATTCTTGACCTATCCATTGAGCAACAAAAGTACCCAAAAATAAAAAAGCCCTTCTCTAGAGAAGGGCTTTTTCGATAGCATTTTTTTATTTTATGACCAGCTTTCTAGTCATCGTTTTTTCCTGTTCGGTTACTTGAAGTACATAGACCCCAGGAACCAACCTGGATATGTTTAAGGTGTTTGTTGATATTCTGTCTGTAAGCACAATATCTCCAAAAACATCGTAAATTTTTATCTGCTTGCTTCCATTAGAAGCAGTGGTAATGTATACTTCCTCGCCATAGACGGGATTAGGGTACATTTTAAAACCCTGTAGTTCTTGCGCTTGTTCAGTATTTACACTGACCAGCTCTTGGCCGAAAGTGAAAAGGGGTAATGCCATAATGAGAATAAAGTAGATTTTCTTCATAAATGCTGATTTGGGAAATAAGCAATATAAAAGTATGTAAACCTGTTAAAAAGAGCTATAAAATGTTGTGAAACAAAGAATTATGTAGGTAAAGGTAAAAAAGGTGGTATTTTGTCGATGAAAAGCCCGAAATAGGGAACTACTTAATAATCAGCTTTCTGGTAGCAACTTTGTTGTTCTCAAAAACCCTTAGAATGTATACGCCTTTGTCTAGGCTAGAAAGGTTCAATTCTCTACCAATAATGGTAGTTTGCAATACTTGGGTTCCTAAAACATCAAAAATTAAGATTTGCTTTGGAGCATTTTTGGTAGTCTCAATATGAATTTTTCCTTGAGTAACCGGGTTGGGGTACAGCTTAAACCCGTCAATATCAGCTCCAGCTTGGGCATTCTGTGCGAATCCAAGGGAGCAAACAAAAAAGAAGAAGACGAGGTAAAGGTGCTTCATAAAGTATTGGTTACAAAGGGTATGCCACAAATATAAATAATTTGAACACTGAAATAGGGGTGCTTTAAGAAAAAAGCCACACTTTTCGATGAAGTGCATAAAAAAAGCCCCGCATTTTCGGGGCTTTTTTTACTTCAAATTTACTTTTATTCTAGTTGATGCCTACGGTCCATCCAGCACCCCAAGTTGCAATATCAGTACCAGTTCCATTACCAACACCAGATATAAGATCAGCTTCATTGAATACAGCACCTGTATCGTTTTTGAAAGTAACAGTAACATTATTGAAGGTTACATCAACGATATTTAGCAAATCATCCAATACACCTTGACCTGTTGGGTTATCACCGGCATCACCATCAAGGTCAAAACCTTCTGCGTAGTTATTAATAACAATATTAGTGAATGTACCTTGAGTACCTGCTCTTAGTCTTATAGCTTCATCATCGTCATCGGCACCATCACCAACAATGGTTACGTTGGTCACAATTGGAGCAGAAAAATACCCGCCTACATTACTGAAATCTGTATTATAACCATCGCACTCAAAGGCCTTGTCATGTGCAGTTCCATGCTGAACATAAACGTCTGTTAGAGTTCCCGTAAACCCTTCTGTCCAGTCAATTGAATCATCTTCTGCATTAACAACAACTAAGTGACTTGCACTTACAGTTCCTCCAAAGAATTCGAAACCGTCATCAGACCCTTCAAAAATTTGGACGAAATCTATAGTTGTTCCAGTACCAACACCATAAACAGATAAACCATTTAATTCTGCATTTCCATCAATAGCACCACCTGCATATTCTATTCTTACATATTCTACGTTTCCAGAATTATCTGTAGGAGTGTTTCCTCCAAAAGCAAGAGCTCCGACTTCAGAAGTTGCGATATCTTCAGAACCATCAGCTGTTGAATTAATAGGTGCTCTTCCGCATAGTACCAATCCACCCCAGTCACCTGAAGAAGGAGAAGTAGCGTTTGATGTAAAAACAATAGGATTGCTGGAAGTACCTACTGCATTAATTCTTGCTCCTTGCTGAATAGCGATATAGGCATTAACTCCAATTGGCTCAGCTTTTACTGTCATACCTGCTGGAATTGTCAAAGTAGTACCACTTGCCATTAGCACGGGTCCTGTAATGATGTATTCAATAGCTGAATCTAATGTAAGGTCTGCTGTGTACAATCCGTTAAGATTAACGGTAGTCTCTGCTGGTGCTTCACCGCCTGAATTGTTATTTATAACGCTATTGTCATTAATAATGATGTCTGAGGTATCGTCGCTCTCACAAGCAATGAATAAAGCAGCGGCTATACCTAAAAATAAAAACTTGTTTTTCATTTGTTCTTAGTTTAAAAAATATTAAAATTTATATTTGAGGGTTAGCCCAATGTTAACCCCAAGGTTATACTCTCTTATGGTAATATCTCCAATTCCAGTGCCCTCTCTAACAAAAGAGATATCTGGATCTAGAATGTTTTTGGCTGTAAGATTTGCTTCAAAGTGTTCTCCAAAAGAATTCTTCCAAACAAAATTCAATGTGGGAACAGCCTTTTCCACAATGTTTCCAAGACTACCTGATCCTAATGAGAAAATTCGATCAGAGAAGTATGAGAAAGCTACAGTTGCCTTTGGTTTGTAGTTTCCAAATACAGGGCTATAGTTTACATCTGCATTTATAATAAAAGGGGATGCACCTTCCAACTCTTCAGAAGTGCGATCAAATGTTGTTCCAAATGTATTTTCAGTACCCCCTGGAATATCCTTAAGGTCCTGATCGGTATTTGTATATGCTGCATTCATACCTACAGATACCAAAGCATTGTCATCACCATCCATTAAAAGGTTCTTTCTTACCTCTAATTCAATACCATATACATCTGCTTGTTCCCCTGTTCTAAAGTAGCGCTGTGTTCCAGTAGCATCTGCTGCCACAACTCGGTTTACAGGATCTTTGATAGTTTTTGCAAAAGCAGCTATTGAAATTATTTCACCGCGCTCTAAAAACCATTCGTATTTTACATCGTAGTTGAAGATGTCTGAATACGTTGGTCCATTTCCATCTAATCCACCCAATAAATCTGGGTTACCACCTACACGCTGTGTTACAGATTCATAAACAAATGGCGCAACCTCTTTGAATTCTGGAAAAGAGGCCGTTTTGCTAAATCCGAATCTAAGGTTAGAATCATCATTTAATGCATAACGAACGTTTAAACTTGGTAGAAAGATGTTCTCATAAACATTTCTAAAGCCTGGATCAGTAGCGCTAATATTGATTACATCGTACTCCACCTTTTGGCTAAAAGATTCTACCCTAATTCCAGGAATCACGCTAATTTTTTCGTTTAATTCAAGTTCGGCAGTCCCATAAACCGCATGAACATTCAAATTACCTTTATAAGTGTTTTCTGGAAGACCTGGTCTGTTTCTATTTCCAATATCATTGTTTATTGGATTTAATACTAATAAATCCCATAACCCTTCCCCATCAGGAATGTTAATATTATTGACATCAAAAATTGTATTAAAATTGTTGACATCAGTTACTGGAGTATTGTCTCTATCTTGAATTTCATAACCATATCGGATACTGTTGAACCTTCTTTCTTTTCTACGCCCATTGTACCCAAAATTGAACTTCACTTTTTCAGAAGCCTGATACCCTAAGTTTAAGAAGCTGTTAAGCTCATCATCTTCAATACTCTGAAAAAACCTTTGATTGTCAAAAGGAATGTTTGTGTAGAAAACCGGATTGGTATTTGCATCATTGTCCAAAGATAATTGGTAATTTTCTAGGGTAATTCGTTTTCTGTCGGGTTCATCAGAAAAGACTTTGTTGAAACCTGTTCCCCAATCCAAAGACAGTTTTTCATTAAAAACATGCTGACCTGTCAATTGGTTCACAAAAATCATGTCTTGGTTGAACTGAACGTTCATTACATAAAACCCTTCATCTGTGGTCAAGATTGCATCCCTATTTGTTCCTAATCCATTAACTCCGTAAAAGCCAACGGCATCCGTAGAACTATTGATGAAAAGTGAACTGTATTTTACTTTATTTTCGTTATCTATTTTATAAGTGACGTTACCCAAGGCCGTAGTTGTAGTTTTATATGAAAACTCTTGTACGTTTGGGAAATCTACTTTTAAAACATTGGTAAAATCCCTGGCAGGTCCTTCCCGCAATTCGTAGCCATTGTTAAAACTAGCGGCACCAAAAAAGCTTAGTCTCGAGTCGCCATCATTGAAATTGAAAGAGTAACCTCCCTCAATAGCACCAGAAATGTTGACAGGGTTCCAAGCTTCCTGTGGGTCAACACCATGAGATAGAATAATTGCAAACGGATCGTTATCATAACGGTTATAAAAACCAAAATCACTAGGACCTTCACTTCGTACAAAATCTTCACCGGAAGCATTGCTGTTTATTCCAGAGCCAAGAGAAATTTCAAAATACCCATCGCCAGTATATTCTTTTGAATCAACATTTACGTTACCAGCAGCAAAATCTCCATAAAAAGTAGGACTGTACGCTTTGCTTACGGAAACATTTTCAATAATGCTAGAAGAGAAAAGATCAAGGTTAATGTTCTTTTTGTTTACATCATTGGAAGGAAGGGAAAGACCATTCATTGTAGTATTTTGGTAACGATCCCCAAGGCCTCGGACATAAACATTACTTGAGCCTTGTTGTTTGGAAATACCAGAAATTTGAGCTACAGCTGCAGCAGCATCGTCTATGCCTTTGAGTGTTAACGCTTCCGCACTAATTGCTTCTTGAATTACAAGTGCGTTTTTCTGTTGAAGCAACAAAGCTACTTCTGAATCTTTTCTTGCCGAGGTGGTCACTACCACCTCGTCTAAACCAACACTACTGGCGCCAAGACCAGTATTTACCTCCGTTACCTTATCGGCTTCAACCAACACATTGGGAACCGCAAGCGTTTCATATCCTAAAAAACTTATAACCAAAGTATACGTTCCAGGTTCAACATCGGAAATTTCGTATATACCATCAAAATCCGAAGTTGTTCCCATTGTAGTTCCTTTTATTAGAACATTGGCAAAAGGAAGCGGGTCATCATTAAGTTCTTTATCAGTCAACTTACCCACAATACTGCCGTTCTCTTGAGCAATACTAGCAAGGGTGAATAAGGAAAAGACGAATATTAAATAAGTTTTCATATGGTATTCTGTTGGATTAGAATTTGGAGGCAAAGAACGATACAGGGTGTAAAAGCGATGTTAGGGGCGGGTTAAGTGTTTATTGGGAAACTGTTACAATAATGTTATGACATTAAATCAATGTTAAGCATTGATGAGGTTATAGTATTATCTTTACATTTGGGCGATCAACACAAAAAATACCATCCCATGAAAACAAAGGACATTAAGATTCTACTTGTTGATGATGAACCTGATATTCTGGAAATTGTAAGCTATAATCTTTCTTCTGAAGGGTACGAAGTTTTTACTGCTAAGAATGGAGTAGAAGGTGTGGCAAAGGCAAAAAAGAAAACCCCTCACCTAATTATTCTAGACGTTATGATGCCAGAAATGGATGGCATTGAAGCATGTGAAATTATAAGAAGTACGCCAGGCCTTGAGAATACTATAATAACATTTCTAACCGCTCGCGGAGAAGATTATTCACAAGTGGCAGGTTTTGATGCCGGTGCGGATGATTATATCACCAAACCTATTAAACCAAAAGTATTGGTGAGCAAAGTAAAAGCTTTACTCAGAAGGCTAAAAGAAGAAAAGGCCGATGTTGAGGATATCGTAAAGGTTGGTAACATTGTAATTAATAGAGAAGAGTACAAAATTGTCAATAATGGTGAAGAGATAGTGCTTCCAAGAAAAGAATTTGAACTTTTATCATTGTTGACTTCCAAGCCAAACAAGGTGTTTAAAAGAGAAGTGATTTTAGATAAGGTATGGGGAAATGAAGTGGTTGTTGGCGGCAGGACCATTGATGTCCATATTAGAAAACTACGTGAAAAAATAGGAGACGATCACTTTAAAACTGTAAAAGGTGTGGGCTATAAGTTTGTTTTGTAATGGCTATTAGAATAAGGAAATCTTATAAGTTTGCCTTAAGGTCATCCCTCCTTATTACCTTTTTTCTTGTTGGATTATTTGTAGCCTTTCTCATTTATAAAGGGCAGATGGACTGGTCGTTTATTGTTCTGTTTGCACTAGCTTGTTTTGCTGTTTCATTTACGATACTCCAGATTAGGGTAGAACGATTTATCTACAGACGTGTTAAAAAGATATATGATGATGTTTCGCTATTGGAATCTTCATCATTCTCGTCAAAACCTGTTACCACAGATATGAAAACCTTGACTCAGGAAATTGAAAAATTTGCAGAGGACAGGAAGATTGAAATAGATACCTTAAAAATTCGTGAAGAATACAGAAAAGACTTCTTAGGAAATGTATCCCATGAGCTGAAGACCCCCCTTTTTACTGTACAAGGTTACATACTCACTTTGTTGGATGGTGCCATGAATGACAAAAAAATTCGAGAAAAATATTTAGAGCGAGCCAATAAAGGGGTAGAACGCTTGATTTATATTGTTAAAGACCTGGATTTAATTACCAAGCTTGAAGTTGGTGGATTAAAACTGGAACGAGAAGAGTTTGACATTATTGAGTTCATCCAAAATGTATTCGATCTTTTAGAAATGAAAGCAGCAAAAAAGGAAATCAGCCTAACTTTTGATATGGAATACAAAGATCCTATTTATGTAAACGCTGATAGAGAGAAGATACAACAGGTGGTCAGTAATCTTCTTGTAAATTCCATTAAATATGGTCATCCAAATGGAACAACAGAAGTAAGTGTTGAGAATCTTATTAAAAACAAGGTCATTATTAGGGTGACAGATAATGGGGAAGGGATACCAAAAGAGCATATCCCAAGACTTTTTGAGCGTTTTTATCGTGTAGATCAAAGTGGTAGCCGTGCTGAAGGAGGTTCAGGACTGGGTCTTTCCATCGTAAAACACATTATGGAGGCACATGATGAAAAAATTTATGTTGAAAGTGAAGAAGATGTAGGTTCCGAGTTTTCTTTTACTTTAGAAAAAAGTAAAAACAAGCTAGCGTAGTCAATATCTGATTCAAATTGCTTTAACCCCTCAAAAGTATCCAACCTCTTCAAATCATCAAACTTAAAATCGCTTTGATTACTATAGGGAACTAGATTTTGTTTTTGCAAACGTTTTGCAAGGTATTCCTGCTCATATTGCCCCGGTGTAGGGATAAAAAATGCTTTTTTTTCTAGTTTGGCCAAATCCATTACAGTGGTATATCCAGAACGACAAAGTACTTTGGTACTTTGGTTCAAAGCAGTTTGCAATTCTTGGGATTGCATAAAATTACAAATAGTGAGGGAGCCATTCAAGGTCTCAAATTCTTCAATGAATTTTTTCTCTTCAATTTTACCTTCTACAAAAAGTATATTTCCATCATATTGTTGAAGTTCCTCCAGAAGTTTTTCCTCCAAAATGGTTCGTTGAGGCTCAGGACCAGAAAGTAGAATCATTAAATCGTATTTCTGCTCAACAATTATTTTTTCAAACCTACTTAGAGGGCCTAAATATTTAATATTGATTTTAGATTTTTTCAAATGTCCCAGCTTACCAGTAAGGTTTGGTTTTCCCTTAACATCTGGCACCCAGCAGGCATCAAATTTTTTAATGATTTTTTGATGTGCCTTAGAACTCATCCAAGTTGTATTCCCAGAAAGGACATTAAGTTGATGCGTGATAAAAACACAAGGCACTTTTTTGTAAAATACTCCCAAACGGTTGTCAGAAATAATACCATCCAATTGATGCTCTTTGACCAACTGTTTTATAGCTTTTTTTTCCTTCTTCATTGCCTTCAACACTTTTGGGGAATCCCAGATCATCTTAATTTTAAAATTCTTGGCCTTTTCAGCATAAGTTATCTTGTATGAAGGCAATTCAAAAGAAGGAAGGTCTGGAAACTCCTTCTGTAAAAGAGAAAGAGCAACACCGTCCGATGCTAAATAAGGTTGGTGACCATAAGCTAGAAGAGCATTTATAATTGGGATGCATCTTGTGGCATGACCTAATCCCCAATTTAATGGGGCAACCAAAATGCGTTTAGAGTTTTGCATCACAACAAAAAAACAAAATCAAAATTGCTTTTGGATTTCCTTAGTTTTGCCAAAACATTAATTTTTTGCACATTAAGAGAAGTTAAGTGGGAAGTAAGAACAAACTTAAAAGATTTAAGGAAAACGAAACTTTTCCAAATGTAATCCAGCCTCAGAGAGAAAAGGTTTTAGAAGGATTCGAATTTAAAGGGAATTGGTCATCTTTTTTTAAAAATGAAAACCCTTTGGTTCTGGAATTAGGCTGCGGTAAAGGAGAGTATACAGTTGGTCTCGCTCAGAAGAATTCGGATAAAAATTTTATTGGAATTGATATTAAAGGAGCCAGGTTTTGGAGAGGAGCCAAATCTGCCCAAGAAACAGAACTAAATAATGTGGCTTTTGTGCGCACACAAGTTGAACTTGTAGATCATCTTTTTGGAGAGAATGAGGTAGATGAAATTTGGATTACCTTCCCTGATCCACAAATAAAATACAAACGCACCAAACACCGTTTGACCAACCCGCTATTCCTTGAAAAATATAAACATATATTAAAACCAGATGGAATTGTAAATTTAAAGACCGATAGCGAGTTTATGCATGGATATACACTTGGTCTTTTGCAAGGATTGGGTTGTGAAATTTTGTATTCCAACCATGATGTATATAAAAATGAAGGAAGCCCGGCTGAAGTTTTAGAAATCCAAACTTTTTATGAAAATCAGTATCTTGAGAAAGGAAAACCAATCACTTACATCCAATTTCGGATCACAAACTAAATGACGCACCTGTTAACTCTTTTCTTTTTCACTTTTTTAGCGGCCTTTGGAGCTTCGGTACCGCCTGGTTTATTGAATATGAACGCAGCTAAAACTAGTGTCGAAAAAGGGAAAAGCAATGGAATTGTTTTTGGTTTAGGAGTGTCTGTAATGGTCATTTTTCAAACCTACATTGCTGTTAGAATAGCAAAGTATCTTTCAAGGAATCCAGAAGTGATAGGTATGCTATTGCAAATTGCGCTAGTGGTATTTGCGATATTGGCTATTTTTTTCTTTTTAAAAGGAAAAAAACAAAACGACCACCCGATTGATTTTGAGCAGGGCAAGAAACGCAGTAGCTTCACAAAAGGTCTTTTTTTAGCCGCTATCAACCTCTTAACAATACCTTATTACAGTGGTGTAAATTCGGTGTTTCATACACAAGGATTTATGAATTACAAAGTTATTGATGAGGTGATTTTCATCTTAGCTGCTGGTTTAGGTACTTTTTTGGTGATGTATTTGTACGCCTTTTACTTTAATAAAATGGAACGGAAAACCAATCGCTTTTCCAAAAACTCCAACTATATTTTGAGTGGTTTAATGTTGGTTTTATTGATGATTACACTAATCAAAATTTTTTACTGATAGATGGAGGAACCTAACTTTTTTGATAAGGTCTATGAGGTGGCAAAACAAATACCCTATGGCAAGGTCACTTCTTATGGAGCTATAGCAAAGTATTTGGGCGCTGCTAGAAGCGCTCGAATGGTTGGCTGGGCCATGAACAATTCAGCGGCAAAGGATGTTCCAGCTCACCGGGTTGTAAATAGAATTGGGATGCTCACGGGAAAACATCATTTTGATGGCACTAGCCTTATGCAGCAACTTTTGGAAAATGAAGGTGTAGTTGTGAGGGATAACCAAATTGTAGATTTTAAAAAGCACTTTTGGGACCCGGGAAAAGAATTTGAATCAGAATTGGGATAGCATAAACTCTGGTTATTCCACCATCTTCATTTTCAATATACAAACTTCATTATCTAACCCCCAAGCCGTATCTTTGTAATTTAGAATCAGTTTAAACGACTGCAATTAAAACAGGATTAATGAAGCTGAATAAAGCAGACATTCTCAAGGCATTAGAAAACATATCCGCCCCGGGCGAAGGACAAAATATTGTAGAAAGTGGAGCGGTGACCAATGTACAAGTATTTGGAGATGAAGTTGAGGTAGATGTTACCATAAAGAACCCTAGTCTTCAAGCTAGAAAGAAAACAGAGGTGGAGATTTTAAAAATCATCCATAGAGAAGTTTATGAAAAAGCAAAGATCAAGATTAACGTTAAGGTTGAGGCACCTTCAAAACCTAAAGTAAACCAGATTAAAGGGAATCCAATTCCCGGTATTCAAAATATAATTGCCGTAGCTTCTGGCAAAGGTGGCGTTGGAAAATCTACCGTCACGGCTAATTTGGCAGTTACGTTGGCCAAAATGGGCTTTAAGGTAGGGTTGTTGGATACAGATATTTATGGGCCATCTATGCCTATCATGTTTGATGTTGCCTTAGAAAAACCTTTGTCCATTAACGTGGATGGTAAAGCAAAAATGAAGCCTGTTGAAAATTACGGAGTTAAACTACTTTCCATTGGTTTTTTCACACAACCAAATCAAGCCGTAATCTGGAGAGGCCCTATGGCTTCAAAAGCCTTAAATCAAATGATTTTTGATGCACATTGGGATGAACTTGACTTTCTTCTACTGGACTTGCCTCCGGGAACTGGCGATATCCACCTAAGCATTATGCAGTCGCTGCCGGTAACAGGTGCCGTAGTGGTAAGTACTCCTCAAGAAATTGCCTTAGCAGATGCTAGAAAAGGAGTTGCCATGTTCCAGCAAGAAGCTATAAGCGTTCCTGTGTTGGGTATTGTGGAAAACATGGCCTACTTTACACCAGATGAACTGCCTAGCAACAAATACCATATCTTTGGAAAGGATGGTGCTAAAAACTTGGCAACGGATTTAGATATTCCATTTTTGGGAGAGATTCCTTTGGTACAGAGCATTCGAGAAGCGGGTGATGTGGGAAGACCAGCAGCTTTGCAAACAGCTACGCCAATTGAAGAAGCATTTGAAGAATTAACAAAAAGTGTCGTTCAAGAATTGGTAAGAAGAAATACAGATTTACCACCAACGGAAGCAATAAAGATTACCACAATGGCAGGATGTGCCGCCGTTAAAAAGAAATGATTATGACGTCAGAAGAGATAAAAACAAATGTTCAAAAAGCCTTAGATGAAATTCGTCCTTTTTTACAAAGTGATGGAGGAGACATTTCATTGATTTCTATAGATAATGGAAGTTCGGTCAAAGTGAAGCTTGAGGGCAATTGCATTGGCTGCAGTGTTAACCAAATGACCTTAAAAAGTGGTGTGGAAATGACCATAAAAAAGTATGTTCCTCAGATTGAAGAAGTCATTAATGTAAGCTAGTCTGACAAAAATCATAAATCCTTCCTAGAACAAATCATAAGTTGCGCAGATATCTAAATACGATTCTGAATGATTAAAACCGATATACTGATAATTGGAGCGGGCCCTACGGGTCTTTTTGCTGTTTTTGAGGCAGGTCTATTACAGCTAAAATGCCATTTAATCGATGCTTTGCCACAACCAGGAGGGCAATGCTCAGAAATATACCCTAAAAAACCGATTTACGATATCCCCGGGTTTCCAGAAGTTTTGGCTGGAGAACTAGTGGATAACTTGATGGAACAGATAAAGCCATTTCAACCAGGCTTTACTTTGGGAGAACGCGCTGAGAAGATTGAAAAATTAGAAGACGGTTCTTTTGTAGTCACTACAAATAAAGGAACGCAACATCACGCACCCATTATTGCCATTGCAGGAGGTTTAGGGAGCTTTGAGCCAAGAAAACCATTACTGGGCAATCTATCCAAATTTGAAGACAAAGGAGTTGCCTATATCATTAAGGAGCCAGAAATCTATCGAGATAAGAAGGTGCTAATAGCAGGAGGAGGAGATTCTGCATTGGACTGGTCTATCTTTCTTGCAGATATTGCTTCAGAGGTTACGTTGGTTCATAGGCGAAATGAGTTTCGTGGAGCTTTAGACTCTGTTGAGAAAGTGCAGCAATTAAAGAATCAAGGAAAAATCAATCTGATTACACCTTCTGAAGTAATTGGTTTACATGGTGAGGAGAGATTGGAAAAAGTTTCCATCAAAAGAACAGACACTTCTGAAGAAATTGATTTAGAAGTCGATAATTTTATTCCACTCTTTGGGCTTTCGCCTAAATTAGGGCCTATTGCGGATTGGGGCTTGGAAATTGAAAAGAACGCCATAAAAGTGGATAATACGTTGGACTACCAGACCAATATTCCCGGAATCTACGCTATTGGCGATGTGAATACCTATCCTGGAAAGTTGAAATTGATTTTGTGCGGTTTTCATGAGGCTACCTTAATGTGCCAGAGTGCATATCAACGTATATTTCCAGATAAAAAATATGTTATGAAGTATACCACTGTTGGTGGTGTAACCGGTTTTGATGGAAGTAAAAAAGAGGCTCCCAAAGCTGTTGTAAAATCTATTGATTAAAGAAAAAATAATTCGATTTAAATGTCATGCTGAGCCAGTCGAAGCAGACAAATAGGGTATGAGTGATATAAAACTTAAGATTATAGATCGGGATGGAGTGTTGCATGAAGTTGATGCGCCAACGGATATGAACATGAACTTGATGGAGGTTGTTCGGTCCTATGAATTGGCTCCAGAGGGAACTATTGGAATTTGTGGAGGAATGGCCATGTGCGCATCATGCCAATGTTATATAAAATCTGATCATTCACTTCCTGAAAAATCTGATGATGAAGAAGCCATGTTAGCTGAAGCCTTCTTTGTTCAAGACAATAGCCGCTTAGGATGCCAAATTCATATGAAGGATGATTTGGATGGACTGGAAGTGGAACTGGCCCCAGAAGAAGCTTAAATCCTAGCCTGATATGTAAATAGGTTATAATACCTTCCTTCGGAAGCTATTAATTCATCATGGGTACCTTGTTCTGAAATCCTACCGTTTTCAATCACCAAAATTTGATTTGCTTTTCTAATGGTACTCAAGCGGTGTGCAATTACAAAAGTGGTTCTTCCTTTGGTCAATTCAGCCAAACTTTTCTGAATCAATGCTTCGGATTCCGTATCTAGACTGGAGGTAGCCTCATCCAAAATCAGAATCTTTGGGTCCGCCAGAACAGCACGTGCAATAGCAATACGTTGCCGTTGTCCGCCCGAAAGTTTTACACCGCGTTCGCCAATTAAGGTATCTAGTCCATCATCAAATCGGTTTGTGAACTCATCAACATAAGCTGCTTTTACCGCTTGTTGTAACTTTTCTTCAGAAGCATTAGGTCGTGGAAAAAGGATATTTTCCTTAATGGTGCCTTCAAACAAAAAGTCGTCCTGCAGCACTACTCCTAAATGTTGTCTAAAACTGTTCAAATCAACCTTTGATAAATCTTGTCCATCAACGGTGATGGTTCCAGAATTTGGATTGAGGAAACTAGCTGCCAATCCGGCTATTGTGGATTTTCCTGATCCAGAACTACCGACTAGGGCAATTACCTCACCTGGTTTAACATCAAAACTTATATTGTGCAGCACCTCTTTGTCCTCTTCATAAGAAAAGGAGACATTGTTGAATGTTACATCTCCATGAACAGAATCAAGTTGAATAATGCGTTCTTTTTCATGTGCCTCAGCAGTTTTATTCATTAATTCTTCGGTGCGATCTAAACCGGCCAAAGCTTCTGTCAATTGACTGCCAATATTGCTCATTTGAACTATTGGGGCCACCATGAGTGCAAGCAAAAATGTAAATTCTATGTATTCGCCAATTGTTAATTGGTCTGCTATTATTTTATATCCACCAAGACCCATTATTCCAGCAGTGGCCAATCCGAGTAAAAATGTGGATGAGCTTGTCATAAAAGCTGTAGCAGTTAGACTTTTCTTGACATTTTCAAAAAGTTTATGCACACCGCTTTCAAAAACCTTAGCTTCTTGGATTTCCGCTCCAAATCCTTTTATTATTCTTATTCCACCTAAGGTTTCCGTCAATCTTCCTGTAACCTCCGCATTTATCTTTCCTCGGTTACGAAAAATGGGTCGTATAATTTTAAAGGCTTTGAGGGCAATCAATGCAAAAATTGCTAAAGGAACCAAAGTCAACAATGTCATACTCACACTAATTCTAAGCAAAAGTATTAGGGATACAATCGCAGTAATTGTGCCCCCTACCAATTGCACCAATCCAGTTCCAATTAAATTTCTTACGCCTTCTACATCAGTCATAATTCTTGAAACCAAAGCACCGGATTTAGTATTGTCAAAGAAACGTATTGGTAATGAAAGTACCTGTTTTTGAACTTGCGAGCGGAGCTCTGAAATTAAAAACTGCGCTTGAACACTTAATATTTTTGTAAGCAAAAAAGAGGTCACTGCTTGCACCAGAAAACCTGCAGCCACAATTGCAACAAGAATCTTAAGATATGGGATATCTCCTTCTGGAATTATTTCATCCATAAAAATTCTTAGAGATATGGGTGCAATAAAACTGGCGGCTTTGCTAACAACTATCAATACCAATCCTATAAAAACCAAATTCCTTTTAGGCCAAATAATGGTCTTGAATGCTTTTAAAACACTAACTTTTTTATCCACCATATACTATTCTTCAAAAGAAGATGCAAGTTACTTGAAATTATACTGGCATAAAACCATAAAGACAGCTAGTCAATTCATATGAAAGAAACTGTGTAACATATTAGTATATTTAGATGTTTTTGATGATTAAAGTGTATGGTTAAAAGAGTGCTTTTTTATTTTTTATTTCTGGGTTCTTTCTTTGGCTTTGCGCAACAGCAATATCCTGATTTAAAGGAAATAGTCACCGACAGCGCAAAAATATTCACAGTACAGGAATTAGAAGGACTAAAAACCAAACTTACCAATTTCGAAGAAGAAACTACCAATCAATTGGTGGTGCTTACCATTAAAGAATTAGGCTTTGAAACCATTGAGGAATATGCCAACAAAACGTTCAATAAAAACAAATTAGGTCAAAAAGAAAAGGACAACGGTATTCTTATCCTTTTTGCTCACAACGATAGAAAGGTTCGGATTGAGGTAGGTTATGGCTTGGAGCCCTATATAACAGATGCGGTTGCTTCCAATATTATTAGAAATACTATGATTCCTCAGTTTAAGGAATCCAACTATTATGAGGGTATAAATCTAGCTGCAGATCAACTCATCGAATTTCTTAATAATCCTGAAGCGCTTGAGGAATTCAAAAAAGAAATGGACGCTAATGAAAACCAAATGGATTGGGTTGTTAAGCTTGTTATGGCTCTTTTCCTCTCTATTTTTATTGCAGCTGGTGGATTTATTTTCTTCAAAGCTTATTCTGGTTTAATAGAAATTTTTAGAGGAATGTTGATAGGCAAATTGGGTTTGCTCCAGGGTTTGTTCATGATGGTTTTTAGTTTTATTCAAATCCTTTTTTCTTCTGTTTTTATTTTAATGCCTTTGTTCTTTGCTTCAATGGTTTTTGGTATTGTTAGGGATATAGATAATATTGACCAGGTGTTTGAGCACACCCACTGGCTTTACTATATTTTGGCAGGATTTATAGGGATTACTATTCTAATTGCTGTATTGAAAATTCTACTTAAGGGTAAAGAAGATTTTAAACTTTCACTATACAAAAACGATAAGACGTATATGCGTAAAACCTTTTCTTCTTCAGGAAGCCACTCTTTTGGTTCAAGTTCTGGGTCTTCTTCTTCTGGCAGTAGTTTTTCTGGAGGAGGAGGCAGTTCTGGAGGTGGTGGTGCTAGTGGGAGTTGGTAATATGCTTTCTTAAAGAAAAAGCATTAGTAATTCAGTGGTATTTCATTTATTTTCACAGTGTAAAGAATCAACATGGATACTAAAGATAGTAACGGGAATATTCTTGAAGATGGCGACAACGTTCATGTAGTCAAAGACTTAAAGATTAAAGGAATGTCCAAAACCTTAAAAAGGGGTAATGTGATAAAGAATATTAGACTAACTGGTAGCCCACAAGAGGTGGAATGTAGAGTTGGAAAGGCCCAAATTGTATTAAAGACCCAATTTTTGAAAAAAGCTTAAAATTTTTAGGATGAGAACAGTAGTGTTATTAGTTTTTTTAATGATGGTTTCTTGTGGAGAAAAACCACAAACAGAAGTCGAAAAATGGCAAGCCCAAGCACAAAATATTACGATTATCCGTGATGATTTTGGAGTGCCTCATATTTATGGAAAAACTGATGCAGATGCTGTGTTTGGATTACTATATGCCCAATGCGAAGATGATTTTAACCGCGTAGAGCAAAACTATAT
Source organism: uncultured Allomuricauda sp. (assembly GCF_947499585.1). GTDB lineage: Bacteria > Bacteroidota > Bacteroidia > Flavobacteriales > Flavobacteriaceae > Flagellimonas. Next base: position 296,755 of record NZ_CANMOO010000002.1, on the reverse strand, counting down.
TTGGGCCACAGGAAGATTGGCAGAGGTTGAAGGCGAAGATGCGTTATACAGTGATTTGCGGGCCAGACTTTTTATGAGTGAAGAAAAGGCAAAATCCAATTACGAAAAAAGCCCTGAATGGCTAAAAGAACTTTGTGATGCTTTTGCAGATGGCATTAATTATTACTTGCATACCCACCCAGAAGTAAAGCCAAGATTATTGACCAAGTTTGAGCCATGGATGCCCATGTATTTTAGTGAAGGTTCCATAGGTGGAGATATAGAACGAATTTCTGCCAGAAAGATAAAAGCTTTCTATGAAAGTGGAATGGAGATTCCAGAAATGGAAGAACTGAAAATAAAGAAGGAAGAGGAAATGGCTGAACCTCAAGGATCCAATGGAATTGCTATTTCAGGAAAATTAACAACCTCTGGCAATGCCATGTTATTGATAAACCCGCATACCTCATTTTATTTTAGGGGAGAAGTACATGTAGTTTCCGAAGAAGGTTTGAATGCTTACGGTGCGGTGACTTGGGGACAGTTTTTCGTGTACCAGGGTTTTAATGAGAAAACGGGATGGATGCATACTTCAACCTATACCGATGTGATGGATGAGTTCAAAGAAACTATAGTGAAAAACGATGATAATTTGTTTTATCAATATGGAGAAGAGCTAAGACCAGTTGAAACATCAGAAGTGACCTTGAAATATAAAGATGGTGATGAAACAAAGGAAAAAACCTTTCCAAGGTACCATACCCATCACGGACCCATAACCCATGCTGTTGATAATCAATGGACAGCTTCCGCGATGATGTGGGAACCAGTAAAAGCATTGGAACAATCCTATATCCGAACTAAGAAAGATGGCTATAATGGATTTAGAGAAATGATGGATATCCGTACCAACTCTTCCAACAATACGGTCTATGCAGATGCCGAAGGTAACATTGCCTATTTCCATGGAAACTTTATTCCAAAAAGAGATGCTAGTTTCAATTACAAAGAACCGGTTGATGGAAGTAATCCTAAAACTGATTGGCAAGGTCTGCATTCAGTGGATGAGAACATTCTGGTATTGAACCCTGAAAATGGTTGGATTCAGAATTGTAATTCCACTCCGTATACATCTGCTTTAGAATTTAGTCCAAAGAAAGAAGACTACCCAAACTACATGTCCATAGATCGTGAGAACTTTCGTGGGGTGCATGCCATCAGTTTATTAAAAAACAAAAGTGGCTATACATTAGATAGTCTTATTGAACTTGCCCATGACCCGTACCTGCCCGCTTTTGAAGCATTGATTCCGGGATTGATAAAAGCCTACTATGCCCACCATGATAGAAATCCAAAATTACAAGGGGCCATAGATATTTTGGCGGATTGGGATTTTAAGACTTCAAAAGAATCTGTGGCAATGACCTTGGCGCATTATTATGGGACCTTAAGCTATAAAAAAGCGGATAGACCTGAAGGGATGACACCAATGCAATTAATAGAATATTGGGGCAATGAATCACCTCAAAAAGAAAAACTGACACTTTTTGAAGAGGTAGTTGACCAATTGGAAGCAGATTTTGGAACTTGGAAAATGCCTTGGGGAGAAGTTCATCGTTACCAAAGACTTAATGGAGATATTCGTCAACTATTTGATGATGCTAAACCAAGTATTCCAATAGGTTTTGCGAGTGGTCGTTGGGGCGCTTTGGCTGCCTATGGAGAACGTTACAATAACGGAACCAAGAAAATTTATGGTACTCGGGGCAACAGCTTTGTCGCTGCTGTGGAGTTTGGAGAAAAAGTAAAGGCAAAAACAATTTTGGCCGGTGGCCAAAGTGGTAATCCTGATTCACCACATTTTGACGATCAAATACAAATGTATTCTAATATGAATTGGAAGGATGCGGCATACTACAAAGAGGATGTTCTTAAAAGAGCGGTGAAAACCTATAAGCCGGGGGAATAATTATTCTTCTTCCTTAATTACGATAAGGCTGGCTTTTGAGCCTGTAGAAAGATTCCAACGGTTGTTATGGATAACTTGTCCTTTTTCATCTGCTATCACAACTTGGGCGGTATTAGGACCGGATGACCCTTGGTTTAGTGCTTCAAAATCAAGACGATTGAAACCTTTTATTAAATCAATATTGATTCCTTTAAAAGAACCCGAAAGCAAAATATTATGTTCTACGACTTCCCCATTAAGATATATTTTGACTCGATCTCCATCTACATATTCATGATCTCTACAAACAACTCCTATGAATTTTGCCGTAGTTTTTAAGTCACCTAAATATTGATCACCAAAATGTTCTTTGGAGCCCTTCTTTTCTTTTTCCCCAACTTTTGGGTCAATGACCATATCATGACCCGCTTGCAGCAACTCTTTATCGGGCAGCATTTTTACTCCGGGCTTATTGTTTTTTGAAGTCAAATTCTCATCAATAATCGAAGGGATACGCAAAGAGGTACCTTGGTTGGCAGGCTTTATATCCAGATTATTTCGTTCCCCAACTTTAAGAGGGCGAGTAGTGGGAATATCCCCTTGGGCCTGCAGAGCGGTAATGCCCAATACAAAACTAACAAGTAAAAAAACAAGTTTTTTCATAGCAACTTGGTCGATACATTGCTTTAAAGTTAACAAATACCTTGCCACCTTGTTGGTAAAAGGAAGTTAAATCATCAATCAGTATTTGATTCGCCTTTCTTTTGTTTTAATCCAAACAGAGGGTGTAACAAGGGAATCCGTAAGATGATTAAATCATAAATCAACCAACTAAGACCAAATGTACCAATCACCAAAATGGAAGCTTTTGCTAATAATCCCCAATCCAATTTAATTAAATAATAGCCAATTGCAACGGTAATGGTCTGGTGTAAAATATAGAAGGGATATACTGCTCTATTGGCATAAGCCAATTTTTTACTGGGCCTATTTAAGTATTTTGCGGAATACGCAAAAAGCACAAGAATCCATGACCAAATATTTACTACTTTCAGCAGTGCTTCAACTGCGTGCACAACATAGCCATCTTCCAAAACAAGCCAAATAAAAACTTGACTGAAAAAAGCAATGATTCCAATACTAAGCGCTTTTGTCTTAATACTTTTTAAACTTTCCCAGAAAACCTCGCCTGTGGCAATCAATAAAAATCCATAGAAAAATAGAACTATGCTAAAGCTTATGTTGAACCAGTCATCAATAAGTGCATGTGTAACATCAAAAAAAGGTTCAACAAAGGTTTCTAACAGATATAAAGGAATTACAAAAACGTAAAGTCGAGAAGGCCTTTTAATTAAGTTTTTAATCCATTTAATGAATTTTGTATTATTCTGACGCAGGTAAACAAGAATTGGGGACAATACCAATGAAAACAGAAAAAGGTACGGCAAAAACCAAAGATGGTGCCAGCTAATATTCCCTTCAGGATAGATTCCATCAAAAGCGACTGTCGTAAAAAACTCCAAGAAAGAACCTGTAAATTGTCCGTTGGTCACACGTTCAAAATATACTTGAGGTGGAACAATGAGCAACATGCCCACTGCTAATGGAATACCCAAACGCAGATAACGTTCCAAATTAAACTTCCATATGTTTCTTTTACCCAACGCATAGTATGTTCCCATGCCCGAAATAACAAATAAAATAGGAAGGCGCCATTGGTTTAAGAACAGCATGGGCCAACGTAACCAATCATAAATAACATTGTTTTTAACATGCCAGCCCCATGGCACAAAAAACATTCCTACGTGATAGAAAATGAGCAACCCAAAAACGATTACTCGCAACCAATCTAAATCGTAACGTCTAACTTTTGTTTCCATCTTAGAATTATTTTGATCAAAGATGAAAAGTTGAGAATAAAACCTTATGTTTTTTAAACCCTGAAACGTCTTGAATTATAATTCTGGAGAAGAAACCGCGATTTAACCCGTTTTTTGTTTCATAAACATGGATGGTGATGTACTCGTATGCTTTTTGAAAGCGGTGTAAAAGGCCGATTTAGATTTGAAACCTACCGAAAGGCCAATGGCCTCAATGGTTAAATGGGAATATTTATGACTAATTAACCGGTCTTTTGCAATAACGATTCTTTTTTGGTTTAGATAATCGTTAAAGTTCATTCCTGTTTCTGAATTGATTAGTTTGGACACAAGATTTGTGTTGGAATTAAGCCTTTCTGCTAAATCCTTTAAAGACATGTTTTCGTTTAGAAAGCGGTCATCTTCGGAAATACATTTTTCAATATCATCAAATAGAATTGAGCCGGAGGTAAGTGTTTCGTATTTATCGGCAATCCAGGATTTTTCAAAAAACCTAGATTCTGAAATAATAAAAAATGAAGTTGTAAAGGTTATTATGGTTTGTAGAATTCCAATATAATGATCTCCCCCATCATCATCGTAGTTGAGGAAAATCAGAAATATAAATATTAAAAGACAACTAAAAATGACAACTGTGTTTCTTGAAAAAGCGTATTTGTCAACTTTTATATTTTTAGGTGAGAACGTCTTCTTGCTCTTTGCTTTGAAAACCAGTCTAGTGGCCAGAATGATATAAAAAAGAAGACTGAATAGAATCATCCACCTAAACTCATCCTTTACCTTTTGAAAAGAATAGCTGAAGGAGTCGGGAACGGATACATACCCTAAATTATCATAATAGGCTCCTAGATAAGCATTTAGCTTTACCTCAACAGGTGCCAAATAATAGTTGATTTGTGATAGTCCATACAATAGTGGAAGTAAAAAATGAGGCCAATGTTTTTTAAAAGTAATCGGTTTTCTTTCAAGCAAGGCATAAATGAAGAAATAGATGGTCGGGGCAATCAAAAGGACAAAGACTTCAGTGGAATCGTTAAAATGCAGGATATATTTTATTAATCCTGTGTAGCATAAATACGTGTCCGCAAAGACTAAACACTGTATTAACAAGGCCCACCCAAAAAGAACCGTAGCAGATTCCTTTTTTGAGCGAAAAAGAATAACAAAGCTTAAAAAAATACCTTGAACGACACCAAGAAACATTAAATGAGATGCAAGGTTATGTCTGATAGGAATTTGATCAAGTATATATTGCACACTTTCCATAGTTATTTATCTATGTAATCCACCAATCTTTCAGGGCCTTCCAATAATATTCTTACTATTTGAAGGGTACCATCTGGTTTTGTGGCAATCTGCCATTTGATCAAAGAAATATTACCACCTTCAATTTCCAGTCCTGTAATACTTCTGGGGTGTACACAGCTACCATCATTAAAAAAGGGAATCTGTCCCGGTTCAGGAAAACGAGGACGATGCGTATGTCCTGCAATTGTAATCTTTAAGTTGTTTTTTAAAATCCAACGTTTAATACGCCTTTCAATTCTAATGAGCTCTTTGTAGTTTTTTGCAGGACTTGTCGGGTCTGCAATGCCAACAACTTGTAAAGGCTTCCAAAGGACCCGAACCAAAAAACGGCCTATACGCCAGCAAACATAGTTCCACCAATCCGCTTGATGGCCATGAGTACAAAACAGTTCCTGCTGTGTTTCCTTGTGCTTGAGAATTAATGCTTCGTGGTAGGTTATTCCTTCAAAAAGTTCCTTGTCCGAGTCATCTATAGGCTCAAAATAGCTTGATAAATGTTTGTCCACATAGGACTTATCCCTATAAACCATATCATGGTTACCCCATAACATATGTAATCTATTTTCGAGATGAAACTTCCGTAACAATTGAAAAACATTCTTATGTGCTTCAAATATGGACTCAAAACTGATATTTTCCCATAACTCATCCCCGTCACCGAGCTCGCAATAGCTAAAACCCTCACGATAATAATGGTTCAGTGCATGAAAATAGATGTTCCGGTTGTTGGCAAAATCATCGGCAAAGCTATTATCTCCCCTATGACAGTCACTAAAAAGTATAAACTTATCCCTGTCATCAAAAGGGATGATCTTGGCATTTTGGTAAGCGCGGTCTAACCGAGTATGGGAGGACATACAAGAAATTTCACTAAATATCCAAAAAATGCGGACAAATCCATAAAGATTCCCTTAACAACTGTGCATTTTTTCTTTTTGTAACTTTACAGGCTAAACCTCGACTAATCCGCGTATGAAGGAGAATTACAATGCTGAAAGTCCTATGTTGCAATTTGTAAGTTTCAATAAACTATTGGAACATTATGACGAGCAATTGAAAAGCAAAGATAAATTTCTTGCTAACAGGGCGAAGTACGTTTTGGAGGCCCAAGCTCCTTTTCCAGAGTTGAGGGAGGGCTTTAATGATGTTAAGTTGTTAAAGAAACACAAGGATGTAATCAGTATTATCCTTGCTGATACTTTTGCTCCGGTTCTTACAAAAAATGAAATTAAAACGGCTTCTACCCCTTTTGAAAACTTAGTTTTCAATTCCTCAGAACGTTTTCAGGATATTCTTAAAAATGCAGGTGAAGGATTTGAATTGGAAATCCGCAACCTGCCCATGGATATTAATTACATCATGAAATGTACTGTGGTATTGAATTTTTACTACGGGTTTAAAATGGACTTTAAACGTCCCTTGTTTTATGATATTCCAGACACAAATGGTGTTATGCGCCACTATAGAATACTGTACAATGCAGATTTTATGGAAATAATACCGACTGAAAAATCAAAGGAACTTAGTCAAAGTGATGTTGATGAACTTTTAGAGAATTTTGAGAATGTTGAACTTTGGAAGGAGAAGATTCCACCAAACAGTTTTATATCCAAAGGTTTTGTAATCTCCAATATGTTTGATGTAACGGCGGAACATTCCATTTCTGAAATTAAGTCCACACTGATAGGCAGTAACAAGAGAGGGACGGAGAACTTTATGGACAGTTTTCAGGACACCTTCCGGTCATTGTTCAACCTTAAAAAGATTAAGGTAGGTTTTACGGGCTATGATAATCATGCAAATCGCTTTTTAAAGATTTATGGCAAGGGAATAGAAAGCTATATTCTCAAAGGAAAAGAGATGGAGCCCTGTGATGATATGCTTTGCGGATATTCTTATGGCAAGTTGTTTGGGGAGAACACTTATTTTGCTATTTCCAACGTTGAAAAATATTTTGAAAAATCTGGAGGGGCACAGCAACCTTACAAGAATTTACATGAACAAGGCATAAAAAGTGTAATACTTGCTCCTATAGCTGACAATGGCAATCTTTTGGGTGTATTGGAATTGGTTTCTAATACAGTAAACGAATTGAACAGCGTAAATGCAAACAAGTTAGACGATGTAATGCCTTACATTGTTTCTGCTGTGCTAAGATCAATAGAAGAAGAGGAGAATTTGGTGGATGCTATAATCCAGCATGAATGCACAACGGTACATTCTTCCGTTTATTGGAAATTCCAAGAGGAAGCAAAGCGTTTCATGGCCGATGAACTTGTGGGAAACCAACCCGTTTTTAAAGAAATTGTTTTTAAGGATGTATATCCACTTTATGGTCAGATAGATATCAAAGATTCCTCAAAGGAGCGTAACCTTTCAATTCAGAGAGACTTGATGATTCAGCTTTCTGAAATCAATGGAGTACTTCAGGAAGCTATAAAAAAATACGAGCTTCCTATATATGAGGAATTGATGTTTAGGGTAGATACATATCTAGAGGAAGTAAAGGAAGCACTTTACACCCATACTGAACAGGCAATCTTTGATTTTGTAAAAGAAGAAATAGCGCCCGTTTTCAGGCATTTAAAACGGGAAAATAAAGAACTAAAGAATTTTATTGAGAATTACGAAGCACAGATAGACCCTAGCACGGAGTCTTATTACGATCATCGTCGTAATTATGACAATAGCGTAATGGAGGCCAATATGCAGTTAGCATCTTTATTGGACAAAAAACAGATAGACGCGCAAAAAATGTTTCCGCATTATTTTGAACGCTATAAAACGGATGGGGTAGAGCACAATATGTACATTGGCAGTTCTATAGCCAATGACAGAAATTTTGATCCACTTTATTTAAGTAACCTAAGGTTGTGGCAGCTTCAGGTCATGTGCGATATGGAGAACAAATATTACGCATTAAAATCTAAGCTACCGGTTAAACTGGATGTAGCCTCTTTGATTTTGGTTTATAGCACTTCTTTGGCGATTCGTTTTAGAATGGATGAAAAACGATTTGATGTTGATGGAACGTACAATGCTAGATACGAAATCATTAAAAAACGTATCGACAAATCCTATATTAAAGGAACCAACGAAAGATTGACCCAAAAAGGGAAGTTAGCTATTGTATACTCCCAAAGAAAAGATGAAAAGGAATATATGCGCTATATAAGATTCCTAAAGGCAAAAGGCTACTTCACCAATAATATAGAAGTTGTAGAACTTGAAGGCCTTCAGGGAGTTACTGGGCTTAAAGCAATTAGGGCCGAAATTTTGTATACTAAGGATACAAAATCTGAACGCACATATACCTATGAAGATTTAATGGAAGAGTTAAAGTCTTAATTTAGGGCACAACACGATGCTCGGGTTGACCGAAAAAGTGAAACGAAATCCCAAAGGCGATTACTGATATCACAATTCCGATAATAAAAATGGTGTAGGTTGATCGTAAAATTTTGTATTTCCTGTTCAAAACAAGTCCAAGAAAATATAAATCTTTGGTAAGGGAAGAATAGATGTATTCTTTGTCTTTAACTAGTTCTTGAATGGCCCATTCATAATCTTTCAAGCTCATTTTATGAAAGTTGCCAAAAAACAGAAGATTTACTTTTTTGTCTTCCACATCTTGTTTTGTGAACTGTCCACTGGTCACATTTGGCCTGGTAGCTAAAACAGCCAATACCATAGAGACAACGCTAAAAGTTATAAAAATGGCGGTAGGATATATTAGGTAAGTATTGGATGGATTGTCTAGTTTGGGTATAAGATTGGATAGAGCTACAGAAATAATAATAGCATTTACGGACAACAAAATGTTGGCTTTGGTGTCGGCAATATCACTAAGCGTTAAATGGTTTTTTAAAGTCACCCTAAAAAGGGTCTGGATACCACGATCGGGACTTTCACTTTTATACTTTGCCTTCAACGCTTCCTTTTTGGCAATTTCCTTTTCAGTCTTCTTTTCCTTGACCAATTGTTTTAGGTTACGTTCTTTCGCTTCATCCCAGTTTTCTTTAGCGTAATCAGTATAATACTGATGCTCAGTTCGGAACATCTTTATATTTTCATCTCTCCATTGTTTGCTGGTATATTTAGCTATTCCAAGCTCTTGCAGTTCTTCTTTCAAATAATCTGTTGTTTCCCAGTAACTCTTTTGAGCAAAGTGTGAAGCATCGGCGTCCCTGATAATTTCCTGATGAAGATTGCTCGGCTCATGGTATCTTTTTGTTGCCATGATACAGTTGCAAATCTTTTCAATATCAGTAGCGTTATAACTATTTTCTTTAAGAAACTCAGCAGCAATTTCACAACTGGCTTCTTCATGATTTTCTATGCTTTTAGTATAGCCCGTATCGTGGAACCAAGCAGCCAGTATGAGTTTTTCACTTTCTGTTTCTCCAAGATTATAGAAATTGAGTAATTCTTTAGTACTTTTAACGACACGCTGGGTATGGCGCAAATTGTGGTATAAAAAATTTGGATCAAGTTTATTTTCCAGAATTTCAGATACAAAACGTTCAGCTTTTTCAACAATTTCCGACATATATAGTACTTTGAATTCTCCAAAATACAAAATTTTGGAATCAACTTCAGTCATATGAAAAAACATTACTTAGTTATCCTTTTATTGGCCATTGTATCTAGTTGTGCCACCTATGAGGCAAAATATACTGTCCCGTTCGATAACAGCAAAACTTTGAACGCTAAAGAAGTGGAACACACCTTTTATTTAATTGGTGATGCGGGAAAATCCCCGGTAGGCGATTTAAACCCTGCTCTTAAAATATTTAAATCTAAATTGAGAAATGCAGACAAGAACAGTACTGCTATTTTTTTAGGGGACAATATCTATCCAGCAGGATTCCCGAACAAAGAGGATGACCCTTCTGGTCACGAGTTGGCAAAAAACCATTTGGATGCCCAACTAAGTACAGTAAAAGAATTTAAAGGAAAAACTGTGTTTATTCCCGGTAACCATGATTGGTATAGTAATGGGCCTGATGGATTAGAAAGAGAGGAAAAGTATATTCAAAAGGCTTTGGATAGCAAGGAGGTATTTTTTCCGGACAATGGATGCCCCATAGAAAAGATTAAGATAAGTGATAACATAGTTGTAATAGCCATTGATACAGAATGGTATTTGACTAATTGGGACAAACATCCAACTATGAACGATGATTGTGAAATAAAGGATAGAGGAAGATTCTTTGAAGAATTGGAAGGATTGATCAAAAAGAATTTGGATAAAACCATAATCATTGCCATGCATCATCCAGCGTTCACCTATGGTTCCCATGGTGGGCAGTTTTCATTTAAAGAGCATATTTTTCCTGTGGGAGGGAATGTTCCCATACCTATTTTGGGTACAATAGGTAATCTTCTTAGAAAAACTTCTGGCGCTTCAATTACAGATTTACAAAACAAAATGTATAACCACTTAAAGAATCGGTTGATCACCTTAGCGCAATATTCGGAAAAAGTCATTTTTACTTCTGGACACGAACATTCTCTTCAATATATAGTAGAGGAAAATATACCCCAGATAGTTAGTGGGTCTGGAGCCAATAAAGGTTATACCCGTCTACTCAACGGAAGTAAATTTTCTTCAGGTCAAATGGGGTATGCCATTTTAAAAGTATATAAAGATGGTTCTTCAGGAGTGGATTTTTATGGCCTCGATGATAATGGAGTTGAAGGTTTACTATATAGTTCAGAAGTATTGGCTTCAAATAAAAAGAAGATAAGCAGTGATTATAGTGATACGTTTCCTGCGGAAATGGAAGCATCGATCTATACAGATGAAGAGATAGATAGAAGTGGTTTTTACAAATGGCTTTGGGGAGATCGTTATAGAAAATACTATGCTACTAAGGTAAAGGCACCAACAGTACGCCTAGACACTTTATTTGGAGGCCTAAGCGTAGTAAGAAAGGGTGGTGGAAACCAGTCCAACTCATTAAGACTCCAACACAAAGATGGGAGGCAGTTTGTAATGCGCGCACTTAGAAAAAGTGCAGAACGATATCTACAGGCAATCGCCTTCCAGGAACAATATATTATAGGAGAATTTGAAGGTTCTTATACAGAGAAACTGCTGATGGACTTTTATACCGGTGCTCACCCATATGCGCCGTTCGCACTTGGTCCACTTTCAGACGCTGTGGGAATCTACCATACAAACCCAAAGTTGTATTACATACCCAAACAAAATACACTTGGTGACTACAATAACGATTTTGGAGATGGACTGTATATGATTGAGGAGCATGTATCTGAAGGGCATGGAGAGCTGGCGAGTTTTGGGTATTCCAATAAGATAGAAAGTACATATGACCTAATCAATAAGTTGAGGGAGGATGAAGAGTATAGCATTGATAAAAAAGCGTATGTAAAAGCTCGTTTGTTTGATATGTTGATTGGTGACTGGGATCGTCATGTAGATCAATGGCGTTGGGCAGAGTTTGAAGATGAATCTGGGAATAATGTTTTTAAGCCTTTTCCAAGAGATAGAGATCAAGCCTTTTCTATTTGGGGAGATGGTGCGTTGATGTCGTTTGCATCAAGAACGGTTCCTTCTTTACGAATTTTTGAAGGATTTAATGAAGAAATACGCAGTGTAAAAGGGTTTAATGGATCACCAAGAACGTTCGCTTTGGATATGGCATTGCTATCTGAGACTGATAGGAACTTATGGATAGAACAGGCAATGTTAATTCAGGAAAAAATAGATGAATCAGTAATTGATGATTCGTTCTCCGCTTTTCCAAAAGAAGTTAATGATGAGACTGTTTCCAATTTTAAAACGATACTATTAAAAAGAAAGCAAAATCTTGTCAATACGGCAAAAGAGTACTTTAATATAATAAATAAATATAGCGTAGTTACAGGTACGGATAAGGATGATCACTTCGTTATCAATTCATTGAAAAATGGAAGTTTGGACGTTAGAGGGTATCGAATAAAGAATGGAAAGAAAAAGGATTTATTTTTTGAAAAGAATTATGCTCCGGAATTCACTAAAGAAGTTTGGGTATATGGATTGGACGATGACGATGTTTTTGAGGTGAATACACAAACTTCTAAAATAAAAGTTAGAATAGTAGGAGGACAAAACAATGATGAATACAAAATAGCTGAGAAATCTAAAAAGGTACACGTTTATGATTTTAAAACAAAAAAGAACACCTATGATGAAGCATTTGGTGGAGTAGTTCACGAGGTAAATGATTACGACACCAATACCTACGAGTTTCTAAAAGTAAAGGCCAGTAATAATCAATTGTTGCCGTCTCTTGGGTTTAATCCAGATGATGGATTTAGAATTGGGCTTACCGACACCTATACGTTTAATGGATTTAGACAGAATCCTTTTACCCAGCAACATACATTCAATACAGCTTATTATTTTGCTACAAATGGATTCGACTTGGCATATAATGGAGAGTTTGCCAATGTTTTTGAAAATGTAAACTTAGAATTGAAGGCTAAGTTTACCAGTCCAAATTTTAGTATTAATTTCTTTGATTTTGGAAATGAAACCGTGAACAATGATGATGAAGAGGTTCTTGAGCTAGATTTTAATCGAGTAAAAATTAGAACTATTGCTTTTGCACCATCTCTGGTTTGGAGAGGTTATTTAGGATCAAAAGTACGTTTAGGTGTTTCTTATGAAAACTATGATGTAGAAGAAACAGAAGGGCGTTTTATTGAGGGATTCTTTACCGATGTAGGACGAGATACCCAACAGGATTTTTTTGGAGTAGATGCGGAATACAGTTACTCCAATACGGACAACGAAGCTTTTCCGACCATGGGAATGAGCTTTTCTTTGCATGGAGGGTATAAAACGAATTTGAGTGATTCAGGTAGGTCGTTTGGATTTATAGTGCCTAGCTTGTCCCTAGATCATAAAATCTGTTCTGACGGCAGATTGGTTTTGGCCACAAAAATAAAAGGACACTTTAATATTGGAGATGATTTTGAATTTTATCAAGGAGCCAGTATTGGTGCAAATGATGGTTTAAGAGGATTCCGTTTCCAACGGTTTACAGGGAAAACGGCCTACTATCAAAATACAGATTTACGATATAGTTTTAGAAAGCGTAAAACGGGGGTGTTGCCTGTAACCCCTGGAATCTTTGGAGGGTTTGATTATGGTAGAGTTTGGTTCCCGGGAGATTCTTCGGACAAGTGGCACAATTCCTATGGTGGAGGATTTTTCCTGAATGGAGCTGATTTGCTCTCAGCAAATTTTGGATTTTTTAATAGTTCGGATGGTCCACGATTTGCTTTTGGAGTAGGCTTTGGGTTTTAATCAATCTTGTAGGAATATAAATTCCGACCTTTGGTTTTAGACTGTTCATCTGCTATTAAAAGTGTGTTATTGTCAATAAAGCAAATGGATTCTTGTTGGGTTCTGTGCTTTACATCTATGGTGCGCAGAGTACCTTTTGTAAAATCATCCGAACTAAAATCGGTAAACAACCATATAAAACCAGAGCCCAGTAATACAACCTTTTTTCCATCGGGAGAGATATCAGCTCCAGTGACGGAACAGAACTGTTGGTCCGTGCAGGCAGTGAATTCTCCTATTAATGTTGCTTCATGAGAGCCAACAACAGCAGGAATTTTATAAATAAAAGCCTTTCCCGTATAGGGCTTAGTTCTATTTTTTGTGATGAGATATAGAAAGTTGTTTTTGTAAAAGAACGCCTCACAATCAAACATCAATTTTGACTTTTTTGGCGGAAACTTCTTTTGCTCTGGGTAATGAAAGGTAATTTTTTCCGCTTTTATTTTTTTACCAGTTTCATTTTCAGGATTTGGTGTTTTATAGATTGAAAGGTTCTTTCGGTCGTTGGCGTTATTTCCAAAGTTCCCTATGTAGAGATTTCCCTCTTTGTCATTCGCCAAATCCTCCCAATCATGGTTTTTAGCATTTTCTACCTTGAATTCCTTCACTAGATTTCCTTTAAGGTTTATGGCGTATAAATGATCTTTATTCCCATTGTCTTCTATTACCCAAGCTGAGGTGTTACCGATAGAAACAATTCCGGACACTTCGCTGAGCTTTGAAGGAAGCTTTCCCAAGTAGGTTAAGTCCCCATAGTAAGGTTTTTGGGCACATCCTTGAAGGAATACAAATATTAGGGAAATAGTCAGTTTATTCATTTAGATTCTTTAATTGGCATAAATATTTCTGCTTTCCAGTCTAACTCGTTTCCAGCTGTGTTTGGATTATCGTAAAAAATTTCAACAGGAGTTTTCACAACTTCAATATTGTTCTTTTGAGCATAATCCAAAAGCTTATACCATGCACGATCAGAGGTTATGTAGTTTCCATTGTAAATTGCCTTTATAGCTTTTACACCCTTAAAGTCTTTATACCTTATTTCATCATTCTTTGGCAAAGAGTCCGACTTTCTTATGGGATAGCAAAAGTTGTATTCAACACTGTCAGTTTCAATATTCCACTTAGTAATTTCAACAAAAGGAGAGCCATTTAGCTCAAGGTTATTTTGTTTTACGAAACCACTTAAAAAAGGATGGTCTCTCATCATTTCAAATGCCTTTTGAGCTTGGAGCCCTCTAACGGTCAGATATGCGCAAAAAGTTGGTTTTATCTCATCCTCTCCAATTATGCTCACCTTAAAGTTTTTGATGTGATTGTTTAGATACTGATTAAAGTTGACAAGATTTTTTTTAGAGCGTTTTTCTATGACCGTTGAGGTAAAAGGAATCATGAGTTTATTCATGAAACTATTGTTTAAATCCTTGATACTTACCTTAATTTTTGAGGTAGAATCTGTAATAGGAATTATTTCCCAATCGTATTGGACTATAGAATCACCAAATTTTAATTGTTGTTTGATGTTTAATAATCCATCCTGTTCTAATGGGACATTGGATTGCATTCGTTTATCCCAACTTTTTATAGTTTGATTAATTGCACCAGGAAAAGTATTGGCCTTAAATGTTATTAGATAATCATTGGGTTTTACAAAAAGGTACCACCCCAGAAAAGCAATAAGAATAGAAACTATTACCAAAGAAATTTTTCGTTTCATCAGTACTCAAATTAAATTTTAGGTTAAAGAATTATTGAATCATTTTAAGGTTATCCACCACAAATTTACCTAAATCACGTCCTTGTTTTACCCCAACATTTACAGCTTTACGGTAATGGATTCCACCATACATTCTACTTATGGCAGCTTCATCAGCTGCTTGCTTAAATGAAGTGAAAGAACGCACAGGTAATCCGTAAGGCACTTCGGTGTCATCGTCAAAAGCAAAATCGTCTCCAAAAATATCGGTAAGTGTAGTTGCCGCTGCGCCCGACACTACGCTATGACCACTGGTATATTCTGGAAATGGAGGTGTTTGTAGAATGGGCACCCAATTTTCATCAATATGCTCATTAATAAGGGTTTCTGGTCGTATTAGGTTACTTCTGTATTTTTCATCCCAGCAACTTATAAAAGCATCGACCATGGCAATGGATGCTTTGGTATAAGCGTAAACAGTTTTGTTTACGTCGGCATTGGATTTTCTACTTGCAATTTTTGTAATACCAATCCAATGCGCTCCAGGGGTAATTTTTTTGGTTGCGAACATTAAGTGGCCCCTAGTTACAGATACATAAGGATTACAATCCCAAAATTGAGCAATCTCAACTTCTTCTGAATCATCCCCAGCAGAAGTTATTTGATTGCTGATGTCATAGACCTCTTTTAGCTCTTTAAAGAAATCAGAATCTTCTTCCATGGAAAATGGAGGAGGGGGAGTGGGCTTAAATTGACTTGCAGAATCTATAACAAAAGGTCTTATTTTGTTCCAATGTGGCTCAATTCCTGCCATATATGACGGAGGCGTAGGCTGCCATCTTGATGGATTATCGGTGTCAACAGTAAACTTAGGCATGGTTCGGGTTTGGTTGTAATTATCCCCATTCATCCATTTTGCAATATGCTCGGCAACTTCCAGTCCATAGGTCTTTGAGCTATTGAATTCTTTTGTGTTTTTGCCCTCCCAAATAGTATAAAGACTATCGCGATAGGCTTCGATTCGATCTTCAGAAAAAATAAGGCGTTTACTTAGCTCTATGTGCGCGATTAATGCAGCCAATTCATGATTGATTACTTCTCCATCTTTAGGGGTGGGAATGGCCTTTAATCCTCTAACTTGATTGGCCAACGATAGGTATTCATTTTCTTGTGAGGCCAAAATTTCGTAGGCGGCAATATTTGGATAAGCAAATATTCTACTTGCCACGGGTGGCGAAAAGATATCATGTATCATTACTTCCGTTACCTTGTCAACTGAGCCGTGAAAATCTTCAGGAGTAATAGTAATGGGTTGACTTTCTTCTGTGCAAGAAAAAAGAAGTATAGCGAATAGAAGTAGTAAGCCGATTTGTCCTTTCATCATTAAATAGTTTTAATTCTGTACCCTATATACTTGGGCTTTATCATTATTAAGCGTTACTAAAAGATAAGTTACCTTATTGATTGTAACTATGTTTAGGTGTCTTATTGATTTCTGGGTAAGTTTTAAGCCCAATCTATCACCCAAAATTATATCATTTTCATTAGTTATCAATGCTCCTGGAAAAGAATCGAATCTTCCTTGAAAAGGTGTAACGCCAAAGTAGTTTCCTCCTACTAAAACCTCGTTTTTAGAATCGCCATCAAAATCATGGGATAAAAAGGATTTAATTGGAGAAACCTGCAACTCTGATTTAAAGGGTACAAAAGTGAATTTATCACCCAGATTCTTCAAATAGCCAGAACGCAGTTCATGCACTTCTAAAACTTTTGCTTTATCAAGGATTGTCTTATCAAAAAGTTGCTCCATAGTTTTACCTGCAAACTCTTTATAGGTATTGAATTTTTTTCTGAGAAAAACTAGTTGTCCAGATAATTCATCTAGACCCAAAATAGGATAGTATTGTCCATTTTTTTGCGTGGCAACGATGGTCTCCGTACTTCCATTTTCATCAAAATCCGAGAAGAACATTTTCATCGGAGCATTTTTAGATGCGCTAAATTTTGAGTTTGAACCCCAGTTGCCAAGCAAGTAATCCATATCTCCGTCGGAATCTATATCAAAAGGTTGAATAGCTTGCCAAAGCCCTTTTAAAGAACTGTCTAAAAGGTCAACCTCACTAAAGCTCCCATTGATATTCTTATAAAATTTTGGAGCCATCCATCCCCCTATTAGGATTAAATCCTCAAATCCATCTTTATCAAAGTCCGTCCAAACGGCATCCGTTACCATTCCTGCGTTTTGGAATGGAGCATTTTCTAGTATTGAAAAATTACCACCTTCATTTATCAGTATGAATGAATTGGGAATCTCCCCGAATTTCGATGTAACGGTATTGGCACCCACAAAAAGATCTAAGTCACCATCATTATCATAATCATTTGCTTTAACTACTGAAGCATTTTCAAAGAAATCTGGCAGATTGGATTTTACAAAACTAGAATCCGTTTTAACAAAATAACTATCTGATAAAGGTTTAGCTTTTCCAGAGAAATCTGCCCCGCCTGAACCCATAAATATGTCATCCTTCCCATCTCCATTAAAATCTTTTATTAGTGCAACTACATCTTCCTTGACCGAATCTTTTTGTAGCTCAAGAAATTTTTGCTCCACAAATGATGTATCCTGTTGCACATAGATTTTGGAAGGAAAGAACTTTGATCCTCCAAAGAATACATCTTCTTTGCCATCTTCATTCAAATCTCCTACAGCGATTGCCGGACCTAAATCAGATACACGATAAGGGATAAGTTTCTCTCTATTAAAGTCGATATGATTATCCTCTATATGTGTAAAATCTATCCCTAAATTATCATCCACTTTTTTGAAAAGTGGCTTAAGCTTAGATTTAACGGATTCATAATTATATGCCTTTGTATTATCTGGCTTTACCGTTAAGGTTTGATTGGTGGCAACTTCTCTAAGAGTTTGATATGATTTATCTGGCCAAACAATTTTTATTGAATCAACCTTTTGGGTAGTTCCGTACCCAAAGTGTATTAAAGGCTCTGAACTTGATTGAAACCCTCGACTAGTATAGAGTTCCTTATATTGTAAAATGCCTTTATGATAGGAATAAACTTTTGTTCCAATACCAAAGGGGTTCTTTGCTTTGAACTTTGGTTGAATCTTTAGGTAGTTTGCACTTGAATTGGTCTTATTAACATAAATAGTGGCTGGTGCGTTTATATTATTGGTGATTAAATCTAAATCTCCATCGTTATCCAAATCTCCATAAGCGGTAGCTCCCGATATTAAGGTGTCTTTGGTAATCCAATTGTCAGATTTATTTTCAAACTGGAGATTTGTACTTCCTTTAAAAACAGCATTATTTATGGCTCCAGAAGGCATTAAATTAAGTGCTTCTTGGTCAACTAATTTAGTATTGTCAAGTTTCTTTTGAATCTGTTCGTTAGAAATAAAACGGATATAATCTAAATCATTTGGACGTTTTGGAATTCCGTTGGAAACAAACAAATCTTGTTCTCCGTCTTGGTCATAATCTCCAAACAACGCACTCCAACTCCAGTCGGTGGCTGCAACTCCGCTAAGTAATGCGGTCTCTAGATAATTACCACTGGATTGGTTTACATAAAGCATATTTCTTGTAAACTGATAATGATATCCGTAACGCTCAATCCGAAGTCGTTGCACTTGAATATTGTCATCCCCTTCAGAAGATTTTAACGGGATTTCATCTTCTGGAAGCATATCCAAAGAAATTAAATCTGGTAAGCCATCATGATTAATATCTGCAACATCGCTCCCCATGGAGAACCTGCTCGTATGTCCAAAGTATTTTCTAAGACTTTCGGTAAATGTTCCATCACCATTATTTAAATAGTAATAATCGTCTTCATGAAAGTCATTCCCAATATAAAGGTCCGGATAACCATCTAGGTTAAAGTCGGAAACAGCTATACCCAACCCATATCCATTTATTCCACCATAAATGCCTGCTTCCTCACTAACTTCGGTAAATTTTCCTCCATCGTTCCTGAGTAGCTTATCTCCCGTTTCAAAATTCCTTGTATAGCGTAGATCAACTCTGCCGAATGACTCCTGAGTATGCACTGCATGGTCTAATAAGTAAAGGTCCAAATCCCCATCAAGGTCATAGTCCAGGAAAGCAGCAGAAGAACTGTACGAGTCAAAATCCAATCCATATTTTGCAGCACTTTCTGAAAACGTATTATCGCCATTATTGATGAATAACTCGTTATGCCCTTCAAAACCATTGATTCCAACTACAGCGCATACATAAATATCCAGAAAACCATCGCCGTTTACGTCTCCCATTACTGTACCTGTATTCCATGTACTTTTCCCTTGAATACCTGCACTTTCTGAAATATCTTCAAATTTTAGTCCGCCTTTGTTTAGGTACAATGCGTTTTTTACCTGATTTCCTGAAAAGAAAATATCTGGCAGGCCATCATTGTTGATATCGCCTATAGCTACTCCACCACCATTATAAAAATAGAGATAGTCCAAAATGTTTAAGTCATTTGATTCCGTCAGGGTATTGGTAAAAGAAATCCCAGTATCTTCAGCAGATGGATTTGAGAAAAGCTCACCTTCTTTTTTTCCACAGCCTAAAACAAGCAGGAAGAGGAGTGATAAAGAAATACATTTATTCATTTTGAATTTTTTCTAAAAACAAAGGGGCGGAATCGTTAATGCCAACGACATAATATTCCCTTTTGTTAATCATAATTTTTTTGATGCTCCTAGCCGGACCAGGGATGTTAACTCCTACATTGTTTACCCATTGAAAACCATTTTCCCCAAAACGCAAAAGTATGCCATGTGATGCATCCATCCTACCCAGTTGAGTGCTAATTTCATAGTTATTGCCAACGGCAAGAATGTCTTTATGGCCATCCTTGTCAAAGTCATCTACAATCATGTCATTGATTGTTGAAACCTGTGCCATACTGGGTAATTTAATTTTTTTGAAGGTGATATCCCCAGTGTTTTCAAAATAACAGCTAGAAAGCTCGTAAACTTTTTTCTGCTGTGCATTTTTAAGGTTCTCAGAGCCAAAGAGATCTTCTAGTGAGGCTTTTGCAAAGCTTTTATAAGAAAGGAACTTCTTGTTTAAAAAAGGCATTTGTTTTACCAGTTCATCTTTGGAGGCGAAAGGGGTTTCTTTTTCATTATAGAAATAAGTGACCAAAGGTTCTATGGAACCGTTATCATCAAAATCGTGACTGTATAGGGTAATCGGGTTTTCTACGGATGCTTTTAGTTTGCTGTTATTACCCCAGTTCCCTGCTACTAAGTCCAAATCCCCATCATTGTCAAAATCTTCGGCAATAATGGAATTCCAAAAACCATGGGTTTTGTCCAAACCATTATTTGAAATCAATTCCATTTTTTTGCCATCATTCATAAAAATTGAAATGGGCATCCAATCACCAACTGCAACAAGGTCTTTAAACCCATTACCATCCAAATCTGACCAAATTATACCCTTCACATTACCTATGGATTTGAAACTAGGACAAATACTAGAAGTGACATCTTCAAAAACACCCTCCCCATTATTTTTAAATAAATATTGTGTTGCGATAGTTCCAAATTGCTGAGGAACTTGATCGGAAGTAATGCAGATGTCCGTATGGCCATCTCCATCAAAATCTACTGTTGTAACTTTAGAAGCATTTAACTCAACTCCTTTAAATGCTTCGGGATCTTTTACAAATGTTCCATTTTGATTTAGGTAAAGCCTTGGTTGTATTCTGTTAGAGGATTTAAATTCATTGCCCGCACTTACTACCACCAAGTCTTGAAAGTCATCGCCGTTGGCATCAAAAAACACATGTGAAACGTCCTCATTGAATGCATCTGCTGAAAAAACATCCTCTTGTTCTTCTATAAACGTGCCTTCAATAGTCTGGATATAAAGTCTAGATGCCTGTGCCTTTGCCCCTGAAATAAAAATATCTTGTAGGTCATCATTGTTTACATCAGCTACCGAGATTGAAGGGCCTTCATTTGTATTGGCAAAAGGTGCTAAGGGAGCTCGGTCAAAATCATAAGTAGATTGTTCTTTATGAACAAAAGAAATTAGGCTGTCTCTTTGAATAAATATTGAAGGTTTAGCACTATTCCTTTCGGTATAAAAATTACCGCTTGCGTTCTTTTCTTCAATTTCTAATCTACCTGAGTTAACAGATTCAAGTTTTTGGTATTTTCCAGTGGGCCATATAATCGTAAGGGATTCTATAATGGAATCTTTGCCAATTCCCAAATGGAGTGTATTGGGGACAGCAGATAAATACCCTCTGCTCACATAGTTTTCTTGAGCTAAAGTTCCGTTTGTGGTATTTGCAATAAGTTTAGCGCCTATACCAAATGTATTTTCTTTGTTTCCTTTAAAAGTTACTTGGATTGAGTTGTAATTTGGTTTTGAATCAAGAGTATTTTCAAGAATAAAAGCCTCGTCATTAACATTATTGACTACCAAATCCAAATCTCCATCATTATCCAAATCTACATAGACGCAACCATTGCTGTATGAATCCTCTTTGTTGGACCAAGAATCGGTGACATTTTTAAAGGTCAAATCGCCATTATTTTTAAAGAAATAATTTGAAACCTTTTTTTCTGGCAGTTCATTGATAAAAGCCATTTCCTTTTCTGACATTCCCTCTTCAATCTGTTTCTGAATTTTATCATTGGCTATAAAACTGATAAAGTCCATGTCATTGGTTGCTCCTTTTATTCCATTGGAAATGAAGATGTCTTTGTGGCCATCGTTATCAAAATCAGCAAGTAGAGAGCCCCATGACCATTCTGAAGCAGAAATACCACTCAAATTGGCTATTTCACTAAAATTTGTGTTCCCTAAATTAAGGTGTAGGGTGTTTTGCATGTATTGCGGGGCAAAACCGTTCTTCAAGTATTGTTGATATACCGGAAAAGCATATTCAAGGCCAGAGGTTTTGTAGGTCTCCAAATTCTCTGGTAGCATATCCAAAGAAATAATGTCCGTTAAACCATCATTATTAATATCCGCAATGTCGTTGCCCATAGAGAAATGGGAGGTGTGCCCTAACTTGGTTTGATCTTCAGAAATAACCTCTTTAAAAGTTCCATCCTTTTGGTTGATGTAGAGGTAGTCGTTTTCAAAAAAATCGTTCCCCACATAAATATCTGGATAACCATCATTGTTAATATCACTAACACCAAGCCCTAGACCATATCCAATGCCACCCTGAAAAATTCCAGCTTCAGCTGAAACATCAACAAAATCTCCGTTGTCATTTCTATACAAAACATCGCCTGAAAGAGAGTCTATTTGTTTTCTCTTTATTCCCTTACCGTATGATCTATTTGGATTCACGGAATGATTGAGTAGGTACATATCTAAATCCCCATCTATATCATAGTCAAAAAATGCTGCTTGTGTTGAGAATCCAGAGAAATCTAGATTGTATTTAGATGCTTCTTCTTTAAAACTAGGCACTCCTTTTTCATCAACACCTTGATTTACATAAAGTAAATTCTTCCCTTTGATTTTTTTATAGTTACCAACCTTGCATATATAGATGTCCAATAGGCCATCGTTGTTAATGTCAACATAGGTTACACCCGTTGTCCATCCGTCACTATTGTTAATGTTGGCAGCTTCTGTGATATCTTCAAACTTAAAGCCCCCTTTGTTTATATACAGTTTATCCGCGCCTTGGTTTGATGTAAAATAAAGATCAACTAAGTTGTCATTATTAAAATCACCAGCGGCAACTCCTGCACCATTATAGTAGTATAGATAAGTAAGAATATTGAGTTCTGGGGTATCCCTGAGCTCGTTCTTGAAAGTTATACCAGTATGTGATGCAGGTTGTTTTTTAAAAAAACTTTCTGAGCTGTTTTTAGAACAACCAACACCTAGTAAAATAGCACTAAAGAAAATCCAGTAGATTCTTCTCATTTCATCAAAATAGGGGGTAAGATAACCATTCCCTTAGTAACAAAGAAAGCCGAATTAGTTAATGTTTTATAGAAACATATGTAACATATTTTGATGATTATATGGTATCTTAAGATAGTAATTGTTGTTTTGGTAAATAATCCAATATATTTATAAACTACAAACAAACTGAACAAATCAACATGTTAGGAATATTATCTTTTCTAGGCTTTACTATTTTGGTAGGGGTCATTGCATATTTGGCTACAAGAAGTACTGATGAAAAATCATCTGATGGATATTTTTTAGGTGGAAGGAGTTTAACAGCGGGAGTGATAGCAGGATCTCTTTTGCTGACCAATTTATCTACAGAGCAAATAGTTGGTTTAAATGGAAGTGCCTATACGGATGGTTTGTCTGTTATGGCTTGGGAGACCTTGGCAGCCATTGCTATGGTTATTGCGGCCATATTCTTGTTGCCTAGATATTTAAAAGGCGGCTTAACGACTGTTCCACAGTTTTTGGCAGAAAGATTCGATGTTGCCACCAAAACGATTACATCAGGGCTGTTTTTAACGGGCTATGTTGTAGTACTGTTGCCCGTAATCCTGTATTCTGGGTCCGTGGCCATTAGTGGTATGTTCAATGTGCCGGAATTGTTGAATGTTTCTGACAATACTGCCCTTGTAATATGTATTTGGGGAATTGGTGTCATTGGTTCAATTTATGCAGTATTTGGTGGACTAAAAGCGGTTGCGGTTTCGGATAGTATCAACGCCATAGGGTTGATGATTGGAGGAATTTTGATACCCATATTTGGATTGATGGCTATTGGTGATGGCAGCGTATTTGATGGGTTGGATACATTAATGTCTACAAATCCAGAACGATTTGATTCTACAGGGCAACATGGACAAGAAGTGCCATTTGCGACTATTTTTACCGGTATGATGCTGGTTCAATTGTTTTATTGGGGGACCAATCAACAGATTATTCAGAGGGCTTTGGGAGCAAAGAGTTTGGCCGAAGGGCAAAAGGGATTGTTGTTGGCTTCATTCTTAAAAATATTGGGGCCGCTAATTTTAGTATTGCCTGGAATGATAGCATATCATTATTTTGACGGAAATCTGGAATCTAGTGATATGGCTTACCCAGCTTTGGTAGGGGCCGTATTGCCGAAATATCTGGTTGGTTTTTTTGCTGCAGTATTATTCGGTGCAATTCTAAGTTCGTTTAATAGTGTGTTGAACAGCTCAGTGACCCTTTTTGGAATAGATATTTATAAGCAGCATATCAACAAAGAAGCCTCAGAAATCAAGGTGGTTAAGTATGGAAAGATATTTGGAGTTTGTTTGGCTTTGGCAGCAATGTTTATAGCCCCTTTAATTGCCAAGGCTGGCAGTTTGTTCAACTACTTGCAGGAAATCAATGGAATCTACAATATTCCTATACTAACGATTATAGTCGTTGGTTATTTAACGAAACGAGTACCTGCAATTGCAGCTAAAATCGCCATATTTTTAGGCTCGGGACTCTATATTATCAGCCAATTCATTATTGGGCCTGCTATGGTAGATAAGGCATTGGAAACTGCAAAAGCGTCTGGAATAACGGATGAAGCAGCACTGAAACTTGTTGAAGCTGATGCATATCCTCATTTTTTGCATGTAATGGCCATTCTCTTCTTGTTAAATGCCGGAATTATGTTGATAATTGGCAAGTTCTATCCGAGAAAGGAAGCTTTTGTTCAGAAGTATACCAAACAAGTGGAAATAACACCATACAAGTATGTAAAACAAGCGGGAGCCATTGTTTGTTTTATCGTAATAGGAATCTATATTTATTTTGCTAAATAAATCTGATACGGGGTTATTTTTCCAAGGGATACCATTCAATATCCGTTAATACTTCGCGACGACCCTTTTTCTGGGGAGCGTAGTTAGTTGCAAGGTAATTGACTATAGCTTCCTCTTGATTTCCTAAATCCCATAAGTTCTGGGTTTCCTGCATCCAACGGATAGTGGCTACCCATCCTTCTTTGGTCATTCTGTTTTGCGTGACCAGTTTGGCTGAGTGACAATTGGTGCAATTTTGGATTACCTCTGTAAGTCCTGTTCCATCAATAAAACCAGTGGCGACATGAATCCCGTTTTCAATCTTACCTTCAACTTCTGGAATGGTTATTATGGCAGTTTCTTCTGGTTTATTTTGTAGAACGGAAGGATTTAAAGCAACATAAATAAAAGCAAAAACAGCAATGGCAATCAAGCCAAAAGCGGCAATGAGTTTCTGGTAAAGGCTACGTACTTGTTGTTTAAATTCGTTTTCGGAGGACATGATTAAACTACCTTAATTGCAATTCTATGACAGGCATTATTTAGATATCCTTTTGGATTCCATCCGGGCAGAAGCATAGGCTGTCCAGTACCTTGAGAATCTGTGGCTCTTGCCCAAACTTCGTAATATCCTTTTTTAGGAAAACCGCTGATTTTTGCTGAAAAATGTTGCCATGCTAGGCGATTAACTGGTTTTTCAATTGTGCAACTATTCCAAGTGGATCCAAAATCTATAGAATACTCCATTTTAGAAACTTCCAATTCACCTGCCCAGGCATGACCTCTAATATTTAAGGATTGTCCTTCTTTAATCATAGCCCCAGACTTAGGGTAAGTAATCAATGACTTTACTGGCATAGATTCAATAATGCACATATCCTCATCGGCCACTTTTTCACCCGGAGCAACGGGTTCACATGGTACACGATAAGAAGTGCCGGTCATCTTTGCACCATCATGTTCCTTGTTTCGGATGCTAATTCTATTGACCCATTTTCCAGAAGTAGACGCAGGCCAACCACCTGAAACCAATCGTAATGGATACCCATGAGCCAATGGAATATCTTCTCCGTTCATTTTAAACGCCAACAATGTTTCATCTTGCTGTGCCTTAGCAATTGGGACGCCTCTAGAAATGGGTTCTTTCTCTGGATTTCTACTTAAATGTATGTCCGCGGCATGGTACCCAATGTACACCGCATCATTTTTGATTCCAACATCTTCCAGTACATCTCTTAGACGAATTCCGGTCCAATTGGCGCAGGATACAGCACCAATGGTCCATTGATTGCCCTTTGCTGGTGGATTGAACTCACTACGCCCGTTTCCACCGCACTCTAAGGTAAGTTGATAAGTGTACTGCTGGAACTTAGATTTTAATTCTGATAAGGAATAGGTTTTACTTTTTTGAACTGATTCACCATCAATGGTCAAAGACCATTTATTAACATCTATGTTTTCTGGAATAAGACCATTGTTCCTAATAAACATGAACTTATTAGGTGTGATTTTATCATCTAAAAGATGGGCTTTCGCTTCAATGTTCCACGGTTTGTTGTTAAGAACTGTCATATCCGAATCCTTCTGAAATAATTTAAAAGGATCAGGGTCTTGGAGCGCCAATGGTTTATATCCTAAGGGTATTGTATTCCCAAAGACGATATCGGTTCCAAGGATAGCACTAAAAGTGCCCAAGGTCCCTTTACTAATGAAACTACGTCTTTTCATTATCTATTTTAGTGAAAAATAATATGAAGCAGAACCAATGACAATGCCATTCCAATACCAGCTTTGGCCAGCATAGGTGAAGCAGGTTCAGGCTTCAATTTGTCCTTAATAAATCCAGTTCTTGATCCTAACCAAATAATTACAAATCCAATTATGATAACCCACATGGCTCTAACAAAATAGTTCATGTCTGGGAAATACTCTAAGAAGAAGAATTGTAAAGGAACTGTGGCCGCAAACCCGAACAGCGCAACTCTGTGTTTTGGAAAAGCTAGGAATGCTGCAGCACTTATCAATACCACAATACCACAATTAATAAAGTACCTTAATTGATTGAGCGTATGTGTAAAGGCAGCGCCAGGATCTTGAAACTTTAAGTAAAGCAGGACAATTCCAATTATTGAACCTGAAATAAAAGCTAATAAAATGGCTCTTTTTCCTGACCTAACTACCTGTTGGTCCGTTGCTTTTTTATTTACATATACCTTATAAATATCTATGGACCATAAAGTGGCCAACGAGTTAAATGTGGAATCCACGGTACTCATTAATGAAGCAAACAAAGCACACAAAACAAGGCCTTTAATCCCTATAGGAAGATAAGTGTTTACCAAATATGGGAAAGCAGCGTCTGGTTCTGGCAGTCCATTTTTTCCTAGTATACCGACCAATGCAATTCCTGGTAGAATGATTATGGCGGCCATAAAATACTTCATAAGTCCTCCTACCATTAGTCCAATTTGAACATCTTTCAAACTTTTAGCAGCCAATGAACGTTGCACGACTGACTGGTTTGCACACCAATAATTGATATTTAATAAAAAAGCACCAAAAATATGTGTCCACGGTAATGTATCATGATCAGCAGGTAAATGTAAATGCATTAAATCGCCTGTCTTTTCATATAGCTGGGACCACCCACCCATATGATATATCGCAATAAATAATACCACTACACCGCCAGTCAATAGAATTCCAAATTGTATAACGTCTGTACGTACCACTGCCGCCAACCCCCCAAAATAGGTGTATGTAGCTGAGAAAAGCCCTAAGAAAACAATTAGAATTGTGATTCGAATCAATCTATCTTGATGTATAAAAGAAAGGAAATCTCCAAAGACTAAATCTACCGAATAAGCACCCCAGAATAATGCGGCTCCTAATGTAATAGTAGAGAACAAGAGAATATTTGAGGCGGAATATAATAGTGCAACCGTACTACCCAACCTAGTTTTAATAAACTGGGTTATCGTAATAATCTTTTCCCTTAAATACATGGGAACAAAGATGAATGCTGCTAAAAGTAAGCCCTGTATTGCATTGATTTCAAAATTTGCCTGAGCTAACCCATACAAATAGGCAGAACCCATAAAGCCAAGGAATTGATATCCTTGAACGTTGGTAGCAATAGTTGAAAAAGCAATTGAATGCCAACGTAGATTTCTACCGCTTAAAAAATATTCTTCCGTTGTTGCTTCTTTTGAAGTCCTTCCCGTAAGCGCAGTAACGAATACGATAATAAAATAAGCACTGACAATTAGTAAATCAATCATAGACTATGCAATTAGATGAGTTAATTCCACAGCACAAGATTCCAAATAACAATTTCGCATAATTGGTTTGGTATTAATGGTTGGTTATGGAATAATTCTTAATTATGTAATATACTATTTTGTTTCTAAAATCAGTGCCTAAGAGCTTGTTAAATACGTGTTCCGGCACCTAGAGGACTCATTGGTTCTTCTTCGGATACCTTTCCTTGCGCAATTGGCATAGAAAATGTCTTCAGACGTGGCAGGACCAATTTGGCAAATCGCTCACATTCTTCTTTATGTGGATATCCGGAGAAAATAAATGCCCTGATTCCCATATCCATATAACGATTTAATTTTTCTACAATCTGGTCAGGATTTCCAACAAGTGCTGCCCCGCATCCAGAGCGTCCCCTACCTATTCCTGTCCACATATTAGGTTCTACGTAACCATCATCTTCAGCGATTTCACGCATTTCTGCTTGCCTGCTAACACCATAGGATTTTGCATCCAAGGCTCTTTCTCGCATTTCTTTTCCTTGTTCTATACCTAATTTTGAAACAATACTATCAGCATACTCCCTTGCCTCTTCTTCAGTTTCACGCACAACAACGTGCACTCTAAGTCCAAAATCTATTTTACGGCCATAACTTGCGGCTTTGGCGCTCATGTTTTCCATTAACTTTCTTAGATTTCCTTCCGTTTCTGGCCACATTAGATAAACATCACAATGCTCGGCACATAAGTCAACTGCAGCTGGGGAATAACCACCAAAATAAAGTAATGGACCTCCATTTTGATAAGGTTTAACCGGATCGGATGAAAGTTTCATGTTATAAAATTGACCTTTGTAGTCAATCTCATCCTGGGTCCATCCTTGTTTCAAAATTTCTATAACTTCTCTTGATCGTTGATAACGGTCTTCAGAAGACATTTCTTCACCAGGTAGTGGGGAAGAGATAATATTGATAACAAATCGACCTTTTAAAATATGATCAATAGTAGCCAGCGTTCTTCCCAACATGGGGGGGTGAATTTCACCGCAACGCACCGCGGCCAATAAATTGATTTGCTTTGTCATAGGACCTACTGCAGCAACAAAGGGTAATGTATCCTGTCCAACCTGATAAGAAGAAGGGCATAAAATGTTTCGGAATCCATTTTTATCTGCAGTTAGTAATATTTCAGATGCATTTTCAAATGTACTCTTGTGATCCATGCTCCGCTCACCTAAGTAACGATCATCGCCATTACAAATGGGGGCAAACCATGATACTTCAGCTCCTTCTAAATGTGGAGACCTAATTTCTATTTTGGAATTTTCCATTTCTCTTTCTTTATCTATTTTATTTAATCTATTTCTCTTCCTAAGGCAGCTTCCCAGAGCATGTACCATTCTTCATGGGTCAATGATATTTCCAAAGCTTTATGTGCAGCTTGAATACGTTCAATTTTTGAAGTTCCCAAAACAGGAATTATACCAGCAGGATGTTTTCTAAGCCAGGCATAAAGAATTTGATCCGTTGCGGCATTATATTTTTCTGCTAATATGGCCAAGGTTTTTTGAATACTCTTGACTTTGCTGTCCGTACTATCTTTAAAAAGCAAGCCTCCACCCAACGGAGACCAAGCAGACGGAATTACTTTTAGTTTCTGGCATTGATCTAAGGTGCCATCTTCAAAAGCATTACGGTGTAAAAGTGAAATTTCAACTTGATTGGTAACTAATGGAGTCAATGAGTTTAACAAATCAAATTGCGAAGGCGAAAAATTTGAAACCCCAAAGGCCAATACTTTGCCCTCCTTTTTTAGTTTGGAAATTGCTTCAGCAATTTCGTAAGGATCAAAAAGGTAATCTGGTCTATGCAGCAGCATTACATCTATATAATCCGTTTGCAAACTTGCCAGCGATTTCTCTACGGATGCTTCTATGTGATCTGCTGTTAAATCATATGATTTTATCTTGTGCTCAGGACGATTTTCTGAAACCAGCTTTATCCCACATTTAGTGGTAATCCGCATTTTTTGGCGGAGGTCTTTCCTTGATTTAAGCACATTGCCAAAATCTTCTTCCGTAGTATAGTGGCCGTAAATATCTGCATGGTCAAAATCTATAAGATTTAAATCAAGACACCCTTCAATAAATTGTTCATATTCAGATGTGGAAAGATTGCTTCCCCATGTTCCCAATCGCATAGTGCCGATCATATATGGAGAAATGCTGTCTTTTGTTAGTTTCATGTGCATTAAATGATTCGAGTTAGCACTCAAATTTAAATAAATTAATGATAAATGTAAACGTTTACATTATAAAAATTCATAATTTTACAGCATAAATGTTATGTTTAATCTCTTTTGTCATTTAAATGATTACAATTATCTCAGGATCCAATAGAAAAAACAACAAAACCTTACATTTTGCCAGGTATGCTTATAACAAACTTCGTTTGGAAACTGATAGTGAGGTAAAGTTTTTGGATTTATCAGAACTAGAAGGAAATGTTGTCTATGAGAACATGTACAAGGATTCTGACCAGCCCAAAATGATTCAACATATTCAAGACACGTATTTTATACCATCCACTAAGTTTTGGTTTTTTATCCCAGAATATAATGGTAGCTATCCTGGTATTGTAAAATTATTGTTGGATGCGATGTCTATTCGTGAATACAAACCAAGCTTTGATGATAAGAAGGCTTGTATTACAGGAATAGCATCCGGTAGAGCAGGGAATTTACGAGGCATGGATCATTTGGCTGAGGTTTTGAACCATTTAGGAATTCATGTGCACCCCAATAAAAACCCTATTTCCTCTATTTTTAAGTTATTGAATTCTGAAGATAATTCCATAACTAAGGAGGCCGAAGAAACCCTTCAAAAACAGATTGCCCAGATTTTGAAATTTTAGACTTCTGTATCCAACAATTTATTTGGTGGAATCTCGTACGATTAGTTTAGGAGATAAAACGGTGGTTTCTGGTTCCATTTTTTTGTCCTGAAGATTTCTAAGTAATAAGTTGGCTGCCAATTCTCCCATTTGCGAGCATTGCTGATCTATTGTGCTAATTTTTGGCTCGGTCAAATTAGTGAAGTCAGCATTTCCAAACGCAATAAGTTTAACATTTTCCGGAACCGCTATATCCATAGTTTTGAGCAGATTTAAAGCATGTAGCCCAATTTCATCACCAAATGCAAAAATCCCGTCAATATTTGGATTGGTTTTAAAGGCTTTTTGAAGAATTTCTAAATCAATTTTGACATTGGTGGTAAGCTCAAGAATGGAATGTTTGATAGCGTTATGCCCACTTTTTGAAATAGCGTCTATAAATCCTTTTCGTCTTTCTTTAAAAATTGAAACTTTGGAATCACCGGCAATATGAATAATATTTTTGCAATCTTGGTTTATTAAATGTTCTGTTGCAAAAAAAGCTCCTTTATAATCATCTAATGTCACCGAATTTATTTGTTCAAGGTTGGGAATCCTGTCAAAAAAGATAACAGGTACTTGACTATTGATGATTTTTTGAATTAAGGAAAAATCAGTTGTTTCTTTAGAGATAGAGATTAGAATACCCTCAACCTTTAATTTTAAAAATGAATTTAAAGCTTCATTTTCCTTTTCTTGAAATTCATGGGACTGTGAAATAATGATATTGTATCCAGAATCACTGACAATTTTCTCTATTCCATTGATAATACCGCTAAAAAAGAAATTGTTTACTTCGGGTACAATGACCCCAATGATTTTACTTTTTCCACTGCGTAGTGCAGCCGCCATGATATTAGGTTGGTAATCCAATTCTTCGGCTGCCTTGAGCACTTTTTCTCGTGTCTTGGGTGATACAAGATGGCTTTCATTGAAAACCCTGGAAACAGTTGCCAATGATAGTCCAGTAATTTTGGCGATTTCTTTTATTCCGGCCATATAAATCAACCATTAAGATTGTTCATCGTCTTTTCAACAGAATGTTCAAAAAGATTAGATGTAATTTAAAACATAAAGTAAGGATACAACACCTAAAACTATCCAAGTAAAAATACCAACAATTAAAATATTGAAGCCAAGTTTTTTAAGCTGGGCGATATTAATCTGCAGGCCAATTAGGAAAAGTGTAAAAATCAATGCTTTTCTGGCAATCCAAACAATATGCTCACTGAAGAGTTCTGCTGATGGGACGTAGGAATTAATGAGCATAGCTCCGATGAAACCAAAAATAAACCACGGAAAGGCGAACTTTTCCTTAGAGTTTGAGCCAAAAGAAATAATCAATACCAAAGGAATAATCCATAAAGTCCTCACTAATTTTGTGGTAGTGGCAACATTTAGGGCTATTTCTCCATAAACTTCGGCTGCACCTACAACGGAACTTGTGTCATGTATGGCAATAGCACTCCAGGTCCCAAATTGAACTTGGCTTAGTTCAAAATAATGACCTATGTATGGAAAAATGAACAAGGCTATTGCATTGAGTAAAAATACTATAGCAAGTGAAATGGAAGTTTGAGAAGAATCGGCCTTTAAACTTGGACTGACTGCTGCAATGGCACTACCTCCACAAATAGCTGTACCTGAGGCTACTAATATGGTTGTAATTCTCTCTGACTTGAGGATTTTTCCGAGCGCAAAGGCAATAATAAATGTACAGACAATAGTAATTAAAGTAATGAAAAAGCTATTTGAACCTACTTCTATAGCTTGTTTCATATGAATTCCAAAACCCAGACCTACAACAGATAATTGCAATAAGGTCTTTTGGAACTTCTTACTGTTTTGAATGATATCTTGGTCAGCTACTTTGAAGATTCCGCAAATCATACCTATAGCTAAGGCCAAAGCAGGAGATATAAACCCAAGTAGGGTTCCGATCAGCACGAGGGCGACTAATATGTATGTAGCTGTTTTTGAAAGCATTCTGAACGAACGCAAAACTACAAATAAAAATGAAAACGTTTACATTTTATTTGGGCACATCAAACTATTGATTGTAGCTATAAATTTTTGGCTTTTCATTATTGATGCCTACAAAAAGGAACTCTTTACCATTCTTATCTTTAAAAGGAAGAAGATGCTTGATTTCGCCTCTTACATAAAAGCCGGATTCATCATATGGCAACCATTCAAAACCTCCATTTTCGTTTGATAGCAAAACACTGCCATAGCTAGCGTCAAGCCTGCTGTATTGGGGTTTAAAATCGTAATTATTGCCTCCAAGTATAATATCAATCCTGCCGTCGTCATTGATATCTCTACAATTAATATCGCAAACACATGAGAATTGCGTCTCTTTGGGGAGTCGTTTTATTTCAAAATTTCCATTACCATCATTTATTGCAATTACACTTTCTGTGGTATTAACTTCTTTGATAATGGAGTTTTTTAGAATGTCAGAATCTAGGAGTTCATCAATGCTCTTTGTGGCATAATCTGAAAATTTGAGGTTTTGTTTCTTTAGAGAAACGAGTTGGTTGGTGAGCTCTCGTTTCATTGAAATGGGAACATCTCTATTTTCAACACTTCTTGTCACTATCTGTTCAATAGTACCATTGTCATCAAAATCGTTGATGAACATTTTTGAAGGAGCTTCGTTTGTGCCATTATACACTGAATTACTTCCTTGGTTACCAAGTATTAAATCAATATCTCCATCATTATCCAAGTCTTTAGGATAAACCGTATTCCACCAGCCAAGTAGACTATCCAGTGAATTAGCTAGAGGACTAAGCCTTCTTCCATTGTTCTTGAAAATTTTGGGCGACCCCCAATCAGTGGTTAGAACAAGGTCTTTTTTTGAATCTCCATCAATGTCTGCCCATTTGGCATCTGTAAGCATACCAACGTTTTTCAAATGGAAAGCCTTACCCTCTGTTACGTCTGAAAAATTTCCTGTGCCATCATTTTCTAAAAGTAAATGCTCAGGATTTACTCCATAAATACCCGGAACACTTCTGCTGCCAATAAACAAATCAACATCGCCATCTGCGTCAAAATCATATGGTGCTATAACTGAAACATTAGTGTTAAGGCTTTTTAAGGTGTTTGGGCTTTTTGAGAAATTTCCTTTTCCGTCGTTTATATATATTCGGTTTGTGTAATTTTTGGCATCACCTGGTATATTGCCCCCAGAACCAACTACCAAATCCATATCTCCATCTCCTTCAATATCCAAGAATGTTGAAGCAGTATCTTCAAAAAGGCGGTCGGCTCTAAACACGTCTTGTACATAAGTCGGCTTGAGTACCCCATTTCCAGAATGTAAATAAATTTTTGCGGGATCTCCCTTTGCGCCTCCTATAAATACATCTTCATTTCCATCGTTATTAACATCTGCTATGGCAACTGCTGGACCTTCTTGGGAAAGCATTTTTGAGATTAGACCTTCATAATCAAAGTCTATATGCTTGTCTTCTATATGTGAAGCGATTGATGAACCAATTTCACTTAAAAAGGGTTGTTTGTTTTCTGAATTATTTTGAAATATAATGTTAGCGTCTGCTTGTTTGAGAATTAGAGTGGTATTTACATCAACACTTTTAAGAATTTGCGTCTTGTCATTTGGCCAGATTACCCTTAAAGAATCAATCTGTGTTTTTTGACCAAGACCTATAGTCATTTCATAAGCAACGGAAGATTGAAACCCTCTTGAGGGAATCAATTCCTGCCTAATGATTTCATTATCTGTAAAAAGTTCAACAACACTTCCTATACCGAAGGTATTGGGAACATCTCCCTTTAAGTTTATTTTAAGGTAGTTGTTTCCGTTCTTTTCAGCATTGTTTCTATATATAAAGAGTTCCTGGTTTACATTATTTACTATGATATCTAAATCTCCATCATTATCTAAATCCCCATACGCTGCCCCGTTTGAAAAACTGGGGGTGTTTAATCCCCAATCTTCAGAAGAATTTGAAAATGTTAAATCTCCATTGTTTTTAAATGAATAATTTGGAATAGGGGTAGAGGGCATTGCATTGATTACTTCATTTTTTTGATCTTTGTTTCCATAAACGGCCGTTTGTTGCCTTGTAACGTCTTCAAAAAAGTCAATAAAATCTTGATTGGTCAAATCATGATAAATACCGTTACATACATAAATGTCTCGATAGCCATCATTGTCCATATCAAACAATAATGCACCCCAACTCCAGTCGGTTCCAGAAACACCGCTGTAATTGGCGATTTCGGAGAAGGAACTTCCTTGGTTTAACTGAAGTGTATTTTGCATGTATTGGTAGTAGTAATCATTTTGGAGTTTAAGTTGATGGGTATCAAAGGTTTCGAAGGTTGTTGTGTTCTTAAGGCGCTCATCTCCTTCTGGCAACATATCAGTTACAAAAATATCTGATTTTCCATCGTTGTTTATGTCTGCCATATCCGCGCCCATTGAAAAGAGACTCAAATGATTGGCCCAGTCCTTTATGCTTTCTGTAAAAGTTCCATCTTGATTGTTGATGTATAGATAATCGTGCTCAAAGAAATCATTGGAAACGTAAATATCTGGGTATAGATCATTATTTATATCACCAATGGTAACCCCTAATCCAAAACCAACTAGGCTTCCATAGATATTAGCTTCTTCACTTACATTAGTGAATATTCCATTATCATTTCTAAAAAGCTTATCACCACCACCTTTTATCTCTTCAACCACGTTCCAGTCTTCTGCTCGTAAATCACGTTTGTTTTCGTAGCCTAAACTTGCAACTGGTATGAAACTGTTATTCAGCATGTAAACATCGAGGTCCCCATCTTTATCATAATCAAAAAATGCAGCATGCGTAGTAAATCCGCTATCTGCTAAATTATATTCTTCTGCTTTTTCAGTAAAGGTGAGATCACCGTTATTGATGAAGAGTTCATTTTTTTGGTCATCACCTTTAATATTACCCGCATTACATACATAAATATCAAGTAATCCATCTGCATTAAGATCAACCAATACAACTCCGGTGGACCAAGCTTTAGTTCCGTAGACACCGGCAGACTCTGTAATATCTTCAAAGGTGAAATCACCTTTATTAAGAAAGAGCTTATTCTTTTTACGGTTGGCGGTAAGATAAATATCTGGAAAGCCATCATTATTGATGTCTCCTATTGCAACGCCACCACCGTTATAAAAATTACGGTATAGAAAAATATTAAAATCCTCTTCGTTTTCTATTGTGTTGATAAATGATATTCCTGTTTGGGTACTATCCAAAGCTGTGAAAAGATAATTGTGAGAATCAACATTTTCTTCTGTCTTCTTTTTTGAACAAGAAATAGCGGTTAAAATGATGAGGAATAGAAAATAACCAAGAAGTCTATTTAGCATCGGATTTAGAATAAGTTTGATTGATTTTAATTATTATTAGTTTACCGTTTAAAACTTACGGTTAGGAGGAAACCCAAATATATTTATGTCAATTCGAATGTAATTAATTAGCACTTATTTTCATAATGGTTAGCTCATATTAACTAAAAAGAACAATAAAAAAAGAGGGCATATAATTGCCCTCTTTTAAAATTAAATATATTGATAAACTACTAGTAACCGTCGTTTTGTACCAAATTTGGGTTGGTAGCGATTGCTGAACCAGGAATAGGATATAAATCCCTGAAACCTTCAGTTACCGTTTTCATTTCCCAAGTTTGCGTAGTATACAAACCAAATCTTCTAAGAACATCTCTTCTACCTCCCATTACTCCTTCACCATTTAATTCTCTTGAAAGAATATCTGGCATGTCATCTAGAGATAACGAGCCTAAAGGTGCCACGTTAGCTCTTGCTCTGATTGCATTAACCTCTTGAAGCGGAGTTAGTGGTGCTCCTGTTCCACCTCTAAGGCCAGCTTCTGCTCTCATTAGCGCTGCATCAGTAAATCTTGCCCAAACATAATCTCTAAATCCATCACCTGGAAGCCCTCCATCTGCATTTCTTACCGGGTATTTAATAATACGAATACCATTACGCTCGTTGTTAACTTCTAAGGAAGTCAACAATTCATCTTCGTAAACAAGTGGATTTGACTGTCTGTCTGTAAGCGGTGTGCCATCTGGAGCAATTTGTTGTCCTCTAACATAGCCAGTTGTAACACCAGTTGTATTTTCACCAGAAATACCAACTCTTGCATCAACAGCAGGATCATTTGTTCCATGTAATCTAAAAGATTCAGTCAATGTTACAAAACCGTTCCAACCTCCTTGGTTAGGATGTGTTTGATTGTACAATCTTGTTCTGGCGTCACCATCAAACATCATGATAACTTCTTGATTGGTAGCGTTTCCTGCTAAATCCCAAATATCAAAATAACTTTCATCACCATCTGGATCTTCCGCTCCTATTCCATCTAATTGGAAACCTAAATCCTCGATTGCATTTACATCTGCAATTACTTGGTTCATATCACCTGCAGTTCCAGTCATAATTTCAGCATTAAGATTTAGTCTAGCTCTTATAAAAAGAGCAGCAGCTTGTCCTATATCTGTTAAAGCTGCTCCACTAGAATCATCTCTTAAAGGAGCATCGGGTCCATGTGCAGATAAAGCACCACTTGAAATTGCTGCATCTAAATCTGATTTAGCCAAAGCAAATGCTTCAGACGCTGTAAGAACAGTAGGAGCCACTGAAGAATCATCATCTACTCCTCTAAAAGGAACTTGTCCAAAAAAATCTAAAACGGTAAAAACGTTATAGGCCCTTATAACCTGGGCTTGTGCAGTTTGACTTGCATTCGGGCCAGATCTACTATCCAATAATTGAGTTGCCAACAAAATGGCAGCGTTACGTTTGTTCCAAGATTGAAGAACATAAAGGTGATTGGGATCCCAAGTGTGTGCATGCAATACTCTCCATACACCGTTATCACTCCAGTCAGCACCTCTGGTAAGCACAGCAATATTATCTGCTGCTACCTCCGAAAGGGCATAAACGTCTGTTTGGGACTGTTCATTAAACATACCTAAACCATTACTGGCACCACTACTATACAATGCGTCTAACGTTGCTGAGGCACTTGCTACCCCTGCGAATTCCCCAGAGGAGGTTTCAATGGAAACCGAATCGTTAAAATTAGGATCCAAATCTGTACATGCTTGTCCCAATAATAGGGCGGTAGCCGCACCTAAATATTGTACAAATCGATTTTTAAAAATTTCTTTTCTCATTATTAATTTTTTTTATTTAAAAACTTGCATTAAAGCCAAATGATAGTGTTGTTGGTCTAGGATAAGCAGTCAAATCTATACCTAATGAAGGTACATTGTTTAATGTCCTAGGAGTTGATACTTCTGGATCTTGACCGCTATAATCAGTAATAACAAATACGTTTTGAGCAGTTGCAAAAACCCTAAGGCTACTAAAGATACTGTTTTCAGATAAAGGGAAATTGTGTCCTAAAGTTATGTTTTGTAATCTAAGGAATGATCCATCTTCCAAGAATCTAGAGGATACCTCTGCAGGGTTAAATGGATTTTCCACACCTACAAATGGTAAAGTAGATGCAAATACGTTTCTACCTTGTGAAAGGTTACCTATAGTAGAAAATGCATTTCTATCATTACTGTAGATGGATTGTCCAAACAAGCCATTAAAGAACAAGCTTAAATCCCAATTCTTATAGTTAAGATTTTGAGTGATACCCAATGTAACATCAGGCAATGCACTTTCTCCAATAAAGGATTGTACTGCATTGTTACCAAAAATGTTGTTACCATCAGCATCCAATCCTTGCCAATCTCTTACAAAGAAGCTGAACAAAGGCTGGTCGTTTGATAATTGTTGTGCAAAAGCACCTGTTAAACCAGGTCCGTTAATAGCTCCAGCTTGAATATCTGGACCATTGTAGTTTTCTAACATATTGTCGTTATATCCTACATTTACGTTGAAATTCCATCCAAAATCCTCAGTTTCTACAGCGGCTACATTTAGACTAAGTTCCACACCTTTGTTGACAATGTCACCATCCACATTTTGGAAAAAGAAAGGTTGATCAGCAGGCTGGGCACTTTGTATCTGTAATAAGAAGTCAGTAGTAGTTCTGTTATAGTATTCCAATGACCCAGTTATTTTACTGTCGAGTATGGCAAAATCAACACCAATGTTTATTTGTTCATTTTCTTCCCATTTTAAATCATCATTTTGAAAAGCAACGATTCCTGTAGTTGCAGGATTACCACCGGCGTT
Organism: uncultured Allomuricauda sp.; assembly: GCF_947499585.1. Lineage (GTDB taxonomy): Bacteria > Bacteroidota > Bacteroidia > Flavobacteriales > Flavobacteriaceae > Flagellimonas. The sequence continues at coordinate 257,410 of NZ_CANMOO010000002.1, read as the reverse complement.
AACAGTACCAAAACGTTCTCTCTGTGTAAACTGGTTAGAACCTAAACCTTCTTGGTTACCAGTAACACCGTAAGCCGCTCTAAGTTTAAATCTATCAAAAAATTCTGGAAACCAATCCTCCTGAGACATTTCCCAAGAAGCACCTACTGCACCAAAGGTTCCGTATTTGTTATTACCACCAAAACGAGAAGAACCATCAATCCTAACGGTACCAGAGAAGTTAAACTTGCCATCAAGGGAGTAGTTACTTCTAAAGAAGAATGATTGTAATTCATCTGTCTCACTAGTAGAGTTCGCTGCAAAATTTTGCGCTCTGGCGATATTGTTCACCATCAAAAACAAATTCGTTGTCTCAAATTGTGAACCTTCCAAGAAGATAGTCTCTTTAATAAACTCTTGATATGAATGTCCAAGCGTTAAGTTCAAGACATCATCACCGAACTCTTTATTATATGTAAAATAGGACTCCCAAGTAGTATTGGTCAAATCAAATTCATTTAGTTGTGCTCTACCTATATCCAGGGTTGGACCAGATTGAAACAATCTTGATTGCGCACTATTACTGGATGATGTGGATTTATCCAAACCAATAGAGGTCTTAAAACTTAGGTTGTCTGTAAAGTTGTATTGTGCACCAACACTTATAAGTGCCCTTAATGTGCTAGAAGTACTTCGCGTTAATTCCAATAATGCCAAAGGATTCCTTCTTTCTGCAGATGGCTGAAAAAAGCCACCTAAACCACCTGCACTTGCATCACTTTCAAAAAGCGATTGGTCAGGTGCAAAACCATATGCGGCAGATAATAAATCTCCACGTGCATTTGGATTATCACTAATTGGAGTTCTTTGTGCCTCAATATTGGAAATTGTGGCTTGTGTATCCAATTTTAATTTACCATCAAAGAAACGTTGTGAAGCGTTTATTCTGGCAGTCAGTCTATCAAATGTACTGTCTTCAACCTCACCTTCTTGGTCTTGGTAACCAAATGATACTCTATAGTTTCCATTTTCATTTCCACCACCATAAGAAAGGTTGTAGTTTTGAGTAAATGAGGTTTTGAAAATAGTCTCATAAGTATCAGTATTTGCACCACTATCTACAAAAGTACCTCCAGATACTGTATTCTGAGCTTGTAAAAATTGATCTCTATTTAAAAGCTCAATACGATTACCAATCCATCCTACAGACATTGTTGAGGAAAATTCTAAGACTCCTCTACCAGATTTACCACTTTTAGTAGTAATCAACACAACACCATTAGCACCACGAGAACCATAAATAGCGGTAGCAGATGCATCTTTTAGAATGTCGATACTAGCAATATCATTAGGGTTAAGGAAACTTAATGGATCTAAGGAAGAACCTTGTCCAATATCAGAGTCACCCCCACCATTATTGTCTGTAGAGCTTCCACCCTGAGTTCCCGGAGAGGTTGTGCCTCCGTTTAGAGGAACACCATCAACAACATATAAAGGGTTGTTGTTAGATCGTACAGAAGCTGTACCACGAATCCTAACATTTACCGCTGAGCCAGGCTCACCGTTAGTAGCTGAAATTTGTACCCCAGCAGTTTTACCTTGGATTAATTGTTGTGGATTGACAATTACACCTTTGTTAAACTCTTCGGACTTGACACTTTCTACAGCCCCAACAGTTGTTCTTCTAGATTGTGTACCATAACCTACAACAACAACTTCATCCAATTCATTGGCATCTTCCTGCAAAACAACATTAATAGTTGTTTGTCCATTTACAGCAATCTCTTGTGAAGAGAAACCAATGTAGCTAAAAACGATAGTTGCATCAGCAGCAACGTCATTTATGGTATAGTTACCGTCAAAATCAGTCTGAGTACCGTTGGTTGTTCCTTTGACAACAACACTAGCTCCCGGTAAGGGGCCGTTTGCATCTGAAACAGTACCAGATACTGTCTGAGCCTTCGCTAAACCAAAGCACACGAATGCACCCAATAGCAAAAAGCTTTTTAGTAGCGTAATCTTCATAAATAATTAATTTTAAGTTTAGTTAATTTTAATTCAAGTGTTAAACATATATAAAAAAAGTGTTAATCTAAATTTAAGTATAGTGCAAGATCAAACGAAAACGGTTTCGTGTTGATAACTTTGAATTGTGAAAGGTTGACAAAACTAAAAGAGTTAATTTATTTAAATCACAATATATTCATCAAGAATTGATGAAATTCACAATATATGGACTAATATACTATTTTTATTTTTTAGGAAACGTTAACTTCGTTATAAGAGTTTTTGTAAACTTTAAGGTAGTTTTTGTTAAAAAGATTCATTTGAATAACTTGCTTGTCTTTATTGAGTAATTTCCATAGCCAAATTAACTAGACTAAATCTTCAACATACTTGAAAGCAAAGATTACATTAAAGGATATCGCCAGAGAACTTGAGGTCTCTATTTCTACTGTTTCTAAGGCTTTAAAGAACAGCGAAGAGATAAGTAGGGATACAAAAGAAAAAATTCAGGCATTTGCCAAATTGTATAACTACAAACCAAACAACATCGCTATAAGTCTTAAGAACAAAAGGACTAAAAATATAGGTGTGGTTATCCCTGCAATTGTACATCACTTTTTTACGACCGTTATTAGGGGCATTGAGAAATACGCAAATGCTAAAGGGTACAATGTTATTGTATGCCTTTCTGAAGAATCCTTTGACAAAGAAGTCATTAACATGGAGATGCTTGCAAATGGCAGTATAGATGGTTTTATAATGTCCCTTTCTTCTGAAACACAGCAAAAAGGGGATTATAATCATTTAAAAGAAGTTACCGAGCAGGGAATACCTGTTGTGCTTTTTGATCGTATTACAAATGAAGTTAATTGCGATAAGGTAATTATTGATGATCAGTTGGGCGCATATTTGGCTACTAAAAAGCTAATAGAACAAGGAAGAAAAAAAATAGCATTGATTACCACGGATGATTATTTAAGCGTAAGCAAGGCTAGAACTCAAGGCTATAGAAAAGCCCTTTCCGAAAGCGCCCTAGATGTAGATGAATCAAGAATATTGAAACTGTCATCAATGGAAATGGATGAGAAAAGCATCGGAGATTTTTTTGATACACATGAGGTAGACGCTGTCCTTTGTGTAAATGAAATATTCACGGTCTTTAGTATGAAATTGGTCCAAGAAAAAGGACTTAACATTCCCAAAGACATATCATTTATTGGCTTTACTGATGGATTGCTTTCCAAATATGCAAACCCTAGTCTTACCGTTGTTGCCCAACATGGCGAAAAAATGGGTGAGATTTCAGCACAAATGTTAATTGATAAAGTGGAAAGCGAAAATGAAGAGGAAACGTTCCACACTAAAATTTTGGAACCTACATTGGTAATCAGGGATTCTACAATTAACTAAATTTGTCAAAACCTTTACAGGGAAAGGGGATATCTAAAATTACTCACCAAGTTTTACTTTTTTTCAATGAATCAAGATTATATAAAATCGGACCCTTGGTCCATTATAGAGGAAGGTTTTGATAAAGAACAAGTCAAATCCTCCGAAAGCCTTTTCAGTATAGGAAATGGGGCCATGGGGCAACGTGCTAATTTTGAAGAAAAATACTCAGGAGAAACTTTTCAGGGGAGTTACATAGCAGGGGTATATTATCCCGATAAGACTAGAGTGGGCTGGTGGAAAAATGGATACCCAGAATACTTTGCCAAAGTGCTAAATGCTCCAAATTGGATTGGAATCAATGTTTTTATTGACGGAGTTTCTCTGGATTTGAACACTTGCGCAAGTGTTTCCAATTTCAAAAGAGAGCTTAACATGAAAGAAGGTTGGTATCAACGAAGCTTTCAAGTCAAGCTATCTAACAATATTGAAGTCGATGCAAAAATCACCCGTTTTTTAAGTTTGGATGTTGATGAAGTCGGAGCTATAAAAATGGAGTTGGCACTGCTAAACTCTGATGCCAAAGTGAAGTTGATTCCTTATTTGGATAGTGGCATCACCAATGAAGATAGCAACTGGGATGATAAGTTTTGGAATACTACTAGTGTGGACTTCGATAAAGATAGAGCCTATATAGAGGCCCATACGATGAAAACCAATTTTGCAACCTGCACCTTTATGCATGCAAATGCAGAATTCAATGGAGTTTCAATACCTGCACAATTGGGAGATAAAACAGATTCTTTCATTGGTCTTGAATTTGAAAAAAATGTTTCCCAAGGAGAAAAAGTTTCTTTGACAAAATTTGGAGGATACACGGTTTCTAGAAATCATGAAACTTCAGAATTAATAAATGTAGCCAATACAGTCATAGATGAGGCTACAACCCTGGGCTTTGATGCACTTTTGGAAAAACAAAAAGAAGCTTGGGCCAATATTTGGGAAATGAGCGATATCACTATAGAAGGGGATGTAAAAGCACAACAAGGTATCCGTTTTAATATCTTTCAATTAAACCAGACCTATTTAGGAAAAGATTCTCGATTGAACATTGGCCCAAAAGGATTTACCGGTGAAAAGTACGGCGGAAGCACTTATTGGGATACAGAAGCCTATTGCCTTCCTTTTTATATGGCCACCAAAAATCAAGAAGTAGCATGGAGCTTGTTGGAGTATCGTTACAACCATTTAGAAAAAGCCATTGAGAATGCGCAAAAATTAGGATTTACCAATGGAGCGGCACTTTACCCAATGGTAACCATGAACGGAGAAGAATGTCATAACGAATGGGAAATCACTTTTGAGGAAATCCATCGGAATGGGGCTATCTCTTTTGCAATCTTCAATTACCACAGATTTACGGGAGATTATAGTTACATCCCAAAAATGGGATTGGAAGTTTTGATTGGTATCGCAAGATTTTGGCAACAGCGGGTCAATTTTTCTCAGCATAAACAAAAGTATGTGATGCTTGGCATTACAGGCCCCAATGAATATGAAAACAATGTCAACAATAATTGGTACACAAACTATTTGGCCAAATGGTGTATAGATTATGCCTTGGAGCAATTGGAAGTAGTTAAGGATGAGTACCCAGAAGACTATAAAAGAATTGTTTCCAAAACAGGCTTAACTTCCTCGGAAACAGAAGTTTGGACAAAGGTAGCCAACAACATGTACTTTCCATATTCTGAAAAGCATGAAGTGTTCTTGCAGCAAGATGGCTTTTTAGATAAAGAGTTGATTAAGGTTGAGGATTTAGATAAATCAAATAGACCGATCAACCAAAAGTGGAGTTGGGATAGGATTTTGCGGTCTCCTTATATAAAACAAGCTGATGTATTACAGGGGTTCTATTTTTTTGAAGACCATTTCAGCTCGGAAGCGCTAGAGAAACATTTTGACTTTTACGAGCCATTTACCGTTCATGAGTCTTCCCTATCACCTTGCGTGCACAGCATACAGGCAGCAAAACTGGGCAGAATGGAACAAGCTTACACTTTTTATCTAAGAACCTCAAGATTAGACTTAGATGATTATAACAAAGAAGTGGAAGAAGGTCTACATATAACATCCATGGCTGGGACATGGATGAGCATTGTAGAAGGTTTTGGTGGCATGCGAGTGTTGAACGATCAGCTTCATTTTACTCCACAGATACCAACACAATGGAAATCGTATTCTTTTAAAATTAATTTCAGAAATCAAATTATCACCATTACAGTTTCAGAAAAGCAAACAAATTTTGAAGTAACAGGAGACAAGGATTTGACGATTCAGGTAAATGATAAACCATTGATATTGACTCCTAGAAAAAGTGTTCAGGCATGAAAAGGAATCTCTACATTGCCTTTTTGGTAATCATGGGGATATTGCATTCATGCGAACAGAAAGTTGAAAAAAAATCAGTTCAACCCACAATGAAAAAGAAAGCTGTAGTTTATCAGGTTTTTACCAGACTTTTTGGAAATACGAACAACACCAATAAACCTTGGGGTACCATTGAAGAAAATGGAGTTGGGAAGTTTGCTGATTTTACAGATAAAGCACTGTCAGAAATCAAGGATTTGGGAATAACCCATGTTTGGTATACTGGCGTTCCCCATCATGCATTGATCAATGATTATTCTGCTTACGGAATTTCAAATGATGATCCAGATGTGGTCAAAGGTCGCGCGGGATCTCCCTATGCTGTTAAAGATTATTATAATGTAAATCCAGACTTGGCTGTTGACCCTTCTAAAAGATTAGAGGAATTTAAAGCATTGATTCAAAGAACGCATAAGGCAAAGATGAAGGTCATTATCGATATTGTACCCAATCATGTGGCCAGAAATTATGAAGGGCAAACAAATCCAGAAGGAATTTCAGATTTTGGTGCCAATGATGATACATCATTAGAATACCATATCAATAATAATTTCTATTATATCCCAGAAACAGAATTCAAAGTACCCGACTGGCAAGATGGGTATCTTCCGCTTGGCGGAGAAGAAAATAAGCTTTCAGATGCTAAGTTTAAAGAGCGTCCGGCAAAATGGACCGGCAATGGTTCGCGATTAGCGCAACCTCATTTCAATGATTGGTACGAAACCGTAAAAGTAAACTATGGCATAAGACCAGATGGTACAAAGGATTTTGAAGAATTACCAGAAGGGTTTGATGCAAAGGATTACAAGGCTCATTTTGAGTTTTGGAGTACCAAAACAGTTCCCGATTCATGGAATAAGTTTAGAGATATAGCCCTGTATTGGCTGGACTTTGGAGTGGATGGTTTTCGTTTTGATATGGCCGAGATGGTGCCGGTGGAATTTTGGAGCTATTTGAATTCCAACATCAAAATGAAAAACCCTGAAGCTTTTTTATTGGCTGAGGTCTACAACCCAGACCTTTATAGGGATTATATCCATAAAGGGAAAATGGATTATTTGTACGATAAGGTTGAGCTTTACGATAGCATAAAACACATTATGAAAGGATATGGTTGGACAGATCATATTCCGGTTGTCCAAAAAGGAATGGCAGATATAGAACATCATATGCTCCATTTTTTGGAAAATCATGATGAACAGCGCATTGCTAGCCCAGACTTTGCGGGAAGGGCTGAGCTTGCAAAACCTGCCATGGTAGTTTCTGCAACATTAAGTACGTCGCCAACCATGATTTATTTTGGTCAAGACGTAGGTGAACCTGGAGCAGAAGATGCCGGGTTTGGTAGCCCCACACGTACTTCAATTTTTGATTATATAGGAGTGCCCAACCATCAACGATGGATGAACAATAAAAAGTTTGATGGAGGTCAACTAACTGATAGTGAACAGGAACTTCGAGATTTTTACAAACGCTTGTTGAACTTCACCATTGAGAGTGATGCCTTGATGGGCGAGTATCAAGAAATCCATTTTTTCAACAAAAACCATACGGAGAATTATGACCATAGAGTACTTTCATACGTTAGATGGTCCAATGATGAAAAATTGATAATAGTATCAAACTTTGATGTTGAAAAAAGCTATGCTTTTGAATTAAAAATTCCTGAAGAGATTATCACTAAATGGAATTTGAAGAATCAAGAATATGATTTAAAAGAAGAGCTATACGGAGAAATAGATAAAGCCCTTTTCGTGAAAAATGGACAAGGAAAAGTTGAGGTCGAGCTTCAACCTCTTGAGTCTTTTATTTTTAGGGTTAATGAATAAAAAAAGCGGATTGCATAACAATCCGCTTAAGTTCAAGGTCGGTTAATTTCCTTTAAGCTTTTGGTGTAGTTTTTTGGTACACCAATCCTATCACCATTCCAATGATTCCATAGAAAACAATCTGCACAACTGCATCAACCAAAGTTCCGGTCATATCCATAAGTCCCATAACAGCATGGTTTAATATACCCATGCCAAGTCCAGTAAAGACGCCAATCCATGCACCAAACTGAAAACCTTCTTTAGCACTGTGATGCCCTCTAGCCCATTTGCTATACACTGAGCTTAATACGAAAGCCATGATTACATTACCTCCAGCAATTAACCCCATATTCATATCTTCATTCAAAAAATTCTTAAGGGTATGTGTCTCATAAAAATCGGCTAGTAAAAACTCCCAAATTCCGTATCCTAACAAAAACATTGTTACGAAAGCGGCAAGTGTCGCTAATAAATTAGATTTTGAAAACATGTTGGTTTGTTTATTGGTTAATAATGTGATAAAAGTATTAAATAAAATTTAACAAATTGATAAAAATTTATACCTTATTATGAGAATATCTCTTCTACAAAGTGTTTTTACTGATATAGTTGCATCTATTTTAACGCTGGCAATTTCAATTTCATGTTGTATTTTTAGTGGTACAAATGAATCAAAATGAAAAAAAGCTTACCCTTAGCATTGATTGCTGTTTTGTTATTTAATAGTTGTGATATGATGGATTCTAAACCTTTGGTTATTGGGCATAGGGGTGCCATGGGACATGAAACTGAAAATACCTTGGCATCAGTCCAAAAAGCAATGGATTTAGGAGTGGATATGATTGAAATAGATGTATTCCAAATCTATAGTGGGGAAACTGTTGTATTTCATGATGAACGCGTGGAAAGACTTTCAAATAGTGGCGGTAAAATAGAAGATTACAACATAGTAGACCTTAAGCAACTTATTTTAGACGGAAACCATAAAATCCCAATGCTACAGGATGTGCTAAAGCTTATAGATAATAAGGTAGCACTTAACATTGAACTTAAAGGATCTAACACTGCAGATAGAGTAAACTTTATTACCAATGTGTATATAAGAGATAGGGGATGGTCTCCTGAAAACTTCATCATTTCAAGTTTTAAATGGGATGAGCTGAGAAAAATGCGGGAGCTTAATAAGGATGTTCAAATTGCTGTTTTAACAGAAGAAGATCCTTTAGAAGCAATTGCTGTAGCCAAGGAATTAAATGCCGTTGCTATAAATCCCAACTATAAAACATTGAATGAAGAAAATACAGCTAAAATCCATGAAGAAGGATTTAAAATCTACACATGGACCGTTAATGAACCTGAAGATATTCAAAAAATGAAGGATTATGGAGTGGATGGAATTATCACAAATTATCCTGAACGGGTAAATTAATGTTTGATATTGTTATTGTTGGAGGTGGTGCTGCCGGGTTTTATGCTGCGATTCAAGTTGCTGAACAGGCTCCACATCTAAAAGTAGCCATTTTTGAAAGGGGTAAAACTGTACTTTCTAAGGTAAAAGTTTCTGGGGGAGGTCGTTGTAATGTAACCCACGGAGAATTTTCTGCGCATGATTTGGTCACCAATTACCCTAGAGGGCAAAAAGAACTTTTGGGACCTTTCCATACCTATGCTCCCGGGGATGTAATGTCTTTTTTTGAAGAAAGGGGAGTTCCATTAAAAATAGAAGCAGACGGAAGGGTTTTTCCACAAAGCAATTCTTCACAATCCATTATTGATTGTCTTGTTGGTGAAGCAGAACAGCTAGGGGTTAAGGTTCTTAAAAATAGTTCTGTAAAACAATTTGGCAAAAACGAAAATGGAGAAGGATGGCAGATAACAACAATGAACAAACATTACCAATGTAAAAAGCTGTTATTGGCTACAGGGAGCAATCCAAAAATTTGGAAACAGTTGGAAGCATTTGGACATAAAGTGATTTCTCCAGTTCCGTCTTTGTTTACTTTTAATATCAATGATGAACGAATCTCTGGAATTCAAGGAGTAAGCACCTTCGCAACTGTAGAAGTTCCGCCAAAAAAAATCTTTTCATCCAAAATTGGCGTTAAGCTAAAAAGTGTTCCAAAAGAAGAACCTGTCCTTCAAGCTGAGGGCCCTGTCTTAATAACGCATTGGGGATTGAGCGGCCCTGCCATTTTGAAGCTCTCCGCATGGGGAGCCAATATTTTGCATGATTATCATTATGTCTTTAGAGTGAATATTAATTGGACACCTGAATACACAACAGGTTCTATGGAACTTTTGTTGAGAGAAATAAAGGAGGTTGAAGCAAAAAAAACAGTTTTACGCACCAACGCTACCGATATTCCTCGAAGACTATGGGTGAATTTGGTAAAAGCTTCTGGAATTGAAGGGGATTTGAAATGGGCAGAGCTTACCAAAGAAAAACTTCAAAACCTAGCAAAACAACTAACTGCATGCTCTTTTAGAGTTGAGGGGAAAAGTACTTTTAAAGAAGAATTTGTTACAGCGGGCGGAGTAGATTTAAAGGAAATCAACTTTAAAACCTTTGAAAGCAAAATACATCCAAACCTATATTTTGCTGGAGAAATCATCAATGTGGATGCCATAACCGGAGGCTTTAATTTTCAAAATGCCTGGACTGGGGCTTACATAGCAGCTAAAGCTATTGCTTCTGGATAATTTAGTGCAAAAACATGGCAATTCCTGCAGCCAATGCAGCACCTAGTATTGGACCTACAACCGGAATCCAAGAATACCTCCAACCATTTGACCCCTTATTTTTAATAGGAACTAAAGCATGTACTATTCGAGGTCCCAAATCGCGAGCGGGATTAATAGCATAGCCAGTGGTGCCCCCTAAAGACAAACCAATCCCCCAAACAATAAGAGCAACAGGTAAAGCGCCCAAAGAACCTAAACCAATAATACTATTGTCCTTAGTTGCAACAGCATCAGTAAAGTACAGTACTGAAAACACCAGCACAAAAGTTCCTAAAATTTCTGTCAAAAGATTTAGAAAAGTATTTGGTATTGCAGGAGCGTTGCAAAAAACACCTCTTTTGCTATTTCCATCCTCTGTGGCATCAAAATGGTCTTTGTTCATTAACCAAACAAAGAAGGCTCCAAGCATAGCGCCAATAAATTGAGCTATAATATAGTTGGGAACATCATAAATTGAAAATTCTCCTGCCAACGCCAAACCAATAGTGACTGCAGGGTTTAGATGAGCTCCGCTATGGGGTCCAGCGACTACAACACCGGTATATACTGCAAAAGCCCACCCCGTTGTAATCACAATCCAACCAGAGCCACTTCCATAGGTTTTTTGTAGCGAAACGTTTGCGTTTACACCACAACCCAATAGAATCAAAAGGAATGTGCCAATAATCTCAGCAATAAAAGGAGTCATGATAGGTTTTGGTTAAAGGTTATTAGTTTCAACTATTTTAAGATTCTCCTGTCCAAAATTCCAATGCTTTAATGGCTCTGTACCACCCCTGAATGCCTTTTTCAATGGGTTCCCTTTCAGTGGATGGATTAAAGTGTACATCTGTTTGCCATATATCTTGAATTTCCTCTGGACTTTCCCAATAACCAACTGCCAATCCAGCTAAATATGCAGCACCCATAACGGTTGTTTCCACAATTTTAGGACGTACCGTTACGGTGTTCAAGACATCAGACTGAAATTGCATAAGCATATTGTTGACGGTCGCTCCTCCATCAACTCTTAATTCTTTAATGGAAATTCCAGAATCTGCTTCCATGGCTTTTAAAATGTCCATGGTCTGGTATGCAATGGATTCCAAGGCTGCTCTCGCAATATGGGCGTCAGTGCTTCCTCTTGTCAATCCAAAAATGGTCCCTTGAGCATATTGGTTCCAATGTGGAGCGCCTAATCCTGCAAATGCAGGAACAAAATAAACGCCTTCTGAACTACCAACTGAACTGGCCAGCTGTTCTACTTCAGAAGAAGTTTTTATAATTTTTAAACTATCACGTAGCCATTGCACAACGGCCCCAGCAATAAAAATACTTCCTTCGAGTGCATAGGTGGTCTTCCCGTTTATTTTCCACGCTACAGTAGTGAGCAAATTGTTTTTGGAAACAATTGGTTTATCACCGATGTTCATAAGCATAAAGCAACCTGTGCCATAGGTGTTTTTTACCATACCTTGCTTGGTACACATTTGACCAAATAATGCAGCTTGCTGATCTCCTGCAATACCCGCTATAGGAATTTTGGCAGCAAAGAAGTTTGGACTTGTATGGCCATAAACTTCACTGGATTGTTTTACTTCCGGCAGCATACTTTTTGGAATGGTTAAAAGCTCTAAAAGTTCATCATCCCACTCCATTGTGTTGATGTTGAATATTAAAGAACGACAAGCGTTTGTAACATCGGTAATATGAAGCTTTCCTTCTGTCATCTTCCAAATAAGCCATGTATCAATAGTTCCCAGCACTAAATCACCTGCTTCTGCTTTTTCTCTAGCTCCTTCTACATTATCCAGAATCCATTTTACCTTTGTGCCAGAGAAGTAGGAATCAATGACCAAGCCAGTTTTTTCACGAATCATTTCAGATTTCCCTTGGCTTTTTAGTTCATCACAGTATTCAGAGGTTCGCTTATCTTGCCAAACAATGGCATTGTAAATAGGTTCACCGGTATTTCTGTCCCAAACAACAACAGTCTCACGCTGATTTGTAATTCCTATGGCAGCCAATTGCTCGCCTTTTATACCTTTTATGCTTACGGCCTCAGCCGCCATTCCGGCTTGGGTTGCCCAAATTTCATTAGCGTCATGCTCTACCCATCCTGGTTTTGGAAAAATCTGGGTGAACTCTTTTTGTGCTACAGAGATTATGGTTCCCTTTTTATCAAAAACTACGGCTCTAGAACTGGTTGTGCCTTGATCTAAGGCAAGGATATATTGATTCATTTAGATTAATTTAATGCGTTTGAATTTACTAAAATAAATCGGAGTAGTTTTATTCGTCAAGATTATAAATTATGAAAAGATACATAGCGCTCTTGAGAGGAATCAATGTAAGCGGCCAAAAGAAAATTAAAATGGCCGATTTAAAGCAGACTCTGGAAAACAGTGGACTACAAAATGTAAAAACCTATATTCAAAGTGGGAATATTGTTTTTGATAGCGAGATTATTGAAACTGATATGCTTCAAGATAAAATTCATAATGCAATTTTAAACGATTTTGCTTTTGAAGTGCCTGTATTGGTGAAAATCAGTAGTCAACTGGAAATGATTTTAACAGCGAATCCGTTTGCGGATGAAGTGGAAGAAAACAGACTATACTTTGTGTTACTTAAAAACCCTCCAGTACAGAGTTTGGTTGATGAATTCAATGAAGTGAATTTTGTTAATGAGGATTTTAGTATAACAAATGCATGTGTTTATTTATGTTGCAAAAACGGATATGGAAATGCTAAACTCAACAATAATCTTGTAGAAAGAAAGCTAAAAGTACAGGCTACAACACGCAATTTAAAGACGATGCAAAGGTTGATTGAAATGACAAAAGACTCTTAATATTGAGTTTCTTGAATCTGAAAAATTAGTTCAATTCCCAGATTTTATAATTAAGCAGAGAGGCAAAGAGAACCCAAAGCAAATAAGGAATAAGCAAAAAGGCAGCTGTTTTACTTACAACTTTAAACCACTTTATGGTTAAAATGATTAAAGTTAAAAGAAGAAGAATCACCAAAAGCGCCCAAGATGGACTTTTAAATCCAAAGAAAACAATACTCCAAAGAGCATTAAAAAGAAGTTGAAAACCAAAGTGATAAAGAGCGGTTTTTACCCAGATATGATGAAAACCTTTAGACCAAACTATTCCTGCGGCGATACCCATTAATATATATAAAGATGTCCATACCGGTGCAAAAACCCAATTGGGTGGATTAAAATTTGGTTTGTTCAAAGTAAGATACCAATCATTTACCGAGCTTTGTGTAGCAAAGCTGGATAGAAAACCTATTAAAAGACAAACTGTAACGGCAATTAGGATGTAAACAACCTTTTTTTTCATGATTGGCGCAATTCCCCCTAAAATAAGAATTTATTTGTACCCATATCCTTTCAAGCGCCTTGCATCTTTTATATTTGCCCAAATATTTTTCTAATGACAGAAAAAGACTTTCTACCCAATCCATACACTAATTTGCCTGCAAAAGGAAAAGTGACTTGGAAAGCACCTAGTAATATTGCTTTGGTCAAGTATTGGGGTAAAAAAGCAAATCAGATTCCGGCAAACCCTTCAATCAGTTTTACGCTGGATGCTTGTGCGACAACAACATCTGTTTCCTATACTAAAAAGGAGAATATATCACAATTGTCTTTTGATTTGTTTTTTGAAGGCAAGCCTAAAGAGGATTTTAAACCCAAAATTCTAACCTTTTTTGAACGAATTGAAGCCTATCTGCCGTTTTTAAAAGCCTATCACTTTAAAATTGAAACCTCAAACTCTTTTCCGCATAGCAGTGGTATTGCTTCTTCTGCTAGTGGAATGGCTGCTTTGGCACTATGTTTAGTTGATATTGAAAAAAGTATGAATAAAGATATTACGGATGCTTTTTTCATGAAAAAAGCATCTTTTCTGGCTCGCTTAGGTTCTGGAAGTGCCTGTAGAAGTATAGAAGGTGATTTAGTTCAATGGGGCGAGTACGGGGGAATTTCTGAAAGTTCTAATCTGTATGGAATCAATTATCCATTTGAAGTGAACGCCATTTTCAAAAACTTTCATGATAGTATTTTGTTGGTACACAAGGGGCAAAAACAAGTTAGCAGCTCCCTTGGTCACAATTTAATGCACAACCACCCTTATGCTGAAAGGCGTTTTGCGCAGGCGCATGAGAATTTGGATAAGCTTAAAAAGGTTTTTGAATCTGGCAATCTAGAAGAGTTTATCAATATTGTTGAAAGCGAGGCCTTAACGTTGCATGCTATGATGATGACCAGTATGCCTTACTTTATTTTGATGAAACCAGATACTTTAGAAATCATCAATAAGATTTGGGCTTTTAGGGAAAAAAGCAAAGTACCCATTTGCTTTACATTGGACGCAGGTGCTAACGTACATGTGTTATATCCAGAATCTGTAAAGGAAAAAGCAATCCAATTTATTCAGGATGAATTGGTTGCGCATTGCGAGAATGGGCATTATATTTGCGATCGAATTGGAAGTGGAGCAAGGAAATTAATTGCTCATGAAGAGTAATTAAGAATGATAAACAACGTTAATTAAAGTCAATTGACGTTTTAAAGTAAGGAATAGGTAGTGAAGAACGAATATTGTTTATCTTTAAAATGTTCTGCATTAAACAAAACAGATTTGTATTTTTGTAATAATCAATGAAAGGACCTCTATTTTATTCTAAAATTCTACTTTTTGGAGAGTATGGAATTATCAAAGATTCCAAAGGTCTTTCCATTCCCTATAATTTTTTTAAAGGCGCCTTAAAGACAGATGAAAATCCATCTGATTTAGCTGAAAAGTCAAACGAAAGTTTGAAGGCTTACGTTAACTATCTTTCAAAACTGGAAAGAGAAGAACAAGGTTTGGTTTCTTTTGATTTGGAAGCATTGGAAAATGATGTCGCAAGCGGCATGTACTTTGACAGTTCTATCCCCCAAGGTTACGGTATAGGTAGCAGCGGTGCTTTGGTAGCAGCCATTTACGACAAATATGCTACAGATAAGATTACAGTTCTTGAGAATTTAACTAGAGAGAAATTACTGAAGTTAAAAGAGATTTTTGGAAAGATGGAGTCTTTCTTTCATGGAAAATCTTCTGGACTTGATCCATTGAATAGCTACTTAAGTTTACCAATTCTTATTAACTCTAAGGATAATATAGAATCTACCAGTATCCCTTCGCAAAATAAAGAAGGTAAGGGAGCGGTTTTTTTATTGGATAGTGGGATTACAGGAGAGACTGCACCTATGGTACAGATTTTCATGGAAAAAATGAAGCAAGAAGGATTTCGTAGTATGATTAAGAATCAATTCATCAAGCATACAGATGCCTGTGTTGAGGACTTTTTAAACGGAAACATGAAATCACTTTTTGGGAATCTAAAGCAGCTTTCCCATGTTGTCTTTGACAATTTCAAGCCCATGATTCCATCTAAGTTCCACCAGCTTTGGCAACAAGGTATAGAGACCAACGATTACTACTTAAAGCTTTGCGGTTCAGGTGGTGGTGGTTATATTTTAGGCTTTACACAAGATTTTGATAGGGCCAAAAAAGCACTTAAGGGACACAATTTGGAAGTGGTCTACAACTTCTAAAACAATCAAATGCTTAATAGAAAAAATAAACTCCTGCTGTTTAAGCTATTGAGTTTATTTTCTGTTGTTCGAGGGTATAACATTTTGGTTATTACACTTGCTCAATATCTAGCTTCCATTTATATCTTATCTCCAAATTTACCCCTAAGAGATATGGTTTTGGATATCAATCTCTTTCTTATCGTAACGGCTTCCGCCTTGGTAATTGCCAGCGGATATATTATTAATAATTTTTACGATGCGGAAAAAGATTTGATCAATAAACCAACGAAAACCATGCTGGATAGACTGGTAAGTCAACGGTTTAAATTAACGACCTACTTCATCCTTAATTTTCTGGCGGTTTTAGCGGCAAGTTATATTTCGTTTAGGGCCGTAATGTTTTTTTCGTCCTATATTTTTGGGATTTGGCTGTATTCCCACAAACTAAAACGTGTTCCTTTTATTGGTAATCTGGTATCGGCCTCATTGGCCATCACGCCATTTTTTGTTGTTTTCGTGTATTACGGAAATTTTGAGACGGTAATTTTTGTGCATGCTCTTTTTCTATTTTTATTGATTTTGGCTCGAGAAATGATCAAAGATTTAGAAAATATGGCCGGAGACATGGCCCAGAATTATAGAACCATACCAATAATCTATGGCGCCAAGGTTTCAAAAGTACTTATTGGTCTATTAATAGTTTTAACCCTGGTTCCTTCACTTTTATTGATCAATATTTTTGATGTTGGTTATATGTACGTGTACTTTTTGGGCTGTATTGCATTGTTAGGACTTTTTATCATTTTGTTATGGAAAGCCACGGGTAAAAAGCACTATGTTTGGTTGCACAATATTTTAAAATTCATCATTGTTGCAGGGGTTTTTAGTATTTTATTAATTGATGTTGATTTGGTTTTAAATCGGATTTTATAATGGAAAATCTATTAAAAGTGGCAATGGCACAAATTGCCCCAGTTTGGTTGAATAAACAAGCAACTTTAGAAAAAATTGAAAATACAATACAAGAGGCAGCCAAGGAGAAAGCCGAATTGATTGTTTTTGGCGAGGCATTTTTGCCTGGATACCCTTTTTGGTTAGCTCATACTGAAGGGGCAGCATGGGACTTAAAGGTCAACAAAGAATTACACGCCCATTATACTAGAAATTCCATTCAGATTGAAGCTGGCGAATTGGATGCAATTTGCAAATTGGCCCATGAAAATAAGATGGCAATATATTTAGGAATGATGGAGCGGGCCAAAGATCGTGGTGGTCATAGCTTATATTGCTCTTTGGTATATATAAATCAAAATGGGGAGATAAAATCTGTACATCGCAAATTACAACCTACCTATGATGAACGCCTTACATGGGCCCCTGGAGATGGTAATGGACTACAAGTACATCCATTAAAACAATTCACGGTTGGTGGCCTCAACTGTTGGGAGAATTGGATGCCTTTACCGCGTGCTGCCTTATACGGTCAAGGAGAAAATCTACATGTGGCTGTTTGGCCGGGAGGACTTCATAATACCAAAGACATTACTAGGTTCGTAGCTCGAGAATCTAGGAGTTTTGTGATTTCGGTTTCTTCATTAATGAAGGCGTCAGATTTTCCAAAAGACACACCACATTTGGACAAAATTTTGGAAAAAGCTCCAAATATTCTTGCTGATGGGGGTTCTGCAATTGCGGGACCCGATGGGGAATGGATTATTGAACCAATTGTAGGTTCTGAAGGATTGATCTACCAGACACTGGATTTTAATCGAGTATACGAAGAAAGACAAAATTTCGACCCTGTTGGGCACTACTCAAGACCAGATGTAACCAAATTACATATAAACAGAGAAAGACAATCTACGGTAGACTTTAAAGATTAATTTTTTTGTCATCCTGAGCTTGCTGAAAGATTTTCAAGGTGAAGGCTTTTATACATTGTTGTGCGTTCGCTTTTTCCTCCGTTTAGTTTGGGGAATTTAGACCAAGTTTATTTCCTTCCGTATCTAAAAACAAAGCAAAAAATCCACTTTCATCTGCGTGAGCGGTTTTTGGGACAATGATTTTTCCTCCATTTTTTTCGACCTTATCAAGAATATGTTGAAGATTATCTCCACCATTAAGATATATGGCCACACCATTTGCTGAAGGTTCGTATCCTTCTCCTTTCATGATAACTCCTGTAACCATTTGTCCTTCGTATGGAAATATTCCCATTTCCATTCCTGGCATTTCCATTTTCTCAATGTTAATACCCAAAATTGTTTGATAAAAATTGACTGCTCGTGAAATATCCGTTGCCGGAATTTCAAAAAGGGAAATAAAACTTTTCATATCATTAGTTTTTTGCTCTTGACTAGAATCTACTTTTTGTATTTCCGGATTTGATTTATTTTGATTGTTACAAGCCATAAGGTTGAAGGCAAGTATTACCGTAGCGCTTAGTACAATTCTATTCATTTTTTCTGTTTAAATTGATGATACGAAATTAGATTAATCTTGAAGGTTGAAATTGTAAAAATGCGACACTCAATCTATTTGTAGAAAAGAGCGGAAAGCGTCATATTTTCATTTCCTAAAAACTCCTTCGGGTTCGTCCCTGTAAACTCCTTAAAATCTTTAATAAAGTGTGCTTGGTCATAATATTCACTTTCGTAAGCAATATTAGTTAAGCTTTCCCCCTCTTTATTAAGTAACATTTTTAATGCGGTTTGTAGTCGAATGACTTTGCCTAACTGTTTTGGGCTAACTCCAATTTGTTTTTCAAACTTTCTCTCAAGCTGTCTTCTTTTGGACAAGTCATCTTTAAGAATCGCTTTTATCGGTGCGTTTCCGTTTGTAGATAAAAGGGCGTTAACGGTTGTTTTTACAATATTCTCAACAGTCGACTTGTCGTTTAACCTTTCTAGGAGAAATCCTTCTATGATTTCTATTCGTTGTTTCGCGTCTTTCGCTTGGATTATTTTTTGCTCTAGTTCCTTGGCGGTTTTTTCTTCAAACAATGATGCTAATGGTGTTTCTTTATTAGCTAAGTTTTTAATTGGTTCCGTTACAAAATTGGCAAATCCATAGGGGTAAAATCGGATTGCGAATGTATTCACATACCCTGTTGGTTCGATATAAAATGGTTCAATGGTTTGTCCAAGTACCATTGCACGGGGTTGTAGTATAAATTCATCTCCCAAAGTATATCGCTTTATGTCATCACCAAGAATAAAAGCCATCTCAATACAGCCATCAGGAACAATCCGCTGTTTTTGCGAATCATTATCAGCAGGAACTTCTAAAGTCCAATAACAGCTAATTAGGGATTCTAAATCTGGATGAGGCTGAAATGTTTGATAATCCATTAATAGTTTGTTTTTTTCTTAGTGACGCACAACGTTTAAGAGATGGTCAGTTTCAATTAACTATATCGGCTGATAAGTGAAGTTCGGAAATTTTATCATAAAAATCCAATCCTTTTCTCTTGTCACACTGAGCCTTTCGAAGTGGACTTAAGGAGGCAAAAAGCACTACCTTTGCAAAAAAATTAATGACTGATGGCGAAATCAGACTACAACCGCGAGCGGAAACCTTCCAACAGAGCGGCAGGAAGCGATAAAAGAAAGCAATTTTCCAAAGGAAAACCACCCAGAAAGAAAACAACACCACAAAAACCATCCAATCCGGATGAAATTCGGTTGAACAAGTATGTGGCAAATGCAGGCGTATGTTCCAGAAGGGAAGCAGATACCTATATTGCCGCTGGCAATGTCTCGGTAAACGGGAAGGTGATTTCTGAAATGGGATACAAAGTAAAACGGACAGATGATGTTCGTTTTGATGGCCGAAAACTGAACCCGGAAAAGAAAGAATACATACTGCTTAACAAGCCTAAAAACTTTATCACCACGACTAATGATGAAAAGGGTAGACGCACGGTAATGGAACTCATTTCCAGTGCTTCTAATTCACGTTTGTTACCAGTTGGTCGTTTAGATAGAAATACTACGGGCCTATTACTCTTTACAAACGATGGCGATATGACCAAAAAATTGACGCACCCAACACATGGGGTTCGCAAGATTTACCATGCGCATCTAGATAAAAACTTAGCGCTATCAGATTTACGTAAAATAGAGGAAGGTTTGGAGTTGGAAGACGGTTTGGTGAAAGTAGATGATATCAGTTATATCCAAGGATCTCCCAAAAAAGAAATAGGTATCGAAATCCATAGTGGGCGCAATCGTATTGTCCGCCGTATTTTTGAACATTTAGGCTATAACGTAACCAAATTGGACCGCGTTATTTTTGCTGGATTAACAAAAAAAGACCTGCCACGCGGTCATTGGCGTCCTTTAACAGAACAAGAGGTCATTAATTTAGGGATGATTAAGTAACTTAGAGGTACCAAGTATTCACCTCTAAATACATGAAATGCAAAAAGTCGCTGTTGGGCTTGAAATCCTTGCCAAAGACACATTACTGCAACAACAGTTCAAAGGTAATGTCGCCTTATTGTGCCATAATGCTTCAATAGATAGTAAATGCACCCACGCTACCTTTATCTTTAAATCCATCTTTGGAGATCGTTTTAAAAAGATTTTCGGACCTCAACATGGTTTCTCTACCGACGCACAGGATAACATGATTGAGACGGATCATACCGTACATCCCTATTTCAACATTCCTGTGTATTCTTTGTATTCTGAAACCCGTGTGCCAACAGATGCAATGTTGGAAGGAATAGATCATTTTTTTGTGGACCTACAAGATGTGGGCTGCCGTATGTATACGTATATCTATACATTGACACTTTTGTTGGAAAAATGTGCAAACAAGGACATTGAAGTAATTATTTTAGATCGCCCCAATCCAATTAATGGTGAAACACTTGAAGGGAATGTATTGGATACTGCATTTGCTTCTTTTATAGGGAGGCACCCCATACCCGTAAGGCATGGACTTACCATTGGGGAACTTGGATTAATGCACCAAAGGTTATGGGCCAATGAGAAAGCAAATGTTAGGGTGATACAAATGAAAGCCTGGGAAAGGCAGATGTATTTTGCAGATACTCGACTTCCGTGGGCATTGCCCTCTCCAAATATAGCAAGGGCAGAGAGTTGCCTCGTTTTTCCTGCAACGGTAATATTTGAGGGGACTTATTTAAGTGAAGGCCGTGGTACCACCCAACCTTTGGAAATTATGGGACATCCGAAAATTAAACCCTTTTCACTTTTTGCAGATCATTTAGAAAAAACGATGATGCATTCTGGATTGAAAGGCTTTGCTGTAAGACCTATCCTATTTCTTCCCACTTTTCATAAATATGTTGATGTGGTTTGCGGTGGTTTTCAAATTCATGCTACGGACAAGGCAACTTTTCAACCCTGGCGGATAGGACAATTGATGCTAAGGGAGCTTTTTCATCACTTGGGCACTGATTTTAAATGGTTGGAACCGCCCTATGAATATATTCATCACTTAGAGCCTATTGATATTCTTAATGGAACAGATCAACTGCGACATTGGGTGGAAAAGAAAAGTTCTTTAGAAGATTTGGACGACTTAGAGCAACTTGATGAGTATAGGGAGCAACAGCAATTGATCAGTCTTTATTAAGGAAGAATTAGAATCTTAAAGAGGTGTATTCTATGGTTGCACTTATCGGTATCGTATAACCTCAGTTACGGGTTTTAATTTACTATTTTTCGTTTAAGCACTAATGTAGCAATTCCGAGTGGATTCGGACGTAGTCGAATCCGCCGTAATTGCGGTTATACATTGTTAGGCACTGGCTTTACTTTTTTTCTAACTTTTCCAATCTTTGTTGTAATTCAATGAGTTTTGAATTCATACTTTTTAAAGATTTGATTTCTTTTTCTTGTTGAATAGTATAAAGGGTTAGTTCTTCTATTTTTTGGAGTAGCTGAATTTGAAATTCACCTATATTCACACCATTTTCTTCCATTTCTTTTGCAGAAGCAATTTCTGGTAAATGTTTTTTCTTTTTAATATGGTTTTCGATGAATTCAAGAGTTGGTAAATTATAAGCATCTTCAAACACAAAATCAGCAGTTGGTGTAAGGGTAACTTTTACCTCTTTTGATTCTAATTTGCCATATATCGCAACATTTCCATTGTCTGCAAAAATGACATTGGGTTCTCCAGTTTGTCCGTGTCTAAAATATAAATCTTTATTGGTTTGATTATGGGAATGATAAATATTCCAACCAGAGTAGATAGCACCAAATCCTGCAGCTCCGCCAGCTATTTCAAGTTTTGCCATTCCTGCATGTTGATAGGTAAAGATTCTTGTATGCGCAAGTCCACTCCACTTATAAACTTCCAGATTTGCGGTTGGATTTGTTGAGCCAATTCCGATGTTTCCATTTTTATAAATGAAATCGTTTTTTAAACCTATTTCAGTTTGTACTTTTTCCTGAGCTTTAATTCCAAGACTTAATACGATTAATACGATTGATAATATTTTTGTTTTCATGAGGTATAATTTATTCTATAGTTTCAATTCTGTTTAGCTTGTGCCTAACGATAAGCTAAAAATCGTTTTAATGATTCTTTAGCAACTGATAAGTGAAGTTCGGTAATTTTAGCTTAAAAAGCTATGCAAAATTCATGGAGCTACATTATAGCTTGGCGAAAAGAGCGGATGAATTTTTTTAGGTCAGAACCTTTTCCATTTTCTTTTTGATTTCATCCAAACATAAATTCCCCAAGCTGCCTTCGTGGACATGTTTGATATCTTTTTTGGGTTTAAAGGTTCCTGCTTCAATTTCGCCTCCCATTTTTTTGTAAGCATCTCGAAAAGGCATCCCGCTATTGACTAACTCATTTAAAGTGTCTACGCTAAAAAGGTAATCGTATTTGGGGTCATCAAGGATGGCAGTATTCACTTTTATTTCCTTTAAACTAAAATGCATCAACTCTAAACATGCTTTTATATCTTGAATAGCTGGAACAATAATTTCCTTGACCAATTGCAGATCCCGGTGATAACCGCTTGGCAGGTTATTGGTAATCAAGGTCAACTGATTGGGCACAGCTTGAATCTTATTGCATTTGGCCCTAATCAATTCAAAAACATCAGGATTCTTTTTATGCGGCATTATGCTGCTTCCCGTAGTCAACTCATCCGGAAAAGAAATGAAATTAAAATTTTGGCTCATGTACAAACAAATGTCCATGGCCAATTTGGACAGCGTAGCGGCCACACTTGAGATTCCGAATGCTGTAGCTTTTTCTACTTTTCCACGCCCCATTTGGGCTGCAACTACGTTAAACTTCAATGTTTCAAAACCCATTACAGATGTGGTAAACGTTCGGTCTATAGGAAAAGAACTTCCATAGCCCGCGGCACTACCCAAAGGATTTTGGTCCGCTATTTTATATGCTGCATTGACAAAGTGTAGGTCATCCACCAAACTTTCTGCATAAGCTGAAAACCAAAGTCCAAAGGAAGAAGGCATGGCAATCTGCAAATGCGTGTAGCCCGGCAGCAAAACGGCCCGGTGTTTTTTAGCCAAATCAAGCAACAGGTCAAACAAGGTTTTGACTTCGTTTTTGATTTCGGTCAACTCATTTTTAAGGTATAGCTGCATCGCTACCAACACTTGGTCATTTCTTGATCTTGCCATATGGATTTTCTTCCCGGTATCGCCTAGTTTTTCCGTGAGCAAAAACTCAATTTTGGAATGCATGTCCTCAAAATCATCCTCAATGGTGAATAGCCCATCTTCAATGCAGTTTGCGATTTTATCCAATTCCTTTACTAAGGCATTGGACTCATCGTTGGTAATCAATCCTACTTTGCCCAACATTTTGGCATGTGCTTTTGAGGCAATTACGTCATACTTTGCCAAGAGTAAATCCAATTCGCGATCAATGCCTACTGTAAAATGATCTATTTTTTTGTCGGTGCTAAAACCTTTGTCCCAGAGTTTCATTTTTTCAATTTAGTGGTGTGCGTCAATTTTAGTAAAACGTTCATGGCTCTCTTTGCATCTAGTTGGTCTACAAAGATGTGGTCATGATAATAAGCGGCAACTACATTACAACTGATTTGGTTTTCTGCCATAGCATTCGAAATTGCAGCTGTAAGTCCAACGGACTGTAAGGAAGAATGTACCATTAGTGTAATACAAGAGGCAACATAATCATAATTGAGGTCTAGATTGTCCGCATTCTCTTTTTTTAAAATAAGGGTCATTCCCTCTTTTTCTTTAAAAGTACCATGAACAATGGTTAAGTCTATTTGAAAAGACTCTGGTACACTAACAAAAACATAACTTTCTTCATGAAGAAAGGGTTTCATTTTGGATAAAAGTGCAGCTAGATTTGTTTCTCCTGACATTGAACTATAAATTAACTAGAAATCCTCTTAAAATTTTGATGTACAAATCTATTCCTTCTTCAATTTCTTGTACATAAATATATTCATTGGCAGAGTGAGATCTTGTGCTATCCCCTGGACCTAATTTTACGGACTGGCAACTTAAAGCCGCTTGATCTGAGAGTGTAGGGGAACCATAGGTTTTTCTTCCTAATGCAATACCACTTTGTACCAAATCATGTTCAGGATTTATTGCTGAAGAGTTTAACCGCAATGAACGAGGTGTCATTTTGCAAGGGGCTTCGCTCTGTAAAATCTCTGCAATTTCCTGATTAGAATAACAATCGTTCACTCGAACATCTACCACCAATTCTACCTGAGCGGGCACCACATTATGTTGATTTCCTGCTTTGATTTGTGTCACCGTCAATTTTACTTCACCCAAAGCATCTGACACCTTTTCAAACGAATAATCTTTAAACCAATCCAATACTTTAATCGTGTTGTAAATTGAATTGTCATCATTAGTGTGTGCCGCGTGAGATGGGGTGCCTTCTACCACAGCGTCAAAAACCACCAAACCTTTTTCGGCTATGGCCAAATCCATTAAGGTGGGTTCGCCTACGACCGCAACATCAATTTTGGGAAGAATAGGCAATAATGCCGTTAAGCTCTTTTCGCCAGCATCTTCTTCTTCAGCAGTTGCTGCCATGATAATGTTATGGGTCAAGTTTTCCTGTTCATAGAAATGAACAAAAGTGGCCAAAAGGGACACCAAGCACCCTCCCGCATCATTACTGCCTAAACCAAACAATTTTCCATCTTCAATATGCGGATTAAAAGGATCTTTGGTATAGGCACTGTTAGGCTTTACGGTATCATGATGTGAGTTTAAGAGCAACGTAGGCTTACTCTCATCAAAGTGCTTGTTGAAGGCATACACGTTGTTGAATTGCCTTTGGGTTTTAACACCAAAGCTGGTCAACCACTCCTCAATAGCATCTGCGGTTTTATCCTCTTCTCCCGAAAAAGAAGGGGTAGCGATCAATTGCTGAAGCAACTCAATAGCTCTTTTGGTCAATATTTCTTGATTGATGTTCATAGGGTCAAAGTGGTGAAATTTGTGGTTGTTCCTTGAAGCATTTCGCTATCTCCGATACAGACTTGTTTTACATTATTTTGAAGTGCTTGGAAGCAATTGTGCATTTTTGGAAGCATTCCGTCTGCTATTGTTCCTTTGGCTATAAGCTCTTTATATTTTTTGGAATCTATGTGTTGAATTACCGAGTTTTCATCATCAATATTTTGAAGCACACCTTTCTTTTCAAAGCAATAATACAAGGTGGTTTCAAATTCATTTGACATACCAGAGGCTAATTCAGCAGCTATGGTATCTGCGTTGGTGTTGAACAACTGCCCTTTGCCATCATGGCTCAAAGCACAAAACACAGGTGTAAATTCTGCTTTCAATAAACTAGCAATATTGTTTGAGTTTATGGAATCTACATCCCCTACAAGGCCAAAATCAATTTCTTTTACGGGTCTTTTATGCGCTATAATTGAATTTCCATCCGCACCGCTCATTCCGATTGTGTTGCAATGCAAAGCTTGAAGTTGGGCAACAATTTTTTTGTTTACCAATCCGCCATAGACCATGATTGCCACATCTAAACTTTGAGAATCCGTAATTCTGCGGCCGTTGGTCATTTTGGCTTCAACGCCTAATTTATTACCAATTTCAGTTGCTTTTTTACCACCGCCATGAACCAATATTTTATGTCCATCCATTTGGGAAAACAATTCCAACAAATGCGAAAGCCCTTGCACATCTTCAATGATGTTTCCTCCTATTTTTACAACTGACAGTTTTTGTTTCATTTTATGTGTTTAGAATTCCACCATCAATGGTCATAGCACTCCCAGTAATCCAAGAAGAATCATCTGAAAGCATAAAAAGGGCTAGTTTGGCAATGTCTTCTGGAGTGCCCAATCTTTTGAGCAAAGTTGCGTTTTTAGCATTTTCAACAGCTTCTTCAGGTTTGTCAAAAGCTTTTGCAGAATCCCATATTAGAGGGGTATCCACAGGTCCGGGGCATATTGCATTAACTCTTATTTTGGGCGCATATTCAACGGCCATCTGCTTCATTAAGGCGAGCGTTGCGCCTTTTGATGCGCAATAGGCGGGATGATTGGGAAAACTCTTAAAAGCCGCTATGGATGAATTAATCAAAATAGTACCTCCCGTACCCTCCTGTAGATGTGGGATAGCATACTTTGAGAGATAAAAAATTGAACTTAAATTGGTTTCTAAAGTGTTTTGCCAAGAAGAAATGGGAAGGTCAACAACATTACCCAATCCTAAAACCCCAGCATTCAATGACAGTGCGTCCAGTTTTCCAAAATTGTCAAGTGCTACATTTACAAGTTCTTCATTGTAAGTGGCATTGCCAACGTCACCAGGAACAAACACGGACTTTTCAAGTTTTTTGGCTAGCGCTTGCCCTCTTTTCAAATTTCGCCCAGAAAGAATAAGTTTTGCGCCCTCACTATACAGGGTTTCTGCAATAGCCTTTCCCATGCCACTAGTTGCTCCGGTAATGATACATACTTTGTCTTTCAGCTTCATACGTTTCATGTTTAAAGGACTTCTAAAATTTTCTTTAGTACAATTAAGGCGGAAAATGTCCTATTATTGGCTTGCTCAACCACTAAACTTTGGTGGCCATCCAAAACCGCATCTTCGACTACCACATTTCTTCGGACGGGGAGACAGTGCATAAATTTGGCAGCATCCAGTTTTTTTTGGGTCATCATCCAACTGGTATCTTGATGTAACACTTCTCCATAATTCATATAACCGCTCCAATTTTTCACGTAAACAAAATCAGCATTTTTTAATGCTGTCTCTTGGTCATATTCAATTTGGAAACCTTTTGTGATTTCCGGATTCAGTTCATATCCTTTTGGATGTGTAATCACAAATTCAGCATCTTGCTTTTTCATCATTTCCACAAACGAATTTGCTACGGCATGTGGTAAAACTTTTGGATGAGGTGCCCATGACAAAACCACTTTAGGTTTTGACTTGGTTTTATGTTCACTTAGAGTAATGGCATCTGCTAAGGCTTGTAAAGGGTGGGCAACAGAACTTTCCATATTCACTATTGGAATGGACGCATGTTTTACAAAACCCGTTAGTACTTCTTCAGCTTCATCTTTTGTTTTGTCTTCTAATTTAGCAAATGCCCTTATGGCAACAACATCACAAAACTGCGAAACTACTTGGGCAGCTTCTTTAGTATGTTCAGATGTGCCCTGATTCATTATGGTGCCATCCTCATATTCCAATGCCCAACCTTCGCTTCCGAAATTCATGACCATAACTTCCATGCCCAAGTACATTGCCGCTTTTTGTGTGCTTAAGCGTGTTCTAAGACTATTGTTGAAAAATAGTAAACAGATTGTTTTTTGCTTTCCTAAATGTTGAAATTGGTAAGGATTTTTTTTCAATGTAATTGCTTCATCAACCCAACTGGGAAGAGAGTCAATATCATTTATGGATAGATAGTGTTTCATGCCAATTCCTTTTTTAGGGCTTCAAAAAATAAATCAATATGTGTTTTGGTAATATTCAAGGCTGGTAAAAATCGGAGTAGTTGTTTGTTTTTTGCTCCACCTGTAAAAACACGCTGATTGTAAATCAAACTTTTTCGTAAATCAGCGACTTCAAAATCAAATTCAAGCCCCAACATTAACCCCCTCCCCTTTATTTTTTTTATCTGTGGAATTTCCATTGCCTTTTCCTTGAAATAGATTTCTAAAGACTCCGCGTTTTCAATCAAAGCTTCTTTTTCCAAAACTTCTAAAACAGCCAATGTAGCAACGCAGGCCAAGTGGTTGCCACCAAAAGTGGTCCCTAAAAGACCATAACGTGCCTTAATGTTTTCATGGATTAAAACCCCACCAACAGGGAAACCATTCCCCATGCCTTTGGCTATGGTAATGATATCTGGTTGAATATCATGATGTTGAAATGCAAAGAACTTACCACTTCGTCCAAAACCGGATTGTACTTCGTCAGCAATTAAAACAACATTGTTTTCCTTGCATTTTTCAGTGATAAATTGATAAAACTTTGTTGTTGGTTCGTCCAATCCACCAACTCCTTGAATAGCTTCCAAAATCACTGCACAATAGTCGCCCGAAGTAATTGCGGTTTCAAATCCTTCAAAATCATTTAATGGAAGAAAAGTTACTTGTTGCTGTTTGTTTAATGGCGCATTTATGTTGGGATTGTCCGTTGTGGCGACTGCGGCTGAGGTTCTCCCATGAAAACTATTGTTAAACGCAATCACTTTGGATTTTCCGGTATGAAAGGAAGCCATTTTAAGTGCATTTTCGTTAGCCTCGGCTCCAGAGTTGCACATGAATAGGTTATAATCCTCGCATTTGGAAAGCACACCTAATTTATCGGCAAGCTCTTGTTGCAAAGGGTTTTGAACAGAATTGCTGTAAAACCCAATGTTGCTTAATTGTTCTTTAAGTCGATTTACATAATGGGGATGCGAATGTCCTATTGAAATTACCGCATGGCCTCCATAAAAATCGAGATATTTTTCACCC
Source organism: uncultured Allomuricauda sp. (assembly GCF_947499585.1). GTDB lineage: Bacteria > Bacteroidota > Bacteroidia > Flavobacteriales > Flavobacteriaceae > Flagellimonas. The sequence goes on along the minus strand of NZ_CANMOO010000002.1, from coordinate 228,519 downwards.
TTGTCATCCACTACCTCAATACCTTTTGCGGATACCGGTATAACATCATAAAGCGGATATACATCAAATAGTTTCATATTTTTTACCCTTTTTTGATGTGGCTAATTTTTTCAAATGAGGCTACAATTCCCCTAATCAAAGAAGAACTTAACCCTTGGTGTTCCATTTCATTTAGTCCTTCAATGGTGCAGCCCTTTGGAGTGGTAACCCTATCAATTTCTTCTTCAGGGTGACTTCCGGATTCTATTAAAAGACTGGCGGCACCATTACATGTGTGCATTGCCAATTCTTGGGCCTCTTTAGCATCAAAACCAAGTTGAATTGCCCCTTGAGTGGTAGCGCGAATCAGACGCATCCAAAAGGCAATGCCGCTGGCACAGATTACAGTGGCCGCTTGCATCTGATCCTCTGGAATCTCTAAGGTATGTCCCATTCTATTGAAGATGGCCTTGGCCAAATCGATTCGTTTTTTTCCAAGTTCATTGGTGCAAAGACAGGTCATTGAATTACCTACAGAAATTGCAGTATTGGGCATGCTTCGGATAATATATCTGTCTGAACCTATGATTTCTTCAATTTTGGAAATACTAAAACCAGTTATCGTACTTATGATCACATGATTCTCTGTTAATAAATCCTTGACCTGTTCTAAAATGGCCGCAAAATGTCCAGGTTGCACTGCAAAAATTAGAACATCTGATTTTTTTACAGCTTCTTGGTTATCAGAAGTGACGGTGACGTTCCCGTACTTTTCAAAATCCTTGATTTCTGTTGTATTTCTTTTGGTAAGGTACATGGTGGTGGCCCCATTACTATGCAAAACGCCTGTTGCTATTGCCAACCCTAAGTTTCCTGCTCCTATTATTGCTATTTTCATTTTCTTCTTTTTAAAATACCCCTGCTTTTAATTGTAACCCCATGTTTTCTTCAAAACCGAACATTAAGTTCATGTTTTGAACCGCTTGTCCAGAAGCTCCTTTTATTAAGTTGTCTATGGCAGATGTTATTAATAATTGGTCTTCATGTTTGTGTAAATGGATATGGCATTGGTTGGTGTTCACCACTTGTTTTAAATGGATGGGTTCTTCAGAAATATGGGTAAAAACAGCATCGGAATAAAAATCTTTAAACAGTTTTTTCGCTTCATCCAATGAGCCCTCAAATTTAGTATAGGCCGTAGCTAAAATACCTCTAGTAAAATTTCCTCTATTGGGCAAAAAGAACAGTTTGCCAGTTGGGTTTCCGAAGGAATCCAAGCTCTCCCCAATTTCTCCTAAATGTTGATGGGTGAAGGGCTTATACCATGAAACATTGTTATTTCGCCAGCTAAAGTGTGATGTGGGTGATAAACCCACCCCCGCACCCGTACTACCGGTTACAGCATTTACATGCACTTTATTTTTTAATAGACCGGCTTTGGCCAATGGTAATAATGCCAATTGAATAGTAGTGGCGAAACACCCAGGATTGGCAATATTATCAGAAACTTTTATTTCTTCCTTGTTCAATTCGGGAAGTCCGTAGACAAACGATTTTTTGTTGAAGGTGCTATCTTGATGGAGTCTAAAATCATTGCTCAAATCAATGATTTTGGTATTTGCCCCAAAATTGTTTTCTTCCAAGAACTTTGTTGAATTGCCATGCCCTAGGCATAGAAAAACGACATCTACTTTGAGGTTTACTTCTCCAGTAAACTCTAAGTCTGTCAATCCCAATAAATCTTGGTGGGCAGAACTAACCAATTTTCCTGCTCGTGTGGTACTGTAGACAAAGTCAATGTCAGTTTCTGAATGATTCAATAAAAGTCTGATCAATTCTCCACCAGTATATCCAGAACCACCTATAATTCCTGCTTTAATCATTGCTTTGATTTACATGGTTCGCAATTTTCCCAGAATTGGAAAGTATCTTGATAAACCCTTTTGCATCATCGGCAGTCCAACCTTTGTTCATTTCGCCATAGCTTCCAAAAGAAGCGTTCATTAAATCATTTTTCGAGGAAATCCCATTCAGCTCAAATCGGTAAGGATGCAGTGTTACAAAAACATCGCCAGAGACATTTTTTTGAGTGTCTTCTAGAAATACTTCAATATTTCTCATGACTTCATCCAAATAATTTCCTTCATGCAATAGCATTCCATAGAAATTTCCTAATTGTTCTTTTTGATATTGTTGCCATTTGCTCAAGGTGTGTTTTTCAAGCAAATGATGCGCTTTAATAATAATTAATGGCGCTGCAGCCTCAAAACCTACCCTTCCTTTAATTCCAATAATGGTATCACCTACATGAATGTCCCTTCCTATAGCATATTTTGTAGCTATTTCTGAGAGCTTTTCAATATTCTCAACAGGAGTTCCAGTTTCACCATCAATAGCGATAAGTTCCCCTTTTTCAAAGCTAAGTTTGAGCTCTTTTGAAAACTCTTTTTCCAATTGACTTGGATATGCTGTTCCGGGTAATGGTAAATGTGAAGTCAATGTTTCATCGCCGCCAACGGAGGTACCCCATAGTCCTCGGTTGATGGAGTATTTTGCTTTTTCCCATGGATAGTCCACACCATTTTTTTGTAGATAATCAATTTCAGCTTCTCGAGATAATTTGTTATCTCTGATGGGAGTGATTATTTCAATTTCCGGAGCTATAATTTGAAAAATCATGTCAAATCTTACTTGGTCATTTCCTGCTCCAGTGCTGCCATGGGCAATATAGTCAGCGCCAATTTTTTTAGCGTGGTTGACAATTTCAATGGCTTGGACAATACGTTCTGCACTTACGGAAAGGGGATAGGTATTGTTCTTAAGTACATTTCCAAAGATGAGGTACTTGACCACTTTTTCGTAAAAATTGGAAACTGCATCTATGGAAGTATAGGATGTAGCTCCTAAATCCAGCGCTTTTTGCTGTATGCTTGTTATTTCTGCTTTGGAAAAACCCCCTGTGTTCACACTTACTGCGTGTACTTCAAAGTCTTTTTCTTTTGATAAATATTTTGCGCAGTAGGAGGTATCTAAACCTCCGCTATAGGCTAAAACTAGTTTTTTCATTTTGCTTTCTTTTTTAGAAAGAGATTTTCCTTAATTCGTTTCAATCTTTGAAACGCTTTGCCATTAAGTCTTTTTGATTCAGTTTTTGATGTGTTTGGGTTGTACAGCATTCCGGTGCATAGACACATGTTTCGCTCGGTTCTGGTAAGAATGTCAAAGTTTTTACAGGTTTGGCAACCTTTCCAAAACTCTGGGTCATCTGTTAGTTCAGAAAATGTAACAGGTTTGTAGCCTAGTTCATAATTCATTTTCATTACCGCCAAACCAGTCGTTATTCCAAAGATTTTAGCATCTGGGAACTTTTGTTTGGAAAGCTCAAAAATTGCTTTTTTAATTTTTTTGGCCAGCCCCTGTTTTCTGTAATCAGGATGTACGATTAATCCAGAATTGGCAACAAAATTTTTATTTCCCCAGACTTCAATGTAACAGAACCCGGCAAATTTTTCGCCGTCCAATGCAATTACCGCATTAGCGTTCTCTAGGCGTTTTATAATATATTCTGGCGTACGCTGGGCAATACCGGTACCACGAACTTTTGCCGATTCGGTAATGGTATCACTTATGATTTGAGCGTATTTAAAATGTGATTCGTTAGCAACTATAATTTCCATTGCTACTTTGTTTTTGAACTAATAAATAATTGAAAGCTGTCTGATGTATTGCGGAAATGGACTCACCTATTTCCAGGAATATAGTGCACCCTTACGGGCGGCGACGTGGAGAGAATGGACGTACTGGAGCAAAGATGCTCAAAGTAGATAATATGTTTTTTTGTCCTTTCATTATGGGTTAAATGTACAAATTAATTCCAGTTGGCATAGAAAAGGAGTTATTTTTTAAAGAAATGTAACTTTTTTTCCCCTTTACCTATTAATTCATAAATAAGAAACCCAAAGACCAGAATATACTCAATGGCCAATAGCCAAAGATTTTCAATATAATCTGAATTTGAATATGCATAATAGCTTAAAACTGCGGTAAAAGACCAAATCATGGCAAACTGATATCTGGTGAATATGCTTAGCACCAGCAAAAAAACTATATACCAAGGATGTACTGTGCTTGATAGAAAGTAATAGCTGGAAAGTACAATGAGCATTGAGGTAATTAGGACATTGTAATTCTGATTTTTTCTAAGAAAGGCAATTAGCAGCGTTCCAATGATTACTGAAATGGCAATGACTTTACCATAGACTTTAATTAATTCCCAAGGTTTGGCATCAAAATAATTGACAGCAACTTTCTTGACTCCATTATAGATTCCGGCATTAAACTCAAAGTTGGAGAACCAGAGCCCTACTGTTTCTGAGTAGTTGTTGATGAAGACTTGGGAGTAAAAAGGAAGTAGCAAAATAATGCATGTAGCTCCCACTAAAATATAAAACAGGACACTTTTCTTAAAACCAAAGTATTTTAGAAAAAGAGGCAAAAATAGGATGGGCACAAGTTTTACCATTATGGACAGGGCATAAACCGGAGCTCCCCAAACCCATTTGTTGATAGCAATTAAATATAAAGACCAAACAAAGAAAAACAACATGACTCCTTCAAAATGCAGATTTCCTGTTAGTTCAACAACTACCAGTGGGTTTAGAAAATACCAAAAAGCCATGTGATTGGACTTATTTAGGTTTTGAAGCAACTTTCTTCCAAAATAAAGAATACCGATATCCGCTAGAATGATGGTAAGCCTCATTGTTATTATGGACCCGAGGATGCTTCCCCCTCCCAACATAGCTGCAATGGTAAATATAAGTTGATTTATTGGGGGGTAATTGCTATAGTGTTTTGCACTTAAATCTCCCATGCCAGCAAACAGTTCAGGTGCATTTGCAATAGGTAAATTTTCCTGAAGAATAAGTTGATTTGGCAAGTGTATGTATGGATTGATTCTGTTTTTGATCAATTCCCCATCCCAAATAAAGCGATAAAAATCCTGCGAGAGATTAGGTTCTACAAAGATAAAAACCAATCGAAATAGAATTCCAGTAACCAATAAGAACTTAAAGTTCCATTTTTCAAACTGAATGAGTTTATAATGGAAGAAAAAGAGAGCCGTAAATAACCCTAATAGTTTTGGAAAATCCTCGCGGTCCAAATCAAAAGCAAAAACAGCATAGAACAACGTGCAGCCTAAAACTATAAGGATAGAATAGGCATGAAGCTTCCAAAATTTTGTGATTTGATGTGGCATGGTAAACGAACAACTCTTATGCCTGCAAAGAATATAAAAATATATTTGATTCTAAACATTTCAATGGTATAATAACCCGTTGTGCATTTGAAAGGTGGGATAAAGCTTTAAAGCACAACGGGTAGTCCTAGTGGATTTTACTCCGTGGCTATGAGTATTTCAGCCTCACCGTTGGTAGGATCTAGTGCTTTCTCGCCATAGATTTCAATATCTGTGGTGTACGTTCTTTTCAAATCTGTATTCCAGATATCCATCCAGGTATTGATTACCGCATCTTTGGTTAGGTCTCCCTTGGCAATAAATTGTGTATAGTTGGCCTCTGGAACCATTTTCACGGTCATGTCTTCGGGAATATCATCCAGATTGGATACACTACAACCAATAACTATGGTGTAAGGTTTTGTATGATCTCCTTCGTAATCCGTATAAATGGCATAAACAGTTTCATCGGTTTTACTTGGAATTCGGTTCAATGTATTTTCCGACATAAATCTTTTCCAAAGTTGTGGAATGTCTTTTTCAGCTTTTCCTTTGTTGTTAGATGTTCTGGCGGAAAGACCAACAATGGTCAATGCATCTCTTTTTGTGATAGTCATCATGATAAATTTAAGATTTGCACAAAAATATTAGCAGGTTATGACAAGGGTATGTCAGGGGTGTTAAAAATTGGTCAATTTATCTATTGGATCTATTAATTTAACCTGGATTTTTAATAAAAAATTCGCGAACTTCACTTATCGTTGGATATAAATCATTAAAACGGATTCATATCCTTTTAGTTATGCATAATTAGAGCAAGGTCTAGAATAATGGATTAAAAATTGATGGAGTTTATAAGACACAATAATATTACTTATGGATTTGCTAGAGATTTTAAACATGATCAAAAAATAAGAGCAAGTTTCAATAGTTTAACAGAAGCCGTCTTTGGCTTCTGTTTAGAAAATTGGTACCATGATGGTTTCTGGGGTGACTATTATATTCCCTATTCGCTGCTACATAATGACAAGGTTGTATCAAATGTTTCAATTAACAAGATTGAATTTGATATTGAAGGTGAGAGAAAGTCGGGAATTCAAATTGGTACAGTAATGACTGACCAAAAATACAGGAATAGAGGACTTAGCAAGTACTTGATGGAAAGGATATTGCATGAATGGAAAGATAGGACTGATTTTGTTTATCTCTTCGCAAATGACAGTGTGCTTGATTTTTATCCGAAGTTCAAATTCAAGGTTGTAGAGGAATATCAACACTCGAAAATCGTAGATAAACACAGCGCTTCATCAGCCTGGAAAAAACTGAACATGGAAGACCCGGCTGATGTCACTTTTTTAGTGGGAAGAATTAAAGATTCTAATCCGATAGCAAAGATATCTATGAGAAACAACGTTTCTCTGATTATGTTTTATTGCAACTGGTTTAAGAAAAATAGCATTTATTATATAGAAGAACTTGATGCAATTGCCATCGCAGACTTTGAAAATGACACTGTGTATCTCGATGATATATTCTCAATTAGTCCAGTGAATATCGATAACGTGATTCAAAGCATATCTGATAAAAGAATTCTTCGGGTAATTTTGGGGTTTACACCTTTGAATGATGAGGGGTTTGAAAAACATTTATTAAAGGGAACAGACACGCTTTTCATGCTAAAAAATAAGCTTGAATTTTTTATAAATAAACACTGGATGTTTCCAGTTTTATCTCATGCTTGAAAAAGTTTATTTATAATTATAAGAAATAACTATGCATAACAATATATATAAAAAATAGGCAAAATAGCAGTGAGCTCAAAGCTTTTGGCTCTTATTGAACCTTGTACTTAATCGAAAGATTAGTGCTTCATAATCGCCTACTTTTCATATACTCACCGATAAGTGTCATCATAAAATTCGTACTCCTATGCCGGCGAATATTTTAGTTTAAGGAGTACACACCATTATTTCCCGTCAGGGTGATTGGCACCTTGGTAATACTTATCATATGATTTATAATATTCTTCCAAGGTCATATTATGTGATTCAAAATGTTCTGATGTAGCGGTTATTTTTTGAATATGGTCTATCCTAAAAACCCTAAAAGCTTTCCTGAGCCTGCAGTATGCAATTAGCAACCAGTTTTCTTGGGTACTATACAATGCAAAAGGCTCAATAGTTCTATTGGAGTGTCTTTTGTCAATGGATATATATTCAATATTCAAAACCTCAAAATTGGTGATTGCCGACTGAATGCGCATTAAATAATTACTGGTCTTTTGGTTAGAATAGTTATTGCTAAAATAGATGCGCTCTGTTAGTAAACTGACTTTTTCTTTTTGAGAACCTTTTAGGAGTGCTTTAATTTTTAGAATGGCCTCGCTATAGTTTTGAACAAAAGAGGTGTCCTTGTTTTTAAGAACCAATTGTTCAGCTGTGATAAGTGCATTTGCTTCATTTTCCGTAAACATTACTGGGGGCAATTTATAGCCTTCCATCATGGTATACCCCTTGCCTTCTTCTGTAACTATGGGAACTCCGGATTTTTCCAAAGTACGAATGTCCCTATAAATGGTTCTAATGCTAACCTTATGTTTATCTGCAAGCATTTTTGCTGTTACAATCCTTGAGGATTGTAATTGGGTCAGAATAGCCGTAAGTCTTGAAAGTCTTGGTTTTTCTTCCATACAGAACTATAGTTTTATTTAGGTATTTTTCAATTTGATGTTTCTAATCAGGGTCGTATAAATCTAACAATTCTGAATGGGGCCTGCCATTGATAACGACATTTGGTGAAATGAAATCACCATTTAAAATCATTTATTTTTTTGTCATTAAAAAGTACTTTGATGGTATCATTGTTTTCGTACGCTATGTAATGAACGGTGCTATTGTGTTGTGATAATTTTTTATGCTCTAAAAGTTTAGATAAAGAATCTCGGGGCTTGAGGTTCGAGATCATCATGCCTTCTTTTTTGGGAAACTTTATATAACTGATCCTGTTTGTATGAAGATTGAAAACATTTAAAGAATAGAAATCGTTTTTAGCTTGCGTTGTGTTATAAATTATTTTGTTATTGTCAGATGACCAATTTACCACTATGGATTCTGGCTTTGAAAAGGAATCTAGTAGGCGTATTTTTCCATTTGTAATATCTTCGGTAAACAAGGCATAGTTTACGCCATCTTTTTTTATTGAAGCAATGATTTTTCCATTTGGAGATAGAATCTTCTGTGCCTCAGCGTTTTTTTTGAAGATGTAGATGAGGGCGGTTACAGCTAAAGTTAATATCAAGATGCCCCATTTTAAGTTGCTTCTTCTTTTTATGATTGGAATGGTCTGCTTTTCGATTTCAACTTTTTTCAGGGAAGCAATCAATCGATATCCTTTTCTTGGAAGTGTCTCTATAAATTGCGGGTTTGCCCTCGAATCCCCAAATACTTTTCTTAATTCTGATACAGTTTTATCTAATGAATTTTCAGTTACAATGGTTCCTGGCCAGGCTTTCTCCAAAAGTTCTTTTTTCGATATTGTTTGTCCATTGGCTTTGATAAGTTCTAACAAGACTTTCGCAACTTGATTTTGCAAATGAACTTTTTCGCCTCCGTTTGTTAATTCAGAAGTAATTGGATTAAATGTCCAGTCTTTTATTTTATAGTGATACTTTTTTTTAGACATTGAAATATTGAAAATAGAATACGCCTTTATTGAATTCAGAAATAATTCAGGTTCTAACAGATTCAAATAAATACTATTGCCATATTATTGACAGATGTACATGCTAACAACAAAATTTCCAATGCAAAATATAAAACTAATAGCAATGATTGTTCTATTGGGGAACATTAACGTGTTTGCTCAGTCCAAAACAGTAATCATAAATTCAGAAATTCTTGGAGAGGAAAGACAGGTTCTGGTAGGATTGCCAGATTCATATGATTATGATGGGGAGACTTTCAAGTATCCTTTATTGCTGCTTACAGATGGAGAGTGGCATTTTGATATGGTTTTAAGGGCTACAAAGCTGTTGTATCAAAATGGCTTCCCAAAAATTATAGTTGCTGCCATAGTGAACACCAATAGAGGTAGAGATTTAACGCCTACCAATACCGAGGAAATTCATGCAAGCGGAGGCTCCCAAAAGTTTGATAGGTTTATTAAAGAGGAATTGTTTAAGAATTTGGAAGATAATTATAGAATATCCAATCACAGAACATTGATGGGGCATTCTCTAGGGGGTCTTTTCGCAACATATTCCTTAATTCAAGATATTGATGTTTTTAATGCAATAATAGCTGTAACACCTACCATACGATGGGATGACTTTAAGATTTTAGAAGATTTTACACCAGATTTCATGGATAAATTGATTCAGTCCAAGAAGCCATTTTTTGTTGGTATTGGAGATGAGGTGGGGCCTGAAAGAGAAGGTGTAGTGCGATTAAAAGAACTATTTGAATCTGCCCATATTCCTAAGTTTACGTACAAAGAATACCTAGATGAATCTCATGTTACCGTTCCTTGGAAGGCTTATTTTGATGGAATAAAGATGGTTTTCAACCCTTTTCTGTTACCTGAAGAATACAATCAACAAGATTTTTCAAAAACTATTGGGTATTATGAAGGTGTGGGAAGCTCTTTTGATTATGACCAAAGGGTACCGCAACGTATTTTATTCAATAGGGGATATGGTGCTCTGGAGAGCGATAATGTAAACGAAGCAAAGGAAATATTTGAATATTACAAGCAAGCCTATCCAAATGTGCCAATTCCCTATACTGTATTGGGAGACATTAATTTTGACTTAAAGAAATATAAAGTTTCAAAAGCAAATTATGATATAGCATACAAACTCTACCCTACAGATTATATAAAGGAACGTATTAAAACTCTTGAAGAGATTCTGAATTAAACTTTCGCAGTTAGTGACTTAAAGAATACAAAGCCAAAACCTAAGAATAACATTAGATGAAAAGGAAAAAGTCCGTAATCATTTAAAGGAACCGCGCTGTACATACCAAATAGGAAATAGACCATGAGTGCAAATTCCAAAATCATATTTGGTGATAGTTTCTTTGTTAAATACTTATTGCCTTTCCAGCTGTCCGTAAGGTTGTTGATGTTAAACTTAGGCGTACGTACAAACTCACTTCGCTTGCCCATATGACCTTCTAATACCGCAACCGAATTATGCAAGGAGAAGCCCAATGCAACGGAGAAAAAAGTAAAAAACAGTTTTATGTAATCTATAAATTTATCAAAACCACTGCCTTGTATACTTTTATAGGTGAACCAATAGCATATAAACAGAATAATTGTACTTACAATAAAGAAGCTGGTAACTTCAAAAACCCAACCCAAGTGGCCATAACTATTTTTGATGTATAGCATGGGAATACTTAAAACAGCTACTATAAAAACACAAAGGAACATAGAGCTATTAAGCAAATGCATTACGCCATGAAACTTTGTTTTGAATGGAATATTCTTGGAAGTGATAACACTCCAAACTGTTTTTCTGAAGTTTTCCGCACCACCTTTGTTCCAACGAAACTGTTGCGAACGTGCAGCACTAATAACTACAGGAAGTTCAGCTGGTGTCTCTACATCTTCCAAATATTTAAATTTCCAATTTTTCAATTGTGCACGGTAGCTTAAATCCAAATCTTCGGTCAAGGTGTCTCCTTCCCAGTTGCCTGCGTCAAAAATGCACTCTTTTCTCCAAATTCCGGCAGTACCGTTAAAATTGATGAAATGCCCTTTAGAATTTCTTCCCACTTGTTCTAGGGTAAAATGCGCATCCAAAGCAAAAGCTTGAATTCTTGTTAGGGTAGAATAATCTCTGTTGATGTGTCCCCATCTGGTTTGGACAACACCTATCTCTTCATCCTTAAAATAAGGAACTGTCTTTTTTAACCAATCGCTTTCTGGAAGAAAATCAGCATCAAAAATGGCAACAAACTCTCCTTTGGCAATTTCCAGACCTTCTTTTAGTGCACCGGCTTTAAAGCCTTGTCGGTTTTCTCTCTGAATGTGTGTTATATCCAGACCGGTTTTTTGGAGATCTTTTATTCTTTGGGCTGTTTCAATCACAGTATCGTCCGTAGAATCATCCAAAACTTGAATTTCCAACTTACTTTTTGGATATTCTATTTTGGAAATATTTTCCAACAAACGCTCCATAACATACTCCTCATTATAGATAGGAAGTTGTATGGTGACAAATGGAATTTCTTTTGGATCTAACAGGTTGAATTTTGGGGCTACTTCGTTTTTTCTTTTGTTGCCTAAATAGTTGACCAAAAGATTTAGCTGTGCCAAGCTATAGAAGAAAATTAAAACTAAGGCTGTACTATAAATAGCGATGATAATAAAAGTGATCGTAAGTCCCATATTATTTTATACTGTATTTAAAAATCCACCCTAGAATTTTTATGCCTGCAAATATAGCACCTTTTACGGTTCCTGAAACTTTTGAGACACCTATTCTCCTTTTATAACGTACTGGTACTTCGGTATATGCTAGTTTTTTGCGTAAAGCTTTCAACTGCATCTCTACTGTCCAGCCGTACGTTTTGTCCTGCATTTCCAATTCTTTGAGCTTATCGTATTTAATGGCCCTAAAAGGTCCTAAATCTGTAAATTTTGCCCTAAAAAACAAACGCATTAAAAAAGTCGCTAATTCGTTGCCGAAGATTTGAGGAAAAGTCATTGATCCCGCTTCGCGTAGTTCTTTTTTTCGTGCACCTATGACAAAATCCATGTTCTCATTTAAGATTGGGGCCACTATTTTATCCAATTCTTCTGGATAGTCAGAATAGTCTCCGTCGATAAATACGATAATATCGGGTGCTTTGGATTGTTTGTCGATGTAATCCATTCCTTTTAGACAGGCAAAACCATAGCCTCTTTGGTTTTCTGTCAATACCGTAGCGCCTGCATTCCGTGCATTTTTAACAGTATCGTCTGTAGATCCGTTGTTGACCACAATAATTTCTGAAACTGATTTTGGCAACTCTGAAACTACCTTGCCAATGGAATCTCCCTCATTTACAGCTGGGATTATGACTTTAATATCTGCCATTTACTTTAAATCAGATAGATTGTTCTCTTTCTTAAAACTCCTGAAATCATACCACTCCTTAACTTTTTTCCCGTTGTTATATTTTTGTGCAGAAGTCAATTTTTCATTTTTATATTTAAGGCAGTACCCGTTTTTTACTCCTTTTTGAAGTTGACACTTGTGGTTTACTTTTCCTTTTTCATCATAAAACAACCACCATTTAACCATTTTGCCTTTGGCATAATGTCCTTCCATCTCTAAAGTGCCATTTTTTGTATAAAAATACCAGTATCCAACGCGAAGGTTATTGTTATAATGACCTTGTTCCATGATGCGCCCATTAGAAAAATAATACTTCCAGAAGTCTACTTTAGAATCTCCTTTTCTCCAACCTTGGGCCTTTAATTGACCATCTTTATAATACTCGCGGCGATACTCTTTTATTGAAGCATCATTGAGGGTAAAGCAAAAGAGTAGAAAACCTATAACAAGAAATCTTAACATCTTACTTTTTGTTCACCAATGTCATTAAATCAACGTCATTGCCCAACAATACTTGGTTGCTGTCTATACGACCTTGCAGAGGTCCGTTCTCCAATTTTAGAACACCTCTTGGACATACAGCGGAACAAATACCGCAGCCTACACAGCTAGAGCGAACAATGTTCTCTCCTTTTTGGGCATATGCACGAACATCAATACCCATTTCACAATACGTGGAGCAGTTACCACATGAGATACATTGCCCTCCGTTTGTGGTAATCCTGAATTTTGAAAACAGCCGTTGTTGAAAACCTAAAATAGCTGCCATTGGACAACCAAAACGACACCAAACACGGTTTCCGAAAATAGGGTAGAAACCTGTGCCTATAACACCTGAGAAAATGCTTCCTATTAAAAAAGAATATGATTTACGGAGTGTTTCTGATTTGAACAAAAATACTTGGCCTTCACCACTAAAAAAATGGAAACCAATTAAAGCAAGAATAATGACCAAATAACCAGCGGCTCCATATTTTGCATCTTGTTGAAACTGGTCTCTTTTAAAAATCATTACCAAAGCAAAAACAGAAGTCAATAAAACACCTACACCTATTAAGAAAGTACTCTTGGTCAACCAATATTTACTGGTATCATTGCCCAAATATGAATAAATGACCGCTGTGGTCATTAAGGTTACAAAAACAACAACACTATGTACTACCCAGCGCTCAATCTTCCAAGCTTTTACGGTTTTATCACTTAATTGACGGAAAGAATCTCCAGCAGTTTCGGCCAGACCACCACAACCACAAACCCAGGAACAGTACCAGCGCTTTCCATATTTGTATGTTAGAATTGGACTGATAACAAAAATAGAAAGGACGCCAAAAATCAAAAGAGCAAAACCAATATCACCTGAGCTTAAAAAACCTTTAATACGATATCCTTCAAAATTGTAATAATTCAAAGGCCACATATTTTTAAGGTCATAATAGGGTAGGCTACCACCATTTAAGACTGAACTTCCATTCAATCTTGCCATCAATTCTGGGATAATAAAAGCAAAGGCAGTTTGAAAGAACATCACACTCATGGTGCGTATTCTTTCGTATCTGTTATGACGATACTTCCACATAAATTTTATACCAAATGCAAGTATTGCCACGGTATAAAGTGTTCCATAAACAAACCATTGGCTGGCCGGGTTGCCACTTAATGCTCTGCTCAATGGGTCAAATAAACCAATAACCCCTGTATTATCTCCTTTTTGAACTAGACCCAAGTATTCTGGATAGAAATAAAGAATAATGTAGAATGAGGTTAAGGAAATACCAGCAATCCATCCCCAAAAACCTTTACTTGAAATGGATTTGAACCAAACGCCATCATTCTTAATTCCTGGTTCTTTTCTAGAATACATATCCCAAGAAAACCAAATGGTTCCGCTAGTAATGGCTGCTAAAGAAATACTCAGCCAAAGCGCCTTGTTTGGAAAATCAACGTTAAAAGCAGCCAACAAAATAATTGCCAAACCTGATAAGCCGATAAGGGTCGCTATTTTTTGGTTTCTGCTTAGTTCTTTAGGTGGTTGACCTGTTAGGGCCATGCTTCTGTCGTAAGTGCTCATATTTTCTTATTCAAAGTTGAATGGTAAAAGTTGTTTTAGATTTATATTGATGGCAACAACCATTAACCAATTGCAAATATTCTTTTTAAACTCTTCTTTTTCATTTTGATGGATTTTCCAAAATCAGTATTGTATTTGGAAACAATCTCAGTTTCGTAATTTTTATAGAACTCTGGATCAAAATTGGCATCAATAAGATGTTCCATAACATAATCAACATCTTTTTCTTGGGTTAACCACCTGTCAAAAACCTCATGCCTCATGCGAATACCAAAAGTGTTGATTCCCAAAAACTGATTATTTTCCTTATTGAAGGCTATTGTAATGCATACCTTCTCTTTGGCATGCCTCCAATGAAAGTGCTCCTCATATTCTTTCATTCCCCTTTCTGAAAAGACCCAACCATAGGTTTGGTATTCAATATCCAAGAATTTTGCTGAGTTGAACCAATGACCTGGGTTGTATTCAATTTGGTTACCACAAATGGTTTGAGCTACTGTTTCGCCCATCATTCTCCCAGTATACCATACGGCTTCAATGGGTCTTCTATTTCCAATGGCTTCATGCTGTTCTGCACAATCGCCAATGGCATAAATATCTTTGATATTGGTCTCTAAAAATCGGTTCACCTTAACACCACGACCCAATTCAATTCCAGAATTTTTTAGAAAATCAATATTTGGGGTAACTCCTGCAGTAAGCCCAACCATATCACAAGCAAGTTCTTCTCCTGTTTCAGTTATAATAACTGACTTGACTTTTCCGTTTTCATCAGCTACAATCTCCTTTAGATTTGTTCCAAGACGCAAATCAATATGGTGATCTAAAATATGTTCATTTATCAATTTTGATTCTCCACTGGGAAGAACCCCGTTCCAAAAACTATCTTCTCTAACTAAAAAGGTTACGGGTATATCCCTGCTTCGCAACATTTCTGCCAACTCAATACCAATTAAACCACCACCAACGATAACAGCTCTTCTGCAGGCCTCTTTATTAGGTGCGTTCACTTCCAAAAGATCTAAATCTTGTTTTGAATAGAGTCCCTGGACACCATGTAAATCTTGACCAGGCCATCCAAATTTATTGGGTTTGGAGCCAGTTGCTATAATTAGTTTATCATAGGTGATAGCTCTGGAGCCATCAATTTGTAATTGTTTTTCCTCTGGATTAACTTTGGTCACATACCCTCTTACCAATTCAATCCTATTCTTTTCCCAGAACCAATTTTCATAAGGTTGAATATGATCAAACTTCATATGCCCCATGTACACATACATTAGGGCGGTTCTTGAAAAGAAATAATCTGTTTCCCCAGAAATAATAATGATTCTCTTATCTGAAAGTTTTCGGATATGTCTTGCTGCAGAAACTCCTGCAATACCATTTCCGATAATAACAATGTTCTCCATGAGATTGTATTGGTTGTGGCTAATGTGTCGTCCCTAAATATAGGAACTTAACACGAGGTCTTAATTTAGAAAGAATTTAAATTCTAAAGGTTATCGTAAGGTTATTCCATAAATACGAACGCCTAAGTATTTGATTTATAAATTCTTAAATAAATCATAAAATGTTAAAAGTGCTGTATGTTAAAAAAAAAGGATGCGACAGAAGCTGCAGTTTAATCAACGAAAAAAATTGAAAAGATGAGATTACAGAAAATACTAACCACCTTTTTACTTGCAACTACCTTTCAAATAGGGTTTGCGCAAGACACTTCTGAGTTCTTTACTAAGACAGATACTTTTTTTAAAACCTATGTAAAAAATGGGAGAGTTGCCTATAAAGACATAAAAGCAAATCCAGAGAGCTTAAATGAGCTTTTAAATTTGGCTATGGCAATTTCAATTTCAAAAAGCGATGCAAATACGTATCAAGCATTTTGGATCAATGGATACAATTTGTCCGTTATAAAAGGAATTGTAGATAATTACCCTATAAAATCACCTTTGGATAAAGCGGGTTTCTTTGATAAGATAACGTATGATATTGGTGGAAAGAACACGACCTTAAATGATATTGAAAATAAGTTGCTGAGAGCAAATTTCCCTAAAGAAGCCAGATTTCATTTTGTACTTGTCTGCGCCGGACTAGGCTGTCCACCAATAATAGGTAATGCTTATTTACCCAACATTTTGGATGCTCAATTACAGAAGCAGACAGAATTATCCTTAAACAATTCAAATTTTGTAAGGCTTAAGGACAAAAAGGTGAATCTCTCACAAATTTTTGAATGGTACAATAAAGATTTTACCCAAGAAGGAAAGAGCTTGGTAGATTTTGTTAACCAATACCGCAAAGAAAAATTAGACTCCAACACCAAAGTAGGATACTATCCCTATGACTGGACTTTGAACGAAACCAAATAAAAATTTTAAACAAGAACAATCATGAAAAATTTTAAAAACTATATACTATTGTCAGGAATTCTTATGTGTTCTTTTATAGGATTTTCACAAGATGATACTGATAACCAAAGCAGAAGTAATATTCAACAATATACCCCATCAAAGCTAATTGGAAAAGGACAATGGGACCTTAAATGGTTCAACAACCTTTACACCCAAACGGAGAGTACATTTTCTGATGGAACGGAACCTAGACAAACATTTTTTACATCTACTCTAGAAGTTTATACTGGGGTTGGATCAAACAAAAGATGGAATGTTGGAGCTATTTTCGAATTTCGTTCCAACGTAGTGGCAGATCGTAGTGCTTTAGATGTATTTAAATTTGATGGTGAAACGGGAACAGCACGTTCTGGACTTACGTCATTTGCTCCCTCAATAAAATTTGTGCCATTCGCTTCAGTAAGTAATTTTTCAATCCAGAGTTCATTCTTTATTCCTTTAGTAGATAATGAAACAGAAGATTTCTTGCCTGTAAATGGTAATGGTGGTGTGTTTCTGGATCAAAATGGATATATATGGCAGAATAGGTTTTTCTATGATCACACCTTTCCTGGAGATAAATGGCAACTGTTTACAGAACTGAATACAGAATTGAGTTTTGGCGACAAGGAAGAAAGTTTTGCCAATAACAGTTTGAATCTGACACCAGGAGTATTTCTTAGTTACTTTCCAAGCTCTAAGTTTACAGTTTTGGCCTTGGCACAACATTCACAGCGTTTGGATTTAGGGAACGATTTTGCACAAGATTTCACAGCTTTAGGAGGTGGTGTTAAATATCAATTGACCCAAGCTTTAAATATTGAAGGACTATACACCAATTTTGTGAGAGGTAGCAACACGGGTCTAGGAGAAACATTTAACATAGGATTACGGGCTATTTTTTAAAGACTAAGCCTTAAAAGATTATTTTAGGAGTCTTAATTTTTTAACTATGAAAAGATTAGGGCTCCTTTGCTTATGTCTACTTCAGTTTTCATGCAATAGTCAAAATATAGAAAAAATAAACGGGGTTAGCTTTGTCGGTTCCAGAGATGAGGTTACTCAGGTTCATGTAGATCCCGTCCTAGAAGTAAATGCCAATTATGCTGCGGTAATGCCTTTTGGTTTCGCTAGGACTTTAAATTCGCCCAATATAATTTTTGATACAGACAGACAATGGTTTGGCGAAACAAAACGAGGGGCACGACAGTACATTGAACTACTGCATAAAAATGGGGTCAAGATAATGCTGAAACCTCAAATTTGGGTATGGAGAGGGGAGTTTACGGGAGATATGACAATGAAATCCGAAGAAGATTGGAAAACTTTCGAAGAATCCTATAGCAAGTTCATTTTGGCCTATGCGCATCTGGCTGAAGAAACTAAAGCTGATATTTATTGTATTGGAACCGAATTGGAAGAATTTGTAAAGAATAGACCTGAGTATTGGCAAGATTTGGTTGATGAAGTGAGAAATATTTATAGCGGTAAACTTACCTATGCCGCTAATTGGGACGAATATTCAAGAACACCTTTTTGGGAAAAGTTGGATTATATAGGAGTGGATGCGTATTTTCCATTGTCAGAGGAGCGTTACCCAACAATGAAGGAATTGAAATCTGGATGGCAGCGTTGGAAGTCCAAATTGGTGGATTTATCAGAAAGAAATGGAAAACCAATCCTTTTTACGGAGTTTGGATATCGCAGTATGGATTACACCGCCAAAAAACCATGGTTGGTAGATAGGAACAAAATGGATGTAAATCTCGAAGCACAAGCCGATGCGACCCAAGCAATTTTTGAAGAATTTTGGAAGGAAGATTGGTTTGCTGGAGGCTTTGTCTGGAAATGGTTTATTCACCATGACGTTTCAGGAGGAGAAGAGGACAATAGATTCACGCCACAGAATAAACCTGCAGAATCGGTAATTCGTAAACACTATACAACCTTGCAAGAATCTAAATTCTAATTATTGTATAATAGACTATGATGCGTATTGCCTTTGCTTTTTTTCTTATGCTATTAGCAGGCAAGGGATATAGTCAAAGTAAAGTTGTTGATGTAAAAGTTCAAGGAAACAAAAGAACCAAAACAGCTTTTATAAAAAAAATCACAAAGCTTAAAGCGGGAATGGAATTGGATTCTTCACTTATTGAAGAAGACATATACAGGTTAAAGCGATTACCCTCTGTATCTCACGCTTACTTTCAAGTTTTTCCAGCAAATACGGAAGGTGATTACAATGTTTTTTATGGTATAGAGGAAAACTTTACACTAATTCCTTTTGCCAGCGTATATACTTCTAGTAACGATGAATTTGCATTTAGAATTGGGCTGCAGGAATTCAATGTTTTTGGAAACAACATTACGCTAGGGGGATTTTACCAAAGGGATGTTTTTAATTCTATTGGAGCCAATCTTAGAGCTCCGTACCTATTCAGTAATAAACTGGGATTGGCATTAAGCTATCAAGATTTAACAACCCAAGAACCTGTTTTTCTTGATAATGGCACTGCAGATTATAAATACAACAATGAGTCTTTTGAAGTTCTTGGACTTTATGAGATAAACTTTAAGCATAGATTGGAGTTTGGGGTTAATTTTTTTACTGAGGACTATAGATACCTTTTTGGAAGCACAGATCCAGATGTTCCGCAGGCTTTGAATGTAAATAAGCACTTGTTCAAGTTTATTTATAATTATGATGCTATTACATACTATTATCAATATTTATCTGGTTTTAAGAGCGCCCTCAATCTTCAATATGTCAATAGTGCCAATGAGCAGCTGCCAGAATTTATGATTGGCTTTAATGATTTTACTTATTTTTTTAGGGTAGGCCAAAAAGGAAATTGGGCAAATAGACTGCGTTTAGGACTTTCCAGTAATTTGGATACGCCATTTGCGCCATTTGCAGTAGACAATAACTTAAATATCCGGGGAGTTGGAAATACGATTGATAGAGGTACTGGGGCTATCGTTCTAAACACTGAATACAGACATACACTTATTGATAAAGATTGGTTTGTACTTCAGAGCAATGTTTTTATTGATGGAGGTACATGGAGAAACCCTGGAGGAGATTTCAGCGACTTTGGAGACGATCAAAATTTAAGGATTTACCCTGGAGTTGGGCTCAGATTTATTCACAAAAAGATTTTTAATGCAATTTTTAGGATAGACTATGGTCATGGCATTACCAACGAGGCTTCCAGAGGAATAGTTTTCGGAATCGGCCAGTATTTTTAATTTTTTTAAATGTATTTCATCGATGATTTTTGCATTTCATCGATTTTTATCATATTTGCAAAGCATCCCTGCAACAACACATAACTATGAAACTATTATTGGCATTTGTGCTCTGGATAAGTATGTCTTTTATGCTTTTTGCACAGGATAATTATTATACTGTTACTGCAGAGAAAGGGGACGGAATCTTTTCTATACTTAGAAAACAAGGGCTAGACCCCGTTAAGTACTACGAAGCATTCATCACTTTGAATACCAAGGATATTAAAGATGGAAGTATGTTGCATGTGGGCAGGGAATATAGAATTCCTAAGGCAATGGACTCTTTTAAAAATACTGGAGTGAGGGTACAAATAGCTGAAGGAACTGAAAACCCTATTTTCGATACCGAGCTTGCCACTATGTCACATAAAAGTAAGACACTTAAAGATGCTGTCTACTATTTAATAGCAGAAAACCAGACCAGGGAGGAAAACAAATTTGTAAGTGATATTACCAAGAGCTTGGCAGCAGATCTTATGGTTCATGGCGCAACGGTTTTTATTATAGAAAATAAAGATGAAAAGTTTGCCAATAGTGAGTCTTTGACGGAAGTGGAAAAAATGGGTTGGTATGTTGAAACCATTAATAAGCGCTACTTGCAAAATACCGGAAAATACCAGAGACTGCTAATCATCAGGGCAAATGGTTTAATAAAGAACGGGAACATGGACGTAGCTGTTTACCATCATAACAAAAGTGAAAAAGGGCAACGTTTCGCTCAAAACATCCAAAATGTCTTTAAAGAAAACAGCATTTCAAACCGTTCTTATAAGGATATCAACATGATTTTTAAAGACAAGAATAGCCTCTATTTGGCTAAAAATACCTTACCCGCTGTAAGCTTATTAACTATAGATGGCAGTTCTAAAACTGTTGGAAAAGATGGAATTTCCGTGCATTCTGATAAAAAGTCTTTTGCAAGCTTGATTACCAACGGTATTCTTAAGGATTATGCTGACCTAGAAATAGAAAACTAGCATTCTATGGATTCAAGAAGTGTTTTGAATAGTATTGAAAAAGTTCATCCGGTCCAGCTCCAAAATAGCTTTTTAGGTGAATCATTGCAAAATGGAACTGCACTTTTATCCATCCTATTTCCCGGTATTTTCTGGCTGAGGTAATTACATGTTCTGGAAGAATTTTAAACGATGTCTGCTTATAGAGCCTCTGAATAAACTCCGTGTCTTCATAGATTAGATAGTCCTCATTGAATCCCTCGGTTTCATGAAACAACTTTCTTTTAATAAAAAGTGACTGATCGCCACCTCTGCACAACGTATGGTTTATTCTTGATAGCCAAGCAAAAGTACGTAGGATGGGATTTTTAGTATCAAACTGCATTCTAAAACATCCAGATTGATGACCTTGCTCAATGGCATCTAGAATAAGTTTGTCAAAGTCTTTTGGCGGATAGGTATCTGCATGTAAAAAGTAAAGAATTTCTCCCGTAGCATGTTTGGCGCCGGCGTTCATTTGTCTTGCACGACCTTTTTTAGAATGAATCACCACTGCACCATGTTCTAATGCAATTTCGACGGTTTTATCTCTACTGCCACCATCAATGCAAATCACCTCCAAAACACTTTTTGTGGTGCTATTGTAATTTAAATGTTTCAGTAATTTGCCCAGATAAGCTTCCTCGTTGAGTACGGGGATGAGAATGCTGATCGTTTTGGATTTAATTTGCTTCATTTAAGCTCCAATCATAGTCCAGGTATTCAACTTTTGCATTTTTGCTTATAGGATTGTCCAAGTATGTATTTATATAGTCCAACAATGAAGTATTATTGGTGAAATCACTTTTATACCACTTAAATATTCTTGAAAGCTTTGCAGTGCCATTTTCAAACTGATTTCGTTTTTTGTCATTCACAAAATCGATGGTAGCTTTAGAAAGTAACCTTTCCATATTTTGTTCAGTGAACGCTGCATTAAGCAATTTTGGACAAGAGTAGGAAGCACAGTTTATGGCAAAATGAATTCTTGGTTCATCCATTTTGCGTAATACTTCATGTTCAATATCATTCAAGGAAGTGATGTCTCCGTTTACGGAAATCCAATTTTTCTTCCAGCGATTGGGAATGTCTTTTATGCTTTTGGCAGGATAGTTATCAACGATTAGTTTAACTGTTGCCGCATTGTATAGGTTGATGTAGAATGCCAATTTTTTATTTTTACTCCAAGAAGATGAAGGTGCATTCTGGGATAATAGTTTCAAGTATGTCTCTAAACTGCCAATGTCTTTTTTAAATCCAGCATAATTCACATTGCCATCTTCATCTACATATTTTTTCAATAATTCGTTCCAGGAATCATGGTTAAATGCTAAAACCTTTGGCTTTGCTTCTTCAATTTTATTTTTTTTCTCTGTGATTGCTTTTTTTGGTACCTCAACTATTTCAAAAGTATCTTTTGCGATTTCGATGGGCTTAGACTCATTATTCTCTAATGGAATAGATTCGTTGACTGCTGCAATTTCTACTCTTTTTTGATTTGAATCTACATCAGAATTAACTCTTCCGCTGCCACCGCATGATACAAGCAGTAGTCCAAAAATTAGATTTAGAATGATATTCATGAGTCACTTAATTTGAGGCTAATTGAAAGCACTCATAGAGAAGTCAGAAAAAATGGCCTAACCTTTCAAATTTTGTATAAAAAAATGAATTCAACCTTAGCGA
Source organism: uncultured Allomuricauda sp. (assembly GCF_947499585.1). Taxonomy (GTDB): domain Bacteria; phylum Bacteroidota; class Bacteroidia; order Flavobacteriales; family Flavobacteriaceae; genus Flagellimonas. The sequence goes on along the minus strand of NZ_CANMOO010000002.1, from coordinate 205,760 downwards.
CAATAACACATGTTATTTAAATAACCTTAATCAGTTCTTTAAACAATTGTATCATTTTTGGTTCTGTATTGCCTGCTATTTCAATGATTTCTTGGATATTCACTGGTTTTAGATTATCTGGGTCGCACTCATCCGTTAAAACAGAAACAGCCACAATGGGCAGTCTTAAATGATTTGCAACAATAACTTCGGGAACGGTACTCATACCAACGGCATCTGCCCCCAATATTTTTAGCATACGATATTCTGCTTTTGTTTCCAGTTGAGGTCCTACTACAGAGGCATAAACTCCCTTTTGGAGCGATATTCCCTCTTTCTCTGCAATAGCATTAATCTTATTCCGCATGTCTAGATCGTAGGGTTCGCTCATATCCACAAAACGATCTCCAAATTCTGCAACATTTTTAAATGCCAAAGGTGACCCTCCCTGAAGATTAATATGGTCTTCTATCAACATGATATCCCCTTTTTTATAATTGAGATTAATTGCTCCAGCTGCATTGGAAACAAATAATTTTTTAATCCCAAGCTGGTGCATTACACGAATGGGATAGGTAACATCTAAGAAATCATATCCTTCATACAAATGAAATCGGCCTTGCATCACCACCACCTTTTTGTTGGCTATGGTACCATAAATTAATTTTCCGGTATGAAACTCTACAGTGGCCAGCGGAAAATATGGAATATGATTATAATGTGCTTCAATCGAGTTTTCAATTTCATCTACCAACTGCCCCAATCCAGTGCCAAGGACAATGCCGATTTCCGGAGCTTCAAACCCCTTCTTTTTTAAATATTCAACGGATTCTTCAAGTTGTTTTTTAGTCATTCTCTATATGTTTTAAATAGGGTTGGAATGCTTCAATATCTTTGATGTCCTCATAAATGTCCACGTCATTTTTAGCTTCCAACAAAAAGTAATTTTCAGTTTTTAAGTCTTCTAAGGTATGCGATAATACGGTTTCTGTTCCCCATGCCTTGTTTTTGAACAGTTCCTTTTTAAAGATGGACATTCCCAAAAGATAATAGCCACCATCTTCGGCGGGGCCTATTACATAATCATGGTCTTCCAGTTTTGCAAATGCCCTTTCCAAATCCTCTTGGGAAAGGTCGTACATATCGCTTCCAATAACAATAATTTTCTCAAAGCCTGAGCTAAAGCCATCTAGAAAAGCATTCTGCATTCTAATACCTAAATCAACTCCATTTTGAAGCTTTTTTTGATAGATATGGTTGTCCCATAGGTCATTTTCCCAAATAGCTTCAGAATAAAACACCTGTTTTCCTGCTTCCAGCTCCTTGGTAAAGGAGACTGTATACGCAAGCAAAAATTCATAAATCTCCAAAGCTGTTTTATCTCCCACTTTTGCAGCCAATCTTGTCTTGCATTTTCCAAGCTCTGGATTGCGTGTAAAGATTAAAAGTAGGTTAGTGTTCGTTTTGTTCAATAGTCTCTTTTTTGGATTGATATACTTTATCCGCGTTGGTCAATAGAATGCCCCAATACTTACTAAAAGCATGCACTTTTTGAGTTTCTATATTATCTTTATTATAGACGGGATATCCATTGTTTTTCCATTCAAAAATTCCGCCATAAAGGTTCTTGACACTAGTGTACCCTGCATCTTTTAGTTTTTCACCTATATCTTCGGATCTTACTCCTATGGAACAGTATATGATCAATGGGGTATCCTTATCTGGAACTGACTCCAAAACCTCCACTATTTCAAAGCTTTCATACCCAATCCAAATAGCATTTTTCAAATGGCTAACTTCAAATTCCTCCTTTTCTCTTGCATCCAATAAAACAGTTTTTTCCATACTGCTTAACTCTTCCGTAGAAACATATTCAATGGTGTTGTTATTGAATTTTTCCAGTATTCCAGAGATATATGTTTGTGCATACGAGGTGGAAATTGAAAGAAGTAAAAATAAAAGATTTAAGGGGAATCTCATGAATAAGAAGTAAAAGTCAAAGATAGTGTTTTGTGGATTTTGATAAATAATTATTGCTATCTTAATCTTCTAATCCCAACTAGAATACCATGCAAAAAAGAGTTATATGTTTATTTATGTTTTTGCTTCTTCTTTCATGTAAAAGCAAGACAGAGGAAAAAGAAGTGACTCAAGAAAAAGAATTAAAAGTGTACACAGAAAAATACCGTCCACAGTTTCACTTTTCACCACCAGAAAAGTGGATGAACGACCCAAATGGTTTAGTATACAATGAAGGAATGTATCACCTTTTTTATCAATACTATCCAGAGGATATTGTCTGGGGGCCTATGCATTGGGGGCATGCAGTAAGTAAAGATATGGTGCATTGGGAACATAAACCCATTGCTCTTTATCCAGATGAGCATGGGCTTATTTTTTCTGGAAGCGCGGTAGTGGACAAGAAAAACACTTCAGGATTTGCTAAAGATGGCGAAACACCACTTGTGGCAATTTTCACCTATCATTCCATGGAGGGAGAAAAGGCAGGTAAAAAAGATTTTCAAACTCAGGGTATTGCTTATAGTTTAGATAATGGAGAGACTTGGGTAAAGTATGAAGGCAATCCTGTAATTGGTAATAGTGGAATCAAAGATTTTAGGGACCCCAAGGTTTTTTGGCATGAAGAGTCACAAAACTGGATTTTAGCTTTAGTGGCCGGCGACCATGCGAAATTTTATAAATCCAATGATTTAAAAGAGTGGAAACACCTAAGCGATTTTGGAAAGAGGCAAGGTGCCCACGGAGGTGTTTGGGAATGTCCAGATTTATTTCCTTTAAAAGTTGAAGGGTCTAATGAAGAAAAATGGGTGTTGATTATAAGTATTAATCCTGGAGCGCCAAATGGAGGAAGTGGTACGCAATATTTTATTGGAGAATTTGATGGCAAAAAATTCATCTCGGATCAAAAAGAGGCCAAATGGCTAGATTTTGGAACTGATAATTATGCGGGGGTTACGTATAACAATACTCCCAATGGCGAAAGAATTTTTATTGGGTGGATGAGCAACTGGGATTATGCCAGGGACACTCCAACCAAAAAGTGGCGAAGTGCTATGACCGTACCTCGAAAATTATCGCTCAGAAAGGTTGGGGATGATTATCTGCTAGCAAATTACCCTTTAGAACAAATGGACAAATTGGCATCAGAAGTTTTGGACAAGGGTATTAGTGTTCCGGCGGATACCTCACTAACCTTGAATGTTGATGGCTTAAATCAATCTCAACTCAGTTTTACAACAGCTTCCAAAGATTTTAAACTGATTTTTTCCAACGATTTAAACGAGACCTTAGAGCTTATTATGGATTCCAAGAACAGTGCTTTTATGTTAGATAGAATGAACTCGGGAAAGACTAGTTTTCAGCCTGAATTTGGCAATAAGAAGCATTATATGAATACTCAAGCGCTTGGTGAAGAAGCCTATGAAGTAAAGATTTTATTGGATTGGTCATCTATAGAAGTTTTTATTGATAATGGACTTTATGTAATGACCCAACAAATCTTCCCAACTGAACCATATAATAAATTGACTATTGAAAATCTAGATGATCAATCTGTCATTGAAAACGCTCAAATAAACAAGATGCAATCTACTTGGTAAGTACACTTAACTCCTTAACTATTTGATTGCATTTAGTGTTCTTTACAATTGATCTCTATTTGTAATGTATAGAGCGGTTTTCAGACTAATAAAATCGATAAAACAAGTAATAACTTAAGAACATTAAAATGAAGATAGGAATAAATGGAATGGGCCGTATTGGTAGAGCTGCTTTAAAGGTAATCACTGAAACCCCAGGATTAGAGGTAGTGGCGGTAAACGATATTGTTTCAATAGAAAACACCACATATTTATTAAAATATGATACGGTTTATGGAGTGTATGAAAAGGAAGTTTCCCATGGTGCAGATACGTTAACGGTTGATGGACAAAAAATACAATACACTTCTATCAGAAACCCAGAGGAATTACCTTGGAAGGAACACCAAGTAGATTTGGTAATTGAAAGTACTGGTGTTTTTACAACAGGTGAAGATGCAGAACGTCATTTAAAGGCAGGTGCAAAAACAGTTATAATCTCTGCACCAACAAAAAGTGCTGATACTCCAACAGTAGTGCATGGTGTAAACTCTAAAGATGGGAATACTAGTGTTTTCTCATGTGCCAGTTGTACTACCAATAATATAAGTCCGGTAGTGGAGGTCTTGGGGCGCAGAATAGGGATTAAAAAAGCAATTATGACTACTGTTCATGCGTACACAGCTTCGCAAGGAACGGTAGATGCTCCTTCAGAAAAAAACTTTAGAATGGGTAGAGCAGGGGCTCAAAACCTAATTCCAACTACAACAGGTGCGGCTATTGCCACCACAAAGGCACTGCCAGAATATGCTGGAAAATTCGATGGAGTTGCAATACGTGTACCAGTTCCTGTAGGATCTATCTCGGATCTAACTTTTGTAACAGAACGATCGGTTACTGCTGAAGAAGTGAATAAAATTCTAATGGAAGAGGCCAAAACGGAACGTTATGCTAATGTTTTGGATACAACCGATGAGCCTATTGTCTCTTCAGATATTATAAAAAGTCCTTATGCTTCAACGGTTGATCTTGCAATGACGAGAGTTGTGGATGGCGACTTACTTAAAGTAATGACTTGGTATGATAACGAGTGGGGATTTACTAACCAAATGATACGTCAGATTTTGGAAATTAAAGGATAACTTACGATCACTTAAAAAAATGGTCGCCAAAGTATTGGCGACCATTTTTAATTTATATAATGATAGAGGCAATTAATGAATGTGCAAACGGAGCAGGTAATCACAAGGAACCAAAATAGATAGCCAACTTTTTCTTCAATAGTGTTCATTTTGAAATATGTTTGTTCTTGGTTGAGGTTTTTGATTTATACTCCGAAATTAAAGAAATAGAGGCCTCAAAGTTTTACATTTTCATCAGTTGCTGGGAAAAAGATATAATTGGTAAAAATTACTATGTGAATTGCAAAACGGGTATAAAGTGAATAAAATCCAGTAACGCTAACCTAAGAAGGCATCATACCAAAGTGCTATAAAACTGTTTGGTGTTAGTGCATTAGGTTTTTGAAGCCTAATTTTGGTATTAGATTAAGAGACTAATGGAATATAAAGATATTGATCAAAATATAGCGGGCAGAATGCGGAAGTGGGGAATGCCGGCTGTTCGTATTTCGTTCGCAGTTATTTTTTTTTGGTTCGGGATTTTAAAACCTTTTGGTTTATCTGCGGCTACAGAACTTTTAATGGCAACAGTAGCCTGGCTTCCTTTCGGAGAGCCGGATACATGGCTTGTGGTAATAGGATGGTGGGAAGTTGTTATTGGAATAACGTTTCTTTTTAGGAAAACAACAAAAATTGCCATTGCCCTATTACTTTTTCAAATGGTAGGTACTTTTATGCCTTTGGTGTTTTTACCTGAAGTTACATTTCAAAACGGAAACTATCTTTTACCCACACTAGAGGGTCAATACATTATTAAAAACGTAATGATTATATCTGCAGCGCTAATTGTGGGAGGGACTTTTTATAAATCCAAAAGAGATTCGTAATCCGACTCTTCTCGTTATAACAGAATGGAAACTTAAATTACACTAAAGGTGTTCCTTTCAAACGTTTTTCAATTTTACGCTTCTTCTCGGTCAGAGATTTCATGACATCCATGAGATTGGAGTCTTGAGTTTCTTTATAAATCTCATTAATAGAAAGTATAAGCTTTTTAGCTTCTCTTGAAGCTGCTACCCTGTCGCTGGTGGACATATGACTCAAAGTTCTACCTACAAACTCTTTTGCCTTTTCTAATAAGTCTTCAGTCATTTTTATTTAAAGTTAATCTAGATTGGCTAAATATAAGAGTTAGTTTGATATTTTATGCCTATATAGCTATTCGATTTTTATATTTATGAAATTATTAAGAATACTACTACATCTTAAAAAACAAAAAAACCGGCAAATTTGCCGGTTTTTTTGTGGTACCTCCAGGAATCGAACCAGGGACACACGGATTTTCAGTCCGTTGCTCTACCAACTGAGCTAAGGTACCTTCAAAAGCCTTTTGCAAAGGCGGGTGCAAATATAATTTCAAAATTAGGATATACAAACAAAAACTTAAAAAAAGGCAATGGTTTTTTTTCAATTCTCCATCTTTGTACTATGAACCTGGTGATTGACATTGGAAATACGCTGATAAAGTACGCTGTTTTTGAAAACAATAAGATTTTGTTTGATGAATACTCGGAGTCAGGATTATTTCTGTCCAAGGTCAAAGAACTTTTTGAACTATATCCAAAAATTGGTCATTCGTTAATTTCTTCAGTTGGTACATTACAGGGAAAAGAGCAGGACATTGTATCTCTTTTTTGCAGAGTTCACGTACTTACCAGTGAGTCTAAAGTTCCTTTTAAAAATAGTTATGCTACTCCTCAAACTCTTGGTATGGATCGTATAGCAGTGGCAACCGCGGCATTTTATCTTAACCCAAGAGGGAATACCTTGGTTATAGATGCGGGTACTTGCATAACTTATGATATGGTAAATGATTCAGGTGAATATGTTGGAGGTGCCATATCTCCTGGAGTTCAAATGAGATATAAAGCAATGCACAATCAAACTGCCGGCTTACCTTTATTACGTCCTGATGAGATTTTAGATTTTATTGGGAATTCTACCGAAACCTGTATGCACAGTGGTGTAGTCAACGGCGTTTCATTAGAAATTGATGGGGTAATTAGTCAGTACCGTTCTCGCTTTCAAGATTTAACAGTTATTTTAACAGGCGGGGACTTCCATTTTTTTGCCAACCGACTAAAAAATACCATATTTGCGAATTCTAAATTTCTCTTGGAAGGGCTAAATTACTTGCTAGAATACAACAAACGCTAGATGATTAAGAAATTTTTGATTGCTTTTTTTTGCGTAGCTAGTTATGGCATTTTTGCGCAAAACGGTACAATATCACCATATTCATATTTTGGAATTGGAGATTTAAGAAATAATGGTACCGTTGAAAACCAGATGATGGGAGGGCTAGGTATGTATGCGGATAGTATTCATATAAATCTTACAAACCCTGCTGCGTATTCCAAATTAAAACTAACTACTTATACAGCAGGAATTTCACATACTGCGTTTAATTTAAAAAGTTTTACAGAAGAGGAGAAGGTTGGTGTAACAAACTTGGACTATTTAGCAATCGGTTTCCCTGTGGCCAAAAATGTTGGAGTAGGTTTTGGATTAATGCCTTTTTCATCTGTTGGGTACAACTTGACTGATGAAACCACAAATTCAGACCAAGAAACAGTAACTAATGTATTTGCAGGAGAAGGTGGCCTAAACAGGGCTTACCTTTCCGTTGGTTTTGAACCTATAAAGAACCTGAGTTTAGGAGTTACGGTTAATTTTAATTTTGGAAAACTGGAGTATCAAAGGATACAAAGCGTTGAGAATGTTCAATTTGGCACGTTGGATAGACGTGAATCCCGGATTAATGGATACGATTTTAATTATGCGGCTAATTACACCAAAACCATAAAAGATAAGTATACCTTTTACACTTCTCTTATGGTGAACACCCAAGTCAATCTAACTTCAGAGAATACAGAACGCCTTGGTTCTTTTTCTTTGGTGAATGGACAAGAAATTGAGGTCATCAATGTTGATTTGGAGGCTAACAATCTTAGAAACACAGAACTTAAGATACCAACCATAACAACTTTGGGATTAGGTTTTGGTGAAGAAAAGAAATGGTTTATTGGTGGAGAATACAGTTTTCAAAAATTCAGCGATTTCGAAAACGAATTTTTAGGATTGGAAAACGTGACCTATAATGATGCCAGCAGTATGATTCTAGGAGGTTTCTTCATACCTGATTATCGCTCGCTTTCCAGTTACTTTAAAAGGATTACCTATAGGGCAGGATTACGTTATGATGTTACAGGACTTGAGGTGAATAATAAGGAGATAAACAATCTTGGCATAACTTTTGGATTTGGGTTACCGTTGGGCAACAATTTCTCCAATCTTAATATAGGTTTTGAGGCAGGAAAAAGAGGCACGACAGATGCAAACCTTATCGAAGAAAATTATTTTAAATTCAACGTTGGCATATCTTTAAACGATAAATGGTTTGTTAAAAGAAGAATAAATTAATGGGGAATTTTTTGAAATATCAATAAATAACCATTGATATTAATTCCATTAAGATGATTTTTTCATGAAAATTTGTACATTAACCACTTTAAAATTAGTAAGATGAAGAAGAAACACTACTTAACGATGATAGCGATCCTTATGTCGATGGGATTAAGTATGGCTCAAGCACAAAATCCAGAATGCATGACCAATCTGTCTATTTACGCGGAACATGCAAAAGTTAAAAACTACGATGCGGCATATGAGCCTTGGAAAATGGTCTACGAAAGTTGCCCAGATATTAATAAGGCAAATTTCTCATATGGAGAAAAAATTCTGTCGCATAAAATCAAGAATTCCTCTGGAGCGGATAAAGATGGTTATATCCAAGATTTAATGTCATTATATGACAATAGCCTAAAATTTTTCCCTCAGAAATTCAGCAAAGCTGGTGTGGCAATTGACAAAGCTCTTTTATCATATGACAATAAAATGGCCTCTAACGATCAATTGTATGATATGTTGGGAACTGCTTTTCAAGGAGATAAGAAAAACTTCAAAAACCCCAAAGCACTTTACCTTTACTTTTCAAGTTTGGTAGATTTGCATGGAGCGGGGAAAAAAGACCTTCAAGAGGTATTTGATGTTTATGATGATGTAACGGAGAAGGTTGAAGATGAAAACAAAAAATTAACTGCTATTGTTACCAAATTACTTCCAAAAGATTCTTTGGGAACATTAACATCAAAAGAAAAAAGACAACTTAGGGCGGCTACTACAAACTCAAAATCTTATGGTAAGATTGCTGGGAGTATAGATTCTAAATTAGGTGCTCTTGCAGATTGTGGAAACTTAATTCCACTTTACCAAAAAAGTTACGAAGCTAAAAAGGGAGATGTAAAATGGGTAAAGCGTGCCGTTGGAAGAATGTTCTCCAAAGATTGTACGGATGACCCATTGTTTAGCACAATGGTAGAGCTTCAGGCAGAATTAGATCCATCTGCAGACGTATATGTATACTTAGGTACTCTTAAGACTAAGTCTGGAGATAGCAAGGGTGCAATTGCTGACTTTAATAAGGCTGTAGAATTGGAGGCAGATTCGTATAGAAAATCCAATATCCTATATAAAATTGCCACTACGGTTAGAAGAAGCAGTAAATCACAGGCAAGAAGCTATGCGCTTAAGGCCATTGATGCTAACTCTTCAAATGGTAAAGCATATTTGTTAATTGCCAATTTGTATGCAGGTAGCGCAAATGCTTGTGGAACTACAGCGTTTGAAAAAAGAGCAATATACTGGAAGGCTGCAGACATGGCTAGAAAAGCAGGTAGAGTTGACCCGTCTCTTAGTGGACGTGCAAACCAGTCAGCTGCAAGTTACGCAGCAAAGGCTCCTACGAAAGAAATGATTTTCAGCGCCGCTATGGCAGGTAAAACAGTTACTTTTAAATGTTGGGTAGGCGGTAGCGTTAAGGTGCCTAATTTATAGAGTGAAACAGACTTCAAAAAATAATTTAAAGTGTCTTGCCACGGTTTTTGCCGTGGCAATCCTTTTTATGGGCTGTAAGGATAACTATGAAAGGGTAGGTGAAGAAGCAGTCCGACCCATTTTTCCTCAAGGTGTGGCCCAAAATTTCACCCTTACCTATACGGAAACGGAAAAAGAAATGAGCACAGAAGATTTGTCTGACTCAAAGGTAATAGCCATTCTTACCAGCCCAATTACAGAAGATTTTGACAATCAAGATTTCAAGTTTCGTACCTTTCCTAAAGGACTTAAGGTGGACTTTTTTGATGATAAGAACCAAAAGAGCGTTATAACGGCCGATTATGGTATCGTTTATTCCCAAACCAATTTAATAGACTTAAAGGGGAATGTGGTTATAGATAGTCATGATGGGAAAAAGCTGGAAACTCCACAATTGTTCTTCGATAGGGCCAATAACTGGATTTTTACAGAAGAGGTCTTTACATACACAAACCCTGAAGATGGTACAGTAATGGACGGAGAGGGAATGGATTTTAATAGAGATTTTAGTTTTTTCAATGCCCACAAAACCTATGGTCTCATGACCATAAAAGAAAAAGAGTAATATGATAAAATTTTTAAAATATACGGAGTATTTGTACTTGGCTGTAGCTGTCATTTCAATCTATAAAATTGCGACATTGTGGAGTGTAGATCCAAAAGAGACCTATATTTTTATATTTTTTGCAGTGGTTTCTATTGCTATGTTTCTTTTTAGAAGAAAGTATCGTCAACGTTTTGAACGACGAAAAAAGGATAATCAACAATAGTGTTATTGGACTCCTCTATAATCATTATAATTCTCTCATTGCTATTTTCGGCATTCTTTTCAGGAATGGAAATAGCCTATATTTCTGCCAATAGGATTCATATTGAAATTGAAAAAAAACAGGAAGGCTTTTTTGCAAAGATACTGACCTGGCTCACCGAGAAACCCTCCAAGTTTATTGCAACCATGCTTATTGGGAACAACATTGCATTGGTTATTTATGGGTTTTTCATGGGCGATGTACTAATGGATTGGTTTAAAAAACTGGTTCCTACATCTTCAGATTTTTTAAATTCCCTTCTTACAGATTTCAGTCTACTTTCCCAAACGATAATTTCCACTTTAATTATCCTGGTTACCGCAGAGTTTTTACCCAAAGTACTTTTTCAAATCTATTCCAACACACTCTTAAAGGTATTCGCCATTCCGGCATACTTTTTTTATGTGCTGTTCTCGTTCATTTCTTGGTTTGTAATAAAGATTTCAGATTTTGTTCTTCGTGTTTTCTTTAAAACCAAAGGGGATGAGGTTCAATTTGCATTTACAAAACTGGAACTTGGAGATTACATTACTGAACAAATGGAAACCGTAGAAGAGGAGGATGAGGTAGACTCAGAAATTCAAATATTCCAGAATGCTTTGGAATTTTCCGCAGTAAAAGCGCGCGAAGTAATGGTGCCAAGAACGGAAATTACAGCGGTTGAAATAGATGAAACCCCTAAAAACCTTGCTAAACTGTTTTCGGAAACGGGGTATTCCAAAATATTGGTATACAAGGAAAGCATAGATGAAATCATTGGGTATGTTCATTCCTATGAACTCTTTAAAAAACCCAAAACAATCAAGAGTATTCTGTTGCCTGTTGAGCTTGTGCCAGAAACCATGTTAATTCAGGATATTCTTAATGTGCTCACCAAAAAGCATAAAAGTATAGCGGTGGTTTTAGATGAATATGGTGGGACCTCTGGAATAATAACTGTTGAAGATATTGTTGAAGAATTATTTGGGGAAATAGAGGATGAACATGATACCACAGATCTTTATGAAGAGCAGTTGAGCGAAAATGTATTTAAGTTTTCTGCACGTTTGGAAGTAGATTATATTAATGAGAATTACAAACTGGAATTGGCAGAAAGTGATGAGTATGAAACACTGGGTGGATTGATCATGAATGAGACCGGTGAAATTCCTGAACAGGACTCTGAGATAAAGGTTGATAATTTTTTATTTCATATTCTAGAAGTGTCCAATACCAAAATCGACTTGGTTACTGTGCATGTTCTTGCTGAAGATTAACAACTTCCATTCTTTTTTTGACTTTCCTAATTGAAAAGAAAATGGTATTTTCGCCCACTGAAATTATAGAAAACAAGCAGTAAAATGGCAATATTAGAGAATATTAGAAAACGAACAACAGTACTGATTTTAATAATTGGTTTGGCGTTGTTTGCATTTGTAATATCAGGAGTCTTTACCAGCAATGATTTTGCGGGAACAAAAGTAGGCTCCGCTGTGGCAGAGGTAAATGGTGATGATATATCCATTGACGATTTTAGAAAAGAGGTGGAAAACGCTTCTAGACGATTTGGCCCAAGTCTTTCCTCTACGCAATTGGTAAACAGAGTGTATGACCAAGAAGTTAGAAAAGCTATATTGGGACAACAGTTTGAAGATTTAGGGATTGATGTTGAGAGTGATCAAATTATAGAATTTGTAAAAACTTCTGGATACGCTCAAGTTCCAGATTTTCAAGATGAGAACGGAATCTTTAATGCTGAAGTTTTTAAAAGCGCAATTGCAGATTGGAAAGTAAACGATCCATTACGTTATGATGCTTGGTTACAAGATGAGAAAACCATAATTCAATCCGCCAAAGAACGTTTGTATTTTAATCTAATAAAAGGTGGTGTTGGTGCTACACTTTCAGAAGGTGCTTTCGATTATAAAATGGCCAATGAAAAGGTAGATATCCAATATGTTCGTGTTCCATATACTTCAATAGCGGATAGCACTATACAAGTTTCAAAAAGCGAGATACAAGCATACATAAACGAACACAAAGAAGATTTTAACCAAGAAAAGGCAAGAGATATTCGTTTTGTATATTTTGAAGAAAAAGCTTCTGCGGATGATGAAAATGCTATAAAAGATGCAGTTACGGCACTTTTAAACGATACTGTTGAATATTCTGAAGAAAATGACGCTACCGATACTATTTCTGGTTTTAGAAATACCAAGGATATGGCGGCTTTCTTAGATAGAAATTCAGATGCCAAGTTTGATACCATATTTAAGGCTAAAAAAGATTTACCTTCTACTGTAGCAGATACATTGCTGGCTTTAAACGTAGGTGAAATATATGGACCATACCGTGATGGCGATTTCTTCAAAGTTTCCAAAATGATGGATAGAAAACCCAACGGAACCGTAAAAGCAAGTCATATACTTTTTACATATGAAGGAGCTGAAAGGGCTAACCCAAGTATCACAAGAACTAAAGAAGAGGCAGAAGCCAAAGCCAAAGAGATTTTAGCAGAGGCCAAAAAAGAAGGAGCCGTATTCACCACATTGGCAAGAGACAATTCAGATGGACCCTCTGCACCAAGGGGAGGAGACCTAGGATATTTTCAAGAAGGTGTTATGGCAGATGAGTTCAATGATTTTTGTTTTGCTAATGAAGTTGATGCTATAGGTCTGGTAGAAACCCAATTTGGTTTCCATATAATCAAGGTTGATGATAAACAAGATATTGTTCAAGTAGCTACGCTCTCTAGGGAGATTGAACCATCTGAAGAAACAATCAATACATTGTTTACGGATGCCACTAAATTTGAAATGTCCGCTACAGATGCAGAACCTGAAAACTTTGGAGATATTGCAAAAGAAGATAACTATACCATTAGACCAGTTAATAAAGTCAAAGAGATGGATGAGAGTCTTCCTGGACTTTCAGCACAACGAGGTATTGTACAATGGGCATTTAATGATGAGACCAAAGTAGGTGACATCAAAAGGTTTAATATCAATAATGGATATGCTGTTGTGCAGCTTACAAAAAAGTATAAAGAAGGGCTTATGACTCCTGAAGATGCTTCTGCAACAGCCTTGCCAAAAATCAGAAAAGAACAAAAAGCTGCACAAATCATTAGTGCTAACCAAGGAAAAGCGATGGATGCTTTTGCCAAAGACAACAATGTAACCGTTTCCAATGCTTCTTCATTAACCATGAAGTCACCAACAATTCCTGGAGCAGGTAGAGAACCATTGGTTGTAGGTACTGCCTTTGCTTTAGCGCAAGATGCCACTTCTAAACTTGTTGAAGGTGAAACAGGTGTCTTTTTGTTAAAAGTGATTAAGAAGGAAGAAGCTCCTAAAATTGATAACTTTAGCACTTATGCAAACACCATTAAGACCAATGCTGCGAACCGAGTAAACACGGGAGTATACAACGCGTTAAAAGATGGTGCCGAAATAGAGGATAAACGGTCTACTTTCTATTAGGACTCTCTATAAAAATATTAAATAAAAAAGCCTCCCATGGGAGGCTTTTTTATTGCTACTACGGTTCTAGTTTTCCTCTTGTCTTGCTTTAACCAGCGCTCTTATGGGAATACCATCAATCAAAACATCTTTAAGGACAGCATCTCCATTTTTCAGATTGACCAAGGCATAAGTGATTTTAGTAGTGTCTCTTTGAGACTCTCTATAGGTTAGTTCCGCATCATATGCTTTGGATTCTTCCATATAAAACCTGTCAAAAGGATAATCAATTGTCAATTTTGTAGTATCAAAGGAGGTTATAAAACCAACTTCGGCTTTAACAAAATCCTCATTAGGGTCGAGTTTTTCTTTTGAAACTGCTTTTATTTTAGCGAAACCTTCATTGTCTTCTATCATGGAAACATAGATGACCTCTCCACGTATCCAATCATGTTCATCGGGAATTTCTATAGTATTCTCATCATAACTTAATACAATATACTTTCCTCTAAAAGGATCGCTTGGGTCAATAGGGGCAGTTTTGAATTTGAATTCTTTTCCACTATCCAATACATCTTCTTTATCCCATATCATTTTAGCGGGCACATATAGTTGTGCCAAGACGACAAGAATGAATAAAGGAAACAATACTTTTTTACTGTTCATTTGTCTTTCTTTTTTTAAGCATCCAATAATTTGTGGCAAAGAACCCTACACCTACGGATACAAATAAAATTCCTCGTACAACAAAGCTCAGATTTGTATCAAAAAACCTGCAAATGACCAAAATTGTAATTATGATGAGTCCATAGTTCAGCACCCCTAAATGATTCTGTTTAGCTCCTTCCCTAATGGTCAAGATACCTAGCGCAAAAACATAAAAATTGATTAGGATTGCAGCAAATGGAAAAGATAGTCCAATAAAAAATGCCACAATAAAGAGAATAAACATTGGGGCCAATGGTTTAATATCATTCCAAGGTTTGTTTCTTTGGTGTAAATATAGAAGCACGCCCGCTAGTATTGTAATTATGGCTGAAACAAAAAATTCAGGACTTAAAAGCATTTCATTAAGTAAGAAGTATTTCCTTCTCAAATCTTCCCAAAAACCATCAAAACTTAGTATCAAGAGTAGTATAATAGATCCAAGAGACCCTATTGTCTTATAACCACTGTTCCTTGTTTTTTGTTCATTAAAAAAGGCAAGATTCCCTATCAAATAAAACAGTCCAAACAGACTAAAATAGCCTACAAACATGAACTCTTCCGCCTTATCGGCAAATATTCCAAGAACAATGGTAATTGATAGCGGAATCACCCAATTATGAAAAACCATAAAATTACTTTTTGGTTTTTTCCGGTACAGCAGATAATAAAATGGTAAGATGCCCAAAAGCAACAACCAATAGAGATATGATTCAGAAGAGGGATAAGACCAATAGTTTGTTTCGCAGGCATAGTAGGTTATACCTATTATAAAGAGCAAAGAGGTAACAGAAGATCTCATTATATATATGGCTGGAAGACAAATTAGCATCCATGTCAGTAAGAAGGAACTTAAATCTCCAGAGATATTATAAATCTGACTTACCAACGATATACAGGCTCCAACCCCAAAAAA
The DNA here is from genome assembly GCF_947499585.1 of uncultured Allomuricauda sp. Lineage (GTDB taxonomy): Bacteria > Bacteroidota > Bacteroidia > Flavobacteriales > Flavobacteriaceae > Flagellimonas. The sequence goes on along the minus strand of NZ_CANMOO010000002.1, from coordinate 190,196 downwards.
TAAAAGGGTAGTGCCACTTTCTCTCCAGGCAACACTATCTTGTTTTTTGATTAAAACATACCCGCAGATAATTTGAGCAACTACCAGAGGTAAAAAAGCAAAAACTGTCTTCGTCATTTTTGAAAGCTCGTCCCAATTGTGGGCTATAATCAGGATAATCCCGAGTCCAACTAAAATTGCTCCTAATATCCCAAAAACAACAAAAAGGCGGTTGGTAGATGAACTGCCTTTGTTTTCGTAATAATTTTTAATGTTGTCGGCTGTTTCTTCTGTTATGATGTCAGCCTTTACAAGATTTGGTAAATCCTTAAGAATGCTCATTTCTCTGCTTAGTTTTACCAGCTATTCCCTCTGATTAAAATTATCCAAAAGATAATATAATTGGAGTGCAAGCTTATTTAATGGAAATATAGTAAAACTGTAGAATTACTATTTTATGGATTTGATTATTATAGGATATAGATTGATGAAGCAGAGCTAGTTTTGAAATAAATTAAGTTCAAAGAACCAATTCAGAAAAAGAGAAAATGGTTTCAAATCCTTTGGACTTAAAATAACTAGGAGTCTTTTCACCTCCAGTGGCCATAATGAAATCTCCGCCCCAGGCCCCTAAACTCTTTACGGCTCCAGAATAGTCTGGAAAAAGTTTGGACTTTATGGTTTGTAAACCCAATACTTTTGATAAGATTTCTTCGTGTTCCAACATCAAGGATTCAAACACTGAAAGGGAAGAAGAAGTTGCCATTTGTTTGGTGATTACGGAAATATTTTCTAGTAGGCTGTCCGTATCAAACTTTTGTTGGCGATACGTTGCAATAGCTGCCTTGCTACTTTGTTTTTGGTTGAGATAGACAAAGTAAATAGAATTTTTAAAGGAAGGATTAAAAGGCACTTCCTCAACTTTGGGGATATTATTCTTTAGTTGATAGAAAATAGGGCTATTGTGTTGCGCACAGGCAATATCATAACCACTACCTCCAAAGGCATTGTTCAGTAATCGATAAGCATCGACTTGAGCCCATTGGGCTATGTTGTTTATAAGTGTGGAAGAACTACCCAACCCCCATAATCTAGGAAAGCTTAAATAGGTCTCAACTTTAAGCCCGTCAATATTTTTCAAAAATTCGGGATTTTGAGCTTTTGCTTCAGACAATAAAGTGATTAATGTATTTGAAATGACATCATCGGTAGAAGAGATTAGTGTTAAGGCTTCCAGGTTAAAACTTCCTCTAAACCATTCATTGTCTTTTTCATCCAAACTTGTCCATTCTAACAGTCTCACAGATGAGGTCGGAGTCACCTTTAACGATTGCCCATACTTGGTGGGCACGGCCAATCCAAGAGCACCATCCAAAATTGCATATTCTCCAGAGAGTAACAGTTTACCGTTGCTATAAAATTCTTTCTGCATTAGTTGGATTGAATCTTTTCCAAGGCCTCTTTGACCGAAGCATTGGTTACCGTATTGTCCTTGAAGTAATCCACAAGTTGTAGTTTTTCACTTTCCGAGGCGCCCATTTGATTGAGCATGTTCAACAGATGCATTTTCATATGCCCTTTTTGAATTCCTGTAGTAACCAGAGAACGAACAGCTGCAAAGTTTTGTGCCAATCCGGCAACAGCAACTATTTGCATTAATTCTTTGGCCGAAGGGTTCTGAAGGATTTCTAAAGCCAGCTTTACCAAAGGATGAAGAGAAGTCAATCCACCAACGGTTCCCAGTGCCAATGGAATTTCAATCCAAAATCTAAAGGTATCGTCTTCAATGCTAGCATGTGTTAAGCTCGAATAACTCCCCTCTCTAGCAGCATAGGCATGAACACCTGCTTCAATGGCCCTAAAGTCATTTCCTGTGGCCAATACAACAGCATCAATGCCGTTCATAATGCCTTTATTGTGCGTCACGGCTCTATAGGGTTCAACCTTTGCTATAGCGACTGCTTGCACCATTTTTTGAGCAAATTCTTTTTGAGGAATATTGTCTCCATTCAATGCTGAAATTGGGCAGCTAACTTCTGCCCGAACCAAACAATTGGGCACATAATTGGATAAGATGCCCATCACAATCTCAATAGCTTTCTCTTTTTCTGTAAAACCTGAGTAGGAACTTGCCTTTTCTTTCAAGGTTTTGGCAAATTGCTCCAGACAAGAATTTATAAAGTTGGCACCCATAGCATCCAACGTCTCAAAAGTGCAGTGCAACTGATAATACCCTTCAATTTTATCACTTAGATCTCTAAGTTGGATATTACTGATTCCACCACCGCGTTTTTCCATGCTTTTGGTAATGGATGCAGTATTGCTATGGAGTTCGGGTTTTATCTCATTAAAAAACTGTTGTAGTCTTTCAGTTTCCCCCTTAAATATAAAATGAACCTGCCCTACTTTTTCAGTTCCTAAAATTTCCGTTTTAAAACCTCCTCGGTTTAACCAAAACTTGGCAGCTTTACTTGCTGCGGCTACCACAGAACTTTCTTCAATGGCCATAGGAATAGCATATAACCTATCATTAATTAAAAAATTGGGAGCGATTGCAAAAGGCAGGTAATAATTGGAAATAGTATTTTCTATAAACTCATCATGTAGTTTTTGAACTGTGGAATCCGTATTCCAATACCGCTCTAACAACTGTTTTGATTGTTTTGGGTTCTTGGTGTAATTAGCTGCTATCCAATCGATTTTTTCACTTTTGGAAAGTTTGGAAAATCCTTCAACAGGAGTGTTCATAGTACTTGGTTAAAGGGTTCAAATATAAGGATAATGCAACTTTTGGGTTTTTTACGACAGTGTTCTGGTCTAATTCTTGTTACAATTGTAACACTAAAGTTTAGATTTTGAATAAATATTAGTAAACTTGATAGTTTTTAATCAATTTTTAACTTCAATGAGGAAATCATTTCTCCTATCCCTGCTCGTTTTCGGATTTTTAACCTTCTCGATAGCCCAAAAGAAAAAAATAACCTTAGAAGAAATTTGGGGAGGTGAATTTAGAACCGAGTACATGGATGTGCTCCGGTCCATGAAAAATGGAAAACAGTATACCATTCTAAATTTTAACCGCTCTCCTAGGTCCAGTAGTTTGGATAAATACAATTATGAAACCTTGGAAAAAGTAGAAACCATTGTTGCTTCATCAGATGAGGTGCCTTTCTTTAGCTCTTATGCATTTAGTGAGGACGAATCCAAGATAGTTCTGGCAACAGAGATTGAACCCATTTTTAGACATTCACGGTTGGGAATCTATTACGTATATGATGTTGCCACCAAAAATATTATAAAGGTTTCTGATGCTAAGATTCAGGAACCTTTGTTGTCTCCAGACGGTTCAAAAGTGGCGTATGTATTGGAAAATAATCTTTTTGTTTTTGATATTGCTTCCAAAAGCGCAAAACAAATCACCACAGACGGTAAAAAAGGGAGCATAATCAATGGAGTAACGGATTGGGTATATGAAGAAGAATTTGCTTTTGTACGCGCATTTGAGTGGAATAGCAACGGTACCAAAATTGCTTTTCTTCGTTTTGATGAAACCAACGTTCCTCTTTATGCAATGGATGTATATGGACAAAATCTGTATCCGTTCCAATATGAATTTAAATACCCAAAAGCAGGAGAGGAAAATGCAAAAGTATCATTGCATATGTTTGATGTGGCTTCTGCCAAGACATCAAATGTAGATTTGGGTGAAGCTTATTATGTGCCAAGAATCAAATGGATGAACAATCCTAATCATTTAAGCGTACAAACCATAAACCGACACCAAAACCATTTGAAATTGCATTCGGTCAATGCAACGGACAATTCAGTTTCTGTATTGCTTGAAGAAAAAGATGATGCTTATGTAGACATTACGGACAACCTGACCTTTTTGGCTGATGATAGCTTTATATGGACAAGTGAGATGGATGGTTACAACCACATATATCTGCACAATGAAGATGGGAAATTGATGAACCAAATCACCAAGGGGGAATGGGAAGTGACCAACTATTATGGCTATGACCAAAGACAGGATAAAATCTATTATCAATCTGTGGAGAATGGTTCTATTAATAGAGATGTGTACAGTATCAGCAGCTCTGGGAAAAGTAAAAAGCGCCTGACCGAAAAAGAAGGAACCAATGCTGCGGATTTTAGTGCAGACTACACGTATTTCATCAATACATTTTCAAGTGCCATAATGCCGCATGAGTTTACATTGCATAAGGCATCAAATGGAAAAAAACTGAAAGACATCAAAAATAATTCGGTACTGGATAACAAATTAGAAGGTTATGAATTGAGTCCGAAGGAATTCTCCACGATAAACATCAATGGGAATGACTTAAACATGTACATGGTCAAACCTGCTGATTTTGACGAAAGTAAAAAGTATCCTCTTCTAATGTTCCAATATAGTGGACCAGGGTCCCAACAAGTGGCCAATCGTTGGTTTGGAAGCAATGACTATTGGCACCAAATGTTAGCATCTGAAGGATATATTATTGCCTGTATAGATGGACGTGGGACAGGATTAAAAGGACGTGATTTTAAAAAAGTCACCTATATGAATTTGGTGAAATATGAAACTGAGGACCAGATTGCCGCGGCTAAAAAATTAAGCGAACTTCCCTACATTGATGAAAACCGAACCGGAATTTGGGGGTGGAGTTACGGAGGTCATATGAGCACCAACTGTCTATTAAAGGGCAATGATACATTTGAGATGGCCATAGCAGTGGCTCCAGTAACCTCTTGGCGTTTTTACGACACAATCTATACAGAACGTTTTATGCGAACGCCTAAGGAAAACCCAGGAGGGTATGATGATAATTCACCATTCAATTATCCTGAGCTTTTAAAAGGAAAGTATTTATTGGTGCATGGCTCCGGAGATGATAATGTGCATGTACAGAATTCTATGCGCATGATTGAAGCGCTAGTGCAAGCCAACAAGGATTTTGAATGGGCCATTTATCCAGACAAAAACCATGGCATTTATGGCGGAAACACAAGACTGCATTTGTTTTCCAAAATGACCAAGTTCGTAAAAGAAAATTTGTAACCAAACTCATTAATATATATGTCAGATATTGTAAAACCAGCCAGTGAAAAGGAACTTTTTGGGCACCCCCAGGGTCTTTTCTATCTATTTTTTGCTGAATTGTGGGAGCGTTTTAGTTTTTATGGAATGCGAGCCCTGCTCACGTTGTACATGGTCAATGTTATATTTGAGGCCTTGTCCAATAGGGATTATGCGGCAGCAGCGGTTTATGCTTCTTATGGGTCACTGGTTTATGCCTCTACGGTAATAGGAGGAAAGATTTCTGATTCTATTTTGGGAATGAGAACTTCTATTTTTTTAGGAGGTATTTTAATGGCTCTTGGCCATTTTGTACTGGCTATTGAAAATAATACGGCTTTCTTTTTAGCATTGGCGTTTATTATTGTGGGGAATGGTTTTTTTAAACCTAACATATCAACTTTTGTAGGGACACTTTATAAAGATGGAGACCCAAGAAAAGACTCTGGGTTTACCATTTTCTACATGGGAATCAACATTGGTGGATTTATTTCTCCATTGCTATGCGGATGGCTGGGACAGGCTTACGGATGGCATTATGGTTTTGGTTTGGCAGGAATAGGAATGCTTACCGGATTACTTTTCTTTTGGAGTGGTATAAAAAAGAACGTTTTTGGAGATGGCGGCAAACCGCCAAGTATGGAAGTCTATGAGAAAAAAGTTATGGGAGTTCCTCAAAAGCACCTAATACCCATCATTGCATTTTTATCAGCTCCACTAATAGCATTTTTATTGTATTCCTATAAGTCTTTAGGTGCTGAAGGCAGTTTTCTTGAAGACCAGAACATAGTTAACATACTGTTTAAATTGATTGCAGTTGCTATTTTGATATATATGGGAATGGTTATGATCAAATGTACCGTTGATGAACGGAAAAAGCTCTTCATGGCTTTACTGATTACATTTTTTATGACCATTTTTTGGGGTTTTCATGAACTGCATGGTAGTGTAATTACATTGTTTGCTGCCAGAAATGTGAATTTATCACTTATCAATGCAAGCCAAACCAATGCACTTAACTCCATGTTCATCTTTATTTTGGCAATTCCAATCTCCTTGGTTTGGACATATTTGGCAAAAAAGAAATTGAATCCAAGAACACCATATAAGTTTGGTTTAGGTTTGGTTTTGGCAGGTTTAAGTTTTTACGTTGTATCATTAAGTGGTGGAGCAGCGGATGAAAATGGTATGGTACCATTCTCGTATTTACTTTGGTTGTATTTTATACTATCGGTTGGTGAACTTTTCATGTCGCCCGTTGGGCTTTCAAAAATCACCGATTTATCTCCAAAACGAATTGTTGCTTTTATGATGGGGGTTTGGTTCTTGTCTTCGGCTTTTGCTTTTCAAGTTGTAGGATTTATTTCTAAACAGTTGGCTATTGAAAGTACAGACAGTAATGTGGGTGGCTTGGATACGCTTCATGTATATTTAGATGGTTTCCGTTTAATCGCAATCTATGCCTTAGTGGCCGGAGTTGTTGTGTTGATATTCGGACCGCTAATGAAACGCTTAATGGGCAATATTCACTAGTCCTCATTAAGATTAAAAGAATAATATCCCTTTTCACCGGTACTGTGGAAAGGGATTTCTTTTTTTATGCAAGTTTGCTTCCAACGTGAGACATAGCTTCTGTAGTTGCTGCCATCAGCAATAACCATTTTAGGATTAATGGAGTCCAACAGACGTTCTAGGTTTATTTTTGGAGATTGAGTCAACAATACATAATCTTGATTTTTCACCTGCGGATATATCCCTAGACTATCCATTACATACAGTTTTTTTCCACTGATATTGAAGTTGTTTTTGAACTTATGGTAGGAAATGGATTGAATCCTCTCGGATATTTTATAATCATTTACCATTGACCCAATATTATTGCTGTCCGAAGCATATAGTCTTAAACTTGCCGCTTTTTGATGCAGCAACAATGTGTTCTTGGATTTGTGTAACAATACAAGAGCCTCTTTTTTCTGCACCTTAATTTGATTCCAGATACTCCACCCTTGCAATGTTATAATTCCAGCAAGGAGCGCAATTATGTTTTTTAGTTTTGGTTTGGAAAGAAATACAACCAATGTAGCGATGATTAAATACCCCAAAACCATTTGAACAACATCAAAAGGAATATCCTTAATAATAAAACCTTCTTGTTTGGCTACCCAATCAATGGTAGAATTCATGATTTTGATTATGGCGTTGTACATGACGGCCATGAAATTGGGCAGGTTGTCAAAAATGGATAAAAAGATGACCAAAATTCCCATTCCCAGAATCAATCCTAAAAAGGGAATTATCAGAAGATTAGATATAAAAAATAGCGCCGGAAATTGATGGAAATAAAAAAGACTTACTGGTAAAACACCTAATTGGGCTGCAATACTTACGGCTAACAACTGCCAAATTTTACGGATAACAATGTTTTCAGGAAACCAAAATCGTTGAAGCTTCGGGTATATCCAGATAATGGCAAAAACCGCTGCATAGCTCATTTGAAAACCCACTTGAAACAGAAACAAGGGTTTTATCAGCAAAATAAAGAACATGGATAGCGCAATAATGTTGAACGAATTGGTAGGTCTGTTCAAATACATTGCATATGTCAAAAAAGAGAACATGGTCACAGCCCTGACAATGGACGGGGAAAGTCCGGCTATAAATGCATAGGTCCACAGGAGAAATACAATTAGTATCAACTTAATACTTTTGCCTTTTGGGAGCCGCTCTAAGGGGGACAATAAAAACTGAAATAATAATAACAGAATACCAACATGAAGTCCAGAAACGGCTAAAATATGAACAGCTCCAGCGTCTTTGTAATTGTTATAAGTGCTTTCGGAGATGTCATCTCGTTTGCCCAATAAAAGTGCCTGAATTACAGCAAGCTCATCTTCTCCAAAGTTTTCATTTTTTAATTTTGAAATAATATGTTCTCTAAAGTTTGAGGCCAGACCAAAAATGGTTTTAGCAGAATTTTCTTTTAATTGTATAGCATTAAAACCTGTTCGGATTTGATGATATATCCCTTGTTTTTTGAGGTAATCCCGGTAGTTAAATTGATATGGGTTCAGAGGTGGTCTAATGGTCTCTGCATTCGAAAACAGAATGAATTCATCATCAACCTTTAATTTATTTAGTGTAGAATCAGCAGGGAGACTTATAACTATCTTTCCAACACTTTTTTCGTTTTCAACAGAAATGACCTTGGCCACATACCGTTGTGCGTATTGATTTGGTTTAAGTACCTCCAAAATTTTAAGTTCCCATTGTTTGACTCCATTTATTTCTTTGTTTGAATAATGATGGGGAAGTTTTTTGGATTTGGAAAGGGTTACAATAAAAACACCAAGGAGTATAGTGGTAAAAACGGTAATCAACTCAAAAAAGGGAAACCCATCTCTAGATTGTTTCTTCTGGAACAGGTACAAACATGGGAGCAAGGCTAAAAGAGCAAAAAATGAAATATATAGAGCTACTTCAAAACAAAAACCTAGGATAATACCGGCAATGAGGCATATTGTCAATTTTATAGATACAAAATTGAAAAAGCGCATTACAGAATTCGCATTGCCTTAACAAAAGAGTAGTTCCAAAACCCTTCGCGTAAAGAAGATACAATAACACCTCTGGAGGTTGTGGAATGAATAAATTTTATGTCATCTCCTTTTACATCAACAACCAAACCTACGTGGTTTATACGCTTTCCGCTTTTACTGGTTTTAAAAAAAAGAAGATCACCCTTTTGTACTTGGCCAACTTTAATGCGTTTGCCCTCCTCTGCCATTTGGTAGGAGACTCTTGGGAACGCAATGTCGTTTTCTTTCAACGAAACATATAAAAGTCCAGAACAATCCATTCCTTTATTTGTGGTACCACCAAATTTGTAACGAGTGCCGGAAAAAGTCATTGCTGTTGCTATAACATCTTCGGTCTTAGAGTTTTTCTTTTTCTCTTTTTTAGGCTTTTCTAGTGGAATGGTTTCTTCGGAAGACCCCTCAACGGTCACGGTTCTAGGAGTACTATAGGTTCTTTTTTTCTTGGCTGTACCACAACCAAAAAGAATCAAAAAGGAAAGAAAATAGAGAGTTCTTTTTAACATCCAAGAATAGCTTTTCTTCTTGGAGGCTAAATCTAAGCATTTTCAATGATTAATTTAGCTGCCAATTGACTGGCGCCATTTCCGCCCAATTTGGCTTTAAGGGTTTTGTAGTCTTCCAAAATGCGATTTCTGTCTTTGCCTTCGATAATTTTTGAAAGCTCCTCTTTAAGTTTTTTTGAAGTTAAATTACTCTGTATCAACTCTTTTACCACTTCCTTATCCATGATTAAATTGACCAGTGAAATGTAATCCAAAGTAATAATTCGCTTTGCAATTTGATAAGAAATCCAATTGCCTTTATAACACACCACTTGAGGGATGCCAAAAAGTGCCGTTTCTAAAGTTGCTGTCCCACTGGTAACCAAAGCGGCATGGGAATGCCTTAACAATGAATAGGTTTGGTTAGATACGTACCCTACATTGTTTTCTTTTATAAAAGAACTATAGAAGTCATCCGGTAAACTTGGTGCTCCCGCAATAACAAATTGATAATCTGGAAAATCACCTCTTACGGAGAGCATTATATTCAACATTTTTTGTACTTCCTGTTTTCTGCTGCCGGGTAAAAGTGCAATGATAGGCTTTTGCGGATTTAGGCTATGTTCTTTTCTAAATGAAGCTTCTTCAACAATTTCTGTGTTCTCTATGGCATCAATCAGAGGGTGGCCAACAAAGTTAACGGGATAGTTATGCTTCTTTTCGTAAAAATCTTTTTCAAAAGGAAGAATAACGTACATATTGTCAATATCTCGTTTTATTTTTTCAATTCTACCTTCCCGTGATGCCCATATTTGTGGAGAAATATAGTAGTTGGTCTTAAAGCCATTTTTCTTGGCCCATTTGGCAATACGCAGGTTAAAACCAGAGAAATCAATAAAAATGATAAGGTCTGGATCAAATTTTTGAATATCCTCCTTGCAAAAAGTAATATTCTTAAAAATAGTGGGAATGTTCTTTATGACCTCCAAGAAACCCATAAATGCCATGTCTTTATAATGCTTGGCCAATGCTCCGCCGGCTTGTTGCATTAAGTCTCCGCCCCAACAACGAATATGTGCAGCTTCATCTTTTTTCTTGATGGCTTTTATGAGATTGGAACCATGTAGGTCTCCAGAGGCTTCACCAGCTATTATGTAGTACTTCATTAATAAAGTTCAAACTCAACTAAAAAATTTTATAATATAAAATTACCAAAGCGGTAATAAGAGTTGCAATCAAAACCCCTCTGGCCCTGTAATCTCTTTTTAAACGCAGAAATCCAAAAAAAGCTATTAGATTTAAAATAGCGCCCAAAGCCAATAAACTTCCAACATGACCTTGTTTTACAGCGGCGTTGAAGGTTTCGGATATGCTTAAATCTGAAAAAATTAAAATATATAATAATGTGCCAAAAGTGTTTGCAATGAGTCCCACTACAAGACCAATTAATACTTCCTTTCTATTTTTCATTTAGACTCCAATTATTTACTTGTGGAATTGTATGATGGGCGGTAAGGTCAAATTGCGTTGGAACCACGGAAACATAACCTTGAGCCAATGCCCATTCATCTGTATCCTCACCTTTGTCCAATAACTCAAATTCCCCGGTCAACCAATAATAATCCTTTCCGGTAGGGCTTATACGTTTATCAAATTTTTCCTTCCAATTGGCTCTTGCCTGTCTGCAAACCTTTATTCCCTTAGGTTCCTCATCCGTTTTTGGAATGTTTACATTCAGAACTATTCCCTTTGGAATTCCATGAAGCAACGCTTCGGTAACTATGGTTTTTATTGATTTGGCAGCATGGCTAAAATCAGCTTCCCATGAATAATCGCAGAGTGAAAAACCAATTGCCGGAATTCCTTCAATACCAGCTTCAATAGCAGCACTCATAGTGCCAGAATAAATCACGTTTATTGATGCATTGGAGCCATGATTGATTCCACTAACACAGATATCTGGCTTTCTGTCCAATATTTCTTGCAGTGCCAATTTTACACAATCTGCGGGGGTTCCGCTACAACTATACTCACTAGGAGCGCCTTCTTCTTGGTCTATTATTACTTTTTTGGAATATAGCGTATTATCTATGGTTATGGCATGACCCATACCAGATTGCGGACTATCGGGAGCCACAACTATGACCTCTCCAATACCCTTCATTACCCGTATTAATTCCCTAAGTCCTGGGGCAGTTATCCCATCATCGTTGGTAACTAGGATGAGTGGTTTTTTCATTTTGCATAATTATTGGCATAAAAATACGTTTTTCATAAGGATATGATGCTCTGGCCGTTTAACAAAAAATTAAAAGCCTTGCACTAAACTGGCACGGTTTTTTCAGTATCTTAGATAATTCATATCAATTGAAACGGAGGATGACGTAATGAAGGTTTGACAAAAATTGTCAAATAATTTCGCTCCTGATAAAAACCCATTTATGAAAAAGAATTTCACCTTGGCGCTTTTGGTAATTCTGGTTGCTGTAGCCTCATGTAGTTTTACAAATAAGTCTTTTGAAAATGACGATAAGGATAAGCTGTTGTTGGATTTGATAACATATGTTCTAGAACGTGGTCATTATGAACCTAAAGATTTAAATGATGATTTTTCCACTAATGTATTCGATGATTTTATAGATGTTCTTGATCCCACAAAAAGATACTTTCTGGCTAGTGATATCAGGGAATTTGAGAAATACAGATTTCAGATTGACGACGAAATCAAAAATACAGACATTACTTTCTTCAACATTGTATACCAACGTTTAATGAAACGAATGGATGAAGCTCAGGATTTATATGCCGAAGTGCTTTCACAACCATTTGATTACGCCATTGAAGAAAATATTAATATTGATTATAAAGATCAAGAATTTGCATCAAACAAAAAGCAGCTTAAAGAACGTTGGAGAAAGCAGCTTAAATACAATACACTCGGTGTTTTCGATAATAAGATTGACAACAAACTTATGGAAAGCACCAACGGAGCTATAGGTGAAGGAGGAGATATCGCTTCCACTAATATAAATTTAAATCTGAAAAATGCCAATGGAGTTTTGAAAGATGTAACCATTGAGGAAATTGAAACTGCCTCTAGGGAGAACACTAAAAACACTTTGGATGAATTTTTCGACTTTATTGATGATTTAGAACGCAAAGATTGGTTTGTGCAATACATCAATACCATTGTAGATGAGTTTGATCCCCATACATTCTATTTTGCCCCAGACGACAAAGAAAAGTTTGATATTGGAATGTCAGGCAAATTTGAAGGAATTGGAGCCAGACTACAAAAGAAACCAGAAGGAGCCAGAATTATGGAAATTATTTCCGGTGGCCCAGTTTGGAAAGAACAAAGCTTAGAGGTTGGTGATGAAATATTGAAAGTTGGACAAGCAGGAGATGAGCCTATAGATATTGTTGGCATGCGTTTAGATGATGCCATTAAATTGATAAAAGGACCAAAAGGAACAATAGTTGACTTAACGGTTAGAAGAGTGGATGGCACAGTAGAAGAAGTTTCCATAAAAAGAGATGTTGTTTTGTTGGAAGAATCTTATGCAAAATCTGCTACAGTTAAAAGTGAAGAAAATAAATACGGACTTATTAATCTACCTAAGTTTTACGTTGATTTTGAGGATTACACGGAGCGCAATGCCGCAACAGACGTTGCCAAAGAAGTGGAGCGCCTAAAACAAGAAGGAGTTGAAGGTATTGTGTTAGACTTAAGAGATAATGGAGGAGGGTCTTTAAAAACGGTAGTGGAGATGGCTGGTTTGTTTATCAAAGACGGTCCAATTGTTCAAGTTCGTTCTTCAGGTCAAAGAAAAGAAGTGCATGAAGATAAAGATGAACGTATTCAGTGGGATGGGCCACTAGTTATCTTGGTGAACGAATTATCAGCTTCAGCATCTGAGATTTTGGCAGCGGCAATGCAAGACTATAAGCGAGCTGTTGTTATTGGTAGCAAACAAACATTTGGTAAAGGAACAGTTCAGAATGTAATTCCTTTGGATAATATAGTAAGAAGCAATGAGCATGGAGATTTAGGTGCCATTAAGCTTACCACCCAAAAGTTTTATAGAATCAACGGCGGTTCAACACAGTTGGAAGGTGTTAAAAGTGATATTGTAGTGCCAGACAGATATAGTTATATAGATTTAGGGGAAAGAGATCAAGAAAACCCATTAGGTTGGGATAAAATAACCCCTGCTGAATATAAGATTTGGGATGGCTATATCGATTTTGAAACGACAGTTGCCAATAGTAAAAAACGAATGGAAGGCAATCAACAAATTAAGTTGATTGAAGACAACGCCAAATGGCTTAAAGAGCAACAAGATGAAACAATTGTTTCTTTAAGTTACGATGCTTACAAAAAAAGAGAAGAACAAGCTAAAAAACGTTCCGATCAATTTAAGAGTCTTAGAGAATATGATTCAAAATTGACATTTGAATCTTTAAAATATGAAACGGAGCTGTTTACGCAAGATTCTGTGCTGAGAGAAAAAAGAGATAGATGGCACAAGAATTTGGCAAAAGACATTTATGTAGAAGAAGCTGTAAATGTGCTAAGAGATTTGCAGTTAAATAACATTAAGAACAGCGAAAGAAAACTGGCAAGCGTAAAAGGATAAACAGTTTTCTGATAAAAAAATTAAAGCCGACTTCGTTGAAGTTGGCTTTTTTTATGGAATAACTTAAACGTTCTGAACAAACGCCAGTTTTAAAAGAAATTACCTTTTCTTTCTTCGGAAACCGGGGTTTTGAGAACCTCTTTTTTTATTCCGATTGGCAAAGAACTCTTGTTTCTGGCGACGCTTTTCCTTTTCCAATTCCTTCTTTTCAGAAGCATTCATGGGTCTATCTGTCTGTGGAAATGGGTTGTCATCTACAATTTGGATTTTTTGCTTGATGAGTTTTTCAATATCCCTTATGTATGCATTTTCCTCTGGTTCGCAGATTGAAATGGAAGTGCCCTCCTCACCCGCACGTCCACAACGACCAATTCTATGCACATACGTTTCAGGCTCATTGGGTATGTCGTAATTGACTACATAACGAAGCTTGTCTATGTCTATACCACGCGCTGCAATATCTGTGGCCACCAATACTCTAATCTTATCATCTTTAAATTCTTTTAGTGCCCTTTGTCGCTGGTTTTGAGATTTATCACCATGGATGGCCGCACATTCAATTTTTTTCTTCCGTAGATTACGCACAATACGATCTGCCCCATGTTTGGTCCTTGAAAAAAGTAGCACTTGTTCCAGTTTGGGGTCCTCAAGAATATACAATAGTAATTTACCCTTGTCCTGTTTATTGGTAGTGTATAAATACTGCTGAATCGTTTCCGCTGTGGAAGACACCGGATTTACAGCTACCTTCTTTGGGTTGATTAAAATTTGTTGAGACAGGCTCAAAATATTTTTGGGCATGGTTGCCGAGAAAAATAAAGACTGTCTTTGTTTGGGTAATTTGGCCAAAACCTTTTTAATGTCATGTATAAAACCCATATCCAACATACGGTCAGCCTCATCCAGTACAAAATATTTGACATCCTGTAAAGAGATATATCCTTGGTTCATCAAATCGATTAAGCGTCCAGGAGTGGCAATTAAAACATCTACGCCCTGTCTTAAGACATTGGTTTGGGATCTTTGATTGACACCTCCAAAAATGACCGTATTTGTGATAGTGGTGTATTTACCATAAGCGGAAAAGCTTTCTCCAATTTGTATGGCAAGTTCACGCGTAGGGGTAATCACCAGTGTTGAAATCCTTCGTTTACCATTTTGATTTTGTTGATCATTCACCAAGTGCTGAATAATGGGAATGGCAAAAGCCGCTGTTTTTCCTGTTCCAGTCTGTGCGCTGCCCAACACATCTTCTTTGTTTAAAACTAGTGGGATAGATTTTTCCTGAATAGAAGTGGGCTCTGTATAGTTTTCATCCCTCAATGCTTTAAGTATGGAAGGAATCAGTTTTAGATCTTCGAATGTCATTTTGTTTTCAATGGGTTACAGCGGTTGGTGTGCAATAAGATTTGAAAAACCTTGCTGTTTTTTGATATGGGGCAAAGGTAACTGAATAGAAAGGTTTCATCTTAAGAAATATACTGGCAATTAATTAGATATCTTTTTGTGATGCATTTTGAAAGTCCCTATTGATATATTTTTTGAGTTTTTTGAAAAGTCTCTTTTCCTGAATTCGATAAACCCACCAAAACCAAAGAAGAGCTAACGGAAAAACCAAAAAAGTCCATACTGGCCAAGGCTCTTGAGAAAAAAGTCCAACAGCAAATAGAATTAAAAAAGATAGAGTAAGTAAGTACAGTTCAATTCTAACTGTGGTGGTCAATTCCAATTTTGTTTTTCCATTTTCTATTTCTGAAAGCTTAGCAAACCCTTTGATTCCTTCAGTAGGAAAGTAGTTAACAATAATAGTTCCTAGGGAGAAATTCGAAATGAATTTAAAGTTAAACTGGTCAATCCATTCTAAACGAAAACCTTGGTCCTTTTTAAATCTAATTAGTTCTTTTAGTTCAGTTATGGTACCATTAAATTCAATCGAATCTTTTAGAAGTATTTTGTCAAGCAATTATATTTTGGTTTAATTCATTACAACATATGTACATAGTCAATAACCAATGTAAGAAATATATAATCAATGATTATATATTTCTTACATGGCAGATTATTTACTAAACGTGATAAAGAAAAAGTAGATTTATATTAGCTAAATGAAGAACAAAACAATTTATACGCTACTCTTTATTGTTTGTGTTGTAGGTTTCTGGGTCTTTGAGAATTTTTATACCCCAGATACGTATTCAAATCCGAATAGTAAGACAGACACTACACTGGTGGATTTGTGGTTTTTACCAAGTTCAACTTCAGGAACTATTGTAGAACATGAATATTTTATGCTTTCTTATAGCGAGCCATATGAACAAGCAGAATGGGTGGTATATGAACTTAAGAAAAGTCATTTAACACAAGATGATAGAAGAAGACCCTACTTTATTGAAGATCCAAAAGTAAAAACCAAATCGGCGGATTGGAGAAATTATAAAGGTTCTGGTTATGATAGAGGCCACCTTTGTCCGGCTGGCGATAGGCGATTTTCTGAATATGCATACAATGAAACTTTTTATACGAGCAATATAAGCCCACAGAACCGGGAATTTAATGCTGGAGTATGGAACCGGTTGGAACAACAGGTCCGTTATTGGTGCAAAAAATACGGAGACCTAGTTGTGATTACTGGAGGTGTTTTAGAAAACGGATTAGAAGAAATAGGTGAGGAAGATGTGGATGTTCCCGATGCGTTCTACAAAGTGGTGTTCAAAAAGAATGGAGACACTATAGACGTTCTTTCCTTTTTAATGCCAAACAAAGAAAGTAAGGCGGAGTTGGATAGTTTTTTGGTTCCCATAGATGAATTGGAAAGAATAACTTCCATTGATTTTTTTGAAAATCAACCTAAAGCTTGGCAAGAAAAAGTGGAAGGAAAAGTAAATGCTTCCGGTTGGCGTTTTTAAATACCGTCTTTTAAACGATTGGAATCTAGCTTTAAAAAGATAAAAAGTAGCATCGTAAAGAATATCAATCCAGAACCTCCGTAACTAAAAAATGGCAAGGGAACCCCTATTGTGGGGAGTAATCCGATCACCATTCCAATATTGATAAAATAATGGATTAACAATATGGAAATCACCCCATAACCAAACATTCGGCTAAAATCATTTTTCTGTCTTTCCGCAATATAAATCAGCCGTAAAAAGAAAAAGGAAAAAAGTAGAATAACGGTAACCGTTCCCATAAAGCCCCATTCTTCCCCCACAGAACTAAAAATGTAATCTGTATGCTGTTCGGGAACAAAGTCTCCCTTGGTACGTGTTCCTTCTAAAAACCCTTTTCCAAAGAACCCGCCAGATTCTATTGCTTTTTCAGATTGATATGTGTTGTAACCAATAGTTTTTCTGATTTCCTCTAATTTCTTCTCGTCTTTTTCCAAGCTGAGCCACAGGGCAAAACGGTCGCGGTGTCTTTGTTCAAAAACGTTTTCATAAACAAAACCAACAGATAATGAGAACAGAATAGAAATGGTAATAACTCCAGTCAATGGCAAAATGGGAATCTTTGTTGACTTCCTTTTAAAGATAAATATTAAGGTAGTCAGAATTGCCAATCCTATGGCAACCCAAACTGTTCCAAACATTAATGTGGTGGCAAATAAAACGACCATAGTCAACAAAATTCCAAGATAGTACAATGGAAAGCCTTCTCTAAAGAGCACAAAAAAGAGCGAAAAGTAGATAAGGGAACTTCCTGGATCTGGCTGTGGCAAAATTAGAAGTGCCGGCAGCAAAATAATTATCAAAGCATACATCTGATGCTTCCGGTTTTTTATATCTGTCTGAATATCACTTAAATACTTGGCTAATGCCAGCGCAGTGGCAACCTTGGCCAGCTCGGAAGGCTGTAGGTTAAAGAACCCCAAATCATACCAAGATGTGGCTCCAGCAATGGTTTTTCCAAAGACAAAAAGTCCAAGTAGCAGGACCATTGATATAATATAGAAAATGGATGCAAAGCGTTCAAAAAAATTGGTTTCAATAAAAAGGACAAGAATAATCCCGGCAAAGGCCAATCCTATAAAGAATAGTTGTTTTCCATAAAGTGTAGAAAAGTCAAAAAGTGAAGCATTTGGATCGCTTAATGTCGTAGAATAAATATTGACCCATCCAATCAAGACCAAAAATGCATAAAGAAAAACCGTAAGCCAATCTAATCTTCCAAAAAGCCCTTTACCAGACATATTCATTTATCTTGAAAGGTTCTCCACTATATGGCTTGGCATATTCGTGTTCCAATGTCTTTTCCAGCATTCGTTTTTCCAAATCTTTTCTGGTGATTTCACCTTTTATGTATTTCTCAATGAGCAAGGAAGCAATGTGTCCAGCATATCGAGAACCATAATATCCGTTTTCAATATAAACGGCTAAGGCTATTTTTGGATTTTCAACTGGAGCGAAAGCTACAAAAACAGAATGATCTGTAAGTTGCATGCGTTCTCCATTAACTCTGACAAAATTTTCAACAGTACCTGTTTTTCCAGCTATTTCAATATCTGGTATTTGAACCCATCGCCCAGTTCCATATTTATATACATTGGCCATACCTTTAATAACAGGCTCAAAGTGCTCTTTATCTATGGTGGTTTGGTGGGGTTCAGTATATCTAGAGTCGATAGCACCTGTATTCCCAATATTTTTAATGATATGGGGTGTGTAAAAGTACCCCCTATTTGCAATTGCTGCGGTCATATTGGCCAGTTGTAATGGTGTAGCGGCAACCTCACCTTGACCAATGGCATTGGAGATAATTGTTGAAGAAGCCCAGCTGCCATCACCATACCATTTGTCATAGAAAGCTTTGCCTGGAATTCTACCAGGTCTTCCTGTTGGAATATCAGTACCTAGATAACCACCAAGACCAAAACTCTTCATATGTTTTTCCCAAACATCCATACCTTCATCAGTAGTTGGGTATTTTTCATAGATTTTTCTGAAAGTACCTGCAAAGTAGGCATTGCAAGATTGGTATATGCCTGAGTTCATATCGCGCACACCGCCTCCGCAATGGCACCCTTTCTTTTGACTGCCCACATAAAAACCATTATAACATCTAAATTTTGTGCTTGGGTCAATAACGCCCTCTTGTAATGCTACCAAGGCATTCATCGTTTTAAAAGGAGATCCAGGTGATGGCTCTGCCAAAATGGAACGATCCCAGGTGGGTTTGGAAATAGTATCATAATGTAGCTTGCTGTAATTTTTAGACCGCTGTCTGCCCACTAACAGTGCAGGGTCATAAGTTGGTCCTGATATCATGGCCAAAATTTCACCGGATTTAGGGTCAATGGCTACAATTCCACCTCTTTTGCCATTCATCAATCTTTCCCCATACTCTTGTAGCTTTTTGTCCAAGGTGATATGGATTTCCTTTCCTTGCTCAGGTAGTGTGTCCAACTTTCCATTTTTGTAGGGGCCAATATCCCTATTAAAACGATCTTTTTGGATGAACTTAACGCCTTTTCTTCCTCTAAGAATTTCTTCATACTGTTTTTCTATACCTGTACGACCTTTTAGTTCTCCAGCTACATAGTAAGGATTGTTTAACAAGTCTCCTTCATTTACTTCACTAATGTACCCTAATACATTAGCTGCACTGTTTGTGGTGTAAAAACGCAAAGATCTCTTCTGAATATAAAAACCAACATAGTGCCTCATTTTTTCTTGAAGTCTTGCGTAATCTTCTTTTGAAAGTTGGGGTACAAGAACGGATGGGAGTCTTGGGGAATATATTCTAGCCCTCCTCAGCTTCTCAATAAAAGCAGGTTTATCAATCCCAAGGAGATTACAGAATTCCAGAGTGTCTAATGGCTTAACTTCACGAGGTATGAACATAATGTCATAGGCAGGTTGGTTTCCCACCATAAGCTCACCGTTTCTATCGTATACATAGCCTCTCTCTGGGTAATCATAAATTGCTTTAATTGCTGGGTCTTCCAAAGTTTGATCTGGAGAAAAACTAAAAAGTTGCAAATAGGAAAGCCTACCGATAAAGGTGAATCCTATCATGACAATAATGGAAGATAACAGCAGTTTTTTCATAGACAATAAAATTAGACGAGCTTAGTCTTATGTATTTCAACGAAATAGTAGTCTTTTTATTCGCTTTGTGGGCTAAAAAGTGAACTAAACAACGTACATAAAATCAAAGTTACAACTCCAGTTGCAAAAACCTTTTTCAAAATTAGTAGGAAGTGGGATATACTTAAAATTTCCAATGAAAAGAAAACAACTTGATGTATTAATACTAATAGGCCTAAAAACGTAATGCGCTGTACTTTGGTGGTATTCTTAAAACTAAAGTTTTGAAATTCATAATTTACCCCAAAACAAAAACGCATAATCACTGGCCTTATGTAGGCTACGGTCAATGAAGCAATGGCATGCAATGCCATGGAGTCTGAAAAAATATCGATCATTAGCCCTAGAAAAAATGCAGTCAGCATAAAAACAGCTCTATTTCCTTTAATGGGAAACCAGTAAAGAAAAATAACATAGACCAAGGGGTTTATAAAGCCAAGGAAGTTCAAGGTGTTGAAAATTAATACTTGGGTCAAGACAAGTAGTATAAATCGAAAACCATTTAAGATTAAGCTGCTATTCATCTGCGGTTTTTGCCTCCAATTTTTTAATTTCCTCCTTGTTCATGTTCTTTATGAGATAGACATTCTTAATATTGGCCATATCGTTGAATAATTCAACATCAATATTATAAAAGCTTCTAGAAGCATTTAGGTCATATTTTTTGATGACACCAATAGGAATGTTTTCAGGAAAAATACTGGACATTGCTCCTGTAACAATAGTATCACCAACAACCAAAGGAACTAGTCTGGGGATGTCAATGAGCTGTACAACCTTATAATCTTGCACATCCCAAATTAATGAACCAAAATAATTCGTGTTCTTTATCTTGGCGTTAATATTGGATTTTGTATTAAGTACGCTCTGTACTGTAGCAAATTTTGAAGAAGTATTTTCAACAATTCCCAAGATTCCTTTAGTGGTAATTACACCCATATCCTGCTCTATACCATGATTTTCCCCTTTGTCTATGGTAACATAGTTTCTTGGGGAGGAAAAGCTGTTTTTTATTAGATTAGCAGTAATTACCTCATAATCTTTGAAAATACTGTCCTTCTCTTGAACTGGTTCTTTTTGAGGATTAAAAAGTAATTTTCGCAGTTGCTCATTCTCTTCAAGAAGCCTATTGTTTTCCTCACGTAGTCCAAAATAGGATGAAATATTGGAGGCTGTGCCATACACATTGCCCATTACCCATTTGGATGAATTGAAGAACTTAGATTGATGGTATGAATGGGTCCTAATGGTTAGCGCAAGGGAAATAACCATAAGAAAGCCATAGAGAAATGCATTTCTGTAACTTAGAATAAAATTGATGATGCGCTGCATGCAATCGTATCATTAGGAAAGTTAATAAACTTTCAAATGGCCATTAAACGGTATAAAAACCGAACTACTTTATCAATATACTTTTATATCGCTCTAAATTTTTAAGTGCTATACCCGTACCTCTTACAACAGCCCTTAATGGGTCTTCTGCAATATAAACGGGTAAATCAGTTTTTTGCGAAAGTCTTCTATCCAATCCTCTTAGCATAGACCCTCCACCAGCTAAGTAAATACCAGTATTGTAGATATCTGCAGCCAGCTCAGGAGGCGTTTGCGATAATGTTTCCATTACGGCATCTTCAACCCTTAAAATACTTTTGTCAAGTGCTTTGGCAATTTCTCTGTATGAAACCTGGACTTGTTTTGGTTTTCCGGTTAATAAGTCTCTTCCTTGGATTGACTTGTCATCTGGTGGAGATTTTAAATCTTCGGTTGCGGAACCAATTTCAATTTTTATAGCTTCTGCGGTACTTTCTCCAACATATAAATTGTGTTGGGTTCTCATATAATAGATAATATCATTGGTAAAAACATCACCTGCAATCTTGACTGATTTATCACAAACAATTCCACCAAGGGCAATCACCGCAATTTCTGTGGTACCACCACCTATATCTACAATCATATTTCCTTTAGGCTGCATAATATCTAATCCAATACCAATGGCTGCTGCCATAGGTTCGTGAATTAAATAAACTTCCTTGCCATTTACCCTTTCAGCTGATTCTCTTACCGCTCGCATTTCTACCTCGGTAATTCCAGAAGGGATGCAGATGACCATTCTAAGGGCGGGTGGAAACCATTTTTTCTTTAAGGCAGGAATATTTTTGATGAACATATTGATCATCTTTTCCGAAGCATCAAAGTCGGCAATTACGCCATCTTTTAAAGGTCGTATGGTTTTAATATTCTCATGGGTTTTCCCTTGCATCATATTGGCTTCCCTACCAACTGCTATAATCTTTCCAGAGACTCGGTCTCGGGCAACAATGGACGGGCTGTCAACTACTACTTTGTCTAAATGAATTATCAGGGTGTTTGCAGTACCAAGGTCAATGGCGATTTCCTCGGTCATGAAATCAAAAAATCCCATAAAAAGTGTCGGTTTTTTGGATTAAAAGTAAATTTTATCGGCTAAAGTACTAAAATTAATGCTTAAAATGTCTAGTGCCAGTCATTACCATTGCCAGTCCATTTTCATTGCAATAATCTATGCTCAGTTGGTCTTTTATGGAACCTCCTGGTTGTATCACACTTTTTACACCTGCTTTATCAGCAATTTCAACACAATCAGGGAAGGGGAAGAAAGCATCACTGGCCATTACAGCACCGTTTAAATCAAAATTAAAGGACTTAGCTTTATTAATGGCTTGATTTAACGCATCTACCCTTGAAGTCTGTCCTGTACCACTAGCAAAAAGCTGCTTGTTTTTTGCCAAAACAATTGTGTTGCTCTTGGTATGCTTACAAAGTTTGGAAGCGAAAATTAAATCTTCGATTTCTTCAGGAGAAGATTTTTTATCTGTTACAGATGTTAAACCGTCCACTGTGTCCGTTTTAAAATCTTTGTCTTGAACCAAAACTCCGTTAAGACAGGTTCTAACCAGGGTATCCGGTAGATCTACTTCATTTTGAATAAGTATGATTCTATTCTTTTTGCCTTTAAGGATTTCTAAAGCATCAACAGAGTAACTTGGTGCAATGACTACCTCACAAAATAGTTTATGTATCTCTTCAGCTGTTGGTGCATCAATTTCAACATTAGAAATCAGAATACCACCAAAAGCGGAGACTGGATCACCTGCTAACGCATCAACATATGCTTGACTTATGGTATCCCTTGTTGCCAGACCACAAGCATTGTTATGTTTTAAAATAGCGAAAGTGGGGGCATCATTTTTAAACTCTCCCATTAAGTTTACGGCGGCATCTACATCTAAAAGATTATTGTAGGATAGTTCTTTGCCATGGAGTTTGGTAAAGATTGCCTCAAAATCTCCAAAGAAAAACCCTTTTTGGTGTGGGTTTTCACCATAACGAAGCACTCTCCCGTTTTGTTCGCTTATCTTCAATACGGCTTCATCATGATTTTGATTGAAGTAATTAAAGATAGCAGTATCATAATGAGAGGAGACATTGAATGCTTTGGAAGCAAAGCGTTTGCGATCTTCAAGTGTGGTTATACCATCACTTTCAGAAATAACATTAAGGAAATCTTCATAATCCTCCATTGATGAAACACACAGCACGTCTTTAAAGTTTTTGGCCGCAGCACGTATCAATGATATGCCACCAATATCTATTTTTTCAATGATATCTTGTTCAGAGGCACCACTGGCCACGGTTTTTTCAAAAGGATAGAGATCTACGATGACGATGTCCAGTTGAGGTATTTCAAATTCCTCCATTTGGGCAACATCGCTTTCATTGTCCTGTCTATTTAAGATTCCACCAAAAACCTTGGGATGCAATGTTTTTACACGTCCACCTAAAATAGAAGGGTAACTGGTGACATCTTCAACGGGGACTACATTTATTCCCAAATCCCGAATAAATTTTTCTGTTCCACCTGTAGAATATAGGGTTACCCCAAGTTCATCAAGTTTTTTAACAATAGGTTCTAATCCATCTTTGTGAAAAACGGAAATAAGTGCAGCAGAAGCTTTTTTGGCAGTGTTCATTTTGTGTGTTAAAAATCAATTTATTAAGCACACAAAAGTAATTTTTTTGTTACTAAAAAGTTGGAGGGGTTATCAACAAAATGGCACTAGTTTTAAAGAATTTCAGCTACTTTTTCATTAACAAATTCTAAAAAGCGTTCATCTTCTTCAGTAAATGGATCTGGAGTATTGGAATCTATATCGATTTGCCCAATGTTTTTCCCATTTTTAAATAACGGAACAACGATTTCTGCTTTAACCGTAATACTACAAGCAATGTAATTGTCCTGAGCAGCAACATCTGGTACAACAAAGTTCTCATTGCTCACTGCTACTTGGCCACAAATACCTTTTCCAAATGGAATAATGGTATGGTCTGTAGGTTCACCTACATATGGACCAAGTTTCAATTCGTCCTTATCACCATTTTTAAAATAGAACCCTACCCAGTTATAGTATGCTATTGAATCTTTCAACAATTCGCAAACCTCGGTTAAACGATTTTCTACGCTTTTTTCTTTTTCCGCTAGGATGGAAGTTATTTTGGGTTTTAGGGACGATAACATGAAATTGTTTTTTGCAAATTTATTTTAATTGAAAGTTTTTTGTCTGTTTAAAAGACTAAAAATTACACAATAAGATAGCCTAAAGTTTAGTTAATGAAAAGAGGTTAAAATCCCTTAAAGTGAAATAAATCGTAATTTTGCTCTTGTGAAAACAGTTTTTCATCATATCACTTCAGTACTGCTTGCCATTATGGTATTGCTTTCCACCGTTTCTTGGACTGTGGACAAGCATTTTTGTATGGGTAGGGTAATGGATATTTCACTGTTTGTTGATGCGGAAGAATGCGGTATGGAAGTGGCCATGGCCACAATGGGAGATAAAGTGATGGAAAATCATTGTTGTGATGATGAGTCCTTTACTTTTACTGGGCAGGATGATTTGAAACTTTCATGGTATGATCTAGAAATAGAACACCAGGACTTTCTGGTGGCTTTCACGTATTCATATTTAAATTTATTTGTTCCGGTTGATAAGCTTCCGGTTGCTAACGAAAAATACCCACCCCCTCTTTTGGTCAAGGACATAACTGTTTTGGACCAAGTCTTTTTGATTTGATGTTTTTGAATTTTTAAAATGAAGTCCTCAATGGACTACAAAGGACACATCTTATAGTGTCAAGTAGAAATTCAATACATATAAATGAAAAATATTTTAATAGTACTTTTTTGTCTTCCAATGCTCGTGGGCGCCCAAAAGAAAATTCAGGGCATGGTCATGGAGGCCAATATAGAAAACAAACATATAGGGCTTGCTGGGGCTAATGTATACTGGTTAAATTCTCAAACTGGAACCATTACTAAAAATGATGGAACTTTCAGTATACCTTACCTTAAAGAGCACAACAAACTGGTAATAAGTTTTGTTGGTTTTAGAACAGATACCTTGACTATTGATGAACCCAAAATGGTACATCACTGGTTACAATCTTCCAATCAATTGGATGAGGTGGTAGTGCAAAAGGAGAGAGATGCCGTACAAAAGACGTTTTTTTCCACTCAAAATGTAATTACAGTAAATAGCGCGGAGCTCTTAAAGGCAGCCTGTTGTAATCTATCCGAAAGTTTTGAAACCAATCCGGCAATCGATGTCAATTTTAATGATGCGCTTACTGGCACAAAACAGATTCAGATGTTGGGGCTTACCAGTCCATATTTACTGATTACCCAAGAAAATATTCCAATGGTTAGAGGGGCCTCTCAAACATATGGTCTCACCTTTACGCCAGGTACGTGGGTAGAAAGTATTCAGATCACCAAAGGTGCAGGTAGTGTTGTAAATGGTTATGAAAGTATTTCGGGCCAAATCAATACTGAACTGCAAAAACCATTAACGGATAGCCCTGTGTTTGTTAATGGTTATGCCAATTTAAATGGCCGCTTGGAATTAAACACACATCTAAATACCAAATTGTCTGATAAATGGAGCACTGGATTATTTATTCATGGAAATAGAAGGGATATTGAAGTGGATAACAATGATGATGGATTTTTAGATACTCCCCTGGCCAATCAAATCAATATTATGAACCGTTGGCAGTACCAAGACCCGGAGAAAGGATGGGTAAGTTTCTTTAATGTCAGATTCTTAAATGATGAAAAACAGGTAGGCGAGACTAATTTTAACCCAGATACAGATAAATTCACTACAAATGCTTGGGGTAGCGAGATTGACACAAAAAGGGTTGATGGCTCAGTAAAATTAGGATACGTTTTCCCTGAATTGCCATTTCAAAGTTTTGGTTTTCAAGCCTCCTATAGCAGTCATCAACAGGATTCTTACTACGGTTTCAATGTGTACGATATTGACCATGAAAGTATTTATTCAAACTTTTTATTCAATTCAATCATTGGAAATACAAAGAACAAATTTAAAACTGGTTTAACCTTTGCTTATGATGGCTATGACGAACTCGTAAATAATCAACAATTTGAACGTGTTGATAGATCTGCAGGTGCTTTTTTTGAATATAGTTATGCTAATTTGGAAAAATTAAGCTTTACCGCTGGTCTGCGATTGGATTCACATAACAGATTGGGAACTTTTTTTACACCTAGGTTCCATATCCGATACACACCATGGGAGAAGGCCAGCATAAGAGGGTCTTTTGGTTTGGGAAGAAGAGCTGCAAATATTTTTGCTGAGAATCAAAGGTTGTTTGCTTCTGCAAGAACTATTCAACTTAATGGAAACGGAGGTGATGTTTATGGTTTTGATGCGGAAAAGGCAATGAATTATGGTATAAGTTTTTTACAAGGGTTTACATTGTTTGATAGGCCAGGTAACTTTTCGATGGATTTTTACAGAACGGATTTTGACAATCAAATTGTGGTTGATTGGGAAAATCCCCGAGAGGTTAGATTTTCAAATTTGGAAGGAAAGAGTTTCGCCAATAGTTTACAGGTTGAGTTGAACCATGAAGTACTGCCCAATTTGGAAGTGAGAACTGCATACAAGTTTTATGATGTAAAAACTGATTTTCAGACAGGACTTCAACAAAAACCATTACAAGCTAGACATAGATATTTTGCCAATATTGGGTACAATACACCGGTAAAAGATAACGGAGCTCAATGGCGATTTGATTATACAGTACATGCATTGGGAGAACAGCGTTTGCCAAATACTTCTTCAAATCCAGTAGACTTTCAACTAGGTGATTTTGCAGAAGGTTATAGCCTAATGAATGCCCAGATGACAAAAGTGTTTTCAAAAAAGTTTGAGGTATATGTTGGAGGTGAGAATTTAACTAATTTTAGACAAAGTAACCCAGTTTTGGGCGCTGAAGACCCTTTTGGTACAAATTTTGACACAACAATCATATACGCTCCCATTTTTGGAAGAATGCTCTATGCGGGCTTTAGATTTAAATCATAACACCTAAAAATAGATAAAAATGAAAAATATCTTATTGACTATAACGTGCATATTGATTTCGGCAATTGGTTTTGCACAGGACAAAAATAAAAAAGTCGCTTTTGAGGTAGATGGCAAATGCGAAATGTGCAAAATGCGGATAGAAAAAGCTGCCTTAGATGTAACAGGGGTCAAATATGCCACATGGGATATTCCATCACACCAGTTGTCTTTAGTGGTAGATGAAAGAAAAACCGATCCTATGAAGATTAAGACTGCATTGGTTGCAGCTGGGCATGATACCAAAGAGCTTAAAGCAACCAAAGAAGCCTATGACAAAATTCATCCTTGTTGTAAATACCGTGAGGATAATTCAGACGACAGTGATAAGCATTAAATGGAACAAACGTATTCAATCATAGGAATGACCTGTGAAGGTTGTGTTGCTTCGGTTTCAAATAAGCTTTCTAAAACAAAGGGAGTTAAAGGTGTTAAGGTAAGCTTAGAAGATGCGCAGGCAAGGATTGTATCAAGACACCATCTTTCAACCAGTGCCTTGCAGGCTGCTTTGGGAGGCAAATATGCTATAGAGGAAGAACATTCTGTTATACCGATGGTAGCAGTTGAGGAAAAGTCGAAATGGGTGCAATTGAAGCCTTTGTTCTTGATTTTTGCTTATCTATTTGGAGCCTCCATTCTATTGCATTTTAAAGACTGGAATACAGGTGAAGCAATGCTGGATTTTATGGGCTTGTTCTATATAGTCTTTAGCTTTTTTAAATTCTTGGATTTGAAAGGTTTTCCAGAAAGTTTTGCAATGTATGATCCTTTGGCAAAACTGATTCCAGCTTATGGGTGGCTATATCCTTTTATAGAATTGGGATTGGGACTACTTTTCTTAATGCGATTGAAAATAACCTTTGCATTAATTGTAACCGTTGTTGTTCTGGGTATTACAACCATCGGAGTTACTAAAACCCTATTGGATAAAAAAAGTATCCGTTGCGCTTGTTTGGGTACTGCTTTAAAACTCCCAATGACAGAGGCAACTTTTATAGAGAATGCAATAATGCTGGTTATGGCATTCTGGATGTTATTTGGGATAGGATTAGTTTAAAGAGATTTCTTGAGTATGGGAGAGGAGTGAACCATCTTCTCCCATACCTTCTATAAATAACTTGACCACTGGGAGTTTGTCATCTGGAATCGTTAATATAGCTTCTCCTTTTTTATTAGTTGATAGTTTTGGTTCCCAATGAACAATTCCGAAGTCCATAAAACTTTGGTTTATGGAAGATGTATACTTTGGTCTATAGAATTCTTTGCTTTTGGTAAAGCTGTTCTCGACTAATTTTTCTGCAAAACGAGATGAACTAAGCCTCAAAGAAGGGCCTTCTTTTCTATAAATCCGAATTACGCCACCAGATGCATTGATGTCAGCAGCTAAACCATAATTCTCAAAATAGACTTCATCAATCTGATTTAAAGGGATGTTAAGTAATTGTGTATTGTCCAGAACAGGAATATCATTTTCGTAAATTCTGACAGGTCCTAGGATACTAGAGTTGATATTAGTGATAAGTACCTGCCCGCGACCCCTAGGATTAACAATTACTCTAAACCCATTTCGGGCAATCAAATCTGTTAGGAGCGGATTTCTTCTTAATTGCTTCTCATCAATCTTAACACCTCTGAAGGATGAGTCTATCAATGGTGATTTTCTTGTCAGTTTATTTTCGATTTTTTCTTCAATAAGTACAACTTCATCTAAGGCTATTAAATCTTTGGGCTGTATTAAAAAAACGTTCTGATTTACTTTATTCTCTTTTGTGGAATTGAAATCAAAAGATAAGTTGTTCCGTTTTGCAAGAGTAATAGAATCTTCGGTTGAGTTAAATCCAACAAAGTCAATATCCAAGTTCGGTTTTCGCAACCCTCCTCTTTTCTTTTTAATAGAAAATTTCATTGCGTCTCCATTTTCTAACAATAAATCGGTAACTGTAAAATGTATAGAATCCTTCAATTCTAGAAACAACATTGGGGTTATACTGTTTTGGAGAAGTGTAAGGGATTCTCCCTTTCTCATTTTAGAATTTATTTGTCCAACAGCATTTATGCCAAATTCAAAAGGCTGTGTTATAATTGGCTCACCTTTAAAAATCATATCCCAATTGTAACGACTCCACCCTTGAGTCAACAAAATCAAATCAAGTTCATACTCCTTGGTTCTAGTGATTTCAGAAAAGTACCTATTTGGGTTTTCTACCTTAGATTTTAAATATGGCTGTAGGAGAAAGCTAGAAATGATACTTGTCTCTGGATTGTTTGCTATACTGGTAGCAGGTAGCGCTGAGATACTCAAAGACATTGGGGTATTGTTTTTTGAAAAGACATTAATTTTTATAGAAATAGAGTCTTTTCTTTTTTTGACAGTTTTATTAACTGCAGCAGTAGCAAAATTGGTTTTGTGGTAATTGAAGATAAGTCGCTCTGAAATTGGCTTTAACTCTTTATTGAAAAGCGTTATGATGTTAGTTCCTGGTAAAAGTTTGCGTTTGTCAATTTTTATTGTTTTAGAAATACTATCTAGGTTAAATGAATTCAAGTTCATAAGGCCATCACGATGAATGGCGAGATGAAAGAGTTCTTCTGAAACGTCTTTCAAAGTTTCTTGGTTGGTGTTAAAGGAAACAACAAGTTTATCATCGATGATGTTGTTAATAGCCATGGCTATACCTTTAGATTTTATTGCGGGCAACAATTTCTCTATAACTTGGCCATCGTTAGAGTTCATCTTTAGTTTGTAGGTTTTATTTGGTTGAACCCTCAGTTTAAATCTTCCAACGCCATAGTGGTTCGTATAAACACGTGTAATAACATTATTTTCATTATCTAAAACTTCCCCATTGTCTACTTGTATTCCTTTTCCTTTTTCATCTATTAATCGAACACCAACCATATTGTCGGTGTCAGATATTAAATGTCCACCTTCTGGGAGTATTTGAAAGTCAAATATGGTGTTAGTATTTAATTCCGGCGTAATGGGTTCGTTTATTATGGTTATTTTATGAAGAGAATGGTTATCATCTTCAAAATTTTTCATCCAAGTTGTTCCTCCTTTAATATAATAGGTTCCTGAGGCAAATGTTGAATCGATAGTAAAACTGCCATGGCCAGCCCCTTTATCCATTAGAAAAAGCTCTTTTTTTACTTGCTTGCCTTTATTGTCATATAGACCACAATATAAGTTGGTTGTGCCAAAAGAAGGGTTGTTAGATTTTTTGTTGTATGCATAAGCAGTCCACCAAATTTCTTCACCAACAAAAAAAGCAGTCTTATTTAAATGTAAGTATACAGTTTCTCTAACATGCTTGAAATAGTTGTCATAATCTTTTAGAAGTTGTTTTTTGTTAGTGTCTTGAGCGAAGCTTGAAAAAGAGCCTAAAAAGCAAATTATGAGTAATATAGGAAGGTGGAAGGACTTCATTTTATTTTTTCTTTAAGATACGAAAAAACAAAATCCACCATTTTTACATCCATCAATATTATAGCACTTTTAACAGTACTAAAGATTTGAATAGCATGGAATGTTACCTAAAACCTTACTTGAGTTATTTCAATTTTATCACAAAAGCATTTGTGTCCAAAAGTTTTGGTTTTAGGTCATCAGGTATTTTAATGGTCAATCCACCCTTGGATGATGTGCATTTTAGTTTTGTATTAAAACCAAGAATTCTTGCTCTAACATTTTTTTGAGGAATGTATCCTGAAAAATTTATCTCAGAAGGCAGATCGTTCTGATTTTTTTCTGTAAGGTAGATAAGATAAATGGAACCATCGGGTTTAGACGTAATACAGATGTTATCAAACTTATAAGGTGCCATGGACCTAGTGCCATATATGGCTTCGTTGTTTACATCCATCCAACCTCCTATTTCTTCAAGCAATTTATAGGCATCCTTGTCCCATTCCCCTTCTGGGCTTGGAGCAATGTTCAATAATAAATTGCCGCCTTTTGCGACAATATCCACCAGCGTATGTATTGCTTCACGACCAGACATATAGTTGGCGTTAAACGAATATGACCATGAGCCTCCAGCAATAATACATGACTCCCATGGATAAGGCAATGGCTTTTCCGGAACTCTATTCTCAGGGGTCAAATAATTTTGATTGATACCGTGAACAGCGCGGTCCACAACAATTAGTCCAGGTTGTTTGATTCTGGCCTTTTTGACCAATGCATCCATTTTAATGTCTTGGTTGATGATTCTATGTTTTAGATAACCATTTTTGTTGTCTTTCAATTGCTGATCGTACCAGCTGGTTATTGAAGATTTAGGGGTTTTAGCGACCCAACCGCCATCTAGCCAAAGAATATCCACTTTACCATAGTCTGTAAGTAATTCTAAAATTTGGTTATGGGTGAAATCAACAAATTCCTGCCACTTTTCTGGATTGGCCTCAGGCTCATAATTTACATTACGATCACGGGGAGGGTAATAAGGGTCCCAATAGGATGGCTCATGCCAGTCTGGTTTTGAAAAATACGCTCCAGCCCAAAATCCTTGTGATCTAAAAGAATTAAAAATCTCTTTGGTTATGTTGGCTTTTGGATGTGTAGAAAAGGGAGTTTCAGAATCTGTCACCTTATAGTCGGTATATTTTGAATCAAACATGGAAAAACCATCATGGTGCTTTGTTGTAAATACCACATATTTCATTCCTGCATTCTTAGCTGCGTTTGCCCATTTATCTGGATTGAATTTAGTTGGATTAAATGTTTTCTTTAAATCCTCGTATTGCTGTTTATAAGTATAATAATCCATAGGGTTAGATCCCTTTGTGCGTTCACACCATCCATATTCTTCTGGACAAAGTGACCATGACTCTACAATGCCCCATTGGCTATAGGTGCCCCAATGCATTAACAATCCAAATTTCAGATCTTGCCATTGTTCCAACTTTTTCAGCACTAATGGGTCTGTTTCAGGAACATAACGTTCTTCCTCATAAATTGCTTGAGAGAAGCTGCTTTGAGGTATTAAAATCAAAAATGATATTAGAGATATAAAGAATGATAAATTGAAACTCCTTTTCATTATTGAATTTTTTAATTAATAATAATTTCATCGGCAAAAATCCAAGAAGGCAACCCAGCAGCGTGGTGCCAATATGGGGTTTCGGTATTTTTTGCACTTACTTTAAGATATCTAACCTTTCTGGATTCAAAGTCCAAATCAAAATGGTGGATATCATTTACTTTACTTGTTTTTTCTAAAGGATCTGGGTTCTTTAGTGTTCCCAACTGTGTAAAATTTGAGTTGTCCATAGATCCAGAATAGCTTACTGAAGAAGGAAAGAATACTACATGGTTGGTTACTTGCAAAAATGCCAGGGATATGGTGTTTATGGTTTTCGGTTCTCCTAAATCGACCACCACTTCCATGTCATTGCCTTCATATCCGAGCCAGTTTGCGTAAAAACTACTGCCACCCAATGCACCATCTGTTAATACTAAAGGGTCTTCATTAGCATATTTCTTAGGTTTCGTCAACGTAACAACTGTTTTGCCTTTTGCCTTATTTGGTTTTTGGGCAATTTTTAGTGCCGACATATAATTGGATGCGTACTCATTAACCGTAAAACCCATTTCATTCATCAAAGTGATGTTGTTTTTTCTGGAAGTATTTATAAAGTTGTCCAGTAAGGAAACAACCATTGGATTGATTGTTTTGTTGAGGTTTTGATCTTCGATCAATAAGCTATAGTTTTCAGTGATATTTTTTCTACAAGCTTCCAAAACTGCGTAATCCACACCCAAACGGGCCATTTTAACCCTTTCCACTACTTCTTGTTTATGTGCAACTGCCTTTTCGGCCTCATCAAACAGTTGTGTATATTCCTGTAGCAATTCTGGTTTCAGATATGATGAAAATGCTTCTGACGGATCGCCATATAAGAAGAGAAAAAAATCATTGTCCCCTTTAATTTTAGAATGAATTAAGTAGACGTATTTCTTTATAAAAGGACCGGCTTCATGATAATATCCGTTAGTAAATTCTTCTAACAGTTTTTCAATATCTAAATCAGGGTTCCAGAGTAATTTAGCAGTAACATACGAGCGTAGTTCAAAGAGTTCACTTGGATTATGACTATGTTGCTCAAAAATCCATTTGGCATTATTATCCCTAAACAATTGTATGTTGGGCTGCAATGTGAAAATATTGGGGAATGGAGCCAGGAAATTGGTAAACTGTGTGGTATAGTCCCAAATACGAATATTATTGGTCAGTTTTCCCCAACCAATAAGATCACTTGCAAAATCTGTGCACTTTTCTGCTATGGGGGCACTGCGGTCACATTCTATGGAGCATAGAGTGATCAATACATTTGGCTCTGGACGGGTTTTTGGTGGTTTTCGGGTATATTGATAAGCCAAAGTAGAAATGGTCTTATCTGGAAAAGCTTTTGCCACTTGGTTTACAAAATGAATCATTGTGCCGGAAGGGCTTCCTTCTGTTTCATCAATTTTGCTGCAATTATTACATTGACAATGTTGTTGGTTGTCATCCTGGCTTACTGAAATTACTGAAGCTGTCGGATTTCTTTTGAAAAGTGAAGCAACAGAATCCTTAACTATTTCCAAAACTTTTTCATTTGTAAGACAGAGTTGGGTAGGTAGCCTTTTTTCACCTCTTAATGCATAATACTCAGGATGTGATTCGTAGAATTTCTCTTCGGGGATAAACCTATGAAAGGTGTGCACCTTGGCCTCGGGGACATATTTTGGAAATGCTTCATAGGTGACTTTCTGTTGGTCCGCGAATTCATGGTTTTCATAGAACAACTTCGAATGTACTGTTCTGGTTGTTATTTCTGGAATGTGCCTATAATCAATGGGTTTAAGAGCAATGGTTTTGGATAGTGGTATCTCTTCGACCCTTGGGGCATACCATCTACAGTTTAAATAGTTGTTCAAAAACTCAAAGACCGCATTGGTGACGGCCTCGTCAGAGCCTCCAGAAATGAATACATTTTCATTTTCTGTTTTAATTTTTATTTCATACGGTTGTAAATCCTCTTCTTTGATATTTCCAACGTAAATCTTTTTCTTATCAATAGTTTGTGAACTCTCATCTACAATAATCAACTGAACACCGCTTATTTTGTACAGATATTCTTGTAGGTGCTCTGCTGCTGTGTATTGATCCTTGGAAGCATTGTCCATGAAGACGATTTCATAATCTGATTTTCCATTTTCAGCTAATATGACCTGGTCGCTGGAACACGAAACAAAGAGCAAAGCTAAACTCAGCAGTAAGACAAGTGGATTATTTTTCATGGATAGATAGATGATTAATGGGTCAATTTTTTATTGAAGCATCGTACATGGCTTTTAAAAGACTGTTGGTATCTTTGGTATCGTTTCCTAGTTGCCAGAACATTATACCGCCCAATTTCTTTTTTAATGCATACTCAGTTTTTAGCCTAACAGAGACCGTATCATCATAACTTATAAAAATGCTATCCTTTGCGCTATAGAGGTAGGGTGCTTTTGCAATGGAATCCCAATATCTTTTGTAATTTTTGTCAGCCTCAAATTCTTTCCTAATTTGACTATAACCACTCCAGCCTATGTGCGCGCCTGTGTTTGATTGGTAAAGTCCGTTATTCACAGGAGGGACTCCTTTCCATGCTCTGCCGTAAAATGCCGAACCTATTACAAGTTGTTCAGGTTTGACTCCATTTTCAATACAAAAAGCGATAATTTTTTGTGCTGATCTTGGTCCGTAATCACCGCTACCATCTTTCTGGGATTTCCTATAATTCTCAATAAATTCAGCTGCGGGAGTATCTTTAATGTCTTCTTCTTTAATATATCCCAAAGGAGTATGGTGCCCCGTAAAAGGTGAGTTTCCACCTACCTGATCGTAAGTCATCACATTCATAAAGTCAACATGTTTCATCACTTCCGTAATCTCAATGTTATTGTAATAGCGCTTCCATCCTGCAGATGCAAATGTCAGTATCTGCTCTCTTTCTAAGGTATTTAGAGCTTCGCGCAATTCTTTCATCAACAAGGTGAAGTTCTGTTTGTCTTCTGGTCTTGCTCCTGTATTTGCAGCTGGTATGGCAGGATATTCCCAATCAACATCAAGTCCATCAAGTTGGTATTCTCTATTGAAATTGACTACACTTTCCACGAATTTTTTTCGGTTCTCTGCTGTATGGGACATATCTGAAAAGCCATCAGCGCCCCATCCGCCACAGGCTATCATTACCTTTAAATGCGGGTGTTTTTTACGTTGGGCAACTAATTCGTGAAGTTTTTTGCCATTTTCCTCATGTTTAAACTTCATCTCGCCATCAATTACATTAGTGAAAGAAAATATGATATGCGTTAATTGTTCTAAGGGAAGTTGATCTGGGCTATAATTTTTTTCTGGAACATAATACCCCATTACCACAATTGAATCGTCTTTTTCTTTTTTACTATTTACAAAAGAAACGACCAGGAATACAACAAGGAAGGCAGTGAAGAGTTTAATGTATTTCATGAGAAAGGGATTTTGTAATCAAAAATTAATCAATTAACTCCCTTTGCTCTAAACTATTAGACAGAAAACATTTGAGAAAGTATGGACGACCAATTTAGAGCTAAAAAATCGCTCAGAAGCTCTACTTCATATTATTTCAATAAAAAAACCGCTCCAAATTTTGGGGCGGTTTTTTTAAAATATTTATTGGTCCCAAAAGGGATTACATCATGCCTGGCATTCCACCGCCGCCGCCCATTGGAGGCATAGCTGGAGCATCTTCTTTAATATCTGTTAATGCACATTCTGTGGTCAATATCATTCCAGCAACAGAAGCTGCATTTTCCAAAGCAACGCGAGTTACTTTAGTAGGATCTATGATACCTGCTTTCATCATTTCAACATATTTGTCAGATTTGGCATCAAAACCAAAGTCCCCTTTGCCTTCCATAACTTTAGCGACAACAACAGAACCTTCACCACCTGCGTTTTCAACTATGGTGCGCAATGGAGATTCAATAGCTCTGGCAACAATTTGCAATCCAGTTTCTTCATCAGCGTTTATTGCATCTACTTTAGAAAGAACAGATTTTGCTCTTACCAATGCAACACCACCACCAGCAACGATACCCTCTTCAACAGCAGCTCTTGTAGCATGCAAAGCATCATCTACACGGTCTTTCTTTTCTTTCATTTCTACTTCTGAAGCGGCACCAACATAAAGTACGGCAACACCGCCAGCCAATTTTGCTAAACGCTCTTGCAGTTTTTCCTTATCGTAATCTGATGTGGTAGTCTCGATTTGAGCCTTGATTTGATTAACACGGGTTTTAATGTTTTTTGCAACACCAGCACCATTGACAATTGTAGTATTGTCTTTATCAATAGTTACTCTTTCCGTAGTACCCAACATATCTATAGTTGCAGTCTCTAAAGAGAAGCCTCTTTCTTCAGAAATAACAGTTCCGTTAGTTAGAATAGCAATGTCTTCTAACATGGCTTTTCTTCTATCACCAAAACCTGGAGCTTTTACCGCTGCTATTTTTAATGAACCTCTTAGTTTGTTCACCACCAAAGTAGCCAAAGCTTCACCGTCAACATCTTCAGATATGATCAACAAAGGTTTTCCAGATTGAGCTACAGGCTCCAATACTGGCAATAAATCCTTCATTGAAGAGATTTTCTTGTCGAACAAAAGGATGTACGGATTGTCTAAATCAACAATCATTTTTTCAGAATCGGTAACAAAATATGGAGAAAGATACCCTCTATCAAACTGCATTCCTTCAACAACATCAACGTAAGTATCCGTTCCTTTTGCTTCTTCTACCGTGATAACACCTTCTTTTCCAACTTTTCCAAAAGCTTGGGCAATCAAATCGCCAATAGTTCCGTCGTTGTTTGCAGAAATAGCGGCTACTTGCTTAATTTTTTCTGATGAATCTCCAACTTTTTTGGATTGCTTTGATAGATTTTCAACAATAGCCTCTACAGCCTTGTCAATACCTCTTTTCAAATCCATTGGGTTAGCACCTGCTGCAACATTTTTAAGGCCTTCTTTTACAATTGACTGAGCAAGAACGGTTGCAGTAGTGGTCCCATCACCAGCCAAATCGTTGGTTTTAGAAGCAACTTCTTTTACCATTTGAGCACCCATATTTTCAAGAGGATTCTCTAATTCAATTTCTTTTGCCACAGTAACACCATCTTTGGTTACTTGTGGAGCACCAAATGATTTACTTATGATAACGTTTCTTCCCTTAGGGCCTAAGGTAACTTTTACAGCATTGGCCAAGGCATCTACACCTTTTTTTAGGCCGTCACGTGCATCTATATCGAACTTAATATCTTTTGCCATTTTTCTTTAGTTGATTTTTAATTAAACAATTGCTAAAATGTCGCTTTCACGCATCATCAAATAATCTGAGCCATCTAATTTTAACTCCGTACCAGCATACTTGCCATAAAGAACAGTGTCTCCTACCTTAACCGTGATTGCTTCATCTTTAGTTCCTGGGCCAACAGCTACTACTTTGCCTTTTTGTGGTTTCTCTTTTGCAGTATCTGGAATTATGATACCAGAAGCCGTTTTGGTTTCAGCTTCAACAGGTTCTATAAGAACTCTGTCCGCCAATGGTTTGATGTTAACTTTAGCCATATTATTACTTTTTAGGTATTTGTTTTAAAAATTCTGGAAATGATGGACAGAAATTATGCCATTGCAAAAAAACTGACATTATTAGAAAACAAAAATGCCAGCTTGTCATTCAAGCTGGCATTTTGTATTTGTTTTGTCATTAACACTAGTTAATAGTATCTGCTGGAGTGCTATTGTCAGTTGCAGGAACCTGTTCTGGAACTTCCTCCGGAACCGTTTCAGGAACTGTAGTCTCAATATCATCTCCCTGTAATAACTTGGAATCTGCCTGACTGTAATTTCCTTTAAGGGAAACATTGGAAAGTAGAATCAGTACAATTAATAGCGAAGCAAGGGTCCAAGTACTTTTATCTAAAAAGTCTCCTGTTTTCTTTACTCCACCTACTACTTGGTTTCCACTGCCGCCAAAAGAGGAAGATAATCCGCCTCCTTTTGGATTTTGAACCATAATGACCAAAATCAACAAAAGGCAAACAACAATAATTAATATTAAAAAAATCGCAAACGTACTCATTGTCTCTGTCTTAATCGTTTTCTTTCTGAAGCTTCTTCACCGCCCGAATTTGGTCTGCAAAGAAACCATTTTTTTCTGGATATTTCAAACTCAATATTTTAAAGGCTTGAATCGCTTTTTTATACTTTTTTTGCTCCAAATATACTTTGGCCAAAGTCTCTGTCATCAACTCATTTTTATCCATTTTTGTGGATTCTTTTATGTTGACTTTAGCCTTTAAATCTTCGTTTGGGGTAATTTTGGGTTTATTCTCGATAAACTTGTCCAATAGGTCAAATTTTTTCTTTTTTTCCAGATTTTTATCTACTGTATTCGGGGTTTCCTCATCAGCGTTTTTGGAAGCCAGTTGCAACCACTCTGTAAAAGAATGTTTTTCTTTTTTGGTAAAAGGAATCGGTTTTCCTAGCTCCAAGTCAATTTCAGGAACCGACTCTTTGGCTTTTTCAACTGAAGAAATTTCAACTTCTTCTTTTTTTGATTTGAAAAGTGCTGGATTCAATATTTGTTCAGCATCTTGAATATTCTGAGGTAAGGCAACCTCTTCGGATTCTACTAAAATGGTTTCAATATCTGGATTAGGCTCAATCTCCTCGGATACTGCTGTTTTATCTTCAAGCTTTGTTGTTCTTCCTGCAATGGTATCCGCAATGTTATTTTGGATAAATTCTTTGGAGGTGACAAAATCAAAGAGAACATCTCTATCCGCAGTATGGGCGGCCGTCACTTTTAACGCGTTGTTGTATTTATAACTGTCCAGATTTTTAAGCCCTTTCAAATGCAACGCTCTAGCTGCTTGAAAATAGGGGTATTCTTCAATAATATCTTCCAGTGCCCGTGTTTGTTTTGGGGATAGGATGGTATTAGATTTTTGAAGAATTTGTATGAAATCCGATACATTCATATTTACTACCAATTGCCTAAAGATGCATTAAAAATATCTTGTGTAATACGTTCAAAAATTTCTTCGTGCGCAGCACTTTGTATGGAATTTAAAGCGGCAGCGGCATCAAAATCAAAAAAGAATGAGAAGCGACGTTCAAAATCCGCATCTTCTTTTGTGGTGTTGTAGAACCTGACATTTACACTCATGGTAAGTCGGTTCTGTGCAGTCAATTGATCTGCTGTTGCCGTCATAGGCGTAACTCTGTACTCCACAATTTCTCCTTCGTACAGCAAATCTCCATTGCTGCCTGTAAGTGATAAGCTGGTAAGGTTATTGATCAAATCCTGAAGTGCCAAGGTGAAATCTCTATCTAATCCAGGCTCAATTGTAGATCCTGGACTTTGGTCTGCATAATTTTGGAAGAAATTCACTTGAAAGCTTTGGGCCGTGCCAATATCCGCTCCGGAAAAATTATAAGCTCCGCAACCATGAAAACTAAGTATTAAAGCAAAAAGTCCAATCTTCACACCACTTTTCTTTATCAAAATATTCAAATGCTTAAATCCCATAATCTATAAATCGTACTGCTTAATTTTTCTGTATAACGTTCGTTCTGAAATCCCTAATTCTGAAGCGGCGGCTTTTCGCTTGCCACGATTGCGCTCCAATGATTTTTTTATCAGTTCAATTTCCTTCTCCTGTAAAGATAAAGTTTCTTCCTCTTGAATTTCTTCAGCAAAATGATAACGATCCTCTTGTGGTTGGGCAACTGTTGTAGTTGCTTCGGGTATTGGCTCAGGTAAATGTAAAACTTCTGCTACATTGTTTTCTTGCTCCTGAGGCTGCTCTTCTTTATTTCCATAAATTTTACGGATCAAGGTCTCGTTTTCTTCTTGTACTTTTTCAGAGTCGTTATTTTTCAATAACTCTAAAGTAAGTTTTTTAAGGTCGTTAAGGTCTCCTTTCATATCGAACAAGACTTTATAAAGAATTTCCCGTTCATTGCTAAAATCGCCTTCCTTTTTTGTTTGACCTATAACCGCGGGCAGATTGGTTTTGCTGGAATTTGGCAAATAGCCATTCAATGTTATGCCCGAAATGGTTCTGTTTTCTTCTAAAACAGATATCTGCTCCGCAATATTTCTTAATTGTCTAATGTTTCCCGGCCATCTATATTTTACAAGTAATTGAATTGCTTGTTCTTCTAACCGAATTGTTGGCATTTTATATTTCTGACCAAAATCTGAGGCAAATTTTCTGAACAACAAGTGAATATCTTCCTGGCGTTCACGTAGTGGGGGAATGTTGATTTCTACAGTACTCAATCTATAGTATAAATCTTCCCTGAACTTCTCTTTTTCAATAGCTTCAAACATGCTGATGTTAGTAGCTGCTACAATCCTGACATCCGTTTTTTGTACTTGCGAAGAACCAACTTTTAAGAATTCTCCGTTTTCTAAAACCCTAAGCAACCTCACTTGGGTCGTTAATGGCAATTCTCCTACTTCATCTAAAAAAATAGTTCCACCATCTGCGACCTCAAAATACCCACTACGGGTCTGTGTGGCACCGGTAAAGGCTCCTTTTTCATGCCCAAAAAGTTCACTGTCAATGGTTCCTTCTGGAATAGCACCACAGTTTACCGCAATATATTTGGCATGTTTACGGTGTGATAGGGAATGTATAATTTTGGGAATAGCCTCTTTACCTACACCACTTTCTCCAGTTACCAAAACCGAAATATCTGTAGGGGCTACCTGTATAGCCTTTTCAATGGCACGATTTAACTTTTTATCGTTGCCAATAAGCTCAAAACGTTGTTTTATGGATTGAACACCTTCCATACTCTAATTATTCTTTGAATATTCAATAGCTTCACCAATAAGTGTCGCAGAGGTACATTCATTTATTTTTACATGAACAAAATCGCCCACTTTATAATTTTCTTTTGGAAAAACCACAACTGTATTTTGTGAATTTCGACCCATCCAATGAGCATCTGATTTTTTTGAAAAACCTTCAATCAGAACTTCTTCAATTTTTCCGACATGCTGTTGAGTTCTATAGAAGCTGTGTTTTCGTTGCATTTCGATGATTTCTTGCAGACGCCTCTTTTTTATCTGTTCTGGAATATCATCATCCAATTTTCTTTCAGCTAAAGTGCCAGGCCTTTCGGAATAAGCGAACATAAAACCAAAATCATATTTCACATATTCCATTAAACTAAGAGTGTCTTGGTGGTCTTCTTCTGTTTCAGTAGGAAAACCAGCAATCATATCTTGACTTATACCACAGTCGGGAATAATTTTTCGAATATTATCAATCAATTCAAAATATTCTTCTCTTGTGTGCAGACGGTTCATCGCTTTTAAAATACGATTACTTCCACTTTGCACAGGTAAATGGATAGAGTTGCAGATGTTCTCGTACTTTGCCATAGACTCAATAACGTCCAAGGTCATATCCTGCGGATTTGAAGTAGAAAAACGAATCCTCATTTTGGGTTGTACTTTTGCTACCAGCTCCAAAAGATTGGCAAAATTTACAGAAGTAGCCTTTTGCATTTCCGTAGCTTTTTCAAAATCCTTTTTCATCCCCCCACCATACCAGAGGTAACTATCTACATTTTGTCCTAAAAGGGTAATTTCTTTAAACCCTCTTTCCCAAAGATCATTAACTTCTTCTAGAATGGATTGTGGGTCGCGGCTTCGTTCACGACCGCGAGTAAAGGGAACCACACAAAACGTACACATATTATCACAGCCGCGGGTTATAGAGACTAAAGCGGTAACTCCATTGGAATTTAGACGAACCGGTGCAACATCGCCATAGGTTTCATCTTTTGAAAGAATAACGTTTACAGCGCTTCTGCCTTCATCAATTTCTTGAATAAGGTTGGGCAAATCTTTGTAAGCATCTGGGCCTACCACCATATCCACAATCTTTTCCTCTTCTAAAAATTTGTTTTTTAAACGTTCTGCCATACAGCCCAATACCCCTACTTTCATTCCGGGATTGGTCTTCTTTACTGCATTGAATTTTTCCAAACGTTTTCTAACGGTCAACTCAGCTTTCTCTCTAATAGAGCATGTGTTCACCAAAACTAAATCTGCTTCTTCCAGTTTTTGTGTAGTGTTAAACCCTTCTTTTGCCAAGATTGAGGCGACAATCTCACTATCGGAAAAATTCATGTGACAACCGTAACTTTCTATATAAAGTTTTCTATTGTTCTTTTCGTTTTTCTTCAAAGTCAGAGAACTACCTTGTTGGCTTTCATCAATAATCTTTTCTATGCCTTCGTTTTTGATCATTTCTCCTAGAATGGGCTGCAAAGATAATGCTTATTCCATTTTAGTGACAATTTGGCAGTTAAATTTTATGCAAAAGAAAACGCAACTTTGTTTAAGACTTTCTATCTAAAGGGTGTTATTCTATCCAAAAAACTTAAACAATAATGAAAAAGAAAGCGCTATTAATTTTGTCCTTGGCCACACTTATTTTTGTGTCCTGCGACAGTAACGATGATAATGATGGTTATGCCGATTATTTGGTTGCCAGACCATTGATTATGAGCAAAGCCGAGTTTGCCAATGGTGTAGATATAATTGCACCACGCCCCATTGATGAATCAGGTAAGGTTTACACTTACGAGGATTACATTTTTATCAATGATAAATACCAAGGTGTTCATGTCATAGACAATAGTAATCCACAGCAACCACAAAAAGTTTCGTTTATCAAAATTCCTGGAAATGTTGATATTTCTGTAAAAGATGATTTCCTGTATGCCGATAGTTTAATGGATTTGGTAGTTATTGATATATCAGATTTAAATAATCTAAACACTGTGAATAGGTTGGAAAATGTACTTTATAACAATATTTTTTTTCCATTTGAAGCTGATATTGTAGAATATGATACATATGATTATGATACTGAAATTCTAGTAGGTTGGGAGACTGTTACCGAAAGTAGGTTGACAGCAGAGGTTGAGCAAAATAGAGGTATAGGTATTTTTGACGATGTCGCCTTAAATG
This sequence comes from uncultured Allomuricauda sp., assembly GCF_947499585.1. GTDB lineage: Bacteria > Bacteroidota > Bacteroidia > Flavobacteriales > Flavobacteriaceae > Flagellimonas. The sequence goes on along the minus strand of NZ_CANMOO010000002.1, from coordinate 146,789 downwards.
AAGCTTCAGATGGAGGAACTGGACAAGGAGGCTCCTTAGCACGGTTTAAAATAGTAGATGACTATTTATACGCTGTGGATAGTCATAACATTAATGTATTTGATATTTCAGATTTAGAGAATCCTGAAGATTTGGAGGATGTTTATGCAGGGTTTGATATTGAAACGATTTTTAATCGTGGCAATCATTTGTTTTTGGGAAGTATGCGCGGTATGTATATATATGACATTTCTTCCCCAGCTACACCAACCTTTGTATCAGAATTTCAACATGGTACCGCTTGTGACCCAGTTGTCGTAGATGGAGATTATGCATACGTAACCCTGAGGGGCGGGAATGAATGTGGTGCTTTGGAAAGCGGTTTGTTTATTGTAGATATTTCTGATATAACTGACCCAAAATTGGCTGTTGATTATCCTATGGATGAACCTTATGGATTAGGAATAAAAGATGAAAAACTATTTGTTTGTGATGGAAGCTCGGGCCTAAAAGTGTATGACAAAACAGATGTTGAGGATATAAAGATGTTAAACCATTTTAAAGATATTGTTACGTTTGATGTTATTCCGTTGGAAAGTCATTTAATAATGGTTGGCGACGAAGTTTTGTACCAATATGAATATTTAGATGATGAAATAAAGCTCATAAGCCAAATAGGACTCAATTAATATGTGCAGTAATATATATAAAGGTATTATCTGTATTGTGTTACTGTCAGTACATCTAAGCTCCTGTTCTAACGATGATGACAATGAAATACCATCGGCTTGTCAACTAGAACCTGATCCAGGCGAATGTTTAGCTGCAATTCCCAGATACTATTTTGACAAAGAAGAGCAAAAATGCAAGGAATTCACATGGGGAGGATGCAATGGAGTGGTTCCTTTTGAAACAATGGAGGAATGTCTGGAATGTGAAAGAAATTAAATACTATAACATTGAATTTATAGAAAGGTGCTAGGACGAAACCTAACAACCTGAATAAATCTTTTAACTTGGATCATACAATATTGAGGAGCCTTAGAATTTTTGTAGACGAATCAGGCATGAAGTTTATATGAAATATCCTGTTTTTAACAGGATATTTTTTTGTCAAGTATTTTTCAAAAAATCTAAAATCGAAAAATTCATATACTTTTGTTACCCAAAACTAATTGCATGCCAAAGAATTTAGTTATTGTTGAGTCCCCAGCAAAAGCAAAAACCATAGAACGTTTTTTAGGAAAAGATTACCAAGTAGAATCAAGTTTTGGACATATTGCGGATCTCCCATCCAAAGAACTTGGTGTAGATGTCGAAAACGATTTTAAGCCAAAATATACAGTAGATAAGGAGAAGAAAGCCTTGGTCAAAAAATTAAAAGATTTGGCCAAAAAAGCAGATACTATATGGTTGGCTAGTGATGAGGACCGAGAAGGAGAAGCCATTTCTTGGCATTTAGCTGAAGAATTGGGCTTAGAGAAAAGCAGAACTAAGCGTATTGTTTTCAACTCTATTACCAAATCTGCAATCCAGAAAGCTATTGAGAACCCTAGGGAAATCAATTACAATTTGGTAAATGCGCAACAGGCAAGAAGAGTTTTGGATAGATTGGTCGGGTATGAGTTATCACCAGTCCTTTGGAAAAAAATAAAACCAGGTCTATCTGCTGGTAGAGTACAATCTGTAGCGGTAAGGTTAATAGTAGAAAGGGAAAGAGAGATTGAGGCTTTTAAACCAGAAGCATCTTTTAGAATAAAAGCAGAATTTAAAACATCTAACGGAAATGTTTTTTCTGCTAAACTAAATAAGACTTTTGCATCAAAAGAAGCAGCAGAAGTATTTTTAAAGCAGAACATTGGTTCGGATTTTTCCGTTGCCAATCTTGATAAAAAACCAGCAAAAAAATCTCCTGCAGCACCTTTTACAACGTCAACCTTGCAACAAGAAGCTTCCAGAAAGCTATATTTTTCTGTTGGTAGAACTATGCAGGTTGCACAACGCTTGTATGAAGCTGGTCTTATTACTTATATGAGAACGGACAGTGTTAACCTGTCTAAAGAAGCATTGGATGCGGCCAAAGATGCCATCGTACAAAATTATGGGGAGTCCTACAGTAAGGTGAGAAACTTTACAGGAAAATCCAAAGGTGCTCAAGAAGCACACGAAGCAGTTCGTCCTACGGATATGAAATTGCAATCTCCGCAAATAGAACGTGACCAAGCAAAACTTTATGAATTGATATGGAAGCGAACTCTAGCTTCACAGATGAGTGATGCTGAGTTGGAAAGAACCAATGTGAAAATTAAGGCAAGTTCTCACAAAGAAGAGTTCACCGCAAATGGAGAAGTGGTGAAGTTTGATGGTTTCCTTAAAGTTTATTTGGAAGGTACAGATGAAGAGGATAAGGCAGAAGAACAAGAAGGAATGTTGCCGGCAATGAGTGTTGGTGAAGCTTTGCAAAATAATTTTATTACAGCAACGGAACGTTTTTCAAGACCACCATATCGTTATACTGAAGCTTCCTTGGTTAAAAAGTTGGAAGAACTTGGTATAGGAAGACCATCAACATATGCCCCTACAATCTCTACTATACAGAACAGAGGTTATGCGGAAAAGGGAAGTGTGGACGGAACAGAAAGAAATTATGTGCAGTTGGTTTTGGAATCTGGTCAATTTGCTGAAAAGAATTTATCTGAAATGGTAGGTTCAGACAAAGGGAAATTAGTTCCTACAGATATTGGAATGATTGTGAATGATTTCCTGGTCAGTAATTTCACAACTATTCTAGATTACAATTTTACAGCCAAGGTCGAGGAGAATTTTGATGAAATTGCCTCTGGAGAAGAAGATTGGCAAAAGATGATGAAAGATTTTTATAAAGATTTTCATCCCAAAGTTTTAGATGTTGAAGAAAACGCGGAACGTGCAAGTGGAGAACGCATATTGGGTACTGATCCAAAATCTGGAAGACAGGTCGCCGCAAGGTTGGGGCGTTTTGGACCAATGGTGCAGATAGGTACCGTGGATGAGGAAGAAAAACCACTCTTTGCAAGTTTGTTGCCTGAACAATCTATTACAACCATAACTTTTGAAGAGGCCATGGAGCTTTTTCAGCTGCCAAGAAAGTTAGGAACATATGCAGGAGAAGAAGTTGAGGCTAGCGTAGGAAGATTTGGTCCATATGTTAGGTTTGGCAAAAAATTTATTTCCTTGGCGCAAGGCGAAAGTGCTTTTGATGTAGATATGGAACGTGCCATAGAATTGATAAAAGAAAAAGAGAAAGCAGACGCTCCTATTGCACATTACGAGGATAAAGAGGTTACCAAAGGTAAAGGTAGGTTCGGACCATTCATAAAATGGGATGGTATGTTTATCAACGTAAACAAGAAATACGATTTTGATAATCTTTCCCAAGCTGATATCATTGAACTTATAGAGGCAAAGAAAATTAAGGAAATTGAAAAGTTGATTCAAGAATGGCCAGCGGAGAAAATCCGAATTGAAAAAGCAAGATGGGGAAGGCATAATATTATAAAAGGAAAAATTAAGGTTGAGTTGTCTAAAGATGTAGATGCAACTAAAATTTCTTTAGAAGAAGCACAAGCCTTAATAGAGAAGAAAGCACCTAAGAAAAAAACCAAAGCAAAGGCTAAGAAGTAGTATGGCATTCGATTTTTTGGTTCCTATTAAAGATAGGGTCCTAGCATTTTCAGAGTTATTGCCTCCACAGGCATTGGGTAAAAACATCTTCAAGCATACCGAGAAAAAAGGATTACCTGTTTTCGCAAACGCAACTGTCGCTATTTTTGGGGTTCTGGAATCCAGAAATGGATTCGAAAAGAAACCTGAGCGATTGAATATTGATGAAATACGTATTCAGTTGTATCGCCTAATGTCTGGTAATTGGAATTCCACAATATTGGATATTGGAGATATAGAAGAAGGCAATACGGTAGAGGATACTTATTTTGTGGTCAAAGAAATTGTGGCAGGCCTGTTAGAAGAAAACATTATACCTATTGTAATAGGTGCAACACAAGATATTACATTCCCCACGTACAGAGCTTTTGATAATATCAGGGACATGGTCAATCTGGTATCCATAGATAGCCGTTTTGATTTTGGTGAAGACGAAGAACTTATTTCTTCGCATTCCTACATGAGTAAAATTATCACGGACAAACCCAACAATCTATTTAATTTTTCCAATATAGGTTACCAAAGTTATTTTAATGCTCAAGAAGAGATTGATTTAATGGAGCGACTTTTCTTTGATGCCTATAGGTTGGGAGAAATAGCTGCTAACCTAGAATTGGCAGAACCGGTATTAAGAAGTTCTCATATTGTTAGTCTGGATTTACGTGCAATTCGCGCGAGCGAAATGGGCTCTTTTAAAAACTTTTCTCCCAATGGTTTTACAGGTAGGGAGATTTGTGCCATTGCAAGATATGCTGGTATTAGTGATAAAGTATCATTGTTTGGCATATACGAAGGGGAGAATTCTCCACAAGCATTTCAAATGATAGCCCAAATTATTTGGTACTTCATAGAAGGTATTAGTTTTAGAATAAAAGAATTCCCAAGTTCCAAAAGTGAAGATTTTACAAAGTTCACAGTCCCTACAGATACAGAGGAACTAGTATTCTACAAGAGCCATGTAACAGAACGTTGGTGGGTAGAGGTTCCATCAATTTTGCCCGAACATACTAAAACAAATTCAGCGGCGTTATTACCTTGCACCGAGGAAGACTATCTGGATGCTTGCAACCAGAAGATTCCAGAAAGGTGGTTCAAGGCCTATAGAAAGGGCTTTAACTAACAAATTAAATTTTAAGCATTAATTGTTTTTGCACAATAATTTATTCAAAAAACAGTTTTGAGAATAATGAATTTGTGTTACACAGTTTATAATCTTAAATCGAAAATTTAACCTAAAGTATGAGAAAGCTATTCTTTTCATCTCTAGCACTTGTTTTTTTACTGAGCAGTTGCGGTTCAAAATCAAAGTCAAAAGGTGAACTAGTTGGAGCCCAAGGAAAAAAGTGGTATCCAGAGAAACCCTACGGAATGGAACTGATTCCCCGCGGCTCCTATGTAATGGGTAAAGCTGAAGAGGACCAGGCGAAAGTATTGAACGCTCCCACCAGAACAGTTACTGTACGTTCCTTTTATATGGACGATACGGAAATCACAAATAGTGAGTACCGACAGTTTGTGGAGTGGGTAAAAGATTCCATTACCAGAACCAAATTGGCCATTCTTGCTGATGAACTGGGTATTGGCCCAGAAGATGAAGGTATTGGAGAGTATGCTTTTAAGGATACGGACACTACCAAAATTTCAGTTTACGATAAATATATGCTTGATAACTATGCTGGTTTAGGTGAAACCGGTTATGAAGGAAGAGCATTAAATACCGATGTTGATTTGGTATGGGATACATCAGAATACCCAGATGAATATTATTCTGAGGTAATGGATTCATTGTATATTCCTGAAGAGGAAAGCTACAATGGATTAAGAACCGTTGATGTAACCCAATTAAAATATAAGTACAATTGGATGGATATTGAAGCTGCTGCCCGTGCTAAAAGTGGTAGAAGAAAAGATTTCATCAAAAAAGAGGAATTGGAAATTTATCCGGATACCACAGTTTGGATTCGTGATTTTGAATATTCCTATAATGAACCTATGCACAATGACTATTTTTGGCATGATGCTTATAGCGATTACCCCGTTGTTGGAGTAAACTGGCAACAGGCAAAAGCATTTTGTTCTTGGAGAAGCAAGTTTAAAAACGATGACCAAAAAAGTCGTGGAAAGCAGTTTGTAAACCAATTTAGATTACCAACCGAAGCCGAATGGGAATATGCTGCTAGAGGTGGTATTGATGGAGGTACGTACCCTTGGGGTGGACCTTATGTAATCAGTGATACAGGTTGTTTTATGGCCAATTTTAAGCCTCAACGTGGAGATTATGCCGCAGATGCCGCATTGTACACTGTTGAAGCAAAATCTTACGAGCCAAACGAATATAACCTTTATAACATGGCGGGTAACGTATCTGAGTGGACTAGTTCCAGTTTTGATCCAGGCGCCTATGAATATCTGTCAACTATGAATCCAAACATTGGATCAGGACAGAATAAGAGAAAAGTAATCCGTGGTGGATCTTGGAAAGATGTTGCTTACTTCTTGCAAGTAAGTACTAGAGACTATGAATACCAAGATTCAGCAAGAAGTTACATAGGTTTCCGAACTGTTCAAGATTATATGGGCGAAGAGGATTCTACAAAGGGGCAAGGGCTTCCAAACTAAATACAATAAATTAAACGAGAGAACATTATATAAACCAGTAACCAAATACTTATTTATATAACTTAATTAAAACTAGAATTATGGCACAGTCAAAATCAACAAAAAAGCTGTTTAACATGGCCTACGGGCTTGGAGCATCAGTAGTAATTATTGGTGCATTATTTAAAATCCTTCACTGGGAGTTTGGACCACTGACTGGTGGATTGCTTCTTGCAGTAGGACTTATTACTGAAGCATTAATTTTTGCTATTAGTGCATTTGAACCAGTGGACGACGAGTACGATTGGTCTTTAGTTTACCCAGAATTGAACAACGGTCAATCTAAAGGAAACAAGAATGACGCTAAGCAAGCTCAAGAAGCTGAAGGTCTTCTTTCAAGAAAATTAGATGATCTATTAAAAGATGCTAATATCGATTCTGAACTTTTCACAAGTTTAGGTGATAGCATTAAGAATTTTGAAGGTGCCGCTAAAGGTATTGCTCCAACTACAGATGCTATTCAGCATACTAAAAAGTATTCTGAAGAATTGTCTCATGCTGCGGCTCAAATGGAATCTTTGAACAGTTTGTACAAAGTACAGTTGGAAAGCGCAAGCAGACAAGCTTCTATTAACGAGGAAGTAGTACAAAATGCTGGTGCATTAAAAGATCAAATGGAATCTTTGGCAACTAACCTTTCTTCATTAAATGGAGTATATGGTGGTATGCTAACCGCTATGGCCAAAAACTAATTAGGGATTTGATTGATATACCAAACCCAAATCAAATTAATTATTAATTCTAATTAGAAAAACATGGCAGGAGGAAAACAAACACCACGTCAGAAGATGATCAACCTTATGTATTTGATCTTCATCGCGATGTTGGCCTTAAATATGAGCAAGGAAGTTCTTGCAGCGTTCGGTATTATGAACGAAAAGCTAGAGACTTCCAATATCAAGACTTCAGAAAGTAATGACAATTTCTTGGCTAGTCTTGAAACGAAAGCGTCGGAAGACGAAAAGAAGTACGGTGAATTATATCAAAATGCACAAAAGATAAAAAGCTTATCTCAAGAGTACTTTGATTATTTAGAGACCCTTAAGAAAGGCATGACCGAAAAACTTGAAGATCCTAAGGATTATGCAAGAATGGACAACTCTGATTATTTAGATCAGAAGCTTTTCCAAGGAGATAACCTGTCTAAGGACGGTAAGGAATTCATGAAAAGAATTACCGACTATAGAACTCAAGTATCTGCTATTGCACCTGCAGCATTGAAAGAAGCTGTTAATGTTCGTTTTCAAGTAGGTGATAAGAATGGTAAAGTAGAGAAAAGAGATGGTACTAAGCAAGATTGGATCAACTATCATTATGAAGGGTATCCTTTAGTGGCTTCTTTGGCTAAATTAACAGCGCTACAAGCAGATGTTAAGGCAACTGAAGAAGATGCTTTGAAATCAATGTTGGAAGGTGAGCTTACAAATCAAGTTTCACTGACAAACTTTGCTACTTCATTGCATGCATCTAAATCTGCTTTCTATAATGGAGATAAGTATGATGGTAAGATTATTATCAGTAAAACAGATAAAACATCTACACCAGTAAAAGCTGAGTTGACTTTAGACGGTAGAAAACTAACAGAAGGGAAAGACTATAAGTTAGAAGCAGGAGGTGTTCAAATGTTGATTGGTGCCGGTAACCCTGGTGACCATGAGATTGTTGGAACAATGTTCTTTATGCAAGACGGAGAAGAAATTCCTGTTGAGGTTAAGAACTCTTTTGCTACAATTTCTAAGCCTAATGCTGCAGTAATTGCTGCTGACAAGATGAACGTGGTATACCGTGGGGTTGCTAACCCTATGACCATATCTATTCCTGGTATTCCTGATAACAAAGTTTCTGCATCTGCTCCTGGACTTTCCAAGAGAAGTGGAAGCAAGTATGTTATGAATCCTGGTACAGGTAGAGAAGTGACTATTAGTGCTTCTGGTATTTTGCCTGACGGTCAAAGAATCAGTACACCTGCAACATTCCGTATCAAGGATATTCCAAGACCAGGAGGTACTGTTCGTGGAGAAGCAGGAAGTGCTAAAATGCCTAGAAAAAATCTAGAGATATCTACAGTTGGAGCTATGTTGGAAGATTTTGATTTTGACTTAAACCTTGCTGTAAGCGGATTTAAATTCAAAGTGCCAGGTCAACCTACAATAGTGGTAAACGGAAACAAATTGAATACTAGAGCTAAATCTGCTTTGAGAAGAGCTAAAAGAGGTGAAGCTGTTCAGATATTCGATATTAAAGCATTCATTACAAATAACAAGAGTTACAAGTTGAAGAAAGTTTCTCCTGTTGTAGTGGAGCTTACAAACTAAAAAGTATACATACAGATAATCATGAATTGGAAAAATGCATTTTTAATTGGAGCTTTAAGCTTACTGCCCATTTCAATAATGGCACAGGCAAACATTTTGAATGCCAAGCTGCCAGAGGAAATAGGAGTAAAGACTGAAGCTCAAATAGAGCAGGACAATGATGCCCCATTGGAATACGGATATACAGATGATAGAGATATCCTTTGGTCCAAAACTATATGGGAGGTAATTGACCTGGACGAGCGTGTTAACTTTCCATTGTACTACCCAACCGATACTATTGGTATTGGAGCGGACAGAAGGTCTTTGTACCATGTTTTGATGAAGAACATCAAAAATGGAACTTTGACTGAAGTATATACGGACTCTTACTTTACTGAAAAGCGAAAGTTTGAGGATTTAACCGCTACATTGAGTAAAGTGGATACCACGGACCTTGGATACGAACAAATCAATGCAGGAGAACAGCTTTCAGCTGAATTTATCAACCAGAGAGATTTGAATGCTGCTGATATTGAAGAGTATCGTATAAAAGGGATATGGTATTTTGATAAGCGTCAAGGAGAGCTGAAATACCGCTTATTGGGTATTGCACCAGTAGCTCCAGATGTAAACTTTGTAGATGATGAGTCTGTAGACCCAGGTGAGAATAAAGTTGAGTTGTTTTGGGTATGGTACCCCGCAGCAAGACAAGTTCTGCACGAAGCCAAAGTCTATAATCAGCGTAATTCTGCACGCCCTATAACTTATGATATGCTGTTGAACGCAAGACGTTTTAATGCAGTGATCTATAAGGAGGACAACGTCCATGGAGATCGTGAAATTGACGATTACGTTTTTGACAATGCACTGTTCCAGTTATTGGAGTCCAAAAGGATTAAAGAAGTTATCCGAGACAGGGAGCAGGATATGTGGGCTTATTAAGCCTTAGAGATTAAATTTTCCAATTCAATATTCATATAGACGCCGCACATTTGTGCGGCGTTTTTTATTTGCCTTTGTTGCTATTGCCGAGAAGAACATACTAAGTTTGTCAATGAGGTTTTTACATATCTTGGAAGTACAATTAGTATTTAGATTGTCATAATGAGTTTATCGAAGTATGTTTTTGCTGAGTATATGAAAATTTTCAGATTTAAGATATCTATTTTTGCAGCATGCTGGATTATATAGTCGTAGGCCTTGGTTTGGCCGGAATCTCATTTTGTGAAATTCTGGAAAAAGAAGGTAAGTCCTTTAAGGTAATTTCAGATGATTCTCAACAGGCCTCCCTAGTAGCTGGCGGACTCTATAATCCGGTTATTTTAAAAAGGTTTACTATGGCTTGGAATGCCAAGGAACAAATGGATTTGGCGCTACCTTTTTATACAAGCTTAGAACAAAAACTACATGTAAAACTGGATTATACCATTCCAGTACTCCGCAGATTTGCATCAATTGAAGAACAAAACGTCTGGTTTGAGGCAGCAGATCGCCCAGGGCTTGATTATTTTTTGTCTACTACCATCATAGAAAATGAAAACCCAAGTATAGATGCCCCATTTGGTTTTGGTGAAGTAAAACATACAGGACGAATAGATACCAAGACATTACTTACGTCCTATTCAGAATATTTGGAACAGCAAGGGCTTTTAGACAAAGAATCCTTCGATTTTTCATGTTTACAGACGTCTGAAGGACATATTTCTTATAAAGCAACTAAGGCAAAGCAGATTGTTTTTGCCTGCGGTTATGGACTTAAAAACAATCCTTTTTTCAATTATCTGCCATTAAATGGTACCAAAGGGGAGCTATTGACTATCAAAGCACCAGAATACAAAGAGAAGAATGTTATTAAATCTTCAGTTTTTACAATTCCTCTAGGAGATGATTTGTATTGTATAGGGGCAACTTATAAATGGAAAGATAAAACCAATGAACCTACAGAAGATTCCAAAAATGAACTTTTAGAAAAACTGAAGACTTTTTTAAACTGTGATTTTGAAATTGTTAAACATGTTGCAGGAATTAGACCAACGGTAGTGGACAGAAGACCTTTGGTTGGCCAACATCCCGAACACAAAAATTTATATATGTTAAATGGTTTTGGATCTAGAGGTGTGCTTATAGCCCCAGATGTTTCAAAACAGCTGTTCAATAAAATTGAAAATAGAATAGCGCTTGATCCAGAAATCAATATTCACAGATTTACGAAAAAATATTACTCTAACTGACGCTTTACGGACTTGGGTTCATACTTAACAAAAAGGTTGATCCATATATTTCGAGATAAACGTATGATAAAGGGCATAAAAACAACCATAGTAAGTACTATTGCAATAAAGGTGTTTACAAGAGAGGTTCCTATAAGAAGAAATGCGATTACAAAAGTTGCTACAGCAAAGGCAATACCCACACCATAGCTTACGTACATGGAGCCATAAAAGAACGAAGGTTCAATTTTATATTTAGTGCCGCAATGGGAACAACGCTCATGCATTTTAAAGATTTGGGAAATTGCATATGGATTATTGTTGAGATACATGCTCTCTTCATGACATTTGGGACAACTTCCTGTTAAAATACTGTAGAGTTTGTTTCCTTTTTTTAACATTTGCAGCAATTTTGCATAAAAATACGGATTCACCCGTATTTGTTTTGTAATTCAGGTCACATAAAATGCTAAACATTCATAACCTTTCTGTCGCTTTTGGAGGCGAATATCTTTTTGAGGAAATCGCCTTTCGTTTAAACGGAGGGGACAGGGTTGGCCTGATTGGAAAAAACGGAGCGGGAAAATCCACTTTGTTGAAATTACTCTCTAAAGAAATGGCTCCAGATTCAGGAACCATAGCTATGGAGAAAGATATCAAAATTGGGTTTTTAAAGCAGGATATCGATTTTGAACAAGGTAGAACGGTATTAGAAGAATCATACCAGGCATTTTTTGAGCTTAAATCTTTGGAAGTAAAACTTGATGAAATAAATCAAGGACTCGCAGAAAGAACCGATTATGAAAGTGAGGCCTATAATCAGTTGATGATTGATCTGACTGATGTTACCCACCGATATGAGATTCTGGGAGGCTATAACTATCAAGGTGAGACCGAAAAAGTTTTATTGGGATTAGGGTTCAAGAGGGATGATTTTGACAAAGCTACCGATACCTTTTCTGGTGGCTGGCGTATGCGAATTGAGTTGGCAAAACTGTTGCTCCAGAGCAATGATGTCTTGCTTTTGGATGAGCCTACCAACCATTTGGATATAGAATCCATTATTTGGTTGGAGCAATTTCTCAACAATTACCCAGGAGCTGTGGTAATCGTTTCGCATGATAAAATGTTTTTGGATAACGTAACGAACAGAACTATAGAGATTTCTCTTGGGAGAATTTATGATTACAACAAACCTTACTCTAAATTTCTGGTACTTAGAAAAGAAATCAAAGAACAACAATTAAGTGCCCAAAAGAACCAAGAGAAACAAATACAACAGACTGAAAAACTAATTGAAAAGTTTAGAGCTAAGGCCAGTAAAGCTTCTATGGCCCAATCTCTAATAAAGAAGCTGGATAAGATTGATCGCATTGAAGTAGATGAGGACGATAACAGTGCTATGAATGTAAAATTTCCAGTGTCAATAACTCCTGGCAAAGTCATAGCCGAACTTGAGGGTCTATCTAAGAATTATGGAGAAAAGCAGGTTTTAGAAGGTATTGACCTTTTGGTAGAACGGAGCAGTAAAACGGCTTTTGTAGGTCAAAATGGGCAGGGAAAAACTACATTGGCCAAGATAATGGTTGGCGAACTAGAGTATACTGGCGGGCTTAAGATAGGGCACAACGTGCAGATTGGTTATTTTGCGCAAAACCAGGCCGAATATCTAGATGGCAAAAAAACGGTCTTAGATACAATGATAGATGCTGCAAATGAAAGCAACCGCAGCAAAGTAAGAGATATTTTAGGTTCTTTTTTATTCCGAGGGGATGAAGTGGAGAAATACGTTAAGGTTTTGTCTGGGGGAGAACGTAACCGTTTGGCATTGGCCAAATTGCTGTTACAGCCCTTTAATGTATTGATTATGGATGAGCCCACTAACCATTTGGATATAAAATCTAAAAACGTACTTAAAAAGGCTTTGCAAAATTTTGAAGGAACATTGATTTTGGTTTCTCATGACCGTGACTTTCTTCAAGGATTAACAGATAGGGTTTATGAGTTTAAGGATGGTAATATCAAGGAGTATTTAGGGGATATTGATTTTTACTTGGAACAACGAAAAGCTGAAGACTTTAGGAAGATTGAAAAAGGTGAAAAGAAAATTAAGGTTGAAAAGGCACAGCCCAAGGAGAATGACTATCAAACCCAAAAGAAACTAAAATCCTTAAAGAATAAATTAAGTAATGTAGAAAGCAAAATTTCACAATTGGAAAAAGACATTGCCGAAATAGACCACAATATGTTATTGGACTATGATACCACCATAGCTGCTCCAGGATTTTTTGATGACTACCAAGGAAAAAAGAACGTTTTGGAATCCTTGATGGTGGACTGGGAAAAACTGTCCAATGAACTCGAAATATTGAGTTAACTGCTTTTATAATAATTGTTCACCACGCTTTTTGCTTCGTTTACAACATATTTCCCTTGATTCACCTATTTAATTTGTAGGTATTTTCCTTCTATTTGTAATTTGTAGGTAAATTCTTATGAATAGACTTATTTATAATGACTAGACTAACCATTTTCTGCTTAATACTATTTTCTGCTACAAGTCAGGTTTTTTCCAGTGTGGAAATTTCACAAAAGGAGAAAAGTGCGCTTATTGATCTGTTTAACAATACAAATGGTGAAAAATGGAGTGCAACATGGGATTTAAGCAAACCGGTACATACATGGAAGGGGATTGAGCTGAAGGATAATCATGTGGTTGGAATAAATCTATTTAGAAATAATTTAGAAGGCGTTCTTCCGGAGAGTCTTGGGAAATTAAAATATCTAACCCATTTAAACCTTGCTTTTAATAGCATTACTGGGGTCTTGCCAAAAGATATTGTCAAGCTTAAAAATCTAAAAGTACTTCGATTAGAGATGAATCGAATAAAAGGCTCATTACCACTTGGAATAGGACAGCTTCAAGAACTGAGGGTATTTTCTATGTTCAATAACTTTTTGAGTGGATCTATACCATCAACCTTTGGGGAGTTAAAAAACTTGAGGGAACTTAACTTATCTAGCAATAACCTTAAAGGTCTAATTCCTAATTCAATAGGAAATTTGACAAAATTAGAGGCATTGGGGCTTTTTGAAAATAATTTGGAAGGATCAATTCCAGAAGAAATGGGGAAACTAGGTGAACTGCGGGAATTGGTACTTGCCAATAACCAACTGGGCGGAGAAATTCCTTCAGAATTTGGACAATTGGCCAGCCTAAAAATATTACAGTTACAGAACAATAGATTCAATTCCTATAAAGGCCTAAGAGAGATGGATACAAAACAGTTTCTGGTCTTTGATACTGATGAAAAAACATTAAATCCAAAATTCAACGAAATACAATTGCAACGCACACGAATGGCGGATACAAAATTTGAAGATGTTGACGAGAATGAGTAGTTAGTTATACTTTAGTTTGTTTGGTTTGGGGATGCAGGCGTGTATCCCCTTTTTTTGTTTAGAAAAACAAAACATTCCCTAAGCAATTTATGAAATATTTAACCCTACAACGATAAGGAAGCGAATAGTTTTGCAAAAGACTAATCCATCCTACGCATGCGCAAGCTAATTATCTCCGCCGTTGTTGGCGGACTCATTATTTTTGGATCTTTATATTTTGCAGGATTAATTGCAGAAAGTAAGGACAGTAGAAGGCCAAAACTGCAGAAAGTTGTTAAAACTGTTTTTGTTGATACGGTTAAAAATAGTGTCATTCCAATTGTAGTTCCCGCTAATGGAAACCTAAAGGCCAAGAGAAGAGTTGAACTGTTTTCTGAAGTGCAGGGCGTTTTTAGGTCTGGAAGTAAATTATTCAGAACAGGACAAGAATACAATGCCGGGCAGACATTGATTCGTATTGATGCAAGTGAGTACTACGCCAGTGTACAATCTGCAAAAAGCAATTTGTACAATCTGCTTACCTCTATAATGCCGGATTTACGGTTAGATTATCCTGAAATATATCCAAAATGGCAAGAATACTTAAATGGTTTTGACCTTAACAGTACGACGCCAATGTTACCTGAAATGGAATCGGAGAAGGAAAAGTTCTTTATTTCCGGTAGAGGAATAATATCCAATTATTACAATGTAAAGAATTTAGAACAACGACTTTCTAAATACAATATTTCAGCGCCTTTTAAAGGTGTGCTAACTGATGCACTGGTAACAGAAGGAACTTTGGTGCGGGTAGGTCAGAAATTAGGGGAATACATTAATATAGGAGTTTATGAACTAGAGGTTTCAATAAGTAAAACTTACGGAGATTTCTTAAAAGTTGGAAAAAAGGTAGCGCTCTCCAATTTGGATAAGACCCAAGAATATATGGGAGAGGTTAGCCGAGTAAACGGACGGGTTGATCAGAACTCCCAGACGATAACAGTTTTTATTGAAGTCAGTGGAGATAACTTAAAAGAAGGCCAATATCTAGAGGCTAATTTACAGGCCAAGGAAGAGTCAAATGCTATTGAAATAGATCGTTCGTTATTATTGGAAAACAATCAAATCTTTGTGGTCAGAGACTCTATCCTAGACCTTATTGATGTAATCCCAGTTTACTTTACAGATAAGAAGGTGGTATTGAAAAATGTTCCAGATAGTGAGGTTATCATTGCCAAAGCACTGACTGGAGCTTATTCAGGAATGCTGGTGAAAGTATTTGATGCGGACAAACCAAAAAAGACCAAATCGTGAGGAAAGTAATATCTTATTTTATTAAGTACCATGTTGCGGTAAATGTAATAATTATTGCATTTTTTATTTTCGGTATTGTTGGTGCATTCTCATTAAAATCCTCATTTTTTCCGCTAACGGAATCCAAAAATGTTTTAATCACAATAGCTTATCCAGGAGCTTCTCCACAAGAAGTTGAAGAAGGAATCGTGTTAAAAATTGAGGATAACCTCAAGGGACTTCAGGGAGTGGAAAGAGTTACCTCTACGTCTAGGGAGAATAGCGGAACGATCAATGTGGAGATAGAGAAGGGCAGGGATATTGATTTTATGCTGTTAGAAGTCAAAAATGCAGTAGATCGTGTTCCTACATTTCCAACAGGTATGGAACCATTAGTAGTTTCTAAATTAGAGCCGGTTAGGCCTACGATAAGTTTTGCTGTAAGTGGACAGAATATTTCATTGACGACCTTAAAGCAAATAGGAAGGCAAATAGAAAATGATTTAAGAGCTATTGATGGCATTTCTCAAATCACTATTTCTGGTTACCCAGACGAAGAAATTGAAATAGCAGTAGACGAAAATAGACTACTGGCCTATAACCTCTCCTTTAATGATGTTGCACAAGCCGTTTCCAATGCCAATATTTTGGTTACCGGGGGTAATATTAAGACCAATACAGAGGAATACTTGATTCGGGCAAATAATCGCTCGTACTATGGAGATGAACTTTCCAATGTTATGGTACGCGCAGATGCATCAGGTCGTGCTATACGGCTAAAGGATGTTGCAACCATCAGGGACCGTTTTTCAGAAACGCCCAATGCAGCATATTACAACGGGGATTTATCAGTTAATGTTACCGTTACAAGTACCAATACTGAAGATTTAATAGGTTCCGCAGAAAAAGTAAAAGAGTACATTGTCGATTTCAATCAGAAATACACCAATGTTCAATTGGATGTTGTTCGGGATTTATCCAAAACCTTGACGCAACGAACTGATCTACTTACCGAGAATGCCATAATAGGAATGATTTTGGTGCTTATTTTCCTCTCTCTATTTTTAAATACAAGATTGGCTTTTTGGGTGGCCTTTGGTTTACCGGTTGCATTTTTGGGAATGTTTGTTTTTGCACCAATGCTTAATGTAACCATCAACGTGCTGTCTCTTTTTGGGATGATTATCGTAATCGGTATTTTGGTAGATGATGGTATTGTAATAGCAGAAAATATCTATCAACATCATGAAAAAGGAAAAACCCCTGTCCAAGCTGCAATAGATGGAACTATGGAGGTTATTCCGCCCATTCTTTCAGCAATTATCACTACAATATTGGCCTTTTCCATTTTCCTGTTTTTAGATGGTCGAGTGGGGGATTTCTTTAGTGAAGTTTCTGTAGTTGTAATTCTAACTTTGGTAGTTTCATTGGTTGAAGCGCTAATTATTCTACCTGCTCATTTGGCACATTCAAAAGCCCTTCAACCACAAAAGAAAGGCCCTAAAACAGGCATGGCAAAAGTGTTCTCCAAACTAAGAATCATAAATAAATTAGGAGATGATGCAATGGTATGGATGCGAGATAAAATGTATAGTCCGGCTTTACGTTTTGCCATGGATTACAAACTATTGACTTTTGCATTATTTTTTATGGCGTTGGTTTTAACCTTTGGATCTATAGGTGGAGGTATTATTAGAACGTCATTCTTCCCCAGAATTGCAAGTGACAGAATAGCGGTTGAATTGCTTATGCCCAATGGTGCCAATGAAAAGGTTACCGATTCAATCATTAGCATGATTCAGGATAAAGCTCAAATTGTAAACGAAGAGCTTACGGATAAATATTTACAGGGCTCTGATAAGATGCTTTTTGAAAATATGCTTAAAAATGTTGGGCCTGGCTCTTCTTCAGCTACATTGGTCATCAATTTACTGCCAGGAGAAGAGCGTCCAGATGCAATTAGGGCAGATATGGTCACTAGTAGACTAACAGAATTGGTAGGGCCCGTTATTGGTGCAGAGAGTCTTATTTATGGTTCAGGAGGTAATTTTGGAGGAGATCCAGTTTCAGTTTCCCTGCTAGGGAATAACATTCAAGAACTTAAGGCGGCCAAATCTGAATTAAAAACGGCCTTGTTGAACAATGCACTCTTAAAAGATGTGGCGGACAACGACCCAGCAGGGATCAAGGAAATACGATTGGAACTGAAGGAAAATGCATATTTATTGGGCTTGGACCTACGTACTGTAATGAATCAGGTTAGAGCTGGCTTTTTTGGTGCTCAAGCACAGCGTTTTCAAAGAGGACAGGATGAGATTCGCGTATGGGTACGCTATGATCGAGAAAATAGATCATCTATTGCAGATTTGGATGAAATGCGGATTGCGGCTCCCAGTGGAGAGCGAATTCCTTTGTCAGAAATTGCAACGTACACGATTGAAAGAGGAGATGTTGCAATAAACCATTTAGATGGTCAGCGGGAAATCCAAGTTTCATCAGATATTAAGGACTTGCAAACAACAAGCGGTACAGATGCCATGACATGGGTGCGAACGGAAGTTATGCCAGATATCCTATCCAAATACCCTTCCATTACTCCTTCTTACGAAGGACAGAATAGAGAGGCAAATAAATTACTTGATTCATTGACTTTTGTGGGCCTAACGGTCCTCTTCCTAATTTTTGTAACGATTGCATTTACCTTTAGAAGTTTCAGTCAACCGCTTTTGCTTATACTTTTGGTGCCATTTAGTTTAACAGCTGTTGCTTGGGGACATTGGATACATGGTTTCCCTATTAATATTCTCTCGATGCTGGGAATTATAGCATTGATAGGCATTATGGTCAATGACGGTCTTGTGTTAATTGGAAAGTTTAATATCAACCTAAGGAATGGACTTAATTTCAATGATGCGTTATACGAAGCTGGACGCTCAAGGTTTAGGGCCATATTCCTAACATCCATTACTACTATAGCCGGTTTGGCTCCACTACTATTGGAAAAGAGCAGACAAGCTCAATTCTTAAAACCTATGGCCATTGCCATTGCTTATGGTATTGGTTTTGCTACGGTCCTTACATTGTTAATGTTGCCTTTGTTTCTCTCTTTTGGAAATAATGTAAAAGTACTGACCAAAAGATTATGGACAGGCGAAAAAATTTCAAGAGAAGAAGTAGAGCGGGCAATTAAAGAACAGAAAGAAGAGCAACATATGTTGGAAGAAGGAATGCAGCAGCTCAATGGAACTACAAACCACACCGAACCTAAAGAAAATGCTTCAAAAGTTTTAGAAGGAACAACATGATTAAAAGTATATTTTATACACTCCCCATTTTTTTATTGGTTTTTATAAGTACAGCGGAAGCTCAAGAGAAAGTACTTTCCAAAGAAGAAGCCATTGATTTAACATTGGAAAACAACTTGGGTATTCAAGTTGCGCGAAATACCAGAAAAATTGATGACAACAATGCCAATATATTAAATTCTGGCTATTTGCCCACGGTAACTGGCAATGCAGGGGGAAGTATTGATAAGCAAAATACGGAAGGCCAGTTGGCAAGCGGAGATATACGTACTGCAGATGGTGCGGAAACAAGGCGCTACAATGCCTCTGTAGATGTAAACTACACCTTGTTTGATGGATTGAACAGATACTACAGCTATAAGAGCTTTAAAGAGCGTTCCCAACAATCAGAATTAGAAGTAAGGCAGACTATTGAGAATACCGTTTTACAGCTTTTTACCGTGTATTATGAAGTGGCTCGTCTAACGGAGAATACCAAAAACTTGGAACAGGCCTTGGGAATTTCAAAAGACAGGCTAAAACGAGCACGGTATCAATTTGAATATGGACAGAATACCGGGCTGGATGTGTTGAATGCTGAGGTGGATATTAATACAGACAGCATCAATTTGTTAAATTCCAGACAGCAATTACGTAACACAATGCGTGACCTAAACCTTGTATTGAATCAAGATCTTTCCTCACAATTCCTTGCAGATACTACTGTTAATTTTGTTCCTGGTCTTCAAATGGAGGAAATGCACAATGAAGCAAAATCGAATAACATCCGACTTCAATTGGTGGAAAAGGACATGAACATTACCATGTACAATGTAAAAGCGGCAAAGAGTGTTTTTCTACCTACAATTGGTTTAACAGGGACCTATGGATGGAATGAATCAACCAATAATAGCCCACTTGCATTTTTAATTCAAAATACATCAACTGGTGTAACCGGTGCTGTTAATCTATCATGGAATCTTTTTGATGGAGGAAGAGGTATTACAGGTATCAAGAATGTAAAAATTGGTTATGAAAATCAAGAATTGCTCAAAAAGCAGATAGAGTTAGAGGTAGAGCGCGATATCCGAAATGCCTGGGACAGTTATACCAATGCGTTGTATGTATTGGAAGTACAGGAAAAGAATTTGCAGACCAATCAAAACAACTTCAATCGCACAGATGAACGCTATAAATTAGGACAGGTTACTTCTATAGAATTTAGACAGGCACAATTGAATCTATTGAATGCGGAATTGGCACAAAGTCAAGCTAAATACAGTGCTAAATTGGCCGAACTGCTAATGCTCCAAATAAGCGGTCAATTGCTGAACATAGATTTTTAATTGGCGAATTCATATATTGAGTCATATCGAGCGCAGTCGAGATATTGGGCTCTTTAGAGTTATTTTTTGAATAAGGTATGCACGAACATTTCTTTCAATGCCCATATTGTTGGGAAGAGATTTCTTTTCTTTTGGATACTTCTGTGTCAAACCAAACCTACATTGAAGATTGTGAGGTATGTTGCAATCCCATTGAAGCAAATACAGCTTTTGAAAATCAAGAATTGATACATTTTGAAGCTAGAGAATTGGGGCAATAATTTGTTTACCTTTAAATACAACCGATTCCACTTTTATTTATGAAGCTTTCAAAACTGATAGCACCTAAAATTTTCCCGATTTTACTAGTAAATTTTATCGGTATTTTAGGGTATAGTATAGTAATTCCAATTCTCATTTTCATAGTGACGGATATGGGAGGGAATGGTTTTATATATGGAATTTTAGGAGCTACATACCCCTTTTTTCAATTCATTGGAGCTCCCATATTAGGAAGGCTTTCAGATAAAATTGGCAGAAAAAAAGTGCTTGTTATTAGTCAGCTAGGTACTTTCATTGCATGGACACTCTTTTTATTGGCCTTTATCCTTCCAGAAACAGAGCTTTGGACTCAAAACACAACGGTTACTGGGAATTACGCAATGACGTTGCCTTTAATAATTATTTTTTTAGCTCGAATTTTTGATGGTTTTACTGGGGGCAATATATCTGTGGCCAATGCATATTTATCAGATATATCCACAGATGAGGATAGAAATTCAAATTTTGGAAAAATGGGCGCTTCTACAAGTTTGGGTTTTGTATTGGGGCCAGCTTTTGCTGGAGTCTTGGCTTCTACCATCCTTGGAGAAGTATTGCCTCTAATATTAGCTGCATTAATT
This sequence comes from uncultured Allomuricauda sp., assembly GCF_947499585.1. Lineage (GTDB taxonomy): Bacteria > Bacteroidota > Bacteroidia > Flavobacteriales > Flavobacteriaceae > Flagellimonas. The sequence continues at coordinate 125,758 of NZ_CANMOO010000002.1, read as the reverse complement.
TCTCTTGTTGCCATTTTTGTAATAAATACGCAATTAAAGGAGAGTGTACCTTGTGTAGTAAATACAGGAAAGGTCCGCCTGCGATCTTTACGGAGGTTTTTTCAGGTAGAACATAAGAATTGTTATCAAGAAGGAGAATTACAAGCCAATCCTGAAAAAACAGGATTAAAAAGAATTTTGAGAGAACCTGGTATTCCGCTTTTATACATGGTTTACTTTTTAACTTTTTTGGGCTTTAGTCTCTTTTATGCCGGCCTACCCATATATGCCAATACCATCTTAGATTGGTCATCAACAGAACTGGGTATTTTCCTTGCTTATTCCAGTCTTATTATGATTGTAGTTCAGGGACCTGTTTTGACCAGGTTACAAGGGAAAATAACCAATGAAAGGTTAATACTTGTTGGATCTTTCATATTAGCCTCTTCATTTTTGCTTTTGTCCTTTAAAAGTTTGATAATCATTTATTTGGCCAATACCCTATTATCCATAGGGAACGGTTTAATGTGGCCAAGTTTTATGGCATTGCTATCTAGAACTGGAAGCTCTAAAATGCAAGGAGCCATACAAGGGTATGGTAATAGTATGGGGAGTATTGCCAGTATGTTTGGTCTTATTTTAGGTGGTGTTTTGTTTGAATTCTTGTCAACTACTGTTTTCGCTATTGGAGGAATAATCTTTTTGATTATCACTGCGTTGATGAGTTTCAATTTTATGCAAGGAAAGAAACAGGTACAGCTGAGTACTTAAGGCTATTAAAACTTGGTTTAAAAGTTAGAAAAATGTGCATTTGATTCATGCCAAATAGTAGATTTGACTTCTTGGCTTTAATCACAAAAGGAGGTAAATCAAATTATAAAAAAGGTTAGATAGGAATTTTTGTATGCTTATCTTTAATTTGAGAAAATTGCCATATTCAATTGTTGAAATAGTACCTTCTTAATCTAATTTTTTAATGACTTTAAACCTTGTGATAATCCTATTTTTAGTGGGTCTTGCCAATGGTTTTTATTCTGGATTAATGGGAACAGGAGGTAATGTTATTCTTATTCCTGCATTGGATTTGGTTTTGGCACCATTAGGTATTGAAGAACCAGAGCTTGTAAAGTTTATAATTGCCCACTCTCTTTTTATAACAGTATTCAATGGATTTGCTGTGAGCTATAAGCAATATAGAATAGGCAATTTTTATCTTAAGGAAGTTCTGCTCATTGGTATTCCGGCAGTTTTGGCCGGTTTTATGATGTCTGAAATAGTTAGGACCTCTGATTGGTACGATAAAATCTATTTTGACATACTCTTTTTAATTATGGTCTCTCTTGTGGCAATTAGGTTTTTACTCTTTCGCACAAAAAGTGCGGTTTCTAATAGACAAGAAAAACTCCAAAACGGGAAACTAATGCACTATGTACTTGGCTTGTTTACGGGAGTGACCACAGCACTTTCTGGTTTTGGTGGTGGCATTGTTGTAATCCCCAGTCTAACAGATGTTTTTGGAGTTCCAATACGCAAAGCAAGTTCTATTTCTATTGGAGTTGTAATGTTATTGGCAATTGGGGTAACTGCCAGCTATATAAGTTTTAATGCCTCCGAGCAAATACAACAAGTACTGCCTAATCAGTTTGGCTACATCTCCATGAGTTTGGTATTGCCTATATTGTTGGGTGTGTTTTTGGCAGCACCGTTTGGTGTAAAAATGGCCCATAGAACCAAACCCGCACTATTACGACTGATTTTTGGAGGAGTAATGGTTTTAATAATAGCCAAAACAGTTGTCGGTTTTATTTGATTTTTATGCAATCTAGCTGTCTATTTATCAGTAAACACAAGTTTAGCAAGCACGGGAAGGTGGTCAGAAGGGTATCTGCAATTTTTAGAATCACTTAAAATGCCACTTTTAAGCACCTTAAGCGTATTCCCAGAAACAAAGACATAATCTATTCTTCGGGTTACTGGTTGTGTAAAATGAAACCCATTAAAGGTGCCTTCAGGGCCAAAGGCATTTTTGCCGGCACTTAAATGTGTATCTGACAGTTTTTTGACAATTATTTGGACACCATCACTCTTATTTTCTAGATTAAAATCTCCCATTAAAACCACGGGAAACCCATTTGGATTTAAGTGCTCAATTTTGTTCAGAATAAGTTGTGCGCTTTTTTTGCGAGCTTCTTCTCCAACATGGTCAAAATGGGTATTGAAAACATAGAATTGCTTTTCGCTCCCATTTATTTTGAACAAGCCGTAGGTGCATATTCTAGGCAATGCTGCATCCCATCCTTTTGAAGGTTTTTCTGGAGTTGTGGATAACCAAAAGGTGTTCTCCTCCAATAAAGTGTATATTTTTTTATTATAGAAAATTGCTGTAAACTCACCCTTTTCATCCCCATTGTCCCTACCAATTCCAAAAAATGAATAATCAGCTAAACCTTCATCAATATGCTTTAATTGATGGATTAACCCCTCCTGGGTTCCAAAAATCCCCGGGGCATAAAAGTTAAGTTGCGAAATAAGAAAGTCCTTTCGATGTTCCCAACTGTTTAGACTATCCTTGGGATTATCATATCTTATATTATAGGACATAACATCCAACGTTTGTGCGTATATGAATGAAGTGCCAAGTGTAAGAATAGCAAATAGAATATTTTTTTTCATTTGATAGGGATACCTCTTAATTTTTTAAAAGCTTTGTTGGCAACATCAACTTCTGCTTTTGTTGTGGTTTCAAATTCCTTTTCGGTTACTAAATAGTGCTCTTGTAAGCTGTCCAACTTCCGGTGCATTTTGGTGATTATGTCTTTGTACCCTCCATTATCAATAGCATTGTACAGCTCTTTTGGGTCTTTTTCCAAATCATAAAATTCCCAAGCATCAATATCGTCATAAAAATGGATTAATTTATAGCGTTTGGTGCGTATTCCGTATTGTTTTTTTACCATATGAAAAGCTGGATAATCATAATAGTGATAATAGATCGCTTCTTTAAAATCAACCTCTGTTCCATCCAACAATGCTTTGAATGATTTGCCTTGCATCTTTTTGGTGTACTGAATTCCTCCGGCTAGATCCAACAGAGTAGGAGCAAAATCCAAATTTTGAACCATGGCATCTGTTATTGTTCCCCGTTTTATTCTTCCTGGTAGTTGCGCTAACAAGGGCATTCTTAGGGATTCTTCGTACATGAAACGTTTATCAAACCAACCGCGTTCACCCAAATAAAAACCTTGATCGGAAGTATAAATCACTAAAGTGTTTTGGTCGAGTCCAGTTTTTTCTAAATAATCTAAAATTTTACCCACACCTTCATCAACCCCTGCTATAGTTGCCAAATAGTCTTGTAAATAACGTTGACCTTTCCAAGCGGCAAGCTCCTTACCATGAAGGTCAGCATTATGAAATGCATTGTTTTTTTGCAAATAGGCATTGTCCCATGTTTTCCGCTGTTCTGTGTTCATTCGATCAAAATCCTTTGTCCATGGATTGTGCGCCAATACTGTGCTACCATACGCGGTACTCATTTTTAGATCATGTCCCTCATACATGTCTTCGTAAATCGTTTGCTTTTGCTCCTTGGCCGCTTGTTGATTTTCAAAATACTGAAAATAGGTATCAGGAAGAGGAAATTGAATAGAATCATAGAGGTTGGTGTGCCGTAAAGCAGGCATCCAATTGCGGTGCGGAGCTTTATGATGTACCATTAAAAAAAAGGGCTGGGTAGTATCTTGGTTTTGTTTTAACCAGTTCAGACTCTTTTTAGTGATAATATCAGTTGCATAACCTTCTACCACAGTGGTGTCGCCTCCTTTTATAAACTCTGGATTATAGTAATTTCCTTGATCATTAAGAATGTCCCAATAATCAAAACCTTGAGGTTTTCCGTGCAAATGCCATTTTCCAACAATGGCGGTTTTATACCTTAGCTTTTGTAAATATTTGGGCAAAGTAGCCTGATTCCCATCAAAGCGATCCCCATTCATTCTGAAACCGTTGATGTGGCTATGTTTTCCAGTGAGAATAACAGCTCTGCTTGGGCCACATATGGAATTCGTACAGAAGGCGTTTTTAAACAGAACTCCATTTTGTGCCAATCGGTCAATATTGGGTGTTGGAGCAAGTTGACTTAATTCATGACCGTATGCACTTATGGCTTGGGCTCCATGATCATCGGACATTATAAAAATAATATTTGGAGGCTTGATTTGTTCAATGATGTCGCTTTCTTTTTTCTTGCACGACATTATTAGATAGAATAAACATGCAACACCTATCCTCCAATTCATCTTTATTTAGTTTAGGATGAATGACTGTTTTAAGTTGCAATTGGAATTAGTACCCATAAAAACTTCAAATTCTCCTGGTTCCGAAACAAACTCCATCGAGCTATTGTAAAACTTTAAATCATCAGGTAATAGTTGGATGGTGACCGTTTTCTGTTCTCCTTTTTTCAGAAAAACCTTTTTAAAACCTTTTAATTGCCTCATAGGAGGGGTAATGCTACGGACTATATCCCTCAAATACAGCTGTACCACTTCTTCTCCATCGTAGTTACCAGTATTTGCTACCGTGATACTTGCATTTATCGTTTCATCTTTGTTGATTTTAGTCTTGTTCAAAGTCAGGTTTGAATATTCGAATGAGGTATAACTAAGACCATAACCAAAGGGAAGCAAAGGTGTGTTCGGAGAATCTAAATAGTTGGATTTGAATTTCTCAAATTTTGGGGATGCTGGTCTTCCTGTATTTTTCACACTATGGTAAATCGGTATTTGCCCAACATTTCTGGGCCAAGTTGCTGTAAGTTTACCTGATGGATTATAATCGCCAAAGACAACATCAGCAACTGCATTTCCCGCTTCCACACCAGGGTGCCAAACTTGTAAAATAGCTACGGGCAAGTCAAATTCTTCAGGAATGGTCAATGGACGACCACTCATAAGTACCAAGGCAACGGGTTTACCTGTGGCAACCAATGCCCTGATTAGCTTTTTCTGACTTTCTGGAATGGAAATATCTGTTCTACTGGCTGCTTCCCCACTCATTTCTGTTGCCTCACCTATTACAGCCACTATCACATCAGATTTGTTAGCCGCAATCAATGCATCTTTAAGAAGTTTTTCTGGAGATTTCCGGTCAATTTCAATTCTTGGGCCAAATACATTGACCTTTTTTGCAAATTCATTATTGTCAGAAATATTTGCCCCTTTTGCAATACTGATACCTGCTGTTGGAGCTACATTTTTAAATCCTTCTACAATCGTTACCGCCAAATCGGAATCACCTGTAGGAGCCCACGTGCCCAACATGTTTTTTCTACTATCCGCTAAAGGACCAACTAATGCTATTTTACTATCTTTTTTGAGTGGTAAAATGTCATTATGGTTTTTCAACAAGACAAAAGACTTGGCAGCCATTTGTCTTGCAGTTTGGCGATGCTCTTTTGTTAGAATACTTTCTTTGGGGCGGTTACTATCCAAATATCGATAAGGATCATCAAACAACCCCAATTTGTATTTAGCCTCCAAAACTCTTCTACAGGCAGTTGTTATTTCGACTTCTGTTACTTTGCCCTCAGCAATGGATTTTTTTAGCGTGCTAAGAAAACCTTCCCCCACCATATCCATATCCAAGCCAGCTTTTAGCGCTAAAGCAGATACGGATTGTAAATCTCCAAGACCATGAGCCATCATTTCATTAACAGAAGTATAGTCAGATACCACAAAACCAGTAAAACCCCATTGGTCTCGCAATACATCATTTAACAGCCATTTGTTTCCCGTGGCAGGAACCCCATCAATATCATTGAAGGAAGTCATTACGCTAAAAACACCTGCTTCAACAGCTGCTTTGTAAGGAGGTAAGTATTGGTTGAACATTTTAATTCTACCCATATCTACCGTATGGTAGTCCCGTCCCGCCTCTGGTGCACCATAAAGTGCAAAATGCTTTACACAGGCCAACATAGTATTGGCAACAGAGATATCTTCTCCTTGGTATCCTTTTACCATAGCTTTCGCTATAGCGGAACCTAGGAAGGGATCCTCTCCAGCACCTTCGGCAATACGTCCCCAGCGAGGATCTCTGGCAATATCCACCATTGGCGAAAAATTCCAATTGATGCCATCTGCCGTAGCCTCAATAGCTGCAATACGAGCTGTTTTTTGGATTAGTTCCATATCCCAGCTACATGAGGTCCCCAAGGGTATTGGGAAGGTGGTTTTATAGCCATGAATTACATCGGAACCAATAAGCAAGGGAATCTTAAGACGACTATGGTTTACTGCCATCTCTTGGGCAACACGTATCTTATCTGGACCAGATGCTCCAAACAAACCTCCAACTTGACCAGCCTTTATTTTTTGCTCAACATTTTTACTTACAACAGCGCCGGTTGCGACCCCACCACCAGGCGTAAGTAAATTTAATTGGCCTATCTTTTCCTCTAAGGTCATCTTTACCAATAAGGCTTCTACTTCTGGAATTGAATTTTGCCCGTTTGCAAAAGGCACCATCAATAACGATAGGATGATCGCCAATCCCATTCCACTATATTTTATCATATGTTTGTTTGAATTTTATATGTTATTCAATAATAATTGGCGTCACCCTTTCTGAGATACCATCTTCATTGAAGGCTTCGATAGTTACATAATAGTTCTGATCTGTATTTAAGAACTTTAACTCTAAACTGTTTTTACCATATACTAGCCAAGAACTATACAATTTATCAGGCGTTATCCCCCATAGTATATTATAACCTTGACTTCCTTTGACCAAATCCCAAGTAATTATCGCCTCTCTTTTGTCTTTTTTTCTGGTAGCAGAAAGGTTTTTAGGCGCTTTTGGAGCTCTACCGTATCCCTTACCAAAAACCCGAATGTCAGAAATGGATAAATAAGGTGTTGGAACGTGTATATTTTTATATCGAATAAATCGAACTTTCTCAGGGGTAGGGAGTTCAGAATAATCATTAGGAACATCTTTTATATTGGTACTTTGATCTATCAACAACGTCCATTTTTTACCATCAAGGGAACCTTCCACCAGATATTGATGATACAACCCGGGAATCTTTCCGTACATATCAGATTTATAATCATTGTAGTTTACTTGTATGGCATATACCAGTAAGGGTTTGAGCAAATCTATTTCAACTGATTGCTTGTCATCATTTTTTTGTGCAAGCCAAAAGGTTTTAATGTTCTCATCCACTAAATTTCCACCTTTGTATTCTCTGGTTTCCGAAGAAACTTTTACAGGTTTTTTATAAGAAAGTAACATCCACCCTCTAAAACATCCTTCCTTGTCAGTTGCGGATGGCGCATAATGTGGATAATCCCCAAAATAGGTGTCACTGTACATGAGTCCATCATCATCAAAAAATGTTGAAAATGCACCAATACGACGTTCCCACCCAATATTTACATTTACTGCCATTGAGGAAAAATGCCAATACACATTTTCTGGCCCCAACACCGTACTACCATGTCCAGCTCCATTGATAAAACCCCCAGGTTTGTAAGAAAAGGGATTGTTGGGCGCATAGGTAAATGGCCCCAAAGGTGAATCGCCTATATAAACACCATCACCATATACGTTGAACTCCGTACCCGGTGCAGCATATTGTAAATAGTATTTGTTTTTGTATTTGTTCATCCACGGCCCTTCAATATATCCGCCTAAAATAGTGTCAGAATGATTTTCTCCAAAACGTTCCCAACCGTGTTTTTCTGGCTGAAGGTTAAAAAGTTCATGTATTTTTTCTGAAGGTTTAAAACGGTTTAATCGATCCAATTTTTTAGCACGTATTGGAAACTTATTGGAGGAGCCCCAATACATATAGCTCTCACCATCATCATCAATGAAAAGTGCAGGGTCTTGTAAGTCGCTCAAAATTGAGGGGGTGGCTTTCCATTCACCTTTTTTTGGATTATTGGAATACAACACGCTCATTGAACCTGACGGATTACCTGCTACATACAACACAGAATCTTTATAGCCGAATGTCGCTGGGGCATTTGATCCTTGAAAATACCACTGTTTAGGAGTAATGAATTTCCAATTGGTCAAGTCAGAAGAATGCCAATAACCCATAGAGCGAGTTACAAACATGTAGTACTCATCTTGAAATTTGACTACTGCGGGATCCGCGCCTGAGCGATATGATAGATTTTTATGGGCATTATAGATCATGTAGGTATAATCTAAGTTAATTGGGTTGCAATAGGTTTGTTGCCTATTTTGAGCGATAAGTACGGATGACAAGCATAGGAAAAGAAAACAATATGTATTGCAAATGTTCTTCATGGTCAAATCTTAAACTGGGATTTTACAATCATATCAACTTATTTCAATAGTTGAAACCTAATTTATCAAGACCGGCTTGTACATCTTCGTTCTGCATGAACAAACTCCACAATAGCCCAGTTCTATGATTTTCAATCATAATAATCTCTGGGCCTTGGTCAATGGCTAAGTATGCCTCAGCTACCCAATCATTATATTCTGGGCTAAATGCATCATAAAATCCGGCTGGCCCTAAAAGCTTTTCTTTTTTGCTATAAAAGTGATGTAGTGCCTTTAAGGATTCTGTTGGGGTATAGGGTATGGAGCTTATAGCTGCTGTTGGTGAGATTATACCAGTGTCATTTGCAGGGTGATGAGCATTATAACCCAAACCGCCATCAGTGTTTCGTGTATAACTTGCGGTAAGCCCCCAACAATCCTCACCATAACCTTTGAAGTTTTTTGGATTTTCAACACAGTAGCTGTAATTAATTTTAGAATGATTTACATTGACATCCCAATAGCTTACATAATCGTCTGTGAGGTTTTTCGGATTTAAACCTAGATATGAATAGTGGGCCCAAAATAATGGACCGCCAAACTCATTTGAACCGGCATGTCTTACCAGCAGGGGGAATCCATATTTGTTATTAGGGTAAGCGATACTTCCATTGGAAGCCCATCCATTTGTATAAACTTCTTTTGCAATACTATAATCTGGTGAAGCTGCCGCAAGAACGTAAGCAATTAGAACTTCGTTGTATCCTTTAAGTTCTAGGTTTATGGCAAACCCTAGATTTGGGCTCCAGTGCCAATACAGGGCATCGTTGTTTTGAGTATACCAATTCCATTCAACTCCTTTCCAAAGGTCATCTGCCTTTTGTGCTAAAACTTTTTCTTCATCCGTTCCGTTTTTTAAATATTCCTTGATACAGATTAAGCCTTGGGTCAAAAATGCGGTCTCAACAAGATCTCCCCCGTTATCATTAGGACTGAAAGGGATTACAGAGCCATTGGTGCCATTTATCCAATGTGACCAAGCTCCATGAAACCTATCCGCGGTTTCTAGAAAATCTAGAAGAGTGGTTAATCGTTCAATACCTTCACTTCTTGTAATAAAACCTCTTTCAATACCCACTACAATTGCCATAAGTCCAAATCCTGTACCTCCTGAGGTAACTACTTGGGCGTCTCTAGTTGGGTCATTTGGGTGATACCTTTCTTTAGCCCCTCCTGAATTACTTTCTGCAAAATCCCAGAAATATTTGAAGGTTTCTTTTTGGGTTAGTGTCAATAATTCTTCATCTGAGATCTGAGGTACTTCATCAGGTACTTCCCCGGCATCATCATCTGGGAATTCAGGAGGAGTGTAGGTGTAATCATCTTTGCCACATGAAAAAAGTAAAAAAGTGACTACAACAAAAAGTAAAATTTTATTCATCCGCTTTTAAATAAGGACTTTGGAAATCCAATTTTTTCAAACCTTTCTGAACATCTTTATTCGCCATAAACAACTTCCAGAGCAATCCGGTCCTATAGTTTTCAATCATTACAGGAATTGGACCTTGATCTATGGCTAGATATCTTGGTAGAAACCAGTTTTTTTCATGACTAAAGGCATCAAAAGGACCAAACTTGCCGATCAAGCTATCTTGGTCCACATATAAATGTCTTAGGAATTTAATGCTCTCCTTTGGGGTATAAGGCATGGATGAAAGCGCTGCTGTAGGTGATATAACTCCAAGATCTTTATTTGGTCTATGCGCGGCATAACCATCAACAGAATAACTTGAGGTTAATCCCCAATAGTTTTCACCATATCCTTTATATTTTTTTGGGTTTTCTACACAATGTTTGTAATGGATAAGGGCATGATTGGTATTTAGTTTCCAATAATCACCATATTGATCGGTAAGTCCGTTTGGATTCAATCCCAAATACGAATAATGAGCCCAAAATAGTGGGCCTACAGGAGAGGAATCATGTTCATAGTGGTTCAGTTCGGTGTCCAAATCATAGTACATGATACTTTTTGCGATATCTCCATTTCTTCCCCATCCTTTTTCATAAACCTCTTTCTTTATGGGGTGGGTGGGAGAAGATGCTCCCAAAACATACATGATAAGGGCTTCATTATATCCACCAACCGGAAAATTCATTTCCCATCCATAGTTAGGACTCCAATGCCAATAAAGAACATTTTCACCATTTTTGGTATACCAATCCCATTCTACTTCTTCCCAAAGTTTTTGAATTTTTTGAGCCAGTTCTTGTTCTCTTTTATTCCCGTTTTTAAAATATTGTTTTACTGTAAGCAATCCTTGAATTAAGAAAGCGGTTTCTACCAAATCCCCGCCTTCATCCTTGGTGCTGAAGGGTGTGGTTTTTCCGCTGGATAGCAGCCAGTGTGGCCAAGCACCGTGATACCGATCTGCGGAAGCTAGATAGTCAACTGCTTTTTCAAAACGTTCCAATGCTTGTTGTCTGGTTATAAATTTGCGTTCTACACCAACCAATATGGCCATAAGACCAAAACCTGAGCCTCCTGTGGTAATGATATCTTTATCATGTGTGGGATAAATGTTGTCAAGGTGTATGCGCTCTCGTGCTAGACCAGAAATGGGTTCAGCACCACTCCAGAAATATTCAAAGGTTTGCCGTTGAACCATGTCCATCAATTCTTCATCTGAAAAGGTTGACTTAACAATATTTTGGGCAACTAATGCTTTTTCTTTAGTAGTTTTTTGGCCATTGCATCCCGCTACTAAAGATGCAACAGCCAAGAAAACTGAAATTAAAACTAACCTCATAAGTAATAAAAACTAACTAATTCAAATATTTTCTTCTGTTCTTGGACTGTATTTAGGTTACAAATCTGAATTTCTGACACTTTGCACTTCTCCTTGAGATAATGCTTTGTCAAACAATCGTAATTCATCTATGTAACTTAAATCGGATAAGTGATTCCATTGATTAAACCTTGGTGCACCTGAGCCAATGGACAGTATGTCGCAACCAGTCCAATCTACTCCCGTAAAATCTCCTTGTGCTACTACTTCTCCGTCTATATAGACCACACATTCTGTATTGGAAATGGTGAAGGCCAAATGAACCCAGTCTGCGGTGTCTGATGGTATGGAAGCTGTTACTCCGCCATCATACCAGCTATCTGCTGTTCCGTTGCCCACATTTAGTTTGAAAATCTGTCCATCCCCGCCTGCTTCCCTAAAGAAGCGGAAACCATTTGTTCTTAAATTCTGAATATCTGGATATTCCGCTCCTTCTGTATCTGGAGGTCCCATAACCAGTATTCCAGCTCTATCGGGATCTGCGTTTATTTTATACCACATAGTTGCACTAAACTCACCTGTGGTCAATCCATTGGTTGGAAATGTTAGATATGCATCTGTTGCTCCGGCATATGCATCACTTCCTGAGGCACTTTCTCCGGCAAAACTAGGAGTGCCAACAACAGTAGCATCACTGCTGGTGAACATTTCTGAATTATTTCCATCAAAAGGCATATAGAACATTTCTGCATCAAAAGAACCAACAAAACCACCTGCTTCTGCGGTCATTATATTTTGGATTTCAGACTGTGGAAGTACTCTGTTGAACATTCGCAATTCGTCCATATTACTGCCATCATATTTATGGTTCCATCCAGAAAAACGAGGTTCTCCAGACATAATGGAAAGCAAATCACAATTGGTCCAATCCACGCCGTCAAAATCACCTTGGCTTACAATCTGACCATTTATGTAAACGGTAGCTTGGTTTTGTGAAATAGTAAATGCCATATGGGTCCAATCAGTCCCTGGAGCAACATCTGCAGCTGCACCACCATCAAACCAAGATTCTCCTGCTCCAGTACCTACATTAAGTTTAAATCGTTGGTTTCCTCCTGCGTTTTCACGGAAAAATCTAAATCCATTTTGACGATTGTTTTGAGCATCGGGATTGGCCTCATCTGGAGGACCAATAACCAAAATACCTGCTCTATCTGGATCAGCGTTTACTTTGTACCAAAAAATAGCACTAAATTCATTTGTTAACATGCCGTCTGTAGGCAAGGTGAGATAGGAATCTGGCGCGCCTGCATATGCATTGTTGCCAACAAATCCTTCACCAGTGAATCCAGGATCTCCAACTTTATCAGCTTGACGAATGTTTACTAAATCAAAGTTGTCTCCATCAAAAGGCATGTAGAGCGTTTCTCCTGCATATAGCGGTGTGTAGGCTGGTTCTTTTTCAAAATTAACAGAGGAAGAAGTGGTTTTACCGTCTAAATCTGTAGCCCTGATAGTTAACTCGTGAGTACCGTCTGTTAATTGATCATAAACGAAATCATCAATTAGGACGCGACGATAGTCCTTGAAACTATTGAAATCTCCAATTTTAGTTCCATCCAATAATATTTCGATAGAAGCAACCTCAATATCGTCTGTTACTTCAAAATCTACAGTTATTGAAGTCACGACCTCCAGTACTTTTATTTTGCTACCTTCTGTTGGGGAGTTAATTACAACCGCCGGAGCTGAAGCATCCGCACCGGAATCTACTGCGGTAATGCTATCTATGCCTTGTTCACATCCCAAAAGAAATGACATGGCTATTATATAAAAACCTAGTTGTTTTAAATGTTTCATTGGTTTTTGTTTTAATTATTTCGTGTTCAATTATTTATCTAGGATAGGAAATTGGTCTACTTGAGCCTGAGGGTAGGGAAGGAAACTCTTATCTTCTGTAAATGTTCTTCCATCATAACTTAATTCGTTCACTCTTCCTAACCTAATCATGTCATAGTAGCGTTTGCCCCATTCCATACCTAACTCGGCAAACTTCTCGTCAATAACCTGATCTAATGTTACTCCTGATAAGGCTGACATTCCAACTCTTTGTCTTACCAGGTTTACAGCTTGATCAGCTGTCATACCAGAAGCAGAGGCTCCTTGAGTCAACGCTTCGGCATAAACCAATAGAATTTCAGCATATCGGATTATATTGTAGTTTTTATTACTGCCATACGATGTTCTTCCAGAGATTAATTGATTTGAAGGTAAATAGTGCTTGCCACTGGCAAAGAGTGCTCTTGCATAGTCGTTAATAATATCACCATCTCTGGTTGTGTTTGAAACAAAAGCTGGTAAGGTTGCGTAATTTGGATCAGTCTGAATTTCGGCAATGCCTCTGTCTGTAAACAGAACGCTGGTTTCCAATCTTACGGTTTCACCACGATCCAACATGAATTTGATGAATTTCATACTTGGTTCATAGAATCCCCATCCACTTGCTGCTCCATCAACAGCAGGTGTCCAACCTTGTGGGCCATAAGGGGCATAAAGATGTGCTTCTCTATCGCCTTCTCCCTGTCCAAAATCAGAATATTGCATATCTAAAATGCTCTCATCACTTAATTTTCCCGGTATTTTGAAAAGTTCATAAAAATCTGGAAACAAGCTGAATTCATTGGAATTTATGATTTGGCCCGCGGCATCTGCCACGGCTTGGTAATTGCCCAACTCCTGATTAGCCAAAGCTTTTATGGCCAATGCGGTATACAGTGTTACCCCACCAGGAAGATCTTCTCTTTTATTTGGGTGCGTATCCAACAAAAAGGGTATGGCCTCGTCCATTTGATTTGAGATATGCTGCATTACCTCTTCTTGGGTTGGAACGGTTTCTACATCAAAAAGTTCGGCCGTGTCTGAAGATGTAGGAATGAATACTTCACCCCAAACTTGTGAAATGTGGAAAAGCATAATGGCACGAAGTACCTTGGCTTCAGCAATATATTGGTCACCTAGAGCCTTGCCTGCATCATCTGCCAACTCTTGATACCTCATTATTTGATCCATAGCAGTATGTGAGGTAATTACATCTACATATACATTTTCCCAAAGCGAATTGTACATCCAGTAATCTTTGTTGTAATTGAAGAGGTCAGTCTCAGCAAAATCTTGCTGATCTCCCAAACCACCAGCATTTACATCATCTCCACGAACTGAAATTAGAAGTGGTTGTTCCCATCCACGAGATTGAAAGGCCTCATACACTCCAATGATAGAGAGTTCCATATCTTCCGTTTTTGTGAAGTCTGTTCCCCCTGCAAAATTGTTGTTCAATTCAGGTTCTTCCAGTTTGTCCGAGCATCCTATACCAACGATTAAAAGGCCGGCTATTAAGGTTGTTGCTTTTGTTCTTTTAAATAGTTTTTTCATAGTAACTTTTTTTTAGATTTTGACATTTACACCTATGGTGTACACGGCAGGTATTGGGTAAGTTTGGTTGTCTATACCATCCGCTACCTCTGGGTTAAACCCATTGTAGTTAAAGAGTGTCAAAGGTTTTTCAGCGGTGGCATATATTCGTACTTGAGGTATTCCTTTAAGTTGTCCATCTTTATTGATGGTGTACCCAAGTGTTATATTTTGAATTCTAAAGAAATCTCCATCTTCCACAAAGAAATTGTTTAAACGTTGGTTCCAACCTTTTCTAATTCCAGCTGATGACGGATAACTATTGGTTGTTCCTTCTCCATGCCAACGATTTATGGCAAAATCTCGATCCCAATTGGTGTCATTGGTAAAAATCACCTCTCCTCGTTTACGGTTTAAGATAGAGTTTCCACCTTGCCCTGTGCCGCTTGCAGAGAAATCCCAATTTTTATAGTTAAACCCTATATTGATTCCGAAGGAATAAGACGGCAGGAATGAACCCAAAACGGTTCTATCATCATCTGTAATATCTCCATCTCCATTGATATCTCTATAGATAAAATCACCTGGCGCTAAGTCATTGGCAACAGCAACGGGATCTGCTTGAATTTGAGCATCATTTTGATATACTCCAATGACCTCTCTACCGAAAAAGGCAAAAATGGATTCTCCTACTATAGACCGTTGACGGAATTCAGCGCTACCCGCGTCCAGAAATTCAGCACCACCTAGACCTAATACTTCGTTGTCCAACGTTGTAAAATTACCTCCAACACTATAGCTGAAATCTTCGGATACCCGCTTATCCCAATTAATGGCTATTTCTAAACCTGTATTTCTTATTTCACCCACATTTTGTCTTGTTGCACCCGGAATGAGTGGCCTTAATACGGGTATTACCGCGTCCTTGGTATCCCTAACATAATAGTCTGCTTCTATGGATAGATTATTATTGAGTAAACGTGCTGTAAGCCCTGCATTAATTTCTTCAGTTACCTCCCATTTCAGTGCAGTAAAATCGCTGCTGGTATTTAATCCGCTAAAGAAGATGTCACCCAAGGCAGTAGTGACCACTTCGGAAGTAATAGAGCCTTCACTAGAAGGAACTCTATCGTTTCCTAATTCTCCCCAGCTACCTCGTAACTTTAAAAAATCGAAGATGCCATTGTTTTCCATAAAAGATTCGCCTGTTAGTACCCAACCTACGCCAATCGTAGGGAAGTAACCCCATTTTTCTTGGTATTTATTTGTGCCATCCGCTCTGAAAGTTCCATATAGCAAGTAGCGGTTGTCATAGTTATAGTTAAGCCTTCCAAAATAAGAGAAACCGAATTCTCTGGCCCCTCCATCAAAAGTATCTTCCTGAACAATGGTTTGGGCAAGATTGATAAAGTATGATTCTTCTCCAGTCAACGGAAAGTTTAGCCCCCTGGCTTGTAATAAGTCGAAAGCTTCATCTCTAAAGGAAGTGCCCGCTAATGCTGTTAAATTATGTTTATCAAAAGACTCAGTATAGGTCAATGTATTGTCCCAAATTTGATTGGATATAGTGATATTTCGTTTTAAAAGATTTGCATCTACACGTTGAAAATTGTCGCCTATGAAATATGGTAATCTAACTTCACGGCGATTTACACTTTCAAAATTGTGATTGTATGCTGTTTTAAACTTTAGTTTTTCAGGAATCAGATCAACTTCGGCATAAAAGTTTGCCAATACATTTCTGATTTCCTCTCGGTTCTCGCTAAAGTCCATGGTGGGAAAAGGGTTTTGACCTCCCCGATATCCCAAATCTTGCGCATTCGCATAGTTTGTAGGGAAAACATCAGGATTGTCAGCAAGTTGGGGGTCAAAAACAGGTAATATTGGTACGGCAAAGTATGCTAATCGCCAAGCTGAATTTTCAGCGTCATAGCGAGTAGCATTGCTCAACACAACATTGCCACCAACCTTTAACCAATCATTTACTTTAAAATCTATTTTACTTCGTAAGTTGAAACGTTCATATTCATTTTTCATTTTTAGAAGGCCTCCTTGTTCAAAATAGTTTACGCCTATGGCGTAGGTGGCATCTTCACTACCTCCTGTGATACCCATGCTATGGTTTTGTATTAAAGCAACTCGCATTACCTCATCGTACCAATCCGTATTTACATCAGGAATATTCGGATTTACCCTGCTTCTCCCGTAGCGTTGCATAGCATTTAGGATAAATTGTGCATCTGGATCCGATCCAGATTCCAAAGCCAAAGTGGTAAACTGCTCCGCATTGGCCATGGCAAGTACATTTTGGGGTACTTGATAGCCTGTATAGCCATCATAAGTGATTTGCGGTTTCTGATTATGGGAGCCTGACTTTGTTTCTATTAGAACCACCCCGTTTGCAGCACGGACACCGTAAATAGCAGAAGCAGAGGCATCTTTTAAAATTGATATAGATTCTATATCTGAAGGATTTAAAAAATCTATGTCGTCAAAAAATGCACCATCAACCACAAATAGGGGGCCTGAAGCACCTGCACTATAAGAACCAATTCCACGCACTCTAACTGTTGGGGATTGTCCGGGTCCGCCGTTGTTTACTATTTGGACCCCCGCTACTCGGCCCTGAATAGCTTGCATAGCTTGCCCTACAGGAGCCAGATCTAATACTTCCGAGTCTACGGTTACTATGGAAGAGGTAAGGTCTTTTACTTTTAATTCTCCATACCCAACTACCACTACTTCATCTAAAACATTTGTGTCCTCCTGAAGTGTAAGATTGATAGTAGTTTGGCCATTGATATCAATTTCCTTTGGGCTAAAGCCGATATAACTAAATATCAGTATACCGTTATCAGACACATTGGTCAAAATGTAATTTCCATCAAAATCGGTTTGTACGCCTGTTGTAGTACCTTTTAAAATAACATTTGCCCCAGGCAAAGGCTGCCCTTCACTATCAGAAACAGTTCCAGCTACCGTAATGTTGTTTTGTGAGAAAAGAGCAACTTGAAACAACATAAACGAGATTAATAATAAGACGCTTCTAATTTTCATAATTGTTCAAAGATTGAGTTATATTTTTGCTAAATTATTAAAGAGAGATGCCGATTGGTGCGCAATACGATTACATAAAAAATACATCATTGAAAGAATACCTAAATCCTCCCATGTATGGGGCTTTGCAGTAGGGAAGGTGTTAAAAAGAACCTTAAAATTTAACACTGTGATGTGGTAATGACGTAGTGGAAAAATGGCCTCTTTTGACAATAAATTTATAACCTATGCAGCTTTAGAAGGTTATTAAAAAGTTAGATAGGTTTTTTGAGTTGTCAATCTGTAGTTTTTTTCTTAATCTATACCGATGTATTTCCACACCCCTAATTGTAATAGCCATTAATGGCGCAATTTCTTTGGTGGAGAGGTTCATCTTTAGATATGCACATAGTTTTAGGTCTTTTGGAGTTAAAGTTGGATATTCTTTTAAAAGACGTTCGAAAAAATCTTCATGTAACTCTTTAAAATTTACTTCAAATCTTTTCCAATCTTCTGTATCTTTTACTGAATTGTTCAATTTTTTGATAAATGACCTGTATCGTTGAGAATTGGAGAATTTATCCTTGTGGAGTACGAGCATGTTCTTTAATTCTAAAATCATCTCATTCTTTTTTGCAATATTCAGAGTTGTACTGGCCAATTCGTTTTGCTTAAGCTTGATTTCCTTTGCCAATTTTTCTTTTTCAAGTGTGGCCAATTTTTCTTTTTGCTCTTTTTTCATTTGCAACTCAAGCTCCTCTCGCTTTCGTTCCAATTTCCTCGCATTGTACCATCTAATAATAAAGACACTTGCTATTGCTATTAGGATATAAAGAGCGATGCTGATCTTAGAAAGGTACCAAGGGGGAGCTATTTCAAATTCTACCGTCCTTGGGGAGGAGGTTTCATTATCAATGCCTACTGTTGAAACGCTAAAGAAATAGTCTCCATAAGGAAGGTTTTGAAAGTTGATGAAACCATTGCTTGCATACGCCTCATAGCTTTTAGGACCTTGTAATTTATAATAGTAGCGAGGTTGTATCAATTCTGGAGAAGCTACCTCAATAGTTATATTGTGTGAATATTTAAAAGGGATTTTCAAAAAGTTCTTATTTACGGTATGGGTATCCTTTTCATCTTTAACAAAATTCAATATGGGGGTTGGTAAAGCGAAACTGTCCAACTGTTTTTGAAATTTTGAACGATTGATTTTTGCAAAGCCATCACTTAATGTGATGAATGTCAGACTATCACTTAATTTTATCATGTTTTGAGAATCAGACACCAATCTTTCGCGTAACTGAAGGTCTGTGATTAATAAACTATCCGTTCTAAGATTTGTATGGATAATTTCCTTCTCTTCTTCATTGTCTACAAACCAGAAGTAGCTGTCATCAAAAAATAAAAGCTCTTTGTTATTAAATTTTTGAAATTCTTCAAAAAGGATGATACGATCAAGAATGGGGTCATATTTGTACCATGTACTATCATTGAAGAAAACAATCTGGTTTTTAATGTTGTAAATTTTAATATTAAACTCACTAGGTGCATTTTCACCTATATATTGGTTTATGCTAACTACTTCATTAAAATCATCGTTAATGTGGATTCTATAAAATCCTTTGTAGGGGTGTGCCGCCCATAGAATATTTGGAGTTTCAAAACATAATTGCTTTATGGGAAAGTTGATGTCTCCCTCAACCTTTGTAACTTCCCAAGAACCATTTTCTCTCTTTTTATATTTAACAAGTCCATTATATGTCCCTTGCATATAGGAAGAATTTTGCCCTGGTACTTTCTTAATTTCATATCCTCCTGAAAAGTCTGAAATTTTCTCAAGATTTGTATTGTTTAGCTTATAGGTGCCAGTGTTATGTCCGCAGAATAAATCGTCAGCAACAACCTCTAAGTCCCAAACATGACCCTGGGAGCCATCAACAAATTGTAGTTCATTGTTTTCAAAATAGAACACTCCCGTATTGCTGCCTACATAGAGCCTATTGTTATGAAAAGCCATATCATATACCATTCCCAAGGTTCCATAGTAATCCGTATAATATGTAATGGGGTTGTTGAGTCTTACTCTGGCAATACCATTATCGAGCCCTAACCATAACTGATTGTTAAACTGGAGCATTGAAAGTACTGTGTTGTTTTGTAACCCAGATTCCTTATTAAGTATTTGTGAAGTTTGTGTATCTGGGTCAAAAAGATATACCCCGTTTTTAATTGTTCCGAAAGCTATCTTTTTTGTGGAGAGATTAAGCACTTTGTTTAATTGGTGCATTTTTAATTCTTCATTTACCATAGCTTTCCATGGTTCTAGCTTTGCGCCATTCAATAAATAGCACCCATTCAATTTAGTTCCTATCAATAGGCCATCTTCAATTACGACCATATCCGTAATTGTTTTACCAAATAGCAATTCCTGATTTATTAAAGGAACTATCGTTTCGCCTTTTAATTCAAAGAGACCTTCGGTTCCGGCGGCCACAATGATTTTGTTCTCATAAACAACGATATCAGAAATAATTTCTGTTGGGTCTATTACCGTAATTTTATCATTTTCATAAATATAGATTGCCGAAAAAGACCTAAATAAGATTTTATCGTTAACATGAAAAATTTCCCAAAACTCTTCACTGGTGAAGAGATGATTTTTGATTAGGTGAGTTAATGAAGTGTATTCTAAAACTCCGACTTCATTTTTTTTCCAACACCCAAACTCTTCATAGGATCCTGTGTAAATGAGGTCTCCCACTGATACAGCTGAACGTATTATGGTATTATTTGGCAACTTATTAAGGCTCCATTTTTCGCCATTAAAATAAAGGAGTCCTTTGTTATTGGCCACAAAAAGCTCACCTTTTTCGTTTACAGCCAATCCCCAGTTTTTGCTTGCTCCTTTATACTCGAGTGGCTTATAATTGTAAATGGGAGGGAGCAAATTTTGTCCAATGGTTAGCATTGGAATTAGGGATAAAAGGATAACTATTCTAGAAGAATTGAACATTTAGGTTTACTGCTTAAGTATGAAAAGTATAGGTTGCTTAAAATGAATATACAAAACTATATGTATTGAAAAAGTGAAACACCTATGCTTAACAGCTGTTTTAGCAATGTTTTTCTACATCATTTCTACTTCATAGTTTGATGTGAGCTAAATGTAAAACTTGAATCCTAACATTGGATGAGTAGGTGAGTTGGCACCATGGTAGATGCTGTTGAAACCTGTTGCTTGACCGGCCACTCGCCATTTAATATTTGAATAATAGTGGGCAAAGTTTCATTGGGGTCAAAGTCCGCAAAACCATGAACGGTAAGCCCACCAATATGCGACATAATGTGCCTAAGAGTTACAGCTTGTTTTTGGGTATACTGGCTCTTGGGTATTTTCCACGATTTCAAATATTGATTTACATGCGCATCAATATCCAATTTTCCATCTTCTTCCAATTTCAAACTAATCACAGCAGCACCAACCTTGCTTACCGAACCGACCGACTAAGCCGAAATTCCAATGACCAGTAATAAACAGCCAATTAAGGCAAATACTTTGTGCTTTTTCATCTTATACCAAGAATGGGTTAAAATGCATGGTTTTGAACTGGCAGTTTCCTAATTCTTTTGCCTGTTGCCGCGTATATGGCATTGAGCAATGCTGGAGCTACTACTGGGACGGCCACTTCACCAGCTCCTGATGGCGCATCGCTGCTCTCCAATAAACAAACTTGAATGGTTGGTGTTTCATCTATTCTGAGTAAATTATAATCATGAAAATTACTTTGGACCACCCTCCCTTTTTTAACAGTGATTCCTGACTTTAGGGCAGCAGTAAGTCCCCAAATAATACTCCCTTCTATTTGAGCCTTAACCTTACTTGGGTTAATTATCAAACCACAATCAACCACAGCAGTAGCTTTATGTATCTTAATCATATCATCAACTAAAGATATATCAAATACCAGTGAGCAATAAGATGTATTGTAAGAGGCACAGGCTACGCCTTGAAATATGCCATCTCCGCTATTTCCCCAATTTGATTTTTTTTGCACCGATTCTAATGTTCTTAATAGTTTTTTAGGATATAAGTTATCCCCAACCCATACTTCCATTAGTTGTTCAATGACTTTAGCTTCCTTTAATAGCTCAAATCTGAATGACAAAGCATCCATTTTTTGCGTCGCTGCCAATTCATCTATAAAACATTCTAGACTTAATATCCAAGGATGGGCAAATACACTTCTCCATGAGCTTCTAGGCAATAGTCGTCCTGAGTTTTCAGTTAATCTATTAAAATGAACCATTGGCAATGAATAGGGATAAGGGCGATATCCGTTGGTGTTACTTACCGTTCCTTGATATCCTATGGCCATGATTTTATTATTCTTATCAAAACTTGCCTCCCAAGAATCAACGCAGAATGGATGATACTTAGAGGTTGTAATAGTATCTTCACGAGACCAAGTTACTTTTACGGGCAGTCTTATTTTTTGAGATATTAATACCGCTTCTTCTACATAATCAGAATGAAATCGTCTGCCAAATCCACCACCAGACGGCAAATTATGAGAAATTATTGCTGCCTCAGGAAGTCCCGTAAGTTCATGAATACGTTCTCTAAACATTGCTGGGCCTTGACTTCCTGCCCAAATTTCTATAATATTTCCGCGATGATAGGCTGTAGCATTAAGTGGTTCCATACAAGCATTAGCTTGATATGAAGAAACATAGGTCGCAACAATTTTCTTATTTGAAGCTTTAAGTAATTCGGAAGCATTATTGAAATCAGAATGAATAGTTTTAGGTTTTTTTAATTGTTCTTTTAATTCTTTCTCTACATCGCTATCTGATTTTTCTGCAAATGGACCTAAATCCCAATTTACATTGAGCAACTTTTTAGCTTCAAGAGCTACCCAGGTATTATTGGCCAAAATGGCAACTCCTGGTCTCACCCCTCCCTTGAAATCACTGGTTTGAATCTCTGTGCTTGGAACTTCCATTACATCAATAACCCCAGGAAACTCTCTTGCCTTTTTATCATTAAAACTAACTAACTTCCCTTCCCATACGGGACAGCGTTCTATTGCTGCGTAAACAAGATTTGGTAGTTTAACATCGATGCCATAGGGGTATTTTCCTTGTACAATAGTTTTTATTCTTTTTCCAATTACAGGTTTTCCAATGTACTTGTATTCCGAAGCATTTCTAAGTTTAACCTCAAAAGGTGCGGGAAGCGTTTTTGCCAAGTAAATAAGACTAGCATAAGTAGCCTTTCTGTCATTGGATTTATCATATACCAAGCCCTGTTCGCTGTAGCAATCTTTGGGTTCCATATCCCATATTTGAGCAGCTGCCATAATAAAAATCTCTCGAGTAACCGCCATTGCTTCTCGTAAGGGATTCCAGAGAAGTCTGATACCATTACTTCCTCCAGTATCTTGAAAATCACCATACTTTTCCAGTGCTCCATCTGCAAATTCAATGCTCAGATTCTCTAAATCAATCAAAAGCTCATCTGCCACTATCATCGCTAGCCCCGTTGATGTGCCTTGGCCAAGCTCGGTTCTTGAACAAATAAATGTAATTTTGTTATTGGTGTCTATTCTTAAGAAAAAGTTAGGTTCCCAACTGACTGACTGCTCAGCTGGCACATTACAACTTAAAGGAATAAACGTACTTATTAATAATCCGCCGCCAGCCAATGACGTTGTTTTAAAAAAATCCCTCCGTTTCATAGTGCTTTGATGATTTGTGTTATTTAATTTCTTGTAGTGCCAAGGCAAAATGGTATTTATTGCATTGATGAAGCGGCATTTTCAATTGCTTTCCTAATGCGTAAATACGTTCCACACCTGCATAGATTTCCACTCATTGCTTCATCAATATCTTTATCAGAAGGGTCTTTGTTTGTTTTTAGTAGCCAAGCGGCGCTCATTATTTGACCGCTTTGGCAATATCCACATTGGGGCACATCTTCTTTCAACCATGCCTGCTGAACAACATCCAATTCAGCGTTTTTAGACAAGCCTTCTATTGTGGTTATCTCTTTGTCTAATATGCTATCAACATTTATGGAACAAGAACGTACAGGTTGTCCATCTAAATGCACTGTACATGCTCCACATGCTCCTATACCACAAGAATACTTTGTCCCATTAAGTTCAAGAATATCCCTTAACACCCATAGTAAAGGCATTTTTTTATTGCATTCAATGTTATAGTGCTGTCCATTAACCATTAAAGTCATGCTATTGTCATTATCCATATCTAAACTATAATTTAAGTTGATGAAACTAATTATGATTTCATAGTATCTTGTTTAAAGACCCACTATGGCAATCTGGTTCGTAATTACACGTTAAAACTTGTTATTTATCAATCTATTTTTGGCTTTATTACAAGATAATTTTTGAACTTCTTTGATTCCAATAACTCCTTTGCTGAATAATTATATACATCGAGATGTTCAGCTATCTTTCCGTCTAAAAATCTAGGCCAGCCTATATATTCTCCAGAATTACCATTGAGGTTGGTAACATCCAATTTAAGGGTTCCCGTCTGGGATTCCATATCAAATGATCTTGAAACCACATCGATTCTCCAACCATTCTTCAGGTCAAAAGTTTCTGTGTATACCGGCCCTATTTCATTTAAGGAAAATCTGTCTGAGGTATTCAGTATCAAATCTCTATATAACGCCGTATCTTGATACATTGCTATAGCCGCTTCCGAATCTCTATTTTCTATAGCTTCCATGAACTTGCTAGCAAATTTTTCAGTGGCACTATCTTGAGCAATAGAAGATGAAACTGCCAATAAAAAAATAGGATTTTAACTTTCACTAGGGTCGTTTTTGTATATTTATGCAACCACATTTAGAAATCCATTGCTTGCATTTTATTTAAAAATAGGCAATCGATTCAAGTCTGTTTTGTGTAATGCAGTGGACACCCTTAAATGATTAATCTTCTGTAGAAAAATTGCAGCCAATAACTAATAATCAGGCATATCTAAAATCCTATTACCTTGAGCTTATAGAAATTCATGGCCATATTTGATTTTATCTTTTTCTAATGAATAAAAGAAAATGTTTGGTAGTAAATAAATTCATTATCAATTAAAAATTAGAGTCTATGTTTAAAAATACTTTACTTCTGCCGGCTCCATATCAAACCGTCTTTTATAACTTTTTTATTTCCAAAAAAATTCTGTGAATTCTCTAAAGGACTTTTATTAAAAAGTATCACATTTGCCTTTTTACCTATCTCTATAGATCAGTAAATAGAATCTAGACCCATAGGTTTAGCATTGTTTATTATTACTATTTTTTAATACCTCACTTATAGGAATACCCAACTTGTTCTACAAATTCATTTCAGAAAGAATGGCTTTTTCTGGTTAATAAGCATCCAACCCCGTATTCAATCTCACCCCATTTTTGTATGAATCGAATCCGACAGAGGCAAGGACTTCATACCCCCTTTTTGCTTTCCATTTACTAAACCGATTTGGCGCTCTGTACATTTTTGAATTGTTTTACGTAATGTTAAATTTATTTGAAAACGTTCAACTTTATGCTAAAAGCATTCGTTTCAACTGGACTGTTTTTAAGTTAGTCTTGTGGCCCATTCTTGGATAATTTCCGGTATCCAATTCTATACATTCCTGGTTTGGATGCAGGCCTTGCCTTGTATCCGTATTTTTCATAAAAGCCCTCTACTCTTTCGGCTGCCATGAGTCCTATAAAAGATGACCCTGTGGCATGAATTGATAAATAGTTCTCAATCCCTTCCATAATTAGACTGCCAACCCCTATTCCTTGGTAGTCAGGGATGACAATAACATCCTGAATATAGAAATAAATCGCCCCATCACCAATCACTCTACCAATTCCAACCGGTTTTCCAAAATGAGACACCATAATTGAGAACAGATCTTTTTTTAATGCAATTTCTACTTGATGATTTTCTATTGATTCCCAATTAGTGGTGTTTCTAATAGTTTGATAAATTTCGGTATTCAGTTCATCAATACTTAAGGTGAAGTTTTTCATATGCAGAAATTAAGTGCATCTTCAAGTGCTAGTTTGTTATACCAATGAAACAAAGGTTCATTCTAATAGGTTGCCATCCTTATCGGAATTTTCAACCATTTATCTATTTTGATTTTGGTCATAGATGTAAAACGTTTTTACAATTCCGGAGAGCAGGGTGTTCATTAATTTCAGATTATTAAAAAAGGCCGTTTTAATTAAAACGGCCTTTTTTAATAATTGCCGACCATATTGTTATTCACATACAAGAATTATAATTTCCCCTTCTGGAATGAACGGCCCACCACTTGCAGCTGAACTGCCATTAGGGTCTAGAATAGTGAAGGTATGTTCTTCCTCAAAATTACCAGCAGTGTACGTTACTAACAAAGTTGTTGCTCCTTCTGGAACCGTAAAAGTAGATGACCCACTTCCTCCGGTCTCCAAAGTAAAATCTTCGGCAGAACCACCATCAATGGAAACGCTAATGAACGCGCCATCCCAACCATCCTCAAAACTGTCAAGAAAGTTAATGGTATATTCTCCTGCGAATGGTGCATCAGCATTTAATTGGATACACTCTGTAACGAACACGGCCCTGTAATATTCAGTATCGTTTTCATCCGTGGTAACAACTCTTCCGTCAGCAGTAACTACTTCATATCGTAATTGGAACTCATCGTTTACACCAAGGTCATCAAACGTAAGGTTTGGACCATATAGGTCTGCCAAAGTTATGAGATAGTCAAGAGAGCTTACACCATCAGTAATATCTAAATCTGCAATGTTGAATGTAGCAAAAAGCTCCTCTTCTTCAGATACATTGATATCGTCAATAACGCTTCTGTCGATAAATGCACGATAGATGTTCAGAGTCTCCACTAATGTCTGGTCATTCCCATCATCTATAGTTATCATCACAGAGTAATCCATATTGGGATTGGTAAGGGATATCTCATTTGCGTTTACATCGGTAATGTCAAACTCTATCCCGTCATCTACCTCTTCCGTATATTGGTAAGGAGAGCTAAAGAAAGAACCGCCGCTCACATTACCGGTTGTATCTGAGTTCTTAAAAGATCTTCCATCGGTGGTAAAAAGCTCCATGTCCACTACAAACTGATCACCTGGCAATACCTGGGTAAGGTCTATTCCAACCGCGGTAAGAAACTCTGCCAATGTAATGCTATAGTCAAAACTAGGAAGTTCTTCGGTCTCACCAAACTCACTTGCCGTTATTGTGGCAAGAGCTGCTCCTGAAACGGAATTATCATCGCCATTGTTGTCTACAAAGCTTCCCGTGATTTCCACGCGATCCAAAAGATCACCTCCTTCTGCATCTTGTTCCTGTATTGTGAATGATAATGTACTGGCGATGTTGAACATGTCCAAGGAACCGGATGAGTCCAGGGTTCTCAGGATTGCACCACTCCCAACTGTTTCCTGCACAAGTATGGTAACCTTATCGTCTTCACTGCATGAGGTAATAAAGATTGCTACCGCCAACAGTGCATATATCTTAAAATTTTTCATGAATTTAAATTTTATGTTCATTGCTCTTTTTTTTAGTTGGCCACAGGGGCACTTGGATTCGTATCCCAAAAAACTGGTTCTGACTGACTCGCTTTTTGTGTAATATTGGAATTCGTGTTCACAGCATTTGTTGGATAATACATCGATCTGATGAACGTGCCTGGGTCGGGCTCCAAATTAGCCTGAAGCGTTGTTGGGAAACCTGTTCTTCTATAGAAGTTATATGTTTCAACTCCGTTGCCATAATGAGCTATAAAATATTGCTCTGCCAATACATCCCATTTCCCATCCATGTCGGCATCATCGAATTTTGTTCCAATAGCAGTGGCATAATCGTTGATTGCTGTTGCATTCGGTTCAAAAGAAATATCTGCTCCAGCCGTTCTTCCGGTTAGGAAAGCCTGTACTTTTGCAACGGACTTATCATAGCCTGCAAGTATGAACGTTCGCGCATTGGCTATGTTCCCATCTACCATTGCCATTTCAGCTCTCATGAAGTCCACTCCGAAAGCTGTCAATAGGTTAGTGATCCCTGTTCCATTGCCTCCTTCGCTTACGCTAATTGCTTGAAAGCTATCATCGTCAAACCTTCCTCCTACTGGATAGGTACCCCAAGTTGTTCTGAGTAATCCGTCAGGAGGTGTTCCTTCAGCATTTCCATGATCTCTTCCCCAGTAGCCATTTGGCAGATTGCAGAACGTGAAGCCACTATCTACATAATGTTGTGGTGCTGTTGTAAACGAACATGTCAACAACTCTTCATCAGGAGCAATACTAACACCAGGAACTGCACTGGTCTGCCTGTAGAAATAGTAACGAATTCTTGGATCATCTGTAGTATCCATAAGATTCATCAACCAATTGGACATATAGTCACCGGCACCGGCAGCAGTATAATTAAGTCCATATCTAGGATGTCTTGTGTCTGGTTGCGAAGCGCTAGTTGCCGGCCAGTTCCAAACAAAATCATCAGCAGTATCCTGAATATAATTTCCACTGTTGATGATGGCGTCAAAACTAGCCCCTGCTCCTGAATCTACCAGTCTACGTTGAACATAGATTTTAAGTTTAAGCGTATTGGCCGCATTGACCCATTTGTCATAATCGTTATCGTAGAAGAAATCAACTGCAAGATCTGGA
Source organism: uncultured Allomuricauda sp. (assembly GCF_947499585.1). Classification (GTDB taxonomy): domain Bacteria; phylum Bacteroidota; class Bacteroidia; order Flavobacteriales; family Flavobacteriaceae; genus Flagellimonas. The sequence continues at coordinate 97,534 of NZ_CANMOO010000002.1, read as the reverse complement.
GCCGATGTGTTGTTAAAATTAGCAATTGCCTCATCCAAAAGAAGCAACATGGCATCATAGATGCTCGCTCCGGAATCTAAAACAGGGTTAAAGACCTGATTAGAAGCCTGAATTATTTCAGTGTAAGGGACATCACCAAAAAAATCTACCATACTTATCATCAAATACGCCTCAATGAATTGGCTAATGCCAATGTGTTTGAACTGCTCTGCTTTTTCTGCTAACGGAGTCATTGCGCGAATATCAGCAAGTACCCCTCTATAGGCATTGATCCATTCATCATCCATATCACTAGCTTGATATACCGTGGCGTACTGTCGCCCTAGCATATTGGTTGTTCGGGTCAGCTGCGTACCCAATTCATTGAAACCATCACCAAGTGTAACTCCACCCCCCTGAAAGTTGTCGTTAAGGTCAAAATCGGCATTTCCCTCAAATTCCAAAACAAAATCCTCCTGGATCGAGTTCAAGAAGAAGTCAACCCCTGCCTGTTCTGGCGTAAGTTGATTTGGATTTGCAGTAAGGTCAAGCTCTGTAGTCTCACAAGAGGTGAATGCAAGCAATCCTCCCAAGACCATCAAAGTCATATATCTGTTTATGTTTCTCATTGTTTTATAGTTTTTATTCTTAGAATGATGCTTTTACACTAAACCCGTACCTTCTTGAACTTGGTCCGTTGATAAAGTCAAAACCAAATCCATTACCTACTCCAGTACCACTTGTATTCGGATCAAAGTTTGCGCCTTTAGGAGTGTTTATAGCTCTGTACCATAGATTGTTACCTGATACCGTGAACGTAAGTGCCCCAAATGGAGTCTTATCCAAAAATTTAGATGGAAGGCTATAGCTAAGAGAAGCTTCTTGTAGCCTAACTGTGGTAGCATCGTACACCTGTAATTCCCTGGGTCCAAATAAAAGGTTACTAAAGAAATAGGTGGAGTTGTTAATCTGTCTATTGTTGACATTTCCATTTGCATCTACACCTGGAAGGATAAATGTGTTCTCCCTATCAATAGTCTCAGTAATCAATCCTCTACCCAATAAAGTTGAAATGGTTGAAGAGTAAATATCTCCACCTTGGGTATAGTTCCACTGGAAGCCCAATGTAAAGTTCTTATAAGAAAGCGTGTTTCTTACGTTGGCCACCCAGTCAGGGTTTGGATCACCTATGATACCATCTGTTGGATCTTGTACATAGTTGCCATCTGCACCTACCACAAAGTTTCCATTGTCATCCCTTAAAATTCTACTTCCAAAAAGTACGCCTAGAGGTTGTCCTTCAATAGCAGCATTCCCCAAATTGCCAAAACCAGAATATACCACTTGATCGGTATCCAACCCTAAATCCTCCACCGTGGTTTCATTAGCGGTAAAGTTGATATTGGTAGTCCAGTCAAAACCACCTTCTTCTTTTCCTCTTATCCAGTTAACTCCCAAGTCAAGCTCAACACCTTCTGATCCTATCTCACCAATGTTTGTGGCCGTAACCGTAAACCCAGTTGCTGGATCCAAAGGTTGGTTTATTATAAGGTCATTTGTGGTTCGTTTGTAAATAGAGGCATCCAAGGTAACCCTGCTGTTCCACCATCTGGACTCTATTCCAATCTCAATCTCTTCTAACGTTTCAGGTTTAAGGTTGGGATTTCCTAATTGCACCCCTGATGTATTTGTGACTACGTTTTGTCCTCCATCATCCTGTGAATCCTGAGTATCCAAAAACAGCACATTCGCTACTGGGTAGTTATTTCCTAAGGTTGAGAAGTTAGCTGATACTCCTATACCACCTCTTACCTTTAAATAGTTCAATACTTTTTCCGATTTTAAGCCATCTATAGCCTTTGTTGGAATAAAAGACACACTGGCACTTGGATAGAATTGAGAGCGGTTATCCTTGGAGAAGTTGGATACCCAGTCATTTCTCGCTGCTAGAGTCAAATATAAGTAATTGTCATAGTCAAAATCTGCCTGCGCATAGACTCCAACTATATTTTGCTCACTAAAGGATTGAATCTCATTTTGGTTCAAGAAGTTGAAATGTCTCAACACACCAAATACTTGCTGTCCATCACTGGCAACACCGTTTTGATCAAAAATAGATCTTCGTGAAGTTGCACCAACATTAAATGTAGACCCAATCTTTTCTGTGATATCGTAATCCCCGTTCAACACAAGGTTATGGTCCCAAATGGTTCTAACATTATTCCATGTACTATATATACCACTTGCCAATCTTACATCTCCAGAATTACTGTTTACACCTCCCTTGTTTTGATAGTTTGTATTGCTCTCATTGTAAACGTCAATACCAGCTCTGTAAATAAAGCTCAGGTTGTCGTTCAATTCGTATTGTACTGAAGCTTGTCCAAAAACCCGATTTGTTTCCTGAATACTTGCTGCATTGTTTACTGTCCAAAGTGGATGCTGGATAGAGTTGTTCTGTCTGTAGTATACACTACCCCCTGTAATTGGGTCCTGGAAAGGAAGTCCTTGAATATCGATACTTCTTGGTGTAAACCAAAGGTCACCGAATACAGAAGAACCTGTTCCTGTAGAACCATTACCTTGGCTCAAAGCAACAGGTGGTGACACAAACTTGGTCCTAGCAAAGTTCAATGTTCCATTTACGGTAAATTTATTTGATAGAATAGCGCGTCCTCCAACAGAAAGAGTGTTACGTGTAACACTGTTGTTAGGGGTAAAACCATTATCCTTTAAGTAACCATAATTCATATTGTAACCAACTTTACCATCACTGGAAGCCCCACTAACATTAACCGACGTATTGGATATGGTTCCTGTTCTAAAGAAGTTTTTTACACCGTCATAAGGTCTCCACTCATATCCTGCCCCTTGAAATTCTGGGAATGCTGATTGAATGCCGGCAGTAGATGTAGAATATGGGTGTCTTAAGAATCCTGGTTGACCAGAAAGTGTACCGTTAATGGCGTTTTGATTGGCCCATCCAGAGGCGCCTTCTTCGGCAAATGCAGGTCCCCAGTTACTGAAGAACCAGCCAAAAGCCTGGTCAAATCCGTTTCCGTATACATCTTGGTAATCTGGAAGTGAAGAAATCTCATTGAAAAAGAAAGAAGAGTTAACTGTAATTTCAGTTTTCTTTGGCCCTTCAGAAACCGAACCTCCTTTTGTCGTAATCAAAACAACTCCATTACGTCCTTGGGAACCATACAGCGTAGCAGCCGCAAGTCCTTTAAGAACGTTGACACTTTCTATACTGTTTGGGTCCAGATCCAAGAACCTACTGGAACCGTTATTACCGTTTATAAAATCTTGTCTATCCCCGTTCAGACCTTGTGAGTTGGTGTCTGTGCTAAAAGGAACACCATCAACAATAAACAACGCTTGGTTACTTCCACTAAAGGTTGTTTGCCCTCTAATTACAATATTGGTTCCTGAACCAGAAAGCCCACTTTGCTGGGTGATCTGTACCCCGGAAGCTTTACCTTGGAGAACACGGGCAACATCACCATCTGGTCTAGATTCCAACTGATCTTCCCCAACTTCGGTTACTGCATAGCCCAACGCTTGCTTTTCTCTTTTAATACCAAGGGCAGTTACCACCACTTCTTCAAGAGCTTGTGCATCTTCTTGCATTTGAACATCAACAATATTAGAAGTTCCCACTGTTCTCCGCACCTCTTGTTGACCTATATATGTAAATACCAAGACCTGTCCCGTACTAGTATTTATGGAATAGTTTCCGTCAAAGTCCGTTTGAGTACCGTTAGTGGTACCTTCAATGACTATGTTGACGCCTGGAAGCTCAAGACCTTCTTGGTCTGTAACTGTACCAGAAATTGTTTTTTCCTGAGCAATGACTGTGGCGCAGCATGTCACCATAAGAACCATTACCCCGAACAGTTTCTTTACTTTCATAGAGTTTGAGTTTTGTTATAAATTAATGAGTTAGAGCAATTGAGAAAGGTGGACGGGAAGATTGCGCATTGACAGCTAATTCAAATGACTCTTAAAATGAGAACAAAACCTTATGGAGATATTCACATACAAATAAGGCTTCTCACCGCCCTACCTTTACAATTGCAGCGTAAAAAAAGAGCAATTAACATATCGTTTTGTAAACTTTGATTTCAACTATTTGGAATATGTCTTGAAACGGCAAAAAGATGAAGTGAACTAAAAAATAAAAATTTAGGCAGATTAATGGTACAATCTTTAATAGGCAATTAGAACGATGTATTAACTCCCACAACCTCATTGTTTTTTACCTAAATCGAGAGAAACCATATATTTAATCAAAAAATCAAACCCGGAACGCAACATCTATGTTTATTTTTTTTGTAAAGAATATTGTTTTAGTTTTCTGTTGCATAATAGTCATATGTCCAAAAAAAGCGTCAATATTATTGTAATAGATGATGAATCCCACTCAAGGGAAAGAATTGTCCGTCTGATTTCCAACTATTCTACCGCCAACGTGATTGCTGAATGCGGAAATGGAAAAGATGCTATAAAAAAGATAAACCTATTGCGCCCCCATCTCATTTTCTTGGATATTAGACTAAAGGATATGACAGGTTTTGAGGTTCTGAAAGGAATAAATAAAGGTAATGGCCCCCTGGTTATATTTGTAACAGCTTATGACGAGTACGCTATCCAAGCATTTGATTTTTTTGCATTTGATTATCTTTTAAAGCCTTATGAAGATGAGCGTTTCAATATATCTATAGAAAGGGCCATTGGGGAATTGGAAATTAGAAAAGATGATACTTTTGAATCTAAACTTTCCGAATTACTAACATATGTGGAAGAAAGTAAATCCCAAAAATCGGGATACAACAATTTTAAACTACCTATTAGGCTTGGTGCCAAAATTGAGTTTGTAGAACAAAATAGCATAAAGTATATTACTGCTTCAGGGTATTATGTTGAAATATTTACTTTAGAAAAAAAGTTTTTATTAAGGGAGTCATTGACCAAACTTATTTCAAAACTTCAGCCGGATTTTATAAGAATACATAGATCGACCATCATCAACAGTAACTACATTAGAGAACTTGAATATGCGTTATACGGCGATATTGAAGTAGTTATGAGTGATGATGAAAAGTTTAGAGTAAGTAAAAGCTACAAGAAAAGTTTTCAAAATAAATTCAATCTCTAAAAGGAGGAGAGCTCTTCATTATTTGAATCCACAAATTCCAGCGGAAATTGTAATTCGGTAATCACACCTCTGTTATCGGGTCTATTTTTAATAGAAAACCCATAATTATCATCAAATAAAGTCATGAGTCTGTCTATAGTATTTTGCAGCCCATTGCCATACTGTATATTATCTTCATCAACTCTTTGCCCGTCATTAGAAACCTGACAAATTAGACGGCGATCATAAGAACTTATTTCCAAACACATTTTAAGGGTTGTGTGATTGTAAGAATACCCATGCATAATACTATTTTCTATAATTGGCTGTAGGATGAGACTGGGAATAAGGGCATTTTCCAATCCATCTTCAATATTCATTTTTATTGTCAAATCCTCAGAAAATCGAACTGATAAAATATCCAAATACTTCCTAAGTATAGCCACTTCTTCTGAAAGGGTCAATAAGTTCGAATCCTTCAAATAAAGGATATCCCGCAAGAGTCCACTAAAATCAACCAAAGTCTTTTGTGCCAACTTAGTGTCGGTGGTTATTAAATTGGTAATTGTGTTTAGAGTATTAAAAAAGAAATGAGGGTGTAACTTGTATTTGAGAATATTGACCTTGACCTTGACCAATTGTTCGCGCAAATTACTTCGATTCAATTCAATTTTTGAAATTTTTTCCAAGTAATAATAGGTGTAGATAATAAATATATTGACAAAATATATAAGAAAGTGAATATTAAGGTAGTACGTAATATTTACGATATGATAAGTAAATGACCCTTCGCCTTCGGGGGCCTTTATTGATAACAAATAAAAATAATAAATGAAGTATGTAATTAGTAATGATACTAAATATAGTATAAAGTGAACAGATATTACAGTAAACCAACTATATGCCTTTGTCATCATTTTTTTGGAAATGAATATCAGAAAGACAATCAACAGCATACCGAAAACTAATTCAATAATAAAAACATCGAGCAATAACTTGAACCAGCTAGTTTCCAAGTGCTGTATTCCTAAATACTTGAGAACAGAATTTTTTACCATGTTTATGAAATGGTAAGAAAAAGAGAATAAAAAAAGAATTGAAAATAGTTTTTTGTTCATTTTGTCAATCCTACTTTATTAAGAAACTGAGCCCTATAGCCCCTACTAATTCTAAGTAATCTTTTATCTCTCATCCTAATATCCAATTCCCCAAAATCTGAATGAACTAAATCTTTTATAAAGTTTAGGTTAATGACTACCGATCTATGAATACGTAAAAATTGTTTTTCATCTAGTTTTTTATCCAACTGGCTTAACCTGTCCCTAAAGGTATATTTTTTGGCTTCCGTAAATATTTCTATATAATGGCCAGATGAAATAAAGTACATTATTTCGGAAAACTTAACAAAAAATAATTTGTTAGATTCTCTAACGGGAAGAATGTCTTTTTTGGTGTAAGGCGTAGCTGGAATAACAGAATCCTCAAATTTGCTCAACTCAAATTGTTTAAAAAGCTGTTTTTTTTCATGAGCTACTAGCACTCTATTAATAGACTTAAAAAAACGGGCATCATGAAAAGGTTTTAAAAGATAATCTATAGCATACGCCTCAAACGCGTTAATGCCATGCGTATGATGCGCACTAACCACTATGAGCAATGGTGGTTCCTTATTCAAGACACTTTTCCACATTTCCAGACCATTGGCATCTTTTAAGCTTACATCTAAAAAAACCAAATCAGGTTTTATCAAATGTATACTTTTCAAAGCTTCTCTTCCTGTTTTGCACTCCTTAGCTAAGTCTATGGCCGGGACTTCTTTTATCAAATTCACCAACCTTTGTCTTGCCATGTGCTCATCATCTACAATAATTGAGGTTAGGCCCATATTTTATTATTAAAACACTTCAATTTTAACTATTCTATTCTTAAAAGGAAAACCGATAAATATACTTAACAGCGCAAAACAAGTACTTCAAATCATGATTCGATATGACAGGATACGTTTTTAGGTCGTTCACTTCTTATTAATTTATTGCAGTAAAAAAAGTAGTTAGTTTACTGTTGTTTTTTACTTGTTGGCACTGGATAAATAAACAACATTGAATTGTGTTCATTGCCATAATTCCTTTTTAAATGACCTTTTTAATACTTCGAATATGAAAAAAATGAGTGTTTATTTTTTGTTTTTGTTTGCGGCCAATATAATTTGTGCACAGGTTTCACAAGATTCTTTGAGTAAAATGGCTCTTGATTACATGAGCGCTTATAGCGAATGGAATGTTGAGAAAATGGGTGCCTTTTATAAAGATTCGGTTCATTTTAAAGATCCAACTGCTGTTGAAGCTTTTCAGACCAATTTTGATCTAGTGGGTAAAGACAAGGTAATGTCTTTATTAAAAAGTGTTTTTCCTGATGCCCCTCCAGAATATGCTTCTTTTAAGGTAAAAGAGCATTTTGTTTCTGGAACCCATGCCATTATTAACTCCAACTTCGAACTTGTTCTCCCAAAAAGCTGGTTTGGCGACAGCGCTCTAGGCAAAATCTTTGTGTCTGTCCCTATGGTTACTATTTTAAAATTTGATGAGAAAAAAATTAGCTCCCATTTTGATTATGTAGATTATAATTCCTACCAAAAGCAAATTTCTTTTCAGGTTAAAGAAAAGAAGGAATAATTTATTTACTTAATAAACTGAACTTTCAGAAATGGAAATAAATCGAATAATACAAAGATTAGGCCTTCATTTATTGCTTATTCTAATTTTTGGAACTACAAAATTAACAGCTCAAGAAACCACCTGGGCAAACAATAAGATTGATTTATCAAACATTCTGTCGAGAAAAGACTCCTTTTTAATGAAACAGAATGGAAAGACTAAGGGGTATTGGGTTTGGGAGACATTAAAAACAGAAAAACAAATCAAATTCAAAGACATCTCGGTACTTGAGGGCGTCGTAGAAGAACAGTCTACAATGATTTTTGATTTAAAAGAATTGGTTACAAAGAAAGTAGACCTAAAACTGAAAACTGCAGAGTTTAAATTGGAAGCACAGATTTCAAGAAACCATAAAATGGATATGTTGGCAAATTATCAATTGTCTGGAAACATTTCAAGAGTAAAAAAAATAGATACTACATACTCGAAAGAAGTAATATTACGACCTGAAATATTTGGATTAATCTCAGGTATTGTTAAACCAAAAAATCTTGATGAAAATTTAGATGTTTTTTTTCTCAGTAGTGGGGCGATTGAACCTATGACCTTAAAGTATACAGGTGAGGAAAAAATCACTGTGCCTGCAGGTGCTTTTGAAACCTATAAGATCAATCTGGAGGCAGAAGAAGGGGTTTCCAATATGATTTATATTACTAAACAAGAGCCTCATATAGTTATTAGAGTAGATGTACTTGGTCAGGAAATGGAAATAGTAAAAATAAATCAATCCACATATTAGAGAGGAAGATTTATTTTTTGTTGATTATGTAAATCTTTTCTAACGCATACTAATTATAGAGAAATTATCTAGAATCCAGTTAAAAACTACAACGACCAGTTAAACCAAATTGTAGCTTTAACTGCATATGGAGGGAAAACCAAGCACAAGGCAAATAATTCAAACCTCGCGGTGCAACAACAGTGGCTAAAAGCAATTTGGCCCCGAAATTTTTATTCCCAATAACGCAAAATCGACAAGATACGGCTGACATGCGGCCTTCTTGACAGTCAATCAATTTCGCTATATTTCCATAAAAATCCCGGAACTACGTTTAGCGGGTCGTTACCATTAATTAACTAGTCAAAATGAAATTTGCACAAGCCGTTATTCTTTTAGTATTATTTGTATCTATTACAAGCTGGGGACAGTCATTTATTGAAATCAGAAAGGATATTGATCAATACAGAGTGTACAGTTCTATTGAAGAAGCGTTAACAACCCCAAAAGAGGTCTATCGACTAAATTTGAATAATTCTAATTTAGATGAAAAATTGCTCAGAGAATCACTTCAGCAATTTCAAAATTTGCGTGAATTAGTATTATCCAATACGTTTATTTCTGAAATTCCATCGTCGATCGGTGCGTTAAAAAGCTTACAATTCTTAGAAGTTGAGCATCTAGAAAAACAGAATCTAAATCTTTTTAAGATTCCTAAATCAATCCAAAAATTGGAAAATATTATCTCAATCAGTCTTATTGGCAATCCAAACCTTGACTGGCACAAGACATTTTTACATTTATCAAAAATACCAAAGCTCGTCAACATTGCTTTGATGTATAATAATTATAAAAAATTACCAAAGAGTATTACAGGGCTTAGCTCCCTTGAAATGATTTGGTTAGGCAAAAACCCTAATTTGGATTTGAAAGATACGTTTTCAAAACTTTCAAAACTTGATAATCTTGGACAAATGGGTCTTGGTGGTAATGATCAAACTCAACTGCCTAATGAAGTCACCCTATTAAAAAACATCTATAATCTATGGCTGAGTGGTAACAAATGGGAAAACTTGAACGCACTTCAATACCTCCCGAAACTATCACAACTTTCTCTAAATAGTTGCAACTTGTCCCAGATTCCAAACGGAATAATTCAATTTAAAAATTTAGAATATTTATCATTTGTTAAAAACCCAAATATGAATTTTGATAAAGTTCTAAAATCAATTCCGTCTTCGGTAAAAGTTTTAAATCTGAGTGACAACAACATTAACAAATTATCTACTAATTCATTTAGAGTAACGAACTTGGAAAAACTAATACTTAGTAACAATAGTATTAGCAAAAGAGCTCTAAAGAAATATCAACAAGTAAATAAGAATTTGGAAATTGTATTCTAAAAGTATAATCATTCATTCAATAGAAATTACTGTATTATTAAAATATGGATTAATATTAATGCCAACACCGTACAAAATTAATTGCTTGGTGCAGTGCTACTCGGAAAATCCTGCGGTACAAAGTACAGGAAGGAGATGAAATGTACCATTCAGCCGTGCATCGGAGAACCATGTTGATTTATTACCCCATGGTGAAGTTGGTGAATTTCTCGATAGATTTTCTGGGGAACAACATCTAGCGATGGATGTACAGCCGTTGTTTTACATGGTTTTTATATACTCATTTTAACTAGCCTTTTAATTTCTTCCCATTCGTTTTGACTATGTAATCGATCGAATTCATCCTGTTCTAAAATTTCAACTCTTTTGTCCCACTTTCGCCAAATCAAAACTTTTAGGATACTCAAACTGATATGTTGTGAACGTTTGTTATTTAATTGGGCAAGCAGCATAGAAGCATCATAAAGTTGTTCATTATTTATGTCTCCATAAGCAGAAATAGCTTTTGCAATGCAAGTGTTGGCAGAATCAATCTTTTTTAAATCTATAAAATTTTCAAATTTTTTGTAATTCACTTGTGCTTTCTCATGTGATGATTGGATTGCCTCTTGAGAAGGTGGAGTGTATTCAAATCCATGGTAAATTGCATAAACTTCTATTGGTTCTAAAAGCCCTAACTGAGATCGTTTTTTGTTGACACTGGCAGGATCTTCGATAGGATAAGGAGCACTTTCACCCATACTTGTACCATATTTCTGCTTTTGCCAAGTTTCCCTTGCTATCCGGTCTTTTAATTGTGCGTAATGAATCGGATCAACATCACCTTTTTCCGTGGCTTCCTTTATTAAAAGCAAGCATTTTGTTTTGAAGAAAATATCGGGGTGATGTTGAGGGATGCCCCATGCAACTTTTGAACCCTCTTCACCCACTAATTTGTTTCCAGGCCAACCATGGATACTAATAATACTATCTAGTTTATTTTTGTTTATTTCCCATCGATTTTCAACAGGTATAAAAAGCCGGCTATAGTCCCCGTCCGTTGCTGTACTATCAAGGGATTCTACATTTTTTTCATATTGAGCTAGTACTTCCTGGTCCTGTGCCCAAAGGTATTTCAACATTTCTAACAGTTCAGGGTTCTGAATGGTTTTTTCATATTCTTCTTGTTTCTTGTTCACTTTTGAAATTAGCGCATCCCATCTAGGATCATTATGTAATGATGAATATTCAGAAATAGAGCTAAGTATGTCAGAATTTTTAAAACCTTCTTCAATAGCTCTTTCAATAGATAGAAATGCTTTTTCTCGTTCACCTTTAGGCGCATAAACCATGGCACTCACCAAATAGTTTTCCAAATTTTTAATTGGCATAAGTTCGGTAGCCTCAAAAATTTGATCGGCCGCTTTAGTACTTCGATCGGTATTAAAGTTTCGATAACCTTCGATCATCAAGCCAACCCATTCCTGGGTATCTTTTTGAATCGAATACTTAGTTTCAAGTTTGTGATTGTTTTTTGTTGCTTGCTTGCAACCAGTAACAACAACTGCTAAACAAATAATTGTTCTAAGTATTCTTTTCATCATCTATCTAATAAAATTAATACCAAAGAAATGATGTAATCCTTAATTAAAATAGAACCAAATTTGCCTCTTATACAGAGCAGTATTTTTTAGGCAAATATCCTGTCATTGATTTAAATGTCCTGATAAAATGACTTTGATCGGAAAACCCACAGATATATGCTATTTCCGTGAGGGAATAATTGGAAGAATGTAAGAAGTTGATCGAATGCTCCACTTTAAGTTTTCTAGTATATTCTCCAAGAGTACATCCAAAAAATTTGCGAAAGTGTTTTGAGATCGTGGTCGGATGAACATGTACTTTGTTTGATAATTCTTTAAGGGAGATATTCTCATTCCAACGATCATTCAATATTTCTCGAACTAAACTCATCCAAGGAGGGAATTGGGCATTATCTTTAGAAACAAGAGCGTTTTCCATAAATGATAGGAATAACATTTCCACTGTGTTTTTTGATTGGACATCATTTGTCTGTGCCTCATTCATTAATCTAATAAATGTAAAAATAGAATCTTGACTTTTCTCAACAGCCAACTGTATGTCCGCTTCAGTATATTCAAGCTTCTTCAAATAGTTCAGATCCAATTCCAAACTTATGTGTTTTGAAGGAAATTGGTCATAAACGTTTTTATGCAATTCATGTGCGTGGTAGTAATTTGCGCTACCGGAATTCCTTCTAATGGACCTTCCTTTACGATATTCAGTATTGCTACCATAAAGCACAAAACTAATCATGGGTATTTCATGAAAATGCCACACACCGGTCTCTATTGGAGCATCATATGTAGTGATGCCGACTAATAAATCATCGAAGCTTGATATACTGAAATGAGGAGCTAAATAATTCCCTTTTTTTAAGGGTACGGTATTTTCGTTTTGTCGATTCAATGCTTTCTAAATTAGGTACAATGTAGTGATACGGATCATATGATGTATATCACGCTATTGTGAGGAACGAATTCATTTCTTATTCGAATATTCTTCCTTTGTAAATGGTGTTATAACCTTTTTTTGAACATTCACATTTCTGATGTTAAATAAACGATGAAAAAGTAACCCCATAACAAAACTTACATGCTTCACGAGATTTCTTATCTCAAGATTCTCAGGTCAGAAATGAGCCTTACTTCATCGTTTCTCTAATTAGCCCCCTTCTTTCCTAAGCACTTCCAATGGAGGACTTTGCAGCACACTTTTGCTGTTTAACAAACCAATCAAAAGTACCAAAGCCATAATACTCGGTAAAACAACTAGAAAAGGAACTGCGGAAGGCACAAAGCTAACTTCAAAAACAAATCGTGCCAACAAGAGACTGCCTAATAATGACAATATAATACCGATACTTCCGCCCAATAGCCCTAAATAGAGATATTCAAGTGCTGTAATACGAAGAATTTGTTTGCTTTTGGCCCCTAAGGTGCGTAACAACACATTTTCCTTTATCCTTTGGTATTTGCTCGTTCGTACCGATCCAATGAGCACAATGATCCCAGTAAGAATACTGAAGAAAGCCATAAAGTTGATTACCCAAGCTATTTTGTTCAGAATCTCTTCTATAACCAGAAGTATCTGTCGTAAATCGATAATGGACACTGTTGGAAATTTTCGAACGAGGTCACGTTGCAATGCGGCCGATTTGGCCGCATCTGGGGCTTTGGTGGTCAACACATGGAACTGAGGCGCTTCTTCTAATACTCCAGAAGGGAACAGAATCGAAAAGTTAATCTGCATTCGAGCCCAATCCACCTCACGAAGATGGGCCACTTTGGTTTCCATTAATACACCCTGCACATTAAACACAAGTGTGTCTCCAACTTTGACCTGGGCATCGGCTGCAACATTATTAGACATCGAAATAGGAATCATACCGTTGCCTTTGCGTTCAAGTGGCCAGGTGCCTTCTACTGTTCGTTCTGAGGCCACCAAGGAATCGCGATAGGTAACTCTAAATTCATGGAACAAAACCCATCGATTTTGGGTCGCAGTGGAATCAAGAATAAGTTCACGTACAGGCCGATTTTTGATTTGATGCATCCGCATGGTGATGATGGGAATATTGTTCAATACATCAAATCCCGACGCTTCGATGCTATTGGCCGCAGCAAGTTTTTCATCAGTTTGGACATCCATCAAAATAAGATTTGGGGTGTCCTCCGAAGCTTCCAAGGAAACCTGAGCCAATAAAATATCTTTGGTGAAATAGAGCGTACTTATTAAAAAGGTGCCCACACCTATGGCCAAAATTAAGACCGTGGTCTGGTTATTGGGACGGTAGAGATTCAAGAGACTCTGTCGCGAAGTAAACCCCCAAGACGTTGGAAAATATTTCTTGATGGCTCGCATAAAAAAAGTGGCTACACCTCCCAAAAGCGCAAAGACCACCAAGATGCCGAGAACGAAATAGAGGGCATAGCGAATACTTCCCAATAACCAAAAGGAGAAGGAAAAAATAAATAGAACAATACCCAATACTACCCACAACTGGGCTTTTCGTGATTTTTGATATCCGCTCTCCTCGACCCGCAACACCTGTAAAGGTGAAACAAACCATGTGTTCAATAAAGGCATTAAGGCAAATAATACTGACAACAAAACACCCAATATCAGTCCTGACCAAAGCGCATTGGGTACTAGGGAAATCTGAACTTCAAACGGCAAGAATCCTTCCAACAGCAAAGGAAAGGATTGCTGTAGGAGCAATCCACTCAACACTCCAAGAATGCCTCCGAGTAGACCCATACCTGCAATCTGTAGTAGATAGATTAAAAAACTTTGTCTTCGGGTAGCTCCTATGCATTTCAATACGGCTACCGAACGTAATTTCTCCTTGATATAGATATGTACTGAACTGGCAACGCCTACACAACCCAACAGCAGCGCTATAAAAGCAATAAGGTTAAGAAACTTCCCGAAATTATCATAACTTCTGCCAAGCCGTTTAGCGGTACTGATGTGCGTATCGAGGTCCGCGTTTTCAACATCGAGTTGAGGGTCAACCTTCTCATCCAATGCTGCCAGATCTTGCTCAGGTTCGGCGACAAAATAATAGTCATATCCGATTCGACTTCCCACTTGTATGAGTCCTGTGCCTTCCACTGCATCGTAGGGAATAATTACAGGTGGAGCCACAGAAGCCCCTATTCCCGATGTTCCGGGAGCGGAAATCAAAGTGCCCATAATAGGAAACACTGTATTGCCTAATTTGATAGAATCACCTGTTTGCACTCCATATTGCAACATGAGTGTTGCATCTACCAGAGCACCGCCGGACTTTTGGTAGGTCTGCGCTGCAGTTTCTGGCTTGGTTTCCAGTTCGCCGTAGAATGGATATCCACCTTCAATACCGCGTACTCCAACCAATTTGGCATCTCCACTTTTTGGAAAAACCGCCATTGAAGGAAACCCTACGGAACGTCCATCAGCCCCTCCGAGGGAATCGATAATGGCCAATACCTTTTCATTAGGGGGTTGGTTACTATCAATGACAAAATCGGCACCCATCAAGGTCTTGGATTGAATGGCAATATTTTCTTCCAGGTTCTGGCTAAAAGACTGGATGGAAACTACCGCAGCTATGCCCAAAATAATGGAAGCCATAAACAGTAGGAGACGACCGCCACTAGCCTTGCTGTCTCGCCAAGCCATTTTTAACAGCCATTTCCATCCGGCTCCGGATTGCTTTGTTGGAGAATTTATCACGATTCAATCAATACTTCATTCGATACCACTTTTCCACCTCGTAATCGCAATAAACGATTGCATTTTTGTGCCAATTCCAAATCGTGGGAGACAATGACCAAAGTGGTGCCCGCCTCCTGATTAAGTTCGAACAATAGTTGGACGACACGGTCGCCTGTATCTTGGTCGAGATTGCCCGTAGGTTCATCAGCAAATAAAATAGATGGGCTATTTGAAAAAGCACGGGCCAGAGCCACGCGTTGCTGCTCTCCACCAGAAAGTTGGGAAGGATAATGCTGGAGACGGTCACCCAGACCAACCTTACTCAATAGTTCCCTACCGATTATTGCAGGATTTTTTGCTCCCTGAAGCTCCAAAGGGACAATTACGTTTTCGAGAGCTGTCAGGGTGGGGAGCAACTGAAAATTCTGAAAGATAAAACCCACCTTTTCGTTGCGCAATCGGGCACGCTCATCCTCGTTCAAATTTGCTAAATTGGCACCACTCAGTTCCACTACACCGGTATCGGGATAATCAAGTCCAGCGCAGAGACCCAATAGAGTTGTCTTTCCACTCCCTGAAGGTCCTACGATTGCAAAGGTCTCCCCTGCTTCAATACTGAAATTGATGTCATCCAATACCGTTAATTGTTTGGAGCCACTCGTATAGGTCTTCCCTAGGTGCTCAACGTTTAATATCTTTGGCATAACACTTTTGCTTCCTTTTTTCTCAAACTAGGAAAATAGGCAAATGATTTTGATTTTAAGGCCCGTAACCTATGCAAGACCTCTTAAAGTTTCGTTATTTTTTTCTGATTTTATGCCTAATTTCCTGTCGTGATGCCCCCCAAAAAGCCTCAGATGTATCAGATGGCAATAGTAATACAGAAAATGTCGTTGCCGAAGAAACCTCCGAAAAAGTGATTTTATTCTTTGGGGATAGTCTTACCGCAGGTTACGGTTTGGAACTGGAAGAGGCTTTTCCAGCGCTTATCCAAAACCGTTTGGATTCGTTAGGTCTCGATTATACCGTAATCAATTCAGGGCTAAGTGGGGAGACCACTTCTGGCGGACGTAACCGTTTGAATTGGGTATTGAACCAAAAGGTCGATGTTTTTGTGTTGGAACTAGGTGCGAACGATGGGCTTCGCGGTATTCCCATATCTGAAACCCACAAGAATTTGCAAGCAATGATTGATTTAGTAAGAAAAAAGAATGCTGATACCCAAATTGTACTGGCAGGCATGCAAATTCCACCCAATATGGGCCCAGAATATACTACGGAGTTTCGCAAAACCTTTCCCAAGTTGGCCGAAGCAAATCAAATCGCTTTGATTCCTTTTTTGTTGGATGGGGTTGCAGGTATTCCTGAGCTGAATTTGGAAGACGGGATACACCCTACCCCGAAGGGACATCAAATCGTAAGGGACAATGTTTGGGCGGTGTTACAACAGCTGTTGCAATAGACCACTATTTTTCGAATTATGTAGTTTCTTATTCTTTTAATGAAAAAGATGAATTAAAGTTCAAATAAAGGATGAGGAAACGATTGTCAAATCTTTCCAGGATCATTACAAATAATGTCCAAATATGTCTTATATGGACATTATTTGTTATATTAGTTGTAAATTTAGTAGGACATGAACATTAGTTTCACCAAAAAACAGCAGGAGTATATAAGCGAGCAGGTTGCTTCTGGGGAGTATCAAAATAATAGTGAAGTAATCAGGGATGCTCTTCGGTTGCACGGAATTTATAGAGAAAAAGTTATCCAAGACCTTCGAAGGGAAATCGAGAAAGGGTGGGATGGCCCAGACAGCAAACTATCTATGAATCAAATAATAGCGTCCAAGAAAAACGTATGACATATACTTACGTTCTCTCTGAAGAGGCCGCTGCTGATATAAATGAAATCTTTGAGTTTGGCGAACATAAATTTGGTAACACCCAGGCTATCAAATACCTGATTGGTTTAGAAGAACACTTTAATCAATTAAGTGATAACCCTGATATCGGTCGAGAGAGGGGCGACATCAAAAAAGGCCTATATAGCCTGCCTTACATTTCACATATTATTTTTTATAGAAAACTAAAAGGCAAACTTCGTATTGTAAGGGTTTTGTATGGTGGGCGAGATTTGATTAGGTTCTTGGAATAAAGTTCAAATAAACGATAAATGACTACTGGAGAAATCAGAACGAGTTTTGAAAAATATGTGGGAAATGATAAATATAACCACTTCATTCTGACTCTTTATGAAGCATTCCCATTAAGAAATAGACTTTTCTTCTGGCAAGAACAATTATTGAAGGAATTTACAAATGAATATGACCTGGAGCTAATAGAATTGAGACAAGCTCACAAGATATTCAACCATTGTCCTGTTCATAATTATGAACTAAAGAATGACAATGTTCCAATTGTAGATGGGAATTCAATAAGCTCCAATTTTTCCAATGAAAAGGAAAAAGAATTTTTCCCAATGGCGAATGTAAATGCTCCAAGGAATTTAGAAAGGTTTAGCTATCCCAAAAATGTTGATGTAATTTATTGTGATAAATGCAGGGAATTTTTAAAGCAATGAATATATAAGTTTGAATAAACGATGCATAACACAGATTTAGATAATGTATATTAGAAAAATTCTAAAAAACTAAAATACAAGATGAAAATTGGTTTGACGGCGAGTAAAATTATGCATGTAATTGTAGAGGCTTTGACCAATGAGGAAACTTTTGAGGTCATATTGATACTAAAACCACCAGTAGAGTACCTAAGACATTATGCTACTATTGATTGATACATATCAATCAATATTTATATAGCAAAGATTTTCAGGGGAATACTGTATATAAAATTAGTTTTAGGTAGAAATTAAAAAAGGCTTCCGAGAAATCAGAAGCCTTTTCTTTTGTAGTAGCGGGGACTGGACTCGAACCAGCGACCTTCGGGTTATGAGCCCGACGAGCTACCTACTGCTCTACCCCGCGATGTGGACGGCAAAGATACAACGGTTTTTCACTTATTTCCAAATTAAAACCAATATTCACTAAAACGTTTGACGCAAGTCCAGCTTAAAATCCATAAATTCGAGTTTTTACTCTATGGAAGGTTTTAATGATTTTTTGTCTGCAATGCTGCCCTACACAGAGTGGGCTATGCTTGTTCTCTTAATTGGTGGTGGATTATTCCTCGTTTTTCAATCTAAATTTTTACCATATCGCTATTTCGGTCACGCTATAGCAATAACAGCTGGTAAACATGATAAAGAAGGGGCAAAGGGAGATGTGAGTCATCTTCAAGCGCTATCCGCCGCGGTGGCCGCAACCGTTGGTCTTGGGAATATTTCTGGGGTGGCGATAGCCATTTACATGGGAGGTCCAGGAGTTGTTTTCTGGATATGGATAACGGCGCTTATAGGAATGTGCATAAAGTTTTATTCCTGTAGTCTTTCCATAATGTTTAGAGGAACTGATTCAGAAGGCAAGCTTCAGGGAGGACCAATGTTTTATATTGCACAAGGCATGGGTAAAAAAGCAAAGCCTTTGGCAACTTTTTTCTGCGTCGCAGGTCTCTTTGGGTTTTTAGGAGTGTTTACAGCAAATCAGTTTACACAAACCTTTATGAATGTGGTAAAGCCAAATGAAAATTTGGCCTTATTGGGAGATTTTAATTGGAAATTGATTATAGGGATTACCCTTGCTATTATAACATCATTTGTCATTTTTGGGGGACTCAAAAAAATAGCTAAAGTAGCTTCAACGATTGTTCCTTTTATGGTGCTTGTATATTTTACGGCCGTAGTGATCGTTATGGCAACCAATGCAAGCGAAGTATGGCCTTCTCTAAAACTAATCGTTACAGAAGCCTTTAATTTTAATACCATGGCTAAAGGAGGCTTCTGGGGACTGGTTATTCTTGGGGTTCGTCGAGCAATGTTTTCAAATGAGGCCGGGTTGGGTAGTGCGCCAATGTATCATGGTCAGTCCAAAACAGATGAGCCGGTTCAAGAAGGATTGGTTGCTATGTTGGGTCCTTTTATTGATACCATTATCGTCTGCACCTTAACAGCAATAGTTATTATTCTAAGCGGAGCTTATTTAGAGGCAGAAAGCAATGGAATATTGATGACACTGATTGCCTTTAAAAAAACATTGTTTGGTTATGGTGATGTTTTATTGATGATTATTGTTTCAGCATTTGCGCTATCCACATTATTCACCTATTCATATTATGGTGTAAAGTGTCTTTCTTTTTTGACCAATGCTAAAATTGGAAAATACTACAACTGGTATTTTGTGGTTACTATTGTTTTTGCTGCAGTAGCCTCAGTAGATTTGGTCATTAATTTGATAGATTTGGCCTATGCACTCATGGTAATTCCAAATATGATAGCGGTGCTTTATCTATCTCCTAGAGTTAATTTAGCAGCCAAAAAGTATTTTTCAAAAATGAAGTATGAAAAAGCATAAATCGGGTTTTGTAAATATTATAGGTAATCCAAATGTGGGCAAGTCCACTTTGATGAATGCTTTTGTTGGTGAAAAACTTTCTATTATAACGTCCAAAGCGCAAACTACAAGACATCGAATTTTAGGTATTGTCAATGGGGATGATTTTCAAGTAATTCTTTCAGATACCCCTGGAATCATAAAACCGGCATACGAATTACAAAGTTCCATGATGAATTTTGTAAAATCAGCATTTGAAGATGCAGATGTTCTACTGTATATGGTTGAGATTGGAGAAAAAGCATTGAAAGATGAAGCTTTCTTTACTAAAATCACCAATAGTAAAATTCCTGTATTACTGCTATTGAATAAAATAGACACTTCTGAACAACAGGTATTGGAAGAACAAATACAATATTGGCAAGGGTTACTTCCCAAAGCGGAACTACATGCAATTTCGGCATTGGAAAATTTTAATGTAAAGGAAGTTTTTGAACGTATTTTGGAGTTATTGCCCGAAGCCCCACCTTATTATCCTAAAGATCAGTTAACAGATAAACCAGAACGGTTTTTTGTGAACGAGACTATCCGAGAGAAAATATTGATGCACTACAAAAAAGAAATTCCATATGCTGTAGAGATAGAAACGGAAGAATTTTTTGAGGACCAAGATATTATTAGGATTCGATCGGTGATTATGGTTGAACGGGATACGCAAAAAGGCATAATTATAGGCCATAAAGGAAGTGCCCTTAAAAGAGTTGGGGTAGAATCACGAAAAGACTTGGAAAAATTCTTTGATAAGCAGGTTCATATTGAACTCTATGTTAAGGTAAATAAAAATTGGCGTAGCAATTCACGCCAACTTAAACGTTTTGGTTACAATAACTAAAACATAAGATAGTCTATGTTTCATAATTGAATTAAGTAAAAGGAAGAAGGCATTAGTCTGTGCCTTTCCCATTGTTTTTAAAATCTGAAATTATCTCCCTAAGATAATCCTTAAGCTGGCTCATCTGACTCCTACCTTTAACCTTTCCCATTCTTCCAAAAGCGTATAGCGCAAACCATATTAAAACCAAAAAAAACATTCCGGTAAGCCAATAAGTTACATCATGCCCAAGGGAATAGTTGGAGTATGCAAAAACTCCCAGAATAATGAAAAGTGTACCTATACCAAAATGCAGGAACATAAAAAATGTCCAAAGCGTAGGATTAGGACCAAAGACGCCATGAATTTTACTTATCCCTTTCTCAAATGAGGTAAGTTCTAAGTGAAGTTGTGGCGACCAAAACGTAGTATCCGTTTTTTTAAACCGTATGTAGATATGCTCGTCCAGCCGTTTTATCAGGAATGGATCTTTGGAGCTTTTGTCAAAAACTAACTTTAATTGTTCAATATCTTCTTTTAAAGAAACTTCAAAACGCGGACGCAAAACAATTTCATTGGCAAAATCACTCATAACTAATTGAAATTGATTAAAAAAGGTATCATTTTTTCTTCATAAATAGTGGTATTTTTGCAAAAATTTAATGCAGATGAGTGCTATTGTGGCCATTGTTGGAAGACCAAATGTTGGAAAATCTACTTTTTTTAACCGATTGATTCAACGTCGAGAGGCTATCGTGGATGCCGTTAGTGGTGTTACGCGTGATCGTCATTACGGAAAAAGTGATTGGAATGGGAAGGAATTTTCAGTAATAGATACTGGTGGGTATGTACTTGGAAGCGATGATGTCTTTGAAAAAGAGATTGATAGACAAGTAGAACTTGCCATAGATGAAGCAGACGCCATTGTTTTTATGGTTGATGTGGAATCTGGTGTAACTGGCATGGATCAGGATGTATCCAAATTACTTAGAAGAGTGAATAAACCTGTTTTTCTAGCGATAAACAAAGTGGACAATGCCCAAAGGGAGGCAGATGCAGTAGAATTCTACTCATTGGGCCTGGAAAATTACTATACTTTATCAAGTATTAATGGCAGCGGAACAGGGGAGTTGTTGGATGCGTTGGTTAAGGAACTGCCTGAAATTGAAGAAGAAGAAAGTGAATTGCCAAGATTTGCAGTCGTGGGAAGGCCCAATGCTGGAAAATCATCTTTTATCAATGCACTTATAGGGGAAGATCGCTATATAGTTACAGATATTGCAGGAACTACTCGGGACAGTATAGATACCAAATACAATAGATTCGGGTTTGAATTTAATTTGGTTGATACCGCAGGAATCCGAAGAAAAGCCAAGGTAAAAGAAGATTTGGAATTTTATTCCGTAATGCGATCTGTAAGAGCAATAGAACATTGTGACGTCTGCATATTGCTTCTTGATGCTACCCGAGGATTTGATGGGCAAGTACAGAACATCTTTTGGTTGGCGCAACGCAACAATAAAGGGATAGTTATATTAGTGAATAAGTGGGACTTGGTTGAAAAGGAAACCAATTCTGTAAAGGAATACGAGGCAAAAATTAAAAAAGCAATGGAGCCTTTTACCGATGTGCCAATTCTCTTCATTTCAGTATTGACTAAGCAAAGAATCTTTAAAGCAATTGAAACGGCTGTCGATGTCTACAAAAACCGTTCAAAAAAGGTAGTGACCAGAAAACTGAATGATATCATGTTGCCTATTATTGAACATACGCCACCACCAGCTTACAAAGGCAAATATGTGAAAATCAAGTTCTGTACCCAATTGCCCACGCCATACCCACAATTTGCTTTTTTCTGTAATCTGCCGCAGTATGTGCGGGATCCCTACAAACGTTTTTTGGAAAACAAACTGCGGGAAAACTTTGATTTTAGTGGAGTGCCCGTTACCATTTTCTTGAGAAAGAAATAGAAACCTAGTTCTCCGAAGCCCGTTTTACCGATACTTTTTGCTGAATGCGATTGCCTTGATCATCAACTACGGTCAATACATATTCTCCAGATTTAGCCTGGTTGATGAGTTCATGAAAGCTTTCAGTAGTTCCAATATAGGTTTCATCCAAGTACCAATAGACCATGCTATCTGCTCGTTGGTGCGCCAGCTTGAATATGATTTCAGTTTTACTATTACCTAAGTCTTTTGGTAACAGAACCTCTTCATTTTTCTTTGGATAGATAAACTCCATTAATTGTGATTCTGAAATATAACACCCTTGCAAATAAACAGGTAATGGCTTGTAATTTGGATTTGAAGTGGAGTAATAATATTCAATTACAGGAGGAAGGGTAAACCAATTTTTGGCTACCATATCTTCCAATGGATAACACTCGGAATTTACCCTAAATGCTTCTGAAACATCCAAAAAAACTTGTCTATGATATGGGCATTGTCTGCTTTTTGTTCCGTTAATAGGTAGCCACTCCTTTCTTACGTTATTACAAAAAGCGGAAGCTAGATGCCCACTTTGGGAACAGATTTCCAGTTCAATTAAATCATCAAATGGTTGTTGAAACCAACCACTGTTGGGCAATACGTCCAATACATCAAAAAGAATAGGTGCTGCTGCAGTAACCCCTGTTAATCCTGGCCTTCCTTCTCCATCAGCATTTCCTGCCCAAATACCTATAGCATATTTTGGAGTTACTCCAACGGCCCATGCGTCTTTAAAACCAAAGCTGGTTCCCGTTTTCCATGCAATACGTTTAGAAGAATCAAAAAACTGCCAATTTTCATCACCCTCTGGTCTATTGACTTCTTGTAAAGATTTAATAGTATGGTAAAGCGAACCAGCATTTAAAACTGGCGCTTCAAATTGTTGTTCCCCAAAATCGATTTCAGTGTTGAGCAGATAATTAGGTTCTACAAATTCATTAGTACGATACGTGCTGGAATTGGATTCAAAATAGTTTAAAGTTGATGCAGCGGAGGCATAGGTTTTGGTAAGGTCCCATAGTGAGCTTTCAGCTCCTCCCAAAATTAAGGCCAAACCATAATGTCCAGCTGGTTTGTCCACGGATTTCAAATTCATTTTATGAAGTTTGTTGTAAAATTTTTGAAGTCCATATTGTCGCAATAACCGAACGGCTGGCACATTTAACGAGCGGGAAAGTGCCCTGTTGGCTGGTACAGCGCCAGAATGCTTTTTATTGAAGTTTTTTGGATTGTAACCATTGATTACCGTCGGAATATCTTTCACCAAAGTATTGGGCAACAATTGGCCTTCATGCATGAGTGAAGCAAATAGGAAAGGCTTCAACGTGCTGCCTGTACTTCGATTTTTAGTAATAATATCTACATAGTTACCATGAGTTTTTCCAGAAGGGGAATTGCCCACATAACTTAAAACCTTCCGGGTTTCCACATCCAATATTAAAATGGCAAGGTTATGGATTTCGTTACTTTTTAATCGCTGGTAATGGCGTTCTGCCACAATATTTGCTTGATACTGTAAATGTCTGTCAATAGAAGTTTGTATTCGTTTGCCTTGGTGCTCTTTTTTAATGCGCTCCGTAAGATGAGGCGTTATATTGGGAAGAGCAATGGGTTTTTGTGGTAAAGGTTCGGAAATGGCCAGTTTATAGGTAGTTTCATCGATATGATTTTCTTCCCATAATTTTTTAAGGAGGCGATTGCGTTTCTTCAGGAGCAATTGTTCGTTTCTACCTGGAAAAATAAGCGATGGCGCATTGGGCAAGACGGCTAAAGTAGCTGATTGCCCCCAACTTAATTCTTGTGCGGGAATTCCAAAATAACGCCATGAAGCGGTTTCTAAGCCTACCACATTACCGCCATAAGGTGTATGTGTGGCATAGAGTTTTAAAATGTCGTCTTTGGAATAACGTAACTCCAACCGAGTGGCCATGAAGATTTCAATGCATTTTTCAAAATAAGTACGCCTCTTATTTTTTCTGCTCATACGAATGACCTGTTGGGTTATCGTACTTCCTCCTCTGCGTGTATCCTTGGTAAGATTGTGTTTTATGGCATTAAAAATAGAGATTGGATTAAAACCGGGATGCTTATAAAAATATTCGTCTTCAAACAAGAGAACACTTTGTTTAAAACGCTCTGGAATGGAGTCAATCTGGGGAAAACGCCACTGTCCATCATGAGCGATTCGAGCACCAATCAATACATTATCAGAACTGGTCACTACGGTTGAGGTGGGGTCCTTAAAAAGCTGTTTGGGTAAGCAGAAAAACCAAAACAAGAAAAGTGTAAGAACAACCAAAAGTTTAATTCGGTGCTTCAACACAATTCTCTTTAAAGCCAATAAAAAAGCCTTCATTTACAACATCATCGTGATACTTTAATCCATTTGCCCTTATTCCGAGCATAAGCGGTATTGTCGTACATAGCTTCAACCTGGGAGCCAGGTAAATAATAGTCACCCAAAAAGGAAGCATTCAGTTTTATGGTAAAAGTTTTGGTCTTCTTTGCACCTAAATCAAAATAGAAATTAGTGCTATCATCACGGGTATCAATATAATCGGCCTTGCTAGAATTTGGGTCACCTCCACCTGCATAGGATGTATTCACAATTTCCCATCCGCTTGGAACAATCTGTGTCAATGCCAAGTTATCATAATAATCATTGGTGGAGTTGAAAACGGTCAACTGTGCTTGTAACTCAGTTCCTTGACGAAGCTCAGTTACATTAATAGAATTTCCAACAGCATCAAGATACTTTACAGATAATGTTAGATTTTGCTGTTGCGCCAATTCTTGACCCACGGGTAGTTTTCCAGTTTGGGTAAGCGTAGCATAAATGGTATTGCCTTGATTATTTTTGATAAGTATTTCACCTTTTGCTGAGGAGATTGAAATACTTCGTTGCGCAATAGCCCTATCTGTTTTTACCGCTACTTCTTTTCCATTATTTGTGAAAGTCAAATCAAGGGATTTACCTCCATTTTTTGCAACCATTTTGGACATGGACAATAAAGCAAATGCGGTCTCTTGCGTGCTATACCATCTTTGTGAGGATAGGTTTTTTGCCAATGAAACAGCCAATTCCCGTTGTTGGGAGTCTCCAAGTATGACCATAGTTTCCAAAGCCATCGCCCTATTCCTGAATACTGAACCATAAGTTCGGTAATTATAAGAATTAGGTGTAAAATTGACATTTGCGATTTGTGCGAGTTTTTGTGCTACTTCCTTTTTGCCCACTAACGCGTAAGCTGCTGCCAATCTCCATTTAGCTTCATTACTTAGATTTTTGGATTCACGCAATCTGTTCATAGCTGCCAATTCTGGCTGCTGTGCTAAAGCCAAGGTGTACAGACGATATGCTTGGGCAATATCATTATTGTAACGAGTACTTTGATTGCTCCATTGACGGGCCGTATTTTTTTGATAGCGTAGCCAATTGCTCAAAAATGTCAACGGTAGCTGATACCCTTTTTGTTTGGCTTCCAACATAAAATGTCCGGCGTACGATGTCCCCCAGTCATTGGCACTTCCATAACCGGACCAATAGCTTAAACCACCACTCGGTACTTGAAAATCATTCAGTCTCTTAATGGCCGCTTTTATATTTTTTTCAATTTCCTTTTTCTTGTCAAAAGTGATATCTAGTACTTCTGCTAAAAACAATTGTGGGAAAGCTGCAGATGTAGTTTGTTCTACACAACCATGGGGATACTGAAGTAAGTACTCCATTCTTTTTGAAAAATCCATAGGCGGAAGGGTTGAAAATTCAACAAATGCCGTGTTGGTTCCTGAGGTTCCAAAAGTTTCAAAAGAAATGGTCTCTGATTGATTTTCGGTTATCGTGTACAATGTACTTTTAGTAGTTATTGGATTAGGGTTTTCTACGTCGATTTCAGTTTCGTTGCTTGCGCTTTCTCCATTCCCAGATGCTGTGACTTTTATGGTTTGAAATGATTTTGTTGGATTTACCTTAAAATCAAAATTTACAATTTGCTCGCCAACTGAATTGAAGGTGATATTTTTTGATGTAGGCCCGATTGCTTCCAGAGCTTTTCCTGCATCAATTGAAACGGTTACGTTTTTTACTTTTTTATCCATAGCAAACACGGTAACAGGAATGGTCACTTTTTCACCTGGAGATAATTTTCTGGGTATTGAGGTCAATACCATCAATGGTTTGCGTACTGGGGTAGCCTTTTCTGTATTGCCATAGGCACTGTTTTTATTTCCTGCAACGACCATGGTGCGCACTGAGCCTACATAATTTGGCATGTTTATAGTGTGGGATGCTTTTTCACCTGCTTTTAAGGTAAACGGGCCTAAATAGGTAACAACAGGCTTAAACCGTTGTGCTTTTCTATTTTTAGCTCCCTCACCAATTCCACCACCACCGATGGCATAAATATTATCTACACTGATGGAGTATGCACCCATGACATCGTCAAAAATATCAAAAGTCTTTACGCCCAAAGCTTGTCTGGCATAGAACGAAGCATGAATATCTGGGGTTTTGAATCGTGTTAAATCCAATAGACCTTCGTCAACAACCGCCAAGGAATAGGTCATTGACTTTTCATTGGCCTCCGAGACGGTCACCTTAAAGGATTTTTCCGGTTCCAGAGCTTCTGGCATTTTGAGCTCAGGCTTTAAATAAGTAGCTGGATTTTCGACCAATAGAGGTACAACGCCATACAAACGAATGGGTAAATCATTTACGACTTGTCCGTGTGGTTGCAATAATGATATGTTGATGTAGGCATTGGGCGCCATGTCTGCAGTAATGGGAATGGTTGCTTTGGTCTCTTTTGCAGAGGTTTCAATCCATTGCTGTGATAAAACTTCAGAACCATTTTCAATACTTAATAGAGCTCGCCCTCCTGTATCTGATGGAAAAGTAACTACTGCCTGATCGCCAAGTGAATACTTTTCTTTATCTGCTGAAAAAATCAAAATTTTTGAACTTTCCGTATCACCAGATGCTGGTCTTCTCCACCAGTTTCTATAGAAATAGGCCGTTCTTCCGGTAGCATGGCCAGAATCTTCGTCAATGACACGAATTAGAAACCGTCCTCCGTCATCATCGGGAATATTCACTTTAAAATTAGCTTTTCCATCGGCTCCAGTTGTTACCGACATCTCCTTAAATGGACGATGCACTGTTGCATTTTCATAACGGGAAAGATTGTCGTAACCACGGTTCCACCACCAACGCCATTCTATTTTGTAAACTTTGACTTTTAACTTGCGATTTCCAGCCTGTTTGCCGTCTGCATTTACAGAGACCACGTCAAACGTTGTATTCTCATCCGTTAAAAATGAACCGTATTGCCTTGCTTTTGGGGAGCGTAGCCCTACAAAATGCGAAAAGGGTGCCAGTTTCTTTGAGAAAACATCAATTGAAAAATCACCGCCTCCTTCAAATACTTTGGTAGTGAAAGTGGCCTGTAACATACCGGAGGCATTGGTGTTAGTATTGATTTTTTTGTCAATATTGAGCAATCCCTCTCCATCCAGTTTTGAAGAAATAAATTGAAGTTCCGTTTCATTAAAGGTCCGAACGGGATCTTGAAAAACATATCCCTTATGACTAGGAAATGCATTGGACGCTTGCTGCAATTTAGCGTTGATATCAATTTTTAAATTCCTAGCAGGTGCTCCATGTAGCCACTGTACTATGGCTTTCCCTTTGTTATTTTGATTAGCTTTTAAAACTTCATCTTCAAAAGCAAAATCAACCTTCAACCTATTGGGTTTAACGGTAGCAATTTTTAGGCTTTTGTTGAATTGTGCTCCACCAACAATGATTTTGGCGTTCCAAGTTCCTGTGGGCGAAGTAGCTTTTGTAGGGATGGGGAAGTAATAAAAATCACCCTCTTTTTTGGCATACAATCCATCAGCAACAGGTAGGGTACCATCTTTAAGTACATTTCTTTGCACTAATTTTCCTCGCGCATCATTAACTTCTATGGTTACGGGGTGGCTTGCAGGTAATGGATTTGCTTTATCATCAAGGACAAAGGTAAGATGGACAGGATCGCCAGGTCGGTGCACACCTCTTTCCGTATAGATAAAACCTTGCAGTCCACTTTGTAATTCTTCTCCAGAAACATCAAACTTACTTAATGAAAGTGCATTACCGTCCGCAAGTTTTACATAGGCAAAATTGTTGTTCTTTTTGGCAACAGCAAAAGCAATAGATTCTTCTCCATCGTAAATTCCAAATCCAGAAGCATCCGTTGTTACTTCAGCCAGAAGCTGCTGCTGAAAATTATACAATTTGATATTTGTATTTGCTTCGGGGTTTGTGGTCAAAAGATTCGTTGTAACAAAATGGTAAGAACGATTATTTCCTTTTTTTACAATAAGTCCCAAATCACTTCCTAAAAGATTTGTTGTTGCAATTCTGTTTGCATTATAATAAGCTTGGTGGCAAGGGTTATCTTCTTCTTCCCAGTTATAATTGTAGTTTCTCCAATAATAGATCTCATTGTCCCAATAGCGTTCTTCTAAAGCTTCATCACTTAGATCTTGGGAATCAGTATCATTTGATGCATAATTTTCTGTTTCGCCTTCGGAACTTTCTGAACCTATACATTCATAAGAAGTATGTTCTTTTTTAAAACTGAATTCTATTCGATATAAGGACCCGGGATTCACTTTTATTAATTCTGATAAATCAAGAGCATGCGCCTTCCAAAAACTCGTGTCATCATCCTTAGTTTCTGTAAGTGGAATTACTTTGTAAGCTACTCTGCGTCCCACAGGTCTAAGGTCTGAGTTGTATTCTTGTGTAAGGTTGCTGTTTTGGAGGTATTGCAACATATTATTTTCAAAAACCTGTATCACCCGTACTTCGACAGCAGAAAGGTTAACGGTTTCAAAATAGATGGGTGTTGATGTAGCGTTGGGTAAAATGGTTCCTTTGGAAATTAGCCGTACGTTTGGTTTTAACTGTTCAAAAGAGACCAATTCTGAAAATGATTTTTTAAGTGCGTAACCATATTCACTTTTAATGCCTTCAAATGCATTAACACGTACTTGACCCATTATTCGGTTTGAAGGGTAGACCTTCAAAACATTTCCGTTGATTTCATATCGTAAACTTTGGGCATTTTCAATGGTGACCAACCCATTCAGATTTTGATTCTTTTTCAAGGGATCTGAAAAATTAAGGGTCAAAGCAGCATTGGGAGCCGTTGAGGTTTTGGCATCTATGACAATAAATTTGTTTAATCCAGGGATTGCATATTTTTCAGAGCCATTATTATCTGCACCAATATCTTTTCCGTTCCAATTAATGATTAGCTCAGTATCATCTGTTTTGCGCGGAATACTATCAATTTTGAAGGTGAAATACCTAGCGTCTTCACTTACATTGTCCCATTTTACTGGAACATTATTCTCACCTTGGGCAACGGAGAGAACACTATTTATTTTTTCAGCACTCAGAATATCAGAGGCTTCTAAAGTACCTGTTAGGTATTGCCAATTTTTACTATGGGATTGTAGATTCCCTAAATTGATTTTAAAATTTGGAGTAATCGTTTTAAAACTAAACGTATAGTTTTTGAAATCACTTTTAATATTCTCAAAAAGCTTACCCAGTGAAAGATTAACAACGTATTCCGTATTGGGTTTTAAATATTCTGAAGGTTGAAAAGTTAGTTCTCTTCCATTTTCAATAGCCAGTTTCCCTTCAACTTTTGGTGTTATTTTCAAGTATTCTGTTGGGAGTTCTTGAGCAAGCTCAAACTGATTCAGTTGTTGAGCTAAGACAATAGTGATAGGGGTGGAAATACTTTGATTTCCATTGGTATGATAACTAATATAATCCTTGAATTTAAATAGGTTATCCGTATCAGCAGAGTCTGTCTTCTTTTTACAAGAAACTAACAAAACAAGTATGGAAATAACTAGGACTCGAACAAAACGTGACATGCCAAAAGGAATTAATTAAACTAATAGTTGACCATGACTAAGATAGCTTAAAAATAGGTGGAGGGGCTTTAAAGTTTATAGGTGGTTCGTATTGATTTACGAATGGTTTTTAGTTGATGGATGGAACGTTATGAAACATTTATGATTTACATTATCACATTTAATACCAAAAAAGATAACTTGAAATCGTTAAACAACCTAAAAACGAACATCATGCGAAATCTTATTCTTTTATTATTTACTGCTGGTATTTTTTTTACTGCAAATGCTCAAGAGTCTGACTATCAACTTGTGGAACAAACTTTGAATTATTACATGGAAGGTGGTACCAATAATGATTTCAATATTTTAAAAAAAGCATTTCACGAAACTGCCACAATGAAATACATTACCAAAGAAGGTTATAAGGAGGTAAATGCATTGGAGTTTTTTTCGGGCATGGATGCCTCAAAACCAAAGTCAAACAGAAAAAATAGAATTGCTGAGATAACCATATCTGGTCATGCAGCTAATGCTCGCTTGGAGTTGGAGTATGAGAATTTCACTTTTGTCGACTATATGAACTTGTTAAAGGTTGATGGTGAATGGAAAATTGTAAGCAAGATTTTTTATAAAAGAGTAGATTGATTCCTTCTTTTCTACGGAACAAAAACGGTGACTGTAATAGGTAAGGTGCCTTGGTTTACGAATTCACCCTCAATTCCAGTTAGGGATATGTCATCCGTGCCAATGTATGGACCACAACATTCGTCTCCTTGTATAAAAAAGGCGGTTAAAGTGAGGTTGAATGGGTTTTCATCTTCTATCGTTATTTGATAACCAAGGTCTCCAAAATGGTTGTTTTGCAAATGATGAACCAGAAGGTCTTGATTTTCAAAGTCCTTTTGGAGTTCAAAATCCACAATGTTAGAATCTAAATCCTGAATGTTAATTTGAGACGCTAGATAGGTACCATTGCTAATGAGGTTTTCCCCGGTAGTTTTGTCTATAACTTTAAAGTATATCGAATTGTCAACGGATAGGCAATCTACAAGAGAGCAGTCAACTTTATCATCTTCCTTACAGCCTAAAAAAGTGTATAAAAGAAGGGAAGAGAAAAACAACCTTTTTAAAAGCATAGTATTGGGTTTTCCAAAAGATGGGGAACTTGATCAAGTGTTGCGTTTAACAATTAAAACTTAACATAATCCACTAAAAACTATAGATTACCAACCCCCAGAGGCACCACCGCCTCCAAAACCGCCTCCGCCGAAGCCGCCACCAAATCCTCCAGATCCAAAACCACCTCCTGAAGAAGAACCGCGATATCCACCACGTCCCATATTGCTGAGGATAATCATGTCCCAGATATCCATGCCTTTATTTTTACCACCTCTGCCACCTTTGTTGTTGCGGTTATTTCTTCTGGAAAGAATAATGATGATAATAAGAAAGATGATAAAAGGCAGTAAAGACTTTAATGAAAACCCTTGGTCATTGCCAAAAGTACGATCCTCTTTAAATTCTCCATTTAATACTTGAAAAATGGCATCAGAACCTTTATCTAATCCGCCGTAATAGTCACCTTTTTTGAACTCAGGAATAATAACGGATTCTATAATGCGCTTAGACATAAAATCCGTTAAAGAACCTTCTACGCCATAACCTGTGTTGATGGCTATTCTGCGGTCATCCCTTGCCAGAAGAACAAGTACACCGTTGTCTTGGTCCGCTTGGCCTATGCCCCATTTTTGCCCCCATTGTGCCCCTAGGAAATTAATGTTCTCTCCTTCTGTAGAGTTGATGATAGCAACTACAATTTGCGTGGAAGTACTATCGGAGTACCGAATTAGTTTTTGTTCTAAAGCTTTGCTTTGGGGTGCGGACAACAGGTTTACATAATCGTAAACACTGGTTTGTTTTTGCGGCTTTTCAGGAATAGTAAATTGCCCCCACCCTAGAGAAACACAGAATAGGGCAATAAGAAAACTAACCTTTTGATATGGCATCGCTCAGTTCATTGGTATCATTATGGTTCCAAGGAAAATGAGCTTCTAGTTCTTTTCCAGCTTTTATCACGCCTTCTACAATACCTTGCTTAAAATGCCCTTGTTTAAAATGGGATGAGATAAGGTCTTTTGTAGTATCCCAGAAACCTTTTGGAACAGCACGGTCAATACCACTATCTCCATAAATAACAAACTTTTTGTCATCAACGGCTACATAAAGTAAGACGCCATTTTCTTCTTTGGTATTATCCATTTTGAGAAAGTGAAATACTTGTTGCGCCCTACTAAAATGATCTATTTTGGTAGTTGCTTCAATATGTACCCTTATTTCTCCTGAAGTGTTTTTTTCAGCCTCGAGAATGGCTTCAATAATTTCTTGTTCCTCCCCAGCGGTCAAAAATTCCTCTACGTGCGACATGTATCTAATTAAAATCGAAGTTTACATCTGGCGCATTTTCAGCACCTGGATTGGAGCTAAATAATGCAACTGGATCAAAATTAGCAAGGCTGGCAATAATATTGGTTGGGATTTTTTCAATTTTAATATTGTATTCTCCAGCCAAATCATTGAATCGGTTTCGTTCTACGTTGATTCGGTTTTCAGTGCCTTCCAATTGTGATTGTAGTTCCAGAAAGTTTTGATTGGACTTTAAATCTGGATACCGTTCCACAGTGACCAAAAGCCTTGAAAGCGCAGAAGATAGCCCTGTTTGCGCTTGTTGAAACTGAGCTAATTGTTCCGGAGTAATATTATTGGCATCTATAGTGGTGGAAGTTGCTTTTGCACGTGCTTCAATAACATCTTTTAATGTGCCTCTTTCAAAATCCGCAGCTCCTTGAACCGTTTTCACCAAATTCCCAATTAGGTCACTTCTTCGTTGATATGAGCTTTCTACATTGGCCCACTGCTTTGTAGACTGTCCTTTCATATCAACAAGTGTATTGTTGGTTCTTACATACCAGCCGCCAAGTAATACAGCAATCACAATAAGAATGATGATGGTAAGAATACCCTTTTTCATGTTCTTGTTTTTAGTGTTTATAGTTATGTTATAGTTGTTCTTTAATTTTTAGAAGTTCGGCCTTTACTTTTTGCAGTTTTTGGACCACTTCAAAATTGGAGAGGGTTTTTTGTTTTTCTTCTTTCAAATGGATTTTTGCTCCTTCCAGGGTAAACCCACGTTCCTTTACCAAGTGGTAAATCAATTGCAAATTTGTAATATCCTGTGGAGTAAATTTTCGATTGCCCTTGGCATTCTTTTTAGGCTGAAGCACATCAAACTCTTTTTCCCAAAACCGAATCAGAGAAGTGTTCACGCCAAACGCTTTGGCTACTTCACCAATGCCGTAATATCGTTTTTCAGGAAGATCTACATACATTAATCCAGGGATTGGTTCTCTTGGTTGGCGAATTTGAGCATATTTTCAAACTCTTCCGCCGTCAAACTTCCATAGTAGAAGTTAATAGGGTTGATGCGTTCCTCATCTTTAAAGACCTCATAATGTAAGTGAGGAGCTTCTGAACGGCCTGTATTTCCTACAAAGCCTATTAAATCTCCCCGTTTTACTTTTTGGCCTTTGCTAACATTGTATTTACTTAAATGGGCATATAGGGACATATAGCCATACCCATGGTCTATTCTAATGTGTTTCCCGTATCCTGAAGATCTATTATCGGCCCGTTTAACTGTTCCGTCACCGGTTGCATAAATTGGCACACCTCTTGGTGCGGTAAAATCCATGCCCCAATGCATTTTTCTAGCTTTGGTAAACGGATCTGAACGCCATCCATAACCAGATGCCATTCGGGTTAAATCTTCATTTCTTACAGGTTGTATCGCTGGAATGGCCGCTAAAAGCTTTTCCTTTTCTTCGGCCAATTTGGCAATTTCATCCAAAGACTTGGATTGAATGACCATTTGTTTTTGAATAATATCTAAGCGCTTTGTAGCATTGATAATGATTTCAGAATTATTAAAACCTTCTAAGGAATTGTATCTGTTTATACCACCAAAACCAGCCTTACGTTGCTCTTCAGGTATGGGATTTGCTTCAAAATATAATCTATAGATGTTGTTGTCTCGGTCTTCAATGTTGGCTAAAACCTGCTCAATCTGTTCCATTTTCCTTGTCAAGATTTCAAACTGAAGCTCATAATTATGAACCTCACGATCTAGAGAGAGTTCTTTTGGAGTGTTTAACCAATTCGTGTTCAACAATATAATAAGGCCAATAAGGCCAAACAAAGCAGCGCCTACTATGAAAAAGAAGAGATTCCGATACTTTTTAGACTTTTTAGGTTCAATCTTCCTGTAGGAAAGCGTATCTGGATCGTAATAGTACTTAACTTTAGACATGAAGGGATTTTATCCTATTTTTGCGCATTCTTTTAATCAAAACAAACAAATATAAAAATTGTTTTGTATAAAATGTTAAATTTAATAAAACCCTAGCAATTACAATGACATCCCAAGAAGTTAGAGCTCAGTTTTTAGACTTTTTTAAAGAGAAAAAGCATAAAATAGTCGCTTCTGCCCCAATGGTCATGAAAGATGACCCTACTTTGATGTTTACTAATGCGGGAATGAACCAGTTTAAGGAGTTTTTCTTAGGGAATTCCATTCCAAAATCCAAGCGAGTTTCAGATAGCCAAAAATGTCTTAGGGTTAGCGGTAAGCATAACGATTTGGAAGAAGTGGGCAAGGACACCTACCACCATACCATGTTTGAGATGTTGGGGAACTGGAGTTTTGGCGATTACTTCAAAAAGGAAGCAATACAATGGGCATGGGAGTTATTAACCGAAGTTTATAAAATTGACAAGGACAGTCTTTATGTTTCTGTTTTTGAGGGAAGTGATGATGCAGATAATTTGGAAATGGACAAAGAAGCCTTTGAGTTATGGAAGGCCATTGTTCCTGAAGACCGAATTATCATGGGGAACAAAAAGGATAATTTTTGGGAGATGGGAGATCAAGGCCCCTGCGGACCTTGTTCGGAAATCCATGTAGATATACGATCAAAAGAAGATAAAGCTAAAGTTTCAGGTGCCTCTTTGGTGAACCAAGACCATCCTCTAGTAGTGGAAATATGGAATTTGGTTTTCATGCAATACAATAGAAAAGCAAATGGCGTACTGGAAAACCTTCCGGAAAAGCATGTGGACACAGGAATGGGCTTTGAACGCTTGTGTATGGTTTTGCAAAATGTGAAGTCCAATTATGATACAGATGTATTTACCCCACTTATTCGCGAGATAGAGACTATTACTGGCCGCAAATACGGTAAAGATGAGGAGATGGACATTGCCGTTAGGGTTGTGGCGGATCATATTAGAGCCGTCGCATTTTCAATTGCGGATGGACAATTGCCCAGTAATACAGGTGCAGGCTATGTAATCCGAAGGATTTTAAGACGAGCCATACGCTATGGGTTTACCTTTTTGGGTACCAAAAAACCATTTATTTACCGATTGGTGAAAGTATTGGGTGAAACCATGGGTAAAGCCTTCCCTGAGCTTCGCGAGCAGTATCAATTAATTGAGAATGTTGTCAAAGAAGAAGAGAATTCGTTTTTGAGCACACTGGAACAAGGGTTGGTGCTGTTAGATTCGGTTATAAAGTCTTCAAAAAGTAAAACGATTG
Organism: uncultured Allomuricauda sp.; assembly: GCF_947499585.1. Taxonomy (GTDB): domain Bacteria; phylum Bacteroidota; class Bacteroidia; order Flavobacteriales; family Flavobacteriaceae; genus Flagellimonas. The sequence continues at coordinate 61,439 of NZ_CANMOO010000002.1, read as the reverse complement.
ATGGGCAAAAAGCTTTTGAATTGTATGATACATTCGGATTCCCCATTGACTTGACTGCTTTGATTTTAGAAGAAAAAGGATATCAACTGGATTCCGAAGGTTTTGAAAAAGCTTTGAAAGCACAAAAAGACCGTTCCAGGGCAGCTTCCGAAGTTTCTAAAGAGGATTGGACTGTACTTTTGGATGATGCTGAACAAGAATTTGTAGGTTACGACAGTCTTGAAGCGGAGGTAAAATTGGTGAAATACCGAAAAGTAAGCAGCAAAAAAGAAGGAGAACAATTTCAGTTGGTCTTTAATCTCACCCCATTTTATCCCGAAGGAGGTGGTCAAGTAGGAGATAAGGGATACTTGGAGGCTGCAAACCGAGATGTTATTTACATCATAGACACTAAAAAAGAGAATAATGAAATAGTTCATTTCTCAGAGAATTTACCAAAGGATGTTTCTGGAACATTTAAGGCTACAGTAGATAAAAAACAGCGCTGGCGAACGGCCAGTAATCATACTGCAACCCATTTGTTGCACCAAGCCTTACGTGAGGTTTTGGGAGCACATGTGGAGCAGAAAGGATCAGCAGTACATTCTAAATATTTGCGATTCGATTTTTCGCACTTTTCCAAGTTGAGTATAGAAGAACTTAGAAGTGTTGAGAATTTTGTGAATGCACGAATAGAGGGTCAGTTGCCATTTGAAGAACATAGAAATATGCCCATTCAAGAAGCGATGAATCAAGGGGCAATGGCATTGTTTGGCGAAAAATATGGGGACACTGTGCGCACGGTTCGGTTTGGGCAATCCATTGAGCTATGCGGAGGTACCCATGTAAAGAATACAGCGGATATTTGGCACTTTAAAATAGTATCGGAAGGAGCTGTTGCTGCTGGGATAAGAAGGATAGAGGCCATTACATCAGACGCCGTAAAAGAGTTCTACTTTAAGAACAATAGAATGCTTTTTGAGATTAAGGACCTACTAAACAATGCACAAGATCCAGTAAAAGCGGTAACAGGACTACAGGAGGAAAACACTGCGCTTAAAAAGCAAGTGGAGCAACTGCTCAAAGATAAAGCCAAAGGACTTAAAGGCGATTTAGTTGCAGAACTAGAAGAAGTAAATGGGGTTCAATTTTTGGCCAAAAAAGTTGATTTAGATGCCAATGGAATTAAAGATCTGGCTTTTGAAATAGGGGGTCAGTTTTCCAATCTATTTTTATTGCTTACGGCAGAAAATGATGGAAAAGCACTGTTGTCTTGTTACATTTCCAAAGAATTGGTGTCCAATAGAAAATTGAATGCAGGGAATGTCGTTCGCGAATTGGGTAAATATATTCAAGGCGGTGGAGGTGGACAGCCCTTCTTTGCTACCGCTGGAGGTAAAAATCCTTCAGGTATTCCAGATGCTTTGAAAAGAGCAAAGGAAATGGTCAATCAAATGGAATAGCGTATGCGATTTATTAAACTTGGAGAAATCAATTGGAAGTACATTCTTAGTGAAATCTTCTTGATTTTTGTAGGGATAAATCTTGCTATTTGGTTCAATGATTGGAATTCTTCAAAAACGGCAAATGCCAATATCGAAATTGCTTTGGATAAAATAAAAGGCGAACTCAATACCAATTTAGAGCAGCTTGCAGAAAATAGGACAAACAATCAAGAAATCACTTTCTTCCTTGATGCTATTAAGGCAATACAGAAAGAGAATTCAGGTAAGTTATTGGTTTCGCCAAAAACCATGAGTGCCTTTGAAGATAAATACAGGGATTTTTTCACGGTAACCGATTCCACTTATGTTGACACAGATTTGTACAATTATGTGGGGGATACCTACATCAACCTTGATATTACAGAACTGAGCAGAATTGCATGGGAAACCTCAAAATCTACAGGAATATTTCATGAATTTGGGTATGAATGCCTTTACGAATTAGAGGGCATATACAATACCCAGAATTTGGTTCAAAATGAGATTGATAAAGCCACGGAAGCTTTGCGAAATCAATCTATAGATGATTTGGGTCGAATTTTAAAATTTGTGAACCAGTTGGAAATACAGCTAGAATCTCAATACAAAGAAATGATTAAGGATTTAGAAAATTGCAGATAGTTGAACGGATACTTCCAAAATGAAACTCCAAACCACAGTCCCTCTTATAAAATCTGAAAATTCAATAGATTATCAGAGTAAACTACTGCTGTTGGGTTCTTGTTTTGTAGAAAATATTGGTGAAAAACTGGAGTATTTTAAGTTTCAACAACTCCAGAACCCATTCGGAATCTTATTCCACCCTTTGGCCATCGAAAATTTAGTGGAACGTGCCATTGAAAATTGCAATTATCAAGAAAGCGAAGTTTTTGAACATCATGGCATTTGGCATTGTTTTGATGCTCATTCTGATAATAGTGCCACTTCTAAGAGTATATTACTTCAAAATTTAAATGAAGGTCTTAAAGAAACCAAGCAACAACTAGAGCAGACTACCCACATCATTATTACTTTGGGTACTGCATGGGTATATAGGTACAATAGCACTAAAAAGGCTGTTGCCAATTGTCATAAGGTTCCCCAAAAGGAGTTTTCTAAAGAATTGTTGTCCATAGAAGTGATTAAAAATAGCCTCGCAAGATTGATTGAATTGGTGCATTCTGTAAATGAAAGTGCGCAAGTAATTTTTACAATTTCCCCGGTACGGCATTTAAAAGATGGCTTTACGGAAAATCAACAAAGCAAATCGCATTTGATTACTGCCCTTCATGGTGTTCTGTCATCTCGAGCGCAGTCGAGAGAGATTTATTTTCCATCTTATGAAATTATGATGGACGAATTACGAGACTATCGTTTTTACGGAAAGGATATGGTGCATCCTAACGAACTGGCCATTGATTACATCTGGGAGAAATTTAAATCTAGTTGGATTTCCTCACGATCTTATGCGGTTATGGAAGAGGTGGAGGCGATTCAAAAAGGCCTGCAACACCGAGCTTTTAATCCTGATTCTGAAGAACATCAAAAGTTTAAAAAGTCGCTTCAGACGAAAATTACGTATCTTAAAGAAAGGTATCCTTTTATGAAATTTGCCTAAATGAAAAAAGTACTCGTTGGAGCGATCATTGCCTTAGCATCTGTGTTGATTTATAAATCCTACGCTGATGATAGGGCGCAGCAGTCGATTCTAAAGGAAAATACAATGCTTATTCAGCAAGAATTAAAGCAGGTATCCAAACTGATTGTAACCGAAGGACATTTTGTTGAGGTTTATAATTATGCCGATTCTAAAGAATTGTTTGGTGCATTGGTCACTGCGGATAAGAAAGCTTTGGTTGTTGTAAATGCAGAGGCCACAATTTCATATGATCTTTCCCAGATTGAATATGAAATGGATGAAGCTCAAAAAATGATTCATATCAAAGTTATCCCTGAACCTGAAATCAAAATCAATCCTGATTTTGAATATTATGATGTGACGGCAGATTATTTTAACCCATTTAAGGCTGAAGATTACAATGCCATAAAGCAAAATGTAACCACCTCATTGCTTAAAAAAGTAAGTGCTTCATCACTAAAATCCAATGCTGAAAATCGGTTGATCAGCGAACTTTCTAGAATTTATATGCTTACAAACACCTTAGGTTGGACTTTGACCTATGGTCAGGAAAAGATTGACTCAGCTAAAGCATTAGAGGCTATGGGAAAAACTCTTATTGATTAAACCTACGCCATCATCAATTAAATGCCCCACCTTTGGGTTATTCAGTTTAACCGTTTCCAAATGTACTAGTATTTCTTGTTGAAACTCCTTGTCATCGCTCTTTTTGGCCAACTCATAAAGCTCTGTAGGTAAAAGCCAATCATCTGGGTGGTCTTTCTTGAGTTCTTGAAAAACCTTATTTCTAGAAATAGTAGTATTTACACCCTCCCTAAAATCCCTGATTTGAGCGTAGTATAGCTCCAATTGTTTTCTTTCGGTGTTTTTTTCGGATTTAATGGTGGTTTCTGTTAGCTCATGTGAGGTAAGGTCAAAACTGTTTAAATCTGCAGGACCATTGAAAGCGGAAACTACTTTTTGGCCAACAGCCATATGGTATAGCCCCCAATTGGGCAGGAATAAATGCGTTCCATCATAGGTAACCTTACAATCTTTAAAGGTGATCAAGATGATTTTACCCTGTAGATTTCGGGTTCCGGTGACTATAGTGCCTTCTATGTTCACACCTCCTTCAAATTCTAATGAAATCTGTTCCCCTTCAAAAATTTTGTATGCTTTTAAATCACGAGGACCCATATCCTCAATAGCAAGGTTGATGCCTTTTAACTTGCCAATAGGGGAGCCAAAGCCTTCCGAATGTTGCTCAGTGCTGTGTCCAACGAGTTCTTTTTCGCGATAAGCCAATGCTGTAGGACCTACCGTTCGTATGTAAACGGGTTTGCCATTATGTTCAATAACCGAATTGAACTGTCCTGATACTTGAAGCCCCGTACTAAGCTCAATGGTTCCAAGAGCTTTGGAATCTATTAATTTTTGTATTCCAGATAGCCCTCCGGTACGTAAAGCCATGGTGTTTGCAAAATCCTCCAATACTTGGCTTAGATGGGCAAAATGAGGAGTGACAAAAAGTTGCGGTTGTGGTTTGGTAATATCAAAGGCTTTTTGGGCTGCTTCAATGGTGTAAGGTTCTTTAACTACATCACTTTGCATGCACCATTTACTTTCCCCAATAGATGATAGTAGACCAGCACCATAAATTTTTGGATTATCCAGCGTGCCAATTAAACCGTATTCCACTGTCCACCAATGAAGGTTTCGGATAAGGGCCATTTCACTAGGTACGCCCATATTTTCCTGTAAGTCTTCAATATGCTTTTCGGCCTTGTCTATTTCTTCTTGTGAGGTTCCTGTTGCTTCTTTGATAATGGAAAGATGCCTTACAGCTTGGTAGAGCTCATAATCTTTGGCACTTGAAATGGCTTTACTGCCAATTTCCCCAAATCGTCTTAAATATTCAGCGTATTCAGGATTTGCAATTATAGGAGCGTGTCCTGCCCCTTCATGAATGATGTCTGGAGCTGGGGTATATTCAATATTTTCGAGTTGTCTAATGTCTGAGGCAATGACCAATACGTTATATGCCTGAAACTCCATAAATGCAGAAGGAGGAATAAAACCATCAACGGCAACCGCTGCCCAACCAATCTCTTTTAAAATACGGTTCATGCCATACATGTTAGGAATATGATCTATGGAAATTCCTGTTTTCAACAAACCATCCACATATGATTTATGGGCCACTTTACTCAAATAGTCCACATTTTTCCTCATTACATAGCGCCACACTGCCTGATTAATAGCAGAATAGTCATCATAATTCTGAGGCTTTATGAACTGTTTTAGATGCTCTGGAAGCTTGTCTAGAATGGGATTGGATTCGTAATTCATTGCACTTTTTTAGTCACCATAAAGATACAAAATCACAATGTGTTTCTTGTTAGTTGGTAAGTGGGTATAAAAAAACCGCCTCAAGGGCGGTTTTAAATTTTTTAGTTTGCTGCAATCTCGGTAGATGGCGGATATTCTTTGAGAATGTTTGCTACGAACTCACGAATTCGTTCCTCTTTTTTATCAATATTTTTAGTGTTATTTAAGGTGCCTACACCACGACCTTGCCAAACCAATCCTTTGTTTTTGGCATCTATCAAATCTATGTACAAAGAACCTTCAGTTCTGGTACTCACATTATTTCCAAAACCTCCACCTGGGCCCCAAAGCCATGGGTTGTAAAAACCTCCGTAGCCCCAGCCACCCCAACCCCAGCCGCCCCAGCCAAAGTTATTGTTGTACACATCTACTTGCTCGCGTTCTTTCGTAAAAATATTCACCAATAAATCTGGTTGTTGGGATTTTACAAAACCGCGAGAACTCATTTCGGTATCAATAGCTTTTAGAATTCGTTTTTTGTCCAAATCAGATATTTGGGCCTTGTCTATACCTGTTTTATAAAAGGCATAAGTCTTATAGGTTTTAAAATCCGCTTCTTTATCATAGTCGGCAATAACCCTAACAGAGCTGCAGGATGCCAAGAAAGTAACTGCGAGAGCAGTTAGTGTTAATAGTTTTAAATTTTTCATAGTAATCTTTTTTTTGAGTTCATAGAAATGACTACAAATTAATCACAAATATTATGCCGAATATTCCCGTTCAACGTCTGCCATTTGTTTTTTTGTCGTAACCGTAGGGGCAATGTCTACAGCCGCTTTCACAACAATAACCTCGTTTTAAATGGTATTTTTCTGTAAATACTTTGTATCCCTCCTCAGAGAGATAAAAATCACCCTCTTCTAAGGGAATAAGCTCCTTCATATCTTACGAAACCAATTTCGTTACTTATAAAATTAAGGTATTCCAGTGAATAGGACTAGGATTTTACAATTTGAAGGCACCTTGAGTAGTTCACCGAAAATGTTAAGTGTATTATCGAAACAATTTAATTTTCACAAAATTTAGCTGTTATATTTGTAGGAATCTTATGATAGTTTTAGTGTGATATTAGTATTTAAACACTTTTTTTATCGAAATTATGTAGGCTTGTCCCTTTGGCCTTTCATCATCTTAAAAGAGGATGCGCTCAGAAATGATGAGGCACTCATTAATCATGAGCGTATACATCTTAAGCAGCAGCGAGAACTATTTATCCTCCCTTTTTATATCCTTTATATCTCTGAATGGTTGCTAAGAACATTACTTTATCTTGATAGCTATAGAGCATATCAAAATATAAGTTTTGAACGTGAGGCATATGCCAATGAGAATGATAAAGATTATCTTTCGCAAAGAAAAACCTTTGGTTTTTTAGATTATTTGACGCGATAAACTCACAACTTGTTAATCCCCAATCAAAAAGTACACTTACCTCTTCTTGAGGAAAAAGGCATAACGCTTTGTTTAAAGCGGGAGGATACCATACACCCTTTTATCTCAGGTAATAAATACCGAAAGTTAAAATACAATTTACTTGAGGCAAAAAGACAAGAACACACCGCGCTACTAACTTTTGGTGGTGCATTTTCCAACCATATTGCTGCCACGGCATTTGCAGGTAAAGAAGCAGGATTAAAAACCATTGGTATTATCCGTGGCGAAGAACTTAAAGATAGCTGGACAGAAAACCCCACTCTAAAACTGGCCAAGGAACATGGAATGGAATTTCATTTTGTGTCACGAAGTGATTACAGAGAAAAAGATACTTCAACTTTTTATGAAAGACTGAAATCTCTTTTTGGTGATTTTTATTTGTTACCAGAAGGAGGAACCAATGCTTTGGCGGTAAAAGGCTGTGAAGAAATTTTGACCGAAGCAGATATGGAATTCGATTTTGTTTGCAGTTGTGTGGGGACTGGTGGCACTGTGGCCGGTCTTATCAATTCAGCAAAGCCGCATCAAACCATTTTAGGGTTCCCAGCGTTAAAAGGTGATTTTCTAAAGCAGGATATTCTTAAATTTGCCCGTAATGAAAATTGGGAGTTTATTCCTGATTACCATTTTGGAGGCTATGCCAAGGTAGATGAACGCTTGATTGATTTCATCAATACCTTTAAAAAAGAAACCCAAATTCCATTGGATCCCATTTACACGGGGAAAATGCTTTTTGGTATTTTGGACAAGGTGAAGCAAGGGTTTTTTAAACCAGGCACCAGTATTTTGGCCATCCATAGTGGAGGATTACAAGGTATAAAAGGCATGAACCTTGTATTGAAGAAGAAAAAATTACCGTTATTGGACATATGATCAGGCGAATAGGATATCTAGTAGTGTTGGCTTTATTGGTTGCAAGTTGTGGAGCTAAAAAGCGAACCGCATCAAAACAAACAAAAACGGTGGTTAAGACCAAACCAATCCGTAACCCCAATACTGGAATTCCCAAAGACGGTACAAAAGAGTCAGAATTATATCCCTTGCCTGTCAACCCCGGAAGGTTTGTAAAATTCCCGGTTGCCAATACACAGGAGTATATTGAAACGTTCTCGGAGATGGCCCAATACGAAATGCGTGCCTTTGGCATTCCGGCAAGTATCACATTGGCCCAAGGTATTTTGGAGAGCGGTTCGGGTAAAGGAGAGCTTACCAAAAAAACCAACAATCACTTTGGTATTAAATGCCATACGGGTTGGGATGGCGAATTCGATTTTCATGATGATGATGCCAAGGGCGAATGTTTTAGGAAATACAACCACCCTATGTATTCATTCAGGGATCATAGTATTTTCCTTTCTTCCCGTTCCCGTTATAAATTCTTATTCAATTATAGACGGAACGATTATAAAAAATGGGCGTATGGACTCCGACAAGCAGGATATGCCACAGACCGTAAGTATCCTCAGAAACTTATTGCCCTTATTGAACGCTACAATTTGGATCAATACGATGAGAAAGTGGTTCGTGACGGATTGGAAACAGTACGAAAACCCAAACAATATGAAGTGTTTACCCATGTGGTGGAAAAAGGGGAAACACTATACGCCATCTCTCGAAAATATACCATTTCGGTAGACGAACTCAAACAAATCAATAATTTGAATACCAATACGCTGGCCATAGGACAGGTACTCAATATTCGAAAAGAAAAAACAAAATAATTTGTCACATCGAGCATAGTCGAGATGTCTTGTGCTTTGAATCGTTTTCGTCCTTCGATAAACTCAGGATGACAACTTAAACTGACAATTAAATAGAAAATAATCCATGCTATACCAAAGAAGTAGCGCCTTATTTACTGAGGCCAAAAAATATATCCCTGGTGGGGTAAATTCCCCAGTAAGGGCTTTTAAAGCAGTAGGGGGCGACCCTATTTTTGTGAAAGAAGCAAAAGGCGCCTACCTATATGATGAAGATGGCAACCAGTTAATTGACTATATCGCTTCTTGGGGTCCTCTTATTTTGGGTCATGCATACGAACCAGTAATCAATGCAGTGATAGAGAAGGCCAAAAAAGGAACTTCCTTTGGAATGCCCACGGAGATTGAAACGGAATTGGCAAAATTGGCTGTTTCCATGGTGCCGAATATAGATAAGATTCGCTTTGTGAATAGTGGTACCGAAGCCTGTATGAGTGCTGTGCGACTTGCCCGAGGCTATACAGGAAAAGATAAGATCATCAAATTTGCGGGTTGCTACCACGGCCATTCCGATTCTTTTTTGATACAAGCAGGGAGTGGTGCGGTTACTTTTGGTAGTCCTAACAGCCCGGGCGTTACACAAGGAACGGCCAAGGACACACTTTTGGCGGAGTACAATGACCTAGAAGGTGTAAAAGCGTTGGCTGCAGCTAACAAAGGCGAAATTGCTGCTATTATTTTGGAGCCCGTAGCAGGAAATATGGGTTGTATTATTCCTAATGATGAATTTATCCAAGGATTACGAAAATTGTGCACGGAGGAAGGCATTCTTTTGTTGTTTGATGAGGTGATGACCGGTTTCCGATTGGGAAAAGGCGGAGCACAGGAAGCTTTGGGGATTGATGCAGATATTGTAATGTTCGGAAAGGTAATAGGAGGTGGACTTCCCGTAGGAGCATTTGCTGCAAAAGCGGAAATTATGGCTCATTTGGCTCCTGATGGCCCTGTATACCAAGCAGGTACCTTAAGTGGAAATCCATTGGCCATGAGTGCAGGACTTGCAATGCTCACAGAACTAAACAACAAACCAGAAGTTTTTACCAGCCTGGCGGAGAAAACCGAATACCTGCACAAAGGCATTGCCAGTGTATTGAATGAAAAAGGTGTAGCAAATCAAATTAACCGATATGGTAGCATGATTTCGGTACATTTTTGTGAAGCGCCAGTGGTTGATTTTGCCTCTTCAGCAAAAGGAAACAACGATACCTTTAAAAAATACTTTCATGGTATGTTGGACCAAGGCGTTTATTTACCTCCTTCCGCTTTTGAAAGTTATTTTTTAAATGATGCCATCAGCTATACTGATTTGGATAAAACCATTGATGCGGTTAAGAACGTTTTTTAAAAGAAGTTTGCTCCTTCCTATTGTCATCCTGAGCATGGTCGAAGGAAAGATAAGGTGCCCGAAGATCATTTAGACATGTGAAGTGAAGCGACGATTGAGAAATCTAAGGCCCCAAAAAGTAATTCCTCACATTCGGCTTGAAGAACCACGTCAGTTTGAGTGGTGTTGAATTACGAATACTTCTCGATACGATTATGTAAAATCACTCTAAGTGACGATTGCTTTTAATTTCTACGTTTTTTGAACAATCCCCACAACCCTAAAATAGGACCCAGAGCTAAAACTGTAAAAAGATATTGTGTAGGGATAACATCCTGAAGTGCGGCAATCACCTGTAAGCTAACTATGGTGATGGCAAAACCAATACAATTGACAATGGTCAGTGCGGTGCCTTTAATTTCTACTGGGGCACTCTGCGCTACCATGGTAGAAAAGAGGGGTGAATCTGCAATGACTACCATACCCCAAAACAACAAGAATGCTATAAAAACGGGAGTGGAGGCGTAAAGCAACAGAAATGGAGATACCAAACAGCAAATCCCAGAGAGGAATAGGGAGGTGGCCGCAATACGTTTAGTGCCCCTACGCTGCGAAATATATCCCCCAAGCACACAGGCCAATCCACCAATCGCAATGACCCAAAACGACCAGAACGAAACCCGAAATAGATTATATCCCTGCCATTCCGCATGTAGCCCAAGCAAAAACGGAACAAAAGCCCAAAACGTGTAGAGTTCCCACATATGTCCAAAATAGCCAAGAGCAGCAGCCCTAAAATCCTTCTTTTTAAAAACAGAAAAACAAGCTGTAAAATTGAGATGTTGGCTGGGTTTTCGGTAGGGGCCATTGGGCACTAAAACTACCATAAGGATACCACCCAAAACTGCAAGTGCAGAGGTGGCATAGATTACATATTGCCACGGAAATACAGCGGAGAGCCATTTTAGAAAATGGGGCAGGGCAGTGCCCAACACCAAAGCACCTACCAAGTAACCTAGTGATTTGCCCAAACCCTTATCAAAATAATCAGCAGCGATTTTCATGCCAACAGGATAAATACCCGCTAGAAAAAAACCGGTCAAAAATCGAAATATTAAAATGCTGGTCCAACCACTACCTTCCCAAATAATACCTAGATTAAAGATAGCACCCAGAATAGCACTCCATAAAAATACTCTAGAGGGTGAAAAACGATCTGTTAATGTTAATACGGCAAAGAGTAAGGTGCCGATGATAAAACCAAATTGCACCGCCGAAGTGATGTTGCCTAAACTGTTTTCGCCTAAATTAAAATGGGCAATTAAAGAAATCAGTACGCCATTCCCTGCAAACCAGAGTGATGTGCAAAAAAATTGCGCAAGTACTATAATGGGTAGAATATGTTTGGGAGGTTTCACCCTTTTATTTTAAAACTGAAAAATAGTCATTTCGAAGGAGCTAAACGACTGAGAAATCTAAAATTGGAGGTAAGATTTCTCACATTTTTCGAAATGATAATAGAGAAACCTCTAGGTTAAAATAAAATCATTTTAATCCTTAATCACGGCACGTAAAAAAGCTTCCACTACAGGTGAGCGCCCCAGAGGTTCTAAAAAACAGGTGTAAATGTTTACCAAAACCGCCAAATAGGTGGCAGGGTGTTTTAGCTTTTTATACTTCCAGGCGGCCAAAAGTATCATCCCAATAATCAATATTTGTGTAAAGTACATGGGGAGCATGATATCTATATGGGGCCAATGTTTGGCTTTTAGTCCAACATACACATTTTGTATACCACGGCCCAAGGCAGGCATCATAATCAAAAACACTGTGGTAATTAGCCACCAGGCATGATCTTCCAGACTTTTTCGTTTTATAATACTCATTATTACGGCATAGCCAAAGGCCAGGATCATCACAATTTCCACAGCCGCTACACCAATAAAAAACCAAGGCTCAAAAGGCCCAAAGTTGTCACTAAATTCAGCAGCATCGTTTGCATTGGTAATATCCCTAAACAACATACTAAAGGCAGTAATACAGACACCACCTGCCAAAAACATTCCTATAATGCCGTTGGTACGGTGCTTTTCCAATTTACCGTGTGTAGCGTAATATGGTTGTATGATTAGATATAGATACCAAATGGTGCCGGTCCAGTAATGTACATGCACGGACCAAGCTTTTTGGACAAACTCGCCCCAATAATCCCCAAAAATGCCAAATTGCATAAAGATCATGGGAATGATCATCCATTTGTACAAGCTTTTGTAGTGGTCCATTGCTGCAATTTTTAGTGGTTAAAATATAACATGGCTAATTGCTGCATACAGGATATGCAGTTAATACTTCATAAAAAAGGGGGAGTTTGTTGATTACAAGATAGTTAAAATTTGTTTTGGGAGATATCGAAAGAGTATAATTGGTTGTTAACTATGTTTTTTTTGGTTGTAGCATCCTTCGACAGGCTCAGGATGACATTACTAGGTATGATGACTCAATGTGATAAACTCAGTATGACAAGTTGAAAAAAGTAATCAGTTAAAGGATGTTAAAATTTTACCGAACGTTTGGTAAAATTGAAAATATTGTTACATTTGTCCCATGAGAATGGCAAAAGTATCAGATCTAGAAATTTTAAACGGCTTGATGTCCGTGTTTCGTACAAAGGGATATGACGGAGCTAGTTTAAATGAATTGGCTGAAGCTACGGGTTTAAAAAAAGCAAGTCTATACCACCGTTTTCCAGGTGGGAAAAAAGAAATGACCTTGGCGGTGCTGGATTTTATGGAATCGTGGATCAATGACAAGGTCTATGCTGTATTGTCTGATGATGAGATACCTTCGGTACAACGTTTGGACGAAGCTTTGATAAACATAAAAGCAGTGTATAACAATGGTAAGGAAGTGTGTTTGTATCGTTCCCTATCCATGGATACTGGAATGGCACTATTTGGAGAGAAAATAGAAAAGGGAATCAACCAATGGTTGTCATCATTTATTACTTTGGGTATGGCCGTGAATTTAGACGAAACCACTGCAACGCAATTTGCAAAACAGACTTTTATAGATATTCAAGGGAGTTTGGTGCTGTCCAAAGCTATGGATACTACGGAGCCTTTTGAAAAGGCCATCAACCAAATTAAAGAACGCTATACCAATACCTAAAAAAATTTGAACAATAAATTTACCGAACGTTCGGTAATTATGATGATTAAATCTAAAACAATGAAAACAAGAAAAACAATCGTAACACTTTTTACTTTGGCAGTAGTTTTTGCCATGAACCTTAACGGACAGACCAAGGGGAAATCCGTAACCAAAGATGATTATCAAACTACCTTTCATACGGCCAAAGTTGCCGGATTGGATATTTTTTATCGCGAAGCGGGACCAAAAGATGCTCCTACCTTACTTTTATTGCATGGGTATCCTACTTCTTCACATATGTTCCGAAATTTAATGGAAGACTTATCTTCTGACTATCATTTAATCGCCCCGGATTATCCCGGGTACGGACGCAGCTCTCAACCTGCCATGGCAGATTTTGAATATAGCTTTGACAATTTCGCTGAAATTATAGATGGATTGTTGGTGCAACTGAAGGTGGAACGTTATAGCTTGTACTTGATGGACTATGGTGCACCAGTGGGATATAGGATTTTTGAAAAACACCCAGAGCGTGTAGATGCATTTATTGTTCAAAACGGAAATGCCTATACGGAAGGTTTGGCTGATTTCTGGGATCCACTACGTAAACTTTGGGCAGAAAATTCAGAAGCAAATAAAAAACCTTTGGAAGGATTCCATCAAATAGGTGGCCTAAAGTGGCAGTATTTGCACGGTGTACAGGACAGTACTAAAGTGAGTCCAGATAACTGGAACCACGATTTACAACATTTAACACGTCCAGAAAACAACGAGATCCAATTGGCCATGTTCTATGACTATAGAACCAATGTGGGAAGATATCCAGGATGGCAAAAACTGTTTAGGGAGTATCAAGTACCTACCTTAATCGTTTGGGGACAGAACGATATTATCTTTCCACCATCTGGAGCACATCCATATAAAAGAGACTTAAAGAATGTGGAATTCCATTTGTTGGACACTGGGCACTTTGCGTTGGAAGAAAAGGGCGATGAAATTGCAAACTACATCTACAAATTCTTAAAAAAGAACAAAATAAAATAATAGATTCACTGCCCATAGCACTTTTTTTCATGGTTCTGTGGGTAGTGTTTTTTGTTTTTTTTCGACTTAATGTCAAACAACAACAAACAAAAAACATCATGCAACAAGACGAGATAAAATTACCTGTACCTCCTTTTACTTTGGAGACAGCCAAACAAAAGATTCAGCTAGCAGAAGATGCTTGGAACAGCCAAGACCCTATAAAAGTTTCCAAAGCGTATACGGTGGATAGCGAGTGGCGCAACCGTTCCTTGTTTGTCAATGGACGTGAAGAGATTCAAGCGTTTTTGACCGACAAATGGCAAAACGAAGAAAATTATAAGCTTAAAAAAGAATATTGGGCACACAGTGATGACCGTATTGCAGTACGTTTTGAATACGAATACCAAAATAAGGATGGTGATTGGTTCCGAGCTTATGGCAATGAAAACTGGGAGTTTAATGAAAAAGGATTGATGAAGAAGCGCTATGCCAGTATCAATGATGTGGCTATTACAGAAGAGGAATGCAAGCTGAGATAATTTTCATTTAGAGTTGTCGCCCTGAGCTTGTCGAAGGGCGACAACTTTTTAAAAGGTAGATTTACAAGACATCTCGAATGCGCTCGATATGATTTGTGTTATGAATCTAAGGAAACGGCGCAAATCTCCACTTTGTCCTTTTTTCCTTTGAGTGGAATACTACCCATAGTAGTATAGGCAAAATCATTTGAATTCAATTGGCCCTTAAGGCTTTCTGAAAGCAACAGTTCGCTCTTCAAGGCATTACATTGCCCCTGAATTCTGGCCGCAGTATTGATTGTATCGCCATGGTAGGCGATTTCCTTTTTATATTTTCCCACTTCGGTAACGGTGACGATACCTGCATGCAGACCCGCTTTAAAAAAGGGTTTGCAATCATACTTTTTTTGATAGTGGTCACTTTTTTTATGAAGTAGTTTGGTAAAGTTATAATACGCCCTAAGGCAATTTTCATTTTGTAATCCCTGTTTCAGTTTCCACGTAAGTACAGCTTCGTCTCCAACATATTGGTAAATTTCAGCTTCGTTCTCTACGGCTACACCCAAATCGTTAAAGCAGTCTTGTACCAGCATACTATATTTTACATGCCCCAACCGTTCTGCATGTGCTGTGGAGGACTGTAGATCCAAGAACATAAAAATACGTTCTTCTTCACGAGGAGTATAGAACTTACCGCGCAGTAATTTGACCAGATTACCTTCGCCCAACATTAAATTTACTTGGCGAAATATGGCCAAAAGTAAATCCACAACAATTACATAAAAGTAAACAGCGATACTACCTGTATCAAAAGCAAAGGTGATAATGTCAATGGGAACACCAAAATATAGTTCGTAGACTCCATAAGCAATGACTATGAGCAATACTATAAATAGTACTGAATATAAGCCGTTTATGAGCAGTAGTCTTCCAATAGAGACATGTCTGTAGACACGTTCCTCAACTAATATTTGGGCAACTGCAGAGCCTATCCCCATTATTGGGCCAAGGGTGAATGCAATCATTAGGCTAGAGATGAAATCAAATTTTAGGGTACCCAACTCCTCCGTTCCTACGCCCCTAACAATGCTGAGGAAAACGAAGGCAGAGGTCCAACCCATTAGGTAAAACCGAATGATGCGCCACCTACGTTTATTAATCAATTTTGATAAGAAGGAAATCATAGCTTTAAAGGTATCCTTTTTGGATAAATTACCTTATCCCTTATCATCAAAAAAGAAAAGCGGGGCAATTGCCCCGCTTTTCACAACAAACTAACTGAAACCTAACCAAACTAAATCGGTTTTATCCAAAGCAAATGTTTCCATTTAGCTCTTTCTTTTAATACTAAGGCAATATTAATGGCAAACAAACCTCCGGTTTGTAGCAGTTCTCCCATTTCATCCGACTCTAAAAACAGATGGAACAAAAAGATATGCAAGGTAATGGGCAATAAGAAAATTGCACCTACAAAACTACTTCCCTGTAAGAGTACCAATAAACCAAAAAAGAGCTCGCAAATACCTAGTAATTGCCAGAAATACCCTGTCTGTTTTGCACCACTGATGTACAGTATTTTTTGGAGTGTACTTTCCTTTTCTGGGACTTTAAATTTCTCAGCTTTTTCTACAACTTCTATTGGTGACGGAATCGGTTTTTGAAATTTCTGAACTCCACCATAAACCATCATTCCACCCAGAATGAGTCGTAGCACAATAAATAAAATATTGATTCCTTTCATCTTATTCTGCTAAAGAAGTTTCTCCCTCGTTAGGGTTGTAGATATAGTTGAACGTAAAATACCTGAAATCATTCATAGATATTGTAGGAGTAATTTCAGTAGGAGCATCCTTATAATAGCTTAAGATTTCAATTTTGGCATATTTATCATCATGTGTGCGCACAACCAGTATTCTACCAGGAACGGGAGTGACAGTAAAAGTGGCGGGATTGTAGTTGTACCAACCATTGTCACTACCTGAGGGTACTGCAAGGGCACCATCCGCATCTTGAACAAAAGTCAGCCCATCGGCACTATTCACATCAGCAAAAGTTCCACTTTCTATGGCTATACCGGCATTTCCATTCCGTACGGGCTCATCACTGGTTCCAGTCTCTGCGCCCCCGTTAACTATAATGGTCAAACCTCGGAAAGCAATATCCCAATCGGTTTCACTGTCAGTTACTTGACCGGTTTCAAAGCTAAATTTTGCAAAGGGTCCACCAACGGGCTGCCCTTGTCCACCTGTTTGAGGTGCTTCTAGATTGCTCATGGCTTCCACAACCAAATCTGATAATACATTGAATGAAGTAGGAGCGGATTTGGTAAAACCGTTGGCAACAATGCTAACTTCTCCACTAGTAGCTCCTGTAGGAACTTCGGTCACAATTTGGGTGCTAGTTGCAGATGAAATAGTGGCTGCAACGCCTCCAAAGGTTAAATTGATTGCAGTTGCATCTGTAGGGAAATCTGAACCAGTAATGGTAATCTCTGTTCCAACGGCACCAGAGGCCGGAGTTATAGCGGTAACGGTGAACTCGGTCAGAGGAACTTCACCATCATCGTCGCTGCAACCTACAAAGGCCACAAGCATAAATATTAAGCTAAAAAGTTTTAAAGTGGTTTTCATAATGATCTAAAATTTAAAATTGAATATTAAGTTTTGCGAATACCAGTATTCCTGGGTTTATAAGCACATCGTTATCTTGTGCTGCAAGGGGGCTATTCCCTTTAAAATCCAAAAGGTTGTTCGCCCCCAGTTGCAGACTGTAATGTTCAAGAAAAGTTTTTCCAAATGTTAGGTTGACCAAGGCATAACCGCCAACAAAGCTGTTGTCAAAATCATCCAAGAGATCGTTTCCGTTACGATCTGTTAAACCAAACCGACTACGGTATGTAGCTCTAAGATTGGCGTTTGCGCTCCATTTTGGGATGTCATAAAAGGCCTTAAAGTTTAGGGTGTGTCGTGAACGGTTTTCCAATCCAAAATAATCTGATTTGGACAAGCGAATGGTTTCCAGAGTTTCTGGGTCTCGAGCAAAGACCTCACCATTATCCAACGCATCTTCTTTGTCTTTGTCGAAAGCAAACAAGAGCTGATACCCAGCAGATAGATTAAGCGTTTTAAAAAGTTTATACTTCAGATCTAACTCAAGCCCTTGGGTGTACACGCTCTCGCGGTTAACATATCCAAATACATTTTGACCATTTGTTTTTGCAGCCAAAATCCTGGTATCGATTAAGTTTTTAAAGTCGTTTCTAAAGAAGTTGAGTTCGGACGATATTTTTCCTTCTTTATAGGCAACCCCAAAATTATAGCCGACGGAACTTTCAGCATCCAAACGTTCACCTAATTGCGAAGGATCCACTTGCAGTGTGGCAATTTCATCATTGTCTTGAAGGCGTTGAATACCAGCAGCTTCAACCTCCTTTCCAAAAACAGAATATCCGCCGCCTGCGGCGTTGGTAAAATCGAGATATAGCTGACGGAAATCAGGGGCTTTGAAACCGCTTCCCACGGATCCTTTTATAGAAAAAGAAGGGGTAATATCATATTTGGCAGAGACTTTTGGACTTAGTTGGGAGTTATACTCACTGTGATTATCAAAACGTGCCCCAGTGATGATATTTAGTTTTTCAATAGGTTTAAAATCATACTGGATAAAAATATATTGAGAATTAAAAGTGACCGTTTCAGCAAAAAGAGAACGGTCTAGGGTTTCAAAATTATAACCACCTCCAATGGTTAGTGTGTTGTTGAGGCTAAAAGAGTGATTGAACCGTATTTCTGGCCTAAAGAGTTTTTGGTCAAAATCGTTGGCAATAAGAAGTTCATTATCAATAGGGTCAACAACCTGTTCATCGGTAATATAGTTGGTATAGTAAAACTCATATTGTAGATTGGTTTTTTTTGAAGCATTGTGATTTACCCGCAACTGGGCATTTGCATCTTTTTCTTCACTAGTGCTGGGTTGTATATCAAATTCTTGATAGAAATATCTGCCCGATGCGAAAACATCTATATTCTTAGCGATATCAAAAAAGAGACGGCCGTTAAAAGTATAGTTGAAAAAAGGATTAACGGTTTGTCCATCTTGGGTAGGGGCGAGGTCATAACCATCTGTACTTAATCGGTCAGCAAAAATGGAATAACCTATTTTTTTGGTGCGTTGATTGAGGCTGAGGTTGGTATTTTGATTGTTAAAGGTTGCGGCTCGGTGCGAAACCTGTCCACTAATATTTTCAGAAGTAGGTTTCTCTGTGATGATATTGATGACACCGCCCAGGGCTTCTGAACCGAAAAGGCTGGATGATGGGCCTTTGACAACTTCTATTTGTTTAATGTTACCAATAGCAAAACGACTTAAATCCAAATTCCCAGAACTACGTCCCACCACAGGAACCCCATCAATAAGAACCAAAATATAGTCAGATGCTATTCCTTGAATCTGGACACCTTCTCCACCTCCAATAGTTGCATCTGGGGTCATAATAATTCCAGTTTGTTCATTCAATATCTCGTTTAATCGAGTTACTCCCGTTTGTTGTAACTGTTTTTTAGAAATTAAGGTTACGGGTAAAGGAAGAGAAGATAATTGGCGTACAGTACGTGTTGCGGTCACTATTACTTCATCCAAATTTTCAATGAAAATGGAGTCTTTCTCGTTTTCAACCTGTTCTTGAGCGACACTTAAAGCGCAGAAAAAAAGTAAAAAATAAAAGAGAATATTATTTTTATTTAGACTCATTCTAATTAGATTTGCGACAAATATATATTTATTTTAAATTAATCTAAATAAGAATAGTATAATTTTTTAATTTTTTTTCGAATCCAAAAAACAATACATTTAAAATGAAAAGAGTAGCGATTTTTAGCGTCTTTAGCTTAGCGTTTGTATTTGCCGCAATGGCTCAAAACAAGAAAGAACAGGACAAAAAAACCATCAAGGACATGTGTGGCTGTTATGAAGTCAGCTTTGACTTTGCAGAGACTTTTGAATATTCAAAAGATACCGCTTATGTACCCTCAAAGGTTAAACATGATAAAGGTCTTGAATGGGTACAATTAGTGGATGACACTGCTGACAAAATTGTGATGCAGCACTTACTTATTGTTGGAAAACCAGATAGTCCACATGTAATTAAGCATTGGAGACAAGATTGGTTATATGAGAATACAGATTTGTACACGTATGATGTAAATAACAAATGGAAGTATGTGCAATTACCCAGAGAAGAAGTGAAAGGACAGTGGAGCCAGAAGGTATTTCAGGTGGATGATAGCCCCCGTTATGAAGGTTCAGCTACTTGGGTACACGTGGATGGTAAAAGTTCATGGGAGAACACGACCGATGCACCATTACCCAGAAGGGAATATACCAAGCGAAGTGACTACAATGTAACCGTACGTACCAATAAACATGCTATCACCAATGAAGGATGGATTCATGATCAGGATAACAATAAGGTGATACGCAAAGAGGGGCAAGAAGATATCGTATTAGCTCAGGAAAAGGGTTTGAATACTTATAAAAAGGTTGACGATACCCGTTGTTTGGCTGCGCAAAACTGGTGGAAAGAAAATCATCAGGATTGGGCTTTGGTAAGAGCAAAATGGGATGCTGTGTTTGCTCGCAAGTCTAATCTTCATTTAAATGCAAAGGTCGATGACAAACCTTTATATGCCCACTTGTTCGCCAAAGAATTTGTGAAAAGTGAAGATAACATTGATAAAATAATAGAAACCTTTATTGCGAAATAGCATTAGTGGTTTGGTTTGTGAAAAACCACTCAATATTGGTTTGATCTATTTATGCAGGAATAAAAAAGCGAGGCCAAGGCCTCGCTTTTAATTTTATAGTTTTCTTATTGAATAGCTTCCCCAACTAAAAACACTAGATTTCTTAAACTGGCGTCCCGTTTTGGGAAAAGTGCCTGCATTCTTGGATCCTTTACCATATTTTGCATTCCCTCCTGGCTATCAAAATAGAATCTATGAATTTCATCTGGTTGTTCTTGAAGGTCGTTGGCAGATGCAAACGGAATTAAGAAGCGCTCAAAATGGGTTCCGAATTCAGGGATGATTTCACAAGCAGCATTGTGATATTCGGCGAACTGCTCCTGGTATTGCTTTCCTTTTTTGTAAAAGATCAATGCAACACCATAAGTTTTGGTTGCATCACCAATTTCCCTAAAGAATTTAAAGTCGGGGTCTTTTTTAGTAGCAAAACCAAACATTTTCTCTACAGATGTTGCTATGTATTCTTGTTTTAATTCTATGAATTCTGGATCTTTGTCAAAAGCTTCTTTGGCTGCTTTGTTCGGGTAAACAGCAAAGTGGATTTCATCTGGCAACTCCAGTTCTCCGGCCGCCAGCATCTTCGGTTTAATGACTCGTTCAATTTTGGCACCATATTTTTCCAACAAAACATTGCCACGACTTCTTAGTTTTTCAAAGTCTTTTTCTTTGCCCTTTTTCAAATAAAAGAACGCGGTATTGATGATTTGTTCGTCTTTAGCTACAATTTCTTCCACAGGTTTTGTTTTTAGTTTTTTAGAAATAATAAATCCGCTAAACAGCGCTAGGCCTGTCAGCATTAAACTTAGGGCGAGTACTTTTTTCATGATATCACTTTGTTTATTGATTGTTATACAATAGCCCAAAGATCTTTCTATAGAAGCACAAAGGTTTTTATGGGAGGGTCAACTATTTACTTAAGAGGTTCATTCTGTATGTAGAAGGTGAAATCCCGGTACTTTCCTTAAATTTTTTGGAGAAATGGTTGATGGTCTTAAAACCGCATTGAAAGGCAATGTCTCCAATAGATTGTTCTGATATGGCCAAAAGCTCTTTAGATTTTAGTAGTCGCCGGGTATGAATGTATTGCAATGGGGTGGTATGATAGGTACTTTTGAATTTTCGCTTAAAGGAAGAAAGGCTTTTATTGGTTAGTTGCGCCAGCTCTGTCAAAGAAATTTCAGAAAAGAGATGTGATTCCACAATAGTTTTGAAGTCAACAGTACTTTCGGTAAAAAGATTATCCAGAATCTGAAGGACATTAGGTGCATTTTGAGTCTGCATGAGCAACAGAATAATCTCTTTGACTTTCAAGGTTAGGATTTCTTCATTGGCCAAATGGGGGTTTTCAAAATAGAACAGCACATCTTCCACGTATTTTTCCACAGGAATGGAGGCTTTTACCAACGCCATATTAGAAAAGGGGATTTTATTTTTCTTATCCATCAAAAATTTTGGAAGGTCGTTGGTGTAAATTCTTCCTAGTACTTCAGGATGAAAGTGAACTGCGATAGCCTCATAAAGACCGGTTTGCTTATCTGGAAGCATCTTTCCAAGAAAGTTACCGCACTTCATTAAAACAGACTGACGTTTAAATACATTCAAAAACTCATTTTCCGAAATAGAATCGTAGGCCCCTTCACGAATATGAAGAAAACAAGCTTCGTTATTCATAGGATTCGGTTTTTTTAAGGGTGGTTTTATAATTGCTTTTTCAAAAAGCATTTTACCAAAAAGATCTATTCGTTTGTAGTCAATTATCATGGGTGTTTGAGAGTATTGATAAATTTAAATAAAAGCGGGGCTTCACGCCCCACTTCAAACACAAACCAAAAGAACATTCTCACTATCACATTAGAATGTTTTTGTAAAGATCAAGGTTATACTTTTAGTTTTGGGCAACTGTAAGCAAGTGTTCCATTTGTAATGTTTCTTTTACTAAAGAATCCTGAATGGGTTGGGTTTTTGCGTTATATTCCACTGTTCCATAATCAATGCCCGAGACTGTTCGTATTGGACGGGTTCCTTTTTCCATTCTAATAAGATCTAAGGTATCGTCCGCTACCAGTTGAGGATCAAGGGCATCTTCACTATCAAAGAAATCTTCAAAATTTTTCAGCATTGCATGGGGAACCTCTTTAAAGTCTCCGTATTCTTCAAATGTAGCTTTGTCCGCTTCTTCAGGACCAGTGAATAAGAGATTGGTTCCAAATGGTCCTGGTTCAACAATACTCACCTCCACTCCAAATGGGGCCAGCTCATAACGTAATGCTTGTGAGTAGGCTTCCACTGCATGCTTGCTGGCGCAGTATATTCCGAAGTATGGAAATGCCAAACGACCTGCCAATGAAGTGGTATTTATGATGAGGCCATCTCCAGCTTTTCGCATATACGGCGTTACCGCTTTTACCATTCTGGCAATACCAAAGAAATTAACATCGAACTGTTGCTTTACTTGCTCTAAGCTATAGGCTTCCGTGATACCAACGAACATTATCCCTGCATTGTTTACTAATACATCAATAGTTCCATCCTCTGCAACAATTGTGTTAATAGCATGTTCAACGGATGTTGAATCGGTTACATCCAACTCCAGTACTTTTAGTTGAAGGTTTTCATCCATTGCAAATTTTTCCAATGTCCTTTTCTTTTCTGCATTTTTACCATCTACGTTTCTCATGGTCGCCCATACTTTATGGCCTTCTTTTGCTGCACTTAATGCGGTTAAATAACCAAACCCACTACTACTACCTGTAATTAAAATATTTTTCATAATAAATAGTTGATAGTAGACTAGTCGTCTACTAATTGAATAAAAAAATTAGGTTAACAAATTATCTGTAAATTCTATGAAAAGGGATAAGGGTTTATCGTCCTTTCTGGACTTCATTCTAAGGATAGCCCCTTCCCAGTTGTTTAATATATAGGCTGCCAATTTTTTGGAATCGGTGCTATCACCTATACTGCCATCTGCTTGACCTTCTGCAATACATGCTTCAAAAAGTACTTCCCATCGGTCAAATTCATGAGCGACTTTATGGGCGTAGCTGACTTTTAAATCACTCAACTCTACACTGCAATTACCTAATAAACAGCCTTCTGTAAAATCTTTTTGAATATAAACCAATCTAATGTCTTTAAAAAAAGACATTAAGCGTTCTTTAGGATTCTTGGTTTTATCCTGTAAGTAAGAAGATAGGAGTTTAATGGAGGTATCCCCATAGTGTTTGATGACTTGTAGACCAAAATCCTCCTTGTTTTTAAAATAGTAATAGAAAGAACCTTTTGGGATTTCACATGCTCCCAGTATTTCATTTAGACCAACATTGTTGAACCCTTTTTGAATGATTAATTCTCCCCCAACTTGGAGTATTCTGTTTAATGTAGCTTCCTTATTAGTTTCCATTTATATTAGACCAGTCGTCTACAAATATATTATATTTTTTGAAGTACTAGCCTTGGGTAAGGCTAAAATATGCAGTATAAATTTTAACTAATTGATTATTAGTGCTATAAATGCTTTAAGAATTTTAGTGATATCCTTTTTCTACCAGACGTTTGGATATCCACCAGTAGTTGCCCGCAGGATCAACAATTCCCCCTTGACGATCTTCATACGGCATATCCGCTGGTTCAAATACTACCTCTGCACCTTGGGCCAATGCGTTTTGATAGATGGTGTCCACATCTTCTACATATAAATAGAAAGCAGTTCGCATTCCCTCAAACTGACCTCTTGCCTGGCTGATCATAATACAACTATTCCCAATTTTGAGAATAACATTGCCAATGTCACCATTTGTTTCGTTGATGGATCTATTTATTTCTTCAGCGTAAAACGCTTTTTGTAGAAAGTTAATTAAAGCCTCTGGATCTGCTACGAACAAATATGAGTTTACGTTGCTAAAGCCTTCAGGAGTATAGGTATTGAACACGGTTTTTATCATCTGATGGTTAAAGGATTCAAGGATTAGGTACAAAATAAGTATTTTTAGTTTATATCAATAAGACGAATGACAAGAGATATATTGGATATCAATGATTTTACCATTCTAATAGAGGAAGCAACCACAGAAAAGGTGACCGTAGACTCCTGTTTATTTGATGAACCTGTTATTGCGGTTGCGTTTTATGGTTCTGGAAATGTAGATCTTTCCGTCAAATATGGAGATAAACAAAAGGATTTTAAACATACTAAAGGATTGACGCTCTCCTTTTATGCGGATGAAAAGGTTGAATTTGAACATACAGTTTCTGCAAGTAAGCCTTTGGAATGTATTGTTATTGCTACTTCTCCACGAAATCTTGAAAAATTGCCCAATGAAGAAGGAGAGTTATTTTCCCAGATGCTGAATCAACTGGTTAACCCATCTGACCATTATGTGGAGGGCCCACAGTTTTTGATGACCCCAGAAATGCAATCCATAGTGGATAAGATCTTTCGTGTTTCATATGATGGAAAAACCAAGATGATGTTTCTTAGAAGCCAAATAACGGCATTGATAGCGCATTTTTTTGGTGAACTTGCTTTGTTGGACAAGGAAGTTATTAAACCCTCTGAAAAGGAAAAATTATTTGAAGCGAAAGAAATTCTTTCCAATAATTTGGACTCGCCCCCATCATTAACGGAATTGTCCAAACAAATTGGACTGAACACCTTCAAGCTAAAAAAGAACTTTAAAGAACTCTTTGGTGTACCTGTTTTCAAATATCTTCAGAACGAACGACTTTCAAAAGCACATCATTTAATTAGAAATCAAGAGGCAACTGTACAAGAGGCCGCTTGGCATGTGGGTTATGATAGTTTAAGTTCCTTTTCAAATGCTTTTGCTAAAAAGTATGGTTTTCGCCCTAGCGAGATAAGAAAATAGGGCACTTTTCTTAATCCGGTAAAACAGTATTAAATCCTTTTAGAACAAATCTTCCTCCTTTTCAAACAAATACATCCATCTATCCAACTCTAGATTTGCCCTTGTAATTTAAACTAGAGCAATATGAAAGTATTTAGAGCAATATTAATTGGAATCCTGATATGGGTTCTTGGAGTAAGCATCTTCATGGCGTCTTATTATTTGCCATTTATGGAAGACTTGGATCAGCAAGCTAACATTGTGCTGGCCATATCTATTGTGCCGCTAGTGTGGTTAGGAATGTTTTTGTACTACAAAAAAGGTGATAAAACACATGGTTATGAGGTTGGTGAGATTATGCTACTGACCAGTGTGGTTTTAGATGCCTTAATAACAGTTCCGCTCACGGTTATTCCCGCTGGCGGCAGTCATTATAGTTTTTTTACCTCTTTTGATTTTTGGTTCATTGCTTTTGAGTTCATTATCGTGGCCGTACTGTATTGGCGCATAATGGTTAGACCCAAGTTGGATTACCAAGGATAATAAGTAAAAACAGCAACTATGGAATTTTCTATAAACACCGTAACACTTTTTCTGGCCATAATGCTCACCGGCTTGGCAGCAGGACTATGCTTTACTTGGACAAACGCTATAACCCCGGGAATAGGGCAACTGGATAATCTGGGCTATCTACGATCCTTTCAACAAATGAACAGAACCATTTTAAACCCTTTATTTTTTATTGTATTCTTTGGGCCCTTCTTAATGGCGTTGTTTGCTGCCATTTTAAATAAAGCTACAGCGCCCCAGACATTCTGGATGATCTTGATTGCAGGGGGAGTCTACTTTGTAGGCGTAGCAATGGTAACCATATTTGGCAATGTTCCCTTGAACGAAATATTGGACAAAACGGACCTTATGGCTAGCAATGAACAAGAACTAAAGGAATTGCGAAAACAGTTTGAAGGTCCATGGAACCGTCTGCATTTGATAAGAACAATTACATCTGCCATCTCTTTTGGATTATTGATTTTGGCAGGATTCACTAAATAAGTATAAACATTAAAATTAAATAGAATGAAAAATAACATTTTAGTATTAGGAGGAAACGGAAAAACAGGTCGACGAGTAGTTCAAAGATTGAAAAAACTAGACCAAAACGTGCGCATTGGCTCAAGAAGCGAAAATCCCAATTTTGATTGGGAAAACCCAGAAACTTGGTCTGCTGCACTTGAGGGAATGGACAAAATATATATCACTTTTCAACCCGATTTGGCGGTACCGGGAGCTTTGGAAGCTATTGAAGGTTTGGTAAAAGAGGCCAAGCGAAAAGAGGTTAAAAAGCTGGTGCTTCTTTCTGGAAAAGGAGAACGGGAAGCAGAGTTATGCGAGCAAGTAGTGATTAACTCTGGAATAGATTACACCATTGTTCGTGCCAGTTGGTTTAATCAGAACTTTAGCGAAAGTTTCTTTTTAGATTCTATTTTAGCGGGTCATGTAGCTTTGCCCCAAGCAAATGCCAAAGTACCTTACGTGGATGCAGATGATATTGCCGATGTTGCGGTTGCTGTTTTAATGAACGATAAGCATAATGGTGAAATTTACGAATTGACCGGTTCCAGGTTTTTAACTTTTGAAGAGGTAATCAATGAGATAGCGGAAGCCTCTGGAAGAGATATCGAATTTACTGCAATTTCCTTACCGGCTTATACCAAAATGATGGAGGAACACGGTATTCCATCGGACTACATATGGTTAATTAATTATTTGTTCACCGAAGTTTTGGGAAATGATGATAACCAGGTAATTACCGATGGTATTGAACAGGTTTTAGGTAGAAAACCTAAAGATTTTTCGGATTATGTGAAGGAAACTGCTGCAACAGGAATATGGAATCAAACCGTACAGGTGTAATAAACCCAAGTGTTTGGAATTTAAAGGCAGACCAATTTGGTCTGCCTTTTTTATAAGATATCAGTTAGATAATTATATACTACTCCAGAAAGGATAGCCAGCCCAAAACTCAATAAAGTGCCTATAAGCACATATTCGGTTAGTTTTCGGTTTTTTCCTTTGTTTAAATCCCCAAACCTAAATACAGATTTGGCTGTAATCAGCAATCCAATGGCGGCCCATTGGTCGGTCAGGATAAATCCAAAGACAAAAAGGCGCTCCAGCATTCCAATGTATTTTCCAGCATTTTTTAAAGAACCACCTTCATCTGGATCTTCGGCCTTTAGGATTTCTGCAATATATGGAGCTAATAGCATCCTCATTAGAATGCCAGACACGTAGGTTACAAATACTAGAAAAGTGATGAATAGAAGATTTTTTTCTACAAAAAGAGTTTCAAAATCAATATCAAAAGGCGTTAGCAAATAAATAACTCCTGTAATTACAAGTAAGTGCAAAACTTGATCTACAACAAATAGCCATCGGTAGTTTTTTTCATTGGTAAAGGTTAGTTTGCCCAGATCTATTAAATAATGGGTGGCAATAATGATAGCGACGATTCCAAGGTGTTGAAATTGTAATATGCCCAAAAGGAGAATTAGGTGTACTCCAATATGCCAATACAGGTATTTTGATTTCCACTTTTTTTCAAGTTTATCGTCTACCCAGTGGCTGGACTGCAACATAAAATCGCCAATAAAATGTGCCAGTAAAAGTTTTAACGTAAGTAGAATCATAACTGTGAGAGATGGGTTTTATAAAATTGAATCATTTTTTGTACTTCATCAAAACCCGCCCGTATTAGAGCCTCGCTAATATTACTCTGTGATTTTTCCAATACTGAGGCCAGTTCTTTTTGGTTGGCATTTGGATATTCCATGGCAGTTTTCACTATTCGCGAAGTTGCAGGTAACCAATTGTCCATACCAAGTGCTGCAAGTTGTAACATAAGATTAATTGGAGCATCAAATGTTTCTGAGTTGGATTTTAGTGCAAGGGTCTGTTTTTTCAAGTTTTCAAAACATTCCCCTGAATTTATAAAGGCAGAACCATTGGATTCTGTTATTTTTTCTGAGTCATAATCTTTTTCTCCAAGACCTATGGCCATGCGAACATCTATTCCTTTTTTCTGTTTTACGTTTGCTTTGATGTAGATAGCGGCTTCTAAGGCTTTTTCTGGCGAAATTTCCAGTTGAAAGCTATCCCCACGATAGATTTCCCATTGTGTAGGCTCTTTCCCATAAGTGTCCAAGGCCGTTTTTAGATAGGGTAACCAAACCTCTGGTGTTGCTTTCCGAGAGTTAATAATATCTCCGGTTATGATTGCGGTTGTCATACACATAAGCACAAATATCGGTAAAATAACCGATAATTAAAAATATCGGCTAAATAACCGATAATCATGAATATCGTTTAAATAGCCGATAATGAAAGAAAAGTTGTAAAGTAACAGTAATGAGCCCTTTTCCAATAGATAGAAAGGAGCCTTTTTATTTTTTTAATTTGAAACCCTCTCTCGATAATCAGGAACTAATTTTCCGTCTACCCAACTCAACATTCTGGTTTCCATAGCAGTTTTTTTCCATTGAGAAGCTTCATCTAAATTTTCATTGCGTTCTTTCTTGAAGAGGATTTTTTCTGGAATACCACCTTCATCAAAAGGGAAAACAAATTTTTCTGAATAATAGAACACCCCGGCATCTGAGATTTGTGAAAGTGAAGCAACTTTGGTGAGTTCATCGTTTTGAGCAAAAAGGTAAATACCTCCTCCCTCCATACCACATGCTTCTGCATAATAATCAATAAGCAATATTCCATCTAGGCCGGGAACACCCTTATCATCTAAAGCTTTGATGCGAATAGTCGAGTTGGCCAATGGAATCTTTTTTTCAATATAAGTGCCATTCTTTATATTTCTTATATTTAAAAAAGTACGTTTACCTTCCTTGGAATAAGCAAAAAAATAGTTCTGACTGTTCAATGTCTTTTTTTCTAGAGATAACAGACCTCCTAAGAGATATCCGGTTACACCATCATCATACTTTACCTTATAGAAAGGGGAATCAAAACCCCTGTAAGGCCAGGTGAACTCGGTCTTCTCTATGATTTTTACCCATTCTCCAATTTTCAGTAGTTCTAATACTTCAGATTCAACATCTGGTGCCGCTCGTAACTTAACATCATTGCCAAAAAGATATACCTGTTCTCCAGGTTTAAAATCACATTCTTCCAATGGACAGTTGTATCCATTCTGAGCTGTTATAGTGGAAAAAGTAAATAGAGTGGTAAGGACTGTAATATAAAAAACTGCTTTCATCTTTTTAATTTTAAGGATTAAACAGTTCTTAGGAAGGTTATAATATATACGGTATAAAACGACAAAATGGTTTACCGTAATAGATTTAGAAACAATGTAATTATTATAAATGGGGGAGATTATTTAGGGACGCAAAAAAAGAAGCCACGTACATGGCTGACGTGGCTTCTAAAATCAACAAAAAACATTATCCTCTTCTTCCTTTCTCCTGCATTTTCTTTTTGCTTTTTATTCCCTTTCTTAGCTTCAATTTTTTCCATGTTTGGTACTGCTCATCTGATAGTACCTTCTTCATTTTTTGATGATGCGCAATTTGATAGTCTAATCTTGCATTTTCTATTTCAAATCGTTCATCCGGTGTGGGTTTTCTCCACTCGCCACCTTCTTTTTTTGTCTTGATCTCTTCATGTTTGGCTTTTCGCATTTCAGCCTCTTCCAAACTGATTTCCATGACCTGTTTTTGTTGCCCTTCATTTAGGTCCAGTGCTAAAGTCAATTTTTTAGTGCGTAACGTTGCAATTTGGGCCGCGGTCATATCAGCCTTTGCACTTTTTGCTGTTCTAGGTCCTTCATGTTTTTGTGCTGTTGCACTCATTGTGGCCAATACGACCACTAATACTACGAATCGTTTCATATGTCTAAACTTTTAATGATTTGGTTATTGGACATAGGTTGTGACCAATGGTTTAATAGCCAATACATTATTTATAAAGCTTTTAACAATAAAATTTAGAGGGAGACCTACTCTTCTTTTTCTAAAGGATTTTCCTGGGATTTGTCAAGTTCGTTGGCGTCTTCAAAGTCGGCTTCAACTAACTCTTCAGAATTTAACTGAGTTTGGAACTCATCTTCCTGTTGTATACCATTATAGATAAAAGCGGCAACTACAAAACAGGACAAATAGATAAGACTTTTGATTTTGTAGGTCATGATACTAAGATTTGGGATTACTAAATTAGGGAAACCATTTAGCAATCTTTATGATATGTTGTGAAACGATCTTTTCTAGATGTGAAACGGTCAAAAAGTATGGTATAACCGACAAAATGCACTATTTGCCCAAAAAAGACCAATTGCAATCTCAAATTCCTACGAAATCACATAAACCTTAACTAGGGTCTAGAATAGCATCAATACGCTCCAGCGCATCTTGAAGATGATATTTGCTCATTTGATCACTAATACGGCCCATTCCGTTTCTAATGTCTCTTTTCAAGTTATTTAATTCAGCTCTTGCTACAGAACGAATATCAGATTGACTAGTATTGACTACTGTGGATTTACGATAACCTCCAAAATCTGAAAGCTTTTTCTGATTTTCAGCAGTCATTAGGTAAGCCAAACGATCAATATGCGCTTTTTGAAGATTCCTTCTATAGGTATCAATGGACTTCCCACTTCTTGTCTCTGACCAAATACCTTTGCGCAAATCACTCATCATATCTAACAAACGGTATGCCTTATTCCCATTTATAGCTTCGTTTTCAATAATACGCGCCATTTTACCTAAATGAAGAATGGTATTCAAATAGCGTTCTTGTGTTGCGCGAATCCGTTCAACAGAACCTGAGTATTGAATCTTATTGAAAATCTCTTGGTCGATTAGCCATTCTGGTGTTTTGAACAATTGTTCTTGCATAAAGAACATACAGTTTTTTTGATGTTCTTTATCCACATGAGTGTAAACAGCACCCTCTTGGTCAGCCGTTTTATGATATTCATAAACCCCACCAATATTATTGGAAACATGCCCCATATATCTTCTGTATTGACTCACTACTTGTCCATATAGCGTTTCTAAATCATCGTAATTCTTACCATCTTCCGTGGTCCATTCAGTCAAATTGGGAACAATTCTTTTTAGGTTTTCAATACCATATAAACTTGCCTTAATAGCATCGTCCCCTAAATCTTCTGTCTGTGAACTAGGGTCATGGATATCACCCACTTGCTGATGTCCAAAACGATAATTAGGGTCATTTTCATGAGCTCGAATCCAATTGTTTAAAATTGGTTTTTCCTCTTCCGCAGATGCATTCAAAATAGGTTTGTAACCCCAGCGAATGGCATGTTTGTCATAAATACCAATGTCAGGCATAAGGGCAACCCCTTCATCTCCTGGTTGGGCCACATAGTTAAATCGAGCATAATCCATAATACTTGGTGCTGTACCAAACTTTTGCGTAAATTTCTTTGAACGGAGTGAATCTACTGGATAGGCGACACTGCTTCCCATGTTATGGGGCAACCCAAGAGTGTGTCCTACTTCGTGAGAAGAAACAAAACGGATTAATCTACCCATAATTTCATCTTTAAACGCAACATTACGTGCTTCTGGGTTAATGGCTGCAGTTTGCACAAAGTACCAATTGCGCAATAAGGTCATTACATTATGGTACCAGTTAATATCAGATTCCAAAATCTCACCACTACGCGGGTCGCTCACATGGGGACCATTTGCATTTGGAATGGGAGAGGCCAAATACCTAACCACCGAATACCTAACATCTTCAGGCGACCATTCAGGATCTTCCTCTTTTGAAGGTGGGTCCTTGGCCAAAATTGCATTTTTAAAACCTGCTGCTTCAAAAGCAACTTGCCAATCTTCAATACCCTGTTTTATAAAAGGAATCCATTTTTTAGGTGTGGCTCGATCTACATAATATATAATGGGCTTTTTGGGTTCTACCAATTCACCTGCTTTGTACTTATCAATATCTTCATCTTTCACTTCCAATCTCCAACGGTCCAAATAACGCACAGTTTTGCTTTCTTGTGCGTCCAATCCATAATCTACTTGACCTCTTGCAAACCACCCTACACGTTCGTCAAAATAGCGACGCTTCATTGGTTTTTCGGGCAATAGGATCATAGAGTTATTTATTTCTATAGAAATGGAACCCAAACTCTGATTACTTGGTGCCGCCTTGGCCATATAGGTCTTTACATGCCGTGCTTCAATGTTTAAGGGGTAACTTTTTATAGATTCCACATAACTTCTTTCTGCATCTAAGCGACTTACCTTATATCGTTTTCTATAAAATTCAGGCATGCCAATAGCATTGACATCTTTGGTAAACATGGGATCAACCTCAATAACCGTGGCTGAGTTCAATGAATCCTTCGTATTAAATGCTTTGATGTTAAAAGCAAAGAGCACAGGTTCAAAATTGGAGTTGACAACGGCCTCATGAACAGGTAGGGAATCGGCAGCAACATTTCCATAAGAGACCACGCGTAATAGTACTTTTTTGGGCTTTTTTTCCCACCGCAGTACCTGGGTGTTGATTTTTCCTCCACCAAAACCAATTCCGGTGGCCGTTTTTGAGATTCTGCTCACCATTAGCATTTCGCGGTTAAATAGCGAATCTGGAATTTCATAATAGTGTTTATCATCTACTTGATGAACCTGAAAAAGGCCTTCATCAGTTTTTGCTTCTTTGGTTATGACCTTATCATAAGGTTGAATTTCTCCCTTTTTTGGTTTGGTTTCTGCTTTTTGCTCGGTGTTTTTCTTTTTCTTTTTGAAAAGTTGGGCCTCTGTAGTTTGAAAAGTACCAACCAAAAAAATAAGTACTAAGACTTTTGGAAGTAATTTTTGAATCATTTTTAATCAATTTGATTTGCTCAATGCGATCAAAGAACCTAAAAAACGTGAAAACAGACTGTTAAATAATTATTAACTCTCACTTTTTTTCTAAAGAAGGCCAACCTTTGGGAGTATTGCGTTTTACTGGTGCTTTCCGTTGAAACCCCACCTATAGCTGGGCTAAGAGAAAATATTTTTTTCCAAAAAAAAACAAAAAGCTGTAACAATTTAAAATTTGGGTAGTCTTATAAGCATATTACATCAATCAAAAAATTCAATCAAAAATGAACAAGTTATTAATGATTTACGGATGTGTACTATTAGGTAGTCCCGCCGTAGCAGAAGACCAACAAAGTACTACAACTGTTGTAGAAGCCAAAACAGAAACAGTTAGTACGTTTGAGAACAATTTTACAGTATTGAACCTCAATACTGAGTTAAGTGAGACAACTTCAAGATTTTACGGTACAGTAAATGAGGAGTTCTTTGAGTTAAATTTGAACGAAATTGAGTTTGTAGAAGAAGAATCAGAAATCGATTTAGGTTTTAACACCTCTGATTACCTTCCTAAGGATTTTAATCCGTATGAAACTTATTTTGATTTGAATTCCCTCATATACATCGAAGACGAAACCGAATTGAAGCTAGACTTCAATGCTAGTGACTATTTACCAGAAGGTTTTGATCCTTATACAGAAAGTGTAGATGTACATTCTATCAATTATGTTGAAGATGAGGATTTGAATCTAGGGTTTAACACATCTGATTATCTTCCTGAAGGATTCTCACCTTATGAAGCGTATATAGATTTAAACGCCATTCCTTACATTGAGGAAGAAGTGGATTTAAACTTGGGGCTGAACAGAAAGTATTCTTTACCAAAAGGTTTTGATCCTTATACAGACTTGGTAGAGGTAAGTTTCATCAACTTTATTGAAGAAGAAGAAATGAACTTAGGTTTTGATACTGCTGAGTATCTACCTAAAAACTTTGACCCGTATACAAGGGCAAACTAAGTAGGATGTTTTATTTTCATTTTACAAATTTTTGAGTTAGTTAGTTATGAAAAGCCCTCACCAGAGGGCTTTTTGTATATAGGTTGTTTTCTTTTGCCTAGTAAATTCATCGATTAAAAGTGCTTAACAAAAAAATAACACTAAAATCGACGAAGTGTAAATGGTAATAAAACCGTTTTAAAGCTATCAATCTGATAATATTTGAAGCTCTGGGCTAACAGTTTGCTAATTCCAGAAAGTGGGAATTAACAATTCGATGACACCAGTGTTTTTAAGGGTTTGTTAATAAAAAACCAATTATAATAATGCTCACTTTTTGTGGTTTTATCTTTGTTGTAAATTAAAAAACGACAGTTATGAAATACAAGAATTATATATTGACAGCACTTGGATTTGCCTTATTGGCATTTAATGCAAATGCCAAATCATTGGCCACATTGGATGAAGATTTTGATATAAGCAAAGTCATTTTCATTGAAGAGGACCAAGATTGGGAACTAGGGTTTGATACCACCAAATACCTACCTGAAAACTTTGACCCCTACAGTGGGAATTTTTCAGTAAAAGCTATCAATTTTGTGGACGAATGTGATGAAATTGAATTAGGATTTGAAACCGCTGGATACTTACCAGAAGATTTTGATCCCTATACAAGGTAAGTTAGTTTCTTACTATTTTTTGAGTTAGTTAGTTTGTCAGGAGCCTTTCCAATTTGGGGAGGCTCTTTTATTTTAGAATAATAATGGTATCACAAACTGAAAGACAAGAATTAAAAGTGCTACGGAGATAAGATTCAGAATAATGCCCACTCTGGCCATTTGAGGAACCTTTACATAGCCGCTGGCAAAAACTATAGCATTGGGTGGTGTGGCCATGGGCAACATAAAAGCGCAACTACTGGCAATAGTTACTGGAATCAATAAATAAAGTATCGGAATTTCAAGACCAATCGCTATACCTGCAACAACAGGTGCCAAGACAGCAACAAGTGCTACGTTACTCATGAGTTCTGTCATAAAAAGCATTAAAAGAATTAGAAGTGATGCAGTCAAAAGAATGCTGATATCACTGCTTGCAATTGCGATAGCCACCATATCCACAATCCCACTAGATGACATTCCTTTTGCCAGTGCCAGTCCACCTCCAAATAATATTAAAATACCCCAGGCCAGTTGCGAGGTGTCCCTCCATTGGATTATAAAATCTCCCTTTCTTAAATTGTATGGAACGGCAAAAAGAGTAATTGCCGCAAAAATACTGATCATGGTATCCGTAAGACCAAGACCAGGGAAAATATTATTGATTAATGTCCTAAAAATCCATAAGAAAACGGTAATTCCAAAAATGACCAGGACCATTTTTTCTTTCCTAGAGGTAGGACCTAACTTTTGAAGCTCAGCTTGAATAACTTCCTTAGATGCATTGAATTTTAAATCCCGATTTGGGAACATCCATTTTACCAAGACCAAATAACTAATGCCAATCATAATAATTGAAAAAGGCAATCCCAGCGTCATCCATTTTAAAAAAGAAATCTGAGTGTTATATTCATTTTCCAAAAGTCCAATAAGGATAGAATTTGGTGGGGTGCCAATCACGGTAGCTATTCCTCCTGCATTTGCAGAGAAAGCAATACCCAACATAACGCTTAAAGCGAAATTCTGATCGTTTTTAGTAAAGCCGTCTTCGTCATCAACCAACAAATTGATGACAGAAAGAGCAATGGGCAGCATAACCACTGTACTAGCCGTATTGCTTATCCACATACTTAATGACGCCGTGGCAATCATAAAGCCGAGAATCACTTTGTTTGGCGTGGTGCCTGTTAAGCGTATAATATTTAATGCTATGCGTTTGTGCAAGTTTACTTTCTCTAGGGCCAATGCCATTACAAATCCACCAAAGAATAGAAAAACAATGGGACTTCCATAATTTGCACCTACTTCGGCAATGGGCAATATTTTAAGCAGAGGAAAAAGTAATAAAGGTAAAAGTGCGGTTACTGAAATGGAAACAGCTTCAGTTATCCACCAAATCAACATCCAAACTGCTACTGCAATAACAGGGTCACCTTTTTGAGAGACAATGTCAAACGGTAAATTGCTTAAAATAAGAAAGACAATGGGGCCAGCAATAAGGCCTACTTTTTTACTCAATCTCAAAAAGTTTTAATCAGGCCTAAACTAAGGCTTTTTGGTAGAATAAAAAAGGGGGTATTTATTCTAAAGTGCCACGATATTTATTTGGAGCGACCGAAACATATCTTTTAAAATATTTTATGAAGTATGAAGGGTCATCGAAACCCACTCGGAAAGCAACTTCTCCTATTTGTAAAGTGGTGAATCTTAGTAACCGCTTTGATTCTAAAATTACACGTTCTGAAATAAGTTGAGCTGGAGATTTATTTGCGACAGTCTTTGTGATGGTGGTTAATGTTTTAGAAGAAATATGAAGCAAATTGGCGTAGTCACTTACAGAAAGACCATTCTTGTAATTTTCCTCTATAAGTTCTTTAAACTTGAAAAATTGAAGCTCATATGGACTTGTAAATTCTAATTTCCCATCTAAATCTTTAAGATGGGCGCGTTCAAGATTTATTAAAAGGCACTTTAGTAAAAACCTAACAATATTTTCAAAACCAAAGCGGTTTCTTTTGTCAAGTTCATTTAGAATTAAAGCCATATAATTTTTTGCTGTTTTTATGGCTTCAAAATCCATGGCATAGCATGGGTTTTGTTGTGTTTTAAAGATGTTGTATTTCAAAAAAATATCAACATCAGTATGCATAAAAAAACTTTCATTGAAGTGTATAAGCCAACCGGGAACATCCAGATTATCATCAAAATAATGGATTTGATCTTTAGAGATAAATAGGATGGTATTTTCGTTAATATCGTACGTCTTAAAATCTACGGTATGTGTTCCTCCCTTTTTGAAAAACCATATCACCTGATAATAACTATGCGAATGTGGTGTAGCTGCTTTTTCAATATTTTTGGCACGGTACTCCTTTAGGTCATATACCTCAAACTGTAGTTTTTTTGGATTAGCTTTATGCAGATGGTATTGCGCTATTTTTGCCGAATTGTCCCTCACGTATTTTAATGCTATTTCATCTAAAATTAGACCAATTCTTTGTTTAACAACTTTTTGGCAGCATTTAATCCGCTATGGACCGCGCCATCTAAGTAGCCGCCATATACGGGAGAAGTTTCAGTGCCAGAAAACAGCAGTTTACCGTTATAATGCCATTGTCTGAAAACTTCATGTCCATATTGGGGACTCATATATACCGACTTTAAGTTTTTACAAGATGTTTGTCGATCTTTTGACCAATCCTTTTCAAAATAGGCTGCATAGTTTTTAACCTCTTCACCCAAATACTTTTCCAGGTAACTTAAAATCCTTTCTTTTCTTATTTCGGCCTTAGTATCCCTTAATCCTTCATTGACAAAACCCATGAGAGCAAAGATATTCTCCTGATAGTTACAATGATCATACAATTCTATAACGGGTCCTACTTGACCTATAACTGTGCCTGAAAAGTCTTTTTCTTTCCAAAATGGTTGATCAAATAGAATACCCACTTTAATGGCATTACTCATCCATGTATGGGTAGATTTCATTGTTTGAAGCAGGTTCTCGGGTAACCTTGGGCTAAAATCGATTCCTGATGCCAGTTTGGGTGGTATGGTAATGATAACTTTCTCTGCGGAATAAGTTTTATTTTCAGTTGCTAAGGTAAGAGTGTCTTGGCCTTCAACAATGTTAGTGACTATTGAATTGAGATGAATTTTATCGACTAATACACTAGCAAGTTTGTTGATGATAGCAATAGAACCATCGGCAATTCGATATGCCGATGGTCCGTTATGTTGATTTTCAAAATAGTGCGCGGGAGCCATGGTATTGTACACCAGCACACTTTTACCTTTACTATATTGCTCAAACTTATTGATGGACAAATCATCTAGCAATTTAGATAAATTAGTATGGTGGTCTTGAAACCAAGTTGCCCCCAAATCGATACCATTTTTTGTATGGATTCTACCCCCAATGCGATCTCTAGCTTCTAAAATGATAAAATCCTTTTCACCGTTTTCAATTAGAGCGTAAGCTGTGGTCAAACCAGATAATCCAGCTCCTACAATGATATATTTTGAATGTATTGTTTTCAAAAAGACAAATTTAATTTCTTCCAGACATTACACCACCATCAGTATCCCAAATAGCACCAGTAACCCAAGAAGCCTTATCAGAAAGCAAAAAGGAAATAGTATTGGCCACATCTTCTGCACGACCATTTCTGCCTATTGGATGGAATGCGTGAAAACTTTGAAGCGCGTCATTTGCCTCTTGTTTACCTCCAAATACACTCTCATAAACTGGAGTCTCAACTACCGCTGGTGATACCGCATTCACACGAATTTTATGGTCTGCCAATTCCATGGCCAGATGTTGTGTTAAACTATGTAATCCTGCCTTTTGCATTGAATAGGCAGAAGAAGGTGTGGCTTTCACGGATTGCTTAGCCCACATTGAACCTACGTTAACGATAGACCCACCTTCTGTTGCTGCCATTTTTTTAGCGGCAGTTTGGGTAATGAAAAAGAAACCTCTGTTTAAATCCAAATATGAATCATAATCAGATTCCGTATGGTCTAAAAATGGCTTTGGGCCAAAAATACCCGATGCGTTGACCAAATAATCCAGATTGTCCCAACCTTCAATAGCGCTTTGCAAAGCATCTACTTGAGCTTTGTTGGTTATATCTACTTTATGGGTCACCAAATTATCATTGGCTTCACTTTTAAAAGAATTCAGTTTAGTATCGTTAGTACCTACTACGTGTACTTCAACACCTTCGTTCAAAAGATTTTTTGCGGTTGCTTTCCCAATTCCGCTACTACCTCCTATTATTAATGCTCTTTTTTTCATTTTAATTTGATTTTACATATTTACAGAGCAAAATTATACCACCCTAATCCGCTATTTAAGCCATAAAAAGAGAACAAATGGTAATTTTGGGAAACTGTTCGTTTTAAATAAAGAAACCTTCCGGTTAGGGAAGGTTTTTTTGATAAACTAAACTTGACTAATTAAAATATAAAGAACTATAAACTCAATCTTAATCTTGCAAAAAGAAAACGGCCACTATATCCAAATTGAGACGTTCTTCTTGAATACACAAATTGGTCTCCTGAGGTACCTCCCTCTCTATTTTCATCTGGGTAAACATCAAAAAGGTTATTGGCCCCAATGGTTAATGAAAGGTTATCAGTGAATGTTTTTGTCACTGTAAGATCGGTAATCAATTTTCCAGCATAAATGGCATCATCACTAACGGTGGTACCATCTACACGGGCATCTCCATTAAAATCGTCAGGATCGGTAACTTCTCCGAAGTATACATTTCTTAATAGAAAATCCCAGGTATTTAAAGAAACCAGATTGGTCAGATTCAATTTTGTTCTTGGTTGGGCCAGGGTTAAAAATGCTTCTTCTTGACCATCAAAGAAAGACCCGGTTAGTCCGGCATTTTCTATGAGTTCTGGAACAAAAATGTTTTCAACTTCTGTTTTGTTGAAAGTGGCCGCTAAATCATTTTTTAATATGGCATCTCCCAAGTTTGTTTTATGAGAAAGAACAATATCCAAACCTGAAGATTTAGTGTCAATGGCATTTACAAAGAATCGAGCACTAGTAGCTCCAGCAGACGCAAAAATTGATGTAAGTTCAGGATCACCGCCGTTTCCGAAGCTTCCGCTATACACAATACGGTCGTCAATATAAATTAGGTATCCATCAACCGTGATTGAAAAGTCGCCAAAATTACCTGTTAACCCTGCGCTAAAACTATTGGAAGTTTCCTCTCTTAACTTATCAATACCGATAAGTGTAGCTGCCCTACTGTCATTGGTGAAAGTTCCTTGTTCAAAAGGCACATTATCCACAAATACCGTACTTGTTCTACTAAAAAACTGTTGGTGCAATGATGGTGCCCTAAAACCAGAACTGCTTGCTGCTCTTAACGCAAGATTTTCTGTGAGCTTTAATCTTGTGGCCAGTTTGTAGTTGAAGGTGCTCCCAAAGTCCGAATAATTTTCATACCTACCCGCTAAACTTAGCAACCAGTTTTCGGTAAAGTCTGCCTCAAAATCAGCATAAAGGGAGATATTGTTCCTGAATTTTTCTGTTGCATTACCAGGGTCGTACCCACGGAAAACTTGAGACCCTCCACCCAATGGTGCGCCGGTAAAATTGTTTCTTACCAGTTGATCGTCTGGAGTTACGCTATTTACAGGATTTCCATTGATATCAAAGCTGGTGTATGATGACTCTTCTCCAGCTATAATTTCATACTTTTCAACCTTGTATTCAGCTCCAAAAGCAACGTTGAATCCTTCAAAAATATCTTCATGGAACCTGCTAAAATCCAAATTAGTTGTATTCTGTGAAAAGCTTAGTCCACCAGCATCAAAAATACGTGGAGTAGCAACACCTAAGGTTCCATTACTAGAGTTTCCTACCGTAATATCAAATGTATTTCTACCATAGGTATTTGAAAAATCCACATCCCACTCATTTACTTTTCCTTTAATTCCGATGGCAAGGGATTGATCTAAAATATCCGTCCCAATACTGGGTAAAAAGCCATTCGGGAATGCAGGAGTGTTGGCACGACCATCACCTTGTGCTGGTCTTCTATAGAATCCTGAAGCCAATCCTTGACGATAGCTTATTCCCCCGAAACCATATACCTCTGTTGTTTCTGAAACTGGGATTGAAAGGTTTGCAAAGAATTTCCCTTCTCTTAGTCTTGACGTACCTACTTTAAACCTAAAATCTTTTCGTGTTAGTCCGCGGGCAGAAAGTTCAGCCTCATCGGCATCAAAACCTAACAAACCACGAAATGTGGTAACATCGGTTTCATCATTTAGATTTAGACCTGCAATTTGATCTTTCACTCCTTGGTCTAGGTACCCAATACCCTGTGCGGCATTGGCATAGTCCTGCAAGGTCATATCAGCTACCGTTCCTCCACCAGCGGCAAAAACACGCTCTGCTCCATGAAACCCTTGAAAAATATCACCTGCGTAATCCTTGTTTCTTAGTGCGGGTTCTCTAGTGGAAAGGGAACCGGTAAAGTTAATATACCCACGATCTCCGATCGGAAGTCCAAAATTGGCATCTAGTTGAAATTTTTCACCATCACTTCCTCCTTCAAATTGATTGCTATTTTCACTAAAATTTGCTCCAGAGGTCAATGAAAGATCAAGCTTACCGGTTGATTTTTTAAGCACAATGTTGATGACTCCGGCAATGGCATCTGAACCATATTGGGCCGCTGCTCCATCTCTAAGCACTTCTATACGTTGAATGGCTGCTACGGGGATAGCGTTCATATCTGTTCCTACACTTCCTGCACCAACAGTTCCATTAACATTTATCAGAGCTGAGTTATGTCTTCTTTTTCCGTTGATCAACACCAATACTTGATCTGGACCTAAGCCACGAAGTGAAGCGGGGTCAACATGATCTGTACCATCTGATACTGTTTGCGATTGTGAGGTAAAAGAAGGCGCAACATAGTTCAATATTTCATTTACACTAACCTGTGGTCCTTGATTGGCAATAGTGGCCATATCAATTACATCCACTGGAACGGTAGTTTCGGTTGCTGTTCTGTTAGGGTTTCTGGACCCTACTACAACCACATCATCCAATCGGGCAGCGTCTTCCAGAAGGACTATCGCGACTGTAGACTGTCCATTCAGTGAGACTTCAGTTGTCTTGAAACCAAGATAGGAGATGACCAGGATGGCATTTTCGTCATCAATTTCTAGAGTGAAATTACCATCAAAGTCTGCTTGTGAACCATTTGTGGTGCCTTTCACCAAGACATTTGCCCCGGGCAATGGGTTGCCATCACTGTCCTTAACCGAGCCTCTTACTTGCTGTTGGTCATTAACAGGGTAGATGGAGCTTTTATCCAACGACTGTTTTTTAAGTACAATCTGATTTCCATTTATGGAATAATCCAGTTTTTCTTGTTTCGAGAGCCTATCCAAAACTG
The DNA here is from genome assembly GCF_947499585.1 of uncultured Allomuricauda sp. Taxonomy (GTDB): domain Bacteria; phylum Bacteroidota; class Bacteroidia; order Flavobacteriales; family Flavobacteriaceae; genus Flagellimonas. The sequence continues at coordinate 19,155 of NZ_CANMOO010000002.1, read as the reverse complement.
CGAATATCTTTTCGTCTGATGCGGTCAATGAGGTTTTTTTGGTATCATTGATTTCGTTCATGTTATAGAAGAAATTGTAACCAGATTGTTTTTTAATCTCATTAAGAATGTCTTTTAAAGGAACATTTTCAAATTCGAAATGGACTTTCCTCTGCGAGTAAATATCACTGGCAGTAAGCTGACAAATAATGAATAAAGTGAGAAAAAAACTTAACTTCATTTTTAAGGTCAATTTTGTACAGGCCACCAAGAAAAAGGGTGACTTGAAAACCATGTTTTTTTTCATAATTTTGAGTGTTTGATTGTTAGTGATAATTCTTGTTAGCGATCTAATATGGGGGGAGGTGCTGCAACACCTTCCCTTTCTATTTTAAAATGGTGATTACATTGTTCTCTATTTTATAGGTAAATGGTGTACTGGAAGCTATTGTATTTAAAATAGTCTCTATGCGTTCGTTCTCAAATTCTCCTGTAAACATCTCGTTATTTAAGCTTTCAACCTTGTTGACAATTGAAACATTGTGAGCTCTTTCCAATTTGCGCAGGATTTGTTCAAAAGATAAATTGTCTATGATCAATCTGTTTTCCATCCAACTGGTATAAGTACGTACATCAACCTTTTGTTTGGTCAAAGTGCCGTTCTGTTTTATAAATGCAGCTTGATAGCTGGGGCTAAGATGAATTTTTGTATCAGGGTTAGAGTTCTCATAAACATTTACAGAACCCTCTACCAAGGTAGTAGAGATTTCACCATCAGATTTATAAGCGGATACGTTGAATTGTGTTCCCAGAACTTTGATGTCCACGTTTTCTGCATTAACAATAAAAGGCCTTTTTTCATCTTTGGTAACATCAAAATAGGCTTCGCCTTCTAAATAAACCATGCGATTTTGGGCAGATGTATTTAAGTTTTTTGGAAACCGCAGTCTAGATCCTGAATTTAACCAAACCTTTGTACCGTCAGAAAGTGTTATCCTGAATTTTTGACCATAAGGGATATAAACTTCGTTGAAAACTATATTATCATCAGATGGATTTGCTATTTGACTAAAATCCAACCCGGTTGATTCTTTTTCTGCTATAACATTGCCTTTCTTGTCAGTAAGTACTTTTCTGTTATCCGCCGCTATTACTTGTTTCGTTCCATCTGCAAGCGTAATTACTATTTGATTGGATAGACTGTTTACCAGCGTTGATTCAGAATTACCTTTATTGTTAAACTGGGAGACATATATAAAACTAGCAGTAGCTAAGAGGCCTATAAAAAGAGCTGCATAACGAACCAAGTGAAGTTTTTTTCTTCTTATGACCCTACCTTTATCCACAGCAATCATGAATTCTTTAAAAGCATCTTTTCCATCAAAGTGATGGTGTAAATTATTTTCCGACCTATTTTTTATCTCTTTTTTAAAAGTATTTAGGTTTTCCTTGTTGGCCAGCACCCACTTTTTTAATCGCTTTCTTTCGTTAGCGGAAATAGTTCGGTTTAAAAATTTCTCAATTAAATCTTGCATTTTTGATAGTCTTACATCTCTATGATACGAATTTGACAAAAAACCCCTACTTTTTTTATAAATTTTATACTTTAGCCTATATTTTTTTATGATGAACGAAAAAATACTTGTAGAAAATTTAAAGAAAGGTGACGTATCTGCCTATGAGTATTTGTTCAATGAATACTATGATTGGCTGTGTAATTATATCTTTAAACTAAGCGGTAATAGAAGCCTTTCCAAGGATATTGTTCAAGAGACAATGATTAAGATTTGGGAAAAGAAACATCAGATAACCATCCGAGAATCGCTTAAGGCATATCTCTTTAAATCATGTCATAATCAATTTTTACTTCAACTAAGAAAAGACAAAAAGAAACCAGATCTTTTAGATAGAATTCGATGGGAGACGATTTACGACAGCTATTTTGAACTTAAGGAAGATGATGATCTTATAAGAGCTAGCTACAACAAACTGGAAGAACTCATTGATAAGTTACCCCCAAAATGCAAAGAGATTTTTATCATGAATAAGTTGGAGCGCAGAAAGTATAGGGAAATTGCTGAGGATATGGGTATTTCTATCAAAACTGTAGAGAGCCAAATGTCCAAGGCCTTACGGATAATCAGAGAGAATGCTTCAGTGCTTTTGTTTTGATATTATCTAATTAGCAAATCTGTTTTTCGAGAGTCAATTCACAGGATTTACTGTTTACACTGCTGTAGGAGTTACTATGCCATCTTTGGAGCGACCTAGCTTGATATTTACCAATATCTCATGCAAAGTTTCAGTGGCAAGCCCATGAAGCACAAGTCGATACGCAGCAGTATAAGTTGATGTAGGGACCATGGGGTGCTTGTTGTTAACCAATCCTAAATGTCCAGGTGTTCCCAATATTTGGGTGGTATAAATTGCAACGGTCTCGTCTAACTGTAAGGAATTTGAAGCTCTTACAAAATCATTTGCAGTGAGAAAAAGTTGGTAAAAGGGGGTAAACAATTCTATGGCAGATCTTAAATCAAGGACGTTTGTCCATTTCTTTGGAAATTCAATATGCTTAAATTGATTTTCAGAAACCATACTTAGATTTAATGTATCCTGCTTTTGTAGTACCAATCCTTTTTCTTTCAATTCACTGTTTAATTTAATTACAAAATTGTACAGGTTTAAATCATGATTTAAGAAAAGATCATCTTTAACGTCATTGAAATCATATGGTTTTAATGGACTTGTGGTAACTTGAATCCCATCTACATTTTTAGCGACAAATTCCAATATTTCACTTCCTGCATGAAAATGACGAAAAATCAATAGATTGGCATCTGGGCTAACAAACCGCTTTAATCCCCACGCCAATATTCTATGGAGGGCCTTGGAAGAATTAAAGAATTTTGGAAAGAAAAACTTAAAAATATGAATAAAGAACATTGAAATTTTTGACCAAAACTTGATAAAAGGAAGCAGATACCTAGTGGATTTACTGTTGTTATCGCGCATTAAGGCCTGCTTGGTCAAAATATTAATCGGGATACTACTGTCCAGATACATTGCCAACCAAGGGTTGGGGTCTCTGGTATCATGATTTTTTATGTCAAATTGATTATCCATAGCTGTAAATTAATAATTACCCAGTTCTTTTAACTGCAAATGATACAATAGTGCTGTAGTTTTTGCTGTTTTGGCAATTTGCCTTGCCAGCTCCATATTCATTAAGGGGTGGTTCAAGGCTTCTTCCAAATGATGAAAATGATTTTCATCTGCTACACCATGATAGGTTAAAAATGAAACCTGATTGTCTTCAAGTTTGAGTTGATCCTGAATTAGGTTTCCCCAATATCCTGCAAGCCGCTTTCCAATGCCCTCAATAATGAACATTGCGCCCAATAGATCAATTGGATTTGGACTACTTGCTCTCTGAAACATAAAGGAGGACAAAGCCGCACTTCCAATGTTTTTCTCTCCAAGCTGAATTTTTTCCAAAGACTCCCCAAGTGCTACATAGTTTTTTTCCAAGAGCTGAAAATCTTTGTGTTCAGTGGCAGTATGTTTTATAAAAGCAGATCTAAGTTCAAATAAAGAAATATCGATATTGGAAGCTGCTCTAGAAATCCATTGAGAACCATCAATGACCTGTTGTCTTAGATCAAACAAAAGCAATTTGTAGTTTTCAATACTAAGAGTTCCCTGATGAATCTGCTTAACAATGGGAATTTCCAATAGTTTGTTTTCAAAATCAATCCAAATTTGGGTCAACTGTCTAACCAGCCATTCTGATGTTGGATTCCTGTCTATATTAAGACCTGGAGCCTCGACTTTTCTAATTGAATATTTGGGAGCTATTTTTTTTGCATTCCCAACCACTTTGAGTTTCATGAAAGAAGTTATAAACCTGCCGCTTTCCGGAACCATACATATAATGGTATCGCCTTCCTTCAAATTACCGGAGTACATCAATTCTTCAAGCATTATAAACATTGATGCTGAACCAGTATTGCCTTTACTGGTTAAGTTGCTAAACCATTTTTCTTCAGGAATATTGGCCCCGCCTTTTTTTAAAAGATCTATTATGGGTTGTTTAAAATAAAGGGATGAGTAATGGCAACAAAACCAATCAATTTCCTCAGTGATTATTTTATCCTGATCAATTAAATTGAAGTAGTGGGACACCCCCACTTCAATAACCTTGTTTAAAAGCCTGGTATTTTGTTTCAAATTAATTGCACCATCTTTTGAAGCAGTTTCATAATCAGGATAATCTAGCCACCCTTTTACAAAATTATCCTTGCCCATGGCGCCAACATACATACAAAGCGGATTCTCATTTGCGTAAGATTTTATATCTATCCACTCTATCTTTAGGGAAAGCCCTTTTGTGTTTTGTTTATTTTCCAGAACCATTGCACCGGCACCATCAGATAACATCCATCTTAAAAAATCGGTATCGAAGGGGATGGACTTCTTTTCTTGGCCTTCAAATCTTGATGCCTTAAAGAGTCTACTGGCAAATTCACTTCCAACACAAAGCGCGTTTTCTTTTTCATCCGCTTTAATTTGAGAATAGGCACTTTTAATGGCCATCATTCCGCTTGCGCAAACACTCTGAAAACTGGCTAACTCGCAATGAGTAGTGCCAAGTTCTGCATGCACCAAACTAGCAAAACCCGGAACAGGGAGGTCACCTTGGGTTGTGCCGGCTGAAATCATTTGTAAATCTTGATTGAGCACGCTACTTTTTTTAAGAGCGGCTTTACATGCCATTGCAGCTAATTGAGCATTGGAGTGAGTGCTTTTCTGATTTTTATCCAAAGCATAAAACCTATTATGAATTCCATTCTGACTTAGAATTTTGGACTTGACCCTACTTGCTTTACCATGTATTTTTCCAAGATAATCTTCCATTTCTTCATTAGAAATTGGATTGTTTGGCAGATAAGCTCCTAGGGCATTGATATAAACCTCCTCCATAAATTTGATGATGAATCTTATGACAAGATAGGACTATTGCATAAAATAAAAGGAGTTTTGCCTGGTAGCTTTACCAATTCCACTGCTCCCTTCTATAATTGATTGCTCTTTTCATTTTAATTTGATTTTTAAATAAAATCGAAGCAAAATCATATCAGCGTAATGCTAAAAAAGATACAGCATTTTTATAATATATTTTGTGAAGAATTTCTTTTGAAAGTTGTAACCCTTGCGTTTTTTGTCCGCGTATAACCAAAGAGTCAGAACTGCTTAAATAACGCCATAATTGATTGTAGCTTTGGTCAAGATTCATTTCCTCTTCCTTAAGTTCGTATGGGGACATCATGTTTTCGGGAGCAGAATTGCCATAATCCGAACCGAATAGTATTTTATCTTGATATTTTTCAAAAAACGCTCTTACCTTTTTAGAGTCTTGATTGGCTAAATCCCCAAACCGAGCTGCAAGCTCCACATACATATTTGAAAATCTATCAAGGCGTTCACTTACCATATCAACACTATGGGACATACTTCCTATATGGGCACACAGAATTTTTAAATCGGGATTGTTTTCAATCCACTTGTCCCTTGCACTGATAATGGTCTCATAAGAAGGTATTTCGGGAAATTTATAGGCGTGGTATTGTGGATTGTTTTTATAATATCCGTAATGTGGGTTGTTAGGATCTAATGGTCTCCAGGCTTGTTCTGGTTCACCTATATGTGCCATTACTGTAATATTTTTTTGCTTCAGAAAATCCCAAATGGGTTGCAAGCGGGAATCATCTATTTGAATAAAATGCCCAGAGGTGTCTTTGGTTACCATTCCAAAGTTCTTCCAAACTTTGACCATTCTTGCACCAGAATCGATTTCTCTTTTTAATTGTTGGATTGCTTGTTCCGCAAAATCAGGAGAATCGATTCCTACGCCGATTAACGAAGAGCAGAGAAAAAACAAATCGGAATGTTTTTGGGCATGAGCTAAATAGGAATCCCAACTTCTATTGATTCCTGTTGAGTCTTTAATGGAAACATCCACTAAAACCGATTGCATATTCCATTTTTCATGTAATGCGGGAAGGTATTCCCTAGGAAACTTATAGTGTGAATGCACATCAATTTTTCTGACCGACCGTTTGTTGGTTTCAGATACTGAGGTTTCCTTTGAATCACTATTTTCAGAATTTGTTTTGCAGGACGAAAGGACAATTGCCAAAGTCAAAAACCAGACACTAATTTTCATAACAGGACAGTTTAACCATATTTTACATCAGTAACAAATACGGGTTATTTGCCTTTAAATTAATGAATTAAGTCGTTTAATTCCTCTTTTTGTAAAGAAAGCAGTACTAATTTTTAATTCTGGAAATTAAACCGGTCTCAGTTTTTTCAACTTCAAAGAGTCCCAGTTTTGCCAAATTCTTAGAGCTCTTATCCCATTTTTTACCACTAAGACCTGCTTTTTCTTTAAGCTCTGCCAATGGCATTTCACCGATAGGTTTAAGAATATCCATGATTATTTTTTCTTCTTCAGTAAGCTCCACGGCTTTTTTCTCCGGACGCATTTGCGGAAAGAACAATACCTCTTGTATGGATGAATTGTTGGTCATTAACATGACCAAACGATCTATTCCTATTCCAATACCAGAAGTAGGAGGCATACCGTATTCAAGAGCACGCAAAAAATCCTGATCAATGAACATGGCTTCGTCATCTCCTTTTTCAGAAAGCTTTAATTGGTCTTCAAAACGTTCGCGCTGATCAATGGGGTCGTTTAGCTCAGAGTAGGCATTCGCCAACTCTTTACCGTTTACCATGAGTTCAAAACGCTCGGTAAGCGCCGGATTGGTGCGGTGTTCTTTGGTCAATGGACTCATTTCTTTTGGATAGTCGATGATAAAGGTAGGTTGCACGTAATAGTGCTCACATTTTTCTCCAAATATTTCATCTATTAATTTGCCCACTCCCATGGTCTCATCAACTTCTAATCCCAATTTTTGAGCAACTTGCCTCAACTGAACTTCATTCATGCCAGCTACATCGTAACCGGTATGTATTTTAATGGCCTCTAAAATAGGAACACGAGCATAAGGCGCTTTGAATTCTATTTCATTTTCCCCAACAGTAACTTTAGTACTGCCGTTAGCATCAATGGCTATTTTTTCCAATAACTGCTCGGTGGTATCCATCATCCAGTTATAGTCTTTGTAGGCTACGTATAGCTCCATTACGGTAAACTCTGGATTGTGGGTACGGTCCATTCCTTCATTTCTGAAATCTTTGGAAAATTCATACACCCCATCAAAACCACCCACAATCAATCTTTTAAGATATAATTCGTTGGCAATTCTCAAATACAAAGGAATATTCAATGCATTGTGATGCGTTAAAAATGGTCGCGCCGCAGCTCCACCAGGAATGGGTTGTAAAATAGGAGTCTCTACTTCTAAATATCCTTTTTCATTGTAAAACTCACGAATACTGTTTGTTATTTTTGTGCGTTTGATGAAAGTTTCTTTTACCGATGGGTTTACCACCAAATCCACATAACGCTGGCGATAACGCATCTCAGGGTCATTGAATTCATCAAATACATTGCCATCGGCATCTTTTTTAGGTAAGGGCAACGGTCTCAGCGCTTTGCTCAACAAGCTAAAGTTTTTGACCATAACGGTCTTTTCTCCTACTTGCGTGGTAAACAATTCCCCTTCAACACCAATAATATCGCCAATGTCCAATAACTTTTTATAAACTTCATTGTAAAGGGTCTTGTCTTCCCCAACACAGATTTCGTCTCTATTAAAGTAGACCTGAATACGCCCTTCACTATCTTGCAATTCAGCAAAAGAAGCTTTACCCTGAATTCTTCTGGACATTAATCTACCGGAAATCACCACCTGTTTACCTTCTTCAAAATCACTTTTGATACTCTTGGAAGTAGCATCAACTGGATATAGGGCAGCAGGGTAGGGGTTAATTCCCATTTCCCTGAGCTTAGATAATTTTTCCCTTCGAACGATTTCCTGTTCCGATAGTTGCATAGTTTATAAAAAATTAAAGCGCAAAATTACACTTTTGCGCTTTAATTCCTTACTTGCTCTTGCTTAATGTGGCATAATTAGGGGTGTATGGTTTCCCGCTTACAATTTGTGCCATGTCTTCCTCTAAAGATTCAATGGGAGTTTCCACTATTCTGTTAATTTCTTTACCATCCTTAAAGAAGACTATTGTAGGCACTTTTATAATGTTTAGTCCTTTTTCTTCACCCGTCGGGCTGGTCTTGACAAATCCCTTTCTACGATCAAGAGCAACAATTTCCAATTTGTTCATTGGGAAGTTGGCAGTTTCTAAAATCTTAATGATTCTAGGGACTTCTCTCTTGCTGTCACCGCACCATGTGCCTAGGAACAACTTAATTTGATGACGCTTTAGCGGTTTTTTAATGACCTTGATCAAAGTTTCATCAACGTCATAAGACTCATGGCCTTGTTGGAACCAAACTTGATAAGGTTCCGAATTTAGGCCATCCAGATTAATTTTACCAAGCAAGAATTTTTTGCCATTTTCCAATGTGATTTCCTTGTTAAATTCTTGGGAGAAAATAAGAGAGGAACTAATAAATAATACCGTTACTAAAATTGATTTCATAATTCTCGGTTTAAAGTTTAGAACCGAAAATTCAATAAAATCAATAGGTAGTCAGGCTTTTCGCAGATGGAAATTAGGACTAGACCCTAGGTGGATTTTATGAAATTAGAGGATTGACCTAATCTCATCTCGTGAAGAAACACCAAGTTTTTTATAAAGATTGTTGATATGTGTTTTTACCGTACTTAAACTAATAAATAGCTCTGAAGCAATTTCTTTATTGGATTTCCCTTCAGAAATTTTGACCATAATATTTCTTTCTTGAACGGTAAGCATATCAAAGGGATTCTTCTTTTTCTCACGTTTTCGCCTTTTAAAATTGAAATAGGCAACTTGTAAAATCAAAAAAAGTACTCCGCCAAATAAAAGATACTTCCAATAGCTTTCAGTTGATGCTGTATCTGTTTGGTTCTGTATTACTCTATCTCCTTTTAGCTCATTTTCATATTGTAATGTAAAAGGGGTGTTGGGGTATTTCTCTATTAACCTTGTCAACAGTTCATCATAGTAACCATTGAGTTTTACATCGGTCATATAGTATGCATGAGTCTCATTTTTTCTGTCTGATAAAAAATCGTAGATGTATAATTCAGCCAAAGGCTCATCTGACCCTTCTGCAAAGTCCTGTAATATTTTAAACCATTTTTTTGAATTGAGGGAAGTACTTGATTCACTAGTGTAATCCATGAATTCGAATATCATTTCTTCTTTTAGGGCATCTATGTCCAAAAAAACAGATGATTTAGAGTTGGTTGAAGCAATGGTACATAACGCCTGATTTTCAAATGATGTGGGAAATTGAAGAGTATCTTTATTTTTGGCAATAAAAAGCACACTTTCGCTACTATCGCACTGTCCTAAAAAATGGTTGGTCTTTAATTCATCCGAACATCCATCCAAATGGAGCTGGTATACTCGATTGCTGTCTAAAAGATTATTTCCTTCAAATTGAAAATAACCTAAGGAATCCACTAAAGTTTTTTGGATAATTTGATCTAAATAGATTCGAGAAGATTTCCTGTAATCTTCTATCAATGATAGATATACTGTTCTGCCTTCGTTTTCCTTTGATACTTGCCCGGAGAAATGGTATTGTCCTAGCCCGGTAAAAGCGTTTAGAAGAATAAAAAGGAATATGAAAATCCGCATGTTACTTTTGTAAAGTGGTTAAATTTAATGGTTTTGTGTAACAAATCCAGCAAATTGGATACCTATAAGTATCATCAATCAAAATCAAATCAATGAGTTTTTGGAGAGTTTTATTGGCTATCATTTTTCCCCCTTTGTCGGTCATCGGAAAAGGTTGCGGTTCTTTTGTTATTGTATTACTTTTAACACTTTGTGGATGGGTGCCAGGCATTATTGGAGCACTTGTCATACTAAATAATACGAACTAAAAGTAACCACATGAAAAAAATCCAAATCATGTTATGGGCATTGGCAATTGTCCTAATCTCGTCATGCAATTTTACAGAAGAAATATTTTTACAGGAAGATGGTTCAGGAAAACTATCAATCAATTTTGATGGGTCTGAACTCATGGAAATGGCAGGAGAAGAAATGATGAAGAGCAATGAAAAAGCCATTGATTCCTTGATTTCTTTTAGGGACATGTTGGAAGAGAAAAAAGATAGCATAGCAGCTTTACCACCGGAAGAACAGGTCAAATTGAAGCGTTTGGAACCTTTCAACATGCATATGGTCATGAATCCAGAGGAGAAGTTGATGAAATTTGACTTATTCAGCGAGTTCAAGAATGTGAGTGAAGTTAATGATGCATTTAACGCTTTTCAAGGTGCGAGTGCCCTTGGGCCAAATAGTGGAGAAGGAAAGCCAACTCCAATGGGCATGCAAGACCCAACTACCGAGGTGCAATATGCTTTTTCAAAGAATTCATTTTCAAGAAAAGCCAAGATTATTGACGAAGAGTTGTTTCAACAGGGGTTAGACAGTCTGCAAGGTGCAGAAATGTTTCTTTCAGGTTCTACTTACACCCTTAAATACCATTTTCCAAGGAAAGTAAAATCTACCAATGTTGAAGGTGCTACATTTAGTGCTGATGGTAAAACTATGTTCTATGAAGTTGGGTTCATGGATCTTATGAAAAACCCTGCAGCATTGGACCTTGAGGTAGAGTTGGAAAACTAGTTTTCAGTCACAGGTCTTTGTATCTTTGCGGGATGAACAAAAAAGTTATCCTGCAAGATTTAGGCTCAAAGGATTACAAGGAAACTTGGGACTATCAAGAAGCCCTTTTTAAAGGAATAGTTGATTTAAAAATCAAAAATAGAAGAGAGCAGGCCAATCTTGAAACTCCTAACTATTTTCTTTACGTAGAGCATCCGCATGTCTATACTTTGGGCAAAAGTGGAGATATTAATAACCTTTTAGTTAATGAAGCTCAACTTAAGGAAAAAGAAGCTACTTTTTATAAGATCAATAGAGGAGGAGATATTACTTATCATGGCCCTGGACAAATAGTGGGTTATCCTATATTGGATTTGGATAATTTCTTTACAGATATTCATAAATACCTCCGTTTTTTAGAAGAAATGGTAATTTTAACCTTAGCGGATTATGGCTTGAAAGCCGAGCGTTCTGAAGGTGAGACAGGAGTATGGTTAGATGTGGGAACCCCATTTGCTCGAAAAATTTGTGCTATGGGCGTTCGAGCCAGTAGATGGGTAACCATGCATGGCTTTGCATTAAATATAAATACAGATTTAGGTTATTTTGATTTAATGATTCCCTGCGGAATAAAAGACAAGGCCGTAACTTCTTTAAACGTTGAATTGGGAAAAAAGGAAGTAGACACAGAAGAGGTAAAACAAAAGCTACTTCAGCATTTTAAAATACTCTTTAAAGCAGAACTGATAAAACAAAAAACCGAGGTATAAGCCTCGGTTTTTTAATATATAAAAGTATGATTTACTTTTCAAGCTTGGTCAAGACCATGCTGTTGGTTAATTTCCCTTTTTGATTATAACTTTCTTGCTTTACCATGCCAATACCTTCAGCAAGCCAAATTCTGGACGGAAAGACCTTATTGCCCATCATTGCCATTTTAGTTTTGTTTTCACTGTAAATAACATAACAATCAAAATCACCCACAGGAGAAGATACTTTCTCTTTTTTCTCAACCTTCCTATTGATGGTTTCCACATTCATATTCATGGTCATACCACCCATATCAGCAGCTATTTTCACATTTGCATCTGCTAATTCTTGACCTACGGTTAAATTGTTGGGCAATTCAATGTCCGTGCCTGTAACATCAATTTCCACCGCGGCAAATTGCTGCATCATTTGCTGGTTCATTAAAGATTGGAAGTCGATCTTAACTACATCACCTTCGCAAGTAAAGCCATACTCGGATGACATAACTTCTTTGCCTTTATGGTCCTGGTATTTCATTTCCATTGTTGCAGAGGTCTTTCCTCCAGAATCTGAAACATTTGTTACGGTATAATCTGTTTTTCCTTGAAGTTTTCCTTTTCCATTGTAACTGGTGTATTGGAAGGATGCCCCGTCTTCAAGTGGATAGTATTTACTGCATTCAGATTGAGCAGTTCCAATTTGTGTTGAAAGAAAACAAATTACTGCGGATATTAATACTTTTTTCATGGTTATTGTTTTATGAATTCGACCCTTCTATTTTGTGCTTTTCCATCTGTGGTGTCATTATCTGCTAAAGGCTCAGATTCTCCTTTTCCTTCAGAAATTAATCTATCGGGTTGGATTCCATAGATGGAAACCAATGCATTTTTAACTGCTTCGGCACGCTTTTGCGAGAGAGATAAATTACTTTCGTTGCTACCATCGGCATCTGTGTGCCCAACTATTTTAAGGTTCATTGAAGTTTCTTGTTGTAATACCTGTGAGATTTGTCTAATAATTCCCATGGATTGCGGTTGTATGTTGGCCGAACCTACATCGAAAAGAATTCCGTTAGTAGATATCTTACCTTCTGAGATAAGTTTTCTTCGTAAATCAACACCACCCTCAGCCACTTTTAAATTGCTAATAAATAAACGCTCTATACCATCCCTGAAACCGTTTTTATGAAACTTAAGTGTTGTAAGTGCAGCTCCAGTTGGTACAATGCGAGGGATGTCTATGTGTTTTTCCTCATTTACCCATAACCGAAAGCGTTGTTTGTTTACGGCAATGGAAATATGAGGACTGCCTTGAAACTCATCCCTAAGGTCGGCTTTTACCACACTGTAAATTTCTCTCTTATTGTTAATACGATTGGACATAGTAATTCCTATTGGTGCGTATTGGCAAGCGGAAATCTGTGCATGAACAAAATTACTACCGTCTTTAAACTTATCATCGTTGCTTAAATCTACTCGAAGAATAGCATTGGATGAGGTTTTGTTATCAATTCCAACAGCCATTAAATCAAATTCAATGGTGTATTCTTCTGGGAGTTGGGGCACATCTGGAATGTAATAAAGCGCATATCCTGAAATTAATTCCAGCCATTTTTCTGGAGAATCTCCTAGTGTAACTACTTCACCACCGCCATTGGTGTTCCATTTAGATGGAAAGTCACCAACAAAATCAAAAGCGAAATCATCATAGAACATCAACTTATCTCCTGGAACGTAGTCAAATTTGCTGTATACCTGAATGGTTTTTGGGCCACTGGTTCCAGAAGTTTCTGGACTAGAGGAGCCTTGGTTGCTGTTTCCTGAATTGCCTTGATCACCATTACCTGTATTTTCGGGTGCTTTTGGGGCTTGTTTTCCGCCCGAGCCCGGTTCTAGTATGCTATCTAAGGCTTGATCTGTTTTTTTGGAAGTTTCGTTTTCCACACGGCGTTCCACCGTACGTTCTGCGGCTTTTTCAGCTTTTTTTGCCAGTTTTTTAAAGAATTGAGCATTACTGTTCATACTGAATGCCATAGCAAAAATCAATAGGATTTTGCTTACAAAAGAGGTTTTCATTTATGTAGTGTTTTGATTATGTGTTCGTTAAGGTAAAAATAATGTCTTTGAATCTACAAAAAGGACTTCATAGAAGTACGCAATATGTATATTCTGTTTAAACTAATGTATAAGCTGCAGTAAAGGTGCTGTTAATTCATCTTGTAGAGAATTAGAGAATTCTCTTGATCCTTAGCCACTAATTCTAGCTTTTTGTCATTGTCCATGTCTACCAAATCTATTAAAGAGTTTCCAAAAACAGGGAAATTAGGAATGGGTTTGGCTTGGCTATCGAACATGTATATTTTTTGATTTTGAATATCTGTTACACTTACGTAGATTTTGTCGTAGATATAAAAGATTTTGGGTTTTGTGTAGACACCTAAATCCAAATCCACTTTCTTGCCTCTTATACTTAGAACATTATCATCCATAAAGACCAAAGTATTACTGGTGGCGTACATTCCATGATCTTTGTTAAGATTAAAATTAGTGCTGGTAAGTTTTCCTTTGGTGTCAACCTGATGAAGCACACCTTTTTTATTTGTAGTGGAAAACTTGTCTTTATACAAAAAGACTTCATTGTCTGAAAAGTCAATTTTTTGAGTCACCTTAATACGGTCACCACCGGATCTATGTAGAATTTTAAAGCTTTTATCTTCTAATTGAAATATCAAATAATCCTTGTTGGAAACCCTAAAGTGTTTTGGAGCCTTTAAAATGGCACTCTGTGCTTTGGTATAGGTGAATCCATTAACTACCTGAGCCTTGTTATTGTACATAAAGACCTTTTCACCCTGGGTAATTATAAAGCGATAATCCTTTTTTCCTTCATAATCGAATACCGCTAAAGGATTTAAATTTCCGCCTTCAAATGTTTTATTAAAGGGAGGTACTTCATCTCCGTTTCGGTCTATGATCAAAAATTGATTGTTAGTGCAGAAAGCCAACTGCAAACGACCATTTTTGTAGATATCAACCTGTTGTATAGGGCCTTGTATTCTTCCATCCAATTGTTTTTTCCAAAGCACCTTCCCGTCAGTTGAAATTAGATACAAAAAGTTGTTTTGGTCTTGAACTACAATTTCTTGCTTGTTGGTTCTATGATTTTTCACAAACTGAGGATCAATTGCCAAATCTGTATCCAACTCCAAAGTAAACAAAGGTGTTACGGTATTACTTTTTACTGTTTTTTCAATTTTGGAGATTAGGAAGTTGATATGGGCAAAATCGGTATCCGCTACCACTTGGGCTGCAAAAGTATGGTCTGAGAAATCCCCTTTCTTGATTGGGTTGAAAAGTTTAGGGGTAAACTCTTCCTCAGCAAAGAAGTCTATTCCTGAGGAATTGGAAACAAATAAAATACTGGACTCATTGGCCAGCGTAGCTTTCGCAGTTTTATAGATAGGAGCATTGCTAAACGATGTTGCGTTCCTATAATTACTTATTACGGTTTGTAAGGGTTCTTTACTTTCTGCAAAAACAAAAGTGTTTTCAAGAATCGTACAAAAATTAGATGCAAAACCTTTCAATAAAGGAGCAAATCCTTCCGATAACAAGTCCTTATGCTTTAAAACCAAAATTTCACTTCCTTGATAGGTAGAAGATGAGGTTTTATCGGCATTTAAGAATTCGGATAAACTTTCAGTTCCAAAGGAGTTAAGCAATGCAACTTTTTTGTTGTTTAAATAGATGACACCAACTTCTTCAACAGTATTAAAAAGGGTATCAATTGGTTTTATTCTATCTAAGTAGACGTTTTGGTTTTTAGCAAAAACCTGATAGTCATCAAAGGTATAGGAAAGCACGGCCTGTGCATTTAATGGGGCAAAGAGAGGTGTTTTATTGGTTAACGGAGTTGTCCCTTTAAATAAATTGATGAAATTTTTGGTAGAGTCTGTTGCAACGGCAACTCCATTAAAACTAAAATTATCAGAATTGGCTGAAAAATCTACGGAGACCCAATCTGAAAAAGATTTTACACCATCATGATTTTCCTTTAGTTGTGAGGACAGTATAGAAGATGGCTCATTTAAATTAAAGAATAAAGTTGCTGATTTAGTAGGTCCAGCGGTATCATACAGCCTTTTCAATGTAGGGTTGACCTTTGAACTATTGGAACGAGCCATATTTTCCATAAGCATAAGTGAAGAGCCTACAATAATGGTATTGTCGACTATCATGCTATAGACTTCATAGTCCTCAATAGTATATTTGGTTATGTTTTTGTTTTGGTAAGTAAGTGTCTCAACGGTCTTGTCGGTTATGTTTTCCAAATCAAAAAAATCAGCATTTCTATCGGAAACAAGAACAAATTCGTAATTCTCTTTACCAATTTCATAAAAAGCCAAAACGCAAGTGGTTTTGGTATTAACATGCTCTAATCCACCTGTCTTTTTAAGAATCTTCTCATGGATTGGAAAATTGTTTGTTTTTTCAAGGAAAGCATTGTTTTTAAGCTCGCTCTTGAAATTGGATAAATTATTAATTTTTACAATTAGTGCAGAATTTGACGGTAAGTACCTTAATGGTGAATCTGTAATTTTTACCTCGGTCTGGCAAGAAATGAAGAAAAGGATGAGTATGGGCAGCAATACCTTGGATTTCATTTTCAAAGTTTCCAACAAATTTATGATTTTTAAATATCCAGTGTTAACTGTTCTGGAAGTTGTCTAAAGCTTTTTCTGTGATATTTGGTAAGTCCATGTTTTCTAATGGCTTCCCTGTGCTCTTTTGTAGGGTATCCTTTGTTTTTTTTCCAATTGTACATAGGAAATTCTTCGTGTATCCTTGCCATGTATTCATCCCTATAAGTCTTGGCCAATATAGATGCTGCTGCAATGCTCATAAATTTACCATCCCCTTTAATAATGCACTCATGTCCAACAGATGGATAGGGTTTAAATCGGTTGCCATCAACAATAATAAAACTTGGAACCTGTGCCAATGTGTCCAAAGCACGATGCATTGCCAAGATAGATGCGTTCAGGATATTGATACTGTCTATTTCATTTTCAAAAACATGACACACCGAAAATGCGACTGCTTCTTTTTCAAGGATAGGCCTTAAAAACTCCCTTTTTGATTCTGACAATTGCTTGGAGTCGTTTAATATTTTGTTTGAGAAACCTTTGGGCAGAATTATTGCCCCTGCCGTGACCGGTCCGGCCAAACAGCCTCTTCCAGCTTCATCTGTGCCCGCTTCATTTGGGTATTTATAAATGTGTTTGAGCATTTTCTATACAGACAAACATTTGGTGCTCTAAAATAAAGAATGAAATTTAAAGCAGAAAAATCAAACTTAAAACCCTTGAAGCTTTTTGCCAATGAATTCTCTTTTTTGTTAAGAAAGTGTTTTGACGAGAACTTTTAAGCTTCAAACTTTCACATTTCTTTAGAAACAAAACATATACCTTTGCTTGACGAATAACATGGAATGAGATTTTTATTTTTTGCCCTACTCTTTTTTCTGGGTCAATTACTTTTTGCACAACAAGACTCCTTACCCCCATTAGAGAAAACAGACTCTATAACTAAAGGAAAGCCCAGATTCATAAAACAAAAAGAAGAAGAGGAGGAGGAAGCTAGAACAGTTTCTATTACCGATTACAAGATTATTTCTTACGCAAGGGATACTATTACTTTGGATACTACCTTGACCATTTTAAAAGAATACAAATACAATTTTTTAAGAAAGGATGATTTTGAGTTGATGCCTTTTTCCAATATTGGCCAACCTTATAACACTCTTGGAAGAACTTTTTCCAATAATTCGTTCTATCCGCATATGGGGGCGATTGCAAAACACTTTAATTATTTTGAAACAAGAGATATAGATTATTATAATGTTGCAACCCCAATGACAGAACTTATGTTTAAAACTACTTTGGAGCAGGGACAACTATTAGATGCTTTACTGACGTTCAATCTGTCTGAAAGATTTAATTTTTCATTGGCTTACAAAGGATTTAGGTCTTTGGGGAAATACCGTTTTGATCAAGCTCAGTCAGGAAATTTCAGAACAACGTTCAATTATAGCAACAAAAAGGATAACTATAATTTAAGAGGACACATAGCCGCCCAGGAAATTGACACCGAAGAAAATGGAGGATTACTTAATAGGGAACAATTTGAGAATGATCCAGAAGGTGATTTTACAGATAGGTCACGAATTGATGTTCAGTATCAAGATGCAAATAACCGAGTATTGGGTAAGCGATACTTTTTGGACCATCAATTAAAACTATTGAACATAAAAAGAGATTCTACAGATAACGAACCTACAACACTTACAATTGGTCATGAATTTAATTATGAAACTAAGCTTTACGAGTTTATTCAGTCATCCCAAACAGATGCTTTTGGCCTAGACCCGTTTGTAACTCCTATAGAAGATAAGGCTCGTCTAAAAACAATGTTCAATAAAGTGTCCACAAAATTTTCAAACAAGACTTTGGGCAATGTAACGGGTAGTGTTAGCCTTTACAATTACAGCTATTTTTTTAATAGCATTTTGGTGACCGAGGCAGGTACAATTCAAAACCAATTAGAAGGAGAAGAAATTGCTATTGGGGGTGGTTATTCTAAAAAGTTTGGTCGCTTGTTTCTAGAAGGAGATATCAATTACAGTGTTTCTGGGGAGCTAACGGGGAACGCATTCAATGCGTCGGTGGCGTATCAAATAAATGATAATAATCAATTTTCTGGTTTTATTAATGCCTCCTCCCGAATGCCCAACTTTAATTTTTTATTGTATCAAAGCGATTATCAAAATTTTAATTGGCAGAATACAGCTGTTTTTGAAAACATTCAAACACAGAGTATCGGATTTGGTTTTGATTCAAAAAAGTTAGGCTCATTGGAAGCTGAATATAGCGCCATTGATAATTATACTTACTTCGAGTCCATTGCAACACAAGAACAGATTGATAGTGCTCAAGAGACAGCTTTTGTAAAGCCGTTTCAGGAGGCCACAACGGTAAATCATTTGCGCGTAAAATATACCAAAGAATTTAAGTGGAGAAATTGGGCTCTCAACAATACAGTTCTCTATCAAGATGTTACCCAAGACAAACAAGTGCTTAATGTGCCGCAGCTGGTGACAAGGAATACACTTTACTTCTCAACAGACGCGTTCAAAAAGGCAATGTTCTTGCAAACGGGGGTAACCTTTAAATACTTTGCTTCCTACAATATGAATGCCTATAATCCATTGTTGGGAGAGTTTTACATTCAGAACAGAGAAGAATTTGGAGGCTTTCCCATGTTGGACTTTTTTATCAATGCCAAGGTGAGGCAAACTAGGATATATTTAAAGGCAGAACATTTTAATTCTTCCTTCTCCGAACCTAACTTTTATTCGGCGCCAAACTATCCTTTTCGAGACTTTGTTATTCGTTTTGGATTGGTATGGAATTTCTTTTCTTAAAATTATCACAACATCAAAATAATTTGAACCTGAAAAACAGTGGTTTACAATTTTATTTATTTTTTTAAAGAAAAATAGATGAAAACTACTTGCGGAGGAAAAATAAGGTGTTTATATTTGCACCCGCTTAGCTGATAAGGCTGGGTTGAAAAAGAGGGGAATATGGGCCTTTTTTAGGGTTTATTTTTT